>QHSU01000065.1 GCA_003220535.1 Candidatus Rokuibacteriota bacterium
CCCGCCGCTTGCGTTTGGCCATGACACACTCCTACCGCACTTCCGTGCGATCTGGGGTGTCCACCAAATCGGGGCAGGTTCAAACCACGCCTATCTCGACTGCGCGCTAGCCCTGCGCCGCGAGCACGCGATCGAGCCCCACTCGATCGAGCGCATCGAGTGCCGGGTGCCCGCCGGCGAGGTTCCCATCGTCTGCGAGCCGCGCGAGGCCAAGCTGCGCCCCCGCACCCCCTACGACGCCCAGTTCAGCCTGGCGTACTCGGTGGCGGCGGCCCTGCTGGACGGCCGGGTGAGCCTCGACACCTACACCAAGGACCGGATCAGGGACGAGCGGGTCCTCGGGCTCGCATCCCGGGTCGAGCACACCGTGGATCCCGCGTCACGCTTCCCCGACGGCTTCCCGGGATGGGTCCGGGTACGACTCCGCGACGGCCGCCTCGTCGAGGCGCGGGAGCCCGACGGTCGCGGAGGCGCCGCGCGGCCGCTCGAGCCGGCGGCGATCGTCGCCAAGTTTCGCGACAATGCCGGGCGCGCGCTCCCCTCGGCGCGTGTGGAGGCGATCGAGCGCGCTGCGGCTGCGCTCGATACTCTCCCCAACGTCGCCGCCCTCATGGTCGCGTGCCGCGCGTGAGCTTCCGGATATTCCGGGCGCTCGCCTCGCGCGTGAGCAATGTGGCGCCGGCGATAGACAATATCGCGCCAGCAATACCTGGTTGCGGTCTCGACCGAAGCGGTACAATAGATTGTATGAAATACGCGGTCGTGATCGCGCTCGCGATGCTGTTCGCGACCCCCGCTTGGGCCCAGCAGGTCGAGATCAAGAAGCCGTCGCCGCCGCCGGCGCGCGAGGAGCGCGACGTGATCCCGCCCGGGCTCCAGGACGAGACGCGCCCTGGCGACGCGGATCACTATCCGCGAGGCGGCCAGGTCCAGCACGACCCCGCATTCATCGGACCGATGTCCAAGCGGCGTGAGACGGCGACCTCCACCGGGCGTTTTGGCGTGGCGGGCTGGGTATCGCCGAACACGCCCGTGGGCTCTCCGAACTCCGGGTGGAACGAGGTCAGCGGCTATTTCGCCCTGGGCTTCTCGATCACCTGGGACGGTCCTCCGCCCGTTCGGCGTACGGCTCCCGCTGCGCCCTGAGTCCGTGACCGTGGCCGGCCGACCCGGCGCCCCCCGCAAGGCGCCCTGCTGATGCCCTGGCTCCGCGGCAACCTCCACGCGCACACGACTTTCTCGGACGGCGTCAAGGAGCCCGCCCAGCTCATCGCCGAGTACGAGGCGCTCGGCTACGACTTCCTCGCCATCACCGACCACGAGAACTGGATCGACGACAGCTACTGGCGGTCGCTTCCCAAGCTGTCGTCGAAGCTTCTCCTGTTCCACGGCGTCGAGCTGAACTGGCCGCGATTCGACCAACACATCGGCAAGGTCGTCGGTGACCGCGAGACGCTCCACGTCCTGAACCATCCGGCGCGCTACCAGCTCACGGTCGCCCAGACGCTCGAGCGCATCCGACGCATCGTCGCCGGTGGCATCGCCCTCGACGCCATCGAGGTGACGGACACCGGCCAGCGCCGTCCGCTCTACGAATCCCCGGAGATCCCGCTCGTGAAGGTCGCGACCGACGACGCGCATGGTCCCATCCACTTCGGCCGAGCGTGGGTCGAGGTCGACGCCTCGCGGAGCCGCGACGCGATCATCCGCGCGATCCGCGCGGGCGACTTCCGGCTGGGCTTCGCTTAGGTAGCCACTCCTCGACTTCTCGAGTAACGCGTGCAGCGTGTGGCCGGTGATACGTTCCCGGGCGAGCGAAGGATGAAGATCGTGCGCATCGGCGTGAGCCCGGATCCGGACGACGCCTTCATGGTTTGCGCCCTCGCCGCCGGCAAGGTGACGATCCCCGGCGTCGGCGTCGAGCTCGTCTTCGAGGACCTCGAGTCGCTGAATCGTCGCGCGCGCGACGCCGAGTTCGAGGTGACGGCGGTGTCCTTCGCGACCTACCTGCTCATCGCCGACCGGTACCGCCTGATGGATGCGGGCGCGGCGATGGGAACGACCGCCGGGCCGATCCTCGTGGCGCGCGAGCCGATTCCGACGGCTGCGCTCGAAGACCGGGTCGTCGCGATCCCGGGCAAGCACACCACCGCCGCCTTGCTCCTGCGACTCTACGTGGGCGATCCGCCGCTGATCGAGGTCGCCTTCGATAGGATCGCCGGGGTCGTGCTCGAAGGTCAGGCCGACGTGGGCCTGCTCATCCACGAGGGCCCCATCACTCACGCGAAGCTCGGCCTGACGAACGTTCTCGACCTCGGCGAGGCCTGGCGACGCGACACGGGGCTGCCGCTGCCGCTCGGCGTCAACGTGATGCGGCGGGACCTCGGCGACGAGCTTCACCGCAACCTCTCGCAGGGGCTCCGCGACTCCATCGCCTGGGCCCACGACCACGTCGACGAAGCGCTCGACTACGCGATGCAGTACGGGCGGGGGATGGACCGGGAGACGTGCCGGCGCTTCGTCTTCACGTTCGTCAACGACCACGCGCTGACGCTCGGCGGCGGCGGTCGCGCGGCGATCGAGCGGCTGGTCGAGATGGCTCGCGCCAAGGGGCTCATCGCCGAGAACCCGCCGATCGATCCGATCTGATCGCCGCGGGGCTTCGCCGGAGCCTCCGCGCGATTCCTGGCCACTGCAGACGGTGTGCTATTCTCGCGACGAGCCACGACCGATCTCACTCTGTCGACGGGAGGACCTATGGAGCGACGCAGATTTCTGGTGAAGGCCGGTGGCGTGCTGGCGGCGGCCGGCCCGACGGTGGCGATCGACGCGCCGAACGTCATCGCGCAGCCGAAGTTCCAGTGGCGCATGTCGACGACCTGGACACCGGCGCTCGACGTCTTGCAGGGCGCGGCCCAGCGCCTCGGCAAGATCATCGACGAGATGAGCGGCGGGCGGCTCAAGATCCAGGTGTTCGCGGGCGGGGAGCTGATGCCGGCGTTCGGCTGCTTCGACGCCGCGTCCCAGGGCACGATCGAGTCCTTCATGGGCGCCCCGTACTACTGGGCGGGCAAGGAGCCGGGCATGCAGTGGTTCTCGGCCGTGCCTTTCGGCCTGAACCCCCAGGGCATGATGGCCTGGTACCTCCACGGCGACGGCCTCAAGCTGTGGGAAGAGACCTACGCCACCTTCAATCTCGTCCCGCGCCCCGGCCCGTCCACGGGCGTGCAGATGGCGGGCTGGTTCAGGAAGAAGATCAACAGCATCGCCGACTACAAAGGGCTCAAGATGCGCATCCCGGGCCTCGGCGGCAAGATCGTCGCGGCGGCCGGCGGCACGGTCGTGCTGACGCCCGGCGGAGAGATCTACACGGCCCTCGAGCGGGGCGTCATCGACTCGACCGAATGGGTCGGGCCCCACGACGACATGAAGCTCGGCCTCCACAATGCGGCCCGCTATTACTACTACCCCGGATGGCACGAGCCCGGGACGACTGCGGAGTTCGGCTTCAACAAGAAGGCGTACGAGTCCCTACCGGCCGACCTCAAGGCGGTGGTGGACCACGCCTGCCAGGCGACCCAGGTCCACACGCTCATGGAGTACGAGTACAAGAACACCGTGGCCCTGCAGAAGCTCAAGACCGAGTTCAAGAGCAAGGTCGAGATCCTGCAGCTCTCGCAGCCGACTTTGAAGGAGCTGAAGAAGCTCGCCGACACGGTCGTCAAGGAAGAGTCCGAGAAGAGCCCGCAGGCCAAGAAGGCCTACGCCTCGGTCAAGAAGTTCGAAGCGACGGTGAACGACTGGCGGCTGATCTCCGAAGCCGCCTACCACGCCCAGATCGCGGCCGCCTAGCGGCCGGGCGGGGCGAATCCCGACGGGGCGAAGCGACCAGGCTTCGCCCCGTTCGCTTTCTCGGGGGCGCTCAGCGTAGAGCGCGGATGAGCCAGTTGGAGAGATCGGGGAAGGCGATGACGAGCGTGAGACCGATGAGTTGCAGCGCGACGAACGGCGCGACTCCGCGGTAGATGTGCGGCGTCGTGATCTCGGGCGGCGCCACGCCCCGCAGATAAAAGAGCGCGAACCCGAAGGGCGGTGTCAGGAACGACGTCTGGAGGTTCACCCCGATCACCACTCCGAGCCAGACGGGATCGAAGCCGAAGTGCGTCACGAGGACCGGCGTCAAGATCGGCACGTGAATGAAGCAGATCTCGAAGAAGTCGATGAAGAAGCCCAGCAGGAAGATCACGAACATGACGACGGCCAGGACCCCGTAGGCTCCGAAGGGCAGGCCCTTGAGAAAGTCCTGGATGAGGTGGTCGCCGTTGAGGCCGCGGAAGACCAGCCCGAAGCAGTTGGCGCCTACCAGGATGATGAAGGCCAGGCTCGTGATCCGGGTCGTCGCCTGCATGACGGAGCGGAGCATCGCCATCGAGAAGCGACCCTTGAGCATCGTGAGGATCAGCCCGCCCGCCGCGCCGACGGATGCGGCCTCGGTAGGAGAGGCGATGCCGACGAAGATGGACCCCAGCACGCCCACGATCAGCACGAACGCCGGGATGAGGGCGAGGATGACCCGCTTGACGGCGTCGCCGCGGAAAGCCGCCAGCTCCTGGGCCGGGATCGGTGGCGCCAGGTGCGGCTTCCAGTGGGCGAGGATCAGGAGGTAGACGATGTAGAGCGCCACCAGCACGAGGCCCGGGATGACGGCGCCGATGTAGAGGTCGCCCACCGAGACGCCCATGATGTCGCCGAGCAGGATGAGGATCACGCTGGGCGGGATGATCTGTCCCAGGGTGCCGGAGGCGCAGATGGTGCCGCAGATGAGCTCCTTGTTGTAGCTGCGGCGGAGCATGGTCGGCAGCGAGATGAGCCCCATCGTGATGACGCTCGCGCCCACGATGCCCGTGGACGCGGCGAGGATCGCGCCGACCACGACCACGGAGATGGCGATCCCGCCCTTGAGCTTGCCGAAGAGGAGCGCCATGGTCTCGAGCAGCTCCTCCGCGAGCCCCGATTTCTCCAGCGCGACCCCCATGAAGACGAAGAGAGGCACGGCTAGCAACGTGAAGTTCGTCATCGTGCCCCAGATCCGCAAGGGGAGGATGTCGAAGAAGTTGGCGTTGAGATACCCGAGGCCGACGCCGAGCAGGCCGAAGAAGAGGCCCGTGAAGATCAGGCTGAACGCCACCGGGAAGCCGAAGAAGAGGAAGGCTATCATCCCGGCGAACATGAGAGCGGCGATGATCTGTTCGGGCGGCATCAGTGGATCTCGGTCGCCCGGACTTCGCGCGGTTCCCAACCCATCGCCCAGTAGAAATTTTTGATGCTCTGCGAGAAGGCCTGCAGCGTGAGGAGCGCGAACCCGACGATAATCACCGACTTGAGCAGGAAGCGTAGCGGGATGCCGCCCGGGTCGGGCGAGCCCTCGAGGGCCACGTAGGAGTTCCTGACGAACGGCCAGCTCGTGATCATGACCATGGCGGCCGACGGGTAGTAGAAGATCAGGTAGCAGAAGAAGTCGAACCACGCCTTCCTGCGTGGAGACCAGCGCGAGTACAGAATATCCACGCGCACGTGCTCGTCGTAGAGCATCGTGTAGCCGGCTCCGAGCAGGTAGACGAGCCCGAACAGATGCCACTCGAGCTCCTGCGCGAACACGCTGCTCTTGTTGAACACGTACCGCATGACGACGTCGGAGAAGACGACGAGGACCATGAGCAGCATGATCCAGGACACGCCCCGGCCGAACCGATCCTGAAATGCGTCGATCTTCCGGGCAAGCTCTCGGAGCATGGGTCCCTGGACTGAGGAGATAGCGACGGCGACGAGCTATAACACGTGATTCCGGAGGGGTCAAACGAGCACCGTGGACAACGAGCGCGTGGACACGGGGACGCCCTTCTGCTAGAAACGCCCTGTGCTCCTGACGACGATCGCCGGCAGCCTTCCCAAACCCTCGTGGCTCGCGAAGCCCGGCGTCTTGTGGGCGCCGTGGAGTCTTTCGGGCGCGGCGCTCGCCGAGGGCAAGCGCGACGCGGTCCGGCTCGCCTTGCAGGAGCAAGAGGCGGCGGGGATCGACATCGTGACCGACGGCGAGCAGTCGCGGCAGCATTTCGTCCACGGGTTCCTGGAGGCGATCGAGGGTGTCGACTTCACCCGGCGCGTGACGATCGGCATCCGCGCCGACCGCTACAAGGCCGAGGTGCCGACGGTGACGGGGCCGCTCGCGCGTCGAAGGTCCGTGCACGCGGAGGACGTCCGCTTCGCCCGCGCCCATACGACGAAGAAGCTCAAGTTCACGATTCCGGGGCCGATGACGATCGTGGACACGCTCGCCGACGAGTACTATCGCGACCGCCCCCGGCTGGCGATGGAGTTCGCCCGGGTCATCAACGAGGAGGCCCGCGAGCTCGCCGCGCTCGGCCTCGACGTCCTGCAGCTCGACGAGCCCGCCTTCAACGTTTATATGGACGACGTGCGGACGTGGGGGATCCAGGCGCTCGACTGCGCCATCCAGGGCCTCCGTTGCCGGACGGCCGTGCACATCTGCTACGGGTACGGGATCAAGGCGAACGTCGATTGGAAGGGGACGCTGGGCGGCGAGTGGCGGCAATACGAGCAGACGTTCCCCGTGCTGGCGGCGAGCCGGATCGACCAGGTCTCGATCGAGTGCGCCAACTCGCGCGTCCCCGTCTCGCTTCTCGGCCTGCTCGCGGGCAAGGACGTGCTGGTCGGCGCAGTCGACGTCGCGACGGACGCGATCGAGACGCCGGCGCAGGTCGCCGCGACCATCCGGAGCGTCCTGCCCTTCGTTCCGCCCGAGCGGCTCTATCCGTGCACGAACTGCGGCATGGTGCCGCTCGATCGCGGTGTCGCCCGAGGCAAGCTCCGGGCGCTGGCCGCCGGCGCCGCGCTGGTCCGGGGCGAGCTCGGCGCGCGCGCGTGATATCCTCGGTTCATAGTCGCGCGTCGGTCGGTGGGACCCCAGCCCCGCGACGGCCTGCGGCGCGCACCTCAACGAGGCGATGACCGAGCAGCGACGGTACTTCGACGAGATCGCCCTGGGCGAGGAGTACGAGTCACCCGGGCGCACGGTGACCGAGGCCGACATCGTGATGTTCGCCGGGCTCTCCGGCGACTACAACGTCCTCCACACGGACGCCGAGTTCATGAAGCAGTCGATCTTCGGCGAGCGCATCGCCCACGGATTGCTCTGCCTCGCGATCCAGTCCGGGCTCTTCAGCCGCGCCACCGCGCCGTACGCGACGCTCGCGTTCGGCGGGCTGCGCTGGAAGTTCAAGGTGCCGGTCAAGATCGGCGACACGATCAGGCTCAAGGCGAAAGTGACCGGGAAGAAGGATCTCTCGAAGCCCGACCGTGGACTGATCACGCTCCAGCGCACCGTGCTGAACCAGCGCGACGAGGTCGTCCAGCAAGGCGAGACGGACCTGATCGTGGAGAAGCGCCCGTGACCGGCACCTACTTCGAGGACGTCGTCGTCGACAATATCCAGGTGACGCCGGCCATCACCGTCACCGAGACGCACGTCGCGCTGTACCTCGGCATGACGCGCGAGGCCCCGCTCGGGTCCGGCGCGGTCCCCGACGTCTTGCCCCTGTGCATGGTGATCGGGCTCGGCTGGCGCGTCAAGGACCCACCGCTGGTGGTGCTCGCGTTCGTCGGGCTCGACTGGCAGATCATGCGAGAGCTCCGCGTGGGCGACACGGTGCACAGCCGGTCGCGGATTCTCTCCAAGCGGCCGATGCGCGACGGTGGGCTCGTCGTCGACGAGCGCACGATCATCGATCAGCACGGCGAGGTCGTCCAGCAGGGTAGGTTCACGTTCCTCGTCGCCAAGCGACACGTCGCCAAGCGACACAAGGAGGTGTCCGCATGACTTTCGACCCCAGGCACCAGAGCCGGGTCCTCCTGGACGGCGCCGACCGCGCGGCCGCGCGGTCCTACTTCAAGGCGATCGGCTTCACCGACGATGACCTCAAGCGCCCCCTGGTCGGCGTCGCCCACTGCTGGATCGAGGTCACGCCCTGTAACTGGAACCACCGGAAGTTGGCCGAGAAGGTCAAGGAAGGGATCCGCGCCGCCGGCGGCACGCCGATCGAGTTCAACTCGATCAGCATCACCGATGGGATCGCCATGGGCACCGAAGGCATGAAGGCCTCGCTCGTCAGCCGCGAGACCATCGCCGACTCCGTCGAGCTGGTGGTCCGCGGCCATCTCTTCGACGGCTTCGTGGGCATCTCCGGCTGCGACAAGACCATTCCCGCGATGGTCATGGCGATGGCGCGGCTGAACCTCCCGAGCGTCATGCTCTACGGCGGCTCGATCGCCTTCGGCGAGTACAAGGGCCGCAAACTCACCATCCAGGAAGTCTTCGAGGCGATCGGCGCCTTCAACGCCGGCAAGATCGACGCCCGCGAGCTCAACGAAGTCGAGAGTCGCGCCTGCCCGGGCGCCGGTGCCTGCGGCGGGCAGTTCACGGCCAACACGATGTCGACGGCCTTCGAGATGCTCGGCGTGTCGCCCATGGGGTTCAACGGCGTGCCGGCCGTCGACCCCCGCAAGGAAGAGGTGGCCTTCGAGACGGGCCGGCTGGTGATGGACCTGCTCAAGAAGGGCGTCCTGCCGCGCCGGATCATCACGAAGAAAGCCCTCCACAACGCGATCGCCGGCGTGATGGCGACGGGCGGCTCGACCAACGCGGTCCTGCACCTGCTCGCCGTCGCCAAGGAGGCGGGCGTCAAGCTGGCGATCGACGAGTTCGACAAGATCTCGCGCAAGACGCCCGTGCTCGCCGACATGAGGCCCTGGGGCAACTACACGGCGCCCGAGATGCACGAGGCCGGCGGCATGGGGGTCGTCGCCAAGCGTCTGCTCGAAGCGGGGCTGTTGTACGCCGACGAGCCGACCGTCACCGGTCGGACGATCGGCGACGAGGCGCGCGCCGCGCGCGAGGCGCCGGGCCAAAAGGTCATCCGGCCGCTCTCGGATCCGCTCAAGCCCGAGGGGGGCCTCGTCATCCTCCGGGGTAATCTCGCGCCTGAGGGGTGTGTCGCCAAGGTCTCGGGACAGAAGCGGGATTTCCACCGCGGCCCCGCCAAGGTGTTCGACCGCGAAGAGGACTCATTCCAGGCCGTGAAAGCGAGGAAGATCAAGCCCAACGACGTGATCGTCATCCGCTGGGAGGGTCCCAAGGGCGGGCCAGGCATGCGCGAGATGCTCCACGTGACGGGCGCGCTCCAGGGGGCCGGCCTCGGCGACACCGTTGCGCTCATGACCGACGGGCGCTTCTCCGGAGCGACCCACGGATTCATGATCGGCCACATCGCGCCCGAGGCTGCCGAAGGCGGCGCGATCGCGGCGCTTCGCAACGGTGACACCATCGTGATCGACATCAAAAAGCGCAAGCTTGACGTCGAGCTGTCCGCCGCCGAGCTGAAGAAGCGTCTCAAGAGCGTGAAGCCACCGAAGCCGCGCTATACCTGGGGCGTCCTGGCGAAGTACGCGCGCCTCGTCTCGAGCGCGTCCGATGGCGCCGTCACGGGCTAACACGCGCCCGGCCGACCTCCCCGACGAGCTGAGCCCGGTCTTCCTCGAGCGTCTCAAGGCCGAGCCGCTGGCCGAGCTCACCCTGCTGGACGCCGGGACGGGCGCGGGTCGGGTCGCGCTGGCGCTGGCGCCCCTCTGTCGCGCCGTCGTCGGCGTCGACCGCGACGCGAAGGAGATCGACGAGGCCCGCCGACGCGCCGCCGCCGCGAAGCTCTCGAACGTCCGGTTCGTCGTCGGCGACGTGGAGGTCGAAGAGTACGCGCCGTTCAAGCCCGACATGGTCGTGGCCTACCTCTGCATGTCCGACGCGATCGCCGAACGGGCCGGGCGGGCGCTCCGGCCGGGCCAGGTCTTCGCCTTCGTCGCGTTTCACACTGACCAGTGGAAGGAGACGGGCCGGCCCTCGCGCTTCGCGTACGGCGAGACCGGCGTGCGGCGGCTCCTCAAGCGGACCGGCTTCACGGTCGATCACCTCGAGGTCGAGCGCGAGGTCAAGGCGTTTGCCTCGGTGGAGGAGGGGCTCGCGGCGGCGGTCGGGCTCCAGGAGAAGTGGAAGGTCGACGGGCGCTGGTTCCGGTACGTGAAATTTCTCGAAGACGGCGGGCGGACGCTGACGCGGGCCCACCTCGTCGTGAAGGCGCGCAAGGCGTGACGCTGGTCGGCCTCGCGCTGAGCGGCGCGGTGAAGGCGCAGGCACTCGAGCTGGGCTTCGACCGGGTCGCGATCGGCCCGGCGGAGCCTCCAGAGCACGGCCCCGAGCTCGAGACGTGGCTCGACGCCGGCTACGCCGGGACGATGGCCTACCTCGACCGCGGGCGCGCCGACCGCCTGGACCCCGCTCGCCTCCTGCCGGGGTGTCGTTCCGTCGTGGCGGTGGCGGTGAGCTACGCGCGGGAGGACGACGACCCGACCTGGCGGCCCGTCTCGCGCTACGCGCGCGGGCGGGACTACCACGACGTGATGCGACCCCGTCTCCAGGCGCTGGGCGAGTTCATCCGCGCGGCGGCGGGCGCCGGGGTGGCGAGCCGGGCCGCGGTCGACTCGAGCGCTGTGCTCGAGCGAGATCTCGCCGCGCGGGCGGGGCTCGGCTGGATCGGCAAGAACACGAATCTGCTCACGCCGTCGCTCGGCTCCTACTTCTTCATCGGTGTCGTCCTCACGACCGCCGCGCTCGACTTCGATCGTCGCCAGCCCGATCGCTGCGGCACCTGCACCGCCTGTCTCGACGCCTGCCCGACGCGCGCGTTCGTCGGCCCCTACGTCCTCGACGCGCGCCGCTGCATCTCGTACCTGACGATCGAGCACCGCGGCGACATCCCGGGAGAGCTCGCCGGCCAGCTGGGGGAGTGGCTGTTCGGCTGCGACGTGTGTCAGGAGGTTTGCCCGTGGAACCGCAAGGCCGAGGCCGCGCGTGAGCCCGCGCTGGCACCGTCCGGGTCGCTGGGCCCGCTCGAGACCCTGCTCGAGCTCGATCAGGACGCGTTCCGGGCCCGCTTCCGCGGCACGGCCCTCACCAGAACCAAGCGCTCCGGGCTCCTCAGAAACGCGGCCGTCGTCCTGGCCAACCGCGGTGAGCGCGGGGCCGTCGGCTCGCTCGCCCGGGCGCTCGGCGACGAGGATCCGGTGGTGCGCCGCGCCGCGGCGTGGGCGCTCGCGAAGCTCGACGCCGGCGGCCGGACGTCGTCGTCGTGAAAGTCAAGCGCCTCGATCACTTCGGCGCCGACGTCGCCGACCTCGGGCGTGCCGAGCGCTTTTACGCCGAGGTGCTCGGGATGTCGGTCCAGCTGCGTCTCGCCGATCAGGTGCTCATGCGCGGGGGCGAGACGATCTGCGCGCTGTTCCTCAAGCCGGATCGCGCACCCTCCGATCCCGAGCACGTGCGGAATCCGCTCGGCAAGAGCCACCACGCTTTCGAGGTCGCGTGGGAGGACCTGAAGGCCGCCCAGGCGCTGTTCGCCGCACGCGGGGTGCCCCATCACGCGCCGATCGACTGGGGCGACCACGACTGCCTCTACTTCCTCGATCCCGACGGCAACCTGCTGGAGCTCGTCGGCTACCGATCGAACGGCACGCGAACGTGACGCTGACGACCGATCGGGTCGCCGGCGGGGCGCTCGTCCTGCTCTCGCTCGTCGTCCTCTGGGAGAGCCGGCGCCTGCCGCTGGGCAGTCTGCGCAATCCCGGTCCGGCCTACATGCCCGTCGTGCTCGCCGTCGTGCTGCTGGGCTTCGGCGCCCTCCTGGTCGCGCTCGCGGGCAAGGCGCCGGCGCTGTCGAGCGTCGGCTGGACGGAGTGGCGCCACGCGGTCGCGATCTTCGTCGTCTGCGCGTTCGCCGCGCTGGCCCTCGAGCGGCTCGGCTTCCGGGCGACCATCGCCCTGTCGCTCGCGTTCCTCCTGCGCGGCGTCGAGCGCAAGGGGTCGGTCTTCACCGCCGTGCTCGCCATCGCCTTCGCCGTCGCCACGTTCTTCCTCTTCGACACACTCCTGAGAGTGCCGCTCCCGCGCGGGCCGTTCGGTCTCTGATGGCCGAGACCCTGCACAACCTCGCCCTCGGCTTCTCGATCGCGCTCTCGCCCGTCATCCTCCTCTACGCCGTCGTCGGCTGCGTCGTGGGGACGCTCGTCGGCGTGCTCCCCGGCGTCGGGCCGCTGGCCGGCATCAGCTTGCTGCTGCCGGCGACGTTCGGCCTCGATGCGACGCGGGCGATCGTCATGCTCGCCGGCATCTACTACGGCGCCATGTACGGGGGCTCGACGACGTCGATTCTCATGCGGATTCCGGGCGAGGCCGCCTCGGTCATGACGTGCATCGACGGCTATGCGATGGCTCGCAAGGGCCGGGCCGGGGCCGCTCTCGCCATCGCGGCGGTCGGGTCGTACGTCGCCGGCACGGTGAGCGTGATCGGGCTGATGCTCCTGGCGCCGCCGCTCGCCTCGTTCGCGCTCCGCTTCGGGCCGCCCGAGTACTTCGCGCTGCTCGTTCTGGGCCTGCTTGTGCTCGCCTACATGAGCAGCGGCTCGATGCTCAAGGCTCTCGCGATGGCCGCCCTCGGCCTCCTCCTCGGCATGATCGGCATCGACCAGATGACCGGCTATTTCCGCTTCGCCTACGGCGTGGTCGAGCTGGGCGACGGCATCGGCGTGGTGCCGGTGGCGGTGGGGCTCTTCGGCCTCGCCGAGATCCTCGCCACGGCCGGGTTGCCCGCGCCGCCGCGGGTCATCAAGCCGAAGCTCCGCGAGCTCCTGCCGACGCGCCGCGAGTGGCGCGAGTCGGCGTGGCCTATCGGCCGGGGCACGGTGCTCGGCTTCCTGATCGGCATCGTCCCCGGCTCGGCCCACATCATCTCGAGCTTCGTGTCGTACGCCGTCGAGCGGAAGCTCTCGAAGCGGCCCGAGGAGTTCGGTCAGGGAGCGGTGGCGGGAGTGGCGGGACCGGAATCGGCGAACAACTCGGCGACCTCGGGCGCGTTCGTGCCGATGCTCGCGCTGGGGGTGCCGTCGGGGCCGATTCCCGCGGTGATGCTCGCGGCGATGATGGTCCACGGCGTCTCGCCGGGCCCGCTCCTGATCAAGCAACAGCCCGAGCTCTTCTGGGGATTCATCGCCTCGATGTACGTCGGCAACGTCGTCTTGCTGGTCTTGAACCTGCCGCTGGTGGGCGTGTTCGTGAACATCTTGCGGGTGCCGTACCCGATCCTCTACCCGTCCATCCTGGCGTTCTGCATTCTCGGCGTCTACGCGGTGAACGGCAGCGTCGTGGACGTGTGGATCATGCTCCTGATGGGCGCGCTCGGCTATCTCCTCCGGAAGCTCGACTTCGAGACCGCGCCGATCGTGCTGGGCGTCGTCCTGGCACCGATGATCGAGATGGCGTTGCGCCAGTCGCTCGCGATGTCGGACGGCCAGTACTCGATCTTTCTGGGGCGGCCGATCTCGGCCACGCTGCTCGGCGTCGGCCTCTTGCTGCTGCTGCTGGGGCTCCGACCGCTCGTGACGCGGGGGCTGGACTGGCGCGCCCGGCTCGCGCTCGCCGAAAAGGGGGAAGAGCATCCATGAGGCTCGCTCGAGTGTGCAGGCTCGCGTCGGTCGCGGTGCTCGCCATCGCGGCGATGGCGTCGGCCCAGGAGCCGTATCCGGCGCGCCCGATCACGATCGTCGCGCCGTTCCCGCCGGGCGGCGTCGCCGACCTCACGGCACGGCCCGTAGCCGCGGCCATGGAGAAGGCGCTGAAGAACCCGGTGGGGGTCGTGAACAAGACCGGCGCGGCCGGCGCCGTCGGGATGCAGTTCGTGGCGACGAGCAAGCCGGACGGCTATACGCTGCTCCTGGCGCTTTCCTCGATCTCGATCATTCCGGAAGCCGACAAGCTCTTCGGGCGACCCCCGGCGTTCACCGTCGATCAGTTCGCCTCGATCGCGCTGATCTCCGCCGACCCGACGATCCTCGTCGTGCCGGCCGACAAGCCCTGGAAGACGGCGGCCGACTTCATCGAGGACGCGAAGCGGCGGCCCGGGCAGATCTCGTACAGCTCATCGGGAGTGTACGGCACGCTCCACATGGCGATGGAGCTCCTGTCGCACGCGGCCGGCATCAAGCTGCGCCACGTGCCGTACGCCGGCGCTGGACCGGCGCTCACGGCCATCCTCGGTGGTCACGTGGACGCCCTCGCCTCGGGCCCGGCGGTGGTTCTGCCGCACATCAAGGCGAGCAAGCTTCGGCCGCTCGCCGGGTGGGGGGACAAGCGTGTCGCCGCGCTCCCGGAAGTGCCGACGTTCCAGGAGCTGGGCCTGGCCGAAGCGGAGTTCTACATCTGGGCCGGCGTCTTCGCGCCCAGGGGCACTCCCGAGCCCGTGCTGGCGAAGCTCCGGGACACCATGCGCGCCGCCGTCAACGACGCCGACTTCAAAGGGGCGATGGACAAGCTCGAGACGCCGATCGTGTTCAAGCAGGGAGAGGAGTTCGCGAGGTTCTTCGAGGCCGACGCCCGTCGATTGGCCGAGGGCGTCCGCAAAGTCGGGAGGATCGAGACCAAGTGACGCGCATGATAAGATTCACCGTGTTATGGCGATCCTGAAGGTCGCGCGCCTGGGTCATCCCGTGCTTCGGCAGGTGGCCGAGCCGGTCGATCCCGCCGCGATCCGATCACCCGCGGTCCAGCGGCTCATCGACGACATGATCGAGACGATGCGCGAATACGACGGCGCCGGCCTGGCGGCGACCCAGGTGCACACCCTCAAGCAGATCGCCGTCATCGAGGTGCTCGCCAATCCGCGCTACCCTGACGCGCCGGCCGTGCCCCTGATGGTGCTCATCAATCCCGTCGTCACGCCGCTCACGGACGAGATGGAGGAGGGGTGGGAGGGCTGTCTCTCGGTCCCCGACATGCGCGGCATGGTGCCCCGCCACACGGCGGTGCGTCTGCAGTGTCTCGACCGGGAAGGCCAGGTCGTCGATCTGGTCGCCAAGGATTTCTTCGCACGGGTGAGCCAGCACGAGACCGACCATCTCAACGGCATCGTCTATCTCGACCGGATGCGCAATCTCTCCACGCTCTCCCACGTCGCCGAGTGGAACAAGCACTGGCTCGGCAACCGTGAACAGGCTGACTGAGGACGGCGAGCACGGGGGCGTCGGGGCCGGGCGGGGGCATTCCCCCCGCGCTCAGAAAACCCCACTTCGCGCGGAGGGAACGCCCCCGCCCGGCCCCGACGCCCCCGTGCTCGCGGTCGTCAGCGACCTGTTTTTTGTCGCTCGTATCAGGGAGACGGGCCGGCTCGCCGGCGTGCCGGTCGAGTTCGCGAGGACGCCCGAGCAAGTCCAGGCATCACTCGACCGGCGCCCACGGCTCGTCGTGCTCGACCTCACGGCCGGGTACGACTACGAGCGGCTGTTCGCGGTGCTCGACGGCGCGCGGCTGCCCGTGCTCGGCTTCACCACGCACGCGCTGGCGCGGCAGACGCAGCCCTGGCATTCGCGGTGCGACCGCGTCGTGACCAAGGAGACGCTCACCCAGGAGCTTCCGCGCCTCCTGAAGGAAGGAGTTACCGCATGACGGCCGAGGAGTTCGTCGCTCAGCTCGATGGCGAGAACCAGCGGCGGCTCAGCCGACTGGCGCCGGCGGACACGCTGAAGCCGGAGGTCGAGGGGGACCTGAACGTCCTCAATCTGCTGAAGGTCGCGCTCCGGAACGAGATGGAGGCCACCGAGATCGCCGCGCGCTGGCTGGTCACCACCGACGTGGTCGACGTCAAGCTCGCGCTGGCCCGGCAGGTCGGGGACGAGGCCAAGCACTATCGGATGATCGCGGACCGGCTCCGCGCGCTCGGCTTCGACGCGGCGTCGTTCGATCCGCTCGGGAAGGGCTACGGCCCGCTCTTCCAGTACCTGGACACCCTCGAGACGACCGTCGAGCGCGTCGCCGCGGGCCAGTTCACCCGCGAGGCGATCGCCGTCGTGAAGAACCGGCAGTTCATCGAGTTCTGCGAGCACGCGGGCGATCGTGAGACCGCCGCGATGTATCGCGACGTGATCGAGCCGGATGAGCGCTACCACCAGGAGCTGGGCCGGAAGCTCCTCCTCCGGCTCGCGACCACGTCGGAGGCGCAGGCGGCGGCGTCGCACGCGGCGCGGAAGACGCTCGAGCTGGCCGACGAGCTGCAGAAGAAAGCGCTCGCGACCGCGGGCATCCATCACGCGCCGGGCTGCTGAGGCGAGTTGATGGATCGAGATCGGGCGCTTCACGACTTCAGGGACCTCGTGCGGATGCCCGAGATCGATCTCGCCGCGGCCGCCCTCGCAGTCGCCCGAATCGAGTACCCGGACCTCGCGCCCGAGCGTTCCCTGGCGAAGCTCGACGATCTCGCTGCGCGCTCGCGTGTGCCGAAGCGGGGGGACGGGCGGCGCGCCGTCGCCCGGCTCCGCGACTTCCTGTTCGAAGAGCAAGGGTTTCGCGGGAACGCCGACGACTACTACGACCCTCGCAACAGCTGCCTCAACGATGTCCTCGATCGCCAGCTCGGGATCCCGATCACCCTGGCGGTGCTCACCATGGAGGTCGGGCGGCGGGTAGGGCTGGAGATTCTGGGTGTCGGCCTGCCCGGCCACTTTTGCGTGGGCGCGCCGATCGGCGGAGAGTTGGTGTTGCTCGACCCGTTCGGCGGCGGCCGCGTGCTGGAGCGTGCGGAGGCCGAAGCGGTCGCGTCGCGCGCCGTCGGGCGCCCGGTCAAGCTCACCGACGCCCACTTCGCCCCGGCGTCGAAGGCCCAGATCGTCGTGCGGATGCTCAGGAATCTCCAGGGGATCTATGCCCGGCGTGAGGACTGGGCCAAAGCGCTGGCCGTCATCGACCGGCTGCTCGTCGTCGAGGCGGACGCGCCGATGCACGTGCGCGACCGTGGCACCGTCCTGGTGAAGCTCGGCGACCTTCACCGAGGGGCGTCCGAGTGGGAGCGCTACCTGACCCGGTATCCGCAGGCCCGCGACGCCGCGGCGTTCAAGGAGGAGCTGAGGCGGGTCCGACAGACGCTGGCGGAACGGAACTGAGAGATTAGACCACCGCAATGATCGTGCAGGGCGCGTGGCGCGTCGCCTACCGCTCGGTCGCGTGGCTGGTCATCGTCGCCTTCCTGACCGTTTCCTGCGCCTCGCGCAGCGTGTCCCCGATCGGCGCCGGCGGCCAGCCCTTCAAGCCCGAAGCCGACGAGCTCCGACTCTGGGCCCAGGCCGAGAAGGAAGAAGAGCAGCTCCAGAAAAAGGCCAAGCCCTACGACGATCCGCTCCTCGAGGAATACCTCGCCAAGATCGGCGACAAGCTTACGTCGGACGAGGTGCGCGCGGCCGGAGGCCCGGGGTTCCGGTTCGGCGTCATGCGCGACCCGACGCTGAACGCGTTCGCGATGCCCAACGGACGGATCTACATCCACACCGGACTGCTGTCGCGCCTCGACAACGAAGCGCAGCTGGCGATGATCGTCGGCCACGAGATGACCCACGTCACCAACCGCCACGCGCTCAGCTTCACGCGCGACGCCCAGAACAAGCAGATCCTCTTCACCGTGCTGGCCATCGCCGCCTCCATCGGCGTCGCGGTCGCCGCAGGCTCGCGCGCGGGATCGGGCGACTACATCGGCGGCGCGGTCCTGAGCCAGACCGCGAACGTGGTCCTCGGCCTGGGGCTCCAGCTCGCCGCCATCGCGGCGATCAACGGCTACGGGCGCGACCTCGAGCGCGAGGCGGACGCGGGCGGGATGGAGAACCTGGTCCGTGCCGGCTACGACCCGAAGGAGGCGCCCAAGGTGTTCGACCTCCTGCGCAAAGAGTCGAAGGACCGCGGCAGCCTCGAGACCTTCTTCTTCGGCAATCACCCGCGGCTCACCGAGCGGGTCGAGACCACCACCGAGCTCGTCAACAGCAAGTACGCGACGGCGGCGGCCGCGTCGGATAGCGTGCGGAACACCGAGGACTTGGGTCTGCGGGTGCGCACCGTCGTGCGTGAGAACGCCCGCCTCGACATCCAGGCCGGCCGATTCAAGCTCGCGCAGGAGCAACTCGACCGCGTGCTCGCGATCACCCCGAAGGACCCGGTGGCGCAGCTCTACTACGGCGACCTCTACCGCCTGCAGTCGCAGCGGGCACGTGACGCCGGGGACAAGGCCGACAAGGCCAGGAAGGCCCTCGAACGCTACGAGCGCTCGGCGGAGCTCGACCCGGCCTTCCCCGATCCGTTCCGCCAGCTCGGGTTCCTCTACTACCAGCAGAAGGAGACCGAGCGGGCGAAGGCGGCGTTCCAGAAGTACCTGGCGCTCAAGCCGGAGGCGCCCGACGCTCCGCGCATCAAGGAATATCTCGTCGAGTTCGATCGGTAGGCATCGGCGGGCCGGGGGCCGGCTGCTGCGGTCCTGGCCGAGACCCGACTGCAGTCACTCCGGCTCCTTGGTGTCATGCGCTTCTTGTCTAGTCAGTCCTGACTACACGGGTCTCGGGCAGGACCGCAGCAGCCGGCCCCCGGCCCGCCGACGCCGTTTTCGAGCATGGAGGGCTCGAGCGCATAGGGCGGGGGCATGCGGTCTTGTTTGTGGGCAGGTACTCCTTCAGCGTCGGAGGTGGGATTTGAGGACTTTGCCGGTTGGGCTGCGCGGGAGGGCGTCGAGCACCGTGAGCTGTCGGGGGTACTTGAACGCAGCCAGGCGATCCCGGCAGTGGGTGACCAGCTCGTCGGGTGTGGCCGTCAGCCCAGGGCGCAGCGTCACGAAGGCGGCCACGTCTTCACCCAGCTCGGGGTGAGGCATGCCGACGACGGCAGCTTCGGCGACCGCGGGGTGCGCGAGGAGCACCGCTTCCACCTCAGGCGGGAACACCGAGTACCCGCCGCGGAGGATCCGCTCGCGCTTGCGGCCGACGATGGTGACGAGACCGTCGGCGTTCACCGTGGCGAGGTCGCCGGTGCTGAACCATCCGTCCACGAGAACCTCGCGCGTCTCCTCCGGAGCATTCACGTAGCTCTCCATCGCGGAAGGGCTCTTGATCAGGAGCTCGCCCACCGCGCCGTTCGGCAAATGGCGGCCGGTGTCGTCGACGATCCGGATCTCGACGCCCGGCACGGGTCGGCCGATCGCGTCTGGCGATTCGATCGGGTCCATCGCCTGATACGAGATCGGGCGGAAGAGCTCCGTCATCCCGTAGCCGCGGACGATCCTGATGCCGGTGCGCGCACGCCACTCCTGCGCCAGATCCCACGGACACGGCGCCGCGCCCGAGACCCCGATGCGCACCGACGAGAGGTCTGCGGCGGCGAGGTCGGCGTCCAGGAGCCGGCGGAACATCGTCGCGACGCCTGGAAAGACCGTGACGCGATGGCGGCGGATTGCCTCGACGACCGTCTCGGGCGCGAAACGTTCCACCAGAGCCACGGTACCGCCGACGAGCAACGGAGCGAGGAGGGCGCCGTTCAGGCCGAACGAGTGGGCGAGCGGAAGCGTCGCCAGCACGACATCGGCGTGCGTCAGCGCCATCACCGGACCTGCCCACGACTCGATCGCAAGCTCGAGCGCCGCATGTGACAGCACTGCGCCCTTCGGCCGCCCGGTGCTGCCAGACGTATACAGAATCAACCCAGCGTGAACGGGCTCGGGCGTGGCGGCGCGGGGGGACCCGGACGGCGGAGTGGGACCCCTTCGTGGGTGACGGAGCCGTCCGGGTCCCCCCGCGCCGCCACGCCCGAGCCCGCCTACGATGGCTGCATCGATGAGAAGTGTTGGTCTGAGGTCGGCGAGGATTTCGGCTCGCTCGTCGGCTTTCAAGAGTGGGTCGAGCGGAGCGACGGTGGCGCCGAGTTTCCAGCCGGCGAGCAACGCCACCGCGAACGCCCAGTGGTTTCCGATCGCGAGCGCGATGCGGTCCCCAGGCTGGACGCCCTTCGCCTCGAGGATCGCGGCGAAGGCGTCCGCCCGACGGTCCAGCTCGTCGAACGTGACCGCGCCGCCCTCCCAGACGAGGGCGGGCTTGTCCGGGGTGCGACGCGCGCTGGCCTCGAGGCGGCGAACGAAGCTCTCCGCCACGGAGCCGGTCAGGCGAAGAAGTCTTTGAGGTTGATCCGCTGCCAGACGTCGGCCGGCACGCGGTGTCGGGGCGTGTAGGCCGCGAGCGAGGGCTTGGCCGTCGCGTCCACGCCCCACTTCGCGCTCATACCGTCCTCGCGGGCCGAGGGATCGAGGTCGGAGCCGCGCGCGTTCGTAATGATCGTGATGTCACGGTCGGGTTGGCAGCGCGTCGCGATCGCCCAGTTCACCTGCCGGTCGTCGAAGACGTCCACGTCGTCGTCCACGACGACGATGCGCTTCATGTAGAGATCGGCGCCGAGCGCCGCCAGAATCGCGTTCTTGGCCTGGCCCGGGATGCGCTGCTCGATGGAGATGAAGCAGGTGAAGGGGCCCGGCACGCGCACCGCCTTGACCGACGGGACCATCGCCCGCACGGCACGGAAAAGGTTCGCCTCCATCGGGATCGTGGACAGGAGCATGTGGTCGAGGTGGGCGACGGTGATGTCCTGGAAGATCGCGTCCCGCCGATGCGTGATCGCGTTGACGCGGACGATCTCGCGCTGGCGCTCGCCGAGGCTATAGCCCGTGAACTCGCCGAAGGGCCCCTCGGGGGTGCGCTGTCCCGGCAGGATCTCGCACTCGAGCACGATCTCGGCGTGGGCTGGCACGAGCACGTCGGAGGTCTGACACTTCACGAGCTCGAGCGGCTCGCCCAGCAGCCCGCCCATGATCCCGCGCTCGTCCTCGTCGATGGATCCGATGGCGAGCGCGCCGAGGGCGATCGCCGGGTGCACACCGATCACCAGCGCCAGGGGCAGGGACTCGTTCCGCGCCTCGGCGATCCGCTGGAACTCCCACAGGTGCTTGCCGGTCGTCAGGTGGATCGACGTCGTGTCGCGGCCCTTGATCTGGAGCCGATTGTAGGCGCAGTTCCAGATCTCCCGCGTTGGGTCTTTCGCGAAGGAGATCGCCGCCGTGACGTATGCGCCGGCGTCGCCCTCGTGGTGGACGATCTGGGGCAGGTCGTAGAGGTTGATCCGGTCACCCTTGAGGACAACTTCCTGCACGGGTCCGGCGGCCACGACCTTGGGCGGGAGAGGCTTCTCCATCGCCCGGAGGTAGGTCGCCTGCGTCGCCTCAGGCGCTGCGTTCATGGCGGCGGCGAGCCGCGGCCGGCTGGCGTGGAGATTGGTGAGGACCGGGAACCTGGTGCCCTTGACGTTCTCGAACAGCAGAACGGGCCGGCGCTTAGCCTCGCGCTCGAGCTTGACGACGAGCGCGGTGATCTCGTACCGCGGATCGACGGACCCCGCGACGATCTCGAACTCGCCCGCCTTCCGCCGCTTGATGAGATCGAGATAGCTCCGGAGGTCTTGCGCCATGGCGCTTAGGATACTGAATCAGGCGTTGCCCGGCACCTTCTTTCTCCCGTTCTGGTTGTTGAGCCACCACCCCAGCGCGACGATGATCGCGGCCGGGACCAACGGCAACAGCCCGAGGCCGGGCGCCGTGTGGTCGATCCAGCGGGCGAGGCTCTGGTCCTTCAGGACCATCTCGCCCGCGACGTAGCCGAGGACGCCGCCGCCGAGCCAAATGATCCAGACGAAGCGGTTCATCAGCGTGGCCAGGAGGCCGCTGCCCCAGACGACGATCGGCAGCGACAGCGCGATTCCAAAGACCACGAGCGTCATGTCGCCGTGGGCCGCGGCGGCGACGGCGAGCACGTTGTCGAGGCTCATGACCGCGTCGGCGAGGATGATGATCCAGACGGCCTCGCGGAGCGAGCTGCCCTGCCGCACATGTCCCTCGGCGCCAGTCTCCTTGCGGACGAGCTTGAGCGCGATCCAGAAGAGCAGCGCGCCGCCCACGAGCTGCAGGAGCGGGATCCGTAGCAGGAACGTCGCGACGGCGATGAACGCGAGCCGGAGACCCACCGCACCCGCGGTGCCCCACACGCGCCCCCAGAGCTGCTGACGCGTCGGCAGCGTCCGGACCGCGAGCGCGATGACGAGGGCGTTGTCGCCCGCGAGCGTGAGATCGATCACGATGATTCCGACGACGCGCGCCCAGAACTCAGGATCCATCAGAAAGAGCATACGTCACTCCACCAGCGCTTTCAGGAGCGCGACCAGAACGCGCCCCACCACGATGAGCGCGATGGCGATGGCCAGACCTTGATAGCGATTGACCGTCATCTCGTGTCTCCCCTGGGAGCGAACGAACGGAGTTCGCCGCCGATTGGCGGCGTGCTTCAGGAGACGAACGGGACGACGGCGCTAGTGGTCTTCGGAGGACGGGGCGTGGCTCGGGGACGGCAGGTGAGCGAGCCTCACCTGCGGGAGCCAGTCATCGGCGGTCGGCTGGCGTGCGGCCAGCGCCGGAGGCGCCACCCGACGCGGCGACACCAGGTGCTCGGCGCGTTGCCGAGGGATCGCGCGCCGGGCGGCGATCGCCTGTCGACCGTGAGACTCCCGGCGGACATGGATGGACTCTTCGACCTCGGAGTCCTCGACGTCGAACTCGAAGGCGCCCGGCAGCGGCGTCGTGAGATCGAACGACAGCCAGGCCGTCAGCAAGAGCAGGATCCGACGCGTTCGCATCGGGTCTATTGTACGCGGACGCCGCTCAGAGCTTGTAGAGCGTGCGGCAGTTGTCGGCCAGCACCTTGCGCTTCTGGGCGTCGGTGAGGTCGCCGCGGTCCCTGATCTCGTCGATCGACTCGGGGTAGCTGTGGTCCCAGTGCGGGTAGTCGGACGCGTAGACGATCTGGTTCTCGCCGCAGAGCTTCAGCGCCTGGGGCAGGAGCCACTCGTCGGCCTCGCACGAGAAGTAGATCTTGCCCGACCGCACGTAGTCGCTCGGCTTCTTCTTGAGGGCCGGCGCCTCGATCTCCCCGCGCTTGGCGTACTCGTCGTCCATCCGCTCCATCCAGTACGGCGCCCAACCGCAGCCGGCCTCGAGAAAGGCGATGCGGACGTCGGGGAAGCGCTCGGGGATCCCCTCGAAGACGATCGAGGTGAGCTGGCGCATCTGGCCGAAGGCATGCGAGCAGGTGTGCGCCTGGATGAACGACGGGAACAGATCGACGCCGGCGCCCCCGAGGTGCGAGCCCGAGGCGTGGATGCCGAGCATCACGTCGAGCCGCTGGGCTTCCTCGTAGACCGGCATGAAGCGCTCATCGCCCAGGACGTGGCTGCCGTCCGCCGACAGCATCGCACCGGAGTGGCCGAGCTCGCGCACCGCGCGGCGGAGCTCCTTCGCCGAGGCCTCCGGGTCCTGGATCGGCAGGAGGGCGACCGACTTCAGGCGCGGGCTTTTCTTGATGAACTCCTCGTGCATGAAGGTGTTGTACGCCCGGCAGAACTGCACGGCCCAGGCCCGGTCCTTCAGAAAGGACATGAAGAGCCCGAGCGTCGGGAAGAGCACGGCCGCTTCCATGCCGCCCTTGTCGAGCGCTCGCAGCCACTCGTCGGCGGTTCCGGCCGTGTCGTGGAACTTCGTGATGAGCCGCCGGTCCCAGCCGTCGGACGGCACAAGCGGGAAGGAGAGCTGCCGATCGCGGTACGGCGCGTCCATGTACTTCACGAGCTGCTGGGCGGTCTCGGTCACGTGGCCGTCGGCATCGAGCACCGTCATCGCCGTTTCCTCCATCGGGGAATCGCTTCGATCCTCATGGCTTCTTGCAGATCACGTTGAGCAGTGCCTGGCGCTTCTCGTCGCGCACGACCTTGAGCGCGCGGGCCAGCGCCTCGGGCAGCGCCGCCGGGTCCTCGACGCGCTCGGCGTGGCCGCCGGAGGCGCGGCACACCAGCTCGTAGTCGGGCGCCGGCTCGAGGTCCGAGAGCGGCATGGTGGCCGACTTGACGCCGGCACCCGCGGGCGCGTGGCTCTGTACCGCGCGCTTGACCGCGTTCCAGGCGCGGTTGTTGAAGATCACGAACAGTGCCGGCAGATTGTACGCGCGGGAAACGAAGTGAGCGGCGGTCGGAGCGCCGAAGATGTAGGCGCCGTCGCCGACGCAGCAGATGACCGTCTTGTCCGGCGCGGCCAGCTTGGCCCCGAGGGCCGCGCCCAGGCCCCAGCCGAGGCCGCCGGCCGGCGACGACCCGAAGTAAGTCCCCGGCGCGCGGAAGCAGCCCTGGGTCGGATCGAAATCGTACTCGTCCACGAGGATGGTCCGGTCGTCCACGAGATCGCCGACGCACTTCGAGACCCAGACCATCTCGAGGGGTTTTTCGTTCTGCGCCTTCCGCGCCGTCGCGGCCCACGTCTCGCGGAGCCTCCGGTGCTCGGCGTGCCAGCGCTGCGTGCGCTCACCGACGGCGGCGGCGTCGACACGCGGCCGGACGGCCTCGGCGAGCGCGCTCAGGTTCAGGCTGACCGTGCCCGACAGCGCCGCGTCGGCCGGGAACCCTCTGATCGGGTAACGCGCGAAGAGCGGATCCACCGCAATCTGGACGATCTTCGTCTCGGGCCGCGGCGCCTTGAGCGCAGGAAACCACAGCACGTCGGACTCGACCGCCACGACGCAGTCGGCGTCGTCGAGATACGGCGTCGCATCGAAGCCCGCGTGGAGCGGGTGATCCTGGGGGAAGTTCACGTAGGTGTGGAACTGATCGATCACCGGCGCGCCGAGCGCTTCGGCCAGCCTGACGAGCGCGGCGACGGCGAGGGGGTCGCGGCCGGCAGCCTTGGTGAGGATGATCGGGTTGCGAGCCGCGGCCAGGAGCCGCGCCGTCTCGGCGATCGCCTCGGGTGCCGCGACCGCCGCGGCCGGACGGGGCGCCCGGCTCGCCTCGGCATACTCGAAGGTCTCCTGCTTCTCGGCCAGGACTTCACGGGGCAACGTGAGATAGACGGGCCCGCGCGGCTCGGCCTGGGCGAGCGACAGCGCGCGGTCGACGACCGTCTCGAGCTGGGTGAAGTTCCGGAGCTCGTAATCCCACTTGACGTACTCGCGGACCATCCCGGCCTGATCGAAGGATTCCTGCGCCCAGTGGATCGCGCGGTTGCGGCTGCCGTGCAGGCCGGCCTCGGTGAGCGGGTTGCGCCCGGCGCTGAAGAGGATCGGCACGTTCGAGCGCGCGGCGTTGATGATGCCGCCGACCGCGTTGCCGGCGCCGACGATCACGTGGACCATGACGACCTGGGGTCGCCCGGTGACCATCGCGTAGCCGTGAGCCATGCTCACCGCCGGCGTCTCGTGCGGGATCGTCATCGGCCGCGGCAACGCCTGGCCCTGGGAGAGCCGCTTGGCGTAGGCGTCGATCAGCGGCGCGAAGTCCGTGCCGGAATTCGCGAAGAAGTACTCGACGCCGCGGGCGGCCAGGAGCTCCAGGTAGGCTTCGGCGGTGCTTTCGACGCTCGCTCGCTTGGTCATCGTCTCTCTCTCCCTCGAGTTGAGCTATTTGAGCCGCAGCCGGAGCATCCGGCGAGCGTTGCCCTCGTAGATCTTCACCTTCTCGTCCTCGGTGGCGCGCATCCGCGTCATCGCCTCGATGGTGTCGCGGATGAAGCCCGGCCCCTTCTCGGGATCGAAGGGCATGTCGGTCCCGAAGAGGACGTGGTCGGCCCCGAAGAAGGCCAGCCCGGACTCCATGGCGTGCCAGGCGCCGAAGAGGGCGGTGTCGCCGTAGAACATCTTGAAGTACTCGATCGGCGGCTTCTGCAAACGCGCGAGCGCGGCCATGTCCTCGGCATCGTCGGTCCGGCTGCCGAGCTGATCCAGGCCGCCGCCGACGCGGCCGGCGCAGAACGGGATCATGGCGCCCATGTGGTGCGTGATGATCTTCAGCCGGGGATGGCGATCGAAGATTCCGGAGAAGACCAGGCGCCCCATCGCCACGGAGGTCTCGTACGGCCAGCCGAACGCCCACCACATGTCGTACTTCGACCGCTTCTCGCTCGCGTAGTCGGCGAATGCCGCCGGCCGCGCCGGATGCATCCAGATCGGCAGGTCGCGCTGGGCCATCCGGTCGAAGACCGGCTGGTACTCCGGCAGATCGAGCGGCCGTCCGGCGACGTTGGTGTACACCTGCACACCCGTGGCGCCGAGATCGTCGATCGTCCGATCGATCTCGCGCACCGCGGCGTCGGGATTGTTCATCGGGAGCGACGCGACGAAGCCGGGGAAGCGGTCAGGGTTCCGGGCGACCACTTCGGCCATTCCGTCGTTGGCGAGCCGCGCGAGCTCGGGGCTCACGTCGGGGCCACCCACGACCTCGATGGGCGGGTTGGCGAGCGTGAGGACCTGCGTGTAGCCCTCGTAGCGGTCCATGAGCCGCAGGCGCTCCGCGACGTCGACCAGGACGGGGATCCCCGACATCCGCTTTTGCAGCGTCATGCCCGGCGGAGCCACCTGCAGCATCCGATCGAAATAGCGGCGCGGCATGATGTGCGGAAAGATGTCGATCTTCACCAGGCCTCCTGGTCCCTCGGTGCTAGGCCTCGGGGATCCGTCGCCTGAGGATAAGCTCAGGCGGCCCCGAAAGAAAGAAGCAGGGTAGAGTAGGGGGCCATGACGTCGGGGCGTGTCCGGGGCGGCGTCAACCAGTACGGGTTCAGCGTCGGCATCCTCATGCTCGACACGCGATTTCCCCGGATCCCCGGCGACATGGGCAATGCCGCGACCTTCCCGTTCCCGGTCCGCTACGAGCGCGTGAGCGGCGCCGACCCCGATCTGGTCGTGCGGCGGGGCGCGGCGGGCCTCTTGCCCGCGTTCCTCGAAGGAGCGCAGCGGCTCGAGCGCGAAGGGGTGGGCGCGATCACCACCAACTGCGGATTTCTCGTCAAGTTCCAGCGCGAGATCGCCGCCTCGGTCCGGGTGCCCGTGTTCACCTCGAGTCTCCTGCTGGTCCCCCTCGTCCACCGTCTACTTCCGCCCGGACGGCGTGTCGGCATCATGACCGTGAACGCTGGGACGCTCACGGCAGAGCATCTCGCCGGCGCGGGCATCGGCGGCGACATCCCGATCGCCGTCGCCGGGATGGAGACGGAGAAGGAGTTCACCCGCGTGCTCCTGGGCAACGAGCTGGTGCTGGACGTGGATGTCGCGCGCGAGGAGCACGTGCGAGTCGCGCGCCGGCTCGTCGCCGAGCACGGGGACATCGGCGCGGTCGTGCTGGAGTGCACCAACATGCCGCCGTATACCGCCGACATCCAGCGCGAGACCGGACTTCCCGTCTTCGACATCGTCTCGCTCGTCACCATGGTCCACGCGGCACTCGCCGCCGGCCAGCCGCCTCGACCGGCGTGACCGGCTGACGTGACAGAGGTCGCCGGCGCGCCGAACGGATGGCTCGTCCAGACGCGGGGCCTCACGAAGCGGTTCGGCGGGCTGGTGGCGGTGGACGATCTTCCCCTCGCGCTTCGCCCCGGCGAGGTGCGAGGGCTCATCGGACCCAACGGCTCGGGCAAGACGACGACGGTCAATCTGCTCTCTGGCCTGTACCGCGCCGATGGGGGAGACATCCGCCTGCGCGGCGAGCGCATCGATCGCCTGCGACCGCACCAGATCACGGCGCGGGGTGTGGCCAGGACGTTCCAGACTCCGAAGCTCTTCGGGAACATGACGGTGCTGGAAAACGTCCTGCTGCCGGCCCTGGCCGAGCTCGGCCGGGGCGGCCACCGCCCGATGCCCGAGATCATCGACCGCGCCCGCCGGCTGCTCGAGCTCGTCACCCTGGACGGCCAGCGCCACGCGCTGGCCAAGGAGCTGTCCGGCGGTCAGAGCATGCTGCTGCAAATCGCGCGCGGCCTCATGGTGAACCCGATCCATCTTTTCCTGATGGACGAGCCGTTCGCGGGGGTGCATCCCACGATCAAGGACACCATCATGGAAACGATCCTCCGGATGAACCGCGAGGAGCGTGTGACGTTCCTGATCGTGTCCCACGAGATGGCGACCTTGCGCCGGCTCTGCCCGCGGGTCTCGGTGATGCACGAGGGCAAGCTCATCGCCGAGGGGTCGTTCGAGGAGATCGCCAACCACGCCGCCGTCCTCGAAGCCTACCTGGGGCGGTAAGTGGCGCTGCTCGAGCTCCAGGGGATCGTCGTCGGCTACGTCGAAGGCATCGACATCCTGAACGACGTCCACCTCGGTGTCGCCCGTGGCACCGTGACCGGCGTCATCGGTCCGAACGGCGCCGGAAAATCGACGCTCCTCAAGACGATCTTTGGATTCCTCCATCCGAGCCGGGGCCGAATCGTCCTGGACGGGCGCGAGATCCATCACCTGGCGCCGCACACGCTCAAGCGGTCGGGTATCGGCTACGTGCCGCAGGGCGCGAACATCTTCCCCCAGCTCACGGTACAGGAAAATCTCGAGCTCGGGGCCTGGGTGTTCCGGCACGACCGGGCGCGTGTCGCCGGGATGCTGGAGCGCGCCTACGACGCCTTTCCGCGTCTCGGCGACAAGCGCCGGCTCCGCGCCACGGTGCTCTCCGGCGGAGAGGCGAAGATGCTCTCGGTCGCCAAGGAGCTCGTGACCGCGCCGAGCTTGCTCCTGGTCGACGAGCCATCGGCGGGCCTGGCGCCGCGAATCGCCGAGCAGGTCTACGAGCGGCTGCGCGAGGTCCAGGCCGCCGGCGTGACGATCCTTCTCGTCGATCAGAACATCACGAAGGCCGTCGAGATCTCGGACTACCTCTACATGCTCGAGATCGGGCGCGTGCGACGGGAGGGTCCGCGCCAGGCCTTCGCCGATCAGCTCCGCGAGATCATCCGCGACTCGCTCCTCGGAGCCTGACCTGCCGCGTGTCCTTCGCCGCCTCGCGTGGTGCCTGCTGGCGTACGCGGCGCTGGCATGGCTGCCGTGGGCGATGTCGGAGTACCACACCCACGTGCTGGCCACGAGCCTCTACTACGTCATCCTCGCCATCGGCTGGAACCTGCTCGCCGGCTACACCGGGCAGTTCTCGCTGGCGCACCATACGTTCGCCGGGATCGGCGCCTACACCTCGGCCCTGCTCGTCCTGTACGCGCACGTGCCGATCCTCGTGGGCATCGCGGCTGGGGTCGTCGTGGCGGCCGCGATCGGCTACGGCCTCGGCACACTGTGCCTGAGGATGCGCGCGATCTACCTGGCGCTCGCCACCTGGGCCTTCGCCGAGTCGATGCGGCTCTTCATCACGGTCGAGTACGAGATCACCCGGGGCGACCTCGGCCTGGCGACGCCGTTCCTCTTCGCGACGCCCCGTCCCACCGCGTACTACTACCTCTTCCTCGCCCTCGCGCTGGCGGCCGTCCTCGCCGCGCGCGAGATCATCGACTCTCGGGTCGGCGCGTACATGCGATCGATCCGGGATGACGAGGAGGCGGCGGCCGTCATGGGCGTGGATACCTTCAAGTGGAAGCGGTTCGTCTTCGCCGTTTCGGCCGTCTTCGCGGCGGTCGCCGGCGGGTTCCAGGGCCACTACGTCGGCCTGCTGTCGCCGACGCCGATGAAGTTCAACGAGATGGCCATGGTGGTCGTCATGGTGATCGTGGGTGGTCTCCGGACGTTCGCCGGACCGATCCTGGGTGCGGTGTTCATCGAGGTGCTGTCGGAGGCGCTGCGGGCCTGGGGCGAGATCCGCATGGTGCTCTTCGCTCTGCTCGTGATCGTCATCGCCCGCGGCTACCCGGGAGGGCTGGCGGGCATCGGTCGCGGGCTCGGCCAGCGGCTAGCGGCGCGCATCCCGGCCCTGGCGCCGGTCTTCACACCCCGCCGGCAATGGGACTGACGGCAGTGCGAGCCGAAGCCGTTCGCCCTTCAGATCCGAGAATCGTCAACGAGCGCCAGCGCCTGCTTCGGGCAGCGCCGTACGGCTTCCTCCACGCGGGCCCGCAACGTCTCGGGCGGCTGCTCCGTGCGCAGATAGAGCCGGTCGTCGCCGCGCACCTCGAAAACCTCGGGCACCAGACGCATGCACACCGCGTTGCTCTCGCAGAGAGCGTAGTCGACGACCACTCGCATGTCAGGCCTCCCGCCGATCTGCCGGATCTGAAGGCTCGCCTTGACCCGAGTGTAGCGAATGCGGTACTCGGAGGGGAGCCAGAGTCCGGGCGCCCGAGCTCGATCCACCGGAGGCAGACGCGATGAGCGAGATCCCCGCGCCGACGACCACGCTGACCCTCGACGAGGTCAACCCGGCCAGCTTCGACTTCTGGCTTCGGGACGACATCCACGGCGCGATGGCCCGCCTGCGTCACGAGCGGCCGATCGCCTGGCACCAGCATCCTGACTCGGGCCGGGGGTTCTGGTCCCTGACCCGGTTCGACGATGTCGCCGCCGCCAGCCGCGACTGGGAGACGTTCAGCTCGGCCTACGGGATCCAGGTGATGACCGACCCGGAGGACGCCGCGCGGATCGGGATCCGGTCGATGATCTCCACGGATCCACCGAAGCACACGAAGCTCAGGGCGATCGTCAATCGAGGTTTCACCCCCCGCATGGTGGCGAAGGCCGAGGACTCGGTGCGGCGTCGGGCGCGCGAGATCGTCGACGCCGTGGCTCCCAGGGGCGAGATCGAGTTCGTCTCGGAGGTGTCGTCTGTTCTCCCGGTGGCCATCATCTGCGACATGGTGGGCGTGCCCGACGCCGATCGGCCGCGTCTGCTCGATCTCACCAACCGCCTCCTGGCCGGCGGCGACGCCGAGTACGGCGGAACGAAAGAGTCGCTCGTGCAGGCGGGCCACGAGCTCCGCGACTATGGGCTATGGCTCGGTCGCAGCCGCCTGGAGCATCCTCAGGAGGACATCGCGACGACGCTCGTCCACGCCGAGATGGACGGCGAGGCGCTGCCGCCGGAGGACCTGGGACCGTTCATCCTCTTGCTCATAGCCGCGGGCAACGAGACGACGCGCAACGCGATCAGCCACGGGCTCTGGGCGCTCACGACTTTCCCGGACGAGAAGCGCCGATGGCTCGACGACCTGGAGGGCCACGCCGCCACCGCGGCTGAGGAGATCGTCCGCTGGGCGAGCCCGCTGCTGCACATGCGGCGGACGCTGACGCGCGACGTCTCGTTCGGCGGAGTCGAGATGCGCAAAGGCGAGAAGGTCGCGATGTGGTACGTGTCCGCCAACCGCGACGAGACGCACTTCGAGGATCCGTACCGCTTCGACATCACTCGGGAGCCGAATCACCAGGGCGGCTTCGGGACCGGCGGGCCGCACTTCTGCCTCGGCGCCCACCTCGCCCGGCGCGAAGTCGTCGTGATGATGAGGGAGCTGCTGCGGCGCCTGCCCGACATCGAAGCCACGGGCAAGCCGGAAAAGCTCCGCTCGAACTTCATACACGGCATCAAGCGGCTGCCGGCCGCGTTCAAGCCGGTCTAGCGCCTACACGCTACGCTCGCGCTCGCCGAAGAGTCCGGTGGGCCGGAACACGAGCAGCGCGATCAGCAGCAGGAAGCCGTAGAGGTCCTTGTAGGCTGCCGAGAGGAACACCGAGCCCAGCGCCTCGATCACGCCGAGGAGCACGCCGCCCACGATGCTGCCAAGGACCGAGCCGAGCCCGCCGATCACGATGATCTCGAAGCCCTTGAAGGTCGAGATGGCGCCGTTCTCCGGGTAGACGAGGAAGTCGGGCGCCAGGAGCGCGCCGGCCGCGGCCGCCAGCGCCACACCGATGCCGAACGCCAGCATGTCCAGACGGAGCACATCGATCCCGGCGGTCTGGATGCCGACGCGATTCTGGGCGGCGCCGCGGAGCGCGCGGCCGAGCCAGGTCTTCTTGATCACCAGATAGAAGAGGCTGAGAAGGACGAGCGTGGCGATCAGCGCCACGAAGCGGTTGCCCGAGATGGGCAGCGTTCCGAGCGTCATCGGGCGCGCATAGTCGGGCGGCGCGTACTGGTTCGGGCCCCCCAGGACGATCGCCAGGTTCCGGAAGAAGACCATGAGAGCGATCGTGATGATCGTCGCGTACTCGTCGCGCCGCTCGATGCCGCCCACGAACATCGGTCGCAGGAGAAATCGCTGGACGACCAGCCCGAGGAGGAACACGGCGCCCATCGACAGCGGGAGCGCGACGTACCAGAGCCGGGGGCCGAGCAGGTTCACGATCAGGGCGTACTGCACGTAGCTGCCGATCATGTAGAACTCGCCCATCCCCCAGTTGATCATCTTCATGATGCTGTAGATGAAGGTGATCCCGAGGGCCATCAGGCTGTAGATCACGCCGATGACCACGCCCGAGAGCAAGTACTGCGAGAAGAGGTGTGCGTCCACCGCGGAGGCGTTTCGGCCTCAGCGCTTCGGTCCCGCCACCCAGTCTCCTGTCTTGAGCTCCGGCGGATAGACGATCTTGACGTCGGTGAACGGCATCTCCGGCTTCGTGTACTGGGTGACGAGCATCGGCGGCGTCCACTGCTGCCAGTACGGCCCCTCGCCACGCGAGAAGCTGATCGTCCCGTTCCAGCCTTCGAACTTCCCGGCCAGGAGCGCCTTCACCAGCTCGTCGATGTTGTCGCTCTTGGCGGCGTTCAGCGCGTCGGCCAGGAGGACCACCTGGGCGTACCCGTTGAGGGCGCCGTAGATCGGATCCTCCTTGAACTCGGCCATGTACTTCTTGCGGAACGCCTCGCCGCGCGCGGTCAGCCTCATCGTCGGGTGGTAGTACACGATGAAGGCGGCCCACGTGCCCTTCTCGCCGAGGTTCTTCCAGTACTCGGGTCGCGCGGGCGCGTCGTAGGAGATGAGCATCGGCACGGCTGGGTGCAGTCCCACGTCGTACGCTTGCTTGATGATCAGGTACATCGGGGTGCCGATGCCGCCGTTGAGGAGCAGGTCGGGCTTCCAGCTCTTGATCTCGAGGAGCTGCGGGGTGAGATCGACCACCGCCCGGTCGAAGATGATCGTCTTGAGCTCGGCGCCCGGGTGCATCGCCGCGAAGGCCTTCTTGGTTTCGTCCACCAGCCCCACGCCGTAGTCCGTGTTCTCGGTGATCAGCGCGACCCGCTTGAAGCCGCGGTCCTTGGCCCAGCGCGTCCACATCTGGCAACGGTCGGGGTCGATCACGTGCGTGCGGAAGGTGTAGTTCAGGTGCTTCTCCGTGATCTGGCGCGCCGAGGCCTGAGTGGAGAAGACCGGGACCTTGAACTGCTCGGCGAGCGCCTGCACCGCCGTCATCACCGAGCTGTGGAACTGGCCGACGACCGCGACCGCCTGGTCCTGGGTGGCGAGCTTGCGGAATCCAGCCGACCCCTTCTCCGGCGTGCCGGCGTCGTCCTCGATGACCAGCTCGATCTTTCGCCCGCCGAGGACGCCGCCACGCGCGTTGACGTCCTCGGCGCCCATCTTGGCGCCGCGGACGATGAACTGTCCGGCGGCCGCGTCGCCGGGCGGTGAGAGCGGCGTGAGGACGCCGATCTTCACGGGCTTCTGGGCGAGGGCGGGCACGGTGAGCCCGACGACCAGCAGCGCTGCCAGCAGAGTAATTCGAGCTCGTCCAATCATGGTGATCCTCCACCGAGGGCATGTGTGCGGCGCCGAGCGGCCCTCATGCTATGCGGGCCCTCGCCCAGCGTCAATACGCTCGCGGTCGCCTACGTCGCGAGGCGCACGCGGTATCCGGATGGCTCGAAATCGAGGCATTCCGCACCGGCTCCGCCGACGTCGGCGTGCTAGAGTTCGGGCCGCCACGACGCATGCGAGGGAGGCGTGAATGTACCGAGACATCGTGTGGGAACAGACGGAGAACGTCGTCGTCATCACGCTCAATCGACCGAGAGTCCTGAACGCGCTCAACCGCGCGCTCAAGGGCGAGCTCGGCGATGCGCTCACGCGCATCAAGGGCGACCCGGAGATCCGCGCCGTGATCCTCACCGGCGCCGGCGATCAGGCCTTCAGTGCGGGCCAGGACCTCACCGAGACGAAGGACATGAGCGGCCCGGAAGCCGAGGAGTGGGTGCGCGAGTACGAGCTTCTCTACGATCGCGTTCGGATGCTCGACGTGCCCGTGATCGCCGCGGTGAACGGTTGGGCGATGGGCGCCGGCTGCCAGCTGGCGCTTCTGGCCGACATCCGGATTTCGTCCGAGAACGCGCGGTACGGGATGCCGGAGATCCGGGACGGAATTCCGGCCGTCTTCGGCCTCGAGCTGCTCTGGAACACGATCGGGATGAGCCGCGGGCTCTACCTCGTCCTGAGCGGCGAGTCGCTCGACGCACGCCAGGCGCAGGAGGCGGGTTTGACGGTCAAGGTCGTCCCGCGGAGCCGGCTCCTGACCGAGGCCACCGAGCTCGCGCGGACGATGGCGGCGTACGCGCCGATCGCGATGAAGCAGAACAAGCAGTACGCGCGCCGGAGGACCGAGGCGGATTTCCGAGCCTGCGCCAGGTTCTGCGAGAGCGCGCACCACGCGTCGTTCGCGGCCGGCGACGCCAAGCGTGGCATGGAAGCATTCCTCGCGAAACGGCGCTGACGCCTCCCGGCAGGGCTCAGGGCTGTCGCGTCCACTCCTTCAAGAGTCTCTCGTCGATCTCCACGCCGAGCCCCGGACCGTCGAGAGCCAGGATCTCGCCGTGCGCGTACTGCACGGGCCGGCGTGCCACGTCTCCGGCGAGGAGCAACGGGCCGAACAGCTCGCAGCCCCACGTCACCGGCGCCGCCGCCAGCGCCACCTGGAGATAGGCGGCCGTGCCGAGCGACGTCTCGATCATGCAGCCGACGTAGCAGCTCATCCCCGCCGCTTCGGCGATGCGCGCGACGGCCATGGCGCCGAGAATGCCAGCCGACTTCGTGAGCTTGAGCGCGAGGATGCTCACGCCGCCGAGGCGTGCGATCGCCAGCGCATCGTGGGTCGAGCAGCACGCCTCGTCGGCCATGATCGGCACCTTCACCGCCCGCGCGATCTCGGCCAAGCCCTCCCGATCCCATCGCCCGAGCGGTTGCTCGACGAAGTCTAGGCCGTAGGGCTCGAGCGCGCGGATGGCCTGGAGCGCGGTCGACCGGTCCCAGCCCTGGTTGGCGTCGACGCGGAGGGAGACGTCGGGCCCGACGGCCTCCCGCAGTCGCCTGACGCGCTCGACGTCGTGGGCGACCGGATGCGCGGCCGTCTTGATCTTGAAGATGCGATGGCCCAGCGCGACTTTCTCGCGCGCCTCGGCGACCTCGGCGTCCGAGCTCTCGACCGCGAGCGACCACGAGAGCGGCACGCTCTCGCGCACGCGCCCGCCGAGCAGGCGGTGCACGGGAACGCCGAGCGCTTTGCCGTTGAGGTCCCAGAGCGCCATCTCGACGGCGGCGCGCGCGAAGGGATTGCCCTGGACGCGACGCGCCATCTCTCGGCTCAGCGCCTCGATCCGGGTGGCGTCACGGCCGGGGAGCCACGGCGCGATGTAGCGCTCGATCGTCACCGCCACCGATTCCGACGACTCCTCGCTCCAGGTCGGGCCCCCGAGGCACGCGGCCTCGCCCCAGCCGGTGAGGCCATCGGTCGTCTCGACGCGGACGAAGGCGAAATTCACTGCTTCCAGCGTGGTGAAGGACATCTTGTGCGGGCGCTTGACCGGGATATCGGCGAGGATCACGCGGACGTCGGCGATCTTCACGGAGCTCACTCGGCGTCCGGGGTCGCTTCGTGAGCGGCGCCCGCGCGGTCGAACCGAGCGGGATCGAAGAGCGAAAGATCGAGAGACGGCTTGCCGTCGAGCAGCCACTCCGCGACGTAGCGGCCGGTGGCGGGCGAATGCTGGAAACCGTGGCCACCGAACCCGACCGCCAGGAAGAATCCCTCGACACCAGGCGCCCAGCCGATGATGGCGTGATCGTCTGGCGTGAGCGGCCTGAGCCCGGCCCAGCCGCCGGCGATGCGCGCGTCGCCGATGATCGGCAGCCGCTGGATCGCTTTCTGCACCGCGTCTTCGACTTTGCCCCAGTCCATCGGGACATCGAAATCCTCGCCGATGTCCTCGACGTCTCCCGGGCTCAGCAGCACCTGCTCCATTTCCTTCCTGAAGTAGAAGCCACTGGTGACGTCGGTGGTCAGCGGCACCGGCCCGGGAATCGCCGGGAAGGGCTCGGTGAAGAAGATGTGGCGGCGTCTTGGATGCACGGGCAGCTCGACGCCCGCGAGCCTCGCGACGCGCGCCGCCGACGGCCCGGCGGCGTTGATCACCAGGGGCGCGGCGATCGCCCCGGCCGAGGTCGTCACTCCGCTCACTCGGCCCTGCGCCCGCTCGAGCGACACGACGCGGACGCCCTCGACGATCTTCACACCGAGCTCGCGCGCGCGCCGGGCGAAGCCGGCCGTCACCTCGGCCGGACCGGCGAGCCCGTCGCCGGGCCCCCACACCGCCGCGATCAGGTCGTCCACACGGAGGGCGGGCACGAGCTTCCGAGCGTCGTCCGGAGTGATCACTCGCACGTCGGCGCCGAGCTGCCGCTGGAGCGCGATCCGCTTCTCGAATCCGCGCAGATGCTTGGCTTCGGCGATGAGAAAGAGGTAGCCGATCTTCTTGTAGCCGGGGTCGACACCGAACTCGTCCTGGAACCGCTCGAACACCCGGATCGCCTCGAGCGAGAACCGGATCTCGGTCTCGGTGGGGAACTGAACGCGAATGCCGCCGGCCGCTTTGCTGGTGGTCCCCGAGCCTACCGTCTCGCGCTCCACGACGACGACGTCTGCGAGGCCACGCCGCGCGAGGTGGTAGGCGATGCTGCAGCCGACCACGCCGCCGCCGATCACCACCGCGCTCGCTGTCTTCGGCAGGTCCATGGGCCCTCTCGTCTCGTGTCGGAGTGGAAGGGCTCCGATTGTACCGCGACTCGAGACGGGTGGCCGTACGAGCTCGAGATCGACAAGCGCTCCGCGCGGGCTTGTCTTCACCGCGAGCAATGCACAACGAAACGGGGTCTCCGCGTCGTTTTCTGAAGTGCACGTCTGGCGAATGAAGAACGGAAAGGCGACCGACTTTCGCGAGTTTCAGGGCGACGAGCAGCGGGAGGATCGGTTCTGGTCTTGAGCTCTTCTGGGGAAGGGCCGCGAGAGGTGACGACGCGCCGCTTGTCCGTCAAACGCGGCCGCATCGATGTTGTTCAACGCCGGTGTCGCTGCGCGGAAGGGCTCTCGCGCCTATGGCGCAACAGGCCGGTCTGCCCCGCTCGGCCAACTGCCGAGCCTCGAGACGTGGCGGCTGTTTGCTGCTGCCAAGAAACGGTTCGATCCAGCCAACGTACTGACTCCCGTCACAGGAATATTCTGACGCTGCGACCGCCCGCGGACCCGGCCTCAGCGAAGGCGCGCGATCAGCTCGCGGTCGGCCGGCGGGAACTCGAACTCCCCGAGACGCTCTGCCGCCACCCACGCCATGGTCTGAGACTCACGGGGCTCGATCGTCCCAGACTCGAGCCGGCAACGGTAGAAGTGAATCACGACCGTCCGCTCCGGGTATGCCCACCGGACCGTCTCGACCCGCTCGCCGACGATGAAGCTTGCCGCCAGCTCCTCGACGAGCTCGCGACGGAGCGCCTCTTCCAGCGACTCGCCCGGTTCGCGCTTGCCCCCCGGAAACTCCCAGAGGCCGGCGAGGTGCGAGTGGCCGTGGCGCCGGGTGATCAGGTAGCGGCCCGCCTCGTCCTGGATCAAAGCGGCCACGACCTCGACGAGACTAGGCACGCTCGTAGCTGGCGCAGAAGCGCTTCATGGGGCAGGGAGCGCAGCGAGGCTTGCGCGGCGTGCACCACGTCGCGCCGAAATCCATGAGCGCCTGGTTGAAATCGTAGCCACGGCCGCGTGGGACGAGTGCGGCCGCGAGGTCCCAGAACGCCTTTTGTCCGCGGACGCGCGCGAGCCGGCGTGGGCCCAGAAAGACGCGACCCAGGACGCGGCGCACATTGGTGTCGAGGACCGCCGCGTCGCGACCGTAGGCGAACGAGAGAATCGCGCCCGCCGTGTAGCGCCCGACACCCGGTAGCCGCCGCAGCGCCTCCTCACGATCGGGCAGGCGGCCGCCGTAGTGGGCGACGGTCTCGCGGGCGATCGCGTGGAGACGAATCGGGCGGATGTTGTAGCCGAGCGGGTACCAGAGACGCCGCACGTGGCCGACGGGCGCTCGCGCGAGATGCGCAAGCGTCGGGTAGTGACGGAGGAACTCCCGGTACTTCGGGATGACCCGGTCGACCTGAGTTTGCTGGAGCATGATCTCGGACACCAGCACGCGGTACGGATGCCGCGTCCGTCGCCAGGGCAGGTCGCGGCCGTGCTCCGCGTACCACGCGAGCAGACGTCGCTGGAACCGGCGGATCGTCCCCTGCGGCGGCGGTCGCACGGCGCGCAGTCTAGCACGCGGCGCGGATCGCTCTGGCCGAGCGACGCGCGATGAGCAGCGCGCGCGTCATGTAGAATGGCGCCATGGCGAACCCGCTGCCGCTCCACGAGCGTCACGTCGCCGCGGGCGCGACGTTCGAGGCCGTGTCCGACTGGGAGCTGCCCGTCGCGTACGGCGCTCCGGCCGACGAGTACAAGCGTGCGCGCCACGACGTCGGGCTCGTCGATCGGGGCCACTTCGGTATTCTCGAGCTTACCGGGCGCGATCGCGCGACGTTCCTCCACGCCCTCGTGAGCAACGAGGTCAAGGCGCTCAGCCCAGGGCAGGGGTGCGCGGCGACCTTGCTCGACGTCCACGGCAAGGTGCAGGTCGTCCTCGTCGTCTGGGTCGTCGCCGACCGGATCTTCGTCGTGACCCCGCCGGCGATGGCGCGGAAGACCGCCGAGGCGCTCGATCACTATCTCTTCTCCGAGAAGGTGGTGATTCGTGACGTCTCCGGCGAGACGGCACTCCTCGTCCTCGTCGGACCCAAGGCGCCGGAGACGAGCGAGCGATTGATGGGCGCGCGTCCGCCGGCGACCGCGTGGGCGCACGTCGAAGGAAAGCTCGGCGAGATTCCCCTGCGGCTCGTGAGCGGTGGCGGTGAGACCGGTGAAGCCGAGGTGTGGATTGCGGGCCCTGCAGCCGAGGCGCCGAAGATATGGGACGCGCTCGTCGCGGCTGGCGCGCGGCCCCTGGGGCTCGTGGCCTTCGAGTCGCTCCGGATCGAGGCGGGCACACCCGTCTTCGGCCACGACGTCGACGAATCCGTCCTTCTTCCCGAGATCCCCTTCGCGAACCTCGCCTCCGAAAGCAAGGGCTGCTACCCCGGCCAGGAGGTCGTCGTGAGGATCCGTGACCGGGGGCACGTGAACCGGGTGCTTCGCGGGCTCGTGCTCGAGGGCGACCAGGTGGCGCCGAGCGGCGCCGAGGTGATCGCCGACGGTGCTCCCGTCGGCCGGGTCACGAGCGCGACCTGGTCGTTCGGCCTCGGGCGGCCGATCGCGCTCGCGTTCCTCCGTCGCCAGCACGCCGAGCCGGGCAGCGCCGTGTCGGTTCGCCTCGGCGAGCGCGCGGTCGCGGCGAACGTCAGCGCGTTGCCCTTCACCCGGTAACCGGAGGCCCCTCGTGGCGGAAAACCGCCTCGCGCGCGAGACCAGCCCCTATCTCCTCCAGCACGCCGGTAACCCGGTCGACTGGTACCCGTGGGGCGACGAGGCCTTCGCGAAGGCCCGGGCCGAGGACAAGCCGGTGCTCCTCTCCGTCGGCTACTCGGCGTGTCACTGGTGCCACGTGATGGAGCACGAGTCGTTCGAGAACCCCGAGATCGCGGAGGTGATGAACCGGCACTTCGTGAGCGTGAAGGTCGACCGCGAGGAGCGCCCGGACGTCGATCAGATCTACATGCAGGCCGTTCAGTCGATGACCGGTCACGGCGGCTGGCCGATGACCGTGTTCCTGACGCCCGACGGCGCACCGTTCTACGGCGGCACCTACTTTCCGCCGGTGGACCGGCACGGGCTGCCCGGATTCCCGCGCCTGCTCATGTCGATTGCCGACGCCTGGGCGACGCGCCGGGGAGAGGTCGTCGAGTCGTCGCGCAAGATCAGCGAGGCGCTCGGCCAGTCGGAGCGCCTGCGAGCGGCGTCGGAGCTCCTCACCCCGTCCCTGCTCGGCGAGGCCTTCCAGGCGATCTCGGCGCAGTTCGACGACGCCGACGGGGGCCTCGGCGGCGCGCCGAAATTCCCACAGCCGATGATCTGGGAGTTCGTCCTGCGCTACTGGAAACGCACGCAGAACGCGCGCGCTCGCCAGATGGCCCACACGACCCTGACCATGATGGCGCGCGGGGGAATGTACGATCAGGTCGGCGGCGGCTTTCATCGTTACTCGGTCGACGCGCACTGGCTCGTGCCGCACTTCGAGAAGATGCTCTACGACAACGGCCAGCTGGCGTCGCTCTACCTGCACGGCTGGCTCGCGTTCGGCGATCCCGAGTGCCGCCGGATCTCGGAAGAGACGCTCGACTACATCCTGCGCGAGATGACCCACCCGGCCGGCGGATTCTATTCGTCGCAGGACGCCGACTCCGAGGGCCACGAGGGAAAGTTCTTCGTCTGGACCCCGGACGAGTTGCGCGAGGTATTGGGCGACGCCGACGCCGAGTATGCCGGGCGCTACTGGGGCGTGGACCGGGGCGCGAACTTCGAGGGGAAGAGCATCCTCTACGTCGCCGGCGAGCCCGAGCCCCAGCGGATCGCGCCGATCCGGAAGAAGCTCTACGAGGCGCGGGAGCGCCGGGTCCATCCCGGCCGCGACGACAAGGTTCTGGCGTCGTGGAACGGTCTGGCGTGCCGCGCGTTCGCGGAAGCCGGCCGCGCCCTCGGCCGGCCCGACTACGTCGCCGCCGCCGTCAAGAATGCCGAGTTCCTGCTGGAGGCGATGCGGTCCGAGGGCCGGCTGCTCCGCACCTGGAAGGGCGGCCGGGCCAAGCTCAAGGGCTATCTGGAAGACTACGCCATGGTCGCGGCGGCGCTGCTCGAGGTGTACGAGGCGACCTTCGAGCGGCGATGGCTCGACGCGGCGCGCGGCCTGGCCGACGAGATGATCAGGCTCTTCTGGGACGAGCGACTCGAGGGCTTCTACGACACCGGCGGTGACGGGGAGCAGCTCATCGTCCGGCCGCGCAATCTCTTCGACAACGCCGTACCGTGTGGGACATCGGTCGCCACCGAGACGCTGTTTCGCCTGGCGGTGCTGACGGGCGAGTCGCGATACGAAGCGACGGCGCTGAAGGCGCTGAGACCGATGGCGGATCTCATGGCCCGCTACGCGAGCGGCTTCGGCCGGTTCCTCTGCGCGTTCGACTTCCATCTCGGGCCGGTGATCGAGATCGCGCTGGTCGCTCCGGCGGCAGGCGATGGGCTCGGCTCGCTGGTGGCCGAGGTCTTCGGGCGATACCTGCCGAACCGCGTCGTGACCGGCATGGTGACGGGGGACGGCCCCGGCGCCGCGGGCATCCCGCTCCTTGAGGGGAGGGAAGCGGTGGGCGGGAAGGCGACCGCGTACGTCTGCCGCAACTACGCCTGCGAGCTGCCGGTCACCGATCGCGCGGCGCTGGCGCGCCAGCTCGACGGGGCCTGAGCCGGTGCGTCGGGCCATCCTCTTCGTCTCGGCGCTGCTGCTCGCGAGCGCGGCGCCGGCCTCCGCCCAGCTCGACCAGATCCTCAAAGAGATCGACACCTACTCGCGCCCCGGAGTCGGTACGCCGGGCGACGCGAAGATCGGCGCCGCGCTGAAGCAAGCGCTCCAGGTCGGGACCGAGAACGCCGTGAAGCTGACGGGGAAGACCGACGGCTACCTCACGAACAAGGCGATCAAGATCCTGATGCCGGAGCGCCTGCGCACGGTCGAGCGCGGCCTGCGGACCGCCGGTTACGGATCCGAGGTCGACAAGCTCGTACTCAATATGAACCGCGCGGCCGAGCGCGCGGCGCCATCGGCCAAGAAGATCTTCTGGAACGCGATCGGAGGAATGACCATCGACGACGCTCGGCGGATCCTGGGCGGGACGCCGACCGCGGCGACCGACTATTTCAAGAGCAAGACGTCCGCCTCGCTCACGCTGGCCTTCCGTCCCATCGTGGATCAGGCGATGAACGAGGTTGGCACGACGCGGCAGTACAACGAGCTGCTCGGCCAGGCGAAGGCCATCCCGTTCTTGAAGACGGAGAACTACGACCTCGATCGCTACGTCGTCGGCAAGGCCCTCGACGGCCTGTTCCACATGGTCGGCGAGGAGGAGCGCAAGATCAGAGCCGACCCCGCCGCGCGCGTGACCGATTTGTTGAAGGAAGTCTTCGGGAAGTAGCTCGCCTCACGACTCCCTGTGCCAGTAGGCGAGCCGCCACAGCGGCCCGCTGTACGGACTGAAATCGAATCCCTTCAGCGTGTTCGAGATGGCGAAGGCGCCGGCTCGGGTGACGATCGGGATGACGACGCCGTTCTGGATCACGAGATCGTTCATGCGGATGAACATCCCGGCGCGCTTGAGGGGATCGATCTCGCGCTCGGCGGCTCGCCAGAGCCGGTCGTACTCGTCGTTCCGCCACCGGGTCATGTTCGAGCCGGTCCACTTGTTGGCCTTCTGGGCCACCTCCCACGAGCAGAACGGTCGCATGAAAGCCTGCGGGTCGGGATGCCGCAGGATCTTGTTGTTGAGCTGCAGGTCCGCGTAGAAGTGGCTCTCGGTGTCGGGATTGCCGGGATCGGAGGAGAGGAATACCGAAGCGACCACGGACTTCAGCTCGCACTCGATGCCGGCCCTGGCGCACGCCTGCTTGACCATGACCTGGATCTTCTGCCGTGGTGTGTGCGTCGTGGTCTGGAAGAGGAGCTTCAGCCGCTTGCCGTCCTTGCTCCGGATGCCGTCCGAGCCGCGGCTCCACCCGCCGCCGTCGAGGAGGCGAGAGGCCTTGTCCGGGCTGAACTCCCAGCGCATGCTCGGTGACACGAAGCGGGCCGGTCCGTTGAGGAAGTTCGCCGTGGCCTCGGCCTGGCGTCCCCAGATCTCGGTCTGGACGGCGCCCCGGTCGACGAGGAGCGCCAGGGCGGACCGGACGGCCGAATCGGTCAGGAAGGGATGGACCGTCTTGACGCTCGAGCGCTCGCCATCGACCTCTCGCCACGGATCGGTCTGATTGAGCTGGATGTATTCGGGATTGGCCGTGCGGCCGATGACGACTCGCCCCTTGCCGCCCGTCTCGAGCCGGCGCAGGATCTCGTCTTCCATCGAGAGACCCCAGGCGTAGTCGTACTCTCCGGTCTGGAGCACCGCGCGAGCCGCCGAGACGGCGTCGCCACCGCCCTTGAGCTCGAGCGTGTCGAAGAAGAGACGATTGGCGACGTGATAGCCGGGATTGATCTCTGCCCGGACGATGTCGCCCGGCTTGAAGTCCACGTAGCGATAGGGACCGGTCCCGACGGGCTTCAGGTTTGCGGGCGCCTCGCGCGATCGGCCACCACGATACGGCTCGAACACGTGACGGGGCAAGATCATGCCGGACGCGCTGCAAAAAGCGTCGGCCCAGAACGGCGTGGGGTGCTTGAAGATCAGCTTCACCGCGTGATCGTCCAGCCGTTCGATGCGCTCGATCTCTCGATAGGACCCGGTAGTGGTTGCCGCCGTCGCCATGTCGGCCGCGTATTGCCAGGTGAAGATCACGTCGTCGGCGGTGAAGGGACGCCCGTCGTGCCAGGAGACACCGGGCTTGAGTCGCCAGATGACCCACGTGCCATCCCTCGCGAGGCCACCGTTGTCCAGGGTCGGGACCTCGCGGGCGAGGACCGGCACGACATTGCCCTCGGTGTCGATGTCGGCCAGCGGCTCGTAGAAGACCTCCGACGCTTCGAGGTCCTTGGGAGTCAGGGACAGGTGGGGATTCAGGATGGTCGTCGCCGCCCAGTACAACAGTCGGAGCGGACCGCCGCCGCCTCGACGCGTGGGCGTGAAGCTCGAGGGCCGGGGCTGGGCCCGCGCGACCCCCGCCCCGGCCAACATCTGAGCGGCCAGCGGTGCGATGAGCCCCAGGCCGACCATTGCTTGAACGAAGCGGCGGCGGGGGAGGTATCCGAGCTTGACCTCTTCGATCAGTTCACGAAGCTCGCGCTCGTCCATAGATGGCCTCCGGCAGATGAGATGGGCTCCGACAGATGGCCTCCGGTGAGGGGCATCGGCGCGATCGCGACATCCTGCGCCGCTGATGACGACGCTGTCAAGGGGCGCGTGACAGACCGAGGACGGTCTGAAGCATCAGCGGAGTCCGCGCTGCCTCGTCGAGGGCCGGGTGGGCGCAGACGAAGAGGAGCTTCAGCCGCTCGTCGGGGAAGACCGCCGATTCCCGCTGGGCACGCTCGGCGACGATCTCGAGCGCCGTCGCGGCCGCGGCCGAGACTTTCGCGTGCCGCGCGGCGTCGACGAGCCGCCGCCGCGCGGCGGCCAGCAGCCAGGCCTCGGGCTTGTCGGGAACTCCGACGCGTGGCCACGTCTCGAGTGCTGCCAGCAGCGCGTCGCCGAGCGCGTCCTCGGCGGCCGCGACGTCGCGCCATGACGCCGCCAGGTAGGCGAGGAGCCTGCCGTACGAAGTCCGGGCCGCCAGCTCCGCCGCGTAACGCGCGCCGATGGCGCGTGCTCAGCCCACCGCCGGGGGCAGGTTGGGGCGTACCTCGACCGTGCCCGTCGCCGCCGCGGGGCAGCGCGCGGCCCAGTCGAGCGCCCGGTCGAGGTCGGGGACCTCGATGACGTAGTAGCCGCCGAGCTGCTCCTTGGCTTCGGCGAAGGGCCCATCCTGCACGTGGCGCTTGCCGTTCTTGAGCCGGACCGTCGTGGCAAGGGGAGGCGGCTGGAGCCCGGCGCCGCCGACCATCACGCCGGCCTCGGTCAGGGCCTTAGTGTAAGCGCGGTAGGCGCCCCAGTAGGCGTCCTTTCGCTGCTCATCGGCGCGGGTGGTGAAGTCGGCCGCGGTTTCATAGATCAGGACTGTGTACTTCATGGGTTGCCCTCCCTCGGTTGTCGAAGTTCCCTTCGCACATCCGCTCCTATGACGTGCGACCGGGGCGCGTTTCGACAACGGCCCCGGTCTGCCGCCGGCGCCGCGGCAGGGCCAGACCGACGAGGAAGACCAGGGCCGCCGGCAACCAGACCCAGCCGAGCTCGCTCCGCATCACGACCAGGCCATGCCGGCTGAAGAACCCGTGGATCGACAGGGGCGAGACGACGATCGGTTGCCAGGGAAGGAAATAGCGCGTGTCCGAGAACGGAGCGAAGAACGCGATCCCCAGGCCGCCGCTGGTCATGGCGTCGAGCAGTCCGTGCGACGCGGTCGCCAGAAAGAAAAACGCCCAGAGCCGCGGTGAGCTTCCACTCGCCAGTCGCGCACGGCGCACGACGGCGGTCATCACCGACGCGAGTCCGGCCGCGAAGAGGAGCGAGTGCGAGAGCCCGCGGTGACCGAGCACGTGATCGTACGGGAGGCCGAGGTAAAGCGAGATGACGTCGAGGTCGGGCACCACCGCGCACAGGGCGCCGAGCGCCCAGAGCGGCACGCGGGCCGGCCCAGCCACCAGCACCGCTCCGATCGCCGTGCCCGCGATCGCGTGCGAGAACACGGTCGGCATTCACTTCACTCCGACGCGGACGCGATAGCTCACGTACCACGGCAGCCCGCGGTCCCCGAGGGTTCGCTCGGCGACCTCGCGGAGCGCCGTGACTCCGAGCTCGGCGTCGGACAGGCCGAGGTCGAGGACGGGGAGCACGAACCCGATCGTCAGGGCGAACCCGATCCAGCGCTCGGCCGTGCATAGCTCGGTGTTGTGCAGGAGGAGCTCGTTGAGATACCGGAAGAGGCCACTGCCGCGCATCCTCTCGACGTGCTCGTCCTTTCCCCACTGCTGCTGCTCGCTCCTGATCCCGTGCCCCTTCCGCAGCGCGCGGACGCGGTCCATGAAGATCGTAAAGGCCCGCTCGGCCTCCCAGTGGATCATCGGTGGCCAGTCGTAGTCGTACGCGGCGAAGACGCCGCCGACGCGCAGGATCCGACCGATCTCCGCCAGAGTGCTCTCGGGCTCGGTATGGTGCAGCGATTGCGCGCAGGTCACGATGTCCGCCACGCCGTCACGGAGTCCGGTCTGCTGCGCGACGCCGGCCTGGAAGTGCACGTTGGGCGACTGGTTGCCGGCTTCCGCGATCTTTCGCATCTCGTCGAGCGGCTCGATGCCGAGCACACGCTCGGCGTGGGGAGCCCAGAGCAGGGCCGAGATCCCCGTGCCGCTGCCGAGATCGACCACGAGCCGCGGGCGCCGCATCTGCGCCAGCTGCAACAGCGCTTCGACGAGGGCCGTCGGAGGCTTGGGACGATAGGCGTGATACTGGGCGCCGAATCCGCTACGCGTGTATCCCGTGCGCCGCGCGTTGAGCAAGGGATCGTGCGCCGGTTGACTCATGCTCGGAGGGACGAGCTCATTTGGTGTTCAGCAGCAACACCCAGTCCTGCTGATCTGGCGCCTGGAATTGGTCCTGCGTTGCCGAGGTGGTCATCCTGCGCCCGGTCCTTGGATCGAACCACTCGGCTCGTTGCCTGTCTCTGACGACGCCCTCCTTCAACCGCATGCTGCCGCCGACGGGCAAATAGACCACTACGAGGTCGCCCTTCTCTGATCGCGATGCGGAGATGTGACGCGCCGGATCGTCTCCTGCCGGCTGTTCGGCGAGCAGCTTGGGGTCCGGTCGCAGCGTCCACCAGGCGATCGAGCCGAAAAACTCCCCGAGGTATCTCATCTGGGTGCTTCCAGGCAAGGACAGAGCTTCGCGCCAAGACTTTGCGACACCCGTGTCTGGATGGTCCGTCGGAGGGGATCCGATGGCCGTGTGCCAGCTCCAAACGCCGTGGGCTCCGTAGCTCACGCCTGCGGTCGGCGCGTTCAGGAGGCTCCAGTAAATGGCTCGGCGCGTGGAGTAGTCGCTGTGTGGGCGGCCCGACTGATATCCGAGGTGTCCCTCGTAGGGCGGTTCCAGGTTGACGATGGGCCGGGGTGGCGGATCCTGCCAATGCTGCATCGGAGGCCCGGAGTGAATCCAGCGCAGCGTGTCGGCGTCGTCGCCGTGTCCACTCTGGTAAACGATGAAGTCGAGCCAGGCCTCATCACGGAAGCGCTCCCAGGGCCAGCGCATGCCCATAGGGTGAGTCGTGACCGGCGCGTGGGCTCGTCCGCCGAATGCCGCTCGCGCGATGCGTTTCCAGCGCTCGCCACTGAATCCTTCGTAAGGATGGTCGCCCGTGACGATCCAGACGACGTGATTGGCCCCGTAGCGCGACTCCAGGTAGCGAATCAAGCGGACCACTTCCGTCTCCGGCAGGGCGTTTCCGGAGTCTACGGGGCGCAGCCCCCAGGTGAGAACGATCGCCGCCAACAACCCGTGGGAGTTTACCGCGTCAACTCGCTCGTCCAGGCGACGGTAGAAGCGGGGATTCATCCTGACCCTGTCTTGTTTCTTGAGGCCGAGGAGCTGGAGCGGCGCGGTCGCCAGTCGGGAGAGAAGTGAGCCCGGTGGTTGAAGCTGGTCCGCCCCGGCGAACGAGACCTCCCCATTCCCGTCTGCCGGCACACCGTTGCGCGGCGCCACCGCGTTGAAGTGCACGACGCTGAATCCCTTGCGCGCGCGATCCGCCAGGTACGCGTTCCAATCCACTTTTGCGCTCAAGATCGCGCCATACCACACTGTGTCGCCCAACCAGAAGAAAGGGGTCCCGTCGGCGTGCTCGAAAAAGCGACCGTTGGCGGAGACTCGCACTGGTCCGTGCTGCAGGAAGCGCGTCCTTCCCGTCGCGTGCTCACAGACGAATTCGCCGCGCCGTCCGTCCAGGCCATCCACCGGTGGAATCGAGCGGGTCCGGTAACGCCACGTGCCGGGCTCGGCCGGCATGAAGCGCACCCGCCAGGTCGCTCCGCCATCCCAAAAGCCCGCGACCGTGACGAACCTTCCGGATGGAGAAGTGAGCTCAACTGTGAGTTCGGTATCGGGTGTCGCCGTCGCGGGGGCACGGAAACTGTGCTCCCAGCGTCCCCAGAGCTGGATCGGCTGGGCGCTGGCGTTGGCGGCGAGGGAGAGCAGGCAGAGGAGGCTGCAGAAGAGCTGGATGGGACGCGTCGCAAGCCTTGTTCGCACAGTGTGAGGCGTCAGCGAGCGGAGCCGCGCCGCGCTAACCTCCGGAGCCGCCGGTGTCGCGCTCGGGCGCCGAGAGCGTCGTGCCGCCGTCCACCACGAGCACGTGGCCGGTGATGTAGCGCGCAAAGTCCGACAAGAGGAAGCGCACGGCGTGTCCGATGTCCCAGCCCGTCCCTTCGATCCCGAGCGCAGAGGCCTTGCGCCGGCGGTCGCGCGCGGCGGGGCTCATGCCCCGCTGATAGACCATGGGCGTGTAGACCGGGCCGGGCGCGACGCAGTTCACCCGGATCCCTTCGGGACCGTGGTCGACCGCCATCGCCCGGGTCAGCGCGATGACCGCGCCCTTGGAGACGGAGTAGGCGGTGAGGCCGCGGGGGCGGAGCGCGGAAATCGACGACACGTTGACGATGGCGCCGCCGCCCGTCCGCCGCATCGCGGGGATGGCGTGCTTGGCGGTGAGAAACATGCTGTCGACGTTGACGGTCATCAACCGGCGCCAGCTCTCTTCGCTCTCGTCGACGACGGAGCCGCGGCTGCCGATGCCGACGTTGTTGTCGAGGAAGTCGAGGCGGCCGAAGCGATCGAGCGCGGCTTCGACCATGGCCGCGCAGTCGGCGGCACGCGTGACGTCGGCTTGAAAGGCGAGCGCCTCGCCGCTGCCCGCCTCGATCATCTCGACGGTCCGCTTCGCGAGCCCGGCGTCGCGGTCGACCACGACGACCCGCGTCCCGGCCCGACCGAGGAGGATCGCGGCGGCCCGGCCGTTGCCGATGCCGTCGCCGGCGGCGCCTCCCCCGGTCACGATCGCGACCTTCCCCGACAACCCCGGACTGTCCGGCACGTCGAAACCGATCCGCGCGTCGGCCATATCGTCCCTCGTGCGGGCCTCGAGCGGCTCGGCCCGGCGGTTGCGGATTCTATCACCGCCGGTGCTAACCCGTCAGCCGAGCGGCACCCGCAGCACGCTGATCGAGTGCGCGGTACGGGCCCATCCTGGCCGGGGCCGTGCTGAGCGCGCTCAAGGGGTCGCGGTGGGGACGGTCGGCGCCCAGGGGCCGGCCACGACCATCGCTTCATCGGCGCCGGGCCAGGGGGGCATCGTGATCCCGAGCACCGTCAAGGCACCGTCCCGCAGTGCGCGGAACTGAAAGTGCGCGCCCAGCGGAACCGTCATGCACACGCCCGCCTCCAGCGCCACCACTTCTTCCTGCTCTCCCTGACGACGCCACATCTCGCCGCGACCGCCCAGCACGTACCAGATCTCCTCGACGGTCCGGTGCGTCACCGCCGTAGAGACCTGGCCCGCGGCCAGCTGGAATTCGGCCATGCCGCCGCCGGCTAGACCGAGCAGGACTCGGACGTCGGAGCCGTCCGGCGCGACGGCGGTACGACGGGCCGGTCGGCGCATGGTCGCGAACGGCGTCATGGCGTCGTCACGGGCGAGACGGTGAAGGGAGTCGGTCGTGTCGGATCACGGCGCCCGCCGGACGGTATAGGACACGAGCTCGTCGATGCGGTCGCCCTGGGCCGAGACGATGCGCTCGCGCACCATGCTCTTCACCTCGGGGGCGTACCACGCCTCCGAGGCGATGCGGTCTGCGCCGTCGCGACAGACGACGTACAGCGTCAGGAAGGTCCCGGCCTGGACGTTCAGCGTCGTCTCCGCGGCGACGGTGCAGCGGCGATAGAAGTCCTGGACACTCCCGTCGCCGTCCTCGCGACGGTAGCTCAGCTCCCACGACTTGCCGACCCGGAGCGGCCAGTCATACGCGATCGCCGGCGTGCGCCGGAGCACGACGGCGCCGTTCTGCTTTTCGAGATGCCAGCCGAGCGTGGCCTTCACGTAGTAGGTCTGCCGCGAGCCCGACCGGACGACGTAGTGCGTCACGTCGTCGACGTTTTCCTCGCCCTCGACGCGTCGAACGTAGGTCCCGCCGCCGGTCGGGGTCTGCCAGCGCAGCCGCCACTCGTCGCCCGGCGTCCAGACTGGCAGGGCCCACTCGCGGGCAGCGGCGCCCGGCGCCGGGAATGCCGCCGCCGTCTCCGGGGTCGGTGTCGCGCGCGACGTCGTGGGCGTCGCCCGCGACGGCTCCAGCGTGAGCCGACGGTTCTCGCGATCGATCGTCACCTTGAAGTGGTTGAGGAAGTCGCCGCCGAGGAGGCCGTCGACGCCCGGCATGTGCGCCAGCCCATCGAAGACACCGACGTCGATGCCCTCGACCGCGGCGTCGCCGATGCTCAGCGAGCGAACCCTGACGAACGGCAACGAGAAGCGCTGTCCCCCGACGACGACCCCCACCATCTTGGGAGCGTCCGGCGCGACCTCGATCCCGGCGCGCTGGACGAGCGCCGGCCGGACGATGGTGGTGCTGGCGCCCGTGTCGAGGAGCAGCGTTGCCGCGGCACCGTTGAGGAGTGCCGGCACCAGGACCACGGCGCCGGCGACCTGGATCGGCACATTGCTCGAGCGCGCGGTCGGCGCGAGCTGTCCCGTGGCGAGCGGCCTGACCTCGAGCTCGCGCTTCACGGCGTCTTGCGCGCAGCTCCGGAACCTGGCGAGGTCGTCGATATTGCTCGGCGACACCTGCGTACGCAGCCGTCCCTGGTCGTCGAAGCCGAGCACGCGCACGCCCGGGTACTTCTTCTCGCACGGCGCGATCGCGCGCATGACGAATCGCTCGCGATCCGCCCGCGCCGGCGGCGCCGAAGCGCAGCCGGCCGCCAGGAGAACGAGGGCAAGCGGCGCCGCGAGTCTGGTCCGCATGTCGCAAGACCAGTGTAGCCCGGGGACGCGCGTCGGCACTACAGACCGCGTACGACGACTCGCCGGCCCCGATGGGAAGTGTCGCCGTGCGGCGACGCACAACCGCGTGCAATATTTGACCCGACGCCGAGCGAGAACCTATGGTGGATCTATCCCAGTTTCGCGCGAGGGAGGACCATCATGGCCGACGTCACTCCGTCCCAGGCGACACCAGTCGCGACACGATGCGCGCGATGCCAGTCGGCGCTGAGCGAGAGCGATCGCGTCACCGCGGAGGACCGCGTCTTCTGCCGTACCTGCTACGACATCCTCAAGCTCCAGCTCCGGAGCAGCGTGACGAGCATGTCACAGGACGTCAACTATCCGATGGCGGTGGTGGGCGCCGTCCTGGGCGGCACCGTCGGGGCCCTCGCCTGGTGGGGCGTCACCGTGCTCACCAAGATCGGCTTCGGCCTCGTGGCGGTGGTCATCGGCGTGCTCGTTGGCCACGGAGCCCTGCGCTTCGCGGGCGGCAAGCGAAGCGTCGGACTGCAGGCGATCGCGGTCGTGGTCGGCGCGCTGTCCTTCCTCGTGGCCGCCTATCTGGTCAACATGACGTTCATCAACGAGGTGCTCGCCCAGCGTGGCGAGACCTGGCGGGTGACCTTTCCGCCGATGGGGCTCGGCATGTTCTACAAGGTCCTGGCGGCCAATTTCGGAATCATGAAGGTCGTCTTCCTCGGGGTGATCGTGTACGAGGCGTGGTTCATCCCACGCCCCATCAAGCTCGTGAAGTCGTGACCGACACGAGCGAGACCGAGCGCCAGTCGCGCGAGATCGAAAACCTGCGCGCCTCGTCCCGGTCCCGGACTGCTGACGGAGGAGCTCGCAACCGCATAGCCGCACCGGGTCGGCGTCGCACGTTGGCCCCGTAGCCCCCCTCCGAGTACACTGCCCTGTCGGGAGGAAGGTCATGACCGAGACCGGCAGGGGCGAGATCGTCTGGCGACCGACCCGGGAGTACGCGGAGCGCACGCGCATCGCGCGGTTCATGCGCTTCCTCGGTGTCGGCTCGCTGGAGGAGCTCCAGCGGCGGAGCGTCGCCGGCCCGGACTGGTACTGGGACGCGGTGGTACGCGACCTCGGCCTGCGCTTCACGCGTCCCTACGCCCGCGTGCGTGACGTCTCGCGCGGGGTGCAGTGGCCGCGCTGGTTCGAGGGCGGTCTGATGAACTTCAGCGACAACTGTGTCGACCGTCACATCGACGCCGGCCGGGGCGAGCAGGCGGCGCTCATCTGGGAAGGCGACGACGGCCGGAGCCGCACGCTGACCTACCGCGAGCTGGCGCGCGAGGTGAACCAGCTCGCCAATGCGCTCAAGCGGCTGGGCGTGGGCGAAGGCGACCGCGTCGGCGTGTTCCTCCCGATGTCGCCCGAGGCGGCCATTGCGACGCTCGCCGTCGTGCGGATCGGCGCGATCTACACGCCGTGCTTCTCGGGCTACGGCGCCCAGGCCGTCGCCTCACGGCTGCAAGACTGCGAGGCGAAGGCGCTCGTCACGGCCGACGGCTTCTACCGCCGCGGCCAGGTCGTGAGGATGAAGGAGACCGCCGACGAGGCCGTGGCCGCATCGCCTTCGATCGAGCACGTGGTCGTCTACAAGCGGCTCGGGCGCGAGATTCCGTGGACCGAGGGGCGCGATGCCTGGTGGCACGAGCTGATCGGCAGGGAGTCGGACGCCTGCCCCGCGCTGCCCGTCGAGTTTGACCGCCCGTGCCTCATCATCTACACGTCCGGCACGACGGGCCGGCCGAAGGGCGCGGTGCTCACGCAGGGCGGCTTCCTCCTCAAGTGCGCCCACGACTTCGGCTACCTGATGGACGTGGGCCCGGGCGATCGTCTCTTCTGGCTGACGGATCTCGGCTGGCTGATGGGCCCGATGCTCATCACGGCGGGGCTCTTCCACGGCGGCACGGCCGTCCTCTTCGAGGGCGTGCCCGACTATCCCAAGCCGAACCGTCTCTGGTCGCTGGTCGAGCGTCACCGGATATCCGTCATGGGGCTCTCGCCCACCGCGGTGCGGGCGCTCATGCCTCACGGCGCCGAGCACGTGCATGCTCACGAACTCGGCTCGCTCCGGGTGCTCGGCTCGACGGGCGAGCCCTGGAATCCGGAGCCCTATCGCTGGCTCTTCGAGAACGCGGGCAAGGCGCGCGTGCCGATCATCAACTACACCGGGGGTACCGAGATCTCCGGCGGCATCCTCAGCTCGTTCCCGATAGCGCCGATCAAGCCGTGCTCGTTCACCGGGCCCATCCCGGGCATGGCGGCCGACTGCTTCGGCGAGGACGGCCGGCCCGTGCGAGGGCAAGTCGGCGAGCTGGTGGTGACGGCGCCGTGGCCGGGGATGACGCAGGGCTTCTGGAAGGACCCCCGGCGCTACGAGGAGACGTACTGGTCACGCTGGCCGAACGTGTGGGTCCACGGCGACTGGGCCTACGTGGACGAGGACGGCTTCTGGTTCATCCAGGGGCGGTCGGACGACACGCTGAAGATCGCGGGCAAGCGCCTGGGCCCCGCGGAGGTCGAGTCGGTGCTGGTCTCGCACGACGCCGTCGCCGAGGCAGGGGTGGTCGGCGTGCCGCACGAGGTGAAAGGCGAGGCGATCGTCTGCTTCGTGGTCCTGAGGCCGAGCCGCGCGCCGTCCGAGCCCCTGCGCGCCGAGCTCTGCGAGCTGGTCGCGCATCAGATGGGCAAGGCGCTCAAGCCCGAGCGCCTGCTCTTCACGCGCGATCTGCCGAAGACCCGGAGCGCCAAGATCATGCGGCGTGTGATCCGGGCGACCTACCTGGGCAAGGAGCCGGGCGACCTCTCGTCCCTCGAGAACCCCACGGCCGTCAAGGCCATCACGGAAGCGTCATGATCAGGCGCTCCCTGGGCATCGCCGCCCCTCTCGTGCTGCTCACCGCGCTCACTGCGCTCGCGCAGCAGCCGGCGCAGCCGGTCCGGGAGATCACCAAGATCGCCGGCGAGGTCTACCGGTTCCGGAACAACAACCACTACTCGGTCTTCGCGGTGACCCCGGCCGGCGTGATCGTCACCGATCCGATCGACGCCGGCGCCGCCCAGTGGCTCAAGGACGAGATCAAGCGGCGCTTCAACCAGCCCGTCCGATCTCGGCGGCACGCTCGTGCAGCTCTCGTACGAGGGGAAGAACCACTCCGACAACTCGATCGTGGTGCGGTTTCTCAAGGAGCGAATCCTCTTCGCGGTGGACTTCATCCCGTTGAACGTCGAAGGGATGTACCGTTACATGTTGGTGTACCGCCGGCCGAATTGACCGGGCGAGCCGAAATCGTCCTGGGGGCCATGGGAGCGAGGAACTCATGCTGAGCAGGGAAGACAACGAGCTCTTGACGCGGACGGGGCCGGGCACGCCAATGGGCGCGCTCGTGAGGCAGTACTGGATTCCGGTGGTGCTATCGAGCGAGGTCGCGGCCGGCGGCCGGGTCAAGCGCGTGAAGTTGCTCGGCGAGCGCCTCATCGCGTTCCGCGCCAAGGACGGCCGGCCCGGGCTCGTCGGGGAATTTTGCCCGCACCGGCGCGCCTCGCTCTATTTCGGTCGTGTCGAGGAAGCCGGAATGCGCTGCGTGTATCACGGCTGGAAGTTCGGGATGGACGGCCAATGTCTCGAGATGCCGAACGAGCCGCCCGAGTCCGGCTTCGCCGCGAAGATCCGCCACGTCGGCTACCCGTGCGAGGAACGGGGCGGCATGGTCTGGGCGTACATGGGGCCGACGAGCCCGCCGCCTCCGCTGCCGCATCTGGAATGGACGCTCCTGCCCGATGCGAACTCGTTCGCGTCCAAGCGCGTGCAGGAGTGCAACTGGTTCCAGGCGATGGAGGGCGGCATCGACTCGAGCCACATCTCGTTCCTCCACGCTCCGCTCGATCACCGAGACGCCGAAATCAACCGCGCGCTGGACCAGGCGAGCTTCGGCATCGGCGTGGCGGTGCAGACGGCGGACCGGGCGCCGCGGTTCGAGGTGGTGGACACCGACTACGGCGTGCTGATCGGGGCACAGCGCACGCGCGCCGACGGGCAGCACCTCTGGCGGGTCACCCAGTTCCTGATGCCCTTCTACACGATGCCGCCGACGGACCTCGACGAGAAGATCACGCAATCGCACATCTGGGTGCCGATGGACGACACCAACGTCGTCAACTGGATGGTCACCTGGCACCCGGACCGGGCACTGACGCGCGAGGAGATCGCCCTGAACATCGCGGGCAAGGGCGCCCACGTCTGCGACTACCTGGCGCCGACCTCCGAGCCCTACGGTGACATCCGCACGGCGGCGAACCGCGGCAACGACTACGAGATGGACTGGGAGGCGCACCAGACGCGCATGTTCTGCGGTATCCCGGGCTTCGGCGTGCAGGATCAGGCGATCCAGGAGAGCCAAGGCGATATCGTCGATCGAGCCCTCGAGCACCTGGGCAGCAGCGACACGGCCATCATCCACGTGCGCCGGCGCCTCATGAACGCCGCCCGCGCCCTGCGCGACCAGGGAGCGCCCGCTCCGGGGCGCGATCCCCAGTCGTTTCACGTGCGCTCGGCGTCCGTCGTGCTCCCCGCGGGGGCCAGCTGGGTGGAGGGCGCGCTGTCGCGTGTGATGGCCAGGCCGGGCCGCCAGCTCACGCTCGCCTGAGCACGGGTCCCGCCGGCGCGGTGGTATACTCCGCCTTGGCGTCGTGGGGGGAGGATTCCTGAGAACCGGGTGCGGCCCGGGACCCCTCGAACCTGCACTGGGTAATTCCAGCGAAGGGAACACGACGACGAGAATCGAGCGGCCGCACCCGTGAAGGGGCGCGGCCGTTTTGTTTATGAAGATCATGGTCAACGGTAATCCGATGGTGGTGGAGGCGGGAATCACGGTGGATGGTCTCCTCGACGTCCTCGGTGTCAACCGCCGGTTCACGGCCGTCGCGGTCAACCGCGAGGTGACGCCCAAAAGCGAGTATGCGTCGGTGAAGCTCTGGGAAGGGGACAAGGTCGAGATCGTCAGACCGATGGGTGGGGGATAGAGCCATGAGCGACACGAATCTGGTCATCGGAGGCAAGGAGTTCTCGTCGCGTCTGATCGTCGGTACCGGCAAGTACGCGTCGATGGACGTCATGAAGCAGGCCCATGAGGCCTCGGGCGCCCAGATCGTCACGGTAGCCCTGCGCCGGGTCAGCCTGCCGTCGGGCGAGTCCATCCTCGATCACCTCGACACCACGCGATACACGCTCCTGCCGAACACCGCGGGCTGCTACACGGCGGACGAGGCGATCCGCACGTGCTACCTGGCGCGCGAGGCGGGGCTGGGCGAGATGGTCAAGCTCGAGGTCATCGGCGACCCGCGCACGCTCTTTCCGGACGTCCTGGGGCTCCTCGAGGCGACGAAGACGCTCGCGCGCGAGGGGTTCACCGTCATGCCCTACACCAACGACGATCCGGTGATGGCGAAGAAGCTCGAGGATGCTGGCGCCGCCGTTGTCATGCCGCTCGGCGCCCCGATCGGCTCGGGCCTCGGGATCCGGAACCCGTACAACATCAAGATCATCCTCGAGACGGTCACCGTCCCCGTCATCGTCGACGCCGGAGTGGGCACCGCCTCGGACGCCGCGATCGCGATGGAGATCGGCTGCGACGGCGTCCTGATGAACACGGCGATCGCGGGCGCGCAGGATCCGGTCGACATGGCGCGCGCGATGAAGCTGGCCGTGGAGGCCGGGCGGCTCGCGTCGCGCGCGGGCCGGATCGGCAAGAAGCTCTACGCGACCGCGTCCTCGCCGCTCGAGGGCGTGCCCGATTGGACGAGCTGAGGCTCTGCCTCGTCACTGACCGCACCCAGACGCGCGGCCGCGACCTCACCGCGGTCGTGGGCGATTGCCTGGCGGCGGGCCTGCCGGCCGTGCAGGTGCGCGAAAAGGACCTCGGCGCCGCCGAGCTCGCCTTCGTGTGTCGGCGGCTGCGCGCGCTCACACTCGATCGCGAGGCGCTCCTGATCGTCAACGACCGGGTGGACGTCGCGCTGGCCGTCGGCGCCGACGCCGTCCAGCGCACCTCGACGTCGCTCCCGATCGAAGACATCCGCGCGATCGCCGACAAGCGGCTCCGGATCGGGGTGTCCGTGCATTCCCTGGAGGAAGCGGTCGAGGCCGAGCTGAAGGGCGCCGACTGGGTGGTCTTCGGTCCCGTGTACGACACGCCGTCCAAGCGCCCCTACGGCCCGCCGCAGGGCCTCGAGCGCCTCGGGCGGGTCGCGACGACGGTGCGCCTGCCCGTCATCGCGATCGGCGGTGTCACGCCGGAGCGGGTGCGTGAGGTGCTGCGGGCGGGCGCCCGCGGCGTCGCCGCCATCTCGGCGATCATCGCGGCCGAGTCTCCCGCCGACGCGACCCGCCGCTTTCTCGACGCGCTGGAGCAGGGGGCTTGAAGGTCCTCGTCGTCGGCGGCGGGATCATCGGCTGCGCCACCGCGTACGAGCTCGCGAAGGCGGGATGCCAGGTAACGGTGTTCGAGCGGGCCACCGCGGGCGCCGAAGCCTCGAGCGCCGCCGCCGGGCTCCTGGCGCCCCTGGGCGACTCGACTGACACGAACTTCGCCCAGCTCGCCCTGGCGAGCTGGCGACTCTATCCCGGGGTCGTCCGTGAGCTCCAGGAGCGCACCGGCATCGACGTCGAGTACGTCACCCGCGGGACGATCTATCCGATGTCCGCGACCCAGACGCGCCGCGACGCGGAGGCGTGGGCCGTCAACAAGGAGTTCGGCGTCGAGGTGCTGGAAGGCGGTGACGTCCAGGCACTCGAGCCGGCTCTGTCGCCGAAGATCCGCCACGCGATCTTCGTCAAAGGCGACCACTGGCTCAACAACCAGCGGCTCGTCCTCGCCTACGCCCAGGCGGCGGCCGCCGCGGGAGTCGAGCTCAACACGGGGTGCAACGTGTCCCATCTCATCCTCGAGGGGGGCAGGGTACGGGGCCTCGTGACGGAGGGCGAACGGGTCGACGGCGATGCGGTGCTCCTGGCCGCCGGAGCCTGGAGCTCGGAGCTGATGGCGCCACTCGGCTCGCCGCTTCGGATCGAGCCGCGCCGCGGCCAGATGATCGCCCTCGCCCACGTGCCGCCCGTGCTCACGTACTGCGTCCATGGCGAGGCGTACATGGCCCCGCGGCCCTCGGGGGAGCTCGTGGTCGGCGCGACGGTCGAGCGCGCAGGGTTTCAGCGGGTCGTGACCGCCGAGGGCATCGCCGGCCTGCTTCGCGCCGCCATCGAGCTCGTGCCGTCGTTGCGCGAGCTGCCGATCGCTCGGACGTGGTGCGGATTCAGACCCTGGGCGCCGGACAGCCTTCCGGTGCTCGGCCCCTGGCCGGGTGTCGACGGCTTGTTCGTCGCCACCGGGCACTTCCGCAACGGGATCCTGTTGGCGCCCATCACCGCGCGGCTCATGACGGACTGGATCACCATCGGCCAGCCGAGCATCGCGGTGAAGGACTTCCTGCCCGACCGCTTCATCCGACGGGGAGCCCGGTAGGGCGGCACGCTCCTCCCGGCCCCGTGCGCACGCACCTCCACGATGCACAAAGGCTTTGACTTGGCCGGTCGTGACATGGCTAACATAGCCATGTGAAGAAGGCCAAGATAGCTAACTTGAAGAACAACCTGTCGCGCTACCTGGCGCACGTCCGCGGAGGCGGTTCCGTGCTCGTGCTGGACCGGGACGAGCCGGTCGCTCGCCTGGTGCCGCTGCCGGCCTCGGGGGCCCGGGGCGCGTCGGAGCGGCTCGCGCGCCTCGAGCGCCAGGGGCTCATCCGGCGCGGCACCGGAGGTCGGCCCGCCGGCCTGGCGGCCCGCAAGCCCGCGCGGCTCCCCGGCGGGGTATTGAGAGGACTTCTGGAAGAGCGCGAGCGCGGCTGGTGAGGTTCTGGGACACGTCGGCCCTGGTACCGCTGTTCATCGCCGAGCGCGAGTCAGGGCCCGCCGTGCGCCGGCTCCGCGAAGACCCCGACGTGGTGGTCTGGACGCTGGCGCGACTGGAGCTGCTCGCGGCGCTGGCGCGGCGTGGTCGCGCCGAGCCCGCTTCGGTCCGGCAGCTCCGGCTCGTGCGGCGGCATTTCCTGGACGCGTGGGAGCGCTGGTCGGAGGTGACCGCCGCGGACATCGTGCGGCGGCACGCCGAGCGCATCGTTGGGACTCATCCGCTCCGGGCGTCGGACGCGCTCCACATCGGCGCCGCCCTCGTCGCCGCCGAGCACGAGCCCGGCACCCTCGAGTTCGTCACATTCGACCCTCGCCAGGCGGCCGCCGCCGAACGCGAAGGCTTCCACGTCCTCGGCCCCGAATGAAGCGCGCCCCGCGGGGCACGGAGGCAACGTCGGCCGGGCGCGCGCCTCGTGGTCGGTCCGAAGCGACGCTCATCCCGAGGGACCGGAGAAGGCGGGGCGGGGTGCGGCAGGGGTCGAAAGGACCCGTTCCCGGCAACCGGCGGCGGGCACCGCGCGTCCGGATGGAGCCCAGCCGCCGCGGGGCAGCGAACGCGTGCAGCGTGGTCCGTCGACCCCTGCCGCACCCCCGCCCCGTCTTCTCCGACTCCATCGGAGGAAGTCTAGCCCGATCCGCTCGACCGCCTGATGTCGAGCATCGGGGGCAGCATGCCCCGCCCCGGCACTTCCTCGATCTGCGTGATGGCGTTCATGCGAGTGATGATGTCCTTGACGTTGTTGACGCCTTCGCGCGCGCGCGCCGCCCACTGAGCATCCTCGCTGTCCACCGGTAGCCGCCGGGCGAGGATGGCGAGCCCGCCGGCGACGACCATGAGCGCGTTGTTGATCTCGTGCGCCGCCGCACGGGCGAGGAGCGTGACCGCGCGCAGCTCGGCTGCTTCGCGTCGCGCCGCCTCCGCCGCCTGGGCGTTGGCGACGTCGGTGAAGAGCCGGGCAAAGCCTCCGATGCCGCCGACGCTGACCACCAGCAATGGCAGCCAGTCGCGGGCGAACATCTGCAGGCCCCGGGCACCCAGGACGAGGAACGAGGCGAAGGTGATCACGTACACGAGACCGCCAAGCGCGAAGGCGTGGCGCGCGCGAACGCCGCCGCGGCGCCGGGCCCAGGCCAGTGTCAGCGTGGCCACGCCGGCAGTCGCCAGGAGCCCGAGCACGCCGGCCGAGGCGCCGGGACCGCCGAGCCAGAACACCCGATAGGCGGAGGCGACCAGCGCGGCGACGAGCCCGGCCCAGCCGCCCTCGACCAGGGTCACCAGCGCGATCGGAACCGCCCGGGCATCGACGAACGCGCCCTGGCCCACCTCGATCCGCGAGATCATCAACGCGACCGCCAGGAGCCCGAACGCGAGACCGTTCAGCAGGGCGCGATTCGGGATGCGCTGACGGCGATCGACCTGCCCGATCGACTCCAACCACCGTCGTGCGTAAGAGTAGAAGACGAGCCCGAGGACCACGATACCGGCTGCCTCGACGACATGGTGGGAGTCCAGAGAGAGCCTGGTGATGACGGCGTGCAGAACGTCCATGTGCCCCTCTCGGCTCGAGCGGAATCGGTTCCCGCCAGTATGCAGGCGCGACGCGCCGAGCGGCAGTAGAATGTCGGGCGGCTTCCAGAAATTCGTGACCGACGGAGAGGATGACATGACCAGGGACGAGCTCAAGCACCGGGTCTATCAGGCGATCGATCGGCGCGGGGAGGAGATCATCGGGCTCGGCGAGCAGATCCGGCGCCATCCCGAGCTCGGCTTCAAGGAGGTCAAGACCGCTCGTCTCGTCGAGGAGACCTTCAAGAAGCTCGGGCTGGTCCCGCGGCCGGGCCTCGCCCTGACGGGCGTCCGCGCCGATGCCAGCGGCCGTGCCGGCGACGGGCCGACGTTCGCCATCCTCGGCGAGCTCGACGCGCTGGTCGTCGCCGGGCATCCCGAGGGGGATCCGGCGACGGGCGCCGCGCACGCCTGCGGCCACAACGCCCAGATCGCCGGCATGCTCGGCGCGGCGATCGGACTGCTGGACGCCAAGGCCTTCGACCAGCTCGCCGGCCGTGTCGCGTTCTTCTCCGTCCCGGCCGAGGAATACGGCGATATCGAGTGGCGCATCACCCAGGCGCGCGCCGGGAAGCTCGAATTCCTGGGCGGCAAGCCCGAGCTCCTGCGGCTCGGACACTTCGACGACGTGGACCTCGCGATGATGATCCACACGACGTCGCGCGCGGAGGATGGCAAGGCGGGCGTGCCCGCCTCGAACAACGGCTGCATCGTGAAGACGGTGCGCTACGTCGGCCGGGCGGCGCATGCGGGCGGCGCCCCCCACATGGGGGTGAACGCTCTCTACGCGGCCCAGATCGGCCTGATGGGAATCAACGCGATCCGCGAGACGTTCCGCGACGACGATACGATCCGCGTCCATCCGATCATCACCCACGGTGGCTCGCAGGTGAACGTCATCCCGGGCGAGGTGAGGATCGAGACGTACGTGCGCGGCCGGACGATGGAGGCGATTCTCGACGCCAACCGCAAGGTCGACCGTGCGCTCCGGGCCGGCGCCCTGGCGCTCGGGGCCAAGGTCGAGATCGAGACGCTTCCGGGCTACATGCCAATGACCTGCGACCCGATCATGGCCCGCTACTTCAAGGACAACGTCGCCGGCCTCCTGGGCGAGGAGCACTACCGCCAGATCGGCCACCGGACGGGCTCGACCGACATGGGCGACCTCTCCCAGGTGATGCCCGTGCTCCATCCCTACATCGGGGGCGCCCGCGGCACCGGCCACGGCGCCGACTTCGAGATCGTCGACAAGCCGCTCGCGTACCTTGGCCCTGCCAAGGCGCTGGCCGCGATGGTGGTGGACATGCTCGGGGAGGGCGCCGCCGCTGCCCGCGAGGTGTTGGCCAAGGCCAGACCGCCCATGACGCGCGAGGGTTACCTCGCGTCCCAGCGCGGCCTGGCCAAGCGCGAGACCTACGAGGGGTAGCTCGGCGCGCGATGTACGGGGCGCGTCGCGCCGACTTTCCGCAGCGGATCGTCTGCCTCACCGCGGAGACCGCCGAGATCGCGTTTCTGGTGGGCGCCGGCGACCGAGTCGTCGGCGTCCCGGGCACGACTCGGCGGCCGGAGGCCGCGCGGGACAGGGCGCGAGTCGGCGGCTTCACGACGTTCAAGCTCGACCGGATCCTGGCGCTCGAGCCCGATCTGGTGCTGGCGTTCTCCGACCTTCAGCGTGACGTCGTCCGCGACTTGATCGGTGCCGGCGTGAGCGTGCTCTGCACGAACCAGCGCTCGTTCGACGAGATCCTCGGAACGATTCTCCTCATCGGCGCCGCCCTCGGCTGCGAAGCGGCGGCGCGCGGGGTGATCCAGGACATCGCCGACGAGGTCCGACAGATCCGCGAGTACTCCGCGGTGTGGCCGCATCACCCGCGTGTCTACTTCGAGGAGTGGATGGATCCGCTCATCGCCGGCATCCGCTGGGTGTCGGAGATCATCGAGATCGCAGGTGGTCGCGACGTCTTCGCCGAGCTCCGCGACCGGCACGCGGCGCCGGGTCGCGTGGTGACGTCCGAGGCCGTCGTCGAGCGCGACCCCCAGATCATCCTCGCCTCCTGGTGCGGCAAGCCGGTCGATCCGGCGCTGATCGCGCGCCGGCCGGGCTGGGAGAAAATCGCGGCGATCAAGACGGGACAGGTCCACGAGATCGACGGCGCCGATATCCTGGCGCCCGGGCCATCGCTCATGCACGGTCTCCGGCGCATCCACGAGATTATTCAAGCCTTTCAAGCGACTGGCTAGCTTTCACCCGTCGGTCCGGCCTTCCCCGGCCGGTTAGAATGAATCCATAGGGAAAATCGAATCCAAAAAGCTTGGGGTGCGGCGGGGCGCACGATAGGATTGGGCCTCCGAAGGCCCGGGAGGCCGAACGACCGATGACAGATCTTGCTCCCTCTCGTCCGGAGAGCTTCTTCTCCGATCGCTTCAGCATCACGTCGGGACTCATAGAGCGCGTCCTCGGTGGCAACCTCATCGGCAAGGTCGACGACGCGGATATCTACCTCGAGTACCGTATCAACGAAGAGCTGGTACTCGAAGAAGGCACAGTCAAAAAGGCCTCCCGGCACGTGAGCCAGGGCGCCGGGGTGCGCGCCCAGTCCGGAACCCGGACCGGCTACGCCCACACCGACGAGATCTCCATCAAGAACCTCGAGGAGGCCGCGCGTCAGGCGCGCGCGATCGCCGACCGCGGCGCGACCTCCGGCGTGCTGGCGCTCCCGACGCGCGGTCGGCCTCACGATCTCTACACGCTGGCCGAGCCGCCGATCGTCACCGACCTCGCACGCAAGCTCGATCTCCTGAGGCGCATCGACGCCGAGACCCGCGCGGTCGACACGCGCGTCAAGCAGGTCATCGCGTCGATGACGAGCGAAGAGGTCATCATGCTCATCGCGACCGCCTCGGGCTGGACGGTCGGCGACATCCGCCCGCTCACCCGCTTGAGCGTCACGGCGATCGCGGAGGACGGCGGCAGGCGGGAGATCGGCTCGTACGGCGGCGGCGGCCGCGTGACCTTCGACTTTTTCCTGGAAGAGGGCCGGTGGCGCCGGTTCGCCGCCGAGGCGGCGCGCCAGGCGGCGCTCAAGCTCGCCGCGGTGGACGCGCCCGCGGGAGAGATGACCGTCGTGCTCGGGCCCGGCTGGCCGGGCATTCTCCTGCACGAGGCGATCGGGCACGGCCTCGAGGGCGACTTCAATCGCAAGCGGACCTCGGCCTTCGCCGGACGGATGGGGCAGAAGGTCGCCTCGGAACTGGTGACGGTGATCGATGACGGGACGATCCCGAATCGCCGAGGCTCGCTCAACGTCGACGACGAGGGCACGCCGACGGGCCGCACCGTGCTCATCGAGAACGGGATCCTCACCGGGTACATGCAGGATCGGCTCAACGCGCGGCTCATGGACATGAAGCCCACCGGCAACGGGCGGCGCGAGTCTTACGCCCACCCGCCGATGCCACGCATGACCAACACGTTCATGCTCGCCGGAGGGGACGACCCCGAGGAAATCTTGAAATCGGTCAAGCGCGGCCTCTACGCCGTGACCTTCGGCGGCGGCCAGGTGGACATCACGAACGGGAAGTTCGTCTTCTCGGCGAGCGAGGCGTACCTCGTCGAGGACGGGCGCGTCACCGCTCCGGTCAAGGGCGCGACGCTGATCGGCAACGGGCCAGAGGCGCTCACGCGCGTCTCGCGGGTGGGGCGCGACCTCAAGCTCGACGAGGGAGTCGGCACCTGCGGCAAGGACGGCCAGTCCGTCCCGGTGGGCGTCGGGCTCCCGACGATCCGCATCGACGGCATCACGGTCGGCGGCACCGCGGTTTGAGGTCATGAACACCGACCTCCTCATCTCGGTGCTCAAGCGCGCCGCACAGCGTGGGGCCACCGCCGCCGACGGCTACCTCGTCGAGGAGAGCCACTTCGGGGCCTCGGTCCGGATGCGCGAGATCGAAACCCTCCGGCACTCGCGCGAGCAGCGTCTCTCCCTCCGCGTCTTCGCCGGCCGGGCGTCGGCGGCCGCGTCGACCTCGGACCTCTCGCGCGAGTCTCTCGAGCGGGTCGTCGACGAGGCGACCGCGCTGGCGAAGGTCACGGCGGAGGATCCCCACGCCGGGCTGCCGGAGCCCTCCGCGCTGATCGAGCGCGTGCCCGACCTCGATCTGGCGGACGCTAGTGACGATCTCTCTCCCGAGGAGAAGATCGAGATCGCGCGCCGGGCGGAGGCTGCGGCGCTCGAGAGCGACTCGCGCATCACGAACTCGGAAGGCGCCGAGTACTCCGATCGCAGGGCGCGCTACGCGTACGCGACCTCGCACGGCTTCGCCCACGACTACGCGACGACGAGCTTCGGGATCAGCGTGGCGCCGATCGCCTCGCGCAACGGCGAGATGCAACGGGACTACTGGTACTCGTCGGCGCGCAAGCGAGCCCGGCTCGAGGACCCGGTCGCGGTCGGGCGGACGGCGGCGGCCCGTGCCCTGCGGCGCCTGGGTGCGCGGAAGATGAAGACGGTCGAGGTGCCCGTCGTGTTCGACCCGGAGACGGCGGCGAGCCTCGTGCGCTCGATCGCGGGGGCGGCGAGCGGGCCGAGCCTCTATCGCCGCGCCTCGTTCCTGCTCGACCGGCTGGGCACGAAGATCGCCGCGCCGGCCGTGACGATCGTCGACGACGCGCTGATCCCGGCGGCGCTCGGCTCGCGGCCGTTCGACGGCGAAGGGCTGGCGACCGGGCGGACCGTGCTGGTGCGGGAGGGCGTGCTCGAGTCCTACCTGCTCGATACCTACAGCGCCCGGAAGCTCGGGCTCCAGTCCACGCACCACGCCGGCCGGGACGGTAGCGGCGTCTCGATCTCGACGACCAACTTGATGCTGCTGCCGGGTAAGACGACGCCGCAAGAGCTCATCCGATCGGTCAAGAACGGGCTGTACGTGACCGAGTTGATCGGCTTCGGCGTGAACGGCGTCACCGGCGACTATTCACGCGGCGCCGCGGGGCAGTGGATCGAGAACGGCGAGCTGGCGTATCCGGTGGAGGAAGTGACGGTGGCCGGCAATCTTCTGGCGATGCTGGCGGCGATCGATGGCGTCGGCGACGATCTGGTCCTGCGCGACCGGACGGTGGCGCCCACGATCAGAATCGCCCGCATGGTGGTGGCGGGGACCTGAGCGAGGGCGCGATGGTCATCGACAGCCACTGTCATCTGCATGACCCCGCGTTCGCCAGTCTGAAGGACACGCTCCGACTGTCGCTGACCCATGACGTGTGGGGCGCCATCGCCGTCGGGTGCGACGTCGAGACGAACGCGCGGACCCTCGCGGCCGCGGCCGCCGCGCCGAAGTCGGTCTGGGCGTGCCTCGGCTTCCATCCGGACTGGAGGGGGCTCACCGACGAAGATCTGGAGCGCGTCGAGGCGCAGATCGCCGCGCACCACTCGCGGATCGTCGGGATCGGGGAGATCGGGCTACCCTGGTATTCGCTCGAGGGCGTGTCCGACGCGGCGGCGGTCATGGCGCGGGGCCGCGCGCGGCTCGGCCGCCTGCTCGATCTCGCCGCGCGCTGGAATCTGCCGGTGGCCCTGCACGCGCCCCACGGTGCGGCGGCCAACGCGCTCGAGGCTCTGAAGCGCCACCGCGTCGAGCAGGCCGTGTTCCACTGGCACAAGGCGTCCGCGGAAGTGACGCAGGCGATCGTCGACGCGGGGTATTTCGTCTCGGTCACCCCGGAGGTCGTCTATCGCGACCGCGATCGTGAGCTGGTGACGGCCGTCCCACTCGACGCCCTGCTGGTCGAGAGCGACGGGCCGTGGAAGTACCGCGGCGAGTTCGAGGCGATGTCGTCCGGCCCCTGGCTCGCCTGCCGGGTCGCCGAAGAGGTGGCCAAGCTCAAGCGGCTACCGGTGGAAGACGTGATGTTCCAGATCTCGGCGAACACCTGCCGGCTCTTCGATCTCATCTGGATTTGAGGGGGGATGCCCCACCGTCCCGACCGCCTCAACCGCGCAGCACCACCGCGATGATCACGAGGGCGAGCAGCAGACGATAAATGACGAAGGGCCGGAGCGAGCGCGTCTTGAGGTAGCTCACCAGGAACCACACCGCGAACCATCCGCTCACGAACGCGGCGAGCAGTGCGATGGCCAATGGCCCGGACTCTCCAGGAGGCAGTCCGGTCTTCACCAGATAGAGCGCCTTCTGCGTCCCGGCGCCGGCGGTGATCGGAATGCCGAGCAAGAACGAGAAGCGCGCCGCCGTCGCACGATCGATGCCGCGCAGGAGCGCCGCCGTGATCGTGATGCCCGAGCGCGACGTGCCCGGGATCAGCGCCAGCGCCTGAGCGCAACCGATCGTGAGCGCCTGGCCCAGGGAGACTCGCTCCAGGGGATCTCCGGGCCCGGTCGGCGCGGCCGCGGCGCGACGATCGGCGACCCACATGACGATCGCCCAGCCCGCGGTCGACACCGCGATGACGAGCGGCCACCGGAGCTCCGTCTCGACGAGCTTCCCGAAGAGGACGCCAGCCACGGCCCCCGGGATCGTGGCGAGGACCAGCAGCACCGCGAGCCGGCGCGAGAGGGCCCCCGAGACCATCCCGAGGAGCTCGCGCCGGAAGTACGCGACGAGCGCCGCCAGCGTGCCCAGGTGCATGACGGCGTCGAAGGCGAGACCCTGATCGGGCCAGCCGAACACGTGGGGCACGAGGATCAGGTGACCGGAGGACGAGACCGGAAGGAACTCGGTCAGACCCTGGACGAGGCCGAGGACGACCCCCTGGGTGTAGGTCACCCGACGATATCTTCGCCGCCGTCGACGCCGATCACGTTGCCCGTGATCCAGTACGTGTCCGGGTGGGAGAGGACCACGATGGCGCGCGCCACGTCCTCGGGCGTCGTCATCCGCCCGCTCGGGTTGCGGCGTCGGGCCTCGGCGATGATCGCGTCGTGGCGCGGAATCTTCTGCAGCGCGGGCGTGTCGGTCACGCCGGCGCGGACCGCGTTCGCCGTGATTCCGTGCGGGGCGAGCTCGGAGGCGAGCTGGCGGATGTGCGACTCGAGCGCCGCCTTCGCGGCCGACACCGGGCCGTAGAAGGGCAGCACCCGCGTCCCGCCGGACGAGGTCATCGCGAAAACGCGTCCGCCGCGCGTCATGAGCCCGCGCCCCACCACCTCCTGCGCCCAGTAGACGAGGCTGTGGGCCATGACGTCGAGCGTCATGTCCATCTGCGCGGGCGTGACGGCCTCCTTCATCGGGTCGGCGACGTAGAGCTTGAGCGTGCCGAACGCGAGCGAGTGAAGGAGCACGCGCACGGTGCCCGGCTCGCCCCGCTCTTCGAGGACCCGCTCCATCTGGCCCACCACTTCGGCGCGCTTGTCGAGGTCGGCGGCGTTGACGTTGAAGAACAAGGCCTCGCGGCCGAGCGCCTTGATCTCGCCCACGATCCGCTCGACGTTGCCTTGCGTCGCCTTGCGATCGAGGTGGACCCCGAAGATATTCAGTCCGGCGCGCGCCAGGGCCAAGCTCACAGCCTCGCCGAACCCCGACGACGCGCCGAGCGTCAGCGCCCAGCCGCTCAGTTGGATCATCACGTCTCCTTCCCGTGGACGATCGCATTCTAGCATCGTAGAATCGCCTGGGGCCATGCCGAAGACCGCGGGAATCGTCCTCGTCGGCAACGAGATCCTCTCGGGTAAGATCGCCGACGCCAACGCCGCGTACCTGTGCCGTGAGCTCCGCGCGCTCGGCGTCGAGGTGCGCCGCATCGCGGTCGTTCCCGACGAGATCGAGCTGATCGCCCGTGAAGTCGCCGCCGTCAGCCGCGACCACGACGTCGTGTTCACGTCGGGCGGCGTCGGACCGACCCACGACGACGTCACCATCGAGGGCGTGGCGCGGGCGATGGACGTCAAAGTCGTCCGCCATCCGCTGCTGGTGGGCATCCTCGAGCGGCACTTCCGAGACCGCCTGAACGAGTCGCACCTCAAGATGGCCGAGACGCCCGAGGGGGCCGAGCTGGTCGGCGGCGAGACGGTCCGCTTTCCGACGGTCCTCATCCGGAACGTCTACATCCTGCCGGGCGTGCCCGAGATCTTCCGCCAGAAGTTCGAGTCGATCCGCGAGCGGTTCCGCGACCAGCCCATCCACCTGAAGAACGTGTTCGTCGCGATCGGCGAAGGGACGCTCGCCGACTATCTGAACCGGCTCCTCGTGGATTTCCCGCTGCTGCTCCTGGGCTCGTATCCCGAGTTTTCCAATCCCGAGTACAAGGTCAAGGTGACGCTCGAGTCCCGGGATCGGGGCTACCTCGAGGGCGCGCTGGCGGAGTTCCTGCGGCGCCTGCCGAACGACGCGCTCGTGAAGGTCACGTAGGCGCGGCGCCGGCGGGCGCCGGCTCTACTCGAATCTTGCCGATCGAGGGCCAGGCGTTCGATGATGCAGCGATGAGCCGGTCGCCGAGGTACGTCCTCAAGCCGGACCCTCACAGCAGCCACTCGATCATCATGCGCTGGCTGGGCGAGGGGCGGGGCCGACGGCTGCTCGACGTCGGCGCGGCGGACGGCCTGCTGAGCCGCAAGCTCACGGATCATGGCTGGCGCGTGACGGCGATCGAGGGCGACCCCGTCCTCGCGCAGGGCGGGGCCCGTCACTGCGAGCGGATGATCACAGCGAATCTCGATCGCGAGATCCCCGAAGGCGAAGGGCCATTCGACGTCATCGTGTACGGCGACGTCCTGGAGCACCTGGTCGATCCGCTGCGCGTCCTCGTGGAGCTCGACCGCAGCCTGGCGCCTACCGGCTTCGTAGTCATCTCGGTGCCGAACATCGCCCACCTCTGGATCCGGCTGCTGCTACTCTTCGGGCGGTTCGAGTATCTCGATCGCGGGATCCTCGACCATTCGCACCTCAGATTCTTCACCGAGCGCTCGCTCCGGGCGATGCTCGCCAATGCCGGGCTCAGCATCGTACGGTTCACCGCGACCCCGGCGCCCCTCTACCAGATCCTTCCGGTGAGCTGGCACCGGCGGTGGGTCGCCGCCACCCATGCGATGAACGCGGTGATCGCCCGGAAGGCCCGCCGCCTTCTGGGCTACCAGTTCATCGTGCTCGCCCATCCGAAGGACGCCGGCGGGGGGACGGGTCCGTGAGCGACGCGAGCGGCCGGGCCAAGGTGGTCGTCGTCATGCCCGCCTACAACGCGGGCCGGACGCTCCGGCTGACTTACGAGGAGATCCCGAAGGACACCGTGAACCTCGTGATCCTGGTCGATGACGGATCTACCGACATGACGCTCGAGGTCGCCCGACAGCTCGGCCTCGAGATCTTCGTCCACAACCGCAACTACGGGTACGGCGCCAACCAGAAGACGTGCTACGCGGAGGCGCTGCGGGCTGGCGCCGACGTGGTGGTCATGGTGCACCCGGACTATCAGTACGACCCGCGGCTCGTCCCGCAGATCGTCGAGCCGATCGTCCGGGGCGACGCCGACGTGGTCCTGGGCTCGCGCCTCAAGGAGGGCTCGGCGCTCGCCCAGGGAATGCCGTGGTGGAAGTACCTCGCGAACCGCTTCCTGACGGGGCTGGAGAACCGCGTGTTCGGGCTGGCCCTGTCGGAATACCACACCGGGTATCGTGCCTTCCGGCGGGACGTGCTCGAGACGGTCAACTTCCCTGCGAACTCGGACGGCTTCGTCTTCGACCAGGAGATCATCGCGCAGGTGGTCGCGGCGCGCTTCCGGATCGCCGAGATCCCGGTCCCGACGCGCTACTTCCCCGAGGCGTCGTCGGCGAGCTTCCTCGCCTCGGTCGTCTACGGACTGCGGATTCTCGCCGTCCTCTTCTGGTTCACGCTGAACCAGCGAGGTCTGCGCCGCTCGCGCCGCTTCGACAGCCTGCGCGCCCGATACACTCGTCTGCCGTGACACGCGCGGCCCGCCCGTTGGAGGCACTGGCGGCTGGTGTCGCCGTCCTCCTGATGGCGCTGCTGGCCACTGGTGGGTGGACCATCGGCGGTCTCCCGCTCACGCGCGCCGACGAGCTCGTCATGGTCCTCGCGGCGCTCGTGGCGCTCCGGGCGCTCGTGGCGCCGCTGCCGGAGCTCCGACTGTCGCCCGCGCGGGCCGCCGCCGCGGGGACGCTTCTCTATGCGCTCGTAACGGGCTTCGTCATGGTCACCCGTCACTGGGCGCTCCGGACCCACGCCCTCGACCTTGGCTACTACGTCCAGGTCGTCTGGAGCATCGCCGCGGGTTACGGTGCCCACGTGACGTTCCCGCCGATGCACGCGTGGGGCGATCATCTCTCGCCGGTGCTCTATTTGCTGACACCGCTCGGCTGGGCCGCGCCCGGCGGCACCGCCCTGGTCGTGGTGCAAACGGTCGTCCTCGCCGCGGGCGCCCTTGCCGTCTTCGGATACGCGACGCGACGGCTCGGCGCGGCGCCGGCGGCCGGCGCCTTCGCGCTGCTCTACCTCGTCAACCCCTCGCTCCACGGCATCAACGTCCGCGACATTCACCCTCAGGCGTTCGCGATCACGCTGATCATCGCCGCCGCCCTCGCTTTCGACGCGCAGCGCTACGCCTGGTGCGCCGTCGCGCTCGCGCTGACGCTCGCCTGCCGCGAGGACGCCGCCATCGCGGGGGTCGGCTTCGGGATCTGGCTCGGCTTCGCGCGGGGTCGCTGGCGGCTCGGCGCGGCCGTCGCGGCGGCGAGCGTGCTCGTGCTGGCCCTCGACCTCCAGTACGTGATGCCGTACTTCCGCGGGGCACCGTACCCGCACCTTCAGCGCTATGCGTACCTCGGCTCGTCGCTGGGCGACATCCTCCTGAGCCTCGTGGCGCGGCCGTGGCGCTGGATCGGCACGACGCTGACCCCGGGGAGGCTCGTGTACCTCGTCACCATGCTTCTCCCGCTCGGCTTTCTCCCGCTGCTGGCCCCGCGCGCGCTCGTCGCCGCGCTCCCGGGACTCGCGCAGAACCTCCTGAGCGTCGATCCCGTCCTCTTTCAGTTCCGCTCGCAGTATCAGGCCTTCGTCCTCCCGTTCCTGATGCTCGCGGCCGTCGAGGGGTACGCGCGGATTCGCGACTGGCGGCGGGCCCCGGCGGTGCTCGCGCTCGGGTTCTTCGCCAGCGTGCTCCTCACCGCGCGAACGGCGAACGACCTCATGGTGACGCGGTGGCGGCTCGGGCCTGCGCAGCACGCGGCGCACGAGCTCATGCGACAGATCCCCGCCGGCGCGGCCGTGAGCGCCAACGAGCGTCTGGTGCCGCATCTCGCCGCGCGTCGTGAGATCTTCATCTATCCGACCGGCGCCGGGCGGAGCGACTACATCCTCGACCTCGAGGCCGTGCTCTCAGCCCGACCGGCCGACGGGTATCGCGAGATCGGTCGGGGGGGCGGCTTCATTCTTCTGCGTCGCTCCACCTAGCGTCCTCAGAAGCACATGATGGACGCGGCCGCGCCGGCGGCCAGGCCGAGGATGTAGCTCCAGCCGAACAGGCGGTTGTGCTCCAGGCAGACCCGGTGATACCAGAGCGGCCACCCGACATAGCCCGCGGGCGGTGCCGCGGGGCGCGGCTGACTCATGATGGACACCGCGCGCACGCCCCGGGGAAGCGCCAGGACGATGGCCGCGGCGAACGGCGTGAGTCGCCCGAGCGCGATCAGCACCGCGGTCAGGGCGTAGATGAGGACGACCGTGACCACGTTGAGCGCCCGCGCGGTCCGCTCGCCGAGCAGTACCGGCAGGGTCCGATTGCCGTGCGCGGAGTCGAAGTCCATCTGGTCGATGTGCTTGCCGGTGAGGATGGACATCACGCCGAGCCCATAGGGGATCGACGCGTAGAGGGCGGCGCTCGAGACGTGGCCCGTGATCATCGCGTAGCCACCGCCCACCATGAGCGGCCCCCACACGAGGAATACCGCGGGCTCGCCGAGGCCGACGCTCTTCAGCGGGACGGGCGCCGCGTCGTACAGCAGCATGACGGCGATGCCGGTCGCGGCGAACGCGACCGTGAGCCACCCGCGCTCGCTGACGAAGTACGCGGTGATGGCGAGGCCGATCGCGGCCAGAATCGCGAGACCGGTCACCAGGACGCGAGGCTCGAGCACTCCGCTCGCGAGCGGATGCACGGTGTAGCGTCGGCGCGGGGAGCTCTCCGTGTCGTGGCCGCGCCGGTAGCCGAAGTAGTCGTTGCTGAGATTGCTGATCATGTGCGCGGTGACGAATCCCACCAGCACGAGGAGGAAGGCGACCGCGTCGAACTGCCGGGCGGCGGCGGCGAGGAGCCCGGCGATGATCGCGGCCTGGGCCGAGATCACGAGGATGACGCTGCGGGCCGAGTAGAGGAACTTGGAGACTGGATCGAGCCGGCGGACGTCTTCCACTCCCGGCCGGTAGAAGCCGACGAAGGCTCCGAGCCACAACTTGGGTTTCGAGCGCGTGACGATCAAGGCGGTGTCTCCGGCGCGGCGTCGTCCGGCGCTGCGGTCAGGACGTGTGAGGCGTGGTGGTGGATCAAGCGCCACCCGTCGGGGCCACGCTCGAACAGGTTGGTGGCGAGCACCGAGGTGACCGAGAGCCGGCCACGGACTTCCGAGAAGATGTTCTCCGTGCACGTCACCCAGGCGAGATTGCCGCTGGCGCTGGCGCGCACGTCCGACAGCGTGAACCGCATCTCGGCGGTGTTCTCGAAGATCGTTTCCCACGACGAGCGCACCGCGTCCCAGCCGACCAGGATCGGCCAGCCCGGGTGGACGCACTTCACGTGCTCGCCGTGGGCCCACACCCGATCCATCTGCGCCAGGTCGAGCGTCTCGAACGCCTGATAGAAGCGCGTGTTCGCCCCCTCGATCTCGTCGAGGTCACTCATCCGCGGCGGCGGCAGGCGATCCGGTCGGCGGCGGCAATCGCACCACGAGCGTCGCGCCGTCGACCACCAGCGGCAAGGCGGTCAGCCGGTCGCCGACGCAGGGCCCGGCTGTGCAGAGCCCGCTGGTCGGCTCGTAGACGGCGCCGTGGGTCGAGCAGATCAACGCGCGGCCGTCCTCGGTGAAGAACTCGTTGGGCCAGAGGTCGAGCGGGGTGCCCACGTGCGGACAGCGGTTCACGTACGCGCGGTAGTGGCCGTCGTGGTTCACGACGAAGCCGCTCACGGTGCGCCCGGCGCGCTCGAGGCGAAACGTCGCGCTGTGGCCGGGCGGCACCGTCACGGCGGCACAGCGCCACTCGTCCGGGCCCGCCATGGGCCGGATGGTATCATCCCTGGGTATGCTCGCGATCGATGCGCGTGACGTCGAGAAGACATTTCGCTCGGGGTGGCCGCGCCGCCGGGAAACCCACGCGTTGCGCGGCGTCTCGTTGGCGGTGGAGCGCGGCGCGATCGTCGGCCTGCTCGGCCCCAACGGCGCGGGCAAGACGACGCTGCTCTCGATCCTCGCCACGCTGCTGACGCCCGACCGGGGCACCGTCAAGGTGCTGGGCCTCGACGTCGTCCGCGAGGCCCCCGCGCTGCGGCGCCGGCTCAACATGGCGAGCGGACGGCCGTCGTTCCTCTGGAGCCTGCGGGTCGGGGAGATCATCGCGTTCTACGGGCGGCTCTACGGCCTGAGCGGGGTGGCTCTCCGCCGGCGTGTCGACGCGCTGATCGAGCTCACCGAGCTCAGCCCGTACCGCCGTGTTCCGTACTCCGATCTGTCGACCGGGCTCAAGCAGCGCGTGGCGCTGGCCAAGTCGCTCGTGAACGACCCCGAGCTCCTGTTCCTGGACGAGCCGACGCTCGGCCTCGACCCCGACGTCGCGGTGCGGGTCCGCGAGCACATCGCCCGGCTTCGCCGCGAGCAGGGCATCACGATCGTGCTGACGACCCACAACATGCGCGAGGCCGACGAGCTCTGCGACGAGATCGCGTTCATCAAGGGCGGTCGGATCCTCGCGCGGGGCACGTCCGGCGAGCTCAAGCGCCAGATCCGGCTGGGCGAGGTCGTGGCGCTCCGGCTGGACCCGGCGCGCGTGCCGTGGCTCGCCGAGGTCCCGGGCGTCCTTCGCTGCGTCGAGGTCGACGGCTGGGTCGAGTGCACGGTTGACGAGGCTGAGAAGCGGCTCCCGGAGCTGCTCCGCGCGCTCCACGCCGACGGCGTCCTCATCCGCAACGTGCAGGTGCGCGAGCCGGAGCTGGAGGAGGTCTTCGTTGAACTTGCGAAATGAGCTCCTCGCCGTCTGGGCGGTGACGCTCCGGAACGCGCTCATGGGCGCCCGCAACGTCTTCTTCTTCTTCGAGCTGCTCTTCTGGCCGATCGTCGGCGTCCTCTCGATCGGCCTGATGTCACGGTTCCTCGAGCTGACGGAGGCGCAGGCGTCGTTCGTGCTGGTCGGCACGATCGCGCTGTCGGTGGTCAACGTCTGCCAGCTCGAGGTCGCTTACGCGGTCCTGCTCGACGTCTGGTCGAAGTCGCTGAAACACCAGTTCCTGGCGCCCATCGGCATTCGCCACCTGACGCTCGGCTCCTGGGTCGTCGGGATGGTGCGGAGTCTGGCCGTGTTCGTGCTGCTGGCGGCGCTCGGCCGCTGGGCGTTCGGCTTCCAGGTGCTCCAGCCCGGCTGGGTCGCGCTCGCGACGTTTCTTCTCGGCTGCTTCCTCACCGCCTGGGTCGTCGGCGTCGCCGTGTGCGCGCTCATCACGCTCTTCGGCAACCGCGCGGAAGCGTTCGCGTGGGCGAGCGTGAACCTGGTGCTGGTGCTGGCCGGCATCTACTACCCGGTCTCGGTGCTCCCGGACTTCATCGCCGCGCTCGCGCGGGCGATCCCGCTCACCTATTTCCTCGATGCCTACCGCTCGCACTACGGATTTCCGTCGGAGTTCGGCTCGCCGATCGCGACGGGGTTGGTCCTGTCGGTCATCTACGCCGCGCTCGCCCACTGGGCGTTCCTGGCCGCGATCCAGCGGGCCCGCCGGACGGGGCTCCTCCTCAAAATGTCGGAGTGATCGATCCCGGTGGACCCGGCGCTCTCGGCGATCCTTCTCGGCTTCGTCCTCGGCCTCCAGCACGCGACCGATCCGGACCACCTCGTCGCGGTGGCGACGATCATCACGCGCGAGCGTCGTTTCACCGACGGCGCGCTGGTCGGCGTTCTCTGGGGCGCGGGCCACATGACGACCTTGACGGTGGTGGGCGCCCTCATCATCGGGCTGAAGCTCACGATCACGCCCGCCGTGGGCAGCGGGCTCGAGCTGGCGGTGGCCGGCATGCTGATCCTGCTGGGCGTGCTGCGGCTGCGAGACGCGGTGCGGGGGCTCGCAGCGGTGCCGGCCGGGCACATGGTCGCGGACCACGAGCACGGCGGCGGCGCCGGGGTCGTCCATAGCCATCCCCATGTCCATGGCAGCGACCATGCGCACGAGCACCCGCACGTCCATCCCTCGCGGTTCCTGACTGCACTCGGGTTGCGTAGCGGCTGGCCCGCGGGTCGCGCCCTCCTCGTCGGCGCCGTGCACGGCCTGGCCGGCAGCGCCGCCGTCTCGTTGCTGGTGCTGGCGACGCTGCGCACGACCGCGAGCGCCATCGCCTACCTGCTGATCTTCGGAATCGGGACGATCATCGGCATGACCTTGCTGACCGCCGTGATGGCGTACCCCGTGGCCCTCGCGCTGCGCTTCCGCCGCGCCCGCCAGGCGCTGGGCTTCTGCGCCGGCATCGGCTCGATCGTCTTCGGTCTCGCGTACGGCTACACCGTGCTGTGATGGGGGGCCTCGAAGGGCCCCCCAAGCCCCCCATTGGCGGCTTCGGAGACGCCCCGGGGAACCCGGGGCGCCCCTCGGAGTCACGTGAGGTGAACATGGGGGCCTCGAAGGCCTCCCCAATCGCCATGGACAAGCAGGCTTCCAAGACCCGCATCGAGACCGACAGCATGGGTCGGATCGAGGTGGCCGCCGACCGCTACTGGGGTGCTCAGACCGAGCGCTCGCGGCATCACTTCGCGATCGGCGACGACCGCATGCCGCTGCCGGTGGTCCGCGCCCTCGGCCTCCTGAAGAAGGCGGCGGCGCGGGTCAATCGCGAGCTCGGGCGCCTCGACGCTCGACGCGCCGAGCTGATCGTGCGCGCCGCCGACGAGGTGATCGCGGGCTCGCTCGACGCGCACTTTCCGCTCTCCGTCTGGCAGACGGGATCCGGCACCCAGACGAACATGAACGTGAACGAGGTCATCGCGAATCGCGCCATCGAGCTCGCCGGCGGAACGATGGGGAGCAAGGATCCGATCCATCCCAACGATCACGTCAACATGTCGCAGTCGTCCAACGACACGTTTCCCACGGCGATGCACGTCGCCGCCTCGCTCGAGCTCACGCAGAGGCTGCTCCCGAGCGTCCGGGCGCTGCGAGAGGCGTTCGCCGCCAAGGCCCGCGAGTTCGACGACATCGTGAAGATCGGGCGGACCCATCTGCAGGACGCCGTGCCCCTCACCCTCGGCCAGGAGTTCTCGGGCTACGTCGCCCAGCTCGACGCCGGCATCGCACGGATCGAGGCGGCGCTCCCCGGGCTCCTGGCGCTCGCGATCGGGGGCACCGCGGTCGGCACCGGGCTCAACGCCCCCGTGGGATTCGGCGAGGCGGTCGCACGCAAGCTCGGCGAGCTGACGGGCCTGCCGTTCACCTCGGCGCCCAACAAGTTCGCCGCGCTCGCCGCTCACGACGATCTCGTGATGGCGAGCGGCGCGCTCCGCACGCTCGCCGGGTCGCTGATGAAGATCGCCAACGATCTCCGCTGGCTCGGCTCGGGGCCGCGGAGCGGCCTCGGCGAGCTGATCCTGCCCGAGAACGAGCCCGGGTCCTCGATCATGCCGGGCAAGGTCAACCCGACCCAGGCCGAGGCGGTCACGATGGTCGCGGTCCAGGTGATCGGCAACGACACCGCGATCGCCGTGGCCGGCTCGCAGGGCAACTTCGAGCTGAACGTCTTCAAGCCCGTCATCATCTTCGACTTCCTGCACTCGGTGCGGCTCCTGACCGACGCCTGCGCGCGCTTCCGCGAGTTCTGCGTGGAGGGGATCGAGGCGAATCGGCCCAGAATCGCCGAGCTCGTCGAGCGCTCGCTCATGCTCGTGACGGCCCTCGCCCCGCACATCGGCTACGACCGCGCGGCCGCGATCGCCAAGAAGGCGCACGCCGAAGGGCTCACGCTGCGCGACGCGGCCCTGGCCTCGGGCTACGTGATCGCGGAGCAGTACGATCGCTGGGTGCGGCCCGGCGACATGGTGCGCCCGGGCTAATCCAGACGACAAGGGTGTCGGACAAACCGCGTTTCGAGCGCGGGCTTTGCCCGCGCAATCCGATGGGGGAGGCTTCGGTAGGGGGCCGTCGAGGCCCCCTCCGAAGAAGTTTAGCGGTTCAGGAACTTCCTGACGCTCGCGGCGATCCCGGCCGGGTCGAGGCCGTGCTTGGCGTAGAGGGCCTTCGCGTCGCCCGACTCGCCGAACCCCTGGACGCCGAGGCGCTTGAGCGGTGTGGGCAACACGTCGCCGAGCGCCTCGGCGACGGCGCCACCCAGGCCGCCCGCGACCGAGTGGTCCTCGACCGTCACGATGTGACCCGTTCTCCCTGCCGACTGGAGCAGCAGCTCTTCGTCGAGCGGCTTGATGCAGGCGGCGTTGATCACCTCGGCCGAGATCCCGTCGACCTCGAGCAGCTTCGCCGCCTCGAGGCAGTTGAACATGGGGCCGCCCGAGCCGATGAGCGTCACGTCGTGGCCCCGGCGGAGCAGGAGCCAGCGGCCGTACTGGAAGCGATAGTCGGGCGGGCACACGGGCTCGAGATTCTGGCGCGTGAGCCTCAGGTAGAGCGGCCCCTGGTGCTCGACGGCGAAGGCGATGACCTGCTTGGTCTCGAGCTCGTCCGCGGGCTGGATGATGCCGATGTTGGGAAGCGCCCGGATGCAGGCGACGTCCTCGAGCCCCATCTGGCTGTAGCCGTCCTCGCCGATCGCGATGCCGGCGTGGGTCCCCACGAGCTTCACGTTGGCGTTCGTGTAGGCGACCGAGATCCGGATCGTCTCGAAGCGGCCGACGATGAAGCACGCGAACGAGCAGGTGAACGGGATGCGCCCGGTGAGAGCGAGCCCGGCGCCGACACCGATCATGTTCGACTCGGCAATGCCGAGGTTGAACGCTCGGCCGGGATAGGTCTTCGCGAACTTCAGGGTCATCGTCGATTTCGACAGGTCGGCATCGAGCGTGACGATCCGGTCGTCCCTGGCGCCCAGGTCCAGGAGCGCTTCGCCAAAGGCGGCGCGGCTGGCTTTGGCCGGCATCACTTCTTCTCCAGGGCGGCAAGCTCGTCTACGATCGCTCGCGTCGCTGAATCGGTCTTCAAGTATTCCTCCCAGGCGCCTTCCGAGATTCCGAGGACCTCGCGGATGGCGGCGATCGCCTCGGCGGGCTTCGGCGCCTTGCCGTGCCACTCCGGGTCGTTCTCCATGAACGACACACCCTTGCCCTTCACGGTGTGGGCAACGATGAAGGTGGGCGTCCCCCGGGTGGCCTCCGCCTGGTCGAGCGCCTTCGCGATCTGGGCCACATCGTGGCCGTCGATCTCGACCACGGGCCAGCCGAACGCTTGCCACTTGGCGGTGACCGGCTCGAGGTCGAGCACCTTCTTCACGAAATTGTCGAGCTGGATCTTGTTGTAGTCGAGGATGACCACGAGGTTGTCGAGGGCGTGGTCGGGCTGCCCGAGCTTCGGCGCCGACATCGCGGCCTCCCACACCTGGCCCTCCTGGATCTCGCCGTCCCCGAGGACGCAGTAGACCCGAGCGGCGGAGCCGGCGAGCTTGAGCCCGAGCGAGAGACCGAGGGAAATCGAGAGGCCCTGGCCGAGCGAGCCGGTGGCCGCCTCGATGCCCGGGAGCATCATCCGGTCGGGATGCCCCTGAAGGGGAGAGCCGAGCTTGCGCAGCGTGATGAGCTGCTGCTCCGGGAAGTACCCGGCCTTGACCAGGACGCTGTAGAGGGCGGGGACCGCGTGGCCTTTGGACAGCACGACGCGGTCGCGGTCGGGCCAGTCTGGGCGCCGCGGATCGTGCCGGAGGCGCCCGAAGAAGAGCGTCACGAGAATGTCGATCACCGAGAGCGAGCCGCCGGGATGTCCGGAGCCCGCGTGGGCGAGCATACGCAGGATCTGCACACGACACTCACGCGCGATCGCCTCGAGACGTGCTTCGGCCATCAGTCCAGCTCCTCCATGAACCCCGCGATTTCGTCGACGTGGACGCCCGTGACGGCGACCTCGGGCGCGTACACGACTTCGTCCGCGGCCCAGACGATCGTGCCCTTCACGTCCTTGGTGATCCCGACGATGCTGTTCAGGAACGTCGCAATATTGTCATTGATCCGGATCGCGTTGGCCTTGAGCGGCGCCACGATCCGCCCGTCGCGAATGACATAGGAGTCACCAACGACGGTACACGTGAAATCGCCCGCGCGCAGCCCGTTGATGGGGTACGTGTACCAGATGCGTCCGACGTAGAGCCCGCTGCCCACCCGGCGGATGAGCTCCTCGAAGGTCACCGGGTCGGCGCCCTCGAGCACCACGTTGGAGGCGGCCACACCCGGCGGGCTGTCGAACTGACGCCCGCCGCCGGCGCCGAAGCGAAAGCCGTTGCGGGGCACCAGCGCCGTCTCCGCGGCGGGACCACGAGCGCCCAGCTTTTCCTCGAGCGCCGGGTCGCGCAACAGGCGCTGCGTCTCGTACCAGTTCGACAGGCACCCGGCGAGCACGCCGTTCTTGATGAGATCGGTCCGGCCGGTGGGCAGCCCCTCGCACGTGATCCCCTTCGAGCCCATCAGCCCGGGCATCGCGCCGTGGTCGTAGAGGCCGAGGAGCGGGGAGGCCACGGCCCGGCTGAGCTTGCCGAGAAACGGCGTGCTGGACGAGTAGAACGCACTCGCCGTGCAGGCGGGGATCACGATGTTGTTCAGCAAGTCGGCCACCGGCTGCCGACCGAAGATGACGGTGTAGGTGCCCGACGGCACGCGCTCGCCGCCGATCGCGCTGATCGCGTTCTGCGCGGCCTCGACCCCGGCCTCGTCGGTGAAATGGTCGAGCCGCGTGCCGGTCGACGCCCCCGAGCCCTTGGCGCCGTGCGACTCCACCATCGCGGTCGCGAAGGCGGTGATCAGCGTGGTCTCGTCGGTCTGGGCCCGGGACATCGTCGTCGAGGCGATCGCGATCCGCTCGCGCAGGATGGTGACGTCGCCGCCGAGGATGAGGCCGAGCCGCCGGAGCGCCTCGTCGTCCTGCGCCAGCGCGGCCAGTCGACTCGAGGCGGTGAACGTCCGGAGCGCGCCGCCGGTGATCTTCCAGCCCGCGTCGACCAGGCTCGTGTCGTCGAGCTCCATGAGTCGGGGGTCGTGGTAGTTCGCGAGGGTACGCGGGGAACCGCCGGGGGCCGGGAGCGAGACGAACTCCGGGTCCGCGACAGCAGCCCTGCGCGCCTTGGCCAGCGCGCGCTCGGCGCCGGCCGCCGTAAGGTCGCTCGGCTCGCTGCCAAAGCCGATCAGGCGGCCGTCGGGCGTGTCGAATACCGCCTGGATCCCGATGCCGTAGGACTCGGCGGACTTGGGCTCCTCGACGCCGTTGCACGGGATGTGCGAGGTGTAGTTGAGCCGCGTGAGCAGGGCGGAATTCGCCGACGTGAAGACCTCGACCTCGCGGACGTCCGGCTGGGCCGCGACGAGCGCCAGCGCTTCCTCGGTGGCCTTCGCCATCTCAGCGACGTTCCTCATCGCCCCTCGTCGATGGTCTTCATCGCCCCTTCAGTGCGCGGGCGGCGCCGTGGGCTTCCGGCCGTCGACGGGGTAGCCCTGGGCGATCCATCCGGGTAGCCCCTCCTCGAGCACTCGATGGTTCCGCCACCCGAGCTTGTAGAGGATGTCGCTGGCCCCCCGGGACAGCGCGTGGGGACACGTTCAATAGAAGACCACGAGCGTCGTCTTCGAGATCTCGACCGCCCGGTCGGGCACGGTGCGCAACGGCATGGAGCGGGCGCCCCGGATGTGGCTGTCGACGTACGCGTCCCAGTGACGGACGTCGATGATGTCCGCCTTGGTGCCACGGTCGAGGAGGCCCTTCAGCTCGGCGACCCTGATGAAGCTCACCGGATACTCGGGCGGAGCTGCGGGCGCAGCGCCGGCGAGCAGCACCCCGGCGGCCACCAGAGCGATGAACGGCCAGCGCATGCCGTTATCCGCCGACGACCCGCGCGCGAGTCCGCATCGTCGGCCCGCCGTTACCGAGGCGCTTGGTCTGCATCGGCTGTCCCTTGCCGCAGTTCGGGATGGGATAGAGGCGGAAGTCCGAGCCGACCGCGTCCACGTTCATGAGGTAGTCGCGCGAGTCCGCGGCGATCCCGCCGTCCCGGTAGAGTCGGCCGAGCTCGCCGTTCCGGATCTCGTAGATCGTCCGCGCCGAGATGCGGAAGTTCTCCCGGCTCTCGGCGATCGACGGTGTGCGATGGCCGGCCACGTAGTAGCCGTGGTCGACCTCCTTCACGAGGTCCTCCGCCGCGCGCGTGCCCGCGTCGAAGACGGTGTTGGACATCCGGATCAGCGGGACCAGCGAGGCGTCCGTGGCCTTCCAGTGTCCGTTGGGCTCGCCGCCGAAGATCGCCGCCGTCTGCCGGCTGTTCATGAAGCCGCGGAAGATGCCCTGGTCGATGTGAACCACGCGACGCGCCGGCGTGCCCTCGTGGTCGTACTTGTAGTGGCCGAAGCCCGGCAGCGACGGGTCGGAGTACGCGGTCACGAGCGGCGAGGCCACGCGGCGGCCGACCTGGTGCTCGGTGAGGCCGCCGAGGAGCCACGAGCGCCCGGCGTATGCGGTCTCCATCTTGAGCGCGCGGTCGAGCTCGACCGGGTGGCCGATGATCTCGTGCGACACGAGGGTGTTGTAGTGCGGGTCGGTGACCACGACCACCTCGCGCTCGGAGGTCGGCAGAACGGGCGCGACCGCGAGCGCCACGCCCTCGCGCGCCAGCGCCAGGGCGAAGTCGCGGAAGGTGGGGAAGCGGAGGAGCGGCTCGTCGACGCCCTCGAGCAAGATTTCCCAACCTCGCTGGTGGCCGACCGCGTCGTAGAGGTCCTGACTCACCTCGCCGGCGACGGTGACGACCGAGCAGGTCCCCTGGGTCAGCGCGAACGACTGGTCGATGCGCGCCCCCTCGCTCGACACGAAGAGCTCGCGCGAGAGCTCGGTCACCGCCGACACGTAGTTGTATTTGACGCCGGGGTCGACGGCGGCGACCTCGCGCGACACGTCGGTCGCGTAACGCACCATCTCGGCGAGCGGCAGCGCGCGCGGGTCGATGCGATAGACGGCGTCGACGGTGTCCTGTCGGACCTCGATCGGGCAGAGGCGCGTGTCGGCCAACGCCTCGCCGAGCGGCCCAAACTTCTCCCTCGTGTCGGCCTTCATCTCGCCGTTGACCATCGCGCGCCGATACGCCTGCTCGAGCGCCGCGCGAACGATCCGGTCGAGGTCGGCCAGGTCGGCGGTGCCGAGCACCTGACCGACGTAGCCGGGCGCGATCATCCGGTCGCCGGCGAGAACGCGGACCCCCAGGGCGAAGCCGTAGTCGTCGCCCGAGAACTTGGGCGCGCCGTTCTCGGCCCCCGCGCCCTTGGCCTCGGTCACTTCGAGCCTCACGTCGGCGTACCGCAGGTGCGGCAGCCGCCGCGCCGCCTCGTGCACGCGCTGCTGGACCAGCGGCGTGACGGTGTCGATGAGGTCGACGGAGATCCGCGTCATCAGAACGGCTCGACCAGCACGGTCTCGCCGGCGGCCACGTCGCCCCGGTCCTCTTCGAGGACGATGAGGCAGTTGCCCGCGGCCATCGAGGAGAGGATGCCGGAGCCCTGCGGTCCCGTGGTCCGCGCCTCCCAGCGACCGTTCTTCCACTGGACCACGCCGCGCTTGAACTCGCGGCGGCCCTTCTTCTTGCTCATGGCCTCGACCGCGGTCGCCTCGGCGGTGTCGGGGAAGAGATGGCGCCGCCCGGCCAGCTTGAAGATCGCCGGCCGGACGAAGAGCATGGCGGCGAGCATCGAGGCGACGGGATTGCCCGGCAGCCCGAAGAAGTGGGCCGACTTGATCCGGCCGAACGCGAGCGGGCGCCCGGGCTGCATCGCGACCTGCCAGAAGTCGATCGCGCCGATCTCATGGAGCACCTCCTTCACGAGATCCAGAACGCCGACCGACACACCGCCCGACGTGACCACGATGTCCCCGACGTCGGCGGCCTCGAGCAGGCGCGCCCGCAGCTCGTCGCGCACATCCGGAACGATACCGAGGTCGAACACCTCACCGCCACACTGCTCGACCGACCCGCGCAGCGTGAAGCGGTTTGCGTCGTAGATCTGGCCGGGCTTCCGCGCCGTGCCGGGCTCGACGACCTCGTCGCCGGTGGAGAGGAGCGCGACGCGCGGCCTCCGGTGCACCAGCACTTGCCACTTGCCGAGCGACGCGATGAGCCCCAGCTCCTGGGGCCGTAGCACCGTCCCGCGCTCGATCACGATCGTTCCCGCCTGGATGTCCTCGCCACGCAGCCTGACGTTGGTGCCCTTCTTGGCCGGGCCCACGCTCACGCGACTCCCGCGACGCTCGACCACCTCTTGCGGATAGACCGTGTCCGCGCCGCGCGGCATCGGCGCGCCGGTCATAATTCGGACGGCCTGACCGGGAAGCAGGGCGCCGTCGAACACCGCGCCGGCCGGGAGCTCGGCCACGACATCGAGGTCGCGCGTGCCCGCCGGCGGCACATCGGCGCTCGCGACTGCGTAGCCGTCGACCGCCGAGTTGTCGGTCGGGGGCACGTCGAAGGGGGCGCGCAGATCATCCGCCAGCACGCGCTCGCGCGCCCGTGTGACGGCGAGGAGCTCCGGCGGGACGGGCTCTCTGATCTGGGCGAGGATCTGATTTTGACCGTCCCGCACCGAAATCATGCCGGTATTATACGCGCTTCGCCGGGACCTCCTGAGGAACCCCTTGATTCCTCGCGCTTCTCGAGCACCGATCGACCTCCACGCTACAATCGAATGAAAAGGGGACTACCGATGGACACCATGACCATCACCATCGAATCCGATAGCGGGACTCGAATCAAGTTTCGAGTCGACCACGAGCCGCATTTCGATCTTCGCTCCGAGGAAGTGGACAGGCTCCACAGCACGGTCCAGACGGTCGAGAGCACGTTCACGAGGGCGTCCGACGGGCGGATGTTTCTCGCGCTCGCGAAGGTGACGCTGGACAGCATTCTCGAAGCGCTCCCGTCGACGGGCGAAGAGAACGAGTAAGGACGGCGGCCCTCTAACGGTCGAGACGCTCCCGGCGCGCCGTCGCCTTCCCGGGGCGGTCCGGGCGATCGGCCCTTTTTGCTCGGGTCAGCTGTCGTCGCGAGGGGATATCATACGCGCCATGATTGAGCCCCGCCCCGCGGGCTTCTGGATTCGCGCGGTCGCCGCGGTCATCGACTTCGCCGTGTTCTTTGTCGTGCAGTTCTCGTTCGGCTTCATCGGCGCCAAGGTGTGGGGCCCGGACGTCGAGAGCACCGCGATGTTCAAACCCCTGGTCACGATCTTCACGCTCGTCTTCGCCGGAAGCTACACGACCGTGCTCCACGCCCTCGGTGGCCAGACGATCGGGAAGATGATCGTCGGCGTCCGGGTCGTCGTCGACGACGCGGGGCCGCCGCCGTTCGGCACGGCGCTCCTCCGCTACGTCGCATACTTCGCCTCGGCTGCACCCGTCATGCTCGGCTTCGTCATGGCGGGACTCCGCCGGGACAAGCGTGCTCTCCACGACCTGATCGCCGGGACGCGGGTCGAGCACCTGTTGCCGGCGACTGCGGCCGAGCCCTCCGCGCGGCCGCCGGCCGAGACGGAGGTCGAGTCGACCGCCTCGGGCGTCGCGTGATCCCGACGCCCCCCCTCCGGGTCCGGAACCGTCTGGCCGAGATCATCCTCGCCGCGCTGGACGACGCCGAGGCGCGTCGCGAGCTGGCGGCGCTCGGTGCGCCGGGCGCCGCGGCCCCGGCCTGGCTCGAGCACGACGAGCTCGCGCACGGGCGCCTTTTGAGGGAGCGCGCGATGAGCGCCAGCGCCGCGCTCGCCGCGCGATCGGTCGGCACGCGAATCCGCTCGCGCTCGGACGTCCTCGACGCCGCGGCGACCCTTTTCGACGCGCATCTCTATTTCGAGGTCCACGAGCTTCTCGAGCCCTCGTGGCGCGACGCGCAGGGGAGCGATCGCGAGGCGCTGCAGGGGCTCATCCAGGTGGCGGTGGGCTACCAGCACTTGGCCAACGGAAACTTCGCCGGAGCGCGAGCGCTGCTCGAAGAGGGGCGCGGCCGACTCTCCGGACGGAAGCTCGACGGGATCGATCTGGAGGCGTTCGGGCAAGCGGTGGCGAGCTCGCTGGACCAGCTTCTCCGCTTCGACTGGCGAGCGGTCCCGGCCTTCCCCAGAGCGGGATCCGGCGGCGCTCAACGTTAGAAAGGAGACCTCGTGAATCTCGAACTGTCCGGCAAGACGGCGCTGGTGACGGGCGGAAGCCAGGGGATCGGGCGGGCCATCGCGTTCGGCCTGGGCGCCGAGGGCGCCCGGGTCGCGATCTGCGCTCGCGACAAGGCGCGGCTCGAGCAAACCGCGCAGGAGATCGAGACGAAGACGAAAGCGGAGGTTCTCATCGTCCCCGGCGACCTGAGCCGGCTCGACGAAGTGAATCGCGTCGCCGCGACGGTGCGGGACCGCTTCGGCAGGCTCGACATCCTCGTGAACAACGCGGGCGCCATACGGGGCGGCGACTTCCTGAAAATTCCCGACGAGCAATGGGCCGGCGACTGGAGCCTGAAGATCCTCGGTTACGTTCGGATGGCCCGGGCCGTGTTCCCGATCATGCAGGCCCAGGGCGGGGGACGGATCGTCAATGTTGTCGGTGCCGCCGCGCGCAATCCCACGCCCGGCTATCTGACGGGCGGGATCGCCAACTCGGGGCTCATAAACTTCTCGAAGGGTCTCGCCGACCTCGGTGCGCCCTCGAACATTCTCGTCACGGCCGTATCGCCCGCCGCGACGGCGACCGCGCGCTGGGAGGGCCTCATCGCCCAGCAGGCCGCGGCGGCCGGGCAGACCGTCGAGGCCCATCGCGCCGAGGCGATGAGCACGTATCCTCTGAAACGCATCGCGAGCCCCGAGGACATCGCCGATCTCGTGTGCTTCCTGGTATCGGCGCGCGCCTCGTTCATTACGGGCGTGTGCGTCACGGTGGACGGTGGCGCGACCCGCGGGGTCTATCTCTGATTTTTTCGGTTTTCTCGACCACCTTGACATGCGTCACCCGTTGTCATTAATCTGTGCGGCAGTACCGGGAGCCCGGAAGTAACGTCCTATTTCCGCCGCTTTCGCTAGGGCTAGGAGGTCGCGCGATGGCCGCAAAGTTGTTCGTAGGAAACCTCTCCTTCCAGGCCACGGAGGAGGACCTTCGCGAGCTCTTTCAGCAGGCCGGCACCGTGGAGACGGTTCGGATCATCACGGACCAGTTCACGGGACGGCCGCGCGGATTCGGGTTCGTCGAGATGGCGACAAAGGAAGAGGCCAGCAAAGCGATCGAGATGTTGAACGGCCGCCTTTTCAGGGATCGGAATCTCGTGGTCGACGAGGCTCGGCCGCAGCCGCAGCGCACCGGCGCTGGCGGCCCACGCGGCGACCGCGGGCCACGGCCTGGTGGCGGCGCCGGTGGTGGAGGTTGGCGTCGCTAGATAACGAATAGTAGATAACCCGGGGATTCGCGTCGGTCCCCGGGTTTTTCTGTCGCATAAAGGACTCAACACATGACGACATCGAGAAGTCAGACGATCAAACCCGGCGTCGCCTCGCCCGGAATGGCGGCACGGCTCGGGCACACGATCGACGAACGGCGTGGCGTTGAATATCACGAGCTTCACGCCAAAGATCTCGTGAACAAGTTGAATGCGAGACCGATGCCCTTCGGCTGGACCGTGAACCCGTACCGGGGCTGCGAGCTGGCTTGCCGCTACTGCTTCGCGCGCTACACCCATGAGTTCCTCGGTCTGAACGATCCCGCCGAGTTCGAGCGGAAGATTTACGTGAAGGAAACCGATCGGGCCCGCCTCGTCGCCGAGCTCCGGAAGGCGCGAAGGAGCGGCCAGCTGGTCGCGATGGGCACGGCCACCGATCCCTACCAGCCCGCCGAGGCGAAATTCGAGGTGACCCGGCGCGTTCTCGAAGCCGCGCGCGAGGTGCCAGGGCTCAGCCTGTCGATCACGACCAAGTCGACGCTCGTCACGCGCGACGCCGACCTCCTCCGCGAGATCGGTGCCGCCTCGGACGTCACCGTCAACCTGTCGATCACGACCACCGATCCCGCGCTGGCGCGAAGGCTCGAGCCCCGGGCGCCGCGCCCCGACCTCCGCTTTGGCGCCATGCGGGAGCTGGCCCGGGCCGGTGTGGCCGCCCGGCTCTTCATCATGCCGATCCTGCCCGGTCTGACCGACGACGAGCCCAACCTGCGATCGCTGCTCGTCCTGGCGCGCGACGCGGGCGCCATCGGGGCCGAGTCGAACGTGCTCTTCCTGAGGCCCGGCACGCGCGAGACTTTCTTCCAGTTCCTGGCCGTCGACTTCCCCCGGCTCGTCCCGGAGTACGAGCGGCTCTACCGCCGATCGGCCTACGCGCGGCCGGACTATGTTCGCGAAGTGGAGCAACGCGTGCGGAGCCTGGCGGCGGAAGTCGGGCTGAGCGCCCGGCGGCGCGCCGATCGCCCCGACCAGCGAGCGCCGAGGCAGCTCAGCCTGGTCTGGTAGCGCGCCGCGGCGAGAACGCCCGCGCGAAGCGCTGCTGCGCCTCGCTCTCGAGCGCACGCGGGTCGTAGACGGCCCGGACGAGCGGGACGGGGTCATCGACCGCGCCGGCGACCTTCAAGAGGCACGCGAGCACCGTCCCGGTTCGCCCGAGCCCGGCGAAGCAATGGAGATAGACGGTCTCGCGGTTCCGCAAGCGGCGGAGCAGGTCATCCAGAAAGACCGACAACGCGAGCGTATCCGGCGGCGCGCCGAAATCGGGGATCGAGAAGTGGACGACCTCGAGCGCGGTGGCTTCGTACGCGGCGCCGAGCTCGCGCGGCATCTCGTGCTCTTCGAGGAGACAGGCGATCGTCGACACGCCGGCTTCGATCAGCGCGGCCACGCCCTCGTGAAAGGGACGCGGGGGGCGGGGGCCGCAGATGAGGCGACCCTCGCGGGGAAGGGCCGGGTGCGCGATCGTGACCAATCGATAGCCGCACGTCACTCGAAGAGCGTGAGCTGCGTGCTCGGCTCCGGCTCTACCACGGGCGGGCGGAGACCGTCGAGCTCGGCGAAGGCCCGAAAGCGGTCCCAGATCTCGCGGACCTTCGCCTGGTAGTACTCGACGTTCTCGTCGGGCCGCGCCGCATCCCACAGGCTCGCGAGCTTCGCGTATTCGTTGACCGCGACGTTCGGCCCGCGGCCGGCGACGTAGTAGGAGACCTGATCCCCCGGCTGGACCGCGCGCCCTGACGCCCCGGCGAGCTCGTACGCCGCCGACGTGGGACGGGCGCCGGCCCGGACCCTTTCGCGATAGGCCTCGATCGACTCCTGGAGCGTCTCGGTCCTGGCAAAGACGCGCGGCTCGACGCGATGCGCGGCGAAGTCCGCGAGCCACCGGTCGATGAGCGCGCGGACCTCGCCGCGGCGGCCGAGCACGAAGCAGCGGACGATCTCGCCGATGATCTGGCGCTGGAAGGGCTCCAGGCCACGCGAGCGGAACGCCGAGCCCTTGAGGCTCAGGCGGCCGACCTCGTCGAGCAGCGCGTAGGTCTTCATCTTGTAGCTGAACATCGCGGCGTACCGGCCATCGAGCTCGAGCTGGATGCCATCGGGTAAGGCCACCGCGATTCGTTCGAGCAGCGCGTCGTCGTCCGCCGGGGTGTGACCGGGTGGCGGAACGAAGTAGACGCCGTCGGTGTCCGCCTCGACGGGCGTGGCCCCGAGGGCCGCCAGCCTGGCGAGAACGGCGGTGACGACGGCCCGCCCTTCGGCGGTCACGCGGTCGGCCGCCTCGAAGTCGTTCCAGTGCCCGCCGCTGAACGCGAGATAGCCGTAGAACGCGTTGATGAGGATCTTGAAGGACTGCTGGAGCGCGCCGAGGTGCGCGCGCTCGGCGGGCTCCCGCGCCTCGCGGGCCAGTCGCTTGGCGCGCACGCGGAAGTCGCGGAGATTCTGGAGGAGCGCCCCGAAGACGCCGAGCGTGTCGGAGGCGGGCGCGATGGAGTGCTTGAGCATGAGCGAAGGGTAGAGCGAGGTGACGTCCACGTGGAGGACGGGCCGCGCGACCCCTTCCTGACAGATCGCGGTGTAGCCGCCGCCCACCGGAGCGACCGGTCCGGGCAACGGCACCGCGTGGCCGCGGGCGAGGTATTCCCGCAGCACGAGCGCGTCGATCTTCGCCGCCGCACCCCGCAGCGTGCACGACTGATAGTCGAAGGGCACCGCCTGCGCCTGGGCGAAGTACGGCGGCGCCAGGATGGCCGAGATCGCGAGCGTCTCGATCGCGTCGTCGCCGGCGTAGGCCATGAGCCGCTCCGGCGCGTCGGTGAACTCCCGCGTGATCTGGGAGGGGTCGACGTACGTGCGGCCTTCCGCCGCGACGCCGAAGTGGCGGGCGAGGTCCTTCAGGCCGAACCCCGGCAGGTCGCGGGTGCCGGCGTCGTGGAGCTGGGCGAGGATCCAGGTGTCGATGACGTGGCGGCCGTCGACCTCGTAGCGCCGGTACCCGATCGTCCGCTCGGCGATCTGCAGGCGGGCCACGCGGCTCCGGAGGCTCTCGCTGTTGCGGCCCCACGCGAGCGCCACGCGGTGCAGGCGGGCCCGCGCCTCGAGATACTCGAGGTCGAACCGGAAGATGTTGTGCCCCTCGATCACGTCCGGATCGCGCTCGCAGATGATGCGCGAGCACTCCCCGAGGAGCGCCCGCTCGTCGAGCCGATCGCCGCGTACGACATGACGGAAGCCGGTCGAATCGGCGAGCGCGACGGCGATGATCCGGTCGCCGGAGCGTGCGGCGCTCGGGAACTCGTGGCCTTCGGTCGTCATCACCTCGATGTCGAGGGCGAGGCGCCGGAGGTCGGCGAACACGAGGCCACCAAAGGAGGTGCGGCCGGTCTGCAGCAGGTACTGGTGGACCGAGTCACCCAGGAAGAGATACGGCGCCCCGGGCACGTTCGAAGGCTGACCCGATCGATCCCGGCAGCGGTCGCGCGCGCCGAGCGCGTCGGCCCAGGACGCGAAGAGCGCCCGCCAGCGCAACTGTCCGGGCCCCTCGAGCGGCACGACCGCCAGGAGCCCGCCCGCATCCTTCACGAGATCGCGGTCGGCCAGCAGGAGGAACGGCGAGAAGGGCGCGAGCTCGGTGACGGTCGCGTCGCCCGAACGCCGGTAGAGGCGCATCGCGCGCCCGCCGTCGGCGAGATCGAAGGCGACGAGCCCCGGGCTCGCGTCGCGCCCGAAGAGCAGAGGGGCGTGCTCGATGGTGAGCACGCGCTAGGCTGGGGCCTCCACGGCGAGGATCGGGATCGCCCGCACTCCGTGCTCGGCCCTCGCCGTCTCGTCGTCGCTGGAGACGATCAGGGTCGTCGTCGCGGGCGTCATAGCGGCTAGGATACGCGCCGGCCGGTGTATGCTCAACCCCCGGCGCGTCGAGACCGCCCACGAAACGCAACGTTTCCCCCGCGGTTTTCGTTTGCCCGTCGCACCGAGGCGCACCGAATCGCACCCGGCCGCACCCGGTTGGGCATGACTTCGGGCATGTCAGTTCCCGTCGAGCCGCCGCGAGACACCGCGGGCGGGATCCCCGCCCTGTGCACCGGTGCGACACGATTGCGGCTCGGAGATCCCGTCGTGAGCGCAGAGGAGGCGTCGGCCCCTGTTCACGATCTGCGTCGGCGCCTGGAGGTTGGCCGCCTCCTCTTCGAGAATCCTGAGGACTTCCACGATGAGTACCCACTCGAATACCGAGACGAGCGCATCGTGCGGCGTGGCATCGGGGAGGACGACCACGCATAGTAAGACCCTCGCTGTTGACCAGCCTATGTCCATTGGTCATAATCCCGCCGTGACGCCGAAGCAGCTGAAGCGGATCCGCGGCCTGATGAAGATGCCCCAGGCGCAGCTCGCGGCCACGCTCGGCGTCCAGCAGGAGACCGTCGCGCGCTGGGAAGTCGGAAGCCGCGGGATCCCGGAGCCGACGGCGAGGCTGATAGTCTGTTCGTGCCCACGTGGTGGTGGCGCTTTCTAGCCTTCCCACATCGCTCTCCGTCGGAGGGTGAAAAATGCTTCGACTGGCGCTGATCGTCATGGCCGTCGTGCTCGTCGCCGTTTCCCCGGCCTCAGCGACGTTGTTGTTCGACGACATATCTCGCGCCAACTCCAGCCCGCCCAGGGACCTCGAGAGGGGCAGTCCGTTGGCCGCGATTACGGTGTCAGTGCTGACGAGCATCAATCAGATCGGCGCGCGAATGGATCTGAACAGCTCGGGAAACCTGAAATTTCTGATCTTCGACCTGAACTCTCACGGGTTGCTGTTCGGCACCGGGCCAACGGCCTACGCCGATGACGGGCTCACGTTCAAGGTGTCACCGGTGTTTTCGGACTTCGTTCTGACCCCAGGGATCGTGTATGGAATCGGAGCGATTGCCGACGTCGCTGGCAACTGGTCGGTCGGCGTTCCCCTCCTCGGGACTACGCCAAACTTCACTCAGAACAACATCACCGCCGATGCCCACAGGAACGGCAACGTGAGCAACTTCGCCTCGCCGGCGCTCTTGGGCGACGCCCAGGTCATGGGCCTCGTGCAGCTATTTGGCGTGGGCCCGACCCAGGCCGTGCCGGAGCCGGCGACCTTGGGCCTGCTCGCGGCGGGTTTCGGGTTGCTGACGGCTGCCGGTCGCCGCCTCGGAGGTCGCCGCGAGCGGCGACCTCCCTTTCTCAAGGACGACCTGGAGAACTGCGGCCGGACTAGCAGGCCGAGCGAGCGGAAGTGACGCTCGGGGAGCTTCCCCGGCGACCGCGGCCTCGGCGGTGTCGACCGGCAACCGAGCGCAGCAGGTGCTCGTGATACTCGCGGAGCTTCAGCTCCACCGTCCGGGCGCGCCTGCGGTCGGCCGGCAGGTCGAGCATGGCGCGATCGCCGCCCCGACTCCCTCAAGTTGTTGGGTCACAATGCTCCGGTCCCAGCCGAGCTTGCGCGCGCTGGCCGGCACGTCGGTCTCGGCGGACCGGCCGGGCGCTTCCGCCCACCTGAGACGCCGGCTACCGCCGCCTCGTCACGGCGGCGAACACTGCCCTTTCAACCTGAGAGCATCCCTGAAGTCATCCCCCTCGGAGCGGAAATGGGGCGTGGTGCCATCGATTGATCTCAGGAACACCAGCAGGTCCGCCCGCTCTTGCGCCGTCAGCTGCGTCTGAATCGTGGTCGCCGGCGGGAACCCCGACCGACCCGGCCCCAGCCCGTGCAGCGGGAAAACCTCTTCGAGGGTCTGGGCCTGGCCGCGATGCAAGTACGGCGAGTGATAGTTGATACTGAGCAACGACGGCACGTTGAAGCCATTCACCCCGAACGCGGTGCTGCCGGCGGCATTGTCGCGGATCTCCAGAGGATTGTTGATATCGAATGTCCCCACATCCTCGAGATACTTGATGGTGAGGTTGTTACAGGTGAACGAGAAGAACTCGTTCGCCGGTTGTGCTGCCACCGGCGGCGCCGGCGCGAGCCTGGTGACACCGGGGTCCAGGGGAGGCCCGTTCTGGGCCACGGCGGCCGGGTTGTCGCGGTGGAAGATCTGGCTCTTCGTCCACTTGGCTCCTCCGTGGCAGGAGGCGCAATTGGCCGCGAAGACCGCTCGCCCGGGCCCCACATTGTTGGGCTGGGGCTGATTCAGCGCCCGTACCGCGGCAAAGATCCAGAGGGTCTGCGCGTCGAGAGCCTCGCTGGCGCCTTGGGTGATGCCGTGGTCGTAGACGGCGGGATTCACCGGCGTTAGCACATTATTGTTGGTACACGGGTTAGGAGGATCCTCGCCGGCGATAGCAGCGCTGGCAACGCCGCAGCCCCCCTGGACGCCACGCGAATTAGCGTTGAAGTCGGTGTTGCTGCCGCGAATGGCGCTCCAGTTGAGTAGGCCCTGGTCTTCCATGTTGGTGAACTTGTTGAACATGCCGTCCAGCGGCTTCGTCTGGCGCGGCCCAGTACCGAAGATCCAGGTGACGCCGTCAGCCAAACCGTCCGGATGGCAGGACCCGCAGCTGCTCCAGGCGTCTTTCGACATCTTGCCGCGGAAGTTGCGCGGAATGATGTTGCGGATGGCGGTGCCGAAGATGTTGTTGTCTGGGATGCCGAGGGCGGTGAAGAAGGCGAGCTTGCCGACGAGAACGGCGTGGTCGAGGCTGCCGGGGGCAGGCGGGGTGCTGGAAGCAATGTCGAGTTGTTGCGTGAGGCACAAGCCATCGTCGACGTTCATGGACGTGACCGAGAAATTGGCCTCGTTGTTCGCGTAGCCGCGTGTCCCATCCTGGCGCATAGCCACGCCGCTCGGCAGGTTACCCGTCTGAACGCGGCAGTCCACTTGGGTTCCAGCCGCGTTCAGGATATTGAGCTGGCCGGTCGCCGGATTGAGTTTGGCGCGGATGACCTGGTTGCCACCCCGGCTAACGATCAGGAAGGTGTCGCCGGCGAGGTTGGCGTCGACCGCCACGATGTCGTTGGCGAACGTCCTGTCGAGACTGGGGGGAGGCGCGGCAACCTCCACGGCAATCTGCTGGTTGAGATTGACGTGTTCCGCCTTCACCTCGGTCAGGGCGTTGCTGTCCACGGCGTAAACGAGCGCCTGCACGTTCGCGTTGAAGATCTCCGGTGGCTCGGGCTGGGCGCCGACATTGGGCAGATACAGACGGTCGCCGCGAATCAACGCCGACAAAAGCTGGTTGGGGAACACCCCCTGCTGGTTGTTCGTGTTTTCGGGCTCAGTGGCAGGCAAGTCCGGTCTCGGACAGAAGACGAGGGACTGGCCGTTCGGGCTGTCGCAGAAGTTATTCGGGCTCACGCGATTGGCGGAAAAGCCTGAGTCGGGGAGCGGGGAGAGGGCGATGTTGGTGATCGGTGGATTGGCATTGCCCACCGGGAACGCGTGCACGACGCCTCGTTTTCCGAGGTCGCGCGCCTCGCCATTGCCGTCGAAGATGGGGTCAAGGAAGCTCGGATCGAGCTCGGCGAAGATCTGGGTGACGAAGACCGTGTCGAGATTACCGGCGCCCCGATCCGTGATTGCAATAGCCGTGGGATTACGTCCCACTTGCACGGTCCCGTCAAGGATCGGGTTCAGCGGATTGCTCGTGACGATGATGGAGACGGTGCCCGCTGTATGGTTCGCCACATAGAGCAGGGAGCCGTCCGGTGTCAAGGCGCAGCCGCGCGGCTCGGTGCCCACAGGGATCCGCTGCACTTCCCTGCCCAGCACGAGGTCCACGACCGAGACGGTGCCGCTGATCCCGTTGATGACGTACGCCGCCCGGTCGGTCGGATGGACGGCCACGCAGCGCGGCTCGAGGCCGACGGGAATCTCGGTCAGCTTATTGATGACGTCATTGCCGTTTGCGTCTTTCACTTGAATCAGCGTGAGACTGTTCGCCTCACGGTTGACGACGACGAGACGTGTCTCGTCAGAGGTCAGGGCAATGGTCGTCGAGCGGCTCGGCGCTGCCCCAGCGCTCCGACTCGAGCCGAGTATCGGCCATCCGACCATAACGGGCAGGAGGGCGGCGAAGCACACTAGTGAGAGGGTCGTTCGCCAAGGCGTCGGGCGAGAGGCGGAGTCGCGAGCACTTACGGAACTCATAGCTACCTCCTCATCTCGAGGGTGCGGCATCACGTTTGTACCTGCCGAGCGATCGTGGTGACCGAAGACCGGGGTCGTGGCGGCCCTCGAACCGCAGCGTGTGCGCCTCGACGGTCAGCCACGTGGTCGGCGCGAACGTCGAGCCACCGGAGGCTGGCCCTCGCGAAGGACATGGCATCCCTTCTCCCGTTGCCGATGATGAGGACTGAATTTGAAGAGGCAGATTGTAATAACGATCGCGATCGGCCGTCAATCCGTGGAACGATTTACCCTTTAGACGATTTCTCGATCGATCCGACCACGCCGCGCCGAAAACCCGCCCTGGTAACCGTGCGTTCCTCTTAGTCGTTCGCTTTTCGTCCCCCGTCCGGGGGGCGGTGTATGCTCAACCCATGCTGCGACGCGCACTGTCGACGCTTGTCGCCTCGACGGTCATCGCGGGCTGCGCCACGACGCGTGTTTCGTTTCCGAACGCGACCCCCGACAAACCACTGACGGTGCCAGCGTGGGAGGAACGCCCGGAGGGCGCGGGCCCGTTTCCGGCCGTCGTCTTGCTCCACGGCTGCCACGGCGTGTCGGAGTCGAACCACGAGTGGTCGCGCTGGTTCCGCGATCAGGGATACGTGGCGCTGGTGGTCGACAGCTGGAGCCCTCGCGGGGTCGGCAAGACGTGTGACCCGTCGCTGCCGGACATCCCGAACACGGAACGGTTCGACGACGCCGTCGGCGCGCTCCGCTACCTGCACCGCAAGCCCTACGTCGATCGCGCGCACATCGGCGTGATCGGGTGGTCAAACGGCGGCGTGTTCGCCATCGCGGTTGTCAACGGGCCGAGCCTCGAGCGCGCTCGCCGCCGGGGCGTCGTGCTCCCCGAACCCGGCTTCAGAGCGTCCGTGGGCGTCTATCCCGGCGGCTGCTACTCGCTGGTGGAAGAGCTCGTGACGCGCCCCCTGCTCGTGCTGCTCGGTGACGCCGACGACTGGACCGCCCCGGGCCCGTGCGTCGCGATGGTCGAGGCCATGCGCCGCCGGGGCGCGGACGCGACCATCGTGCTCTACCCGCAGGCCTATCACTACTTCGACGTGATAGGCCAACCGCGTGCCTATCTGCCCGAAGTCGCCAACCACAACAAGCCAAACGAGTGCTGCGGCGCCACCGTCGCCTTCGACGCGGGGGCCTTCGCGGACGCGCGCCGCCGGGTCGCGGAGTTCTTCGGCTATCATCTGAGAGCCAGGTAGCGCCCGACCATGGACAGCTCCGTCGAACTCGTCCGGCACCTCTTGCAGAGCGTCGTGTACATCCACACGACCGTGCCCCGCGACCATCCCTCCACGAAGATCCTCGGCAACGAGCGGCTGGGCAGCGGCGTCGTGGTCGATGCCTCCGGCCTCATCCTGACCGTCAACTACGTCGTGATGGGCGGCCAGGCGATCTCCGTCGCGTTCCAGAAAGGACGGCGCGCGAAGGCCGAGCTCGTCGCGCAGGATTTCGAGATCGGCCTCGCCCTCATCCGGGTGAATCGGCAGGGGCTCGTGGCGGCCGACGTGGGCACGGGCGACGCGGTCGAGCGGTGCGACGAGGTCGTGCTGCTGGGCGCGATGGGGCCGCAGGAGCGCCGGGCGACGGGCGGGCTCGTCACCTACGTCGGCGAGTTCGAGGCCCACTGGGAATACCTGCTCGATCGGGGCATCGTCTCCAACGCGCCGAACCCGGGCTATGGCGGCGGTGGGCTCTTCGCGATGAGCGGCCGTCTCGCCGGAACCGTGTCGCTGAACCTCAACGAGATCACCCGGAGCTCGCTGGCGATTCCGGTCGACTGCTACCGTGCGCATCGCGACGAGATGGTTCGCCACGGACGAATCGTCAGCCGGGCCCGCCGCGCCTGGCTCGGCATCTTCGCGCACGTGATCGAAGAAGGCGTGGTCGTCGCGGGCGTGGTGCCCGACGGTCCGGGTGATCGCGGCGGGCTGCAGGAGGGCGACCTGATCGTCTCGCTCAACGCCGAGGAGGTGGGCAGCCGGCGCGATCTCTACATGAGCCTCTGGCGTCACGAGCCAGGCGAGGCGCTGACCCTCGAGGTGATGCGGGACAACAAGGTCCGCCGGTTCGAGGTGAAGGGAGGCGACCGCGCGCACTTCTTCCGACAGCTGTGACCGCGGGCCCCCGCGGCGCGCTCTCGCGCTTCGTCGCCGCCGACGGCTTCTTCATGAGCGCCGGCCTCGCGTTCTTCTTCCTCATGTGCCTGATCCCCATCCTGCTCCTCGGCATCTCCATGGTCGGATACGTGCTGTCGGGAGAACAGGCAGCGCGTCACGTGGTGGGCCAGCTGACCCAGCAGTTTCCCGTCTATCAGGCGCAGCTCGCCCGGGTCCTGCTCCGCATCGTCGAGACCAGAACCGCGTCGGGACTGCTCGGCACGGCGGTGCTCGTGCTCTTCTCGACGCCGCTCCTCAGCGCCTCGCGTCTCATCCTGCATCGTCTCCTGGGCGTGCGAACCGACGGGGGCTTCGTGCGCAATCTCGCGCGCGACAGCTGGATGGCGCTGCTGCTGAGCATGCTCCTCTTCACCGTCAGCACGCTCACGTGGCTCTATCACGGGTTCCGCGCGGTCGCCGTCAACGCGTTGCCGGTCCCGCCCCGCTGGTTCGGGCTCGCGGGCCTCCCGTTGAGCCTGGCCCTGTCCACCGTCATGTTCTATCTGGCCTATCGTTACCTTCCGCGTCGGCGCGTGCGCGTGGGGCCGGCGCTGGCGGGGGCCATCCTCGCGAGTGTTCTCTGGGAGGTCGCCAAGCAGCTCTTCCGCCTGTACATCCAGAAGGTCGGCATCTACAACGAGATCTACGGCCCGCTGGGCGTGCTCGTCGCCTTCGTGATGTTCGTCTACTACTCGGCGGTCGTGTTCGTCTTCTCCGCGGCGTTCGTGGCGGCCCTGGAGTCCCGGCGGCGCTGACGCGCGCGCCTCGTGCCGGGGCGCGGTCTCCCGCACGACGCCTCGGGACGGATGTGTTATCGTCTTCGGCGCTTCTGACTCGGCGGCGGAGGGAAGACCCATGATGCTCAAGGGCAAGGTGGCGGTGGTCACGGGCGCAGGGCGCGGGATCGGCCGGGAGATCGCCCTGCTGATGGCGCGACACGGGGCGCAGGTGGTCGTCAACGACTACGGCGGCTCGGCGGCCGGGAGCGGCGCCGAGAGCGCGCCGGCCGACGAGGTGGTGAGCGAGATCACGAAGGCCGGCGGCAAAGCCACCGCGAGCTACGACTCGGTCGCCTCGATGGCCGGGGGCCAGGCCATCGTCAAGACGGCGGTGGACACCTTCGGTCGCGTCGACATCGTCGTCAACAACGCCGGGATCCTCCGGGATCGCATGATCTTCAACATGACCGAGGAGGAATGGGACGCCGTCATCAACACCCATCTCAAGGGTAGCTTCGCCGTGACCCGCGCGGCCGCGCCCCTCATGCGCGAGCAGAAGTGGGGACGGGTCATCAACATGACGTCGACCTCGGGCCTGATCGGCAACGTCGGCCAGGCCAACTACGCCGCCGCCAAGCTCGGCATCTTCGGCCTCACCAAGGCGACGGCGCTCGACATGGCCCGCTACAACGTGACGGCGAACTGCATTTCGCCGTTCGCCTGGACGCGCATGATCGGGACGATCCCGACCGAGACCGAAGCGCAGAAGGCGCGCGTCGAGAAGATCAAGAAGCTCTCGCCCGCGCACATCGCGCCCGTCGCCGTCTTCCTGGCGAGCGACGCGGCCCGGGACGTGAGCGGCCAGGTCTTCGGCGTGCGCGGCAAGGAGATCATGCTCTTCGGCCACGAGCGTCCGATCATGCGGGTGCACAACTCCGAGGGCTGGACGCCCGAGGGCTTCACCGAGATGTTTCCCGGGACCCTCCAGCACCATCTGGTGCCGCTCGTCACGTCCGGCCAGTACTTCAACTACGACCCGCTCGTCTGAGCGGCAGTGCGAGCCTGTGAAGCGTGAGGGAGGGCAGGGAGACCGCACCATGATCGACATGACGCTCGAGCTGGCCGAAACGGCCGGGTGATCGGCGCCATCGGCTGCGGCGGCGGGACGGGCGAGCAAGATCAGGAATGCTCCGACGCCGGTGCGGCCGCGCTCGCCGGCTCGGCGAGCCGGAGCGGGGCGAGTCGCCGGAACCCTGCCTCGACGACCTGTTCGGCGACGCTCATCAGCGCAGCCAATCACGCCAGGCGTAGACCAGCGTCAGGATCGTGCCGACGACGATCACGATCCATCGCACGATGTCCGGTGGAAGGACACGAGCGAGACGTCCGCCGAGGAAGCCCCCGACGATGGCACCGGCCATCATGACGATCGTCGGGGGCCAGGCGACCACGCCCTGGAGCACGAACACGACGACGGCGACGAAGCTCGTCAGGCCGGAGAGCAGATTCTTGAGCACGTTGGCCGCGCGGAACTCGTCACCGTGACTGACCGACAAGATCGCCAAGAGCATCACGCTCATGCCGGCGCCGAAATAGCCGCCGTAGACCGCCACGGGCGCGCACAGCAAGGCCCTGAGGCGCTCGGAGGACCAGAGGCCGGGGCCGGTTGCCGCCGCCCGTGACTGGATCCACGACCTGATCCGGCCGGACACGGCGAACAGGATCGTCGCGAACCCGATGAGCAGCGGCACGATGGCCGCGAACGCCTTCTCCGGCGTCACCAGCAAGAGCGTCGCGCCGGCCACGCTGCCGGCGACGCAAACCACCATCAAGCCGAGGAGGGACCGATCCCACCGTGGCAGACGCTCCCGATCGGCGAGCCCGGCCACGAGATTCCCGGGCGTCAAGGCGACCGTATTCGAGGCGTTCGCGACGATCGGCGGCAGCCCGGCCGCGAGCAGCGCCGGAAATGTGATCAGAGACGCGCCGCCCACGATCGCCGTGACGACTCCACCCGTGATCCCGGCGCCGAAGAGCATCAGTCCGGACTGACCGTCCATCTCTTCAGGCCCGAGACGCACGACGGCGCCAGCCGACCACGAGCCATGCGACGCCTCCGATCAGGCTCACGGCGATTCCCCCGAGCTCCGGAGCTCCCGGGCCGTAGCTGAGCTCGACGGTGCGGGTGTTTGCCCTCCCGTCCAGTCGTACCTCGAGATCGCCGATCCGTCCTCGCCGCGTCTCGACCGGCGCGCCGTCGACACGTGCGCGCCAGAGTGGATAGTACGCGATCCGCGTGGAGACCCAGCCGTCGCGATCGGCATCGGCGGTCAGCGTGATCGTCCAGCGGTCGCGAGCGACCGCGCGCGGAAGCGCGATCGCCTCTCGGCGGACGTAGATCAAGAACGGCGGCGCCGACGCGCGCCTTGCGAACGCGCGGTTGTCGTCGAGGGCACGCAGCCGGGATGCATCCTCGTCGAGCGCGACGACGACGCTGATCCCGAGCCGCTCCGCGTAGCCGTTGAACGTGTCCGGGTCTAGGGCGTCCAGCGCGCGGCCGAAGAGCGAGCGGCCGTCGAGCTGCTCGGCCAGACGAGTGATCGGTCCGGGTCCGGCGTCGCCACGATAGACGAGCGCGGCGATCGGCGAGGGATGCGTGAACGTCCCGTGCACGATCGCGCGCTCCGAGAAGACCGGGGCCAGCGCCGTCACATGGGTGTGGGGCCGATACCACTGCGTGTCCCCGGACGCTCCGTACACGAGCGGCACGGCCGATCTCACGAACAGGACCCGCCCCGGGGGCGCCTGGCGCAGCGCCGTCCAGAGATCGCCGAGCTTGAGGCCACGCTCGACGGAGCCGAGCGACGGCCAGTCGGCTGCACGGGGCCAGAGCGTGAGCGTCTCTCCGCGCAGGGAGACGATCACCACGAGCAGCACGCCCGCCAGGCCGACTACCAGGTCCCCATGTCGCAAGCGCGGACGCAGGCCGGACCAGCCGAGACCGGCCGCGAGGATCACCGCGATCCACGCGCCGTCCACGACGCGGTTCGCCGGCAGCCAGCGCGCGCCGAGCGGCTCGAGCGCGAATCGGTCGGCGAGCGTGACGAGGCCCATCGCCCACGGAAACAGCGCGACGACCAGCGCCGCCGGTCCGGCGCCGCGAGCCCGGACCAGTCCGAGGAGGGCGACGAGCGCCAGGAACGCTCCGAAGCCGCCGACGCTCGGCGGCTCGCCCCACGCGAGCGCGCGGGTGTGCTCGAGACGGAGGACGAGCGGCACCGTCCAGAAGGCCGTCAGCGCGGCCGCGAGGACGAGCGCCGCCAGTGCCTGCCCGAGGCGCGCCACGCGCGGGGGCCGCACGATCGCCCCGAGCGCCAGCAGCACGATGGCGGCCGGGAGCGCCGCCGGATGAGTGAGGACGATCCCCGCGACGATCACCACCGCGGTGGCCGGAAGGCGTCGCGCCTCCGCGATCCAGGGGAGGAGGACCAGGAGCAGCAGGGGGACGAGTGCCCACGCGAGCCGCGCGCCGATCATCCCGATGTGCACGCCGCCCTCGACGCCGCTCGTCGTCCCGGCGGACAGCGTCAGCGCGACGAACGCGGCCGGCAGCGCCAGCCAGCCGCTGCCCGACACGCGCGCGAGCGCCAGGAAGGCCGTCAGCCCCGGCGCGAGGTACGCCATCCAGACGAGCGCCTGATAGGCAGCCGAGATCGACAGCACGGCGAAGGACGCGCGGTAGAGGAGCGCTCCCGCGTACGCGAAGCCCGGCGGGTAGAACTGCAGCTCGGGATAGCCCGCCCACCAGTCCGGGTTCCACGCCCACGGCGCCGGGCCGTGCGTGACGACGTGCCAGAGGCGGTAGAGCTGGCCGGGGTGATCGTCGTAGCCGGAGGGCGAGACGCCGAGCGCCGCCGCGCCGAAGAGGAGCCCATACGAGACGAGCAACGCGAGGGGAAAAAGCCGGTCGCGAGCCACCGCAGGGGATCATACTTCAATTGACAGGACGCGAAGTTGAGTGTTAATTGGTGCAAATGTCTTGCTGTCGGTGCTGCAAAACTCGGGGCTCAATTCCCCTACCGATTGGAGACTTGAAATGGAGAAGCTGAACGGCCTGCGATGTCGTGAGTGTGGCCGCCACTACCCGGCGGCTCCCGTCCACGTGTGCGAGTTCTGTTTCGGTCCCCTCGAGGTCGACTATCGGTATGACGCGCTGAGAGGCGTGGTCACCCGCGAGTCGATCGCGGCCGGGCCGCCGAGCATGTGGCGGTACAAAGACCTGCTGCCGATCGACGGCGACGTCGCCGTCGGCCATCACGTGGGCTTCACGCCGCTGATCCGCGCGCACAACCTCGCCGACGAGCTGGGCTGCCGCGAGGTCTGGGTCAAGAACGACTCCGTCTGTCATCCCTCGTGGTCCTTCAAGGACCGCGTGGTGGCGGTCGCGGTGACGAAGGCCCGGGAGTTCGGCTTCGACACCGTGGCCTGCGCCTCGACCGGGAACCTCGCGAACTCCGTCGCCGCCCACGCTGCCGAGGGTCGACTCAAGTCGTACATCTTCATCCCGGCCGACCTCGAGCAGGGCAAGGTGATCGCGACGCTCGTGTATAGCCCGACGCTGATCGCCGTCCACGGGACGTACGACGAGGTCAACCGGCTGTGCTCGGAAATCGCGGACAAGTATCGCTGGGCCTTCGTGAACGTGAACTTCCGCCCGTACTACTCGGAGGGCTCGAAGAGCCACGGCTTCGAGATCGTGGAACAGCTGGGCTGGAGGACGCCCGCGCACATCGTCGTGCCCTGCGCCGGCGGCTCGCTGATCACGAAGATCTGGAAGGCGATCAAGGAGCTGAAGCTCCTCGGTCTCATCGACGAACGGCGTGGGACGAAGATGCACGCGGCCCAGGCGCTCGGCTGCGGCCCCATCGTCACGATGATCAAGAACGACACGGACGTGCTCGTGCCGGTCCGCCCCAACACGATCGCGAAGTCGCTGGCGATCGGCAACCCGGCCGATGGCTACTATGCCTACAAGACGACCAAGGAGTCAGAGGGCTCCGGCGAGCACGCGACCGACGAGGAGATCATCGAGGGGATGCTGCTCCTGGCGCGGACCGAGGGCATCTTCACCGAGACCGCCGGCGGGGTGACGGTCGCCGCGGCCAAGAAGCTCATCGAGCGCGGCGTCATCCCGCGTGACGAGTCGATCGTGCTGTCCATCACGGGCAACGGTCTGAAGACGCCCGACGCCCTCCAGGATCGGCTGGAAGCCCACGTGAAGATCAAGCCCTCGCTGACGGCCTTCGACCGCGCGCTGGCCGATCTCAAGTCCCAAACGTCGTAGGAGGAAAACGCGAAATGCCGGTCCTCGTACGGATTCCCACGCCGCTGCGCGCGCTCACGAAGGGCAATGCCGAGATCCAGGCCAAGGGCGAAACGGTCGACAGCCTCGTCGACGACCTCGAGCGACAGTTCCCGGGGCTGAAGGACCGTCTGCTCGACGAGGCGGGGGAGCTGCGGCGCTTCATCAATATCTACGTCAACCAGGAGGACATCCGGTTCCTCCAGGCCAAGAAGACGACGCTGAAGGACGGCGACGAGGTGTCGATCGTGCCCGCCATCGCCGGAGGCTAGCTCGGCCCGGTGCTCGCGATGGCCCGCATGCGTGTCCGCCTCACCTTTCCGACCGCGCTCATTCAGGAGCCGATCGTGTACCGGCTCGTGAAGGACTTCGACATCGTGATCAACATCCGCCGCGCCGACGTGAAGGCCGACCACGGGTGGATGGCGCTCGAGCTCGAGGGGGACGAAGGCGCGCTCGAGCGCGGGGTCAAGTGGCTCAAGGAGCGGGGAATCCAGGTCGACCCGATCGAACGTGACGTGATCGTTCCGTAGTGACGATATCCAAACGGGTTCAGGGGTTCACCGAATCCGTCATCCGTGAGATGACCCGCGTCGTCGACCAGCTCGGCGGCGTGAACCTGGCCCAGGGCATGCCCAACTTCCCGCCGCCGCCGGAGCTGATCGCCGCGGCCCATCGGGCGATCGACGGCGACTTCCACCAGTACGCGATCACGTGGGGCGCGCCGCGCCTGCGGCACGCGATCGCCGAGAAGTACCGCAAGTTCTACGCGATGGAGATCGAACCGGACCGCCACGTGACGATCTGCTGCGGCTCGACGGAGACCATGTTGTCGACACTGCTCGCGGTGTTGAATCCGGGTGACGAAGTCATCATCTTCGAGCCGTTCTATGAAAATTATGGGCCCGGGTGCATTATTTCGGGCGCCCAGCCGGTCTTCGTGCCCCTGGAGCCCCCCGACTTCTCGTTCGATCCAGATCGGCTGCAGCGAGCGGTGACGCCTCGAACGCGCGCGATCATCTTCAACAGCCCCAACAACCCGACGGGCAAGGTCTTCTCGCGCGCCGAGCTCCAGACCATCGCCGATCTGTGCCAGGCCCACGACCTGCTGGCGATCACCGACGAGATCTACGAGCATATCGTCTACGACGGCCTCGGCCACACGCCGATCGCCACGCTGCCGGGCATGGCCGAGCGCACCATCACGATCTCGGGCATCTCGAAGTCCTACTCGGTGACGGGCTGGCGGGTCGGGTACGCGATCGCGCCCCCCGATCTGGCGGTCGGGATCCGGCGCGCGCACGATTTCGTCACCGTCGGGGCGCCCCACCCGCTGCAGGAAGCCGCCGTCACGGCCCTCGGGTTGCCCGATTCGTACTACGTTCGGCTCCGGGAGTCGTACCAGGCGCGGCGCGATCTCCTCTGGGGCTACATCGAGAAGGCCGGCTTCGTGGCGTGGAAGCCGAGGGGCGCTTACTACATCCTCACGGACGTCGCCCACTTCCTGAAGCGGTACGACGTTGCCGACGATACGGCCTTCGCCATGTGGCTCATCAGGAACGTCGGCGTGGCGACGGTGCCGGGCTCGTCCTTCTACGCCCACCCCGAGCTCGGCCGCACGAAGATCCGGTTCTGCTTCCCGAAGACCGACGACATGCTTCGGGACGCGGGAGAGCGCCTCCTCAAGCTCGGCTCGTGACGGCGCGCGAGGCAGCGGGCGCCATCTGGCAATCGGCTCTCGCCGCGGGCGATGTGGTGCCGCTCGTGCGCCGTCATCTCAGGATCGATCCCCGCCACGCACGCGTCCTCGTCCTGGGCTGTGGCAAGGCGAGCGGCGCCATGGCCGCCGCCGCCGAGAAGAGCATCGGCGACCGCATCGCCGGCGGCTTCGTCGTCGTCAAGGATGGCTACGGCGTGCGCCTGCAGCGCACCGCGATCGCGGAGGCGGGCCATCCGGTGCCCGACGAGCGGGGGCTCGACGCCTCGGCGAGGCTGCTCGAGCTCGCCCGCCGCGCCCGCGAGGACGATCTCGCGTTGTTCCTCGTCTCCGGGGGCGGCTCGGCCCTGACGCCCGCGCCGGCGTCCCCGATCACGCTCGCGGAGAAGCAAGAGGTCACGCGGCTCCTCCTGGCCTCCGGCGCCACCATCGGCGAGCTGAACGCCGTCCGCAAGCACCTCTCGCTCTTCAAGGGAGGACAGCTTGCCCGCGCCGCTGCGCGGGCGACCGTCCTCACGCTTGCCCTGTCGGACGTCATCGGCGATCCCCTCGACGTGATCGCCTCCGGGCCGACGGCGCCGGATCCAACGACCTTCGCCGACGCCTGCGAGGTCCTGGTGCGGAGAGGGCTCGCCGATCGAGTCCCGCCGTCGGTCGCTTGTCGTCTCGGAGCGGGACGCGCGGGCCAGATCGAGGAAACGCCGAAGCCCGGGGATCCGCTGTTCGGTCGAGTGACGAACGTCGTGATCGGGAACAACGGCCTGATTACCAGCGCGGCTGTCGAGGCGGCCGAGCGTCTGGGCTACCGGGCTCAGGTCGCGACGCGTGAGCTGCAGGGCGAGGCGCGGGACGTCGCCCGCGAGCTCGTAGGGCGCGCGCGCCGTCTCGAGCCGCCGGCGTGCCTGATCGCTGGCGGCGAGACCACCGTGACCGTGAAGGGTCCCGGGAAGGGCGGGCGGTGCCAGGAGTTCGCCCTCGCCGCGGCGCTCGAGCTCCGGCCGACGGACCGGATGACGATCCTCGCCGGCGGCACGGACGGCACCGACGGTCCGACCGATGCGGCGGGCGCGATCGTCGATGGCGGGAGCCTCGAGCGAGGCGCCGCCGCAGGCGTCGATGCCCGACGGGCGCTCGCGGACAACGATTCGCATCGATTTCTCCGGGCGAGCGGCGATCTGCTCGTCTCGGGCCCCACCAGGACCAACTTACTCGACCTCTACGTCATCGTCCGTACGTAGATGAGCGCCGATCCGATCCTCTTCAGGGACCTCGCGTACGTCTTCGTCGCGGCGTTGCTGGGCGGATCGCTCGCGTGGCTCGCCCGGCAGCCGCTGATCCTGGGCTACGTCCTGGGCGGCCTCATCATCAGCCCCTTGACACCAGGGCCCGCGGTCTCGGACATCCACACCTTCGAGCTGTTCGCAGAGATCGGGGTCGTCCTTCTGATGTTCTCGCTGGGGATCGAATTCTCGCTCAAGGACCTCATGGGCGTGGGGTGGATCGCGGTCCTCGGTGGGCCGATCGGCATGATCCTCTCCATCCTCCTCGGGCTCGGCGTCGGCGCCCTGCTCGGCTGGAGCCCGCTCCAGGGGGCCATGGTCGGCATGGTCGTGTCTCCCGCGAGCACGATGGTCCTGGCCCGGCTGCTGCTCGACCGCGGCGAGCTCCACACACGTCACGGCCGCGTGATGATCGGGATCACCCTCGTCGAGGACCTGGCGGTGGTGGTCCTGATCGTGCTGATTCCCGCGTTCGGCGCGATGCAGGGCGAGCGTGTCCTGGCCGTGGCGAAGGCGCTCCTGACGGCGGCGGCGATCCTCGTGCCGTTCTTCTATCTCGCCAGCCGGATCCTGCCGCCGATCCTGGCCCGGATCGCGAGGACCCGGAACGACGAGCTCTTCCTGCTGGTGGCGCTCGCCGTCGGTCTCGGCGCGGCCGCGGTCACCCAGGCGGCCGGCCTGTCGCTGGCGCTGGGCGCGTTCCTGGCAGGGCTCCTCATCAACGAATCGGACTATGCCCACGAGATGCTCGCCCGGCTCCTGTCGCTGCGCGACGCCTTCGTCGCGCTCTTCTTCGTGACGATCGGCGTCCTCATCGACCTGCGCGTCGTCGTCGAACACCTGCCGCTGCTCGGCGTGCTGGTCGGGCTCATCGTGCTCGGCCAGTGGGCGATCTGGACGACCGTCAGCCTGATCTTTCGGCAGCCGCTCTCGACGGCGCTCCTGATCGGCGTGGGCCTCGGCCAGATCGGCGAGTTCTCGTTCATCCTGGTTCAGATGGCGCGTCAGGCCGGTCATGTCGGGGACGACGTGTACAGCGCGACGCTCGCCGCGTCGCTGGTGACGATCCTCATCAACGCCGCCCTGGTCCGGTTCGTCCCGCGCTGGATCGGGCCGGCCCGTCTGGAACAAAGACCGGGACCGATGCTTGGCCTCCCATCGGCGCGCGGGCTGGAGAGGCACGTCGTCCTCTGCGGGTTCGGCCGTGTCGGAAGCGCCATCGGCGAGGCGCTCGAGACGTTCGGGGTTCCCTACGTCGCGATCGAGACCGATCCCGACATCGTCAAGAGCCTGCGCGCGCGCAGCGTGCCCGCCGTGTTCGGCGACGCCGCGCAGCACGTGATACTCGCCGCCGCCCAGGCCGACCGGGCCGCACTGGTCATCCTGGCGATCCCCGAGAACGACCGCGCGCGTCAAGCCGTGCGGCGCATCCGCGCGTTCAATCCGACCGTCCAGATCCTGGCGCGAGTGCACGACCTCGCCTGGCGTGCCCGGCTCATGGAGGCGGGCGCCGCCGAGGTGATCCAGCCGGAGCAGGAAGCGGCGTCGACCTTGATCCGTCACGCGCTCGAGCGGCTGTCGCTGCCGCGAGAGCGAGTGCTGGCCTATCTCAACCGCTATCGAGGCGCGATGGAGAGCGTCGAGGCCGACGGCACGAGGCCGGGACGGGGCTGCCGCAGCTTCGCGAGATCAGCCTGATGGGCGGCAACCTCGTGGGCCGGTCGCTTCGGGAAACGCGGATGCGGGAGCGCTTCGGCGTCACCGTGGTCGGCATCGCGCGCGCGACCGGCGAGATGGTGCCCGATCCGACGGCGGAGACGGTGCTGCGCGCGGGCGACCGGCTGCGTCTCTTCGGCCTGCCGCGACAGATCGACGCGCTCCTCGCCGGGTCGGAGGTGCTCATCGAATGAGCGAGACGCTCTAACCGCCTGAAAAACCGTCCGCGGCTTCCTATCACGCACACGGTTATCCACGAGTCCGCCACACGAACGGTGGAAAACACTTGCCCGGCGCCGAGGCAAAACCGGCGCCGCGATGGCCGTGATATCCTTCCCAGGATGTCGCGCGTGAATCTCGTGGGCCTCTTGCCTTCGGAGCTCGAGGACCTCGCCGTCGAGCTCGGCGCTTTGCGTTATCGCGGTCGTCAGCTCGCGACGTGGATCTATCGCAAGTCGGTCTTCGACCTCGAGGCCATGACCGACTTGCCGAAGGAGTTCCGCAAGCACCTCGCGGAGCGCGCCGTCGTCGAGGTCCCCGAGCCGGAGCGGCTGATGCCGTCGCAGGACGGGAGCCGGAAGCTGGTGTTCGTCCTGGCCGGAGGAAGCCGGATCAGCTCGGTGCTGATGCCCGACGACGAGCGGATGACGCTCTGCGTATCGACCCAGGTGGGCTGCGGCTTCGCCTGCGGCTTTTGCCTGACCGGGGTCATGGGGCTCGAGCGGAACCTGACCGCCGGCGAGATCGTGGGCCAGATCCTCGCGGCCAACCGCTTGCTCGAGCAAGGTCAGCGCGCCACGCACCTGGTCTTCATGGGCATGGGCGAGCCGCTCGCGAACTATGCGGCCCTCGTCAAGGCCCTGCGGATTCTCACGGATGCGAAACTCGGTCTCGGCTACTCGCCGCGCCGAATCACCGTGTCCACGGTCGGCCTCGTCCCCGGCATTGACAAGCTCGGCCGCGAGGAGCTGAAGGTCAACCTGGCGGTGTCGCTGCACGCGACCACCGACGAGGTGCGGTCGCGGCTCATGCCGGTGAACCGGTCCTTCGACCTCGCGGCGCTGCTCGCCGCCGTCAAGCGCTACCCGCTGGCCCCGCGCCAGCGCGTGTTCTTCGAGTACGTCATGCTGGAAGACGTCAACGACACGCTCGACGACGCGCACCGTCTCGCCCGACTCCTGCGCGGCATCAAGGCGAAGGTCAACCTGATCCCGTTCAACGACTGGGAGGGGGCGCGCTTCCGCCGCCCGCCGCTGGCCCGGATCCTCGCGTTCCAGTCGGTCCTGCTGGACGCCGGGATCACGACGACGGTCCGGTGGAGCAAGGGTGAGGACATCGGCGCGGCGTGCGGTCAGCTCCAGGAGACGTCGATGGCACCGAGCCTCACGTGAGCGACGCGCGGACCGTCTCGTTCGCGACGCTGGGCTGCCGCCTCAACCAGGTCGACACGCAGCAGCTTCAGACCCTGCTCGAGGCCCGTGGTTTCAAGACCGTGGCCTTCGACGAGCCAGCGGACGTGGTCGTCGTCAACACGTGCACCGTCACGGCGCGCGCCGAGTTCTCCGACCGCCAGATGATCCGCCGCGCGGCGCGCGTGAGCCCCCGGGGGAAGCTGGTGGTGACCGGCTGCTGGGCGCAGACGAGCCCGGGCGATGTCGCCGGCATGGAGGAAGTCGACCTGGTCGTCGGCAACGCGGACAAGCATCGTCTGCCCGAGCTGCTGGAGCGGGTCGTCACCGATACGGTGCACGTTTCCGACATCGGACGAGCCCGGACGATCGAGGTCGCGCCGCCCGCGCGTGTCCTCGGACGGTCACGCGCGTTCCTGAAAGTCCAGGACGGCTGCCAGCACCGGTGCGCGTTCTGCGTCGTGCCGCTCGCCCGGGGCGGGAGCCGCAGTCTCGAGCCGCGGGTGGTCCTCGACCAGGCCCGTCTCCTCGTGGCGGCCGGGCACCCGGAGGTGGTGCTGACCGGCGTGGATCTGGGGCACTACGGTGCCGACCTCGTCCCCCGCACGACCCTGGCCGCCCTGCTGAGATCGCTCGTCGAGATTCGCGGGCTCCGCTGGCTCCGGCTCTCCTCGCTCCTCCCCGCGTACTTCACGGTGGAGCTCGTGGAGGCCGTGACGGCGTCGCCCGTGGTCGCGCCCCACTTCCACATCCCGCTGCAGAGCGGCAGCGACCGTGTACTGAGGGCGATGCGGCGGCCGTACAATACGCGGATGTACCGCGCCCTGGTCGAGCGCCTGGTCGCCGCGCGCCCGCGGCTCGGGCTCGGCGCGGACGTCATCGCGGGCTTCCCCGGCGAAACGGACGAAGACTTTGCCGAGACAGTCGCGTGCGTGCGGGCGCTGCCTTTTTCCTATCTGCACGTCTTCCCGTACTCGAGGCGACAGGGAACCGAGGCCGCCCGCCTCGAGGGTCAGCTCGACCCGGGCACCATCATGCGACGGAGCCGCGCGCTCCGCGAGGTGGGCCGGCTCAAGAGCCACGAGTTCCGCCAGGGGCTCGCCGGCCGTGTCGAGGACGTGCTCGTGCTGGAGACCCCCGATCGAACGACGGGTGCGCTCGTCGGGCTCACCGGCAACTACGTGGAGGTGAGCTTTCCGGGTCCCCGGGCGCTCATGCGAAAGCTCGCCCGCGTCCGCGTGATGGGCGCGGACGGCGACCGCGCGGTGGGCGAGCTCGAGGCCCAGGCGAGCTAGTCGACGATGCCCGCGAACGATCCCGCGATCGGCATCATCGGCGGCAGCGGTCTCTACGAGCTCGAGGGGCTGACCGACGTCAAGTGGCGCAAGGTCGCGACACCGTTCGGCGCCCCGTCCGACGCCTACTGTGTGGGCCGGTTCGCCGGCCGGCGCGTGATCTTCCTGCCGCGGCACGGCCGCGGCCATCGGGTGGTGCCGAGCGAGCTGAACTTCCGGGCCAACATCTGGGGGCTCCGATTCCTCGGCGCTCAGTGGGTAATCTCGATCTCGGCGGTGGGCAGTATGAAGGAAGCCATCCGGCCGCTCGACCTGGTCATCCCGGATCAGTTTTTCGACACGACCAAGCGGCGCGTGTCGTCCTTCTTCGGCGATGGCATCGTCGCGCACGTGGGCATGGCCGAGCCGGTGTGCCCCGACCTCGCGGCGGCGCTCGAGAAGGCGGCCAACCAGACGACCGCGACCGTCCACCGCGGCGGGACCTACATCTGTATCGAGGGGCCGCAGTTCTCGACCAAGGCCGAGTCGCGCATCTATCGCGGCTGGGACGTGGACGTCATCGGCATGACCAACATGCCCGAGGCGAAGCTCGCGCGGGAGGCGGAGCTCTGCTATGCGACGCTCGCCCTCGCCACGGACTACGACGTCTGGCACGAGACCCACGAGACCGTGTCGGTCGAGGCTGTCATCCAGAACCTCCTGAAGAACGTCGCGACGGCGAAGGACGTCCTGCGGCGGGTGATCCCGGCGATCGCCCCGCCGCGCACCTGCGAGTGCCCGCGCCTCCTCAAGAACGCCGTGATCACCAGCCCGAAGGCCTTCCCACCGGCGACCAGAAAAAAGCTGGCGCTCTTGCTCGACCCGTACTTTCCCCGCCGTGGCTGATCTGCTGGTCGTCGGCTCCGTCGCGCTGGACAGCGTCGAGACGCCCTTCGGCAAGGTCCGCGAGGCGCTCGGCGGCTCGGCGACGTACTTCTCCTACTCGGCGAGCTTCTTCACCCGCGTGCATCTGGTCGCGACCGTCGGTGAGGACTTCCCCGAGCCGCACCTGAGGCTTCTCGAGGACCGTGGCGTCGACATCGGCGGGCTCCAGACCGGGAAGGGGCGCACATTCCGGTGGACGGGCGAATACGGGTACGATCTGAACGAGGCGAAGACGCTCGAGACCCAGCTGAACGTGTTCGCCGAGTTCAGACCGGTGCTCGGCGACGGGTTGGGGCGGATACCGTACCTGTTCCTGGCGAACATCGATCCCGAGCTCCAGCTCGAGGTGCTCCGGCAGATGAAGGAGCGTCCCCGGCTCGTGGCGCTCGACACGATGAACTTCTGGATCCAGGGCAAGCGCGACGCGCTGCGGCGCGTTCTCGCCGAAGTGGACATCGTGACGATCAACGACGGCGAAGCGCGGCAGCTGGCGAGCGAGCCGAACCTGATCCGGGCCGCGCGCGCGATCTCCGCGATGGGGCCGCGCACCGTCGTCGTCAAGCGCGGCGAGTACGGCGCGCTCCTGATGACCGAAGGCACGCTGTTCTTCGTTCCGGCGTACCCGCTGGAGTCGGTCTTCGACCCGACGGGCGCCGGCGACACGTTCGCGGGAGGATTCATGGGCTACCTCGCCGCCCAGGACCGGATCGACGCCGCCGCGATGCGGCGGGCGATCGTCTACGGCTCGGTGATGGCGTCGTTCACGGTCGAGGACTTCTCGCTCAAGCGGCTGACGTTGCTCACGCCCGCCGAGATCGGGGAGCGGTACACGGCCTTCCACGACCTGATCCGAGTCGAGCCGTAGCGAGCCATCGCATGACACGCGCCAAGTACGATCGGCTGGTAGAGCTGTTGCGAGAGATGGAGAGCGTCGTGGTCGCGTTCTCGGGTGGCGTCGACTCGACGCTCCTGGCGCGGGCGGCGAAAGACGCGCTCGGCGGGCGCGCGACGCTCGTCACCGCGGATTCCGAGACCTATCCGGTCAGCGAGCTCGACGAGGCCCGACGGCTCGGCGTCCTGCTGGGGATGCGGCACCTGGTCGTGCGCACCGAAGAGCTCCAGAACCCCGACTACACGAAGAACCCCGTGAACCGTTGCTTCTTCTGCAAGGAAGAGCTGTTCACCAAGCTGGCGCCGATCGCCGAGCGCGAGGGTTGCCGCGCCCTCGTGTACGGCGCCAATATGGACGACCGCGGCGACCACCGCCCGGGCATGAAGGCCGCGCAGGAGCGGGGCGTGCGGGCGCCGCTGATCGAGGCCGAGCTCTGGAAGGAGGAGATCCGGACGCTCTCACGCGAGCTCGGGCTCCCCACGTGGGACAAGCCCTCGTTCGCGTGCCTGTCCTCACGCTTTCAGTACGGCGACCGGATCACTCCGGAAAAGCTTCGCCAGGTCGACGCCGCCGAGGCGTTCGTGCGCTCGCTCGGCTTCCGGCATTTCCGTGTGCGCCACCACGACCGCCTGGCCCGGATCGAGGTCGCTCACGACGAGATGGCGCGGCTCTGGGACGAAGGCCGGCGGGACGCCATCGTGAAGCGGCTGCGCGAGCTCGGCTACGTCTACGTCGCCGTCGACCTGGCCGGCTTCCAGTCGGGAAGCGCGAACCTCCTGCTCAAGCCGCCGAGAGCGACCGGTGGATAGGGAAGCCCTCAGAGCGCTCCTCGAAGACCTTCGAGCCGGGCGCATCGACGTCGACGCCGCGGTGCGGAAGCTCCGCGGGCTGCCGTACGAGGACCTCGGGTTCGCCAAGGTGGACCACCACCGCGCGCTCCGCGGCGGCGCGCCCGAAGCGGTCTTCTGCCCGGGCAAGACGCCGGCTCAAGTGGTCGCGATCCTCGACCGCCTCGCCGCCCACCACACGAACGTCCTCGCGACGCGCGCTGACCAGACGGTGGCGACCGCGATCGCCGAGGCCGGGCTGCCGCACGTCTATCATCCGGAGGCGCGGCTCGTGATCGTCAGGCCGGTGCAGGCTGCGGGCCTCGGGCTCATCGCCGTCGCCGCCGCGGGCACCGCCGACCTTCCGGTCGCGGAGGAAGCGTCGCTTGTCGCCGAGGCACTGGGGAATCGCGTCGAGCGCGTCTACGATTGCGGCGTGGCCGGGCTCCACCGGCTGCTGCATCACTACGACCTGCTCGTCGAGGCCAACGTCATCGTGGCCGTCGCCGGCATGGAAGGCGCGCTGCCCAGCGTCATCGGCGGGCTCGTCGATCGACCCGTGATCGCGGTGCCGACCAGTGTCGGATATGGCGCGTCGTTCGGAGGCATCGCGGCGCTCCTCGCGATGCTGAACTCGTGCGCGCCCGGCGTGTCGGTCGTCAACATCGACAACGGCTACGGCGCGGCCCACCAGGCGAGCCAGATCAACCTCCTCGTCGCCAAAATCAGATGAGGCCTCACGCCGACGAGGGGCGGCACCCTGCGGCGCGCCGAGGTGCGGGTCGCCCGGACCACGCTGCACGCGTTCGCTGCCCCGCTGCGGCTGGGCTCCATCCGGGCGCTTGCGGGCCCGTCGCCGCCTGGAGGGAACGGGTCCGGGCGACCCGCACCGCGGCGCGCCGCAGGGTGCCGCCCGCCCTCCCCGGGCCCGAGGACGCGTGAAGATCGCGTATTTCGACTGTCCGAGTGGGGCGGCGGGCGACATGATCATGGCGTCGCTCGTGGACGCGGGCGTCCCGCTGGCGGCCCTGCGCGCCGAGCTCGCCAAGCTGTCCCTCGAGGGCTGGACGCTCACCGCACGCGAGGTCCGCAAGGGCGCATTCCGCGCCACGAAGGTCGACGTCGAGGTCGACCCGGGCGCCCACCACCATCGGCGGTCGCTCCGCGACATCCTCCAGATCTTCGAGCGAAGCTCGCTCGAGGCGAGCGTGAAGGAACGGGCGACGCGTATCTTCACACGGCTCGCCGACGCCGAGGCGCGCGTCCACGGCACGGACCGCGAGGCGGTGCACTTCCACGATGTCGGCGCGGTCGACGCGATCATCGACGTCACGGGCGGGGTCATCGCGCTCGATCTGGCAGGGGTCGCGGCGGTGCACGTCTCCGCGCTGCCGCTCGGTGGCGGGCTCGTCGACGGCCCTCACGGCAAGATCCCGGTGCCGGGCCCCGGCACCGCCGAGCTCCTCCGTGGCTTTCCAGTCGTGGACACGGGCGTCAGGGCCGAGCTCGTCACGCCCACGGGCGCGGCGATCCTCACCACGCTGGCGGCCTCGGCGGGGCGGATGCCGCCGCTCACCGTCGAGGCCGTGGGCTACGGCGCGGGCACGATCGATTTACCCGACACGCCCAACATCCTGCGTTGCTTCCTCGGCGAGACGATCGTGGGCGTTGCGGGCGACGAGACCGTCCTCCAGGTCGAGACGACCATCGACGACATGTCGCCCCAGCTCTACGAGACGCTGATCGAGCGCGTGTTCGACGCCGGCGCTCTCGACGTGTTCCTCCAGCCCGTGATCATGAAGCGGGGCCGGCCCGGCGTCGTCGTGACCGCGCTGTGCGTGCCCGAGCGCGTCGGGGACCTGTCTCGGGCGCTCTTCGAAGAGTCGACGACGATCGGCGTGCGGTGGTCGGAGTGGCGCCGGGCGCGCCTCGAGCGCGACGTGGTCGTGCTGACGACGGCGTACGGCGCGATCCCCTTCAAGGTCTCGCGCCTCGGCGGACGGATCGTGACCGTCACGCCCGAGTTCGCCGACGTCGCGCGCATCGCCCGAGAGAAATCGTTGCCGGTGCGTGAGGTCCTCGACCAGGCCCGCGCCGACGGCCGACGCCTGCTCGGTCCATAGCCGGCCCCCGTTGACACGCCGGGGGCGAAGTCTTACCCTCTGACGCGCCAGATCGGGGCGACCCAGGGCCTGCTCTCAAACCGCCGAATCCCGGAGGATGAGTCGTGAAACTGCCAGTCAAGATGACGATCAACGGCCAGAGCTACAGCCACGAAGTCGAGCCCCGCTTGCTCCTGGTGCACTACATTCGCGAGACGGTGGGCCTCACCGGGACCCACGTCGGCTGTGACACCAGCCAGTGCGGCGCGTGCACGATCCTCATGGACGGCCAGGCCGTCAAGTCCTGCACGTTCTTCGCCGTCCAGACGGACGGCGCCAACATCATGACGATCGAGGGGCTGGCGAAGGACGGCGAGCTCCACCCGATCCAGCAGGGGTTCTGGGAGAAGCACGGGCTCCAGTGCGGCTTCTGCACGCCCGGCATGATCATGTCGGTCTACCAGATGCTCGAGCGCTACCCCAAGCCGTCCGAGGAGCTGATCCGGCACCAGCTCGAGGGCAACCTGTGCCGGTGCACGGGTTACCACAATATCGTGAAGGCGATCGAGTGGGCCGCCGAGCACATGCCCGCGAAGAAGTGAGGGGACGCCATGGCAACCGTCGCCGCTGACCGTCTATTCGGCAAGTCGATCAAGCGACGTGAGGACCCGCGCTTCATCACCGGGCGAGGCCAGTACGTCGACGATTTGAAGCTTCCCGGAATGACGTATGCCGCGTTCGTGCGCAGCCCGCACGCGCATGCGCGCATCCGGAAGATCGACACGGCGGCGGCGCTGCGGCACCCCGGGGTCGTCGCCGTCTTCACGGGCAAGGACATGACGGGCGTCAACTCGCTGCCCTGCGGCTGGGACCTCCGGAAGGAGAAGAAGATCCCGGGCGTCGTCCAGGACCTCGCGATCGTGCCCCACATGCCCCTCACGTCGGACGTCGCCCGGCACGTGGGCGACCCGGTGGCCGTGGTGATCGCCGACAGCCAGTCCGCCGCGATCGACGCCGCCGAAATGGTGCAGGTGGACTGGGAGCCCCTGCCCTCAGTGACCATCACCGAGAAGGCGGGGCAGTCGAGCGCGCCCCAGCTCCACGCCGGTGCGCCGGGCAACGTCGCCTTCAAGTGGGAGATCGGCGACCGCGCCGCCACCGACGCCGCCTTCAAGAGCGCGGCGGTGACGGTGAAGAAGCGCATCGTCAACCAGCGCCTCGTCGCCAACGCCATGGAGCCCCGCGCGTGCGTGGCCCGCTACGAGGACGCGACCGGCGATCTGACGCTCTGGGTGACGTCCCAGAACCCGCACGTGCACCGGCTGCTCATGTGCGCCTTCGTGCTCGGGATCCCCGAGCACAAGGTGCGGGTGATCGCGCCCGACGTCGGCGGCGGGTTCGGCTCGAAGATCTTTCTCTACAACGAGGAGGTCGTCTGCTCCTGGGCCTCCCGCCGGCTCAAGCGCCCGGTGCGATGGACGGCCAGCCGTCGCGAGGCGTATCTCACCGACGCCCACGGGCGGGATCACGTGACCGACGCCGAGATTGCGCTGGCCCGCGACGGCAAGATGCTCGGTCTCCGCGTGAAGACCACGGCCAACCTCGGCGCCTACCTCTCGACCTTCGCGCCAGCGGTGCCGACCTTCCTCTATGGCACGCTGCTCAACGGCGTCTACACGATCGGCGCGATCCACTGCGAGGTGATGGGCGTCTTCTCCAACACGACCGCGGTCGATGCCTACCGCGGCGCCGGTCGGCCGGAGGCCTGCTACGCCATCGAGCGGATCGTCGAGGCGGGTGCGCGGGGTCTCGGGATGGACGTCGCGGAGCTGCGGAAGAAGAACTTCATCCCGAAGTTCTCCGGTGCTTACCAGACGCACGTCGCCGTCAGCTACGACAGCGGCGACTACGGGGCGGCCTTCGACCGGATGCTCCAGATGCTCGACTACCGGAAGTTCCGCGCCGAGCAGGAGGCCGCCCGCAAGCAAGGCCGGCTACTGGGCATCGGGTTCTCGGCCTATATCGAAGCGTGCTCGATCGCGCCGTCGAAGCTCGTCGGCGCGCTCGGCGCCGGCGCCGGCCTCTACGAGTCTGGGAAAGTCCGCGTGCATCCGACCGGCATGGTCACCGTGTTCACCGGCTCGCACTCGCACGGGCAGGGCCACGAGACCACGTTCGCCCAGCTCGTGGCCGACAAGCTCGGCATCCCGATCGAGCAGGTCGACATCGTCCACGGCGACACCGGGTCAGTCGCTTTCGGCATGGGCACCTACGGCAGCCGCTCGGCCTCGGTCGGAGGCACCGCCATCCTCATGTCGCTCAACAAGGTCATCGAGAAGGGCAAGCGGATCGCAGCGCACCTGCTCGAGGCGGCGCCGGGCGACATCGATTTTTCGGGTGGCCAGTTCTCCGTGAAGGGCGCGCCGGGCAAGGCGGTGCCGTTCGGCGCCGTGTCCCTCACGGCGTACGTGCCGCACAACTATCCGGAGGGCCTCGAGCCCGGGCTCGAGGAGACGTCGTTCTACGATCCCTCGAACTTCTGTTTTCCGTTCGGCGCCCACGCCTGCGTCGTCGAGGTGGAGCGGGACACGGGCAATATCCGCATCCTCCGTTACCTGGCGGTGGACGACGTCGGCAACGTCATCAACCCGATGATCGTGGATGGGATGGTCCACGGCGGAATCGCCCAGGGCGTCGGCCAGGCGCTGTGCGAGGGGGCCGTGTACGACGGCCAGTCCGGCCAGCTCGTGACGGGCAGCATGATGGACTACGCGCTGCCCAAGGCGGACATGCTGCCGATGTACGAGACCGACCGGACCGTCACGCCGACCCCGGTCAATCCGATGGGCGTCAAGGGCGCGGGGGAGACCGGGACGATCGCGTCGCCCCCGGCGGTCGTGAACGCCGTGGTGGACGCGCTCGCGCCGCTCGGCGTGGATCACATCGAGGCGATGCCGCTGACCGCCGAGCGGGTGTGGACAATCATCCAGGGCGCGAAGGGCGCCCGCTAACGACTCGACACTGAGGAGAGCGACATGTATCCAGCCGCGTTCGAGTACCACGCACCGAGCAGCGTCAAGGAAGCGCTGGGCCTCCTCGGCAAGCACAAGGACGACGCCAAGCTGCTGGCCGGCGGCCACAGCCTGATCCCGATGATGAAGCTGCGGCTGGCCCAGCCGAAGCACCTGATCGATCTGCGGAAGGTCCCCGGGCTCTCCGGGATCAAGCAGGACGGGAACGTGCTGGCGATCGGCGCGATGACCACCCACTGGGAGGTCGAGTCCTCGTCGGTCGTGAAGTCGAAGCTCGCGGTACTCTCGGAGGTGGCCAGCGTCATCGGCGACCCGGCGGTGAGGAACCGCGGCACGGTCGGCGGCTCGCTCGCCCACGCCGATCCGGCGGCGGACTACCCGGCGGCGATGATTGCGCTCGGCGCCGAGATGGTCTGCGAGGGGGCGAAGGGGCGGCGCACGGTGAAGGTGGACGACTGGTTCAAGGGGCTGATGGCCACCGCCGTCGGCGAGGACGAGATCCTCGTCGAGGTCCGCGTGCCCGTTCTGGCCGCGAGCAGCGGCGCCGCGTACATGAAGTTCCCGCACCCGGCCTCGCGCTTCGCGGTCGTCGGCGTCGCCGCTGCGGTCACGCTCGACGGCAAGGGCGCCTGCTCGAAGGCGTCGATCGGCATCACCGGCGCGGGCACGAAGGCCGTGCGGGCCAAGGGCGTCGAGGCCGGATGCACCGGCAAGAAGCTGGACGCGGCGGCGATCGAGGCGGCCGCCCAGAAGGCTGCCGAGGGCGTCGACGTGCAGGCCGACCTTCAGGGATCCGTCGAGTACAAGTCGCACCTCTGCCGCGTGTTCGCCAAGCGCGCGATCACGGAAGCGGTCAAGCGCGCTGGCGGGTAGTCGGTAGGGGGGCAACAGGGGGCGGCCTCGACCACGGGGGCGGCGCACAGGATCGGGCGCGATGCGCCCGAGCGCCGCTGACCCCACGGGTCGGGGCCGACCCCCTGGACGTCACGATGCTCGCAACCTCCGCCTCCCGGCAGGGCCTCACGGTATCGCAGTCCTGACCCTCTTCGACGCGTGATCGCGGGAATCGTGCTGGCGGCGGGGCTTGCGCGCCGCATGGGGCGACAGAAGCTCCTGCTGCAGCTCCAGGGCAAGGCCCTCGTGCGCTGGGCTGTCGAGCGGATCCTCGGCCACGTCGAGGACGTCGTCATCGTGACCGGTCCGGACGACACGGCGATCCGCCAGGCGCTCTCGGATCTGGCCGTCCGCTTCGTCGTGAATCCACGCCCCCAGGACGGCCAGGGCACCTCCATCGCCGTCGGCGTCGGCGCGCTCAAGCCGTGGACGCGCGCCGCGGTGATCGCGCTCGGGGACCAGCCGCGACTCCCTGACGCTGTCGTGCGCGCGCTGCTCGAGGGCTTCCAGCGCTCGGGCAAGGCGATCGTCGCGCCCCTCTACCAGGGCGTGCAAGGCACGCCGGTCGTCTTCTCGTCCGAAGTTTTCGCCGAGCTCCGCGTGCTGACCGGCGACGCTGGCGCCCGAGCCGTGGTGAGGGCGCAGCCCGAGCGCGTCGAGACCGTGGCCTTCGATCTCGCGATGCCGCCCGACGTGGACACGCCGGAAGACTACGCGAAGCTTCATGTACAATAGCTAGCCATGCGCGAAGAGATCCGGAAGATCCAGGAGCTGATGGAAGCGGCCGAGTACGTCACCGACGCACCGGTCGCGACGTCCGTTCACCTCGCGATGCGCCTGCGCAAGCCGCTGCTCATCGAAGGTCCGGCGGGCGTCGGCAAGACCGAAGTCGCCAAGGTGATGGCGCGGATGCTCGGGACGAATTTGATCCGGCTCCAGTGTTACGAAGGGCTCGACGTCTCCACCGCGCTCTACGAGTGGAACTACCAGAAGCAGCTCCTGCACATCAAGCTCGAGGAAGCCGGCCACAACAACCGAGGGATGCTCGAGAAGGAGCACGAGATCTTCTCGGAGCCGTTCTTGCTCCGCCGACCGTTGCTCCAGGCGATCACGCAGAATTCACAGCCGCCGGTGCTCCTGGTCGACGAGGTCGATCGATGCGTGGCCGCGAGCACGCTGGTTGCGACGACTGGTGGGGTCAAGCGCGCAGAAGACATCCGACCCGGAGACGAGCTGATCAGCTTTTCCCCCGAACGATTCCGTCTCACGCGCTCTCGCGTGCGGAAAGTCATCCCGAGGCAGACCGCCGACGTCCGGCGGATCATCGTAGGCGGCCGGACTCTCGAGGTGACGCCGGAGCACAAGTTCGCTCGATACACAGAGGACGGGTTCGAGGTTGTTCGCGCCGCTGATCTGCGTGCATCGGACCGACTTCCGTTGTCGAAGGGTGTGGAGCTGGGCCCCGAATCCGAACCGAGCTTCGAGTTCGACGACAACATGGTCAAGATCACCGCGCGCGGCAAAGCGCTGCTCCATGGCGCGTACCGGCGCTCTGGTCTCACCTACGAGGAGATCGCGCAACGGGTCGGCGTGTCGAGGACGCACCTGCGTAACGTGCTCCAGCCGCGGTCCTTCCGAGATTCGCTCCGTGCCGGGGTGCTCGCGAAGCTGACGGCTGAGCTTGGTGTTTCCGAGCAGCTCGTGGGCATCGAGCACACCGGTGGGCTGCGGATCGATCAGTGCGTGGCGTTCTTCGAGATCCTCGGATACATCGTTGCGGACGGCTGCTTTACGAGCGACCGGTTGTGCATTTCCGACAAGGACCGCCGCAACATCGAGCTGTACGCCGAGAAGTTCGAGAAGGCCTTCGGCGTGCGGCCGCGGATCATCCCGGGACCGCACCGGAATTTCGAGCTCACCTACCATTCGCTGCCGCTGGGCCGCTTCTTGCGCCGGGTGCTCGGCGCCGGCATGGTCCGAAGCCGTGACCGGTTGGTCCCGGACTTCGTGTTCGCGCTGTCTCGGGAGAAGCGCGCAGGGTTCGTCCGCGGCTACTTCGACGGCGAAGGGTGGGTCGGCGATCATCAGGTGTGCGCCGCCTCCGCCTCGTCGTACCTCCTGACCGGAATCCAACAACTGCTCAGCTCCTTGGGGGTGGAGGGCCGGATCTCGAAAATCAAGAGTCACCCCAGGGGTTTCGGCAAGGGGACCTACTTCAGTCTGGCCGTGGCCGACATCCCGGCCTTCATGGACGCGGTCGGATTCGATGCCTCGGCTAAACGAGCTCGCGCGGGTGGCCTCGAAGCGCCCGCGTTCAGTCGGACGGAGACATTGCCGAGTGCGCCGGTGGTGGCGGCACTCCGTCAGATCAGCGCGCAGAGCGTGTTGGGTCAGATCCCCGGACACCAGACGATCTATGACATCCTCTCTGAGCGCGTGAGGCCCAACGTGGGGTCGCTCCGCAGGATTGCCGAGTCTTTCGGTACGCCGGCGCTGAAGGACCTTTTGGCGCGGGGTGTGGTTCTCGAGGAAGTGACCTCGGTCGAGACGGTCACCGCGACTCAGACCGTCTACGATTTCGTGCTCGAGGGCCATCCCTACTTCGTCGCCAACCAGGTCGTCACCCACAACTGCGATGAAGAATTCGAGGCATTTATGCTCGAGGTCTTCTCCGACTGGCAGGTGACGATTCCGGAGATCGGGACGATCAAGGCGACGCATCCCCCGCACGTCATCCTGACCTCGAATCGCACCCGCGAGCTGTCCGACGCGCTCCGGCGGCGATGTCTCTATCTCTGGATCGACTATCCGACGCCGGACAAGGAGATCCGGATCATCGCGCGCAAGGTGCCGGGGATCAACGGGCGGCTGGCGCGCGAGATCGCGAAGTTCATGGAGACGCTGCGCCAGGTGCGGCTGGCGAAGGTGCCGGGCGTGGCCGAGACCCTCGACTGGGCCCAGGCGCTCGCGTCCCTCCACGCGGACCACATCGACGAGCCGCTCGTCGCCGAGACACTCGGCTGCGTGCTGAAGGACGTCGACGACATGAAGCGCTTCCGCGCCGAGGTCGCGAAGGCCGGGCTCAGCCCGTTCCTGCCCGCACCGAGCTAGGCGGTGGCGCGCGAGCTGTCGGCGGCGGTTGCACGCTTCGCGACGCTGCTCAGGCGGTCCGGGCTCCCGGTGACGCTGGTCGAGGTCACCGACGCGGTCCGCGCTCTGGACCATCTCGATATCGCAGATCGCCGGGAGCTCTACCTCGGCCTCCGCGCCGTCTTCGTCACCCGACCCGAAGAGGTTCCCCCGTTCGACCGGTGTTTCGAGGCGTTCTGGCGCGTGGCCGCGAATGGGGAGGAGGATCAGTCCGGGTTCATTCCGGCCCCATCGCTCGAGGACGTCGAGAATCCCGGCGTCGTCAAGTCGGGACAGAAGCGCGAGGCGCTGGCCCTCGACTCGTGGGGCGAGGACGAGGCGGCCGAATCGGGTGATCCGCTCAGCGTCCCCCTGGCGTCCGAGGCCGAAGGGCTCGTGAACCAGGATTTCTCCACGTTCGGCGCCGACCAGCTCGACGAGCTGCTCAAGCTCACCGTCAAGATCGCGCGCCGACTCGCTCACCGCATGAGCCGCCGCCGACGTCCGGTGAAGCGGCGGGGTCGAGTCGATCTCCGGCGCACCTTGCGCGCGAACCTCACGCGGGGCGACCTCATCGAGCTGCGCTACCGGGAGCGGAAGCGCAAGAAGGTTCGGCTCGTCCTGCTCTGCGACGTCTCGGGCTCGATGGACCTCTACAGCCGCTTCCTGCTCCAGTTCCTCTTTGCCCTCCAGAACGTCTTCGGCCGCGTGGAGACCTTCATCTTCTCGACGCGACTCACGCGCGTCACCGAGTTCCTCCGTGGGCGCTCCTACCGCCAGGTGCTTCGGCGGCTGACGGACGTGCGCGATTGGTCGGGCGGAACGCGGATCGGCGAATCGCTCGCTCAGTTCAATCGCGAGTGGCCGCACCTCGTCGATCGGCGGACGATCGTGATCGTCCTGTCCGACGGGTGGGACACCGGTGAGCCCGACGTGCTCGCGTCCGAGCTCTTGCGGATCAAGCGGCGCGCGGCGCGGGTCATCTGGCTGAACCCGCTCCTCGGCAACCCCTCGTACGAGCCGCTCACGCGCGGCATGGCGGCGGCCCTGCCGTTGATCGACGACTTCGCCGCCGGCCACAACCTCGCGGCCCTGCGCGACCTCGCCGGCAAGCTGCACCTCTAGTCGGTCGTCGCGCCTCGGCCGGCGGCGCGATCTTCATTTGGCTCGCCTCGCACGCGGGGGCCCCAGCCCCCGGCCGTGCTCCGGCTCGCACTGCGGCCCGCGGCGCGCACGGAAGCGACAGGGATGCTTCCCGGCTCCGGTCGGCGTATCATTAGGTCTCATGGCAGAACTCTTCGATCACATTGACGAACTTCGGCGCTCCCCGGGCAAGGTCGCGGTCGCCACGCTGGTCAACACGCGGGGCACGACGCCCCGAAAAGAAGGCGCGAAGATGCTCGTCGGCGAGGGCGGCGCCGTGCTCGGCTCCGTCACGATCGGCGGTTGCGTCGACGCGCAGGTCATCGAGCAGACCGAGGACGTGTTGAACACGATGCAGCCGCGGCTGCTCGAGCTGAACCTCGGCGACGAAGAAGCCTGGGAGATCGGTCTCACGTGCGGCGGGACGATCGAGGTGTTCGTCGAGCCGCTGACCGCCGACTTCCTGGAGCGCGTGCGTGCCCACACGGGCCGCGGCGGACGGGCGGCGATCGTCACCCGCCTCGACGGGCCCGTCGGCGCGAAGCTGCTCGTGCTGGACGACGGCACCGTCACCGGCATGCTCGGCGACGCCGCGCTGGACGAGCGATTCACGCGCGAGGCGCGCGAGGCGATGGCGGCGGGGACCTCTCGCACCCTCTTGCTCGAGAACACCCGCGCCTTCGTCGAGGTTTTCGCGCCCGCATCCCTGCTCCTCGTGGTCGGCGCCAGCCACGTGTCGATGCCGCTCACGGATCTGGCCAAGGTGCTCGGCTATCGCACGGTCGTCGTCGACGGCCGGCCGCGCTTCGCCACCCGCGAGCGCTTCCCGGAGGTGGACGAGCTGCGGATCGGCATCCCGTCGGAGCTCGTCGCCGAGTATCCGCTCGTTCCCTCCACGGCGCTCGTGCTGATGGCGCACGACTACAAGTACGATCTGCCGGTGCTCCATAAGGCCCTCGCCACCGAGGTCGGCTACATCGGAATGCTCGGGTCGGCCCGACGTGGCGCGGCGATCCTGAAACTCCTCGCCGAGGAAGGCGAGAGCGACGCCGCGCTCAAGCGCATTCGCGTCCCGATCGGCCTGGACATCGGTGCCCGGTCCGCGCCCGAGATCGCGCTCGCGGTCATGGCCGAGATCCAGGCGGTGCGCGGCGGTGGGACCGGCCAGCCCATGAGCACGAAGCCCCGGAAGTCGGCGTGAAAGCCATCGCCCAGCGGCGCGAGGCGGCGAGCCTCGAGGGGCTCGTGGACAGGGTCCTCTGCCACGACGTCCGTGACGCGGCGGGGAAGATCGCGGTCGAGAAGGGGGCGAGGCTCACGCCCGCCACGGCGAAGGTCCTCCTGGGGACCCCGTGGGAGGAGATCCACCTGCTCGTCGTCGAGCCGTCCGACCTGCACGAGGAGGAAGCCGGCAAGCGGCTGGCCGCGGCGGTCGTAGGCGAAGGCGTCGAGGTGAAGGGCTACACGGGCGGCCAGTGGACGCTCTCGGCCACACGCCGGGGGCTCCTGCGGGTTCGCCGTCAGGCGCTCGCGGATACGAACGCGCTAGAGGGGATTTCGGTCTTCACGCTCTTCGAAGCCCAGCCGGTCGAGCCCGGCGAGACGATCGGCAAGTGCAAGGTCACGCCGCTCGTCATTCCCGCCGAGACGCTGCGCGCCGTCGAGAAGATCGCCCGTGACGCGCACGGGCTCGTGACGGTGAGCGGCTTCAGATCGACGACGATCGGCGCGGTCGCGCAGGAGCGCCTCGACGCCAAGCAGCGCGCGCGGTTCGAGGCGGCGTTGAAGCAGAAGATCGAGTGGTTCGGGAGTCGCCTTCTCCCCATCCACTACGCCGGCGGCTCGGCGCGCGTCGTGGCCGACGAGCTGACGGCGCTCCGACGCGAAGGCGCCGAGGTGCTGATCGTCGCCGGGGCGAGCGCGCTCGATCCGCTCGATCCCGTCTTCGGCGGGCTCACGCTGCTGGGCGCCCGCATGGAGCGCCACGGCGCGCCGGCCCATCCCGGGAGCTTGCTCTGGCTCGCGACCTGGGACGGCAAGGCGGTGCTCGGGATGCCCACGTGCGGCATGTTCTCCCAGGCGACGACCTTCGACCTGGCGCTGCCGAAGATCCTCGCCGGCGAGCGCGTCGACAACCGGGCGTTGGCCGAGCTCGGCCATGGCGGCCTCCTCTCGCGCGACATGGCGTATCGCTTCCCGCCATACCGGACGAACGCGGCGAGGGGAGAGCTCGAATGAGCGCCGCCACGCCGTCCGCGGCGCACGGTCTCTACAGCGACGTCATCCGCGAGAGGTGGCGACGGCCCCGCCACCGCGGCGACCTTCCAGGGGCCAACGCGGTCGCCGAGGACGTGAACCCGCTCTGCGGGGACCGGGTTCGGATCATGCTGGCGATCGAGCCGGAAGGCCGGATCGCGGAGGCGCGCTTCGTCGGCGACTCGTGCGCCATCTGCACGGCGTCCGCCGACGTCCTGGCGGATCTGATCGGCGGCCGGTCACGGGACGAGGCGATGGCCCTGGAGGTGGCGGACGTGCTCGGCGTGCTCCAGGCCGAGATTCGGCCGACGCGGATGCGCTGCGTGACGTTGCCCTTCTCCGTCCTGGCAAAGGCTCTCGGTGTCGCACCTGCGACAGGCCACCCCCGGCCTGCTCCGGGCTCACGGGCCCCGCTCCAATGAGGCTGGACGAGCAGACGCGTCCGGACTTCCCGATCCTCCAGCGGATCGTCAATGGCCATCCGCTCGTCTACTTCGACTCCGGCGCCTCGAGCCAGAAGCCGCGCGCCGTCCTCGAGGCGATGAACCACTACTACGAACGGAGCCACGCCAACGTCCACCGCTCGATCCACACCCTGGGCGAAGAGGCGACCGAGCTCTACGAGCTGGCTCGCGACTCGGTCCAGCGATTCATCGGCGCCGCGAGCCGGGAAGAGGTCGTCTTCACCCGCGGCACGACCGACGGCCTCGGCCTGATCGCGGAGACCATCGGACGGACTCTCGCGAAGGGTGACGAGATCGTGGTCACCGAGCTCGAGCACCACTCGAACCTCATTCCCTGGCAGCTGGTGGCCCGAGACCGCGGTGCCGTGCTCAAGGCCGTGCCGGTCCTCCGGGACGGCACGCTGGACCTCGACGCCTTCGACCGACTTCTCACGCGGCGCACACGCGTGGTCGCGTTCGCGCACGTCTCCAACGTCCTGGGGACGATCACCCCGGTCACCGAGATCGTGCGCCGGGCGCGCGCCGTCAACGCGCTCACGGTGGTGGACGGGGCTCAGGCAGCGCCTCACCTGAGGCTCGATATGTCCTCGCTGGAATGCGATTTTTACGTCTTCTCGGCCCACAAGATGCTGGGCCCGACCGGGATCGGCGTCCTCTACGGTCGGCGGGCTGTCCTGGATAGCCTCGAGCCCGGCCGCGGTGGCAGCGAGATGATCAAAGAGGTCTGGATCGATCACGCCCAGTGGAACGACCTCCCCTGGCGGTTCGAGCCAGGCACGCCACCGATCGCCGAAGCCGTTGGACTATCTGCGGGGATCGAGTACCTGGAGAAGCTCGGCATGGATCGCGTCGCCGAGCACGAGCGCGCCCTCACCCGCCAGACGCTCGAGGGACTCGCCCGACTCCCGGGCGTGACGGTCTACGGCCCGCCCCTCCCCGCCGAGCGCGGCGCCGTGGTCTCGTTCGCCGTCGACGGTCTCCATCCGCACGACGTGGCGGCCCTCCTCGACGGGGAAGGCATCGCCGTCAGGGCGGGACATCACTGCGCGATGCCGCTCATGCGTCGTCTCGGCGTCGTCGGCACCTCTCGCGCGACCTTTTCGGTGTTCAACTCGCCCGACGAGGTCTCGCTGCTCCTGGCGACGGTCGCCGGGCTCCGTTCGGCGCTCTAAAAAGGAGGATCGCGGTGAGCACATCGGGTCCCCGCGATGCGTTCGTCTCTCCGCGATTCGGGCAGGTGGCGACCTTCATGCTGCTGCCCGCCGCCGCGTCCGCCAAGGGTCTCGACGTCGCCCTGCTGGGCATTCCCTATGACGGGGGAACCTCGTACCGGACCGGGGCCCGCTTCGGACCGAGGGCGGTGCGAGAGCAGTCATCTCTGATCCGTCCGTGGAATCCCGTGCTCAAGGTCCACCCGTTCGAGCGGCTGCGCGTGGCCGACTGCGGCGACGTGGACGTCGTGCCGATCTCGATCGAGCGCACGCTGGCCGCCATCGAGTCGCGCATCGGCGAGGTGATCACGGACGGGGCGATCCCCGTGTGTGTCGGCGGCGATCACTCGGTCACGCTCGCCCTCCTGCGCGCGCTCGCGCGCCGCCACGGGCGCCTGGGCCTCGTCCACTTCGACGCCCACCCAGATACCTGGGACGAATACTTCGGCTCGAAGTACTTCCACGGGACGCCGTTCCGTCGTGCCGTGGAAGAAGGGCTGCTCGAGCCGAGACGGATGATCCAGGTCGGGATCCGCGGTCCGCTGTACGGCGCCGAGGACTTCGCCTTTCATGACCAGCACGGAATCGAGGTCGTGCGCATCGAGGCGGTGAAGGAGCAGGGCACCGCCTGGGTGGCGGAGCGGTTCGCGCGCCTGCGCGGCGGGCCGGTTTACTGCTCGTTCGACATCGACGCCGTCGACCCGGCCTACGCCCCCGGGACCGGCACGCCCGAGGTCGGCGGCCTGACCTCCTACGAGGCGCTCGTCCTGGTGCGGGCGCTCGCGGGCCAGGCGCTCGTGGGCGCGGACGTCGTCGAGGTCTCGCCGCCGTACGACGGCCCAGGTCAGGTGACGGCGCTGCTCGCCGCCAATCTCCTCTTCGAGCTCGTGAGTCTCCTGGCGCTCCAGCGATGAATCCGGGTCGCGCCTTTCTCAGGCCACCCGCGGTGCGCGCCGGCCTCGTGGCACTCGCTACAATCATCGGGTTGACCGGGCTCGCGTGGGCCGCGCCCGCGCCCGTCGCCACGATCGAGATCGAGGGTGTGATCAGCCCGGTCACGCTGCGACTCGTGGGCCTCGCGATCGACCGCGCCCAGGCCGAGCGCGCCCAGGCGCTCGTCATCCAGCTCGACACGCCCGGCGGGCTCGAGCGCTCGATGCGGGCGATCGTCCAGCGCATGATGAACGCCGAGTTGCCCGTCATCGTGTTCGTGGCGCCCACCGGCGCCCGGGCGGCCTCGGCCGGCGTCTTCATCACGATGGCGGCCCACGTGGCGGCGATGGCGCCGGCGACCAACATCGGGGCCGCCTCGCCCGTCGCGCTCGGCGGCGGCGCCGACAAGACGATGATGAAGAAGGTCGAAAACGACGCCGCCGCGTTCATCCGGACCGTTGCGCTCGAGCGCGGCCGCAACGCGGACTGGGCCGAGAAGGCCGTGCGCCAGGCGGTCGCGATCACCGAGCGCGAGGCGGTGAAGCTGAAAGTCATCGACCTCGTGGCCGACTCCATCCCCGACTTGCTCGAGAAGGTCGATAGCCGCACGGTCAAGCTGCCGAAGGGGGCCGTGACACTCGCCACGAAGGGCGCCCCGGTCCGGCCGATCGAGATCGGCTTCCGCGACCGGTTCCTGAACATCATCACGGACCCCAACGTCGCCTACGTGCTCATGATGCTCGGCATGCTCGGCCTCTTCTTCGAGCTGTCGAACCCCGGCGTGATCCTGCCGGGCGTCATCGGTGGGATCTCGCTGATCCTCGCGTTCTTCGCCTTCCAGAGCCTGCCGATCAACTATGCGGGGCTGCTCCTGATCCTGTTCGGTATCGTGCTGCTGGTGGCCGAGATCAAGATCGTGAGCCATGGCGTGCTGGCGATCGGCGGCATCATCTCGATGGCGCTCGGCTCGCTGATGCTCTTCGACTCGCCGGAGGTCGGCTTCCGCGTCTCCTGGTGGGTGATCGCGCCGACGGTGGGGGCGACCGCGGGCCTCTTTCTGTTCGTGGTCACGGCGGGGGTGCGCGCGCTCGGGCGGCCGCCGGCAACCGGCGCCGAAGGGCTTATCGGCAAGACCGCCACCGTCCGTGAGCGATTGGCACCGGAGGGTCAGGTGATGATCTCCGGCGAGATCTGGCGCGCGGTCGTCCAGGGCGAGCCGCTGGAGCCCGGCGCGCAGGTGCGGATCGTCGAGGTGGACGGCCTGACGCTGAAGGTCGCAAAAGCGGAGGCCAAGGGAGGGGTCGCATGATCACGGTGGACGCTCTGCTGCTCATCGCCGTCATCCTCGTGGCGCTGTTCTTCATCGGCTCCTTCGCGCGTATCCTCCGCGAGTACGAGCGGGCGGTCATCTTCCGTCTGGGCCGCAGCACCAAGGCGATCCTGAACCCAGGCGGGCAGGGGAACGGCCCGGGCCTCGTCCTGCTGGTGCCGCTCATCGACAAGATGGTGAAGGTGAGCCTGCAGACCGTCGCGCTCGACGTAGCACCGCAGGACGTGATCACGCGCGATAACGTCTCCCTCAAGGTCAGCGCCGTCATCTACTTCCGGGTGGTCGATCCCGAGCGAGCGGTCATCGCGGTCCAGGACTACCTCTACGCCACATCGCAGATCGCGCAGACGACGCTGCGCAGCGTGCTCGGCCAGGTCGAGCTCGACGACCTCTTGTCGGCGCGCGACAAGATCAACCAGCAGCTCCAGCGGATCATCGACGAGCACACCGAGCCCTGGGGCATCAAGGTGGCGACCGTCGAGGTCAAGCAGATCGACCTGCCTCAGGACATGCAGCGCGCCATGGCCAAGCAAGCCGAAGCCGAGCGCGAGCGCCGAGCCAAGGTCATCAACGCCGACGGCGAGTTCCAGGCGGCGGCGAAGCTCTCCGAGGCGGCCGAGGTTCTCACGCGGCACCCGATCGCCGTCCAGCTTCGATATCTACAGACCATGCGCGAGATCGCTTCGGAGCGGTCCACGACGACCTTCTTCCCGTTGCCGCTGGACCTCTTCGGCCCGCTGCTCCAGGCCTTCAACAAGGGTGGGGACGGCTCGAAGGCGTGATGTAGAATACTTTCGCTTGCTTGTGGTCCCGGGGGGTTAGCTCAGTTGGGAGAGCGCGGCGTTCGCAACGCCGAGGTCGAGGGTTCGAATCCCTTACCCTCCACCATTACTTTTCTCGCGTAGTTAGAGCGCATTTTTCCCAACCCGTAGCGCGGGGGAGCCTTTCGTAGCGACTGAGCGCGCTCGTCTCCGCGCCCTATGCTGACTCCTCGGATCGACCCCCAGATGCGTGCCCGGCAGGGTGCTAGGGGTGCTCCGAATCGGGGCGCTTTGCCACTCGTAAGGCACGATCGAAGGGCAGCTCGACGGATGCGGGCCCAGGGAGTACGAGCGAGCCATCCCCAAACTCGGATGTTATCGAAACTGGTAGGGGGGATATACAGATCTGTGTAACGCGACGACGGAATGAGAACTGATGCCATAACCGCATGGAACGCAAGACTTCAGGATCTCCGCATCTGAATCCCCTGCTCCGCGATATACGGACCGGGCGCGCTGCGTCACACGGATTATCTAGTTCCGTATATTTCTTAGTTACTTTCCGGTGCAGAAATGAGTGCTGACAGGGAGCAGCAGAGCGGATTGAGGTTCTGGCGGCAGCCAGACCTCTCAATTCTGTCTTTGCCGCCTTCACTTCATCTATCTCACTTGGTGTCCACGTCACGGCTGTCTCAGGTCGTTCACGGCCCCGCGCGGGAGGACCAGCAGGTCATTGGCGAGCACCCCCAGCCCGACCCACCGCTGCATGCCACTGGCGCCTCGGTATCGGCACCGCCGCAGTCCGTGACGGCGTTTGAGTGCGCTGATGCGTCCTTCGCTGCCTGTGCGCCAGCGCAGGGCTGCGCGCGCCGCGCGCGACCGCGTCTCCCGATGTTGGCGCGGCAGCACGACGTGCCGGACCCCGCGGTCCTGCGCCGCTCGTTCATTGCTCCGCGAGGCGAAGCCACCGTCGGCGACGGCCAGCTGCGGCGCGTGATCGAAGAGCGCGATGTGCCGATCCAGGGCGGGCGCCCAGAGTGCGCGTTCCGCCTGGCCGCGCTCACACACCTCGTAGTCGGTGATGAACTGCGCCTCCGCCTCCTGGATCTTCACGAGCCGGCCAAACTCCGTCGGCGTGGCCAGCTTGCCCTTTCGGATGATCTCGGTGTGCGGCTCGAAGACACTGACGACCTTCTCCGGGAAGCGCGTATCGCCGCGGAGGACCCGGGCCCGGGTCTGCGCCACCACGCGCTTGAGCAGGTCGATCGTGGCCGGGAGCTGGGTCGCGGATTTCCGACCTCGCGCTCCCGCCAGCGCGGTTTCGGCTTGGCGCAGCACGGCGCGGGCGATCCCCAGCAGCCCCTGGTACAGGGCCTTCATTCGGGCCTTGCTCTGCTCGCGCACCTTGGGGCTCACGCGGGGGCCGGCGGTGCGACTGCGCTGCGCGATCTCGAAGACCCGGCGGCCGACGGCGCGGGTGCGCTTCCGGACCTGCTCGCCGAGCCGCCGCAGCGTGCGCGTGAGCACGCGCACCCCGTCAGCCAGCAATGTGGCGTCCGTCGGGTAGTGAATGTTGGTTTCGACGACCGTCGAAGGCGCCGCCCCTGAATGACTCGTCGCTCCCGTCCCCGCATCACCAATTGGGCCAGCAGATCCTTGAGAACCGGCTCGTTCAGGAGGTGCGCCAGGCGGACCAACGTCTTGGCGTCCGGGACGCGCTCGCCGTCGATCCGGCAGAAGGCGCGGTAGACCAAACTCCCGCGCACCTCCCGCTCGCACTCATCGAAGCTCCAGTCGTGGAGATGCTTCAGGACCAGCATTCGCAGGACGACGGCGGCCGGGGTCCCGAGGTGGCCTCGGCGTCGGCTCTCGGGATGGCGCTGGGCCAACGCCTTGGCGACGCGATCGACGAGCGCTTCGTCGTCGAGCAGAGTGTCGATCCGGCGGAGGGTGGGATCCCACAGCTTGTCGGCGTCGGGCAGGAGCACTTCCACGAGGCTGCGTTGCCGGTACGCTCGCCGCACCATGGCGCCTCCGGTGAGACCGCTCGGCCTCAGAGTGCACCGCGTGAGCTGCGCAGTCGCGCGACTCGTGTGGACGCGCGGCTCCCTCACCCTTGCGCATCGCTCGAGCGTCCGTCAAGGAATAACTGTGCATTCGGACTCGATTCGAATCGGTCAGCCCGCACAAACACGGGCTGCACTCGATCCAATTCGCACCGGAAAGTAGTTAGGCGTACCTCGGTTTGACGCTGCGTAACAACGATTCAAGAATCATGGATCCCAAAGCGCAAGTCCGTCAGTCGTACAACCGCATTGCGGCGGCGTACCTTTCGTCACGTCGTTGCGATTCGCCGGATGTCGCCCTGCTGGATGATCTGGTCGTCCGCCTCCCACCACGGGCACGTGTCCTTGACGCAGGTTGCGGGGCTGGTGTCCCCATCGCCCAGCAGCTTGCTACTCGTGCCAACGTTGTTGGCGTCGACTTTGCCGAGGTGCAGCTCGGCCTCGCCAGACGCCACGTCCCCACAGGGCTTTGGGTTTGTGCGGACCTCGTCGCACTGCCGTTCGCTGAGGCGTCCTTCGACGCCGTATGCTCGTACTACGCCGTCATTCACATCCCGCGAGAACAGCACGCCGGAGTTCTAGATGGCTTTGCGCGTGTGCTGCGGTCGGGAGGGCTGGCCCTTCTTTGCCTTGGCGCAGCGGACCTGCCCGCCTGGACGGAGGAATACCACGACGCGCCAATGTACTGGAGCCACTACGACGTCGCGACCGGTCTTTCGCTGGTCGAGGCTGCTGGCTTTGAGTTGGTGTGGCATCGTAGGGTCGCCGAAGGGTCCGGTGGCCACTTGTTCGTGCTGGCCCAGCGGCGGGGGTGAAGTAGTGACGGAGAACCTGAGGATCCGCTCCGCCAATCCCGCGGACGCGGATGAGCTCCTTGCGATACGACGAGACGCCATTATGGCTCTCGCCGAGGAGTACGGCCGCGTGGCGGCCGAGCGATGGGCAACCGCAGCACATCCTGACCGTGCGGCCAAGGCGATTGCTACCAACAGTGTTTGGGTCACAGAGTTTGGTTCGAAGGTCGTTGGCTGGGTCGAGGTCAGCGGCGCGACGATCGAAGGCTTGTATGTCAGCCCCGCTGCCGCGCGCCTAGCAGGCTACGGAAAAAGCAGGTGAAAGGCACGCAGTTGAGAGCCGCAAGGCATCAAACGACCCCGGCGGGGCGATCGGATGCAGGTTCTTTGGCTGCGACCAGTCGCCGCCGGAGACCGGAGAGCAGTGGTGGCGCGTCATGCCGGACACTCCGCCAAGTTCCTGATGCGCACCAGGTTGTAGACCGC
>QHSU01000056.1 GCA_003220535.1 Candidatus Rokuibacteriota bacterium
ACGGCGGGGGTGCCGGGGGGGCTCAGCAACATCAGTGGCGGCACCACCGGCACGTTCTATGACTCTGGCACGGTGCTGAGCCTCACGGCGGCGACGCCGGTGGCGGACGGAGCGGGCAAGCAGTGGCGGTTCACCGCGTGGAGCGGGGACGCGACCGGCTCGACGAGCCCGGTGGCGGTGACGATGAGTGCGGCGCGCTCGGTGACGGCGACCTACGTGGTGCAGTACCAGCTGACGCTGGCGATCACGGCGGGGGTGCCGGGCGGCCTCGGCAACATCACGGGCGGGACGAACGGGACCTTCTACGACGAGGGGACGGTGCTGAACCTCACGGCGGCGACGCCGGTGGCGGACGGGGCGGGCAAGCAGTGGCGGTTCGCGAACTGGACGGGGGCCGTGGCCTCGCCGCCGAGCGCCAGCAACCCGGTCTCGGTCACGATGAGCCAGGCTCGGTCCATCACCGCCAACTATGTGGCGCAGTACCAGCTGACGCTGGTGGTGCTGCCGGCGAACCCGGGCGGGGTGCCGGGAGGCGTGAGCAACATCAGTGGCGGCACGACCGGCACGTTCTATGACTCCGGCACGGTGGTGAGCCTCACGGCCGCGACGCCGGTGGCGGACGGGGCGGGCAAGCAGTGGCGGTTCACCGCGTGGAGCGGGGACGCGACCAGCTCGACGAGCCCGGTGGCGGTGACGATGAGCGCAGCGCGCTCGGTGACGGCGACCTACGTGGTGCAGTACCAGCTGACGCTGGCGATCACGGCGGGGGTGCCGGGGGGGCTGAGCAACATCAGCGGCGGCACCACTGGGACGTTCTATGACTCTGGCACGGTGCTGAGCCTCACGGCGGCGACGCCGGTGGCGGACGGGGCGAGCAAGCAGTGGCGGTTCACCGCGTGGAGCGGGGACGCGACCGGCTCGACGAGCCCGGTGGCGGTGACGATGAGCGCGGCGCGCTCGGTGACGGCAACCTACATGGCGCAGTACCAGCTGACGCTGGCGATCACGGCGGGGGTGCCGGGCGGCCTCGGCAACATCACGGGCGGGACGAACGGGACCTTCTACGACGACGGGACGGTGCTGAACCTCACGGCGGCGACGCCGGTGGCGGACGGGGCGAGCAAGCAGTGGCGGTTCACCGCGTGGAGCGGGGACGCGACCGGCTCGACGAGCCCGGTGGCAGTGACGATGAGCGCGGCGCGCTCGGTGACGGCGACCTACGTGGCGCAGTACCAGCTGACGCTGGCGATCACAACGGGGGTGCCGGGGGGGCTGAGCAACATCAGCGGCGGCATCACTGGGACGTTCTATGACTCTGGCACGGTGCTGAGCCTTACGGCGGCGACGCCAGTGGCGGACGGCACGGGCAAGCGGTGGCGGTTCACCGCGTGGAGCGGGGACGCGACCGGCTCGACGAGCCCGGTGGCGGTGACGATGAGCGCGGCGCGCTCGGTGACGGCGACCTATGTGGCGCAGTACCAGCTGACGCTGGCGATCACGGCGGGGGTGCCGGGGGGGCTGAGCAACATCAGTGGCGGCACCGCCGGGATGTTCTATGACTCCGGGACCGTGGTGAACCTCACGGCGGCGACGCCGGTGGCCGACGGCACGGGCAAGCGGTGGCGGTTCAACAACTGGAGCGGCGATGCCACCGGCGGCAGCAATCCAGTGTCGGTGACCATGAGCGCGCCACGCGCGGTCACGGCCAACTACGTGGTGCAGTTCCTGCTCACTATCACCACGAATCCGTCAGTCGTGGCACGGACGAATGTAACGCCGGCTGACGGATGGTTCGACACAGGGAGCCCCATCAGCCTTAACGCCACGTCTCCCGTGGCTGGCGGGCCTGGTGTCGGCTACGTCTTCAAGAACTGGACTGGCAACGCTCCCTCCGCCCCTAACGCCAGCAATCCTCTGAGTGGGGTAATGGACCAGGCCAGAACGATCGTAGTCAACTACACGACGTTGACACTCGGGTGGGATGCGGGTGTTACATTCTCGGCACAGTACAGCGATCCTACGGGCCTGCGGGCCGTCCTTATGTCGGACGGTACGGCTCTCGCGAGCAAAACGATCAACTTCTCCGTAGGCACCAACTCTGGGTCAGGCGTGACTAACAGCAGTGGGGTCGCCACCGATTCGACGCTGTTGACGCAAGCGCCCGGGTCCTCGTACACCGCCACAGCAAGCTGCTCGGCAGCGCAATGCGGCGTCGCACTCAGCATCACCCATGCCTACACGATCACTCCGGAGGACGCGCGGGTTACTTACGCGGGCAACATGTTCGTAGGGATTCCGCTTTCGTCGACGTCGGGCTCCATCACGCTCATCGCGACGATACAGGACATCACAGCCGTGACCGGAGACCCCGCCTATGATCAGTATCCAGGAGACATCCGGAACGCGACTGTGACCTTTGTGAACCGCGACGCCAGTAACGCCACGCTCTGCACCGCCGCAGTCCTTCTAGTCAACGGTTCTGACACGAGAACCGGGAGCGTGACCTGCACGTTCACAGGAACCGTCGGGAGCATCGGAAGCACCCAGTACACGGTGGGAATCGTCGTGGGCGGCTATTACGGCCGGAACGCCTCCACTGAAAACACTGTCGTAACCATCTCTCAGGTAGGCGCCGGAATGATCACCGGCGGTGGCTACCTGGTAATGCAGAACTCTGCGGGAACGATCGCGGGCGATCCGGGCACCAAGAACAACTTTGGCTTCAACGTCAAGTACAACAAGAGCGGGACCAACCTGCAGGGCAACCTCAACACCATCGTGCGCCGGAGGGAGAGCGACGGGAACCAGCACGTTTACCAGATCAAAGGGAACTCCATGACCTCGCTGGCGGTGTATCAGTTGGTGAACAACGCCTGGGTGGCAGGCTGCACTGGTGCCACCTCCACCTCGCCCTGCAAGGCGCAGTTCAACGGCAAGGCCAACATCCAGGACATCACCAACCCGGTGGCGCCGTTCTCCGTGTCCGGCAACAATGCCTTGCAGTTCAATATGACTGACTACGGCTCTCCGGGCAGCAGCGACACCATCGGCATCACGCTCTGGAACGGGTCCGGCGGAATCTGGTTCTCCACCAACTGGGTGGGTAGTCCGCCCGCAACCGCGGAACAAGTGCTTGGCGGCGGCAACCTGGAAGTGCACTAGGCCAAGGCCGAGCCCTGATACCGCGAATCGGCCTCATCATCGCCGCGATCCTCTCAGTGCACTCGGCGGCCATCGCCGAGATCCGCATGGAGGAGCGTGACGGCGTGCTCTACGTCCGGGACGTCGAGCCGGCGCAGGTCGTCGCGCCGCAGCCGTCGTTTCCACCCGGCGAACCCGTCGCTACGCAAACCGTGGCGCCGTACCGCGACCTGATCCGCGCGGCGGCCGCGCGGCACGCGCTCGCGCCGGAGCTCGTCGAGTCCGTTATCCGCGTGGAGTCGAACTTCCAGGCGCGCGCCGTCTCGCCCAAGGGCGCGCGCGGGCTGATGCAGCTCATGCCCGCGACGGCGGCGCAGCTCGGCGTCCGTAACGTCTTCGACGTGCACCAGAACATCGAGGGCGGGGTTCGCCACCTGCGGCATCTGGTCGACCGCTACGGTGGCAACCTTGCGCTCGCGCTCGCCGCTTACAACGCGGGCGTGGAGGCGGTCGGGCGGTACGGAGGTATCCCGCCGTATGCGGAAACGCAGATGTACGTGGCGCGCGTGCTTCGGCTCCTCCAGCGAGCGGCGCCGTCGGCGAGTGCCAAGGCACAAGTGCTCCACCGCTACGAGGCGGCCGATGGCCACGTCGTCTACTCCAACCTTCCGATCGATAAGCTCTCGGTGACTGTGCGCGAGATGCTCGCGGAGCGCCAGTAGCGAGCGAGGCTTGGTTTTGTACGTGGCCTTGTCCCAGCACCGGCTTCCGGCTTCCTTGAATGTCATCGCTTCCAAGTCTGTTCCATCCTGTCGAATGCTCAGAGGTTGTCGGCCCGCGTGCGTCGCCGCCTTGCCTCCGCGGGCTGTCCGCTAAAGCACGCCGGGCTGTTGAGTCGCATCCCGCCGTCCTCGGGGACACAGGCTTACATGGTGAGGCGACTCCACCTTGAGACTGGACCCGGAATTCACCAGCTACTTAAGCCGCAATCACTGTGCGAACTTCGACAGCGTGCAGCCGCGCCGAGTGCACGTCCGAGCGGATCGGGCTGCTGATCGAGCGCCCGCGGTTGGCGCTGTTCCGGCTGCGCCACGGTCGCACGCGCCCCAGCAGCTCACCGCCTGTGACTCGATGATTTGCCCGAGCTCATCGACGCCTTCGTCGATCGTGCGCGGCGCAGACCGTCCAGGACGACAAGCACACACTGTCCAACGAGGTGCTGCAGTCTGGGCGTACGCGTAGCCGCGAAACGTCCGCGAGAGCTACAGCACGTCCTCGAGGGCGCCGTCCTCCTGTCCGGCGGCGTCATCCCCGAGCACCTGCCGCCGGTGATCCCGAAGCCCGATGCCCAGGAGGGTGCGAAGGCATCCGGGCGCTCACTCGACGAGACGATCGAGGACATCGAGCGCCAGATGATTCTCGGCGCGCTCAGTCGAGCAGGCAGAGTGCAAGTGCACCTCGCGCGACTGCCCGGCATCACCGCGCAGAGCCGGTGGTACCGGATCAAGAAATCCGGAATCCAGGCGCGAGTGGCGGGTACACTGCCGCCCCTGCTCGCCGCCCCCGGGGCCTGGGCTCCCTGCAGCCCGCCCCCGCTCTGCCCCTCGAACTAGCCTCGAGCGGCAAGCGAGATTTCGATCGATCGTCCTAAAGATCTAGATCATCCGATTCCACATATAGTTCTTAATTGTGCCTTCCCGTATTTCCCCTTCTCGCTTATCGATGGTGATCATGCTCGTGTTCAAGAATTGTCGGAAGGCGCCTGGGGAACGCGGTCCCAGCACCCTCTCAATTTTGAAGCTTCAGGCTAAAAGATTTTTAAGACAGAAAGGCGCTGGCACGCGCGGCGGACGTGCGAGGGCCTGACTTCCCGCAGCGTTCGGAGCGACTGCGCTATCGGCATCATCGGCACGGCGCTTGCGGTGCAGTGATCCGCGAGATTGCTGGTCGACAACACATTAAACGCTCGAGGATCTATGGCCGCCATTGCCGGAAATGATTTTTAGGTATCTGTCCAAAGAGAAGCGACCGGCCAACATTAGCAGCACGGGAATTCGAGCTCCTGCAGGAGGGGCCAAAGCTATGCGGCGAGTGAGTAGGGAGCGTGTAAACTCCACCCTGATTTTTGCGGTCCTTTGTGCGCTGCTGCTGCCGTTCATTCCAGTCGCGGCGAGCGCGCAGAGCACCGGGTCGTCGCTGCTCGTCAAGCTCGTTGACGGGCTGTCCCCCGCGCTACAGGCCGACGTCATCGCGCGCAACGGCGGTGTCGAGAGGTCCGTCATTACGGCGCTCCGCCTGCACGTCATCGACGTGCCACCGAGCGACCTCGCCGCGGTCAGGGCGAACTATCAGGCCGATCCCCGGGTCGTGAGCGTCGAGGAGAACCGGACGCGGTTGTGGGAGGCGGTCCCTGCTGATCCACTCTACTCAAACCAGTGGGCACTGCCGAGGATAGCCTGGGACCAGGTTTTCGGAAACGTGACGCCGACGGGCACGGCGAGGGTCGCGCTCCTCGACACCGGCGTCGACGCTTTGCATCCGGACCTCGCCGGCAAGGTGGTGCCGGGCACGTCGATCCTCGACGGCTCCAACGGGATGACGGATCCCTCTGGCCACGGGACGTGGCTCGCCGGAATCATCGCCGCGCAGACTGACAACGTGCCGGTCGAGGGCATTGCGGGCGTCGCCTATGCCGGCGTGACGGTCCTGCCGGTCACGGTACTCAACGTCAACGGCGAGGGGCAAGATAGCGACGTCATCGCGGGCGTCATCTGGGCGGCGGACCACGGGGCCGACGTCATCCTGATGGCCTTCAGCAACCCCGGCTTCAGCCCGAACCTCCAGGACGCGATCGACTACGCGTGGTCCAAGGGTATCGTGCTGGTCGCGGCCGTGGGCAATAGCGCGGTGAGCGATCCGACCTTTCCCGCCGGTGACCGCGGTGTCATGGGCGTGGCCGCGACCGACGCGATCGACGCCCTCGCTTACTTCAGCAACGATGGCCAGGCCGTCTTCATCGCCGCACCCGGCGTCGACATCCAGACCACCGACATCGGCGACGCCTACGTGACGGTGAGCGGCACCTCGACGTCGGCCGCGATCGTCGCGGGCGCCGCAGCGCTCATGAAGGCTATGGACCCGACGCTGACGAACGGCATCATCGTCGGCCGTCTGGCGCGTAACGCCGATCCAGCGGGCACGCCGTCGCAGACGGGCAACGGCCGGATCAACCTGCTGCGCGCGCTGGCGGATACGAGCATCGAGTTCATCCAGCCGGCCGGCGCCGCGCCGGTGGGAGCTGGTGGGCCGTTCGTGGGACCTTACCGCGCGGCGGGAAACGCGACCGTCATTGGGACGGTAATCGATTCGACGACGAGCCTAGGCATCTCGGGAGTCATGGTCTCTTGTACGAGTAACTGTACTGGCACGTCGCTGACGGGCCCGACAGGCTCGTACACCTTGGGTGTCAACTACTCCGGCAATAATATCAACATCACTATCCAAGCGTCGGCTCCTGGCTATGTCAACGCGGCGTTGGGGCCGTTCACCATCCAGAATGGTCAAACCCTAACGAAGAACTTCTCGCTCGTGCCAAAGGGCAACACGACGACGACGATCACGACGGACCTGTCCGCCGCGACCCTGGTGGGGCAGGGGTACGCGGTGGCGGTGAGCGTGGCGAAGACCAGTGGTTCGGGGACTCCTACGGGCACGGTAACCATCACTGACGGGGCCGATAGCTGCACGACGGGCTCTCTGAGCGGCGGCACAGCAAACTGCACGGTGACGTCGACGACGGCGGGTAGCAAGACGATCACGGCGACTTACTCCGGCGACGGGAATTTCAACACGAGCTCGGGGACGACGCCGCACACGGTGACCAACCCGGCGCCGACGATCACCAACATCAACCCGACGAGCGGTAGCCGGCTGCAGACTCTCAACGTCGTCTTCACGGGTACCGGCTATGTCACCGGAGCTACGACCGCCGACTTCGGTCCGGACATCACGGTGAACTCGACGACGGTGAACAGCGCGACCCGGCTCACCGCCAGCATCACCATCGCAGTGACGGCGGCGACCGGCTCGCGCACTGTGACGGTCACGAACCCCGCGCCGGCCGGCGGCAGCGCGACGACCAGCTTTAGCATCAACAACCCCGCGCCGCCGATCACGAGCATCGCGCCGACGAGCGGCAACCGCCTCGCGACCCTCAACGTCGTCTTCACGGGCACCGGCTATATCACCGGAGTCACCACGGTCGACTTCGGTCCGGACATCACGGTGAACTCGACGACGGTGAACAGCGCGACCCAGCTCACCGTCAACATCACGATCGCTTCGACGGCAGGGACCGGCGCGCGCACGGTGACGGTGACGAATGCACCGCCCGGCGGCGGCAGCGCCACAACGAGCTTCACGGTCAACAACCCCGCGCCGACCATCGCGAGCCGAGCGCCGGTGAGCGGCAACCGGCTAGAGACGCTTGACGTCGTCTTCACAGGTACCAACTACATCGATGGTGTGACAAGCGTTAGTTTCGGGTCAGGCATCACCGTCAACTCGACGAGCGTCGATAGCGCGACGCAGCTCACGGCCAACATCACGATCGGCTCGACAGCGGGGACTGGTTCGCGGACTGTAACGGTGACGAACGCTGCGCCCGGCGGCGGGAACGCGACGACGACCTTCACCGTCAACAACCCGGCGCCGACGCTCGCGAGCATCGCCCCCACCAGCGGGGACCGCCTACAGGTACTCACTGTCGTCTTCACGGGCTCGGGCTACATCAGCGGCGCGACGACGGTCAGCTTCGGCTCGGGCATCACGGTGAACTCGACGACGGTGAACAGCGCGACGCAGCTTACCGCCACCATCACGATTGCGGCGACTGCGGCGACCGGCGCGCGCAACGTCTCCGTGACCAACGTCACCCCCGGCGGGGGGACCGCAACGCTCCCCAACGCCTTCACCGTCAACAATCCGGCGCCGACGCTCACAGCTGTGAACCCGCCGGGCGGGGCGCAAGGCCAGACCGTGAGCGTCGTGCTCAGCGGTTCCGGCTATATCAGCGGCGTGACAACGGCCAGCTTCGGGCCGAGCATCACGGTGAACTCGACGACGGTGAACAACGCGACGCAGCTTACTGCCACCATCACGATTACGGCGACTGCGGCGACCGGCGCTCGCGACGTCTCCGTGACCAACGCTACCCCTGGCGGGGGGACCGCAACGCTCCCCAACGCCTTCATCGTCAACCCGGCACCGACGATCAGCAACATCAACCCGGCGAGTGGTAACCGGCTGCAGACTCTCAACGTCATCTTCACGGGTACCGGCTACGTCAGCGGCTACACGACCGTCGACTTCGGGCTGGGCATCACGCTGAACTCGACGACGGTGAACAGCACCGCGACGCAGCTCACCGTCAACATCACGATTGCTCCGACTGCGGCGCTCGGCCCGCGCCCCGTGACAGTGACGAACCCGGCGCCTGGCGGCGGCAGCGCGACCGCGAGCTTCACTGTCAACAACCCGGCGCCCACGATCTCGAGCTTGGCCCCGAACACCGGCGACCGGATGCAGACGCTCGACGTCGTCTTCACGGGCTCGGGTTACATAACCGGCGTCACGACGGTCGCCTTCAGCGGCACGGGTATCACGCTGAACTCCACAACGGTGAACAGCGGGACGCAATTGACCGTGAACATCACGATTGACGTGGCCGCGGCGACCGGCGCGCGCACGGCGACCGTGACCAACACCGGCCCTGGCGGCGGAAGCGCCAGCACGACCTTCACCGTCACCTACCCAGCGCCGACCGTCTCGAGCATTAGCCCGAACCGTGCGTGCGTGCCGCAGACCGTCAACGTCATCGTGACGGGCACGAACTTCATCAACGGTGTCACCACGGTCAGCGTCAACATGTCCCAGGGCATCTCCATCACGACGACGGTGAACAGCCCGACGCGGCTCACTGCGACCTTCGTCATCGACTCGAGTGCCAATACCGGCTCGCGCAATTTCATGGTGACCAATCCGACCCCCGGCGGCGGGACCGTGAACCTGAACGGCGGCTTTGCGGTTGGGACGGGCAACTGTCCGCCCTCCATCGGGACGACTAACGCGAGCGTCACCGTGAACGAGGGGCAAACCGCAAGCAACTCCGGCACCTGGTCCGATAGTGACACCACTCCAAGCGGGGTGACGCTGTCCGCCTCGATCGGCACGGTCACAAAGTCGGGGACCACCTGGTCGTGGTCCTTCGTCACCTCGGACGGTCCTGCCCAGAGCCAGTTGGTGACGATCACCGCGAACGACGGGACCAACACATCGTCGACGATCTTCCAGCTGACCGTGAATAACGTCGCGCCGACGGCGACCTTCAACGCGCCAGCGTCCGTCAATGCTGGCAGCGCCATCACGCTTTCGCTGACGGATCCGGTTGATCCCTCTAGCGCCGACACCGCGACAGGCTTCACATACGCCTTCGACTGCGGCAGCGGCTACGGCGCTTTTGGCAGCAGCAATACCGCGAGCTGCCCGACAACGGACAGCGGCAGTCGCGTCGTGAAGGGAAAGATTCGGGACAAGGACCTCGGGGAGACCGAGTACACGAAGACAGTAGCGATCAACAACGTCACGACCACGACGACGGTGACGTCGTCGGTAAACCCGTCGACGTACGGCCAGAACGTGACATTCACCGCGACGGTGACGGTGGTGGCGCCCGCATCTGGGACGCCGACGGGGGCGGTGCAGTTCGCAATCGATGGGTCGAGCACGGGGGCGCCGGTGACGCTGGATGGCAGTGGCACGGCAAGGTGGTCGACGTCGACGCTGACGGTGGCGAACTCGCCGCACGCAGTGTCGGCGGTATACACGCCGGACACGACGAACTTCTTGGGAAGCAACGGGACGCTGGGCGGCGGCCAGACGGTAAATCCGCGCGCCACGACGACGGCGATCAGCGCGCCCACGGTCACGTATCCGGCGAACGGCGCGGTGACGGTGACAGTGAGCTCGGCGCCCGAAACGCCGCCGGGGAATGTGACGCTGAGCGTGGACGGGGGCCCAGCCCAGAACCAGGCGCTGAACGCGAGTGGCGTCGCGGTGTTCACGCTAGCGAGTCCGGGTGCGGGGGATCATAGCCTGAGCGCGAGCTACGCGGCGCAAGGCAATTTCGCCGGCAGTTCGGCGACCGGCATGCTCCACGTCAACCAGGCGACGCCGACGGTCAGCGTGACCGGTGGGACGTTCACGTACAACGGCGCTCCGCAGGGAGCCACCGGCTTCGCCTACGGCGTGGGCGGCGTGAGTGATGTACTGAGTCCGGCCGTGACGGTCAGCTATCAGGGTATCGCGCCAACGACCTACGCACCGACGGCGACGTCGCCGACGGCCGCGGGGACATACCAGGTGACGGCGAGCTTCGCCGGGAACACCAACTACATGAACGCCTCCAACACGGCCGCCCTTACGATCAGCCGGAAGGCCGCGACGTGGATGACGAATCCGGCTAGCAAGACGTATGGAAACGCGGATCCGAGTCCGCTGACGACGGGGAGCGGCAGCGACTTCCTGATGGCCGACGGGGTGAGCGCGACCTACAGCCGGGCCGCGGGAGAGACGGTGGCGGGAAGCCCGTATCACATCACGGCGACGCTGAGCGCGACGATGGCCGGGGCGCTAGACAACTACACCATCACCAACACTGGGGCCGCCTTCACGATCACCAAGGCCGACCCGACGGTGACGGCGAGCGGCAACACGTGCACCTACACCGGGAGCCCCTGCGCGGGCAGCGGGGCGGCGACTGGCGTCAATGGCGAGACCCTGACGCCGGTGACGCTGGCGTACAAGGACGCGCTGGGCACCCTGCTGATGGCGGCGCCGGTATCGGCGGGCACTTTCTCCGTGGCGGCGCGGTATGCGGGGGATGCGAACTACAACCAGAAGCAGAGCGCCGCAGCCACGATCACGATCAACAGACAGGCCGCGGCGGTGACGCCGGACGCGAACAGCAAGACGTATGGCGCCACGGATCCGGCGCTGACGGGAAGGCTGAGCGGCTTCCTCGCCGGGAACGGGGTGACAGCGACCTACAGCCGGACAGCGGGCGAGACGGTGGCCGGTAGCCCCTACACCATCAGCGCGATTCTGAGCCCGGCAGGCGTGCTAGGCAACTACGACATCACCTACAACACCGCCGCCTTCACCATCACCAAGGCCGATCCGACGGTGACGGCGAGCGGCAACACGTGCACTTATACCGGGAGCCCCTGCGCGGGCAGCGGGGCGGCGACGGGCGTCAATGGCGAGACCCTAACGCCGGTGACGCTGGCGTACAAGGACGCGCTAGGCACTCTGCTGACGGCCGCACCGGTGAGCGCGGGGACGTACTCGGTGGCGGCGCGGTATGCGGGGGACGCGAACTACAACCAGAAGCAGAGCGCGCCAGCCACGATCACGATCACCAAACAGTCCGCGTCGGTGACGTCGGATGCGAAGACGAAGACCTACGGCACCGCCGACCCGGCGCTGACCGGGACGCTGAGCGGCTTCCTGGCCGCGGACGGCGTGACCGCGACCTACAGCCGGACGGCTGGCGAGACAGTGGCCGGTAGCCCCTACACCATCAGCGCGACCTTGAGCCCGGCGGGTGTGCTCGGCAACTACAACATCACCTACAACACGGCGAGCTTCACGATCACCAAGACGGATCCGATCGTGACGGCAACGGGCAACACCTGCACCTACAACGGAACGCCATGCCCGGGCAGCGGGTCGGCGAAGGGCGTGTTGGGCGAAGACCTCACGCCTGTGACGCTGGCGTACGCGGTGACACCGGGCCCGGGCAATCTGCTCACGTCCGCGCCGGTGACGGCGGGCACTTACTCCGTGGCGGCGCGGTACGCGGGGGACTCCAACTACAACGGCAAGCAGAGTGCGCCCGCAATGATCACGATCAACAAGGCGGCGGCCTCAGTGACCCCGAACGCGGCGAGCAAGACGTACGGGGCGACCGACCCGGCGCTGACGGGGACGCTGAGCGGGTTCGTAGCGGCGGACGGCGTGACGGCGACCTACAGCCGCGCGGCTGGCGAGACGGTGGCCGGTAGCCCCTACGCCATCAGCGCGACGTTGAGCCCGGCCGGCGTGCTCGGCAACTACACCATCACGTACAACACCGCGAGCTTCACCGTCACTAAGGCGGATCCGATCGTGACGGCGACCGGCAACACCTGCACGTACAACGGCAGCCCGTGCCCGGGCAGCGGATCGGCGAAGGGCGTGCTCGGCGAGGACCTGACGCCGGTGACGATCGCGTATGCGGTGACGCCAGGGCCGGGCAACCTGCTGACGTCGGCGCCGATCGCGGCCGGGACGTACTCGGTAGCGGTGCGGTACGCGGGGGACTCGAACTACAACGCCAAGCAGAGTACGTCGGCGGCGATCACGATCAACAAGAAGGCGGCGTCCGTGACGCCGGATGCGAAGACGAAGACGTACGGCGGCGGCGACCCGGCGCTGACCGGGACGCTGAGCGGGTTCGTGGCGGCGGACGGCGTGACCGCGACCTACAGCCGCACGGCCGGCGAGACGGTGGCCGGGGGTCCCTACACCATCAGCGCCAGCCTGACTCCGGTGGCCGTGCTGGCCAACTACGACATCACGTACAACACGTCGAACTTCACGATCACGAAGGCCGATCCGATTGTGACTGTGACAGGTAACACGTGCACTTACGACGGAACGCCGTGCGCGGGCAGCGGATTGGCGAAGGGCGTGCTCGGCGAGGACCTGACGCCGGTGACGATCGCGTATGCGGTGACGCCAGGGCCGGGCAACCTGCTGACGTCGGCGCCGATCACAGCCGGGACGTATTCGGTGGCGGCGCGGTACGCGGGGGACTCGAACTACAACGCCAAGCAGAGCGCGTCGGCGGCGATCACGATCAACAAGAAGGCGGCGTCCGTGACGCCGGATGCGAAGACGAAGACGTACGGCAGCGCCGACCCGACGCTGACCGGGACGCTGAGCGGGTTCGTGGCGGCGGACGGCGTGACCGCGACCTATAGCCGCACGGCCGGCGAGACAGTGGCCGGGAGTCCCTACACCATCAGTGCCACCCTGAGCCCGACGGGCGTGCTCGGTAACTACACCATCACGTACAACGCTGCGGCCTTCACGATCACCCCAAAGACTGCCTCTGTGACGCCAAACCCGGCGACCAAGACATATGGGACGGCCGACCCGCCGCTGACGGGGACGCTGAGCGGGTTCGTGCCGACGGACGGCGTGACGGCGATCTACAGCCGCGCGGCTGGCGAGACCGTGGCCGGTAGCCCCTACGCCATCGGTGCCACTCTGAGCCCAGCGGGCGTGCTCGGCAACTATGACATCACCTACAACACGGCCAGCTTCACCGTCACTAAGGCCCTGGCGTCGGTGACGCCGGACGCGAGGAGCAAGACGTACGGGGCGGCCGACCCGGCGCTGACCGGGACGCTGAGCGGGTTCGTGGCCGCGGACGGCGTGACGGCGACCTACAGCCGCGCGGCGGGCGAGACGGTGGCGGGCAGCCCCTACACCATCAGCGCCACCCTCAGCCCGGCAGGCGTCCTCAGCAACTATGACATCACCTACAACACGGCCAGCTTCACGATCAACAAGCGGAACGCGTCGGTGACGCCGGCCGCAGCGAGCAAGACGTACGGTGACGCCGACCCGGCACTGACAGGGACGCTGAGTGGGTTCGTCCCCGCGGACGGAGTGACGGCGAACTACGGCCGCACGGCCGGCGAGACGGTCGTGGGCAGCCCGTACACGATCAGCGCGAACCTGACCCCGGCGGAGGTGCTGGCCAACTACGATGTCACGTACAACACCGCGAGCTTCACTATCGCGCCGCGGCTCGCCTCGGTGACGCCGAACGCGGCGAGCAAGACGTACGGTGACGCCGACCTTAGCCCGCTAACCACCGGCATGCTGAGCGGCTTCCTGGGCGCTGACGGCGTGACGGCGGCCTACAGCCGTATCCCCGGGGAGACCGTCGGCTCCTACACCATCAGCGCCGCGCTGAGCCCGGCGACGGTGCTCGGCAACTACACCATCACCTACAACACGGCGAACTTCACGATCACCAAGAAGGCCGCCTCGGTGACGCCGAACACGGCGAGCAAGATCTACGGCGACGCCGACCCGGCGCTGACGGGGACACTGAGCGGGTTCGTAGCGGCGGACGGCGTGACGGCGACTTACAGCCGGACGGCGGGCGATATGGTGGCAGGCAACCCATACACCATCATCGCCGCGCTGAGCCCGGCGGCCGTGCTCGGTAACTACACCATCACCTACAACACGGCGAGCTTCACGATCACCAAGAAGGCCGCCTCGGTGACGCCGAACGCGGCGAGCAAGATCTACGGCGACGCCGACCCGGCGCTGACGGGGACGCTGAGCGGCTTCATGAATGCGGACGGGGTGTCGGCAGCCTACAGCCGGACGGCGGGTGAGACGGTCGCCGGGAGCCCCTACACCATCAGCGCCGCGCTAAGCCCGGCCAGCGTGCTCGGCAACTACACCATCACCTACAACACGACGAACTTCACGATTACCAAGAAGGCCGCCTCGGTGACGCCGAACGCGGCGAGCAAGACCTACGGCGACGCTGATCCGGCGCTGACGGGAACGCTGAGCGGGTTCGTGCCGGCGGACGGGGTGTCAGCAGCCTACAGCCGGACGGCGGGCGAGGTAGTAGTCGGGAGCCCCTACACCATCAGCGCGGCCCTGAGCCCGGCGGCGGTGCTCGGCAACTACACCATCATCTACAACACGGCCAACTTCACCATCGCCAAGGCCACCCTCACCGTGACGGCCGACAACAAGACGAAGATCCTCAATGCTACGAATCCGCCGCTCACGGCGACTACTACCGGTTTCAAGAACGGTGAGACGCTCGCCACAAGCGGGGTCACCGGGAGCCCATCGTTGACCACATCTGCTACGACGACGAGCTCGGTCGGCTCCTATCCCATCAGCGCATCCTTGGAGACGCTCAGGGCTGCGAATTACGCGTTCACATTCGCCGGCGGCACTCTGTCGATCATGTATGCGCCCGTGGGCCTTGCCTGCTATGGTGACGCCGGGCACCAGGTCCTGCAGCCGATCAATCCGGACGGCAGCAGCGTATTCAAGCAGAAGAGCACGGTGCCCACGAAGTTCCGCGTATGTGACGCGAACGGCAACTCAGTCGGAACGCCTGGCGTCGTCACCAGCTTCGTCCGCTACTACTCGTCGACAGGAACGCTGACGGAGGTGGACGAGGCGGTGGACTCGACCACGCCCGACACCGCGTTCCGCTGGTCCTCCAGCGACCAGCAGTGGATCTTCAACATCAGCACCAAGAGCCTCAGCGCCAACATGACGTACTACTACCGCATCACCATGAACGATGGGTCGATCATCGAGTTCCGATATGGGCTGAAGTAGCAACGGGTCGACCTGGGTGCCCGGTGTCTTCGCCTTGCGAGTCATGCGAGCGATGCACCGAGACAAAGAAGCGCATGCGATGATCGTGTGGAGGGTTGATGAACGATTTCGAACTCGCGTTAATTCTCTTGGTAGGGTTGGCGATGCTGTTGATCGGCTTGTTCATGATCTTGCGGATTTGCGATCGCCAGATTGCTCGGGCGGCCCGACGTATGGCGAGACCCACGAATGGCCGGCTCGTCGCGGAGTCCCGCGCTGACTATACCTTGAGCCGTCGGTGGAAAGCCGAATAGCTACAGACTAGTCGAGCTTAGCGTCGCTGGTCCGAGAGCAGGCGGATTTCGTTACGCCCCCTCTCTCTACCGGAACAGGGCAGTCTGGCCGGTCGCGCGACGGTTGGGAAGCAAACGCGGATGACCAGGACATCGTCCACGTGCCCGCTGAAATCGGTGATCTTCTCGTGGGGATTAAGAAATGACTACAAGGTACTGACGTTGGCTGTGAGATACCGCTCGGTCTCGAGATCGAGTTGCACCGTGTCGTCGCTCATGGTGTCCCAGGGCAAGACGGTCAACGAGCCTGATCCAAGGATCAACGGTGTCCATTGGCCGAACGATCCCCAACCCCCGAAGCGGGGGCAGCGACGTAGGCATCCATCGATCGGCTCTCAGGCGTGGTGCGTGAGATCCTCGAGGAATGCGTGTCGGATGGCGATCCGTTCGGGCGCGCTACGGTTCGATACCAACGGGCGAGTTCACCCCGGCTCGAGAGATTGAGCTTCGTGTAGATGTTGTGCAGATGGTTCTTGATTGTGCTCTCGCAGACTCCGAGATGGTCGGCGATCTCTTTGTTGCGGGCCCCTTGCGCCACCACTCCGGCGATCCGGACTTCGGCCAGCGTCAACGGGGGCGAGGCCGGCCGTGGCGACACCTCTTCTCGTAGCAGCTGTTCGACCGTGCGACGCAGCGACTCTTGCTCGACCCAGTGTCCGCCCGCGTGCACCTTCCGGATGCACTGCACGAGCAGCCGAGGCGCCATCTCCTTGAGCAGGATCCCGTGAATGCCGAGCCGAAGCGCCTCGAGCGACTCGCGGTCGTTGATCGTCTCACCGACGAGGACAATGCGGGTCGGCAGGCCTTCCCGCATGATCGCGCCGGCAACTTCGAGCCCGCTCTCGGCCGGCAGCCGGATGTCCAGGATGGCGACGTCGGGCCTGTGGGCACGAATTGCCGCCAGCGATCCTGGGCAGTCGGTCGCGGTGCCCACGACCGTGAAATCCTCCAACGAACTGAGGAAGCGCTCGAGTCCCAGGAGGACGATCTCGTGACCCTCTGCTATGACGAGGCGGACGGGCTTGCTGGTCACGAGTTCGCTGTGGCTCGGCATCATATCCCTCCCGGGAGCGCGGTCGGGTTCACAAGACCTGCGTCCAAATGCGTTCCCGGACCCTCCCGTCAGCTGACCAAGTGCCAACTGCCAGTAGCGTGCCAAATGGTGAGTGAGGTGCTCGAAGATCGCAGGCGCTTATACGATCGGAATCTATGAACCAGCGACCAGCACGGGAGACGAGAAGAGACCCGATAGCCGCCGCGGAACAGCACAATTCCTTTCCACGTGGTAACAACCTCTCCGCCCGTCGCTAGCTGCGCGCCTCACACCTCTTTCCAGAAATCAGTGGTGGCATTTCCGAAAATTTCTACTCAAACTCGGACCTCTAGTTTGTCCTGGCGCCACCGACAACGACGCAACAACACTACTCAGACCGCCAAGACGGAGAAGTCATAGTAATTCGCTCGACCGCGCCCGTGACATCAGACCCAGCGGCATCACTCATCACGGACTGGAAGGCTCGGGAACGGGCATTACCAGAACGCGCGTGTCCGGGCGTGCCACTTGGCAAGGCTCATGAAAAGGGCTGCGAACGCCATCTGAAACCCCAGCGTGATCGCTGTCGCCGACGGGATGGCGACTCGCATCATTACGAACGGGTCGAGGTTCTCGAAGGAAGTGGCCTGCCAGGCACGCAGGAGCCACAGGACACCGGCAAGCCCTAAAGAGACGAGCGCGATTCCCGCACCAACGCCATACTCCAGTTTGTAGTGGGCGACCCACCTGATGAAGTCAGGTTGAGGCGGGAGAAGGCCCGCGGTCACCATGAGGAAGCGCAGGACGATGGAGTATGAAATGAGCTGAAACCCCAAGAGCACGGCGGCGCCGCAGTAGAGGAGCGTATGGATATCGAAATGAACGTTGTAGAGCGACAACGGCCTCAGAACGATGAACGCGCCGACAATCAAGCCGAGTATCAGCAGGATCCCACCAGGGTAGAGAAACAATCCGTGTGGCATGCTAGCAAGATAGAGAAGCAGACTGCGGCGCCCGTCGCGCCAGGTGTTGATGTGAGGCGGGCGCCCCCGACCATCTCGCGCGAGCGTCGTCGGAACTTCGGAGACCCTCATCCCGAGCAATCGCGATTTGACCAGCATCTCCAAGGCGACCTCCATGCCCAAGCTCTGGAGGTCCAGGCGGTCAAGCGCGGCCCGGCTCATCCCCCGGAGGCCGCAGTACACATCGCCCAGCGGGATGCCGAAGAAAACGCGCGCAAAGAAGCTCAGAAGGGGATTGCCAACGTAGCGATGGAGGGCAGGCATCGCACCCGGGGCGATACCACCGCGGTAGCGATTGCCAACGACGACATCGTCGCCTGCGCGCAGCTTCTCGAGAAAGCCGGCTAGGTCAGAAAAATCGTAGCTGTCGTCGCTGTCTCCCATCACGACGTAGCGGCTCTGCGCCGCTTCGAAGCCCGCCCGCAACGCCGCCCCGTACCCTCGGAGAGGCGCGGACACCAGGCGCGCGCCGAGACTCGCGGCGAGCGCCTGCGAACCGTCGGTGCTCCCGTTGTCGGCGACGATGACCTCACCAGAAATGGCGTGACGCTCAAGGAATCCCTGAGCCTTCCGAATGCAGGGTTCGAGCGTCCGCACTTCGTTGAGGCAGGGCATCACGATCGACAGCTCACCCTTCTCGGGTCGATCCTCTCTGGCAGACATCATGGCCGCTCCTTCAAGACCCCCGCTTGCGAAACGAGCCGGGGTTCGCGGATTCTCCGGCAGTCAAACACTGCGAAGCCGCTCGGATGGAGGTGGACGCGTGCTGCAGCGCGGCACGCGCTGTAATTGAGTCCCGCACCTCCTCGCCAGGCCGGGTTCGCAAACCAGTAGAAGAAGCTGTGACGGAACTCCCACACGTCCGACGGTGTTGAAAAGCGGGCGAGGGGCGTGCCCCTGACCAAGCGAATCATTTGCCTACGAGTGCTGTCCTGTACCAGGTGAACCAATGCGCGGTCGAGTGTGTCCGCCATCCTCGGTGGAGGCACGACCGAGGAGCCAGACGCGGTCAGGTGGAGAGCCGTAGCGAGCCAGACTGCGTCAATCGCGCGAGACTTTGCCTCCGCCGCGGTCAATTCGATCCCGACGCCCCGCGCTGTGACCTGAACCTCGGAAGGATTCGGTGTCAAGAACCCACCCCCTTCGATGACGATCAAGTCGCTGGCGAAGCGGTCCAGCCATTCCTTGCGGACCGGGGCAATGTTTTGAACAGGCCGCCCAGAATAATAGGTCAGGACCAGGTGGTCGTTGGGGCTCGCGAACATACGCCCTCCGGCCCCAAGCGTCCAGGATCGAATGAGGCCCACCAGATCTGCGAAGCGACGGTCACTGGCGTCTGTGTCATCGAACATCACTTTCGGCGGGATTTGCCCAGCCAGAACGAGCATGAAGATCATCGCAGTGACGGGGAGGAGCCGCGACGACGGGCGCAGGGTGCGGCTCGTCGAGGTGATGACGAGGGCGGTCACGAGCAAGCCCGGTACCGCCACCACGAGCTTCAGACGTTCGATGAAGTAGCTCGCCGCCGGCACGAGCGTGACAAAGACGAGGTATGTGAGCGCGAGCCAGACGGTCGCGAAGTAGAAGGCCGCAGCCTTATCCACAAAAGGGCGAGTCCATCGGTCGTTGACACGGTCGATCAGGAGACTGGCGACTCCGAGCCAGGTGAGGCCCAAGCCTGCGGTGATAAGCACCGTGGGATTGGTGATTGGCAGCGACCAGAGCAACATGGGCACATCCAGGTAGTGACGGGCGGCTGGAATCCATGCTCTCTGGCCCAGCCATCCCGACCAGACGGCCCATGGCAGCACCAGGAGGCCACTCGCGGCCCCGGCGGTCAGGATGCGTAGCCAAAGCTGCGGTTGGCGTCGCCACAGGGGAAACGCGGCGGCATAGAGGGCGACCATCGTCAGCGCGCTTACCGAGTGGATGTGGAAAAGAACGCCAACCGCCACTCCTGCGAGCGCATGGTCGGCCACGCGGCCGCGCCGACAGGCATGCCATATAGCAAGGCCGCAGACGGCGTTCCCTGCGGTCGTGGCGGAGTAGTACCGGGCCTGGCGGCCCACCCAAACGAAATAGTTCGAGGTCGCGGCCGCGAAGGCGAGCGACCACCCAGCCGGCGCGCTATGGACACTTCGCCCAAGGCCCCAGGCAGCGATGACGAACAGCGCGCTGAAGACGAGTGTGGGCAAGCGTGGCACGGCAGTCCACCGGCGGATCTCAGACAGGCTCGCATCGCGGGGCGGTGTGCCGCGGCGCGCCGCCTCAGGTGTCACGCCCGCGAGCCGGAAGGCCGCAGCGATCGAATAAAGAGGCAGCCAGCCATGGTAGATGGCCAATCCGCGGTCGGAGTAGCTGAGGTCGCGGAATTCGTACTCTGGATTCCCCGGCCACGGGCGCACGAGCGTGTTCTCGTAGATTGGCTGCCCAAGAAAATGATCGCCGGGAACGCCGTCCGCGACGATGGTCAGAGCGTTCAGCGAGGACTCCGCCTCGTCGACCCACAGAGGAGGCGAACCGAGATGGTACCCGCGCAACACGACCGTGATAAGCACGATCAAGCCGTGAGCCACCAACTTACCGAGTGGCCTCGAGACCACGCCCTGAAAGATTCCCACCCAGCTTCGCCAGCCTTCTCTCGTCCAGGACGGAAACCGGTGTTACAGTCCGCCGAGCTCAGATGCCGGATCAGAAATCGTGGAGCATCTCGCCTGCATCGCGGTCCGCTGCAGAAGAAGGACACCTATGCCACGGGGCTGCTGCCGGACCGGCTGAGGGATCCCGGACTCGCATTTCGTCGACGACGCGCTCCGCCGCCGCCATCCGCTGAGCGGCGGCCACGAGCGGCCCAGGCTGCCCGCCTCTTGCCTGTGCACCTGCTCAAGCATCTTCGCGAGTGGAGCTTCGAGGAGTGCGAGCGCCCAGTCCGCGGCCGCCTCGGGTCCCGAGCCGTCTGCTTAACTCGCCCAGTCGTGGCTCAAACCCGGCACCCATCGTCCCGACAAAGTCGAGCAATGGCTCACCCTCGGTGCAATCCTGACAACCTACGAGTTGTCGCTCGGCCACGCTATGAGGATCACCGCCGGCGGCGGGAACCACCGCTCGTTGGAAGAAGCGAGAATCACGCAGTGCTCCACGACCCAATCAATGCCCATCCCAAGATCGCGCTGTCCCGGGAAGCAGCGAAGCTAGAACTCGCGCGAACGACTTCCTCAATGCTTCCCTGACCCTACCAGCGCCCCGAGAATCGCCCGGCCCAAGGCTCCAGTCAAGCGCCAAGCCTGCGTCAAGTCGGACACTTCCAGAATACCGGAAGTGTCCGCTGATTTTCGGTCAGCAGATCGTTACAGGTCGTAGAGATGACAGGCCACTTGGTGGCCCGGCGCGACTTCGGCGAGCTTGGGCTCCTCCTCCGAGCAGCGCGGCATGGCGAACGGGCAGCGCGGGTGGAAGTGGCAGCCCGCCGGCGGGTTGAGCGCGCTCGGGACTTCACCGGCGAGGACGATCTCGTCGCGCGGCTCGTCCGGATGTGACGGGAGCGACGCCGCGAAGAGCGCCTTGGTGTACGGATGAAGTGGCGTGCGGCAGAGCTCGAGGCTGTCCGTGACCTCGACGAGCTTGCCGAGATACATCACGGCGGTCTGATGGCTGATGTGCGATACCGCGGCCAGATCGTGGGCGATGAACAGATAGCTCACCGCGAGCCGGCGCTGGATCTCCTCGAGCAGGCTGATGATGTGCGCGCGGATCGAGACGTCCAGCGCCGAGACGGGCTCATCGAGCACGACGAGCCGCGCGTTGGTGGAGAACGCGCGCGCAATGGCCAGCCGCTGTCGCTGCCCGCCGCTGAACTCGTGCGGAAAGAGCCGCGCGACATCGGGCCGGAGGCCGACCAGCTCGAGGAGCTCGGCCACGCGCGCTCGAATGTCCTGCGAGGAGAGATGCTCGTGAGCTTTGATGGGCTCGGCGATGATATCTCCCACGCGCATCCGGGGACTGAGCGAGCTATACGGGTCCTGGAAGACCACCTGCACCTTGCGCCGGTGGTCTCGGAGCGCCGTGCCGGTCAGCTCCGCGAGGTTGCGCCCCTCGAACTCGATGGCGCCGGCCGTCGGCGCTTCGGCGGCGAGCACGAGTTTCGAGGTGGTCGTCTTGCCGCACCCGGACTCTCCGACAAGACCGAGCGTCTCGCCGGCGTTGATCGTGAAGCTGATCCCATCGACGGCCTTGACGACGCCCCGCCCCTTGCCGAGCAGCGAGCCGCCGACGGGAAAGTGCTTTTTGAGGTCGCGGACTTCGAGCAGCGGCTTACCCACGTGCCGCCGCCTCCTCGATCGGCAGCCAGCACCGGACGCTCGCGTCGTCGCCCATGTCGTGCCGCCACGGATCCTCGATCCGGCAGCGATCCATCGCCTGACGGCAGCGAGGATGGAAGCTACACCCGGCCGGCAGATCGGAGAGATCCGGCGGCTGGCCGGGGATGCCGTAGAGCGGCTCCTTGACGCCGAGCTTTGGAATCGAGTCGAGCAGGGCGCGCGTGTACGGATGCCGGGGGCGGTAGAACAGACCCCGCACCGACTGCATCTCCACGATCTTGCCGGCGTACATCACCGCGACCTTGTCGCACATCTTGGCAACGATCCCGAGGTTGTGCGTGACGAAGATCAGCGCGACGCCGCTCGCGCGCTGGAGCTCCTTCAGGAGGTTCAGGTACTGAAGCTGGATGGTGACGTCGAGGTTGGTGGTGGGCTCGTCGGCGATGATGATCCGGGGCCCTCCGGCCTGGGCGATCGCGCCGACGATGCGTTGGCGCATGCCGCCGCTCATCTGGTGAGGGAAGTCCTTCATGCGGCGCTCCGCCGACGGAATGCGCACCGCGGTCAGGAGCTCCTTCACGCGCTGCCGCAGCGGCTGCCCGCGGAGCGATTGATGATAGTAGGCCGGCTCCGCCACCTGTTGCCCGATCGAGAACAGCGGATCGAGCGACGCCATCGGGTCCTGGAGGATGGTCGCGATCCGCCGCCCGCGGATCCGACGCATCTCCGCCTGGCTCTTTTTCACGAGATCGTCGCCGTCGAGCTCGATGCTGCCGCTCACAATGCTGGCGCTGGGTGCGAGCAAGCGCACGATGGAGTGGCACGTCGTGGTCTTCCCGCAGCCGGACTCGCCCACGAGGCCGAACGTCTCGCCGGGCTCGAGCGTGAAGCTGACGCCGTCCACCGCCTTCACGACGCGCGTGCCGCGGAAGCCGACGTAGTACGTCCGGAGGTCGCTGACCCGCAGGAGCGGAGGCACTTACCCCTTGACCTCCCAGACCTCCCAGGGCCACGGGAAAGGAGCGTTGACCGTGTCCCAGTAGCGGTGCACCGGATCGCCTTCCGGAAGCACCTTGGGAGTCACGGCGTGCACAAACGGGTTCAGGTAGAGCGGCACGAGGTAGCTTTCCTCCACGAGGATGCGCTGGATCTCCTTCGCCAGCCGATCGCGTTCGGCCGGATCGATGCTCGCCTCGTGCTTGGCCCACAGGGCCTCGATCTGCGGCTCACAGATGTAGGAGGCCTGCCCGCCGCAGACCGCGTAGAGTCGAATCAAAGCTTTGGCGCCTCCGGGCCGCGGATCGATCCTCTGGACGATGGTGCGGTTGCCGGGGAAGCCCTTGCGGCCCTTGCTCGTCTGCGCCATGTAGGCCGGCGCGTCCAGCATCTGCATCTTGGACCGCATGCCGGCGGCGCGCAGATCGTTGAGGATGCGCTCGGCCATGTCGAAGTACGGCGCGAAGGGAACATACCAGTCGAACTCGAAGCCGTTGGGGAAGCCGGCCTGCGCCAGCAGCTGTTTCGCCTTGGCCAGGTCGTACGGCGGCACCGGCAATTCGGTCCCATCCCCACGCAACGCGTCGCGGTTTTCGTGGCTGATCCAGTTGCCCCAGGGCTTGCCGATTCCCTGGGTCTCCTGCTTCACGAGGAACGGTCGATTGATCGCGAGGCTGACGGCCTGGCGCACGCGCTTGTCGTGGAATGGGCTCGAGGGCTCGTTGTAGCCCGGGAACACCAGATGCCAGGGCGCAGTGAAGTTGGGGTCCCAGCGCAGCTTGGGATCCGCCAGCACCCGCTGCAACAGCTTGCCGGTCATGCCGTAGGCGAGATCGAGCTCACCGGTCTGCAGGCCGGCCATGCGGGCCGCCAGGTCCCGGATGCCCCTGACGTTGATCGCCTTGACGCCCGGAGCCCGGCGCCAGTACTCGTTCCACGCCTCGAACGAGGCCTGCACGCCCGCTTCCTGACTCACGAACTTGAACGGCCCCGCGCCCATGGGGCGCGTCTTGAAGCCGTCCTTGCCCACCCGCTCGTAGTAGTGGCTCGGTACGATCCACCCGATGCCACTGCCGGCGCCGTTGTAGAGATCGAGGAAATCCACGAACGGCTCCTTGAAATGGAGGACGATGGTGCGGTCGTCGACGATCTCGATGCGGTCGAGCTTGTCCTGGAAGAGCTTGAAGTTGTACCCGCGGTAGTTCTCGTAGGTCCACTTGACGTCCGCCGTGGTGAGGGGGTGGCCGTCCTGGAATTTGAGGCCCGGCCGCAGGCGGAAGGCCGCCTTGGTGAAGTTCGCGCTCATCTCGGCGTGCTCGGCCAGGCTAAAGGTAAACTCTCCTTGCGGCATGGGCTTGATGAGCGCGTCGTGGACCAGGTAGTAGAAGTGATGCGCCGGCCCGTAGTACCCAAGGGGGTCGAACCAGCCGGGATCGAGCCCGAAGTGCAAACCGATGTTCAACGTGCCCTTGGGCGTTCCCCTCACCGCCTCGATCTTGGCGTCCTTGATCTCGAGCTTCGCCAGCGGCCCGGTCAGGATCGGCTTGGACGCCGACGGCGCGCCCTGGCCCCAGGCCACGCCGCATCCCAGTGTCAGCACCGCGCCGATCGCGAAGACCGTCTTCCGCATGGCATGTCCCTCCAGCGTCTCGCTCGTTCCGGAGAAGCGCGCTGAGCTAGCGGTTCCGTAGTTGCGGATCGAGCCTCACCCGCAACCAGTCGCCGAGCATGTTGGCGGAGAGCACGAGCATCGTGATGCAGGCGCCGGGAAAGACGGCTAGCCACCACCGCCCTTCCATCAACGACTCACGTTCCTGGGCCATCATGAGCCCCCACGATGGCTCGGGCGGCGGGACACCGACGCCGAGGAAGGAGAGCGACGCCTCGATGATGACGGCCACGCCCACCTGGAGACTGAACAGCACCATGACGGTGTTCATCACGTTCGGGATGATGTGACGCCAGATGATCGTGAGCTTGCCGATGCCGTTGATCTCCGCGAGCTTGACGAACTCCCGCTCGCGGATGGCCAGCACTTCGGCGCGGACCGCGCGGGAGTACCGGCTCCAGAACACCAGCGCGAGGATGAGGACGACGTTCCAGAGACCCGGGCCCCGCACGCTCGACAGGAGAATCGCGAAGACCAGCGACGGCAGCGTCAACCAGGCATCGGTGATCCGCATGATGATCTGGTCCCACCACTTGCCCATGTAACCGGCCAGGACGCCGAGCACCGTGCCGATCGCGCCGGCGAAGAGCGTGCCGGTCAGCGCGACCACGAGCGAGATGCTGGCGCCGTACATCAGCCGGCTCAGCACGTCGCGGCCCAGGAAGTCGGTGCCGAGCGGCGTGTCTAGCGTGCCGCCGTGAGCCCAGAAGGGAGGCACGTTGTCGACGTAGGGACAGTCGGCGGTGCCGTACTTCGCCAGGCACCGGTCTTGCGTCGGCTTCACCGGATCGAGCTTGCCGTGCGGCGCGATGACCGGGGCCAGGACAGCGACGAGGGCCAGGACGGTCACGATGAGGAGCGGGACGATGGGCGCGTTGCGGAAGAAGACGCGGTAGCGGCGCCGGGCGACGCGCTGGGCCGTGATCGTTGGGCCCGCGCCAATCGGAATCGTCGCCATGGGGCACCCTCCTCGGTCTATCGCGACAGACGGATGCGGGGGTCGACGTACCCGTACAGGACGTCGATCGTGAAGTTGAGGACCACGATCATGAGCCCGGACATGAGCACGACGCCCTGCACCATGGGGAAGTCGCGGTTGCTCAGCGCGTCGTAGAGTAGCTGACCCACGCCGGGCCAGTTGAAGATGACCTCGATCACGACCGCGACGTTGACCATGATCAAGAGATTCAACCCCGCGAACGTCAGGACGGGGATCATCGAGTTCTTCAGCGCGTGCTTCGCCACGACCATGCGCTCGGGGACACCCTTCAGACGCACGAGCTTGATGTAGTCACTGCCGAGGACGTCGAGCATGCCCGAGCGCGTGATCCTCAGCATCGCGCCGGAGAAATACCAGCCCAGGGCGAAGGCGGGCATGGCGAGATACGCCCAGTCCCTGAACCAGAACGGCATCCACGTCGATGGCATGCTCCAGACGAAGGTGCTCGGGCCCTTGCCGAGGACGGGAAGCCATCCCAGGTTGATGCCGAAGACGATGATCAGGACCAGCCCGACGAAGAAGCCCGGCATCGACAGCCCGAGCAACGCGACCATCTTGCCGGCGTTGTCCCACCCCGAATTCACCTTCAACGCCGAGAGCATCCCCAGCGGGACGCCGAGCACGACGGAGATGACGAATGCGGCGAACCCGAGCTTGAGCGAGTTCGGCAGCCGCTCGAAGTAGATGTCACGGACGGGCAGCGATTTCTCGAACGAGTGCCCGAAGTCTCCTCGCAGCAGCCTGCCGACGAAGCCGAGGTATTGCCAGTGGAGGGGCCGATCCAGGCCCCAGTCGCTCTTGAGCTGGGCCACGTAGGCGGCATCCGCGCCCGCCTCGGCCTTCATCGCGACCGGATCGCCTGTCAACCGGACCAGCCCGAAGATGATCGTGACCAGTAGCCACAGGGTCACGACGCTGTAGAGCGCTCGGACGAGGACGTACTTCTTCATGACGCCCTGACCTCAGCGGTCCGCCTTGACCTCCCAGATCTCCCAGGGCCACGGGTAAGGCGCGTTCAGCGTGTCCCAGTATCTGCTGACCGCCCTACCCTCCGGCAGCACGCGCGGACCCACCGCGTGGACGAACGGGTTCCAGTAGATCGGCACGAAATAGTACTCGTCGAGGAGAATCCGCTGGATCGCCTTGATCAGTCGCTCGCGCTCTTGCTGGTCGAGGCTCGCCTGGTGCTTGGTCCACAGGGCCTCGATCTGCGGCTCGCAGACGAAGGATGCCGAGCTTCCGCACACGGCGTAGACGGCGACGTTCGCCTTCGCGCCGCCGGCGCGGGGGTCGATGTTCTGCGCGATCGTGCGATTCCCCGGAAATCCCTTGCGCCCCTGACCGATCTTCGCCCTGAAGGCGGGGCCCTCCAGCGTCTGCATCTTGCCGCGAAGGCCGATGGCGCGCAGATCGGTGAGAATGCGCTCGCCCATGTCGAAGTAGGGCGGAAATGGCACGTATTCGAACTCGAAGCCGTCGGGGACGCCGGCCTGCGCCATCAGTTGCTTCGCCTTCTCGACGTTGTATTCCGGCACGGGCGCCTCCGCGCCTTGCAGCGCGTCGCGATTCTCAGGGCTGATCCAGTTGCCCCATGGCTTGCCGATCCCCTGCGTTTCTTGCTTGACGAGGAATGACCGATTGATGGCGAGGCTGATCGCCTGGCGCACGCGCTTGTCGCGGAACGGATTGCCTGATTCGTTGTAGCCGGGGAAGATGAGCCACCACGGTCCCGTGAAGTTCGGATCCCACCGGAGGTTGGCGTCGGCCATCAGGCGGGGCATCAACTTGCCCGTCATGCCGAAGGCGAGATCCAGCTCGCCGGTCTGGAGACCGGCCATGCGGGCGGTGAGATCCCTGACGCCCTTGACCACGATCGTCTTGGTGGCCGGGCTGCGCCGCCAGTAGTCCTCGAAGGCCTCGAACACCATCTGCACGCCCGCCTGCTGGCTGACGAGCTTGTACGGCCCGGCCCCGATGGGCCGCGCTTTGAACCCGTCGCGACCGACCTTCTCGTAATAGTGCTTGGGGACGATCCACCCGATCCCGCTGACCCCGCCGTTGTAGAGGTCCATGAAATCGATGAACGGCTCCTTGAAGTGGAAGACGATCGTGCGGTCGTCCGGGATCTGGACGTATTCGAGCTTGTCGTGGAAGACCTTGGCGTAGGCGCCCTTGAAGTTCTCGTACGTCCACTTCACGTCGGCCGCGGTGACCGGCTGACCATCGTGGAACTTGAGACCCGGACGCAGTCGGAACGCCGCCCGCCTGAAGTCGGCCGCCAGCTCGGCCTGCTCGGCCAGACCATAGGTGACGTACCCGTACGGCATCGGCTTGATCATGGCGTCGTGAACCAGGTAGTCGTACATCTGCTGCGTCACGGCGTAGGAGTGCTCGAGCACGTCCAGCCAGCCCGGGTCCAGGGCGAAATGCATCGCGACCGTCAACGTTCCCTTGGGGGTGCCTCTCGCGGTGTCGATCTGGGCGGGCTTGATGTCGAGCTTCGCGAGCGGCCCGGCCAGGATCGCGGGCGCCGTCCCCTTCTGCGCGGCCGCCTCGCCACAGCTCATGAGGGCCAGACCCACGACAGCGATCAGAGCCAGCAGTCCCTTGATCATCGGCTCCTCCTTGCGGAGTTAGCGCAGGGGCGACCCGAAAGATGAAAGAAGCTGGCCCATTATCCGGAGGCAGCGGGACTTGTCAAGTCTCTACACCTGTCAAGTCGAGGGCGGGTCAAAAGGACGGTCAGAGCTACAGAAAACGCTGGATGACTACCGGGCGCAGGATGCGGAGCAGAGTCGCTCCGACCAGGCCCAACCCGAGCAGAAGCACGCTCCCGGGTTCCGGGCACTGATGAAGTGCCGACGTCCTCCGAGAGCCCGACCAGGCCGACACCAGCCGTGTTGAGCTCGAGCACCGTGGAGTTTGGATTGGGCAGGGCGGACACCGGATTGCCGAAGTCGTAGTAGAGCTGCGCGACACCAGTGAAGATCGGGTGGGTGCTCTCCACTGGATCGATCAGGCCCAACGTCGATGGATCCCAGAAATTGGCATACTGAAGTCCGAAGTCGAGAAGATCAGGACGCTACCTCCCGCATTGCCGTCGGTGTCCAGGAAGGACGCAAGATTCTGGGAAAAAGCCCGGGCGTTGGTCGCGCTTGCTTGAGTGAAGCCGAAGTCGCTCAGAGTCCACTCATCATTGTTGATTACAATCCGTCCGACGTGAGCCGGTGCTGCGGCCAGCGTCAGCAGTACTGCCAGCGCGACGACGAGAGTCCGACCCGGAGTAGGCAGGAAGGTTGTTCATGTTCTGGCGCGGCAGCAATCGCAGTGCCATATCCGAATCGTTTGTATTGGTGTCATTTGCCGAGGCTCGATACCCTTCCGGACCCGCACGGGGCCTTTTTTGGTCGGGCGTGTCGATCTCGACCCTTCCGTTCGACTGTACAGTGAGAAGGGAAGCCATCCGAGGGAAGGAGCAAGAGCTTGTCAGCAAGCGACGCAGGAGCCAACGTGGCCACGAACGCTGCGGAGCGAGAGCTCGTCTTCACCAGCGCTGCGCTGGACGGCGGGGGCCGGCCGCTCTTTGAAGTGCTGAACACCGTGACCTTCGCCGAGCACGGTGGCCAGACGACACAAACGTCGACGGCGCGCGTCGTGAAGACGACCGCCGGGGTCGCCCGGTATCTCGAGGGGATGGAAGCGGGCTGGACCCAGAGCCTGGAACGCCTCGAGGCGCACCTGGCGAAGGGTGCCCGCCTGGAGGAATATGTGACGTCGTGCTCGTAAAAATCCTCATCGGCCTCGGCGTCATCGTCGTCGGATTCGTGGCGATCGTTGCCACGCGGCCGTCTGAGTTCCACGTCGCGCGGACGACCACCATCGCCGCCCCCGCGCCCACGGTCTTTAACCAGGTGAACGATTTCCACAACTGGGAGGCGTGGAACCCGTGGGCGAAGATCGATCCGGTGATGAAGCAAAGCTACGAGGGCGCGCCGGCCGGAGTCGGCGCCGTCTATACGTGGGCCGGCAACAACGAGGTGGGTGAAGGGCGCATGATACTGACGGAGAGCCGTCCGAACGATCTGGTCAGGATCAAGCTCGAGTTCCTGAAGCCCTTCCGCGGCACCGGCCTGGCGGAGTTCACCTTCAAACCCGAGGGCGGTCAAACCGTCGTGACGTGGAGCATGACCGGCCAGAACAACTTCATCGCCAAGGCCGTTCACCTGTTCATGGACATCGACAAGATGATCGACGGCAATTTCGAGAAGGGGCTGGCGCGAATGAAATCGGTGGTGGAGGCGGCGCCCAGAGCGCAAGCCGCGCCACCGCGGAGCTGAGAAAGGAGTGTTGGCATGAGCAGAGTACGAGTACTGGTCGGCACCCGCAAGGGCGCCTTCGTCCTGACGTCGGATGGCAAACGCGAAGGGTGGGACGTCAGCGGCCCCCACTTCGGCGGCTGGGAGATCTACCACCTCAAGGCCTCGCCCGCTGACCCGAATCGGTTGTACGCGTCGCAGTCCAGCAGCTGGTTCGGGCAGGTCATCCAGCGCTCGAACGACGGGGGCAAGACGTGGGACGCGGTGGGGAACAAGTTTGCGTACGACGGCGCGCCCGGCACGCACCTGTGGTACGACGGCACGCAGCGCCCTTGGGAGTTCGCGCGAGTCTGGCATCTCGAGCCCTCGCTGACCGATCCGGACACGGTCTACGCCGGCATTCAGGACGCCGCGCTGTTCCGCTCGAGCGACGGCGGGCAGACGTGGCAGGAGCTCGCAGGACTGCGCACGCACAAGTCGGCGCCGCTGTGGCAGCCGGGTGCGGGGGGGATGTGCCTGCACACGATCCTCCTCGATCCGAGCCATCCCGGCCGGATCTTCATCGCGATCTCGGCGGCGGGCGTGTTCCGGAGCGACGACGCCGGCAAGACGTGGCGACCGATGAACCGCGGCCTGAGGTCCGAGCAGATCCCCGATCCGACGGCCGAGGTCGGCCACTGCGTGCACCGGATCGCGATGCATCGCACGCGCCCGGACGTGCTGTTCATGCAAAAGCACTGGGACGTCATGCGCAGCGACGACGCCGGCGAGTCGTGGCGAGAGGTCAGCGGGAACCTGCCGACCGATTTTGGATTTCCAATCGACGTGCATGCGCACGAGCCCGAGACCATCTACGTCGTCCCGATCAAGAGCGACTCCGAGCACTACCTGCCCGAGGGCAAGCTGCGCGTGTACCGCAGCCGGACGGGCGGACACGAGTGGGAGGCGCTCACGAAGGGCCTGCCGCAACGCGACTGCTACGTGAACGTGTTGCGCGACGCGATGGCCGTCGACGCGCTCGATCCGTGCGGGGTGTACTTCGGCACGACCGGCGGGCAGGTGTACGTGTCGGCCGACGCCGGGGACAGCTGGGCGCCCATCGTCCGGGACCTTCCGTCCGTGGTGTCGGTCGAAGTCCAGACGCTGCCATGATCCGCGTGGTGCTCCCGGCCCATCTGCGCACGCTCGCGCACGTCGACGGCGAGGTGAAGCTCGACGTCGAAGGGAAGGCCACGCAGCGCTCGGTCCTCGACACGCTCGAAGCCTGCTATCCGATGCTGCGCGGGACGATCCGCGACCAGGTCACGCATGAGCGCCGAGCGTTCGTGAGGTTCTTCGCCTGCCAGGACGATCTGTCCCACGAATCGCCGGACGCTCCGCTGCCCGACGCGGTCGTGAGCGGCGCCGAGCCCTTTCTGGTCGTCGGCGCCATGGCCGGCGGCTAGTCCTCACGCGGGAGATCGACGATGAACGTAGCGCTGTGGATCGTTCAGGGGCTGCTCGCGGCCCTTTTTCTGTTTGCCGGTGGCGCGAAACTGGTCCTGCCACTCGACCAGATGGCGGGGCCGGTGGCGCTGCCGGGCTGGTTCTTGAGGTTCCTCGGCGTGGCCGAGGTGCTCGGCGGGCTCGGCCTGATCCTCCCCGGGCTTCTGCGCATCCGGCCGGGTCTGACGCCGCTGGCCGCCGCGGGGCTGGTGATCATCATGATCGGAGCAACGGTGGTGACGCTGGTGGGCGATATGGCGGCGGTGGCGCTGATGAACGTGGTCGTGGCGCTCCTCGCGGCGTTCGTCGCCTACGGCCGCTGGCGGCTGGTACCGCATAGCGGCTCGTCTCGCCCGTCAGTGCTCCGGTCCGCCAGTTGAGCGCGGGCTCGCCCTCGTAGCTGGGGATTCGGCGTGGCCATGGTCACGCGGCGCGAAGACGTGGCGGGGCCCGTCGGAAAGTTCGGCTGGGACGGTGGCCTGGGCACCTCCTGGTATTCGGACCCCCAGGAGGAGATGGTCACCATCCTGATGACGCAGCGCGCGCGTGGACGTCTCCGAGTCCTCCGGATGTCTGTCGCGACTTCTGGACCTCGGCCTACCAGGCGATCGACGCCTGAGCGGTAACCGTGCGCGGTGTGTCGATCTGCCTGCCCCTCGTTCGACAACTAAGCAGAGAGCTGGGCCGGTCGGTAGAGCCTGAGGTGGCCGGTCGAGACCGCCCGGGGGCCCGGCTCCGAATCTGAAACCCAGAAGGGATATGACGATGCGATTCATGATGCAGGTCAGAGCCAACAAGAACTCGGAGGCCGGCGTTCTCCCGAGCAAGGAGCTGATCGCCGCGATGGGCAAGTTCAACGAGGACATGGTGAAGGCCGGCGTATTGCTCGCGGGCGAGGGGCTCCACGCGAGCTCGAAGGGCGCGCGCATCGCGTTCTCTGGAGGCAAGCCCACCATGACCTCCGGGCCCTTTGCCGACCCGAGAGAGCTGATCGCCGGCTTCTGGCTGATCCGGGTGAAGTCGAAGGACGAGGCGATCGAATGGGCTTCCCGCTGCCCGTTCGCGGACGGCGAGGTGATCGAGATCCGCCAGGTGGTCGAGGCGTCGGACTTCCCGCCCGAGATCTTCCCTCCCGAGGAAGCCGCGCGCGAGCAAGCGCTGCGCGAAAACCTCCAGAGGAAGGCCGCAAAACCGTGAGGCGGTCTGAGCCGATGAAGCTCTTCTACGGCTGGGTCATCGTGGGCGCGGCCATGGTCGTGACCTGCGTCGGGTTCGGGGCGATGTTCTCGCTCGGGGTCTTCCTCCAGCCCATGTCGGAGGCGATGGGCTGGTCCCGCACGGGCATCTCCACGGCCGCGCTCTTCAACTTCCTCTGCATGGGCGTCGGATCGTTCTTCTGGGGCGCGCTCTCCGACCGGATCGGCACGCGCGCCGTCGTGCTCATCGGCGGCGTCCTGCTCGGCTTCGGCACCGTGATGGCGAGCCGGGCGGCCTCACTCAGCCAGTTCCAGATCTACTTCGGCGTGGTCGTCGGGTTCGCGGCGGGCAGCCTGTACGCGCCGTTGACGGCGACGACCACCCGCTGGTTCACCCGGAACCGCAGCCTCGCGGTCGCGCTCGTCTCGGCGGGGCTCGGGCTCGGCTCGACGACGACGGCGCCTCTCGCGCGCTGGATCATCACGAACTACGACTGGCGCACGGCCATGCTGGTGATCGGCGACCTCGCGTGGCTCTTCATCATCCCGGCCGCGCTGCTCGTACGCGAGCCGCCGGCGGGGGCGACCGACGGCCGCCCGGCGGCGACGGCCAGCGCCGAGGGCGAGCTCACGGCGGCGCAGGCGCTGCGCACGCCGCAGTTCGCGGCGATCGCGTTCACGTACTTCGCGTGCTGCGCGGCGCACTCGGGCCCGATCTTCCACATGGTCACCCACGCGATCGACCACGGCGTGCCGGCGATGGCCGCGGCCACCGTGCTCAGCGCGGCGGGCCTGGCCTCGCTGAGCGGTAAGATCATCTGCGGGCTCGTGGCCGACCGCGTCGGCGCCAAGCGCGTGCTGCTCACGGGGCTCGCCCTCCAGGCGGTGGCCATCAGCTTCTATCTCGGCACCCGCGAGCTCTCGCACTTCTACGGGGTCGCGGTGATGTTCGGCTTCGCCTACGGCGGCGTGATGCCGCTCTACGCGATCCTCGTGCGCGACTACTTCGGCGCGCGGATCATGGGGACTGCCTTCGGCGCGGTCGGCTTCGCGTCCACGCTGGGCATGGCGCTCGGGCCGGTGGCCGGCGGCTGGCTGTACGACGCGTTCGGCAGCTACTTCTGGCTGTTCATCGCCTCGAGCGGGATCGGTGTCGGGGCGGTCGCCATCGCGTTCACGTTCCGCGCGCCTCGCGCGCTGCCGACCGTGCTGGCGGCGCCGAGCGCGGCTCACTGAGCGCAGGAAGAAGTCAGGGTATCGAGGGGCGCCACGGCTACGCCGGGGCGTCCCGAGCGATGGGGGTCTGGGGGCCATATCGGGGCCCCCAGTAAACAAGGAGGACACCAATGGGAGCGAAGAGCGAGGCACTCGCGAAACAGTTCGAGGCGAAGGCTCAGGAGGCCGTCGCCGTGCTCGAGAAGCTGAGCGACACCGACTGGAAGAAGGTGACCGCGGCCGAGAAGTGGACGGTCGGCGCGACCACGCACCACCTGGCGGGCGCCTTCGAGGCGGTCGCGGGCATCGTCACCGCGATCGTGTCCGGGCAAGCGCCGCGCAGCTTCACGACGGCCATGCTCGAGGAGATGAACGCCAAGCACTCGAGGGAGCACGCCAACTGCTCCAGGGCGGAGACGATCGCGCTCCTCAAGAACAGCGCGCCGGCGGCGGCCGCCGTGGTCCGTGGCCTGAGTGACGACCAGCTGGCGAAGAGCGGGACGGTCTTCGCCGACGCCCCGCCGATGACCGCCGAGCAGCTGATCGCCAGAGGCCTGATCAACCACGTCGACGAGCACGTCGCCAGCATCCGGAAGACGGTCGGCCACTGAGAGCGTAGCGGAAAGGAGTTGAATTCCATGATCACCGGACTTGGCGGGGCGACGATCTGGAGCGAAGACCTGAACAAGCTGCTGCCGTTCTATCGCGACGTGCTGGGCCTCGCGGTGAGCATCCAGACACCGGGGTTCGTCGTGTTCGGCAAGCCCGACGCCGCGTCGCTCGGGCTGGGCACGCACAGCGAGGTGCGCGGCTACAATGCCGACCCGGCGCGGCACATGGTCGGCCTCCTGACCGACGACGTCACGAAGGACTGGAAGCGGTTGAAGGACGCCGGGGTCGAGTTCATCGAGGATCCGAAGGACTACGGCAACGTGTCGATCGCGACCCTGAGAGACCCCGAAGGCAACCTGGTCCAGCTCCTGCAACTCAGCCGCTGATGCGTTACATGCTGCTCATCTACAAGGACGAGGAGCTGTGGGACGGGATGCCCGTGCAGGAGCGGGTCGCGGCCTACCAGGCGGCCGTCGAGCTCAGCGAGGGACTCCGGGTGAGCGGCTTCTACCAGGGCGGCGATCCTCTGCACCCGGCCAGCACCGCCACCACCGTGCGGATGAGGAACGGGCGGACGGTCACGACGGACGGCCCGTTCGCCGAGACCAAGGAGCAGCTGGGCGGCTACAGCATCGTGGAGGCGGAGAACCTCGACGAGGTGCTGGCGTTCGCTGCCCGCCACCCGCTGCTGCGGGCGGGCCTCTCGATCGAGGTGCGGCCCATCAGGGTGGGGCCGCCGCAGTAGCCGGTCGCGTGCACGCGGTCGCCCGGTGGGGTAGCGTTGCCACCAGGCGGCCATGGGTATCGAGGAGATCTTCCGTACAGAGTACGGGCGCATTCTGGCCACGCTGATCCGCCTGCTCGGCGACTTCGACGTGGCCGAAGAGGCGCTCCAGGAAGCGTTCGCGACGGGGATCGAGCAGTGGCCGGCGGCCGGCACGCCGGGGAATCCGGTGGCCTGGCTGGTCTCCACCGCGCGACACAAGGCGATCGACCGGCTGCGCCGGCGCGCGCGCCTCGTGCAGAAGCAGGACGAAATCGCGCGGCATATCGAGCTGCTGGCCGAGGAGGAAGATGCGCCCGTGCCGGAAGATAGGCTCCGCCTGATCTTCACGTGCTGCCACCCGGCGCTCGCGACCGACGCGCAGGTGGCGCTCACGCTGCGCACGCTCGGGGGTCTTTCGACCGAGGAGATCGCGCGCGCCTTCCTGGTGCCCGTGCCGACCATGGCGCAGCGGCTCGTGCGAGCCAAGGGCAAGATCAGCGCCGCCCGCATCCCCTACGAGGTGCCGCCCGACGATGCGCTCGCCGACCGGCTCGAGGCGGTGATGGTGGTGGTCTATCTCGTGTTCAACGAGGGCTACGCGGCCACCTCCGGCGCGCGACTCGTGCGGCACGAGCTCTGCGAGCAGGCGATCCAGCTCGGGCGCATGCTCGTCGAGCTGCTGCCGGCTCACGCCGAGCCGAAGGGCCTGCTCGCGCTCATGCTGCTGCACGACTCGCGGCGCCAGACGCGCCTGGACGGAGCGGGAGACCTCGTGCTGCTCGAAGACCAGGACCGAACGCGCTGGGACCGCGCGCAGATCGACGAGGGCGCGGCGCTGGTCGAAGCCGCGCTGCGCGTCGGAGGCCGGCCGCCGGGCCCGTACGCGCTGCAGGCGGCGATCGCGGCGGTTCACGCGCACGCACCTGCGGCGGCCGCCACCGATTGGCGGCAGATCGTCGCTCTCTACGGCGTGCTTGCCCGGGTGCATCCTTCGCCCGTGGTCGAGCTCAACCGGGCAGTCGCCGTCGCGATGTCGGGCGGGCTCGAGCGCGGGCTCGCTCTGGTGGCCGAGCTCGACCATCGTGGCGAGCTCGTCGCGTATCATCCGCTGCCCGTCGCACGGGCTGAGCTGCTGCGCCGCCTTGGCCGCCACGCCGAGGCCGCCGAGTCGTACCGGCGCGCCCTCGCGCTGGTGAGCAACGAGGCCGAGCGTCGGCATCTGGAGAAGCGGCTGCGAGAGATCGTGTCCTAGCCGGTGCGCCCGGCGCGTTTTGGCGCCTTCTGGCGTAGGATAAACGCGTGCCGATCGTCGTCCAGAAGTACGGTGGCTCCAGCGTCGCCGACGTCTCGCGCATGAAGCAGGTCGCGGAGCGCGTCATGCGGACCAGACGCGAAGGCCATGACGTGGTCGTCGTCGTCTCGGCCATGGGCGATACGACGGACGAGCTGCTGGCGCTCGCCAAGCTAGTCTCGCCCAACCCCGACCGTCGTGAGCTCGACATGCTGCTCACGGCCGGCGAGCGCATCTCGATGTCGCTCCTGTCGCTGGCCATTCGCGAGCTCGGCGGCGATGCCATCAGCTTCACGGGAAGCCAGTCCGGGATCGTCACCAACGATCGCCACGTCGATGCCCGGATCATCGAGGTCCGTCCGTTCCGCGTCCAGGACGAGCTCGCCCGCGGGAAGATCGTCGTCATTGCAGGCTACCAGGGCGTGTCGTACCGGCGTGAAGTGACGACGCTCGGCCGCGGCGGCAGCGACACGACCGCCGTGGCGATGGCGGCGGCGCTCGGCGCCGCCTACTGCGAAATTTGCTCGGACGTCGACGGCGTCTACACCGCCGATCCGCGCGTCGTGTCGAGCGCGCGCCGGATCGCGGCGTTGTCGTACGAGGAGACGCAGGAGCTGGCCGAAGCGGGGGCCAGGGTGCTGAACGCGCAAGCGGTGGAGTTCGCCAAGGAGCGAGGCATCGCGATCTATGCGCGGGCGACGACATCGGCGTTGCCCAGCGACGATCCGTCGGCGGACGGCACCGTCGTGCGACGCTACCCCCCAAAGATGCCCGGCGCGGTGATCGGCGTCGCGAGCGAGCACGAGGTCATCGTGATCGAGTCGACGGCTCCGACCGACGAGGTGCTGGCACGTCTGGACACGCATCGGGTTGCGGGCAAGCAGCTGCACGCGGCGCCCGACCGCCTCACGCTCGTGATCTCGCGGGAGAACCTGCACGAGGGCGATCGGGTGCGGGCCGATCTTCAGACGCGATTCGGCGACCGGCTCCGGCTGACCGACCGGATGGGCGCCCTCAGTGTCGTCGGCGCGGGCATCAACGCGTCCTTCGAGAACCTGCGCCGCGGGTCCGAGGCGCTCCACGCGGCGGGCATCCGCTGGAGCGGCGTCGCGACGTCGTCGTTCCGTATCACCTGGATGGTCGAACGCGCTCGGCTGGATGACGCCGTGCGGCTCTTGCACCGGACCTTTCTCGAACAGCAAGCCCCGCTCGTCCCGTGATGCGGGCGCGCCGCAGAGCGCCGTAACGACAGGAGGCTCGTCCCATGGGCTCTCGCACTCTTCATCCCGAGACCACGGCCGAGGCGTACCTCGAGCTGCTCAAGGACCGCGGTATCGACGTCTTCCTCGGGAATGCCGGAACGGACTTCGCGTCGCTAGTGGAGGCGTTCGCGCGGTTCGAGACGGAGGGCTCGCGAGTGCCGCGCCCGCTGGTGGTGCCACACGAGTTCGTCGCGGTGTCGATGGCGCACGGCTACTACGGGGCCGGGGGGCGGCCGGCGGCGGTCATGGTCCACGTCAACGTCGGCACCGGGAACGCGTCGACGGCCGTCATCACGGCCGCGCGCGCGAACGTCCCCATCTTGATGTCCGCGGGGCGAACGCCGATCACGGAAGAGGGGCTGCCTGGCTCACGTGATCTTCACATCCACTGGGCGCAGGAGAGCTTCGATCAGGCCGCCATGCTGCGCGAGTACGTCAAATGGGATTACGAGCTCCGGACCCCGGCCCAGCTCGAGGCGGTCGTGGATCGGGCGTTCGAGTTGATGCACGCCGAGCCCCGGGGGCCGGTCTACCTCACGCTGCCGCGGGAAGTCCTCGCGGCCCGGCCCGGAGCGATGACGATCGCCTCACCGCCGCGGCGCGAGTCGCGCGGCGACCGGTTCCCGGATCCCGTGCGGGTCGACGAGGCGGCGCGCATCCTCGCGCGCGCCGAGTACCCGATCGTCCTCACCTCGGCCGTGGGCCTCGATGCCCGGGCCGTCGCCGGCCTCGTCGAGCTCGCGGAGGCGGGCGGGATCGGTGTCGTGGAAGCCGACCCGATCTACATGAACTTCGCGCACCGGCACGACCTTCATCTCGGTTACAACCAGTCCGGCACCACGAACCCGTCGCTGACCGAGGCCGACGCCGTGCTCGTCGTCGAGGCGGACGTTCCGTGGTATCCAGCCTTGCAAAAGCCGGCCCCTGGCGCGCCGATCATCCACCTCGGCGTCGACCCCTTCTTCTCACGCTATCCGATGCGCAGCTACCCCTGCGACGTGCCGCTGGCGGCGACGCCGGCGGCGGCCCTGCCGCTCCTCGCGGAGGCGGTGCGCCGCCACGCCGACCCAGGGGCCGTGGATCGGCGTCGCGCGCGGCTCGCCGCCGAGCATCGCACGCGCCACGCCGCCTGGGACGAGACGGTGCTGAAGCAGGCGAGCGCCTCGACGATCGGCTTCGCGTGGGCGTCGCGATGCATCGGCGAGATCGTCGACGAGAGCACGGTCGTCGTGAACGAGTATCCCCTGGACCGGCGGTTCGCTGCGTTCACGCGGCCGGGCAGTTACTTCGCGTCCCCGCACTCGAGCGGCCTCGGCTTCGGCCTGGGCGCGGCGCTGGGCGTCAAGCTCGCCCGCCCGGAGGCGACGGTCATCGCGACCGTCGGGGACGGCGCCTACTTCTTCGGCGAGCCGCTGTCCTGCCTGTTCGTGCAGCGCGCGCACGCCCTGCCGATCCTCACCGTGATCTTCAACAACCAGCAATGGGAAGCGGTGAAGTTCGGAGCGCTGGCGGTCCATCCCGCCGGCATCGCCAAGACGCGCGGGCGCTTCCCGCTGAGCGAGCTCAGGCCCTCGCCGCGTTTCGAGGAGATGGCGAAGACGGTGGACGGCTACGGTGAGCGAGTGGAGAGCCCGGGCGAGCTCCCGGCCGCGCTGAAGCGGGGTCTGGCGGCTGTCCGTGAGGGCCGGCCGGCGATCCTCAACGTCCAGTGCCAGCGAGCGGTCTAGTCACATGGGGGGCCTCGAGGGGCCCCCCAAGCCCCCCTGACGGGCCGCTGCTTTCGCTCAGTCGGCGTGCGGAACCCACGGCCAGTACTTGGCGATCGCGCCGGCGTCGACCCGCAGGTCGAAGCCGGTGATCATCTCCGCGTCGTCCGAGGCGAGGAAGACGGCGGCGCGCGCGTAGTGGCGCGGGCTGGGTAGCTGGCCCGTCGGAACCATCTTCCGAAAGTCGAGCATCGCGCCACCACGGCGCTCGGGTCGCTGCCGGCCCCACGCGACGGCGCGCTCCGCGGCCTCCTCGGAATCGGTCGCCGTCGGCGTGAGACTGTTGACGCGGATCCGGTGCTTCGCCAGGTCCATGGCCGCGGCGCGTGTGAAGTTGAGCAGTCCGCTCTTGCTCGTGCAGTATCCGATGTTGCCGGCCTGCCCCTGATGCCCGGCCGTCGACACGATCACGATGATGCTGCCCGGCCGTCCCTGCTCGACCATGAGCCGGCCGACGTGCTTGGTGCAGAGAAACGCCCCGGTGAGATTCACGGCGATCTGGCGAGTCCAGCGGTCGAGCGGCATCTCGAGCACGCTCAGGCCGCCGAGGATGCCGGCATTGTTGACGAGGATGTCGACACCGCGATAAGTCTCACGCGCGCGCGTCACCATCGCCGCCACCTGCGCCTCGTCGGTCACGTCGCAGGCGATGCCGAGCGCCTCGCCGCCGCGGCTCTTGATCCAGGCGGCGCACTCCTGCGCGTTCTCCGGTACCAGGTCCACGCAGACGACGGTGGCGCCCTCGTCGGCCAGTCCCTGGGCGATGCCGGCGCCGATGTTGGGACTGGTGCCGGTGACGATGGCGACCTTCCCCGCGAGCTTCATCGCGGCGGGTCTACGCCTTGGTCCGCGCCTGCTCCTGGAGGTACCGCACCGACACGCGACCGAGCGGCACCTCGTCCGGCGCCATGCCGTCGGGGTTCCGGTACTCGAACGCGGCGTTGCGACCGCCGAAGTGCCTGGTCACCACGAGCCGGCGCCACTGGATGACTTCGGCATCGGTCCCCGACAGCTTCTCCGGGGTGTCGTACCGCTGGTCGAGCATCACGCGCTCGTCCTGGCGCGAGAAGTTGTACTCGATGATCCACCGATGCAGCGCCGCGTACAGGAACCGCTGCCAGAGGCGCTGGAACGCGCTCTTCGGCCGGAGGTAGTGGTAGTACCAGACCCGCGTCAGGTTCTCTTCGACCGGCACGCACATGCGGGTGTAGAGGTCGTACGCGAACTCGGCGCGGAACATGCCGGGCAGGTGATGCCCGCCGCACCACCGCGGCGACCGGGGCGGCGGGATGTGGCTTCGCGCGCGCTCCGCGAGCGGCCGGAGCAGCCACGTCCAGTACCGGCGATGGTTCGTCTTCGGCCATTTCCGTCCATCGGGGTAGATATCGTGCGACGGGCTCTTCCGGACGTAGTTGCTCTCGGCCACGTCGCCGCCGAAGCCGTTGCCGACGAAGATGGGGTGCTCGCCCTGCGCGCCGCGCGCGATGAACCCGGTGCGCGCGACCACGAGGGCGTTGCGGTGGACGTAGTTGACGTGGGAGTCCATCGAGTTCTCGAGGGCGACCTCCCAGTTGCACCTCCAGTGGACCTGGCCGATCAGGACGAGCGCGTCGTCGTCGAAGAACTCCTCGGGCACGTCCTCTTCGATCGGTGCGGGGTCACCGTCGCCGATCCACACGAACACGAGGCCCTTGAGCGTCCGGGTCGGGTAGATCTTCGCCTCGGTGCCCGGCTTGCCGCACACGCCCGAGGCCGGCCCTTCGGAGAGCACCATCACGTTCTTTCCCGACTCGTCGAACACCCAGCCGTGGTACGGACAGGCGACGGTCCCGCGGTAGTGGCAGTCGCCCTGGCTCAGACGCGCTCCCCGGTGCGGACAGACGTCCTGGATCGCCACGACGTCGCCGGTCGCGCCCCGGAAGAAGCAAATCTCGTCGCCGAGCAGTGACACCTTGACCGGCTTGCGCCAGCCCACCGTGCGCTCGTTGAGTGCGGGATACCAGTAATTGCGAAGGCCGAGCTTCGGGATGAGGTGCCGGATGTCGCCGCTCAGCTTCGGGACCGCTCCAGTGTCGTTGAGCACGTCAGCGTCCTCCCGCGGGCTCACCGCTCGTGTGCATGCGCTCGCGCGACCATCGGCCCCGGGGAACGCAAGCCGGGACCCGTTCGCGGGCACCCACAGTATAGATGATGGGTACCGCCCTCGGCCTGTGCCCGGGACAACCGCTCGCCAGCCGCGGCTCGCCGAGGCACACTGAGGACGATGATCCGATCTCGCACCACGCTGGCACTCCTCCTGGCCCCGCTCGCCGCGCTGATCGTCGTCGGCTGTCTCTATCGCGGCTACTTCGCCGGCCTGCTTCCTAGCGCGGCGGCCGAGCTGGACGAACTCACGCTGCCACCCGGCTTCCACATCGCCGTCTACGCCGGCAACGTGCCGAGCGCACGCCAGATGGCGGTCGGTCCGGCCGGGATCGTCTTCGTCGGCTCGCGCTCGGAAGGCAAGGTCTACGCGGTGGTCGATCGCGACGGCGACCACCGGGCAGACCAGGTTCACGTGCTGGCCAGCGGCCTGAACATGCCGAGCGGCGTCGCGTTCCGGGACGGCGCCCTCTACGTCGCCGCGGTCAACCGCGTCCTGCGCTTCCCCGACGTGGCCCGCGATCTGGCGCGGCCGCCGAAGCCGGAGGTCGTCAGCGACGCGTACCCCCCCAACGCGCACCACGGCTGGAAGTTCATCGCCTTCGGCCCGGACGGCCGGCTCTATGTCCCGGTGGGCGCGCCGTGCAACGTGTGCGCGCCCCCCGGTCCCCTCTACGCCACGATCACGCGGCTCGACCTCGCCGGTGGTCGGCCGGAAGTCGTGGCGCGGGGCGTGCGGAACAGCGTCGGATTCGACTTCCACCCGCAGACGGGAGAGCTCTGGTTCACCGACAACGGTCGCGACTGGCTCGGCGACGAGCAGCCGCCGGACGAGCTGAATCGCCTGACCCGGCCCGGGGAGCACTTCGGATTCCCGTTCTGTCACGGCAACGGGCTGCGTGACCCGGAGCACAACGGCGGACGCCCGTGCAGCGAGTTCACGGCGCCCGCCCGGGAGCTCGGGCCACACGTCGCGGCGCTCGGGATGCGGTTCTACACCGGAACGATGTTCCCCGAGAAATACCGCGGCGGCATCTTCATCGCCGAGCACGGCTCGTGGAACCGCTCGACGCCGATCGGATATCGCGTGGCCTTCGTGAAGGTCGAGAACGGGCGCGCGACGTCGTACGAGACCTTCGCCGCCGGGTGGCTCAAAGGCAGCGCCGCGTCCGGGCGTCCAGCGGACGTGCTGGTCATGCCCGACGGCGCGCTCCTGATCTCCGACGACAAGGCGGGCCGCATCTATCGCGTCTCCTACGGCAGCGGCTGAGCGGTCCACGCCCCACCCGAAGCGCCGCTCGCCGAAGCGCCGGTCCTACCTGAAGCGCTCGACTCCGGTTCCGCGGTAGAGAATTTTCGCCGTCCGCGCCACCACTTCCGCGTGGTGGGCGCGCGCCTCCGGGGCCAGATCGGACGTGGGCGGGTGCTCGGGCGCGAAGTGGTGGTGCTCGTCGACGCCGCGCACGAGCATCGCGCTGTCGCCGTCACCGGCAAGCTGCTTCACGGACGTCGGGATGTAGCGGATCGCGAAGCCGATGCGCCGGTCGTCGGAGCGATTGGGGCGAGCCGTGCACCATCCGCACGTGGTGCAGCGACATCTCGCCCGCGCGGAGCACGATGTCGACCCCGCGCGCCTCGTCGATCTCGACCGCGATCTCCTGGCCGCGCGAGAGCAGATTGTTCGGCGCGAAGGTGTCTCGGTGGGCCAGCTGCTCGTCGTGCGAGCCCGGCACCATCCGCATCGCCCCGTTTTCGACCGTCGCGTCGGTGAAAGCGAGCCACGCGGTGACGACGTCCGGCGCGCTGAGCCCCCAGTAGGTCGAGTCCTGGTGCCAGGACACATACGCGGGATCGTGAGCGTCCTTGATGAAGAAGCTCGTGCTCCAGACGAGCAGATTCGGGCCGAGCACGGCCTCGACCGCGTCGAGGATCGCTGGATGGCGCACGAGATCGGCCAGCCACGTGAACAGCAGATGCGGCTTGTGACGGAGCTCGCCGCCGAGCTGGCCACCGTGCGCGGCCTCGACGGCCTCGAGCCGGCGGCGGCAGGCGAGCGCCTCGCCGGGCGCGAGCACCGGGACCGGGAAGTAGAAGCCGTCGCGACGGTAGCGGTCGACCGCGGAGGGCGCGAGAGGTATCGTCATGCGATCGTGGGCCGTGCCGCCGTCGTCCCCGCCGACGCGCGCGCCCACACCGAGTACAGCGGATCCCCGTGCCCACCCAGCGACCGGTTCTCCGCCTGGGCGTCCGTCCATCCGCCGGCGGCCGTGAAGTACGTTCGGACGAGCGTCAGGTGTTGCTCGTCACTGGTGTCGAGCCAGACGGCGACGGCTTTGGTGGGGAAGCAACGGTTGGAAAACGAGACCACGAAGGGCGCCCCCGGCCGGAGCACGCGGCGGACCTCGCGGAAGACGAGGAGCGGGTGGACCACGTACTGGATCGAGACGGCGCACATCGCGCCGTCGAACTTTTCGTCGGCGAAGGGCAACCGCGGGTCGCGGTTCAAGTCGTAGACGACGTGGGTCGTCAGTTGCGGGTTGTCGGCCATCTCCTCCGCGTTCAACCCGAGCCCCACCACGGCGCGGGTGTTGAAACCCTCCGGGAGATGGCTGCGCCAGCTACTCATCAGGTCGAGCAGGCGTCCGCCGCTGGGCAACAGCTCGGCGTACAGGCGGCCGAGCGCGACGATGGCGCCATCGTCGATGTGGACGACCTTGCGCGGGATGACGTAGAAGTGGTCGTCCGCGGCCTCGTCCTCGCGCGCGTAGGCCGCGGGCGAGAACAGGCCGTCGCCGAGCCGGGGGTCGGAGATCATGGATCGCGGTCGTACGCCATAGATCCTCCGCCAGTATAAGACGCTCGCGGCTCGCGAGACGCACGAGTGAGGCGAGGAGACTCACGTTGCACGGAAGAGCCACACGGCGCGTAACCCGTCGGACTTCTTCTCTTCCTCCCGGGCTCGACCTCGGATCGGGTGTGCCCGGCTGCCTCGTCGTCCCGGTGTCACGGACGCAACGCCCGCTCGCGTCGACTCCGAAACGGCCTTTGTCGGTGGTCGCTTGCGCGGATCGAGACATCGCGGGTGTCCAGGCCTTGCTCGAGTCGTTGCGCCGGCAGTATCTCGGCGCCTGAGAGTCGCCTGCGCGGGTGCCCCGCCCGGGCGGGGCACCCGTAGGGTCGCGAGACACGTCTAGCCGCGCGCCGGCAGCTCGACGACGCCGCGACCGACTACGGAGAGCTCGCCGTCCTGGTTGCGCGCCTCCTGCTCGATCTCGACGAGGTGCTGCTCGTCCTCGACGAACCTGCGCACGACGGTCCCGTCGATGCGCAACGTGTCACCCTCGGGATTATGCCGGCGGATCTTGCAGTGAGCCCGGCGGAGGAAGCCCGCGTCGCCCATCCAGTTGGTCAGGTGATGCGTCAGCCACGAACACCGCTCGGGGCCGTAGTCGTACGCGCCGGGCGCGCCGACCAGGGTCGCGAACTCGGGCTCCCAGTGCACGCGCTCGGGGCAGTCCGGGATGCCGAACCGGTTCTTGATGCCGAGCCCGGAGTGGCGATCGATTTGCTTCCACGCGAGCTTGTTCGCCCGGATGTAGAGGCCGCCCCAGCCCTGCGCGAACGCGATGAAGCCCGTCACCGTCATCGGGCCCTTCGCCATCGTGGGCAACCGCTCGCCCTCGCGTACGTCGTCCCAGTAGCGCGCGACGGCGCCGCGGACGGCCTCGCCCGCGTAGAGTCGATAGATGTCGGCGAGCTCCTCGTCGGTGTAGCGCTTCGGCGGCTTCGCCTTGACCGCCGTGTACTTCGTGCCCTTCTCGCGCGCCTGGTCGCGGTCCGTGCGAAAGCACCAGCTGTCGGCCGCGGCGACGCGGTCGCCGTGCTGGTTGAAGAAGTCGACGTGGTAGACCTGCTGGATCGAGCGTCCGGCGAACGTCGTCTGGTGCTCGACCAGGTCGGCGAGCCAGGCTTCGGTCGAGATCGAGTCGTTGCGCCGCACCGGGAGGCGCCAGGTCCAGTCGGCGCCCGCCCACATCGCATGCACGCCCGGTAGCCCGCCGACGTAGCCCGAGATGATGCGGCTGCAGGCGAAGAGAAAGCTCGGCGGCGCCACGATGCCGCCCCAGCGCGTGCCGGTCGCGTACTCGGGATCGCACCAGAGCGGGTTGTCGTCCCCGATGCCGTGGGCATAGTGGCGGATGGCGTCGCGCGTCGCCTCGTGGCACCACGGCTCGAGCGTGTCCGTGATCTTGACGCCGATCCGCCGGCGCAGATCGTCGAGACCCTGCTCGGTGATCTTCGGGAAGAGCGTCATGGTTCCACGTGGGGGGCCCCGACATGGCCCCCCACACCCCCCAACGCTCCGCGCGCGCCGGGAGGACCTTGGTCCTCCTCGGTCAGCTTTCGGGCAGTCTCGTGTTCGCGCAGCGCCTTGCGATTGACCTTGCCCGCGGGCGTCTTGGGCAGCGCGGGCACGAATGCGACGTGGCGGGGGTACTCGTGCTGGCTGAGCCGCGTGCGCGTGAAGTCCTGCAGCTCGCGCGCGAAGTCGTCGTCGCCGCGGCGCGCGCTCACGATGAACGCCTTGACGACGTGCCCGCGCAGGGCATCGGCGACACCGATCACCGCCGCGTCACGCACGTCCGGGTGCTCGAGGAGCACGTCCTCGATCTCGACGGCGCTCATGGTCCAGCCCGCGGAGATGATCACGTCGTCGGCGCGGCCGGCGTGGTGGAAGTACCCGTCCCCGTCGACGTGGCCGCGATCGTTCGTCGAGAACCAGGCACCCCGTCGCCACACCTTGATCTCGCCGATCTCGCCGATCGAACAGGGCCGACCATCCGGGCCCTGCACCTCGACGCGCACCCCCGGCACCGGCTTGCCGAGCGCGCCGGGCTTGACGACGTGGTCCTCGGCGCCCGGATAGTCCGCGAGGATCACGCCGACCTCGGTGGTGCCGTACATGCTGCATGCCGGCACGCCGAACGTGGTCTCGACGAAGGCGCGCGTGGCGCTGTCCATGGGCTCGCCCGTGAAGGAAAGCTTGCGAACGGCGTAGCGGTACTTCGCCGCCTCGCCCGTGCTCTTCATCATCCGGAAGTGTGTCGCCGCCGCGGACAGGTTGGTGACGTCGTACTCCTGGAGCGCCCGGAGCAGTCGCACGGCGTCGAACCTTCCGGCCATCGTGCCGGTGGTCACGCCGAGCGCCAGCGGCGCGAGCGTTCCGTGCCAGAGGCCGTGTCCCCACGCGGGCGAGGACGGGCAGAAGAAGCGGTCGCCCGGGCGGATGCCCGTGCCGTAGAGCGCGGCGACCATGAGCACGACGATGGCGCGATGGCTGTGGCGCACGGCCGCCGGCAGCTCCCGCGTCGTGCCCGAGGTGTACTGGAACACCGCGAGGTCGTCCGGCCGGCTCGCGACCTCGTACTGCGCCGGATGGGACGCCAGCGACGCCAGCAGCGCGTCGTCGACCACCACGACGTCGAGGCCCGGAAAATCTCGCCCGCTCCCGGCCTTCTCGGCCTTGGTCAAGAGCAGCCGCGGCGTGCAGTCGTCGAGCCGCAGCCGCATCCCTTCCGGGCCGAAGAGGGTGAAGAGCGGCACCGCGATGGCGCCCCGCTTGATGGCGCCGAAGAGGGCGGCGTAGAAGGCGAGCGACGGCTCCAGCATGATCGCGACCCGATCGCCAACGACGACCCCGCGCGCGGCCAGCCAGTGAGCGACGCGCGAGGACCACTCGGCCAACTCGCGAAAGCTCAGGGCCTCGTCGCGCCCGTCGGCGTGGGCCACGCGCACGGCGGTGCGCCCGGAGCGCGCATGCCGGTCGACGCACTCGTGGGCGAGGTTCAGCGACTCTCGGCCGCCGTCGAACAACGTCCACAGCGCGGACGACGAGAAGTGCCGGTGGGCATCCGCGTAGGTCGTGTACTCGGTCAGGTCGGTCATGGCGCTCCCGGCGCGAGGGGCCCCGCGCCCGGTCATCGGAGCACCGGCGGGGCGGCGTTGTCAATATGCGGCGCTCATTGTATAAGGGCAACACGATGGGTCGGGCGGGGGTCGGGGTGCAGGCGCTGACGCGGGGCGGGACGGGCCGCCCGGCGCGCCAGGTCCCGGCGGTGACGCGCGCGGTGGCGATTCTGCGGCTGCTCGGCCGGAGCGAGGAGTCGCGGGGGGTCAATGCGATCGCCCGCGCGCTCGGCCTGATTCCCAGCACGTGCTTGCACATCCTGCGAGTGCTGGTCGCCGAGGAGCTGGTCGCGTTCGATCCCGTGACCAAGCGATATCGCCTCGGCGCCGGCCTCGTCACCATGGCGCGCAGCGCGCTCTCCCGGAACGGCTTCGCGGAGATGGCGCAGCCGGAGCTCGATCGGCTCACGCGCCGTCACGGCGTCACCACCATCGGCGTCCAGGTGATCGGGCTCGAGCACATCGTCGTGGTCGCCATCGCGCGCTCGGATCAGGGCCTGCGGCTCCACGTCGACCTCGGCAGCCGCTTCCCGGCGCTGATCAGCGCGTCCGGGCGCTGCGTCGCCGCCTTCGGCGGCTATCCCGGGAGCACGCTCGATCGTCGCTTTCGCGCGCTGCGCTGGGACCGCCCGCCCTCCCTCGGCGCCTGGCGCGCCGAGGTTGGGGCAACACGCGCCAACGGGTACGCCGTGGACGAGGGCAACTACATCAGGGGGGTGACGATCATCGCCGCTCCGGTGCGGGGCGCGCGCGAGCAGCTGACGCACGTCGTCGTCGTCGTGGGTGTGAGCGAGCAGGTCCAGAAGATCGGTGTCGACACGCTCGCGCTCGAGCTCCGCACGATCGCCGACCGGCTCTCGCAGCAGCTGGGCGCGCGCTGAGGCGGCCGATGGACTTCCACGCGTTTGTCCATCTCGTAGTCGATCGTGGCTCCCGCGCGGTAGTCCTCGCACACGCCGTGGATGTTCTCGGGCGTGCAGCAGCGCACGTACTCCCGGATCGCGTCCTCGGTGAACCCGCCCTTGCCCAGGCCCTGGGAGCCTAGCTTGAGCCGGATGTAGTACTCCTCTTTGCCGGCGAGCAGACGCTCGGGGAAATCGTACGGCTGCGCCATGAACGACCAGTGATAGCTGTTGAGCGCCCATTCTCGCGTGACGTGGGTCCATACATGGTGGGTCGGCAGGATGTCGATGGCGCAGAGCTTGAGCACCTTCGCCGGATGATCGAGCGCCATGCGATAGGCGGTGCGCGCGCCCCGGTCGTGACCGGCGACCAGGAATCGCTCGAAGCCGAGCTCGTGCATCACGTCGACCTGGTCCTGCGCCATGCGGCGGAACGAATAGTTGCTGTGATCCGGCAGGCCGCGCGGCTTGCCGCTGTCGCCGTAGCCGCGCAGGTCCGTCGCGACCACGGTAAAATCCTTCGCCAGCCGCGGCGCGACGAAGCGCCAGTGGAAGTGGGAGAGAGGATTGCCGTGGAGCAGCAGCAGAGACGGACCGGCGCCCGCCACCACGCCGCGGATCGTGACCTGAGGATCGCTGGTTTGAATGTCGAATCGGCGGAAGCCTTCGTACATCACGTCCTCCTGACGTTCATCGGCGTGCCCAGGCGAAATGTGCTCGAGCCCGGAGTTGCGACAGAGTTTATCCTGCTCCCGGGCAGGCCAAAAGCCCTGCTGGCCGAGGTGCGACTCGAGAAGGAGGAAGACCCATGGCAAGCCTCGAGATCAAGACCGCCGACGAGTTCGCCGCGCTCGACCTGGAAGGCAGGTGGAAGACTCGTCGGGCCGCCCGCGAGACGGCGGTGTCCAGGCGTATTCTCCAGATCTTCGTGGATCGCGGCGGCCCGATTCGCGTGGAAGAGCTCGTCGCGACATTTCCCGACGAGCCGGGCGGCGCGATCCATCAGGCGCTCATCGCGCTGGACGCCGACGACCTGATCCGGGTCCGCGGCGGCCACGTCGATATGGCGTACCCCTTCTCGGCGTCGCCGACGCCGTTTGTGGTCCGACTGCCGAGCGGTAAGGAGCGGTATGCCTGCTGTGCTACGGACGCGCTCGGCATCGCGCCCATGGTCGGCAAACGGATCGAGATCCGGTCGCGCTGCCATTACAGCGGAGCGCCGCTCGAGCTCTCGGCGGCACCGGAGGGGCCGGGACCCGAAGCGACGGGCGTCATGCTCTGGATCGGAAAGCGAGCCGACGGCGGATGCAAGGCCGCCGACTCTCTCTGAACGACGATCAACTTCTTCCGGTCGGAAGAGGATCTGCGAGCCTGGCGAGCCGCGAACCCGACGGCGGAGGGCGCCGGCATCACGCTCGTGGAGGGGTTCAAGCTCGGACGCCGCATCTTCGGGGGCCTGCTCACTGGAGAATCGGGATGACGAGCTGCCGCGTGACGGGGAGGTGCCGATGACACGAGGGTCGGAGGAAGTCCGGGTCGAGCGGGACGGTCGCGCGATGACGATCATGCTCGACCGGCCGGCCGATCAGAACCGACTCACGCGCGACGTCCTGCTGACACTGCAGGGCCTGGTCGATCGTCTGGGCGCCGACGAGGAGATCCAGGCGGTCGTGATCACGGGAAGCGGCGCCGAGTTCTTCTCGATGGGCATCCTGAATCCCGCGGTCCGGGCGAGTTACACCAAAGAGCAGATCCTCGAGCTGGTCCGCGTCGCCAACCGCCTCTACGATGGGATCGAGGCGCTCCCCCAGATCGTCATCGCGGCGCTCAACGGCACCACACGCGCGGGCGCGGCCGAGCTGGCGCTGGCGTGCGACATCCGGCTGGCGGCAACGCACGCGACGTTCGCGCTGCCCGAAGCGCTCTGGGGCGGATTTCCCGGCGCCGGCGGCCCCGTTCGGCTGCCGGCGATCGTCGGCCGCGCGCGCGCCCTGGAGCTGATCTGCACGGGCCGCGAGCTGGACGCGTCGGAGATGGAGCGGTTGGGGCTGGTGCTCTCGGTGTGTCCCGCCGAGCGGCTGCTTCCCGAAGCGCGGGCGCTGGCCGCCCGGATCGCGGCCAGCGGGCCGCTCGCGACGCGCGGGGCCAAGCGCATCATGAACGTCCGCGGCGCCGCGGGCTTCACCGCCGCGCGCGCGCTCGCGGACGCGCTTCGTCAGGCGCTCGAGTGGAGCCGCGACGTCGACGAAGGCATGGCCGCGCACCGCGAAGGACGACCGCCGCGCTTCACCGGGCGCTGAATCCGCTCAATCGACCGTGACGGGCTTGATCTCGCGAAGCCGCGGGAGCACTTCCTTCGAGAAGAGCCGGATCCCCTTTTCGGACTCGGCATGGGTCATGAAGCCCGAGCGGCCGACCAGGCTCAGGTGGCCGAAGCCACCGACCTTGTCGTAGAACTCCATCACCTGCTTGTACACGGTATCGGGGTTACCCGCGAAGAAGATGCCCTGGGCCGTCGCCTCCTCCGCGGTGATCGACTGGAGCCGCGCGGCATTGTGACCGGCTGAGGCGACGCCCTTCTCGGCGTTGGCGAGACTGACCGGCGCAGCAGCCCCGCTCGTGGGCGCCGTGCGATAGACCTGCGGCGCGGCGTGGGGCGGCGCGCTGCCCGGCAGGAACTTCGAATACTGGGGCGCCGATTTGAGGCTGGTGTGGAGGAACCAGAGCAGCTTCTCGCCGACGCGACGGCCTTCCTCGTCCGTGTCGCCGACGTAGACGAACGCCGCATAGGCGAAGTTGTCGGTGGTCACCTTGGGCAGGCCGGCCTCGGCGCGCGCCTTGCGATGGGCGGCGTAGGCGCGCCTGGTTCCCTCCGGGCCGCGCAGGACTAGCACGTGCACCATGCCGCGCCGGCCGACCTCGGCGGCGGTCTCCGGATCGCCGGTGGCCGACCACATGCGGGGATGCGGCTGCTGCCACGGGCGCGGCCAGATGTTCACGTGACGGTGCGCGAAGTGCTTGCCCTCCCAGCTGAACGGCCCGTCGTGATGGCTCAGCGCCTTCTTGATGAGGTCGATCGCCTCCCAGTAGCGCTCGACGTTGTTCACGGGGTTGGCGTTGGCGGATGCCATCTCGGTGCCGCCCGACTTCACGAAGCCGATCTCCAGGCGCCCGCGCGAGATGACGTCCGCGGTGGCGTACTCCTCGGCCACGCGCACCGGATCCTTCCGCACGGAGATCAGGGTGCCGAGACTGAGGATGCGGACCTGGCGCGTCTGGCGGGCAAGAATGCCGACGAGCAGGGGGTTGGCGCCGAGGAGTGAGTTGATCCCCGCGTGGTGCTCGATCGCCAGGACGTTGAGCCCGAGGTCGTCGCACAGAAGGAACTCGTCGATGACTTCCTCGAACAGGTCGGCGGCGACCTTGGGATCGCAATACCTGTTCGGCAGGCTGGCGCGGACCGAATCGGCGGCGGTGAGGACCTCCTGGGGAACGAACGGGTACGGAACCTCGCACTGCCACCACGCGTCCATCGGCTCTCTCCTGAGCGGCGTCAGCGATTCAGGAACTTCACGACCGCGTCGACGAAGGCTTCGGCCTGCTCGATCTCCGGATGATGCCCCGCCCGCTCGATCAGTCCGAAGCGCGAGCCGGGGATCAGCTCACTATAGGCGCGCCCGTACGACGGCGTCACGATCCCATCGCTGGCACCCCACAGCACGAGCGTCGGGACCGTGATGCGCCGGAGCCAGCGCTTGAGCTGGGGATTGTACATATAAGGATGCCAGCCGTAGAGGCAGAGCGCCTCCCAGTTCCGGGCGCGCACCACCAGCTGGTCGTCCGACAACGCGTTGAAGTCGAGCGCCCAGGCTTCGGGATCGTGCCAGCTCCGCCGCCGCACTTCCTGCGGCGAGGTGTTGAAGACGTCCAGGATATCCGGCGTCTCGCGATCGCTGATCTTGATGCCGAAGGCGTCGACCAGGATGAGCCCGTCGAGCCGGTGGTGGCACTTGACGGCGACCTCGGCCGCGAGCCAGCCGCCGAAGGACAAGCCGAGGAGCGTCACCTTCTCGTGCGGCAGCGCCTCGAGGACCTCGAGATAGAAATGCACAAGGTCGTACACCGTCTCGAAATCCGCCGGGCGCGGCGAGTGGCCGAAGCCGGGGTGCGAAGGGGCGATGATCTCGGCGTGGGCGCCGAGCAGATCCAGGAAGCGCGCCCGCGGATCGACGGTTTGCGCGCCGTGCAGGAGCAGCAGGGGCCGACCGGTGCCCCGGCGTACCACTTCCAGCTCGATTCCCCCGACCGACAGCCGCTCCGCGAGAGCGGACCCGCTTGCGTTCGTCACGGCACCTCGCCTAGTCGAGAGAACGTAGCGTAGCACAGGCGTCCGTTGGGACCGGATTGACCTGTCCGGTTCCTCCGGAATACTCTCGCCCCACACCCGACTGGGCAGGGAGGGACAGATGGCCCATCGTGTCGTTGGAAAGCCGATCGGTCGGCTCGACGGTATCGAGAAGGTCAGCGGCGAGGCGCGCTACTCCGGAGACGTGACTCTCCCCGGACTGGTCTGGGGGAAGACCCTTCGAAGCCCGCTGCCCCACGCACGGATTCTCCGGATCGACACGTCCCGAGCCAAAGCCCTCGCCGGGGTCCTGGCCGTTCTCACGGCGCAAGATCTCCCGAACATCCTGGTCGGACGTCGCATGTTCGACATGCCCCTTCTCGCGCGCGATCGGGTCCGATTCATTGGCGAGAGGGTCGCGGCGGTCGCCGCCCTCGACCCCGACATCGCGGAAGAAGCGCTCGCGCTGATCGACGTGGAGTACGAGGATCTTCCGGCGGTCTTCGACCCGGTCGAGGCGATCAAAGTCGGCGCGCCGGTGCTGCACGACGATCCCGGGGCCTATGAGGGAGCCCCGCCTGAGCGACCCCATCCGAATGTCCAGTCGGTGCTCCGTTTCAAGCTGGGCGATGTCGAGGCCGGGTTCCGTGAGGCCGACCGGGTCTTCGAGCACACCTTCCGCACGCAGCTGGCCCATCAGGGCTATCTCGAGCCTCACGCCGGCGTCGTGGCGATCGACGAGGACGGTCGGGTCCAGGTGTGGGCGTCGAACAAGATGCCCTTCCGTCTCAAGGAGCTCCTGTCCCTCGCGCTGCAGCTGCCGCCGGCGCAGATTCGAGTCAACCTGACTCCGATCGGCGGTGACTTCGGGGGCAAGGGCTCGGTGATGGATCTCCCGCTCGCCTACCACCTGGCGCGCGCGACCGGCAGGCCGGTTAAGATGATCATGCGGTACACCGAGGAGCTGATGGCGGGTAACCCCCGCCACCCGGCCGTCATCACGCTCCGGACCGGGGTGGACAAGGACGGACGGATCGTCGCCCGGCGCGTGCGAGCGCTCTTCAACAGCGGGGCGTACGCGGCCTTCAAGCCCGCGCCGAGCGTGAATCTCGGGGGCGCTGGCATGGGGGCCGGGGTCTACCGGATCCCCCATCTCCTGATCGAATCGTTCTGCGTCTACTCCAACAACATCCCCTGCGGTCATGCCCGGTCGCCCGGCGAGCCCCAGATGGTCTTCGCCGGAGAGTCGCACATGGACATGATCGCCCGTGAGCTCTCGCTCGATCCGGCCGAGCTCCGCCGGCGGAATCTTCTCCGGGACGGCGACGTCCTCGCCAACGGCCACCATCTCGAGCACGTGCGCGCCGGCGACACGCTCGAGGCCGCGCTCAAGGCGAGCAACTGGTCCGAGCCCAAGGGGCCGTGGATCGGACGCGGTGCCGCTATGACGCATCGCCACATCGGGGTGGGATTCACGAATGCCCGGGTACGGCTCGAGACCGACGGCACGGTGACGTTGTCGGTCGCGCTGCCCGACACCGGGACCGGAGCACACCTGGTCCTTCGTCAGGTCGTCGCCGAGGTTCTCGGCCTGCCCCTCGACGAGGTGGAGATCGAAGTCGTCACGACCGACGACTTCACGACCGATTCCGGTGTGGGCGGCAGCCGGGTCACTCACACGGGCGGCCGAGCGGCGTACCATGCGGCCGAAAATCTCAGAGAGCAGATTGGGGCCGAAGCGGCCCGGCTCGGAGCGCCGGCGACCTCGCTGGCCGCGATTGCTCAGGCCGCCGCGCGCGCGGGCCGAACGCTGGAGGCCACGCACTTCTACGACGCGAAGGCTCACGGCACCGTCACGTCCTTCACCGCCCAGGTCGCCGAGGTCTCTGTCGATCCGCAGACGGGTCAGGTGACGGTGCGTCGCTTCACGACGGCGCACGACGTCGGCACCATCATCAATCCGATCGGTCATCAGGGACAGATCGAAGGCGGGTTCGTCCAGGGGCTCGGGTACGCGCTGATGGAGGAGGTCAAAACCGAAGACGGGCGGATCAGCACGCTCAGCCTGGGTGACGTCAAGCTCCCGACCATTCAAGACATCCCGCCCCTCACCACCGTGATCCTCGAAGACCCGGTGGGGCCGGGACCGTTCAACGCCAAGGCGATCGGCGAGGGGAGCATCAGCGCCGTCGCGCCCGCGATCGCCAACGCGGTGGCCGACGCGTGCGGGGCCCGCATCCTCGACCTACCGATCACGGCCGAGAAGGTCTACTTCGCGCTCAGAGCGAAAGCGAAGGCACCGGCTCCATCCTTGAAGGAGCGGCGGTCGTGACTCGCGTGATCCGCCTCACCGTCAACGGGACGTCGCACGACGTGGAGGTCCCGACCTACCGGACGCTCCTCGACTGCCTCCGGTACGATCTTGGGCTCACCGGCTCCAAGGAGGGGTGTGGCGTCGGCGTGTGCGGCGCGTGCACCGTGCTGCTGGACGGCAAGATGATCAGCTCGTGCATCGCGCTGGCGGTCTTCGCGGACGGCCGCGCCGTCACCACGGTCGAAGGGCTCGCCGAGGACGAGCGGCTCCATCCCGTGCAGCAAGCCTTCGTGGACTCCGGCGGGTTTCAGTGCGGCATCTGCACGCCCGGCCAGGTCGTGTCGGCCAAGGCGCTGCTCGACGCGATCCCGAACCCGAGCGACGCGGAGACTCGAGAGTGGATGCTCGGGAATCTCTGCCGGTGCACCGGCTACTACAAGATCATCGAGTCGATCCGGGCGGCCGCCCAGCGGAGCCGGCCGTGAACGCCTTCGAGTATCGCGTGCCGCGGGCGCTCGATGAAGCCCTCACCGTCCTCCGCGAGTACGGCGAAGACGCGCGCGTCGTCGCCGGCGGCACCGCCCTCGTGACCATGATGCGCCAGCAGCTGGTTCGTCCGGGGTGTCTCGTGAGCCTGCGCGACGTGCAGGGGCTCGACCGGATCGAGGCGGTCAACGGCGCGCTTCGACTGGGCGCCCTGGTCACCCATCGCGAGGCGGAGGTGTCGCTCCTCGTCCGGGAGCGGCTGCCGGTCCTGGCCGAGACGTTCCGCCGCGTGGCGACGATCCGGATCCGCCACATGGCCACCGTCGGCGGAGCGCTCGCCCACGCCGACCCGAATCAGGATCCGCCGGTGACGCTCCTGGCGCTCGGCGCCCGCGTCGAGATCCGCGGCGCCGGAGGGCGTCGAGAGCTGTCCCTCGGAGAGTTCTTCCGCGACTACTATGAAACCGCGCTGGTACCGGGTGAGCTCGTCACGGCGGTCACCGTCCCCCTGCTCTCGGCGTCGAGTGGCGCCACGTTCCTGAAATTTCTCCCGCGCAGCGCCGACGATTACGCGACCGTCGCCGTCGCCGCGACCGTCGCACTGGAGCCGGATGGCGAACGCTGCCGCGAGGCGCGGATCGCGCTCGGCTCGGTCGGGGTGACGCCGCTTCGCGCGAGGGTCGCGGAGGCGCTCCTCTCCGGCCAGCGGCTCGGAGAGAGTGTGCTCCGCGCCGTCGGCGAGGCGGCCAAGGGCGAGGTGGATCCCCTGAGCGATCACCGAGGCTCCGCCGAATACAAGCGTGAGATGACCGCGGTCATGGTCGGCCGGGCGCTCACGCAAGCGTGGGAGGCGGCGCGGCGCTCGGCGCGCGGCACCCTTTGACCTTCACGCAAGAGTGCGTGATCCCCGTGGAGCCCGAGCGCTTGTGGGACTTCATGATGGAAGTCCCGAAGGTGGCGGGCTGCGTCCCGGGAGTCGAGACCGTCGAGGCGGTCGACGCGAGCGCCTACCGGGGGAGCTTCAAGGTCCATGTCGGCCCGATTCGCCTCGCCCTCCAGGGCACCGTGACCGTCGAGGAACAGGATCGAGGCGCCTGGCGAGCACGCATGCGGGCCGAGGCCAACGACCGTCGGGTAGGCGGAGGGATCCGCGCGCGCATGAGCCTCACACTGGCCCCGACCCAGGGTGGGACGCGCTTGCACATCGAGACGGACCTCGTCGTCCTCGGCAAGATCGGAGAGTTCGGTCAGCCGATCATCAAGAAAAAGGCCGACTCGCTCCTTGCGGAGTTCGCCCGAAACCTCCAGTCCGCGCTCGCCACCGGAGTCAAATGCTAGAGTGAGGTGATGACATGCGACCATCGTTCCGGGCTCTCGTTCTCGGCCTGGTCATCGTGGTGAGCGGCGTGACCGCAGACGCGCGGGCGCAAGCTCCGGCGCCGGCTCCCATCGAGGGCAACATCTACGCCGTGACCTACGTCGAGGTCATGCCCACGGCCAAGGCGGACGCGGCGACGCTGCTCAAGCGCTATCGCGAGGCGGCCCGCAAGGAGGGCGGCAACCTGAGATGCGAGGTCGCGCAGCGGATCGACCAGCCGCACCAGTTCGCGATCCTCGAGATCTGGAAGGACCAGGCGGCCTTCGAGGCTCACGGCAAGGGCGCCAACACCACCGACACGCGCGAGAAGATCACCGCGATCCGCAACGCGCCGACCGACGAACGCGTGCACGTCGGGCTCTCGGTCGGGCCGATCGACGCGCCGACCGTGCGCGGCGCCATCTACGTCGCGACCCACGTCGACGTCATCCCGCCGCGCAAAGAGGACGGGGTCGCCGCGCTCAAGCGGCTGGGCGACGAGAGCCGGCGGGCTGACGGCAACCTGCGCTTCGAGGTCGTCCAGCAGATCAACCGTCAGAACCATTTCACGGTAGTGGAGATCTGGAAGGACACGAAGGCGGTCGAGGCGCACTCGATGGCGCCCGCGACGCGGGAGTTCCGCGACAAGCTCGCGACGATGACGGGCGCGCTCTACGACGAGCGGATGTACAGAGCGATCGACTAGCACGCGCGCCCGATTGAGCGCTCTCCTCGAGGTCCTCGGCGTCTCGACGCGACTGGGCCTGACCTCGTTCGGCGGTCCGATCGCGCACCTCGGCTACTTCCGCGAAGAGTACGTCGTGCGACGGCGCTGGCTCGACGAGGCGCACTACGCCGATCTCGTGGCGCTCTGCCAGTTCCTTCCCGGACCCGCGAGCAGTCAGGTAAGCATCGCGATCGGCATCCTGCGCGCCGGCCTGCTCGGTGGTCTGGCGGCGTGGCTTGGATTCACGCTTCCCTCGGCGGTGGCGCTGGTGGCGTTCGCCTACGGCCTGCAGGCGTTCGGCGTCGCGGACGCCGGCTGGCTGCATGGGCTGAAGGTCGTCGCGGTGGCCGTCGTCGCTCAGGCGGTGTGGGGCATGGCGCGCAGCCTGGCGGCGGATCGGGAACGGGCATCGCTGGCGATCGTCGCCGCGATCGTCGTGCTGGCGTCACGGACGGCGACCGTCCAGGTGCTGGTCATCGTCGCCGCCGGACTCGTGGGATGGATGCTCCTGCCGGTCGCGGGGACCTCGGCGACGACCGCCATGCGGATCCCCGTCGGCAAGGGCGTCGCCGTCGGATCGCTGGCGCTGTTCTTCGGTCTGCTGGTCCTATTGCCGATCGCGCGCCAGGTGGCGCCGAGCCACGCCCTGTCGGTCTTCGACAGCTTCTATCGAGCGGGCTCGCTCGTCTTCGGCGGCGGACACGTGGTGCTTCCGCTTCTCCAGGCCGAGGTCGTTCCAACGGGCTGGGTGACCAACGAAGAGTTCATCGCCGGGTATGGCGCGGCGCAAGCGGTGCCCGGCCCCCTGTTCACGTTCGCCGCATATCTCGGCGCCGTGATGCACCAGCCGCCGAACGGGTGGATCGGCGCCGGATGGGCGCTCGTCGCGATGTTCTTGCCCGCCTTCCTCCTGGTCATCGGGGCGCTTCCGTTCTGGGGGCTCTTGCGCACGCGGGCGGCGTTTCAGGCCGCGCTTCGTGGAATCAACGCTGCCGTCGTCGGGCTCCTGCTCGCCGCCCTGTACGACCCCGTGTGGAGCAGCGCCGTGAAGAGCCATGCCGACTTCGGTCTCGCCCTCGTTGCCTTCGGCCTGCTCATGTTCTGGCGGCTACCGCCCTGGCTCGTCGTGGTGATCGCGGCGGCCGGCGGATCTCTTCTCGCCGCTTTCGCCTGAGGTCGGCGGGTCGGTCACCGGAGCGTCGTCGGAGTCGGGTGAGAACTCCAAAAGGACCGTCGAGCCGCCGGGTCGCCAAATCTTGTAGGATTACGGGACGGGGGACGACATGTCACTGCGCTTCGGGGTCTTCGACCACATCGAGCCGGTGCCGGGGCAGCGACTCGATCAGATCTATCGCGAGCGCCTGGTCCAGATCGAGCGCCTCGACCGGGCCGGCTTCTACGCCTATCATCTGGCCGAGCACCACACGCCCGCGATCCACAGCCTGGCGCCGTCGCAGAACGTGTTCCTGGGTAGCGTGGCGCAGCGCACGAAGCGCATGCGATTCGGGCCGTGTGTCTACGTCCTGCCGCTGCACCATCCGCTCCGGCTGATCGAAGAGATCAGCATGCTCGACAACCTGAGTGGCGGACGCCTGGAGGTCGGTGTCGGACGGGGCGGGGTCATGGAAGCCTTCTTCTGGGGCCAGGAAGCCGACCCCGAGACCAACTACGCGCGCTATCTGGAGACGCTGGCGATCGTTCGTGAAGGGCTCAGCCACGATCAGCTCACGTATGCCGGGCGCTTCCACAGCTTCGAGAACCTTCCCATGTATCTCCGGCCGCTGCAGCAGCCATATCCGCCGCTCTGGTACATGCGCAATCCGGTCACGGCGGCGATGGAGGGGATGCACACCATCATCGTCGGCTCCATCGACGGTCTGGCGGTGGCGGTCCCGCGCTATCGGGCCGCGTGGGAAGAGCATCAGGGTGCGGGTGCCGTGACGGTGCAAGGGGACGCGCCGATGATCGGCCTCGTGGTGCACCTGGTCGTGGCGGACACGGACGCGGAAGCGATGCGGATCGCCACGCCCGCGTGGGAGAAATATCGTTGGAACCTCGCCGCGCCACGTCGTCTCGAGGCGGAGAGGCGCGGACTCACCCAGTTCATGCAGACCAAGGATGGCTCGTTCGGTTTCGTCGGGGAGCGTCCCAAGGGGTTGCCGACGCGGGAGCTGCGGCGGGACATCGACGCCGAGCTCGAGCGCTTCGACCAGGTGAAACAGGGATCCCATCCCAACCGCCTCGGTGGGGTGGCCCTGGCCGGAACGCCGCGGGCGGTGCTGGAGTACATGGAAGAGTACGTGGCGACCGGGGCCAACTACTTCGTCTGCTCGTTCCAGTGGGGCGATATCAGCCACCAGGACGCGATGCGATCCATCGAGCTCTTCGCGACCGAAGTGATGCCCCGCTACGCGACGCTCGCCTCGCCGGCGCGCGCCTGAACCACGCCCGCCCACCCGGAGGGCCGTCTCCTCACACCCAGCCGCCGTCGACGATGTAGCTCTGGTTGGTGCAGGCCGAGCTGTCATCGGCGGCGAAGAAGAGCACGACGCGCGCGATGTCCTCCGGAAGAAGCTTCCGCTTCAGGCACTGACGGCGAAGCAGCTCCTGCTCGCCTTCGGGCGTCAGCCAGAGTCGCACCTGCCGCTCGGTCATGATCCATCCCGGCACGATCGAGTTGACGCGGATGTTCATGGGCCCGAGGTCTCGGGCGAGCGCGCGGGTCAGCCCGGCAACGCCCGCCTTGGCGCTGAGGTACGCCGGCATGCCGCCCTGCGCGACGAGCCACGACGTCGAGCCGAAATTGATGATCGAGCCGCCGCCCGCCGCCGCCATGTCGGGTACGACCGCTTGCGCCGCGAAGAACTGGTGGCGCAGGTTCACCGCGAAGCGATCGTCCCAGTACTCGGGGGTCACGCGCTCGATCGAGTGGCGCTCGTCGTGGGCGGCGTTGTTGACCAGCACCCGGATGGGCCCGAGACGGGAACGCACCTCGGCGATCGCCGACTGGAGCGTCGCGATGTCGCGAAGGTCGCACGGGATGAACGACGGCGCCGGGTGGCCGCGGCCCTCGATGGTCTTGACGAGCGCCTCCGACGCCGTGCGCTCGATGTCCACGAACGCGACCCGGGCGCGCTGCGCGCACAGGTGCTCGACGATCGAAGCGCCGATCCCGCTACCGCCGCCGGTCACGAAGGCGACGCGCGCTTCGAGGCTGGGATACGAGGCCGATCGGATCATGAAAAGCCTCCCGCTGGCGCGTGCTAGGCTCGGGAGCGCGCCGACCATGGACCTTATCACCCTACGCGCCGACGGCGCTGGTCTGATACTGGCGCCGGCGGCCGGCGGAGCGGTCGTGCGCTACTGGCTCGATCACGGCGCGGCGACGTCGGAGCTGCTGCGCCCGTGGGCGGCGCCGCGTTCCGACGAGCCGCTCGAGGCGGCCGCCATTCCGCTCGTCCCCTACTCGAATCGGATCCGCGCGGGCGCTTCTCCTTTCAGGGTCGTGACATCCGCCTGCCGCTGAATCGTCCGCCGGAACGGCACAGCATCCACGGTCACGGATGGCAGGCGGCGTGGCGACCGCTCGAGGTGCGAGCGCACGAGGCGGTCGTCGAGTATCGGCACGCCGCCGACGCATGGCCGTGGGCGTACCGCGCCACCCAGCGCTTCGCGCTCGCGCCGACGAGTCTGTCGATCGCGTTGACCTTGCGCAACGAGAGCGCCGCGTCGATGCCGGCCGGGCTCGGCTGGCACCCATACTTTCCGCGCACGCCGCGCACGACGATCACCGCGGAGGTTCAGGCGATCTGGTTGACGGACGACGAGATCATGCCGACCACGCTGGCGCCACCGCGGCCTGCGGCGGCCGATCCGAGCCGCGGCGTGGCGGTCGACGCCGTCGCCCTCGACAACTGCTTCGTGGGCTGGCGTCGCCGGGCGCTGATCGAGTGGCCGGAATCCGGGATGCGCCTGGTCATGGCGGCCGAGCCGCCGCTCGACTTCCTCGTCGTCTACACGCCGGCCGGCCGAGCGTTCTTTTGCGTCGAGCCGGTCAGCCACGTGACCGATGCGGTCAATCTCGCCGCGGCGGGCCGGACCGACACCGGATTTCGAATCCTGGAGCCGGGCGAAACCCTACGGACCGCGGTCACCCTGACTCCGGAACCCTGACAAAGGCCGTGGCCCGAGCAGCTCGTGGAACGTGATGTCGTCGGGGGTGCTGAGGCTGGGGGATCAGGGACGCCTCAGCAAGAGGCGGTGGCGCCGGTGATCGGGACGCCTTCCCGCGGGATCAGCGGTAGCCTGACGGAGAAGCGAGCCCCCTTTCCGATGCCGGGGCTCTCCGCCCTCACGGTGCCATTGTGCAGCCCCACGAGGTGCTGCACGATGGCGAGGCCTAAACCCAGGCCACCTTGCCTTTCCGATACGCCTCCCTCGGCTCGTCGGAACGCTTCGAAGACATGGGGGAGAAAGTCTGGCGAAATGCCCTGTCCGGTGTCGCTCACCAGGATCTCAACGTGCGTGGCATCGTTCCGGACTTGCACGGAGACCAGCCCCCCTGACGCGGTGTACTTGATCGCGTTCGCCACGATATTGCCGATGATCTGCTGCAAACGCTCAGGATCACCGAGGATCGGTCCCACCCATGGACTGACGACTGACTCCACCTCCACTCCCTTGTTGATCGCGGCCGGCCGCAGGCCAGCGAGAGCGGCCTCGAGGACGGGCGGGATGTCGACGGACTCTCGCTTCATCGTGATCCGACCCGCCACGATTCGCGAAACGTCGAGCAAGTCGTCGATGACCCTCGCCAGCAGTCTGATGTTGCGGTCCGCCGTATCGAGCGCCCGCTCGACGAGCGCGGGTTCGTCCCTCTTGGCGCGCAGGACGTGGAGCCATCCCGCCACGGCATTGAGAGGAGTTCGGATCTCGTGCGAGACCATCGCCAGGAACTCATCCTTGGCTCGGCTCGCTTCTTCCGCCTGGCGCCGTGCCTGTTGGGCGGCGGCGAGCGCCTCGCGCTCGGCCAGCCCCGCGCGCGCGCGCTCAGTGACGTCCCGAGCGATCTTGGACGCGCCCACGACCCGTCCGAGCGCATCACGGATGGGAGACACCGTCAGAGAGATCTGGACCCGGTGCCCGTCCTTCCGTATGCGAACCGTTTCGTAGTGGTCGACCCGCTCACCCCGTTTGATATGCCCGAGGATCTCCTGCTCCTCTTGGATGTGTTCGGGCGGGATGAGGATCGTCACGGGCTGGCCAATCGCCTCGGCGGCGGTGTAGCCGAAGATCCGCTCGGCGCCTGCATTCCAGGTCCGGATGACGCCCTCGAGGCTCTTGCTGATGATCGCATCGTCCGAGGAATCGACGATTGCGGCCAGACGGCTGGCGATGAGGGCTCCGTCGTCGCCATCGCCCGTGTCCGCTCGAGGTCTACGTGAGTCGGTAGTGATGGCGAGCCCTCTCGAGCAGCGCCGAGATGCTGCTCTTGCATTGAGATGCTGCTGTGGTACGCGGTCATCCTACCACGGCGCGCGAGCATCGAGGCCGCAGGGCTCCCATTACCTCCGAGGTCATTGCCTTCCGGGCGGGCCGAGCCGATGATGCGAGGCTGGAGGGACATCATGGACATCGATCCGGCGGCCATCACCGAGAGCCTCCGTGGGACCCTGGGCGAGCTGCTGGGCATGCGCGTCGTCGAGGCGGGCCCCGATCGCGTGGTCGCAGAGCTGCGGATTCGCGACGATCTTCGCACCGTGGGCGGCGCGCTCCACGGCGGCACGCTGATGGCGCTGGCCGACACGGTCGGAGCGGCGGCGACGGTCCTCAACCTGCCGCCGGGAGCCGGCACGACCACGCTCGAGTCCAAGACCAACTTCTTCGCGGCCGGGCGCGCGGGCCTCGTCCGCGCGGAGGCGACGCCGCTGCACCGGGGCAAGCGGACGATGGTCTGGCAGACCCGCGTCGTGGACGAGGCGGGCCGGCTGCTCGCGCAGACGATCCAGACCCAGATGGTGCTCGGCGGGTCCTGAGCCTTACGGGCCGGCCGCCACACCCGCCGGCTGCGCGAGCGCCTGCGCCGCCGCCTTCTCGACGACCGTGCCCTTGAAGAAGTCCGGATTCACCTCGCCCCAGAAGCGAACCGCGTTCGTGAACATGAAGTCGCGGAAGTCGTCCGACGTGATCAGCTCGTGCTCGACGAGCTCGTACGCCTCGGGCACGACGTCGGTCATGTCCGGGACGTCGAAGTGGCCGATGTCGGAGCTGAAGAGCGCGTTGAGACGCGCGCCCAGCGGGTTGGCGCCCCGGTTGAACGCCCAGGCGTTGACGGGATCGTCGGCCTCGCAGCCGAAGTAGAAGCGCGGCACGAAGAGGTCGCGGATGTCGCTCTTGCCGCCGATCTGGCAGCGGAAGTAGTCGTCGAGGTCCTCGAGGCCGCCGGTCAGCTTCGAGTTGGAGTCGCCTTCCAGCCCCTCGCCCCGGCGCACGGCCTCCACGACCGCGTCGCGCCCGTACTTCTGCGCGTACCCGAGCAGCGCCGCGAGGTCGAGCTTGTTCGGGTTCGTCGCCTCGATCGCCTGCCGGTTGCGCTTTTCCCAGTGGCCGATGAGGTCGGCGTAGAGCATGCACGCCCAGCCCACCCCGCCTTCGAGGAAGGCGAAATTCAGGTCCGGGAAGCGGCGCGTCACACCGCCGAAGAAGATGGCCTTCGCGACCGCGTGCCCGGCCGAGGCGAAGTGGCCGATGTGGTTGTAACAGAAGTTCGACGGCGAGTTGCGGAGGAGGATCGAGCGCGCGCCGTTGTGGAAGCTCGGGGCGATGCGGAGCTCGCGGCACTTCGCCCACACCGGGTCGTAGTCGTGGTCGCTGTCGATGCCGATCACGTCGTACCACTCGGCGAAGCGGGCGGCGTCCGGGTGCTCCTCGGTGACGGCCGCGACCCGGCGACGCATGAGCCCGCCGACCATCATCACCTTGTAGCCGAGCTGCTTGGAGGCGAACTCCAGCTCCTCGATCGCCTCCTCCGGCGTGTACATCGGGATGATCGCCGCGGGGGTGATGCGGTCTTCGAGTCCCCGGAACTGATCGGCCGTGAACACGTTGTAGGCGCGGCAGATCGCGCGGCGCAGGCGGGTGTCCTGCAGGCGGTGGAACGAGAGCCCGGCAGTGGGATAGACGACGCAGAAGTCGATGCCGAGGTCGTCGAGACGCTCGTACATGAGCTTCGGCAGCATCGCGGTCGCCCGGTCGAGCACGTTTTCGGAGGGCGAGGACCAGAAGGCTTCCATGCCGACGCGGCGGCGACGGCGCTCGGACAGAGTCATGCGAAGCGAGCTCGGGACGCGATCGGTGGCGGTCGCGAGGCCCTCGACCGCCGCGTCGCCGCCGATGCGCCGGAACTCCTCGCGCATGATCGGCGTGTACTCGAGCCAGTGACCGTCGGCGTCGATGATCGGGTGGTTGAGGCGCGAGTGAAGCTTCCGGGCCTCGGTCGATCCGTTGGTTGGCATGGCCGCACCCCCAAGGCGAGCTCGGTTCGGAGTGATGATACACAACCTCCCGGCGGCGCGTCACGGCCATTCCCTTTCAGGGAATTGATTCGCTGACCCCTCGCGTGGAGGATGCGGACAGGAGGCTCGATCGTCATGCTGCAGGTCGCGTTCGCCGGAACGTTTTCCGCCACCCTCGAGCCGCCGGTGCGGGCTCGCCTGGCGACGCCGTGCGACGTCATCGTGGGCGACGAGATCGGCATCGTCTCGCGGCTCTCCGACGTGGACGTGCTGGTCACGCTCGTGTTCACCCGCGAGATGGGCGCGGCGGCGAAGCGCCTGAAGCTCGTCCAGGTGCCCGGCGCCGGCCTCGATCGCATCGACCGCTCGGCGCTGCCGGCCGGGGCGTCGCTCGCGAACGTCTACGGCCACGAGATCGGCATCGCCGAGTACGTGCTCGGCGCGATGCTCACGCTGACCCGCGGCTTCGCCCGGATCGACGCGGCGCTTCGGCGCGGCGCGTGGGAGAGCCAGTGGGGAGTGGGTGCGCCGCCGCCGGCGCCCTGGCCCGAGCTGGCGGGCAAGACGCTCGGCATCCTCGGCTACGGTCGGATCGGGCAGGCCCTGGCCCGCCGTGCCCGGGCGTTCGACATGAACGTCTGCGCGATCCGGCGTGACGTGACGCGATCGGCCGCGGACGCGCTGGCGTTCCTCGGCGGGCCGGACGCCCTCGACGAGGTCTTGCGACGGGCGGACTATCTGGCCATCACGCTCTCCCTCAACGACTCCACGCGCGGGCTCCTCGGTGGCCACGAGCTCTCGCTCATGAAGCCGACCGCCGTCCTCGTCAACGTGGCGCGCGCGGAGATCGTCGACGAGGACGCGCTCTATCGAGCGCTGGCCGACAAGCGTCTGGCGGGCGCCGCGCTCGACGTCTGGTATCGCTATCCGCAGGCGGCCGGCCCGACCTTACCCGCGCGCCAGCCGTTTCACGAGCTCGCCAACGTGTTGATGACGCCGCACGTCTCGGGCTGGACCGAAGGGATGCTGGAGGCGCGGGCGACGCTGATCGCGGAGAACATCCCGCGGACCGCGCGAGGGGAGCCGCCGCTGAACCTGATCCGCTGACCCAAGGAGAGCGTATCGTTCCGCGCGTGCGCGTCTTCTACGGCTGGATCATCGTGGCCGTCGGCTTCGTCACCATGGCCGTCGGCGTCAACGCGCGCACGGCGTTCTCGCTGCTCTTTCCGCCGATCCTCGACGAGTTCGGCTGGGAGCGGGGTGTCACCGCCGGCGCGTTCTCCTTCGGCTTTCTCGTCTCGGCCGCCTTGAGCCCGCTGGTGGGTCGCCTGATGGATCGCCGCGGGCCACGGGTCGTCATCGAGATGGGCGTGATCGTCATGGCGGCCGGGTTGATGCTGGCGCCGCTCGTGAGCCGACCGTGGCATCTCTACGCGACGCTCGGCGTGCTCGTCGGCGGTGGCGGCAACTGTCTGGGGTACACGGGCCAGTCGCTCTTTCTTCCGAACTGGTTCGTGCGTCGCCGGGGGTTGGCGCTGAGCCTCGCCTTCTCGGGCGTCGGCGTGGGCTCGATCGTCCTCCTGCCGTGGCTGCAAACCGTCATCGCTCGAGCCGGCTGGCGCGCCGCCTGCTGGGCGCTCGGTCTACTCGTGCTCGGAATCCTGGCGCCGCTCAATCTCCTGCTGAAGCGAAGGCCCGAGGATCTCGGGCTCGAGCCCGACGGGGATCGTTCCTCGCGCGGCGCGGCCGCCGCAACACGGACGAACGTGGTAGACGCGGCGTGGGTGGCCGTGGACTGGACGCTCGCCCGAGCGCTCCACACGCCGCGCTTCTGGTGGATCGCCGCGGGATATTTCTGGGGACTCTTCGCCTGGTACGCCGTGCAGGTCCATCAGACGAAATACCTCGTCGAGGTCGGGTTCAGCCCGACTCACGCGGCCTGGGCGCTGGGGCTCGTGAGCCTGGTCGCCGTTCCTGGACAGATCGCGCTGGGCCATCTCTCGGACCGGATCGGGCGCGAGTGGGTATGGACGGTGGGCAGCCTGGGCTTCGTGTTCTGCTTGCTGGCGCTGCTCGTCCTTCGTCACGCGCCGACGGCGGCGCTGCTCTACTTCATGGTCGCCTCGCAGGGCCTGCTCGGCTATGGCCTCACGTCCGTGATCGGCGCGATTCCGGCCGAAATCTTCGAGGGCCGCCACTATGGCGCCGTCTTCGGCACGCTGATGCTGGCGGCGATCGGGGGCGGCGCGGCCGGACCCTGGGTGGCCGGCTCGCTCTACGACCTCACCGGCAGCTATACACCGGCCTTCTGGATCGCGATCGGCGGCTCGGCCCTGTCGGCGGTGGCCATCTGGGTCGCCGCCCCGCGCAAGGTGCGTGCCGTGAGCGGACGCGCGTAGACCGCCGATCCGGCGCGAATCAGTCGCGCGCGCGACGCATGTCACGAGTCGCGGCGAACGCCTGACGGAGATCCTCCGGAAGCTCGGCGGCCGCGCGCTCGAGCATGGACCGTGCCTCGGTCCGCTCCGCCGAGGCCTCCTCGTGGCGACGCCGAGCCGTCAGGCGATCGGCCAGGCCCAGCGAGGCTCGCCACGCGACCGGCGCCACGCCGAGCGCATGGGCCTTCGCCTTGGTGTCGCGGAGCAGTTGATCGCCTCCGTCCGTGTTTCCGAGCCCGCCGAGCGCCTCGCCTTCGATCCGGTCTGCCTCGAGCGCCCACGGTGCGAACTCGCGCGCGGCCTCGTGGGCCCGCCGCGCGGTGTGGAGCGCGTCCTCGAGCCGACGCTGGCGCAGCAGGAAGTCGGCGTGGGCGAGGAGCGGCGGCACGACGAATTCGACGGCCTCGCCCGCCGTCACCACCGCCTCCTCGAGGAGGCGGATGCCGCCGTCCTCGTCGCCGGCGGCAATCAAGTCCTCGCCGAGCTCGGAGCGCGCGTTCGCGATCCAGAGCACGGTGCCGAGCTCGCGGGCGATCGCGAGCACCTCCTCGTGGAGTGCGCGGGCGCGCCCGATGTCGCCGCAGGTCCGAGTGATCCTGCCAAGGATGCTCAGCCCGAGCGCGGACCATTCTCGGTGGCCGATCTGGCGCGCCAGCTCGAGCGCGGTCGAGCTCTCGCGCAGGCCCGGCCCGTATTCGCCATAGATCTCGAAGAGCCAGCCGAGCCCCGCGTGGGCATAGGCTTCGTCGTTCAGCGCGCCGAGATCGATGGCCGCCTGAAGGCCCTGGCGTGTGAGGGCTTCGGACTCACGGCGCTGGCCGGAGATGGCCAGCCAGAGGCCGATATTCGTGACCACGGACGTCTGTGCCGTCCGGTTTCCGATTGCCCGGTATCGGCGGAGCGCGTCGCGGCCGTGCGCGATGCCGCGCTCGACCCGCCCGCCTATACAGAAGGTGGTGCTGAGCACGTCGAGAGTCCGGGCACCGCCATGCTCGTCGCCGAGCTCCTCGAAGATCGCGAACGCCCGTTGCAGCCCGCGCTCGCTCTCGCTGATGCGAGCGAGGTTGAGGTGCATGAGCCCGGTGCGGACCAGAGCCTCGGCCAGCAGACGCCGGTCCCCGGCGGTCTCCGCCGTCTGAACCGCTTCGAGCGTCAGCGCGAGCCCGCGCTGATAGTCGCGATGACCGCCCCAGAGCTCACCGAGCTCACCGAGAAGGTCGACGCTGGCGCGCGCGTCACCCGCGTCTCGGGCCATGGCGAGAGCGGCCTCGAGGTCGGCGCGAGCGGTCTCAAAGGCGCCGAGAGCTCCGTGCACGCGGCCGCGCGCGGCGTGAAGCCGCATGCGTTCCGCCACCGGCAGACCGGCGCGCTCGCCGGCCGTCAGAGCCTCGTCGTAACGCTGGAGCGCTTCCCGGTTCGCGTACACGGCGCGCGCCGCCTCCGCCGCGCGCGTGGCATGCTCGCAGGCCAGCGGCCAGGCTTCGGCCTGGAAGTAGTGATGGGCGAGTCTCGGCGCCAGCTCTCGCGGGCGATCCGGGTAGAGGGCTTCGAGCATCTGGGCGGCGCGAAGATGCAGCTCGCGGCGCCGCGGAGCGAGGATCGTCGCCTCGGCGACGTCCTGGGTCAGGGCGTGCTTGAAGACGTAGGTCGCATCTTCGGCCCCCGAGCGCTCGTGAAGGAACTCCTGGCGGGTCAGCACGTGCAGATGCTGTTCGAGCGGGCCACCGTCCCAGATCGCTTCGAGGACGCGCACGGAGAATTCGCGCCCGAGGACCGACGCCGTCTGCAAGAGACGCTTCGGTTGCTCGGCGAGGCGGTCGATGCGGGCGGCGAGAACGACGTGGACCGTGTCCGGGACGGACAAGCCGGGACGCGACAGGCCCTGGTCGCCCACCGCTCGGGCCAGCTCCTCCAGGAAGAACGGGTTGCCCTCGGCCTTGTCGAGAATCATCTTCGAGAGCGGATCGCCGAGCCCAGCCTCCGGCATCACCGATCGCACGATGGTCAGGCTATCCGTTGGAGTCAGCCGCGCCAGCGAGAGCTGGGTCGTGTAGGACTTGTCCATCCATGCCGGCCTGTAGCCCGGCCGGTAGGTCGTCAGCAGCATGACGGGCATGCCGGGCAGGCTTTCCACGAGCGAGGCCAAGTATTCCTCGGACGTGCGGTCGATCCAGTGGAGATCCTCGACGACGAGGATGACGGGGCGTCGCCGGCTTGCCCGGAGGCTCATCTGGCGCAGGATCTCGAAGGTGCGCGCCTTGATGCTCTCCGGGCTGAGCCCTGCCAGGGACTCGGTCGCGTGTTCGGAAGGCTCCTTGACGCCAAGGAGATGCAGCAAGAAGGGCAGGCCCGCGGTCGCATCCATGCCCACGTCGGCGAGCGTCACCTGCACCTTCTCGATCATGGTCTCCGGCGGATCAGCCTCGGTCAGCCCACAGGCGTTGCGCACGATATCGAGCACGGGGAGAAAGGGGATCGCGCTCCCGAACGAGAGACAGCGGCCCTCGAGATAGGTCACGCGCCGCCCGGCGAGCGTGCTCTGGAACTCGAGCAGGAGCCGCGACTTGCCCACGCCGGGCTCGCCCACGATGCCGACGACCTGGCCACGAGCCGCTTCGACCTCGGCGAGCAGCTCTTTCAAGGCGCCGAGCTCGCGACCGCGTCCGACGAAATGACTGAGCTTGCGCTCCGCCGGGTCTTCGAGAGGAGAGCGACGTTGGCCGCGGCCGGTCACGAGGTGGATCGTCACGGGCGCGGATCGCCCTCTCACCTCGACCTCGCCCCGCGTGTCGAGCGCCACGTAGCCGCGGACCAGACGAGCGGTGGCCTCGCTGATCACGATCGCGCCCGGCTCCGCCATCTGCTGGAGACGAGCCGCCAGGTGTGTCGTGTCGCCGACGGCCGTGTAGTCCATGCGCAGGTTGTTTCCGATGGCGCCCACCACCACGAAGCCGGTGTGCAATCCCAGGCGCAGGCTCACGGGCACGAGGCGGCCGGAGAGCTGAAGCGGTCGATCGTTCAATGCCCGACGGATGTCGAGGGCGGCCAGCACGGCGCGGCGCGCGTGGTCCTCGTGCGCGAGCGGCGCGCCGAAGAGCGCCATGAACCCGTCACCGAGGAACTGGTTGATCGTCCCTTCGTACCGGTGGATCTCGGCGAGCGCCGTCTCGAAGAACCGGCTGAACAGCGAGTGCAGACCCTCCGGCCCGAGCTGCTCGGCCAGCGCGGTCGAGCTGACCATGTCGCAGAAGAGAACGGTGACGGGCTTGCGCTCGCCCTCGATCGCGGAGCGCGACGCGAGGATCTTCTCGGCGAGATGGGGTGGCGTGTAGCTCTCCGGAGACCGCACCGCGGTGGCCGCCGAGCTCGAACGCCCGACCGCCGCGCCACACTGCATGCAGAACTTCGCTCCCTCGGGCAGGGGCTGGCCGCACGCCGCGCAATCGGCGAGCAGGCTCCGACCGCACTGCAGACAGAATCTGGCCCGGGGCGGGTTTTCCTGCTGGCATTGCGGGCAGCGCATCGCTGACTCCAGAGACTAACTCCGCGCCGCGCGGATCGCGCGCCAAAGGCCAAACGGCGTGGCGGGCATCGGAATGTCCGTGACGTCGAGCGGCCTGAGCGCATCGGCGATCGCGCTGACGACAACGGCCGGCGCTGGCGTGGTGCCGCCCTCGCCACCGGCCTTGACGCCCAGCGGGTTGGTCGGCGACGGCACCTCGTTGAGGTGGGTCCCGAAGGCGGGGATGTCCGCGGCGCGCGGCACGGCATAGTCCATCAGCGTGCCGGTGAGCGTCTGGCCCGAGCTCCCGTCGACGACGCAGGCTTCCCATATCGCCTGCCCGAGGCCCTGGACGATGCCGCCGTGGGTCTGACCTTCGACGATCAGCGGATTGATCGCGCGGCCCACGTCGTCGACAGCGGCGTAGCGAACGAGCTTCACGGCGCCCGTCTCCGGATCGACTTCCACCTCGCACACGTGGCAGCCGTTCGGGAACACGATCTCGTGCATCTCGTTGTCGCGCACCACCGCGAGCCCGCCCGGAATCTCGAAGAGGCCGATGCCACGATCGGTGCCGGCGACGGTGAAACGGGCGCGTGTATACGTCATGTCGTCGGGAGCCGCCTCCAGCGCCTGGGCTGCGCGATGCTTGCCTTCGGCGATCAGGTCGTCGGCGGCGAGCGCGATGACCGCGCCCGCCATGCGCATCGACCGACCGGAGTGCGTCCCGCCGCCGAAGCCGACGAGGTCGGTGTCGCCGGCCACGATGCGGATCGCCTCGACGTCGAGCCCGAGGCCCTCGGCCGCGACCTGGGCGAAGCTCGTCTCGTGTCCCTGGCCTGCCGACTGGGTGCCGATCACCACCTCGACGGTCCCGTCCGCGCGCGTCGCCATCCGCGCCTGCTCCCGAGGCGCTCCGGTAGACGACTCGACATAGTTGGCCAGACCGAGACCGAGTAATTTGCCTCGGGCGCGCGCATTGGCGCGACGCTCGCGGAAGCCGTCCCAGTCGGCGAGCCGCAGCGCGAGGCTCATGTTCTCGGCGTACCGTCCGCTGTCGTAGACCATGCCGAACGGGTTCGTGTAGGGCATCTTGTCCGCCGCGATCAGGTTGCGGCGGCGGAGCTCGATGCGGTCGATCCCGGTCTGGTCGGCGGCGAGATCGATCAGCCGCTCGATCGCCAAGGTGACCTCGGGCCGTCCCGACGAGCGATAGGCCTGAGTCGGGGTGGTGTTGGTGAACACGGCCCGCGCGCGGACCCGGGCGAGCGGGATGTCGTAGTTGCCGGTCACCAGCGCCGAGCCCTTGCCGAGCGGCGAGAACGAGACGGCCCGCGCGCCGACGTTCGAAACGTTGTCGGCGCGCATGGCGAGAAACCGGCCGTCGCGGTCGAGGGCCAGCGACACGCGTGTCACGAGGTCGCGACCCTGGTAGTCGCTCACGAGCGTCTCGGCGCGCGTGGCCGTGTGCTTGACCGGACGACCGAGCTTTCGCGCCGCCCAGAGCACGAGGCCGTATTCGACGTAGACGCGGTTCTTGGTGCCGAAGTTGCCGCCGACGTCGAGCGAGACGACGCGTAGCCGATCGGGCGGCAGACCGAAGACCTCGGCGAGCTCGCGCCGCTGCCGGAAGGCGCCGCCGCTGCCGGCGTGGAGGATATATCGGCCCCGCGCGGCGTCGTAGATGCCGAGCGCCGTGCGCGGCTCGATCGGCACGCCGGTGATGCGGCCAACATGGAAGTCGCGCGTGATCACGTGATCAGCTTGGGCAAATGCGGCCTCGACGGCGGCCTCGTCGCTGCCGAACGCGGTGTCGACGCAGACGTTCGTCGGCACCTCGTCCCACACCGCGGGCGCTCGACCTTCGGCCGCTTCCGCGGTGTCGACGACGAACGGCAGCGGATCCCACGTGACGCGGACGGCCTCCACTGCATCCTCCGCCTGGGCCTTCGTCTCGGCCACCACCATTGCCACGGCCTCGCCCACATGGCGCGCCCGATCGGCCGGCAACAGCAGGTGCGGGCCGAAGAAGATCGCGCCGCCGCCCGGCGCCGTGAGCTTGAGGTCGTGGCGATTGGACGGCACCGGGCTGTGCGGGATGGCACCGAGTCCTTCGTGAGCGACGTCAGCCTCCGTGAACACGCCGAGCACGCCCGGCATCGCCCGCGCGCCGCCGGCCTCGATCGCCACGATGCGCGCGTGGGGATGGGGCGAGCGAACGATCGCCGCGTGCACCTGGCCGGGCAGTACGAAGTCGTCGCTGAACCGTCCTCGGCCCCGGAGCAGGCGATCGTCCTCCTTGCGCCGAACGGGCTGGCCGATCGGGCCCGGCGCGCCGGGTGCTTTGGTCATGCCGAGATTGTACGTCGGTGGTTCACTCGGTTAGGGTCCCGTTCTTCTTGGCCTTCCGGTACGCGGACACAAGTTCTGCGGCTATTGGCGCGCCAAGCAGCATTCATGCGCTAGAATCGACCCGAATGTACTTCCGTGCGATGACACCCGACGCCGATGGGTTACCACTTGTTGGACAATCCGCACGAAAGCTTGGTGTGAGGGTCCCTCAGGACGTTACTCCGAACGCCGCGGGTGACGTCGTCCCTGGTACTGGCGGCATGTCGGTCGCGCCCGACTCCATTTGGAATTTGCCAATCACCGTAGACCGCAAGGACTGGGGCGCGGATCAACTGGCCCCGCCCAGGACCATGTGTTTTCGGTCGCGCCTCGATCACTGGAGGCGCACAGACTTACCGCGAGCCCTGATCCTGCGGCTCCCGTGGTTCACGCGCTAGTTGAGCCGGTACGCTCGGTTTCCCTGTGGGACGCGCCCAATGGAAGAGCACGCGCTCCGAAGGATGACTCAGTGCAAAGGGAGCGAGACGATGACCTGGAAGGGACTGGTGGCGCTCGTCGTGGTGATGGGAGCGATGGCCGGCGCGTGGCCGGGCTCGGCGAACGCCGGCGTCCAGAAGCTCTATGTGCTCGACTGCGGGCAGAACATCGGAAAGGATCAGTCGCGCTGGTCGCCGGGCGTCAACGAGGGCAAGGCGATCGAGTTCTCGGACAACTGCTATCTGATCCGGCACGACAAGGGGCTGCTGCTGTGGGATACCGGCGTGCCCGACGCGGTTGCGGCGATGCCCGACGGCATGGTCGTCGCCAACGGCGCCATCACCTACCGCCGCGTCAAGACGCTCGCGGCGCAGCTCGAGCAGCTCGGAGTCAAGCCCACCGGCATCACCCACGTGGCCGTGTCACATACGCACGGCGATCACGTCGGCAACATCGCGCTCTTCCCCTCGTCCACGGTGTTGATTCAGGCTGCCGAGTACGACTGGGCGATGGCCGGCCCCAACAAGCCGGCGTTCTCGACCACGCAGACGATCAAGAAGCTCGAAGGCGACCACGACGTCTTCGGCGACGGCAGCGTGACGATCGTCTCCACGCCGGGGCACACGCCCGGGCACCAGTCGCTCCTCGTGCAGCTGCCGAAGACCGGATGGCTCCTGCTATCGGGCGATGCGGTGCACTTCCAGGACAACTGGACACACAAGCGGGTGCCGCAGATGAACTTCAATCGCGACCAGACGCTGGCCTCGCTGCAGCGGATCGCCGCCCTGCTGGAGGAGCGCAAGGCACAGCTGTGGATCAATCACGACAAGCAGCAGAGCGCGCGGCTGCGCTACGCGCCCGCGTACTACGAGTAGGTCGCGCTAGCGACCGCCCGAGACTTTCACCGCCGACAGGCGTTCGATGACCGTCATGACGACGCTGGTGTCCTGCTCGCCGAGGCCGGCCGCCAGTGCCGCCTGCTGGTAGCGCTGCGCCACGTTCGCGAAGCTGACCGGAACGTGGAGCTCCTTGGCGATCGTATTGAACGTGTCCAGATCTTTGTTCATCAGCGCGACCTTGAAGCCCGGCTCGAAATCGCGCGGGATCAGCGCCTTCGGGATGCGCTCGAGCGCCTTGCTGCCGCCGCTGCTGGCCTTGACCACTTCGTAGATCGTCATCGGGTCGAGGCCCGCCTTCACGCCGAGCGCGACCCCTTCCATCATCGCGCACGAGTTGACGCACGCCATCATGTTGTTGATCGCCTTCACCGTGTTGCCGGCGCCGACCGGGCCCACGTGGAAGATGTTCGGGCCGATGGCGCGCAGGACCGGCGTCGCGCGCGACAGGGGCTCGGCGTCACCACCGACCATGATGGCCAGGGTGGCCGCGCGGGCGCCGCTCACGCCGCCGCTGACCGGCGCCTCGAGGAAATGCACACCGCGCGCCTTGGCGCGGGGCTCGATCTTGCGAGGCGTTGAGGGCAGCACGCTGCTCAGGTCGATGAGGATCGTCCCGGGCTTGGCTTGATCCACCAGCCCGCCGGGCTCGAGGTAGACCGCCTCGACATCGGGCGAGGCCGGTAGTGAGGTGAACACGATCTCCGAGGTCTCGACAACCTCGCGCGGCGAGGCGGCGCGACGGGCGCCGGCCTGGATGAGATTCTCCATCGCCTTGGGATTCGTGTCGAAGACCGTCATCGGGAACTGCGCCTTCAACACGTTGGACGCCATCGGGTTGCCCATGTTTCCGACACCGATGAAGCCGACGGTCACAGCCATTTGGACCCTCCTTGGAGGCGGCCAGCATAACACCAAAGAACGCGAGCCGGCCCGCGGCTCAGCGGGTATTGACGATCTTGTCCCACATCTCGGCGTACTGCTGCCGGTACTGGGGCCAGATCTTCTCCTCGGCGATCTTCCGGAAGGAAGCGACGTCCGCCTGGTTCACCTTCATGCCCTTGGGCTCGAGGATCTCCTTGGCCTTCTGAAAGTTGTCCACCGTCTCGGTCATCTCGCGGATCTTCGCCTGGGCCTCGCGGCTGGCCTCGAGGAAGAGCTTCTGCTGGTCAGGGGTGAGCCCGCGCCAGATGTCGAGATTCATCACCAGGACCGTGGGGCCGTAGTTGTGATAGGTCATCGAGGCGTACTTGGCGACCTCGTAGGCCTTGAGCGCGTTGATGTTGACCACGGGCAGGTCGGCGCCGTCGATCACTCCCTGCTGGGCGGCCGGGATGACCTCGCCCCAGGGCATCGGCACCGCGCTGGCGCCGAGGCCGTTCACGGTGTCCGCGAAGACTCGTCCCTGCTGCACGCGCAGCTTGAGCCCCTTGAGGTCCGCCGGCGTGGTGATGGGCCGCCGGTTGTTCCAGAAGTGGCGGAAGCCGTAGTCATAGAAGAAGAGGACCTTCACCTTGTACTTCTTCTGGAAGATCTCGTCGAGGTTCCGGCCGATCTCGCCGTTGAACATGGCGTAGGCGTGGTTGTAGTCGCGGACGAGGTACGGCGTCAGGAACACGCACATCTCGGGGAAGACGGTGCACGCGGCGCCCGCCGGGTTGCCGATGGCCACATTCCCGGATTTGACGGCGTCCATGATCTCCAGCTCTTTGGTGAGCAGGGTGCCGCCGTGGAACACCACATTGAGGGCCCCGCCCGAGCGCTTGGTCAGCTCCTCGGACATCCACTTGAAGGCGACCGCGCTCGACTCGGGCGGGGCGGTGACGTGGGGGAAATCGAGCTTCTTCGCTCCCGGCTTGGCCTGGCCCGAGGCCGGGCTCCGTCCGCCGGAGAGCACCACCGCCACCAGCAGGACCACCGCCACCGCACTCAAGAGTCGTCCGCGCATGAGCCGCCCTCCTTCGTATCAGAGTCGCGCCTTGACTTCGAGGTGTCGCAACTTTACCATCCGCGCGCCATGCGCGGGCGATTGTCGTGGATCGGAGCGATCCCGCACGTCGTGATCACGGTGCTGATGATCGTCGTCATCGTGGACATGCTCGTCGGCGTGTTCCTCCGCTACGTGATGACCTGGATCTCGGCGACCTTCGACCTGCCCACCGTCCGCTTCTTCTGGGTCGAGGAGGTCGGCGAGTGGTCGCTGACCTGGCTCACCTTCATCGGCGCGGCCCTGGGTGTCCGGCGGGGCACCCACTTCGCAGTGAATCTCGTCATCGATCGCTTCCCGACGGCCCTCCGCACGGCGGTGGTCGCCGGCCAGTGCTTGCTGATCGTCGCTTTCGGCGCGCTGGTGGCCGTGTTCGGCTGGCAGGTGGCCGAGCTGAACAGCCAGTCGTTCTCGCCCGCGCTCGTGCTGAACCTCCGCTGGCTCTACCTCTCCTCGGTCGCCGGTGGCGTCCTCATCGTCGTCTACGGTCTCATCGCCCTCTCCGATGTCTGCAGAGGTCGTGGCCCGTGGAGCTCGCCCTCCGGAGACACCGGCTAGACCATGGTCGCCGCCGTCGTCGTCACCTTCGCAGTCCTGGTCGCGCTCTCCATGCCGATCGTCTTCGCACTGGGGCTCTCCGGTATGCTCGGCCTTCTGCTGGGCAACTTCTCGCTCCAGAAACTTCCCTCGGCGCTGGTGGCCGGCTCGCAGAGCTGGGTGCTCCTGGCCATCCCGACGTTCGTCTTCGCCGGGAGCCTCATGGAGCGCTGCGGCATGTCCTACGCGCTCGTCAACCTCGCGCGTGGGCTCGTCGGCTGGGTGCGCGGTGGGCTCGGCATGTCGGTGGTCCTCGCCGAATATTTCTTCTCGGGCATCTCCGGCTCCACGATCGCCGACGTCTCGGCCATCGGCTCGATGCTGACGCCGCCCATGCTGCGCGCGGGGTACCGGCCCGAGCACGCCGCATCACTGGTGGCCTCGGCCACGGCCATGGGCATCCTCGTCCCACCGGCCATCTTCATGATCGTCCTCGGCCAGATCATGGACACGTCGGTCGTGGCCATCTTCCTCGGCGGCTTCATTCCCGCCGCGGTCACCGCCGCGTGTTTGATGGCCGTCATCCTCTTCCAGGCCCACCGACTCGGCTGGCCCAAGGACGATCTGCCGAGCTGGGCGAGCCTGGGCGTGGCGGCGCGCGCGTCGCTTGTGCCGCTCGTGGTTCCGGTGGTGATCGTCCTCGGTTTTTATTTCGGGGTGTTCACGGCCACCGAGGCCGGTGCCCTGGTGGCCGCTTACGCGGTGGCCGCCGCCGTCCTCTACTACCGGAACGTGACGGTGCGGGAGATGCTGACCTTGCTCCACGAGACCGCGCTCCTCACCGCGGCTGTGATCTTCCTTCTCGCGGTGGCCAGCATCTATCAGTTTTTGATGGGCATGCTGGGCGTGCCGCTGTTGATCGGTGAGCTGCTCCGGCCGCTCCATCCCACGCCCTGGCTCTTTCTCCTGGCCGTGTCCGCCCTCGTCATGCTCTTCGGCATGGTATTGGAAGGGCTCCCGGCGGCGGTCGTGCTCATCCCCGTCGTGTTCCCTATCTCCAAGCAGATCGGCATTCACCCCGTCCACTTCGCCACCGTGCTCACCGCCGCCGTCGGCATCGGTCTCTTCTTGCCCCCGATCGGCGTCGGTCTTCTCATGGCCCTGCGCTTCGCCGACATCTCGGTCGGTCGCCACTTCCGTGCGTACTGGCCGTATCTGCTCTCGCTGCTCGTCGGCCTCCTGATTCTCATCCTCTTCCCCGAGCTCACCCTCTTTCTGCCGCGACGCGCCGGCCTCGTCCGCTGAGCGATCAAGATGACACGACTCTAAACTCGACTCTGAACCAGGGGGAGCGATGCTCTACATGATCATCGAGCGCTTCAAGAACCGCGACCCGGTGCCGGTGTACCGGCGGTTTCGGGATCAGGGGCGGCTCGCCCCGGACACCGTGAAGTACATCTCGAGCTGGGTCACGCTGGACATGACCGCGTGCTATCAGCTGATGGAGTGCGACGATCGTCAGCTTCTCGAGCAGTGGATCGCCCGGTGGAGCGATCTCGTGGACTTCGAGGTGATGCCGGTCGTCACTTCGGCTCAGGCGGTCGAGCGAATCGCGCCGCGGCTGTAGACGCCTCGGCGGCGGCGAGCCGATGGGCGGTGTCGGCGCTCAAGAGTGAAGGTAGCCTTTGACGGCGAGGTACTCCGCCACGAGGACAGCGCCGGCGGCGGCGCCCATGCGCGTGTTGTGGCTCACCAGGAGGTACTTCATCCCGTTCGGGAGCACGTTGTCCTCACGGACGCGCCCGACGGTGGTCGTCATGCCTCCGCCGTTGTCGCGGTCGAGGCGCGGCTGTGGGCGGAAGGGATTGTCGTGGACCTTGATCCACTCTGCAGGCGCCGTGGGCAGCCCGAGCTCACGAGCCTCGTTGCGGACACTGCGGAAGGCGTGCTTGACCTCGTCGACCGACGCCCGCCGGCCGAGGGCGGCGAAGACCGACTCGGTGTGGCCTTCCATCACGTTCACGCGCGTGCAGGTGGCGCTGATCTCGGCCGGGTGCTGTGGGAGGATCTTGCGGCATTCCGTCTGGACCTTCTCCTCTTCCTTCGGGATGAAGGGGATGATGTTGTCGAGGATGTCGAGGCCCATGACACCGGGCGAGCGCCCCGCACCGGACAGACCATTCATGGCGGTCACGATCGCCGACCTGAGCCCGAACGCGTCGGCCAGGGGCTTGAGGGTGATGACGAGGCCGGTCACCGTGCAATTCGGGATCGGGACGACGAAGCCCTTCCAGCCACGGTTCTTTCGCTGCCGGTGAATCAGCTCGGCGTGGTCCATGTTCACGTTGGGGACGAGGAGCGGCACGTCTGCCTCGTAACGAAAGGCGGAGGCGGTGCTCACGACAGCGGTGGTCTTGGCGAACCGGGGCTCCTGCACCTGGGCGACGTCCGACTCGGTGGCCGAGAAGACGACGTCCAGTCCCTCCGGGTCGAATGCGTCGCCGTTCTCGACGGGGATCGAGAGAACCTTGGCCGCGGGTTCTTCCTGGCACCACCAGCGCCGGGCGCCGGTCTTGGGATCGAGGAGTGCTTGCCCGAAGGGCCGGCCCGCCGAGCGCTCCGACGCCGCGAGGCGCTCGATCGAGAACCAGGGATGGCCCTGGAGGGCGATGACGAACTGTTGCCCCGCGATGCCCGTGGCCCCGACGATGCCGACGGTGTAGCTCCGGGTCATAACGTCACCTCGAATGCGGTAGAGAACAGGAGCCGAAATCTTACGGCTCGCTGGTCAGAAGTCAAGCCAGCGTGCCAGAGCGCTCGACTTCGGCGACGTCAATATCCGGAAGGCCGATCGGGGCTGGTGAAGATACCTCCGACGCGTGCAGCCGGCCACGGAGCACCGGCTCCACGCGTCGGCGTCCTGCTCACGGATGTTACGGAGCCTGGATGGTCTTGTCGGTCGAGTAGTCAGCGTACGCGACCGTCGCCAGCGGGGCGACGATGGCCATCAGTGCAAGCACGAGGAACAATACACGCTTCATCTTCATCTCCCTCCTCTCACATATGTTATGACTGCTGACGCGCGCAGAAGGTTTCTGGCCGTGGATTTTTTGACTCCTGGAATCAGGGGTTTCCCTGAGAGCGCGGGTTGACAAGGGGCACGACATGACAGTCGCGGTCGTTCAGATGAACAGCGGAGAAGACAAGGCGCAGAACCTGTCAATGGCCGAGCGTCTGCTGATCGACGCGGCGGAACACGAGCCTCGCAATCCAGGCCGACGGCTCGATCGCGGCGCGCTATCGCAAGCTCCACCTCTTCGACGTGGACGTCGACGGTCATCGCTATCGAGAGTCCGACACGATGGCGGCGGGTCAGGACGTCGTCCCGACGCCTCGCCCTCGGGGGCGCGCGGATCATCACGGCGCCGTCCGCGTTCACGCTCGAGACGGGCAAGGACCACTGGGAGTTGCTGGTCCGCGCGCGGGCCGTGGAGAACCAGGTCTAAGGAAGGCGTGGTACTCGCCGACCTCGACTTCGACCATCACGACCGCGTCCGCGCCAGCCTCCCGGTCCTGAACCACCGGCGAACGGAGGTCCTGGGTCTCTGAGCGCGGTCTCCGCCGCTATTTCTCTTCGACCCGTCCGATCCGCTTGACGACGGCGGCGAGACGCCGCGCATCCTCGGCCCACCACACGTTGAACTCGTCGGCGTCCTGATAGGCGATCGGCGTCTGGATCTTCTCCATCGCGTTGCGGAACTCCGGATCCTGGACGGCCTGGCGAGTCGCGTCGCGCAGCACGCGCACCACGGCCGGTGGGACGTTCTTCGGGACGAAGAGCGCCGTCCACAGGTAGTACTCGACCTCATAGCCCAGCTCCTTCATGGTCGGGACGTCGGGGAACGCCGGATGGCGCCTGGCGCCGGAAGCGGCGAGGGCGCGGAGCTTGCCCGACTTCAGGTGTGGCGACGCGACGGCGGGGGGCGAGCACCAGAGCTGAGCGTGGCCGCCCAGGACCGCCGTGACGGCGGGCCCGCCGCCCGCCGTCGGGAGATGGCGCATGCGAAGGCCGCCGGCCGCCTGCAGCAGCATCTCCATCGGCACGTGCGAGGCGCCGTAAGGACCGGACGACGAGAAGATGATCTCGCCCGGTCGGCGCCCGGCGTCGTCGAGCACGTCCTTGAGGGTCTTCCAGGGCATGTCGGCGTTGACCACGAGGATCGTCGGGTCGGCGTTGAGCCGGGCGACGCCGACGAACTGGTCACGAGTGAACGTGGAAGGGCGACTGAAGATTGCGTCGACTTCCGGCAGCAGCGAGATCGCCGGCACGGAAATCAAGAGCGTGTACCCGTCGGGCTTGGCGATGGCCACCGACTGCATGCCTACCGCACCGGCGGCGCCGGACTTGTTGGCGATGACGACCGGCTGCTTGAGAAGGCGCTCGAGCGCCGACGCCAGCGGACGGCCCGTGAGATCCGCGAGGCCGCCCGGGGGAAACGGATTCACGAGCGTGATGGGCCGAGTGGGGTATTGCTCGCTGGCGTCTGCGCCGCCGATCAGGACGCCGCCGAGCGCCAGAAGAACGAGAGCCGCCGATAGAACCGAACGGTGCATGTGACGGTCCTCCATGGATGTCGACTGCGTGCCGGTCGCCGATCGCCGAGGGAATGAGACCTGAACTCTAGCAACTCCCCCCGGCCGATGGCAACGCCGTCTATCGCCTGCCGCTTGCTTCCGCGCGGGGCGCCGCGCTAAGGTCCTGGCACGGAGGGGCAATCGCCATGCCGGACAAGGAAGGCAGCATCTTCCAGGTGGGCCTCGGTCGCGCCGACGCGAACTGGGCACCGCTCAGCCCACTGGGGTTCCTGCCGCGGACCGCCTCGATCCATCCGGAACGGGTAGCGGTGATCCACGGCGATCGCCGCATCGTCTATCGAGACTTCGACGCACGGGCCCGGCGTCTGGCCTCTGCCCTCGTCCGGCACGGCATCGGGCCGGGCGACACCGTGTCGGCGGTCCTGCCCAACGTGCCGGCGATGCTCGAGGCGCACTTCGGGGTGCCCATGATGGGGGCCGTGCTCAATACCATCAACACGCGGCTCGACGCCCGCACGATCGCCTACATCCTGGAGCACGGCGAGGCCAAGGTGCTGCTGACCGACCGCGAGTACGCGGGCACCGTCGGGCCCGCGCTCGAGAAGCTCGGCCGCAAGCTCCTGGTCGTCGAGGTCGACGATGCACTCTACCAGGGACCGGGTGCGCGGCTCGGCGGGGTCGAGTACGAGGCGCTCCTCGCGACGGGCTCGCCGGACTTTACCTGGACGCCGCCGGTGGACGAGAGCGCGCCCATCACGCTCAACTACACCTCGGGGACCACCGGCAACCCGAAGGGCGTGGTCTACCATCATCGCGGGGCGTTCCTGGAGTCCGTCGGCAACATCATGATGTGGCCGCTCCCGCCGCGCGCGGTCTACCTCTGGACGTTGCCGATGTTCCATTGCAATGGCTGGTGCTACACGTGGGCGCTGACGGCGATGGGCGGCACCCACGTCTGCCTGCGGCGTGTGGACCCGCCGCTCGTGTTCGACCTGATCGCGCGCCACCGCGTCACCCACATGTGCGGCGCGCCGACCGTGCTCACGCTGCTGATCCAGACGCCGCCCGAGCAGCGCACCGCCTTCGAGCAGGTGGTCGAGCTCGAGACCGGCGGCTCCTCGCCGCCCGCCAAGGTCATCCGCGCGATGAGCGAGATGGGCTTCAACGTCACGCACCTCTACGGGCTCACCGAGGTGCACGGCCCCTCGACGCTCTGCGCCCCGCAGGAGGCATGGGAGACGCTCGAGATCGGCGAGCGCGCGGAGAAGATCGCGCGCCAGGGCGTGCGCTATCCCACGCTCGACGGCCAGATGGTGGCCGACCCGAAGACGCTCCGGCCGGTGCCCGCGGACGGGCGCACCATCGGAGAGGTCATGCTGCGGGGCAACACCGTCATGCTCGGCTATTTGAAAGACACGGCAGCGACCCAGGCGGCGCTGCACGGCGGCTGGTTCCACACCGGCGACCTCGCCGTCCAGCATCCCGACGGCTACATCGAGATCAAGGACCGGGCCAAGGACATCATCATCTCCGGCGGCGAGAACATCTCCTCGATCGAGGTAGAGATCGCGCTGAACCGCCATCCCGCGGTGCTGATGTCGGCGGTGGTGGCCAGGCCCGACGAGAAGTGGGGCGAATCGCCGTGCGCGTTCGTGCAGCTCCGTCCCGACGCGCTCGCCACGGCCGAAGAGCTCATCGGCTTCTGCCGCGACAACCTGCCGCACTTCGCGGTTCCCAAGACGGTCGTGTTCGGGACGCTGCCGACCACCTCGACGGGGAAGGTGCAGAAGTACACCCTGCGTGATCGAGCGCGCGCGCTGTGAGCGTCGAATTCTTCCGCCCGCCGCTCGACTACCCGCGCATCCCCTACGATCGGATGCTGTCGCACGGAGCCGCGCGCCACCCCGAGAACGTGGCGGTCGTGTTCCGCGACGTGAGCCTCACCTACCGCGAGCTGGAAGCCCTCACCAATCGTTTCGCGCGCGCGCTCGCCAGGCTCGGGGTGGGACGGGGCGACCGCGTCTGCCTGTTGACGACCAATTGCCCGGAATACGTCATCGCGTTCTACGCGATCGCCCGGATCGGTGCCGTCGCGAGCCCGATGAACCCGTCCTATCGCGAGCGCGAGATCGAGTACCAGCTGAACGACACGGAGGCCGTGGCCATCGTCACGCACGCGGATCTGCTGCCGCTGGTGGACGCCGTGCGCGCCCGCGCGACATGCCTCCGACACGTCATCGTCATCGGGCCCGGCCGGCCGCAGGCGTCGCTCGTGCGCGGCTTCACCGAGCTGATCGCGGACGAGGCGGCGACGCCGCCGGGGCCCCTCGACATCAGGGAGGACGAGCTGGTGGCGCTGCCGTACTCGAGCGGGACGACGGGGTTCCCGAAGGGCGTGATGATCAGCCACCGGAACCTCGTGACCAACAACATCCAGTTCGTCGCGTGCATTCGCTTGCGCGAAAGCGACCGGCTGATGATCTTCCTGCCCTTCTATCACATCTACGGCACGATGCTGATGGGCGCCGCGATCCACGCCGGCGCCACCTGCGTGCTGATGGAGCGCTTCGAGCCGGTCGAGTGCCTGCAGCTCGTGCAGCGCCACCGGGTCACGCTCTTTTTCGTGGTGCCGCCGGTGCTCCTCATGCTGTCGAACTGGCCGGACCTGGCGCAGTACGACCTGTCGAGCCTGCGCGTGACGATGGTCGGCGCGGCCCCGGTCGCGCCAGAGCTGGCGCGGCGCTTCCGCCAGCTCACCGGCGTCCCGGTCATCCAGGGCTACGGCATGACCGAGGCGTCGCCGCTCACGCACGTGAACCCTGTCCACGACGAGCGCTTCAACGTCGTCGACTCCGCCGGTCTTCTGGCCCACGACACCGAGCACCAGGTGGTCGATATCGAAACCGGCGAGCAGGTGCTGGGGCCCGGCGAAGTCGGCGAGATCTGCATCCGGGGCCCGCAGATCATGCAGGGCTACTGGAAGGCCCCCGAGGCGACGGCGGCGGCGCTGCGCGGGGGGTGGTACTACAGCGGCGACATCGGGTGCATCGACGAGCACGGCTACCTCTATATCCGCGATCGCAAGAAGGAGATGATCAAGTTCAAGGGCTTCGGCATCGCCCCCGCGGAGATCGAGGCGCTCCTGCTCGAGCACCCCGCCATCGCCGACGCGGCGGTGATCGGCAAGCCGCATCCCGAGGCGGGCGAGATCCCCAAGGCGTTCGTCGTCAGGAAGCCGGGCCATGACCTCGCGGCGGGCGACGTGGTCGCCTTCGTCAAGGGCCGTCTCGCGAACTACAAGGTTCCAGGCGAGGTCGCCTTCGTCGACGCCATCCCGAAGACGCCCTCGGGCAAGATCCTCCGCCGCGTGCTCAAAGAGCAGGAGCTCGGCCAGCGCTGACACGGAGCGGATGAGGAACCACCGACGAGCCGTCGTCGTGCTTCTGATCGCGCTGGCGTGGCCCGCGTGCTCGAGCCTGGCCGGTCCCTACCGGGAGTACGCGATCCGGTTCGACGGGGGCGCGCCGCCGGCGCTCGACCAGAACCCGAGCGACGCCGAGCTCATCGACGCAGTCGCCCGGGTGATGAGCGGAAGGCTCGGACTGCCCTTTCCCGCGACCATCAAGGCGTACGTCTACGTGAACGAGGCGACGCTCGTCGACGGGCTCATCAAGATCGCGGGCGAAACCAGCGACGAGGCGTGGGATCGAGGACGGTTCGCGGTCGGCGTGGCCACGCGCGGCGGCGTCTTTCTCCGCGGCGACTATCTCGCGCGCATGCACGTGGTGGGCCGCGCGGCGCTCTTCGCCCACGAGCTGACGCACGTGAGCCAGCGCCAGCTCCGGGAAGGTGGCCGACGCCAGCCGGCCCAGTGGATCCTCGAGGGCCACGCCGAGTGGGTCAAGTTCCAGGTGCTCGACCGGCTCGGGTATCGATCCTACACCGAGTCGCGGGACGACATCGTCCGCTGCGTCGTCGGCGCGGCGACGCCGATCAAGCTCTTCCCCGATCTCCAGACGCTCGCCAGCAACACGCGCTGGACCCAGTCGATGAATCAGCTCGGTTCCGCGGCGACGTACGGTCAGGCGTTCCTGGCGGTCGACGGGCTCGTCGAGCGCTACGGCAGCGCGCGGCTCGTGGAGTTCCTGGGGCGATTCGCGCTCGCCGCCGACCCGCGGGAGCACTGGGGGAAGGTCTTTCCGATCTCCTACCGACAGTTCGTCGACGAGTCCCGCGTGCGGCTGGAGGGCCTGTCCCGGGCTACGCCGTCGTCGGCAGGAGCGGGCAGCCCGGCGGCATCGCCGCCGTCTTCTTGTCGATGATCGACCCCGCGTACTTCTCGAGGTAGTGCGTGATCGTCTCGACCCGGATCTTCACGGAGCCGGAGGGCTTGGTCGAGTCGAGGTCCTGGAAGGAAAAGAAGAGCGTGCCCGAGCGCTCGATGATCTGCTGGACCGGCGTGTAGGTCGGCTGATCCATGCCGCACTCGTACGACGACATCCGCACCACGCAGGCGATCCACGGGATGCGGGCGGCCGCCTTGGCGCCCCAGAGAATCTCGTTCGTGTTCGAGCTGTAGGACGACGGCCACACGTCGCGGATGTCGAACGGGGATTTGATGTGGCCGGCGCGAATGTCCTCACCGAACGCCCACTGCATCAGGTCGTCGTCGATCGGGAAGTACTGCATCCAGAGGATCGGGTAGCCGTAGGCCTGCAGATCGACCTCGATCTCGTGACCGATCCCGGGGTCCATGTGGTACGGCCGGGCGATCACCATGAGACACGCGCGGTGTTCCCGCGCGCACCACTCGAGTACTTCGCGCGACTTCTTGCGGAGGCGGTTGCTGAAGTCGCGGAGCGCGCGGAAGCCCGCGTCCGCCGCCCGCGCCGTCTCCTCGTAGGTGAGCCCGGGGAAGGCGTCGCGCATCCCCTCGAAGAGCTGCTTGGGCACCAGCAACGGCTCATCGAGCGAGACGAACGGCGTCACGTACTTGATGCCGGCCTCGGCGAACGCGTCCTGCTCCTTGATGAAGCCGGCCTTGATGTTCTCGGGGGCGGCCATAACGCGCGGACAGGTCAGCGACTTGGCGACGTGGCCGCTCAGGAACGAGGGCAGGTTGTAGATCATGGGCGACAGCAAGATGTCGAGCTTCTGCTTCTGGCCGAACACCAGCTCGCCGTAGTGGCCGGAGATGCACTTCACCGGGTAGCAGCAGTCCACGGTGCCGCGGCCCTTGCCGAACTGCCGGCCCTGCTCCTCGGACGTGTCCGAGGAGAAGACGACGTTGCGCGGGTCCACGCCGAGTGCTCCCAGGAACCCCATCCAGAACTGATGGGTGTTCCAGAGGTTCAGGACGCGCGGGATGCCGATCCGGAGCTTATTCCGCGACGGCGGCGGCGTTGACCCGGCGGAACGCGTCCTTCCGAACCATCTCGGCAATGTTAGGGTACTCACGCTTGACCTCCTCGAGCTTCGCCTTGACCACGCGCATCTCGTTGACGTCCTCGACCAGCCCCTTGGGACACGAGTTGTTGCTGATGACCCGTTCCCAGCCTGGCGCCAGCGGCACCTTGCTCCACTCGCGGCCCTTGGCGCCCGGCAGCTGGACGTCGATGAACGTCCGCGTGCAGTTGATCGGGCACCACTTGCAGACGGTCTGGGCGCTGGTCGTGCTCGTGTAGGTCAGCGCGGCGATGGTGTCGAAGCCGCGGAAGTGCGAGGCCTCGCCGCGTTGGCGCCAATCGCCGGCGCAGAGCGCGGCGCCGATGGCGCCGGCCTCACCCGAGTACGGATGCAGGACGACCTCGGCGTCGGGCACCTTGCCCCGGATGAAATCGACCTGCGCCTTGACCACCGCCATGTTGCGGTGGGTGCCGCCCTGCAGGATGAACTTGCGGCCGGCGGCCCGGAGGTTCTGGAGCTGGCCCGCGTAGATCCAGACGTTGACCGGCAGCACCGCCGCCAGCGCGGCCATGATCTCCTCGGCCGACCAGCCCTTGCGCTGCTGGTTGACGATGTCCGACTGCAGGAATACGCCGCAGCCCATCGTGAGGCTCGGCATCGCCTTGGCCTCGAACGCGCGGTCGGCGTAGGACTCGAGTTTGATGTTGTAGCGCTCGGCCACGCCCTGCAGGAACGCGCCGTTACCCGACGAGCACTGCGAATTGAGCCGGAAGTCGGCGACGGTCCCCTGCCGTAGGATCATGATCTTGACGTCGGTGCCGCCCACGTCGCAGATGACGTCGGCGTCGGGATAGAAGTGGAGCGCGGCGGTCGCGTGGGCGACCGTCTCGACCACGCCCATGTCGGCGCCCAGGACGTCCTTCAAGAGATCCTTGCCGTAGCCGGTGAGCGCGAGCGCGCCCACGTCGGTGAACCCGGCCTCGCGCACTTGATGGAACAGCGACTGGGCGTCCTCGATCGGATTGCCCTTGCTGAGGGCGTAGCATGAGAACAGGAGCTCGCGATCCTCGGAGAGCACGACCGCCTTGGCGGTCGTCGAGCCGAAGTCGCAGCCGAGGAGAATGGTGCCCACGTGCTGAGCGCGCGTGTCGGCGCCGCCGCAGGTCGGCGCGGGCTTCACGTACTCGCTCACGAACGTGGCCAGGTCGCCGGCGCCGGCGATCAAACCCCGAGCGCCCTCCTTGGCCTTCGCTTCGTGCTGACCTTCCTCGACCCACCATTTCAGCTTGTCGCGCCCCTGGTAGACGCCGATCTCGGGCTTCTCGCCCCCGCCGATCTCGATGCAGCCGAGACAGGCGTAGTAGAGCGCCTCGGCAGGGATGTTGATGAGCGACGCGGGCTCGCGGCCGCCCAGATCGAGCTTCCGCTGAGACCAGAGCTTGGCGAGGTGATGACGCCACGCCTCCTGCAGCCCCTTGAAGAAGAGATTGGGGCCGCCGAGCAGCAGCACTTCGGGCGCCGGCGTGTTGCCCTTGGTCAGCGTGGCCAGGTTCTGGTAGACGACGGCCTCGAACAGGCTGGCGATGATCTCCTCGACCGGCACCCCGGTCTTCACCAGGGTGTTGGCGTCGGTCTCGGCGAAGATGCCGCACTTGCTCGAGATCTTGTGCAGGGCCATGCCCTCGTAGGGCATTTCGGCCAGGCGCTCGCCGGGCACCTGCAGCTTGCGCGCGGTCTTCTCGATGAACGTCCCGGTGCCGCCGCTGCAGGCCGATTGCATGTAGACCTGCTTGGAGCGCCCCGTCCCGGTGGCGGTGAAGAAGATCGTCTTCATGTCCTCGCCGCCGATCTCCGAGACGAAGCGCACGTCCGGATGCTGGCGCTCGACGCAGGCGGCGACCGCGACGACCTCCTGGATGAGCTTGGCGCCGACCTGCGGGGCGATGAAGCCCGCGCCGGAGCCGGTGAAGAAGACGCGGTCGGTGCCGGGCGTCAGGCCAGCCTCGGTCTCCATCCGGGCCAGGAACTCGAGGACCTTCTCGGCCTGGCGGGTGTTGTGTCGCTGATAGTCCTGCCAGCCGACCTTGCCGTCCTCCATCACCACCGCCTTGACGGTGGTCGAGCCCACATCGACGCCGACTAACCTGGGGGGGAGCGAGCGCCGCTCCTCCCCCAGACCCCCCCACCGGGTCGCCGGCTTGTCTGACCCTGGGGCTTCCGAGTCGGAGTTGCGCGGGCGAAGCCCGCGCTCGGAGCGCCCGGTCTCGTCCGGCACGGGACAGCTCATCGCCGGCCCATCTTCTTGGCGACGTGGAGGACGAGCTTGGCGGCCGTGCCGGCGGCGGTGTTGTCGTGGGGGATCAGGTAGGTCGCCTTCTTCATCTCCGGATGGGCGTGGAGGTAGGCGCGCACCTCGTCGACGGTGAGCCCGGTGCGCTCGAGCGCTTCGTCGAACTCGCGCTGGGCGCGTTTCTTGGCTTCGGTCAGGATCATCTGGCAGCGCGACAGTGCGTGGACCTCGGCGTCGCCCTTGATCTCGAGCGGCGCGTAGAGGATCTCCGGATACTTGCCGATCACGCCGGCCATGGCGCCGATCGACATCGTGTTCGGCATGCACGAGTACGGCGACAGCTCGCAGATCATGTGGGACTTCTTCTTGTGATAGGCCCACAGCGTCTTGCCGACCAGCATGTCGCCCTCGCCGCCGTCGAGGTTTCTGTGGAAGTACGGGGCGGCCAGCCGCCGCAGCTCGAACTGGCTCGGCGTCTCGTGCGGCAGGTTGCCCATTGCGCGCCGCAGGCGGTTGACGGTCAAGCGGTAGATGCCCTGAGCCACGCGCCCGAGCCCGAGCTTGAGACGCGCGTGCTTCTCGATGCCGCTGTAGTCCTCGAAGCGCTGCAGGCCCAGGCGTAGCAGGTAGTCCATCCAGATGGTGATGGCGGCCGGGTAAACCTCCGCGCCCTCGGCCTCGAGCCAGCGGTGGATGTTGTAGTTGGGATCGCCCTCCACCGTCTGGAGATAGAACTCGCCGGTGATCTTGACCTTGGGCTTCACCCGCAAGCGGTCGACCTCGATCTCGGAGAACTTCTTGTGCACTACGCGCAGCGCCCGCGTGAAGTACGGCGTCGTGAGGTGCCAGAGCACCGACTTCTTCGGTGACAGCGCCGGACGGTTGCGGAAGACCTCGTAGAGGTATTCGACGCTTTCCTTGACGACCGCCTCGGTCTGGTCCGGCAGCACCTCGTACGGCCGCACCTGGTACTCGAGGTCCTGCACGAGGTCGGTGCAGAAGATGCCCCAGAGGCAGCCCAGCGTCATCGGCAGGTTGAGGTCGAGGCCGTCGCCCATGTTCTGGTCCAGGTTGTCCTGGGCCATCAGGAACATCCGGAACTGCTCGAGCCCGGTGTTGCGCAGCGCCAGCTCGTAGCTGGCGTGATACTGGCCGAAGCGGCAGGCGCCGCAGGAGCCGGCCGTGAGATAGACGTACTTCTTGTTGACCTCCTCGACGCCGACCTGCTTGGATTCCTTCTTGAGGAAGTTGACCAGGTTGCCCGTCGTGAAGCTCGTCGGGCAGCACTGGCCGATGTCGGCGGTCTCGCGCCCGGTCAGCAAGTCCTCTTTCGTCGCGACGGGCAAGATCTGCGCCCGGTAGCCGCTGCCCTCCAGTACCGCCTGGAGGATCCGCTCGATGCGCCAGTGCAGACCCCCGAAGAGGATCGTCACCGAGTCGCGCTCGGCACGGGTGAAGGGCCGGGGCGTGTAGGCACGGTAGTGATCATTCGCTACGGTGGCCATTCCGTCCTCCCTTGGCGAATCGGTCCAGCCAGGCCTCGAGGAGCTGCACCGTCTCGAAGCCGGGCAACCGGCGGATGGTCTCGTCGACTTTGCGGGCTGCGGCGCGCCCCTCCGCGTCGGCGAAGAGGTAGCCGGCCATGAAGCGAAGCTCGTTGCGGGGCTGGACTCCGCTCCCGACGGGAGCCCAGAAACGGTTCACGAGCAGGCGCGAGACCCGGGCGACGGCCCGGCGCTGCAACCGCATCTCCGCCTGTCGATAATAGAAGAAGAAGTGTCGTGACTCGTCGCGTGTGATGTGCTCGAGCATCTCCGCGAGCACGGGGTGGTCGGTGAGCGCCGCCAGGCGCCGATAGCCCATGAGGGTCGTCAGCTCGTTGATCGCGCCCCACGTCATGTGCACCGCGCAAAAATCCGGCCAGATCTGCGACAGTGCCGCGGTCGCCCGCGCTTCCAGCCACTGGGCGGGGTTCTCGTGCCCGTGCGGAGTCGGGCGTGGCTCGATGGGGTGGCCGGCGGCGGCCAGGAAGCGCTCGAGGGCCAAGCCGTGAAAGGTCTCCTCGTGTACCCAGCAGGCCAGGAACGCCGCGACGTCCGGATCGTCGATCGCGCGCGTCGCCAGGAGCGACCGGAGGTACACGATCGTGTGACTCTCGATGTCCTGCATGTACCGCATCGTGCGGATGGCCTCGGGCGACAGCGGGTGCTTCTGGACGGCAGCCCAGTCGATAGCCCATAGGTCCACGGCGCCCGAGCGCGCCAAGTACGTGTCGATGTCGAAGGCGGCCATCCCCCGAGCCAAGGGTATAGTCCTCGGGCCTGTCAACGCCAACAAAGAATCGTGAAGGGTCGCGCAGGATCCATCACCAGTCACTACGGCTGACCCCGGGCGTCCGGATGCTGGCGCTCGCGCTCAGCCGGCCGTCTGCACTTTCTGGCGCAAGCTCTCCACCTGCTGGTGAAAGGGCACGCCCGAGCGGTCGGTCATCGGCGTCTTGTCGGCGAGCCCGGTGTGGAGCTCGACGAGCACCGGTCCCTCGTCGCCGAGGATCGCCGGCAGGCGCCGCTTGAAGTCGTCGAACTCGGTGACGGCGTACGCCTTCCGGTAGCCGGCGCCCTTCGCCATCTGCACGAAGTCGACGTTGAGCCCGCCGGGAATCTCCTGCGCGCCGGACGTATGGTAGACGCCGTTCTTGAAGATGAGGTGCGTGAGGTTGCGGGGCGCGGCCCCGGCGATCGTCGCCAGGGAGCCGAGCTGCATCAGGAGTGAGCCGTCGCCGTCGAACACGATCACCCGGCGCTTCGGCATCGCGAGCGCCAGGCCGAGCCCGAGTGAGGAAGCGCCGCCCATGAAGCCGACGCAGCCGATCGAGAGATCGTCGGGCGCGATGGTCCGCCAGGCCGGCGAGGTGGTCATGGTCGGCACGCAGATCGCGTCACCGCGGGCGGCGGCGATCGCGCGCAGCACGTCTTCGGGCTTCATGGCCATCTAGCTGGTCTCCAGGCCGACGAGCACCGCGGCGGGCCCGCGCCGCTCGCGGCTCAGGCGATAGTACTCGGGGATCCGGTGCACGTCGTCGGGACCTTCGAGCCTCGCGTGCGGGACTCCGAATGTATCGAGTAGCGGCTCGGCGAAGCGGACCATCGAGTGCCGCGACTCTTTCGGGTCGCGATCCTTCTCGCGTTGAAGCAAGCCGATCATGTAGAACATCGGGACGCGTCCGTCCATCGCCACGCCGCGCAGCGTGTTCACGGAGGCGTAGAGTCCGGCGTGCTGGATCATGAGCACGCACGGCTCGCCCCCGATCCAGAGGCCGGCGCCGACGGCGTTGGCCTCGTCTTCGGTGGCGCACGTGACCACGCGCAGCGCCCGTTCCTTGTCGAGCGCGGCCAGCACCGTCTTCTGGTGCGTGTCGGGCACGCTCAGGATCCAGCCGAGCGGCTCGCGCGCGCTCGCGCCGCGCGCCTCGCGAAACGTGTCCTTGAGCGTGTCGATGATCAGCGGCGCAGGAATCGACTCCGGCATCCCGGCCTCCCGTGAGAAGATCGATCTATCCTACGCTAATCGGCGCGAAGAAAGGACCCCCCGATGGTCAAATCCCTCCCGGTCTCTGTCGCCCTTGTCTTGATCGCCGTGGCGGCGGCCGGCGCCGCCGGCCCCGAACTCAAGACCGAAGACCAGAAGACGCTCTACGCCCTGGGGCTCGTGATCAGCCAGAACCTGTCGAGCTTCAACCTGAATCCGGCCGAGCTGGAAGCGGTCCTGGCCGGGGTCAGCGACGGGGTGCTCAAGAAAGAGTTCAAGGTCGACGTCCAGACCTACGGGCCGAAAATTCCGGCGCTGCAGACCGCGCGCGCCGGCGCAGCCGCCGCGGTCGAGAAGAAAGCCGGGCAGGCCTTCCTCGACAAAGCGGCGGCCGAGAAGGGCGCGACCCGCACCGCCTCGGGGCTCATCATCACGACGATCAAGGCGGGCACCGGGCCCTCGCCCAAGACCACCGACAAGGTGAAAGTCCACTACCACGGCACGCTCACCGACGGGACGGTCTTCGACAGCTCCGTCCAGCGCGGCGAGCCCATCGTCCTGCCGCTTGGCAACGTGATCCGGTGCTGGACCGAGGGCGTGCAGCTGATGAAGGTCGGCGGCAAGAGCCGGCTGGTGTGTCCGTCGGACATCGCGTACGGTGACCAGGGCCGGCCGCCCGTGATCAAGCCCGGCGCCACGCTGGTGTTCGAGGTCGAGCTGCTCGAGATCGCCAAGTAGCAAGGCTCTCGCCGCGCGGCGCAGGACTGGGCGATGCCGCCGCGAAGCGCGCCCGGCTGTTCGGCATCGAGAGCCAGAGCCGGAACAGGAGACGGTCGCGGCCGGCCGCCTGATCGTCCTCGAAGGCCGTGCGGGCGTGATAGATCACGTGGTTGTCTTATAAACCCCGGGGCACGCGCCCCGCAACCGCCCGCACTTTGCGCGGAGCCGCGAGCCACATCGCGACCGCCGACATCACGCTGGCGCCGATCGCGAGCCAGAACGCGAGCACGTAGCTGCCGGTGCGGTCGTACAGCGCGCCGGCGACCCAGGGACCGATCGCGCCGCCGACGATCGACGCCAGACTGAGCGTGCCGAAGATCGTCCCGTAGTGCTTGCCCTGGAACAGCTCGGCCGGGATCGCGCCGAAGACCGAGGCGAGACCGTAGCCGAGCACGCCCTGCGCGCCGACCATCAGATAGAGGAGTGCCGGCGTTGGATGCTCGCGCATGGCCAGCAGCAGCGCGTAGGAGAGCACGAATCCGACGCATGCCAGCGTCCAGACCCACTCGCGCCCGACGCGATCGGAGAGATGGCCGAGCGCGATCTGCCCGACGATGCCGGTGAAGCCGACGAGGCCGAGCGCCCCGGCTGCCCGGGCGGGCGTGAAGCCGATCTCGATGAGGTACTTGGTCTGGTGGACCTGCACGGCGTACCACGCGAAGAGACCGCCGACGAATCCGACCACGACCCACCAGAAGCGTCCCGTCCGCATCGCCCGCGCCAGCGTCCAGTCGACCGACGCCCAGTCGTCGTCGACGACGTTCGAGAGATGCCGCCCGCGCGTCGTGTCCGTGGGCGCGACGTCGCCATCGGGCAAGAGCCCCACGTCCTCCGGGCGCCGGCGTGTCAATAGATTCAGCGGTGCCAGCGTCGCGACGACGAGCGCGGCCATGGCCAAACACGCCGTGCGCCACCCCGCGCCGGCGATCAACCGCTGGAGCCACGGCAGGATGATGATCGCGCCGACGCCCACGCCGGAGAACGCGATGCCGATCGCGAGTCCGCGCCGCCGCACGAACCAGTTCGGCAGGAAGAGCGCGTGGCCCGTGTAGCCCAGGCATACGGTGCCGCCGCCGACGAGCACACCGAGCGTGAGGTAGAGATGCCAGGGGGCCTGCACGAGCGGCGCCAGCCCGAGGCCGGCGCCGACCATCGCCACGCCGAGCAGCATGACGGCGCGCGGGCCGCGCCGGTCCATCAACCGGCCGAGGACGGGGCCGAGGAATGCCGAGACGAGAAAGCCGAACGAGAACGCGCCCGCCGTGAGCCCGCGCGGCCAGCCAAACTCGTCGAGGATCGGCGGAAAGAAGAGCGAGAAGGCCGTGCGCGCGTTGACGCCGATGCCCATCGTGACGAAAGCGACGGCGATGATGCTCCAGCCGTAGAAGGGTCGTGCGAAGGGGCGGCGCATGCGAGCCTCGTGATTCTACTGTATGATCCGCTCTGCCGTCGCAAGGAGGCGAGCCATGCTAGGCGACATCGTCGAGCTGTCGGTCGTCGTGCGGGACCTGGACGCCGCGGTCGAGCGGTTCACGAGCCTCTTCGGGTTGAAGGTTCATCACCGCGCCGAGTCCAAGGAGTTCGGATTCAAGAATGCGATCCTCCCGACGGGCATCGGCCACATCGAGCTCTTGCAGCCGACGGACCCGGACAAAGCGGTCGGCCGCTTCCTCGCCAAGCACGGCGAGGGCGTCTACCTGGTGGGCTTCGAGTGCGAGGACATTCCCGGCAGCGTCGAGCGTCTGAAGAAGGCCGGGGCCCGCGTCGACGGGCGCCGCGCGGACGTCGCCTGGGTTCACCCGCAAGACACGCACGGGCTCTTTGTCGAGCTCCGCAAGCGCGAGAAGTACAGCTAGGGCATGCAGACCTTCCGCTTCGAGCTCGGTGACCTGCCTGCGGAAGCCGAATCCCTCCGCGCGGAGGTGCGCGAGTTCCTGCGCCGGGAGCTGGGCGACGCGGCGCCCGTGCGGCGCGCGCATTCGTGGGGCGGCTTCGACCGCGAGTTCAGCCGCAAAATGGGCGCGCGCGGCTGGATCGGAATGACGTGGCCGAAGCGTTACGGCGGCCACGAGCGCAGCGCGCTCGAGCGGTACGTGCTGCTCGAGGAGATGCTGGCCGCCGGCGCCCCGGTGTCCGCCCACTGGATTGCCGACCGCCAGTCGGGTCCCCTGCTCCTGCGCTTCGGCACCGAGGCGCAGCGTGAGAAGTTTCTGCCGGCCATCACGCGCGGCGAGCTCGCGTTCGCGATCGGGATGAGCGAGCCCGACTCCGGGTCCGACCTCGCGTCGCTCCGCACCCGCGCCGAGCGGGTCGCCGGCGGCTACCGGGTCAACGGCACCAAGGTCTGGACGAGCAACGCTCATCTCGCGGACTATATGATCGCGACCTTTCGCACGCACCACGACCCCGCGAAGAAGCACGAGGGCCTCACCCAGTTCCTCGTGGACACGAAGCTCGAGGGCATCACGATGAGCCCGATCATCGATCTGGCGGGCTCGCATCACTTCAACATGGTCGTCTTCGAGGACGCCTTCGTGCCCGAGGACATGCGCGTCGGCGAGGAGGGCGCGGGCTGGAAGCAGGTGACGACCGAGCTCGCGTTCGAGCGAAGCGGCCCGGAACGGTATCTGTCGAGCTTCGCGCTGCTGCTCGAGCTGATCCGCGAGGTGGGCAAGGACCCGGGCGAGCGCGCCGCCGCTACCGTCGGTCGCCTCGTCGCGCACCTGACCACGCTGCGCCAGATGTCACTCTCGGTCGCCCTCATGCTGCAGGCCGGCGAGAACCCGAATCTCGAGGCGGCCGTGGTCAAGGACGTCGGCACGACCTTCGAGCAGGAGGTGCCCGAGGTCGTCCATGCCCTGCTCGGTGTCGAGCCCACGATCGACTCCGGAAGCGATCTGCAGCAGGTGCTCGGCTTTCTCACGCAACGAGCGCCCTCGTTCTCGCTCCGCGGCGGCACGCGCGAGATCCTGCGCGGTATCATCGCGCGCGGTCTGGGGCTGCGATGAACGAGCTGCGGACGATCCTCGGCGACGTCGTCACGCGTCTCTTCACCGACCGGGTGACGAAGGAGCTTCTCGAGTCCGCCGAGCAGGGACAGTGGCCGGACGACCTCTGGCAGGCAGTCGAGGAGAACGGCTTGACGTTGCCGCTTGTTCCCGAATCGAAGGGCGGCGCCGGCGGCACGTGGGGCGACGCGCTCGTCGTGGTGCGCGCCGCCGGCCGTCACGCCGTGCCCCTGCCGCTCGCCGAGACGATCGTCGGCTCCTGGTTTCTGTCCGAGGCCGGGCTCGAAGCGCCCTCGGGCCCGCTGACGATCGCGCCCGTCCATCGTGACGACACGCTGCGCCTCACCCGGGCCGGCGCCGGCTGGCGCCTCAGCGGAACGGCCGCGCGCGTGCCGTGGGGCCGCGCGGCCGGCCACGTCGTGATCGTCACCGGGGTCGAGGGGCGGCCGATGGTCGCGCTGACGGCTCGTGGCGCCGGCGAAGTCACGCTGGACCAGAACCTCGCCCGTGAGCCGCGCGACACGCTGGTGTTCGACGCGGCGCCGGTCGTCGCCGCCGCGCCCGCGGGCGGTCGCGTGCCGGCGAACGCGGTCTGGCTCTACGGCGCTCTCGTGCGGTCGGCCCAGATGGCGGGCGGTCTGGACTATCTCCTGCGTCAGGCCTCGCAGTACGCGACCGAGCGCCGCCAGTTCGGAAAGCCGATCGGCTCGTTTCAGGCCATCCAGCAGAACCTGGCGGTGCTGGCCGGGCACACGGCGGCCGCGGGCACGGCGGCGGCCCACGCGTTCCGCGCCGCCGACCGCGGCGATCCCGCGTTCGAGATCGCCGCGGCCAAGGTGAGAGTCGGCGAGGCGGCGGGGATCGGTGCGTCGATCACCCATCAGGCCCACGGCGCGATCGGCTTCACCTACGAGCACGCGCTCCACTTCGTGACGCGGCGTCTCTGGTCGTGGCGCGCCGAGTTCGGCGGCGAGGGCGACTGGGCCGTCGAGCTCGGGCGCTCGGTCGCCGAGCGCGGCGCGGATGCGCTCTGGCCGCACCTGACGGCGCGATGACGGCGCTCCCGCTCGCCGGCGTGAAGGTGGTCGAGATCGCCCAGAATCTCGGGCGCGCGCCGACGCTCGGCGAGCACAACGACGAGATCATCGGGAATGGAGGCGTCCCCGCGTGAAGATCACCGACGTCACGCTGACCCTGTTCGCCTGGACCGACATTCCGGCGACCACCTACGGCCGGCACACCGGCCGGTTCAGCGGCAAGAGCCAGCTCGGCCTGCTGACCATCAAAACCGACGACGGCGTCGAGGGGCACGCGTTCCTCGGCTCCGCGCAGCGCGGCGCCCACCTGGACGGCGAGTCGCTGATCCAGTTCCTCAAGCCCGTCGTGATGAGCCAGGACCCGCTCGACCGCGAGCGACTCTATCAGGGGCTCTGGCAGCGCAACCGCGCGACGACCTACCGGGCGATCGGCGCGGTGGACGTCGCGCTCTGGGACATCGCCGGCAAGGTCGCGAAGCTGCCGATCCACAAGCTGCTCGGGTCGTATCGCGACAGCGTGCCCGCGTACGCGAGCTCGGCCGTGCTCGCCTCGAAGGAGGCGTACGCCGAGGAAGCCTCGATGTTCAAGGCCGAAGGATGGACCGCGTACAAGATCCATCCGCCGACGGACCCGAAGGTCGACATCGATGTTTGTGAAACCGTGCGCCGCGCGGTGGGTGACCGCTTCACGGTCATGCTCGACTCGACCTGGGCGTACATCTATCCGGACGCGCTGCGGGTCGGGCAGGCGGCCGAGCGGCTGGGGTTCCACTGGTACGAGGACCCGCTGGCCGACGATGACATCTACAACTACGTCAAGCTGAAGCAGAAGCTGTCGATCCCGATCCTCGCGACGGAGTACGCGCCGGGCGGCTTCACCGCCTTCGCGCCGTGGCTCACCGCACAGGCGACGGACTATCTCCGCGGCGACGTCGCGGTGAAGGGCGGCATCACGTCGCTCGTGAAGACCGCGCACCTCGCCGAAGCCTTCCACATGAACTTCGAGGTGCACCACGGCGGCAACTCGCTGAACAACGTGGCGAACCTGCACGTGATCATGGCGATCCGCAACTGCGAGTTCTTCGAGGTGCTCCTGCCCGCCGCGGCGCAGAAGTACGGACTCGTGGAAGACATCGAGGTCGACCGCAGCGGGCTCGTGCACGCGATGAACCGTCCCGGCCTGGGCGCCGCGATCGATTTCGAGCTGATCGAGCGGAAGAAGACCGCCGTTCTCGCGTAGCCCCGGTGCGTTCGATTCGCTTCGACCACATCGCCCTGGCGGTGCCGCGCCTTGTCGACGCTCAGGCAATTCTCGTGGGCCAGCTCGGGGGCGAGTCCGCCTTCGGCATGGAGACCGACGCCTTCCGCTTCTGGCACTGGCGCTACGAGGGCGGCGGGCGCCTCGAGGTGCTCGAGCCCGCGGGCGAGGACGGGTTTCTCCATCGCTTCCTCGCCCAGCGCGGCCCGGGGATCCATCACGTGACCTTCACCGTCCCGAGCCTCGGGGAGGCGTGCGATCGGGCCCGGGCCCACGGCTATTCGATCGTCGGCTACGACGACTCCGACCCGGAGTGGAAGGAAGCGTTCCTGCACCCGCGCGAGGCGGCTCGGCATCGTCGTGCAGTTCGCCGAGCCCGGCTCGCCGGCGAGCGGCGAGCGCCCGCCGGGCTGGCAGGCGCCGCCGGGGCCCGCTCATCCCCCGCCGCCCGTCACGATACTCGGCCTGCGCCTGCGCGCGCGGTCGCGCGAGCGGGCTGATACGCAATGGGGCGCGATCATCCAGGGCTTGCACGCCGCCGACGCCGACGGCGTGCTCGTGTACCGCTGGCCGAGCTCGTTCCTGCGCATCGCCGTCGAGATCGACCCCGACCGCGAGGAAGGGCCGATCGCGATCGACTACGCGAGCGCCCGCGGCGCCGTCCTGCCGGACGGGCCGCATCCGATGCTGGGCGCGGTCTTCCGCCGCTCCATCGACTAGAGACGCCGCTGTACGCTCGCCGGCCGAGCTCACGACCGGCGTCGGCGTCAAGGGTTTGATACACGTCGAGGCGGTTCTTGTTCGCCTGATTCGGATGGGCTATGTTCGCATCGATCGGAACGAAAGGGGCGGTGTCAATGATCGGCGGCGCGATCGCTCGTCCCCACCCAGAACCAGGCCCTGAGCGCGCTGCTCTTCCTCTACCGCGAGGTCCTGGAGGTCGACCTGCCCTGGCTCGAAGGCTCGTGCGAGCCAGTGTTATCGAGACCAGACCATCCTGGAATCGAATGTAAGTTAATACGGACTGAGAAGTGGCCATGGAATACGACGTGACGAGGCTGGAGCGGATATGGCTGGGAAGTCGAGCTTCGAATCGCGCGCGGTGGCGCCACGGGACCGGTCGTATGGAAATGCACTAGATCGAACATGCAGAACACGAATGCGTGGGAAGGCACGCCGATCACTTTTACGCTCACATCGCAGGGAACGGGCACACGAGTCGATTTTTCCCAAACGGGCTATCGGGAATCGCCGTGTTATGAAGTTTGCAATCAGGGGTGGGTGTTCTTCGTTGGCACAAGTCTCAAGCAATACATCGAAACGGGGAAAGGAACTCGCTATCCCGAAATGCTGGACACGAGCAAGACCTGATCGCGACCTACCCGTGGCAACGCAATGAAGCCATTCCTCAAGGTCGGCGTAGTCGCGATCGGGTACATTGCCGCCTGTCTCGTTGCGTCCGCAGCTGTCGGCATCCGCCTAGCGAACTCGAGCGGCCCCGACGCTCAGGCCTCAAGCGGCATGTACGCGTTTGGCGACGCACTTCTCGTCGTCGCCGTATTCGGTGTCGCCGCTCTCGTGCCCACGGGCGCAGCACTCTTCTTTCTCAGACCCTATCGTCACTTCTGGACGGTGCTCTCGGCCTTCGGCCTAGGTGTAGCGGTCACGGGTCCTACGGCAGTTGCCCTCTTGGCCATCGGTAGGCATGCGGCGCCTTCGCCTATCGCGACATGGGCTGGGCTCTCTGTGCTCAGGATCCTGGTCGCGCCACTCCTCGCACTCACGTTTCTCGTGTGCACAGTCCTCTCGCCGTACCGCTTCCCTCGCTTGGCGTTCCTCGCGGTAACCGTTATGGAGGCGGCAGTGAGCGCGTACGGAGGGTTCGTCTGGTTTGTCCCTCTGTTCTTCCACAGCCCATAGGTGCACCTCCAAGGCAATGCCCACCTCCTCGGTGAGCAGCCTAGGTGGTGTCACCCATGTTCCGGTCTGATGTGTTACCTATTGTACCCGGTTTGTACCGCGGATCAATTGCCTTACGAGTGGATGAAGCGGCGATGTGATGAGGAAGGTAATCGGCTTGAAGAGAGATCTCTGCAGTACGGCTCGAGGTTCGAAGTCGTCAAGAATTTCCCGGCCGAACGTGAGCTCGTCCACGAGTTGGCTGGAATCGCAGATCAGGTGGTCTACGGAGAGTACGCTCGAGAAGGCTATTGGACGGTGAGTTACACCACCCGGGACCTGGCGGCCCTGGTTGCAGGCAGGCAATGAGCGAGCGAGTCGTCTTCCGCGAATTCAGCTCGCGAGGTGCCGCGGAGGTCGTCCGCGAGCTCCTGGTGGCCAATGGAATCGAGGCATTCGTGATCTCGGACGACTGTGGGTCGGTGGATCCGGCGTTGTCGTTCGCGCGAGGCGTGCGGCTCCTCGTTGCCGCCGACGACCTGGCGGTTGCGGAGGAAACCATCGCGGCGGGGATGGCGATCGCCGATGACGGTAAGGACGAAGAAACGTGGATGGTAACCATCGAGAAACTGCACGATCTGCCGCCGGCCCTGCTCGCTGAGCTCGTCGCCGAAGCTGAGCTTGCCGGCCTGCGGTTCCCATGCCGCCTGGTCGTCGAGTGGACGAGCGGCGCCAACCGGTTCGACCGGCCCGGCGAAGCGCTCTTCGCCGCGCGTGTTGACGGTCAGATAGTCGGGGTGTGCGGGCTCAACCGGGATCCGTATACCGCCGAAGCGCGGGTGGGCAGAGTGCGTCACCTCTACGTGCTCGAGGCGCACCGGCGTCACGGCGTGGGCCGCCGGCTGGTTGCAGCCGTCATGGCGGCGGCGTGCAGCACGTTCGATCGCCTGCGACTGCGCACCAACAACCCCGAGGCGGCGAGCCTCTACGAGGCGATGGGGTTCAGCTGCGTCGGGGAGGCGGATTGCACGCATGCTCTCGACCTGCGCGGCGTTCAGGCGGACGGCGGATAGGTCAGCCGCATGGCACGGAACATCGAGATCAAGGCGCGGATCGAGAGTGTCGAGGCGATGGCCCCGAAAGCGGCCGCGCTCGCCGACCACGGCCCGACAGAAATCGTGCAAGACGACACCTTCTTCACCTGCGCGAGCGGCCGACTGAAGCTCCGCGCCTTCTCAGCCATCGAGGGTCAGCTCATCTTCTACCGTCGGCCCGATCGGATCGGGCCGAAAGAGTCCTTCTACGTCACCTCGCCCACGTCGTCGCCCGACACGCTGCGCGAGGCGCTGACGCTCGCGTACGGCCAGGCCGGTCGAGTCCGCAAGCGACGCACCTTGTTCCTGGTCGACCGGACGCGCATTCACCTGGACACGGTGGAAAACCTGGGGCATTTCCTGGAGCTCGAGGTGGTATTGGCTGAAGGCGAGCGTTCGGAAGCCGGTGTCGCGGTTGCGCACGCCTTGCTGGGCAAGCTCGGAATCTCGGCGAGCCAGCTCGTCGAACGGGCGTACGTCGATCTGCTCAACGACCGCGCGCCTGACCCGCTGACACCCGATCGAGCGGAAGGATCGAGCGACTGACCCTATGACCGAGTGGTTCGCCGACGATTCGTTCTGGGCCGAGCTCTACCCCTTCGAGTTTGCCGAGCCGACCTTCGCGACGGGCGAAGCGCAAGTCGAACGGGCGATCGCCCTGAGCGGCGCCCAGGGCGGGGACGCGCTGGACCTGGGCTGCGGCCCGGGGCGGCACGCGATCCCGCTCGCCCGGCGAGGCTTCCGCGTGACGGCCGTCGACCTCTCCGAGTTTCATCTCGCCAAGGCCCGGGAACGAGCCGGTGCGGAGAACGTCTCGATCGAGTTCATCACGTCGGATATACGCTCGTTCGTCCGGCCGAACGCATTCGACCTCGCGCTGAGCATCTTCACCTCGTTCGGCTACTTCGACGACCGCCAGGACGATCTTAAGGTGTTGCAAAACGTCTATCGCAGCCTCAGACCGCAGGGCACGCTGGTGATGGACGTCGTAGCGAAGGAACGCCTGGCGAAGGTCTTTGATCCCACGACCTCGCAGCGGGCACCCGATGGCGCCCTCCTGGTCGAGCGGCACGAGATCGTCGACGACTGGACGCGGGTGAGAAATGAATGGCTCTTCGTCAGGGCCGGTCGTGCGCGCACCTTCACGTTCACGCTACGCGTCTATTCGGGCCAGGAGCTCAAGGATCTTTTGAGTGCCGCCGGATTTGCCCGGACGCGGTTGTGCGGCGGCCTCGATGGACGGCCCTACGGCCTCGAGGCCGAGCGGCTGGTCGCCGTGGCGACCAAATGACTGAGCACATCCGCGATGCGCGCCGGGGCGACGGTGACGCGATCCGCGAGGTCACCCTGGCGGCCTATCAGGAGTATGCGGCGAGCATGCCGGCCTTGTGGAACGGCTATCGGCAGAACATCGTGGCCACCCTCGCGGACGTTGGGCCGGCCGAGCAGCTCGTGGCGGAGCACGACGGCACCATCGTGGGCACGGTGTTGCTCTATCCGCCGCGACGCCTGACGTCTCCCCAGGGCGACCCAATCGAGATGCCGTGGCCGGAGATCCGCCTGTTGGCCGTGGCGCCCGCTGCGCGCGGTCGCGGCATCGGCGCGGCGCTCGTGCAGGAATGTGTGCACCGCGCGCGCCGGTCCGGAGCACTCGTCCTGAGCCTCCACACGACGGACTTGATGAAGACGGCCATGCGCATGTACGCGCGCATGGGCTTTGTCCGCGCCCCCGAGCTCGACTTCCACCCGGCGCCGGGTCTCACGGTCAAGGGCTATCGCCTCGACCTCGCGCCGGCCTGATCCGCAGCCTGAACCGCGGTATACTCCCTCAGACGCGATCTTGCCCACAGGAGATGGGACATGCCCTACACGCCGGTTTCCCTCGACCACGTCAACATCTTCGTGCGCAATGCCGAGCGGTCGCACAAGTGGTACACGGACGTCTTCGGGCTCCATACCCAGGACACCATGACGTTTCCGGGAACCAGCAGGCTGCGCGCGGCCTTCCTCGCCTGCGACCCCGGACACGCCCACGACATCGCCCTCTTCGAAGTGGGTGACGACGCCCAGGGCCCGCAGAAAAAGCAGGTGGGTCTGAACCACGTCGCCTGGCGGATGGCGAATCTCGAGGACCTCAAGGAGATGTATTACAGGCTGAAGGCCAAGGATGTCCCGTTCAGCGTCTCGGACCACACCGTGTCAATCGGGATCTACTTCTCGGATCCCGACGGAAACGGCCTCGAAGTCTACTACGAGCAGCCGCGCCACGAGTGGCACCGGGAGCGGCCATTTTCGGAACAGGGCGCGAAGGGCCGGTTCCCCGGGCCTTGGGACGAGGTTCTGCAGCCGACGCCGGCCTTCCTGCAGACGTAACCCGCCGGCCCTGTCGCGATTCACGCGACGCCCTACGCGGACATCAACGCCGCGCTGCTCTGATTTTCGCGCCGCGGTATCCAGAGCCGCCCTTCCCGGCACTTCAGAGTGACCGGTGGCGACACCACGCGCGATCTCTCCCGACGGTATCGAGGGCGACGTGAAGGCCGCCCAGCGCGGCGACCTCGACGCCTACGGAAGGATCTTCGTCAGATTCCAGGACATAGCGTTCGCGGTGGCCCTGGCGAGGCTTCGCGAGCCCGCCGTCGCGCAGGACGTCGCGCAGGAGGCGTTCATCGAGGCGTTGATGAGCCTCGAGCGCCTGGCGGAGCCCGCGGCGTTTCCCGGATGGTTTCGGACCATCGTGGAGCGCCAGGCGAGCCGCGTGCTGCGCTCGCGTCGGCCGACCGCCGGCTCGTCGCCTCCGGAGGCGCCCACCCCGGTCGATGACGGGCCGGAGAGGAGTGCGGAGGTGGCGGAATTCAACAGCCCCAATCGCTTCGGGAAGACGCCACTGCACCGGGCGGTTCAGCGCGGCGCGATTGGAATCGTCGAGAGCCTGCGCGCCGCGGGCGCGGATGCTTCGCGGCAGGACCGTGAGGGGCACACGGCCCTCGACCTGGCCCGGCGTCAGAGCGATCCGCCGATCATCGCGGCGCTGTCGAGGGCCGTGGCGCGATGAGTCGCATCGATGACCTGCTCGGCGCCATCCGACGAGGCGACGCGAAAGCCGCCGACGCGCTGCTGGCGGCAAATCCAGATCTCGCGAACGCCAGGGACACGGGCGGAAACTCGCCGTTGCTCATCGCGACGTACGCGGGCAAGCAGGATCTGGTGCGCCTGCTCCTCGAGCGCAGCGCGCGCCCGAGCTTCTTCGAGGCCTGTGCCCTCGGGCTCGTCGCGGACGTCCGGCGACATCTACGGGAAAATCCCGGCGTCGTTGGAGCCTACGCCCACGACGGCTGGCCGCCGCTCCACCTCGCGGCGTACTTTGGCCATCGCGAGACCGCCGAGGCACTGCTCGACGCCGGAGCCGACGTGCTCGCCATCGCCCGGAATGCCGAAGCCAACCTGGCGATCAATGCCGCGGCCGCCGGGCCGCGCGCCGACCGGCGCCCGGACATCATCGGCTGCTCATCGCGCGCGGGTGCCCCGTCGATGGTCGGGGGTCGCCGAGCGGCCACACCCCGCTGCACGAGGCCACCTACAACGGAGATCAGGCACTCGTCCGGTTTCTGCTGGACAGCGGCGCCGATCGATCGCTGCGTACGGGCGAGGGCGAGACGCCGCTGGACATCGCCGGCAAGCACGGACGGCACGAGGTCGCGCGCCTCCTGGGCGGGTGACCGCGGGGTCCAGCCGCGGTAGCATGGACCGCCGGGGCGGGAGCGGCTTCGAAGTGGATGCCCTCCGGCCGGAAGCCAACACGCTCGATCGTTGAAGGAGGGGACCGTGTTCAAGAAGATCGATCACATCGAGATCGTGACTGATCAGCTCGACCGGACCGTGCAGTTCTACACCGACGTGCTGGGGTTCAAGATTGAGGCCCGCGACCGGATCGATCGCTCGTCGCTGGGCGTGCCACTGAACCTCGTGTACCTGGGGCTAGGAGGCACGTCGGTGGAGTTGATGGCGTACGACGGAGGTGCGGTCGCGCCGGCGCCGGCGGACGAGCATCTGGGCTACCGCATGATGGCCCTCGAGGTGGCGGACATGCAGAGCACCATCGACTACCTGAAGACGAAGGGCGTCGCGATCACCTGGGGGCCGCGGATGCGCGAGGGGCAGTACGCGAGGGCGGAGATCAAGGATCCCAACGGCTACAACATCGAGCTGCGACACTGGTTCCGCCGGTGATCCTCGACGAAGGCGCCGTCCGTAGCCTGCTGCGCATGGAGGACCTGATCCCCGCCATGGCGAGCGCGATGGCCGATTTGTCGAGCGGCAAGGTCGTCCAGCCTATGCGCGTGATGGTCCCGATCGCCGAGCACGGAGGCTTCCTGGGCCTCATGCCGGCGGCCTACAGCGGAGCGCTCGGCGCGAAGCTGGTCACGTTCTATCCGAACAATCAAACCGTCCCGACTCACCACGCCATGATCTTGCTCTTCAAGCCTGAGACCGGAGAGCCCCTCGTCACGATGGACGGCCGGCTCATCACGGAGATGCGCACCGCGGCGGTGTCCGCGGTCGCCACCAAATTCCTGGCCCGGCCGGAGGCCTCCGTGCTCGGCATTCTCGGCTCCGGGGTTCAGGCGCGGAGCCATCTCGAGGCGCTCCGTCTCGTCCGCCCGTTGCGTGAGATCCGGGTGTGGAGCCCGCGGAACGCCCGAGCGTTTGCCAAGGAGTTCGGCGTCCACGCCGCCGCGTCGGCGGAAGAGGCGGTGCGCGGCGCCGCTGTGGTCGTCGTGGCGACGACGTCGCAGACGCCCGTGCTGTCGGGCAAATGGCTATCGCCGGGCACCCACATCAACGCGGTCGGAGCCGCCCGCCCGACCTGGCGAGAGCTGGACGACGACGTACTGCAGAAGTCGCGGATCTACGTCGAGTCTCGCGAAGCGGCGGCGCGCGATTCCGGGGACGTCATCGCCGCTGGCCAGGTCTTCGCCGAGATCGGCGAAGTGGTGACGGGGGCGAAGCGTGGCCGGGAGTCGGCCGACGAGATCACCCTGTTCAAGTCGGTCGGTGTCGCGGTCGAAGACGTCGCCACCGCGGACCTCGTGTACCGAAAGGCGCTGCGGGCGGCGAAGTGATCGAGTTTCGGCCGCTCGCCGAGCAGCACCTCGATCTGCTCTACCGACAGGGAGGAAAGCCGTGCTGCAACTTCGCCCGAGCTGCGAGTGCTGTGATCGAAACCTTCCTCCGGATTCGCCGGAGGCGGTGATCTGCTCGTTCGAGTGCACCTTCTGTCGGTCGTGCGCCGAGACGGTGCTCGGCGGCCGCTGCCCGAACTGTGGCGGTGAGCTCGTCGCTCGACCTCGCAGGCCCGCCGACAAGCTCGCGACGTTTCCCCCGTCGACGGAGCGCGTCTACAAGCCGGCGGGGTGCCGGAAGGTCGCCTGACGTCAGCCGATGGCGGGGCGACGCTGGGCCCACGGCCGCGCCGCCTCGAACGCCGCCGCGGCGCGCAGCACGGTGACATCGTCGAAGCGCCGGCCGATGATCTGCAGTCCGATCGGGAGCCCTGCCTTCGTGAAGCCGCACGGGACCGTGGCCGCCGGCTGGCCCGTCATGTTGAAGATGAACGTGAACACGCTCGCCGCCTCGCGGCCGACGGGCACGCCGCCAATCTCTGCCGGGTAGAGCTCGCCGATGCGCAGCGGCGCGCAGGCGACGGTCGGGGTCAGCAGCAGATCGTAGCGTTCGAAGAACGCCCGCGCGTGATGCCACCACGCGAGCCGGTCGAACCACGCCTGCACGTACTTCGTCGGCGGGTACGTCGTCGCCTCTTCGACGATCGGGAGCAGACCGGGGTCGATATGGTCGCGCCGGACGAGGTAGGGCGCGAGCCGGGCGGCGATACCGCCGAGGAAGATCGTCCGCCAGTAGTCGTAGGGTGAGGGCCACGTGGGCTCGATACTCTCGACGCGGCAGCCGAGCTCGCGGAACGCGCGGGCGGCCTTCGCGGTCGCGTCGCGCACCTCCGGGTCCACCGCCTGCGCGATGCCCAGCGTCTCGCTCCACGCGACGCGCAGACCTTTGAGGCTCCCCTTGAGAGCCTTCACGTAGTCGACATCCGCCGGCGGCAGAGAATACTGGTCACGCTCGTCCGGCCCGGCGCAGACGTTCATCATCAGCGCCGCGTCCTTCACCGTCCGGGTCATCGGCCCGGCGTGCGAGAGGCTCCACGCGGCGCCGTGCGGGTAGACGGGAATCCGTCCCCAGGAGGCCTTGAGCCCGAAGATTCCGCACCACGCGGCGGGCTTGCGAATCGAGCCGCCGCCGTCGGTGCCGATGGCGAGGGGCGCCAGGCCCGCCGCGACTGCCGCGCCGGCGCCGCCGGACGAGCCGCCCGGCGTGTGGCCGAGGCTCCACGGATTCCGCGTGACGCCGAACAGGAGGTTGTCGGTCACGCCGACCCAGCCCAACGTCGGCGTGTTGGTCTTGCCGAGCATGATCGCGCCGGCCGCTTTCAAGCGCTCGACCGACGGCGCGTCCTCGGCGGGCACGTTGTCGCGATAGAGCGGCGTGCCGAACGTGGTCCGGACGCCCTTGGTGATGATGAGGTCTTTCACCGAGAACGGGACGCCGTGGAGCGGGCCGAGCCGGGCGCCGCGCCGCATGACGGCGCGCTCCGCCGCCTTCGCGGCCTGCCGCGCTCGCTCGGCGTCGAGAGTGACGTAGGCGTTCAGCTCCTTCAGCGTGTCGATGCGGGCGAGCACGGCGTCGACCACCTCGACGGGCGAGACCTTCTTCCTCGCGATGGCGGGGGCGAGCTCGGACGCGGACATCCAGCAGAGGGTGCTGTCATTCATGGTGGCGGCTATTGTATGCTCCTCCGGCGGGGCTGAGGAGAGGACGATGAAGCTCGCGCTGAACCAGGGGCTGTCAGGAGCGGCGAGCCCGTCGGGCGACATCGAGCGTGTGCTCGAAGCCGAGCGGCTCGGCTACGACTCGGTGTGGACGTCGGAGTCGTACGGCTCCGACGCCGTGACGAGTGCTACATGGATCGCGGCGCGCACGCAGCGCATCCACGTGGGCACGGCGATCATGCAGATCGCCGGGCGAACGCCCGCGGCGACCGCGATGACGGCGATGACGCTCGACTCGCTGTCGGGTGGCCGGTTCCGTCTCGGGCTCGGCGTGTCGGGGCCACAGGTGGTCGAGGGGTGGCACGGCCAGCCCTTCGGCAAGCCGTTGCGAAAGACGCGCGAGTACGTCGCCGTCGTGCGCGCGATCTTGCGACGAGAGAAGCCCCTCGAGTTCCGTGGCGAGTACTACCAGATCCCGTACGCCGGTGCCGATGCGACGGGATTGGGCAAGCCGCTCCGCTCCATCCTGCACGGTCGGGCGGACCTGCCGATCTACCTGGCGGCGATCGGCCCGAAGAACGTAGCGCTCGCGGCCGAGCTCGCCGACGGCTGGATCCCGACGATCTTCTCGCCCCGGCGGATGTCGCTCTTCCGCGGATGGCTCGACGAGGGCTTCCGCGCGCGCGGCGGGACTCCGGCGACGTTCGACATCATGCCGTCGTGCCCAGTCATCGTCGGCGACGACGTGAACGCCTGTCGCGCGACGCACAAGCCGGCGATCGCCCTCTACGTCGGCGGGATGGGCGCGCGGAGCCGGAACTTCTACAACGAGGTGGTCCGCCGCTACGGCTACGACGAGGCGGTGACGAAGATCCAAGACCTCTATCTGGCCGGCCGGAAGGCCGAGGCGGAGGCTGCGGTGCCGGACGCCCTCGTGGACGAGGTGGCGCTCTGCGGGCCGCGCGAGCGCATCCGCGAACGCCTCGCCGAGTGGAAGGCGGCGGGCGTGACCACGCTCGGCGTGCGCGGCAAGATCGAGGCGATCCGGCTCTTGGCGGCGCTGGCGCTCTAGCCCGGATTGTTCATGAGCGCCGGCCACGTGAGGCGGGCGGGTCCTGTCGCAGGGCAGGGCTCCGCCGGACCGGCGGAACCCTGCCCTGCGCCACCCGCCCGGTACCCGCCGCCGTCGCTCATGAACAATCCGGGCTAGGGCGCTGGCGTGATCGAGGCGCCGCTCGACCGCTACCGGGATGTGGTTCGGCCCGAATGGATCGACCACAACCGGCACATGAACGTAGGCTACTACCTCGTGGTCTTCGACTTCGCGACCGACGAGTTCTTCCGCTGGGTCGGCCTCGACGAGGCGCACCGCCGGGAGCGGCAGGTGACCACCTTCTGCCTCGAGGCCCACGTCACCTATCACCGCGAGGTGCGGGCCGGCGATCCGCTCCGCTTCACCACGCTGCTCCTCGCGCACGATGTGAAGCGCATCCACTACTTCCATCAGATGTATCATGCTGACGATGGCTATCTCGCCGCGACGAACGAGCTGATGTCGCTGCACGTGAGCGAATCCACGCGCCGGAGCGCGCCGATGGCCCCGGAGGTTCTTGACCGCCTCGCGCGCATCCAGGCGGCGCACGACGCGCTGCCGAGGCCGCCGCAGGTGGGTCGCACGATCGGCCTCGCGCAGCCGGCTCGTCAGGGAGGGTAACGCATGACCACGATTGGGCTCCTGCATCCGGGTGACATGGGCAGCATGATCGGCGCCGCCGTGCGCTCCGGCGGGTCTCGCGTCCTGTGGGCCGGCGAAGGGCGGAGTGCCGCCACCCGCAAGCGCGCGAGCGACGCCGGTCTCGAGGACGTGGGCTCGGTGGCGGCGCTGGTCGGCGCCAGCGACGTGATCCTCTCGGTCTGCCCGCCCCACGCCGCCGGCGACGTCGCGGCGCAGGTGGCCGGTCTGCGGTTCGCCGGGACTTACGTCGACGGCAACGCGATCGCGCCGGTCACGGCGCGTGAGATCGGCGGGATCGTCGAGAAGGGCGGCGCCACGTTCGTGGACGGCGGCATCATCGGGCCCCCGCCCCAGAAGCAGGGCACGACGCGATTCTATGTCTCGGGCAAGGGCGCCGAGCGCATCGCCGCGCTCCTCACCAGCGGGCCGCTCCAGGCCATCGTCGTGCCGGGCGGGCCCGGCGCGGCCTCGACCGTGAAGATGGCGTACGCGTCCTGGACCAAGGGCAGCGCCGCTCTGCTCCTGGCCGTGTGCGCGCTGGCCAGTGCCGAGGGCGTCGAAGATTCGCTCGTGCGCGAGTGGAAGATTTCGCAGCCCGATCTCTCGGCCCGGGCCGAGGGCGCCGCGAAGTCCAACTCGAAGAAGGCCTGGCGCTTCGTCGGCGAGATGGAGGAGATCGCGGCCACGTTCGCGGCGGCCGGGCTGCCCGACACCTTCCACCAGGGCGCGGCTGAGATCTACCGCCGTCTAGAAGTCTACAAGGACGGGCCGGCGCCCTCGTTCGCCGACGTGTTGCGCGCGCTCGCGCCGCGGCGACCGGCCTGACGGCGCTCTTCCATCTCCTCGAGCGTCCGCGGCCAGTCTTGTCTGAGGAGGCGCGACAGCGCGCGGTCGGCGAGGAGCCGACCGCCGGTCTGGCAGCCCGCGCAGTAGTTGGTCTCGTTGTCGGCGAAGACGATCCGCTGCACGGGTGAGCCGCAAACCGGGCAGGGCTTGCCGTAGCGCCCGTGCACGGCCATGCCTTCGCGGAAGGCCGTGACGCCCTCCGGGAAGTCGCCGCCCGCCTCGGAGCGGAGGCGCTCGCACCAGTCCAGGAGCGTCGCCCGCGTCGCCGCGAAGAGCCGCTCGACTTCCTCGGCGGAGAGCTGGCGGCTCTGCTTCACCGGCGAGAGCCGGGCGCGATGAAGAATCTCGTCGGAGTACGCGTTGCCGATGCCGCTGAAGATGCCCGGGTCGGTCAGCGCGCGCTTGAGCGTGTGGTTCTCGCTGGCGAGCGCGGCGCGGAACGCCCCCAGATCAGCGTCGAGCACCTCCAGGCCTCCCGGGTCGTGCTCGCGCAACGCGGCCTCGCCGCCGACGAGGTAGAGCGCCGCCCGCCGCTTCGTTCCCGCCTCGGTCAGGACGAGCGTCCCCGACGAGAAGTCGAAGGCGGCGAGGCCGATCTTGCCCCCCAGCTTCGCGCCCGCCGGCTTCCAGTGGAGCCGGCCGGCGATCATGAGGTGCAGGACGAGAAAGAGATCGCCCTCCAGCCCGATGACGATGCGCTTGCCGAGGCGACGGAGCCCCGAGACGCGCCGGCCCGTGGACGCCGAGAGCGGCGGATCGACGGAGCGGAGCAGGAAGGGATTCGCGAGGCGCACGCGCTCCAGACGCGCGCCGGCGATGCGCGCTTCGAGCGCTTCGATGTAGACGACGACGTCGGGCAGCTCGGGCATCTCGGTATACTCGTCTGATCAGCAGCTTAACGCGCGCGATCCGAGCTCAACGCGCGACTACGAACCAAGGAGGCTCGCATGAACGTCAAAGACATCGTCCTGGACCTCGCGATCCATTACGGGTTCCAGGTGCTCGGAGCCCTGGTCATCCTGGTCGCGGGCGCGTTCGTGGCACGGTGGGTCGGCCAGCTCGTCGATCAACGTCTCCAGAAGCAGGCGATGGAGCCGCCGATGCGGATCCTGATCGTCCGCGTCCTCACCATCGTCGTCATGGCGTTCGCGGTCGTGGTGGCGCTCGACAAGTTCGGCTTCCAGATCGCGCCGCTCGTCGCCGGCATCGGTGTGGCCGGTCTGGGGGTCGGCTTCGCGCTGCAGGGGGTGCTCGGCAACCTCGTCGCCGGGCTCACGATCATCTTCACCAAGCCGTTCCGCGTCGGCGAATACGTCGAGCTTCTGAACGTTCGGGGCGACGTGTCCAAGATCGAGCTCTTCTCGACCACGCTCTTGCATCCCGACCGGTCGCGCGTCGTCGTCCCGAACCGGAGGATCGTCGGTGAAATCCTCCACAACTATGGCTCGATGCGCCAGCTGCATCTGGCGGTCGCGGTTCCGCATGACGCGGATCTGGCCAAGGTGCTGGCGGCGCTCGCCGACGTCGTGAGCCGCAATGCGCGCGTGCTGAAAGACCCCCCGCCTCTCATCGGGGTCGCCCAGGTCACGGAGTCGGGCATCCGGATCGGCATCGAACCCTGGGTCCGCGTCGTCGACGTGGGCTCCGCGGACGCCGAGATCTATGGAGCGCTCGTCCAGGAGTTCAGGGCTCGCCGGATCGACCTCGGGCTCGCCCGGCAGGAAGTCCGCCTCGTCAACGCCTGAGAGACCGGGCCGAGACGCCCTACACGAGCGGCCATGGATAGCGGTGGCCCTCGGTGTCGCGGGGGAAACAATCGGCGCCGGCGAGGGCCGATGCGCGGGCGCGCAGCGCCTTCTGCTCGGAGGGGTCCAGCAGCGTGGCGAGCGCCTTCGGCAGCTTCGCGCGGGCGAAGCGCCGGAGGTCCTGGAGCATCGCGGCCGGGATCGGCTCTCCGCCAAAATCCCAGATGACCGTGCGCAGCTTCGGGTCGACGTGGAAGCAGAGGCCGTTGTCGACGCCGTAGATCTCGCCGTCCGGGCCGAGCAAGCAGTGGCCGCTCTTCCGGTCGGCGTTGTTCGCGACGAGATCGAAGAGGCAGATCCGCTGGAGGCGGCCGTGATGCGCGGGGTTCTCGCGCAGAGTGAAGTAGTGCTGCTCGAAGTCGGCCGGGATGAAGAACTGGAACGATCCTTCACCGTAGGGCCCGTCGCGCTGCACCGTGAGCGGCACCAGACCCCACCCGAGCGCTTCGGAGAGATGCCACGCGGCCAGCTCCCGCTTGAAGAGGCCGCGCGGGAAATCCCACAGCGGCCGCTCGCCGCGCTCCGGCTTGTACACGGCCAGCGTGGTCGCGCCCTCGAGCGCCAGCTCGACGAGAAACGTCGCGTTGGAGCTCCACGGCATCCGGCCCTTCAGCGTCACCTCGCCGCGGGTCAGCAGGTCGAGCGTCTCAGTGGAGGACGTGACCGTTGCTCCGCGGGCAGACGTGGCCGCCCGGGTCCTTGGGCTGGCTGCACCAGGGACAGATCTGCCGGCTGGCCTTCATCAGCACGTCGGCCTGCTTGACGAACGCCGCCGCCTGCGCGCGGGTGATCAGCAAGCGCACCGAGGCGGGATCGCCGCTCTCCTCGTCCTCCTGGAGCTCGTTGGCGACGACCAGGATGCGGTCGCGCGCTTCGTCGTAGCCGACAGCGATCGAGGCGACGATCCAGGCCTCGTCGATGGGCTCGAGCAGCGAGAGGTCCTTGGGCATCACGCCGCCGCCGGCGGCGGGCAGTTTGTCGAGCAGGCCGGAAAGATACTGAGCCAGCGCGCGAACCTGCTCCTTCTCGCTCTTCAGCGTGACGAGCGTGCCTTTCTCGCGCGACTGGAGATAGAAGACGCGCTGCCCCGGCGGTCCGATCGCGCCGGCGGTGAAATGATCGGGGGCGACGAATTCGAACGACGCGCTCATGAGCCTCCCAGCCAGCCGAGGTCCCCATCCACCGAATTCACGGTGAGCACGACCGGTCCCTGGCGATGGTACCTGATCGCGGTGACGGAGCACGGCGCGATCATGATCCGCTGGAAGAGGTCGAGGTGGATGCCGAGCGCGTGGGCCACCGCCGCCTTGATCGGGTCGGCGTGAGAAACGGCGACCACGACGGCGCCCGGGTGACGCTCCACGATCCGGGCGAGCGCCGAGACGACGCGGGCCTGCATCTCGGTGAACGACTCGCCGCCGGGAAAGCGGAACCCGCTGGGATGGCGCTGGACGATCTGCCACTCGGGCTTGCGGGCGAGCCGCCGAAGCTTCTGGCCCGTCCACTCGCCGACGTCACCGTCGGCCAAATCGCGGTCGATGCGCACGGCCAGGCCGTGCGTGCGGGCGATCGGCATCGCCGTCTCGCGCGCGCGCTCGAGCTGCGAGGCGTAGACGGCCGCGACCTTGGGCAGCCGGTCGATCCGCGCCGCCACGACGTTCGCCTGGCGCTGACCGGCCTCGGCCAGGTGCAGGCCCGGCGCCTGCCCAGGGAGAATCTTGCCGGTCGTCGGCGTCAGGCCGTGGCGAACCAGAAGGACGAGGGTCGAGCGCATCCGCAGATTATAGCCACCTCAATAGTCTCTGGGATCGAGCAGATCGCGCAAGCCGTCGCCGGCCAGGTTGAACGAGAGCGTGAGCGAGAAGATCGCAAGCCCCGGCCACCACGCCAGCCACGGCGCCGTCTCCAGGAATTGCTGGGCGGCGTTCAGCATGGTGCCCCAGCTGGGGGCGGGCGGTTGCACGCCCAGGCCCAGGAACGAGAGCACCGCCTCGGCGATGACCGCGATGGGGATCGAGATCGTGGCCTGGACGAGGAGCGAGCTCGCGATGTTCGGCAGGACGTGCCGGCTCATGAGACGCACATCGCCGGCGCCGAGCGCGCGCGCGCCCTGGACGTAGTCCTCAGCGGCGGTCGCGAGCACGAGACCGCGGGTCAGCCGGATGTAGGTCGGCGTCGCGCCGAGGCCGATCGCGACGGTCGCGTTCATGAGCGACGGCCCCATGATCGTCACGAGCCCGATGGCGAGGATCAGGAAGGGGAACGCGAGCCAGGCGTCAGTCAGCCGCATGATCACCTGATCGAGGGCGCCGCGATAGAAGCCGGCCACGAGGCCGATCGGCACGCCGACGGCGATGGCGAGCAGAATCGAGAAGACCCCGGCCTGCATCGAGATGCGGCTGCCCCAGACGACGCGCGAGAAGGTGTCGCGGCCGAGGTCGTCGGTGCCGAACGGGTGCGCCAGCGTGGGCGCCTTGCGGACCTGCTTCCAGTCGGTCTGCAGCGGGTCGACGCCGGCGATCCACGGAGCCCCGATCGCCATCGCGACGAAGAGCAGCACGACCATCGCGCCGACCGCCGACGCCGGCCGGCGCCGTGCCTGGCGCCACGCGCGGTGCCACCCGCCGGCGGGCTCCGTCGCCGGCGCCCGTGCGACCACGGCCGCCGTCGCGGTCGCGCTAGGAGTCACCGGGCGACCCCTTGATGCGGATGCGGGGATTGAGGAGCGAGTAGGACACGTCCACCAGGAGATTGATCAGCACGTAGGAGCTGGCCGTGATGAGCACGACTCCCTGCACGAGTGGATAGTCCCGCGTGAACACCGACTCGACGATCAGCCGGCCGAAGCCCGGCACGACGAAGATCTGCTCGGTGACGACCGCGCCGCTCATGAGCGCGCCCATCTGCAGCCCGAGGATGGTGACCACCGGGATCAGGCTGTTGCGGATCGCGTGGCGGAAGACGACGGCCCGGCCGGCGAGCCCCTTGCTGTACGCGGTCCGGATGTAGTCGGCGCTCATGACCTCGATCATGCTGTTGCGAGTCTGGCGCATCAGGACCGCGGCCAGCGCGATGCCGAGCACGAACGCGGGCATGAGCATGCGCTGGAGATTGTCCAGGGGACTTTCTCGGAGTGGCACGAATCCCGAGGCCGGGAGCCAGCCGAGCCGAACCGAGAAGAAGAGGATCAGCATGATCCCCAGCCAGAAGTTGGGGACGGACACGCCGCAGAGCGACGCGCTGCTGGCCAGCATGTCCCAGAACGTATTGCGCCGCACCGCCGCCAGGACACCGGCTGGAATGGCGATGCCGACGGCGAGGAGGAGCGACAGGAACGCGAGCTCGATGGTGATCGGCAGCTTCGTCGCGACCGTCTTGACGACCGGCTCGCGCGTGCGGATGGAGTGTCCGAGGTCGCCTCGGAGGGCGAGCCCCACCCAGCGCAGGTATTGGAAGGGGATCGGATCCTTCAGGCCGTACTTCTCACGAATCTCCTCGATGCCGGCGGCGTCCGCATCGGTCCCGGCCATGATCCGCGCCGGATCGCCGGGGATCATGCGCACGCCCGTGAAGACGATCATGCTGATGACGAACAGGGTCACGACCGAGATCGCGGCCCGCTGAACCAGAAAATCGAGCACGCGCGTCGACTAGCGGGTCAGTTCCAGGCCGTGCCCTTGACCCTGATCAGGCCGTCCGGAACCGCCTTGTAGCCTTTGAGGTTCTTGGGAAAGGCCACGATGTAGTTCAGGTGGTAGATGTAAATGAGGTTGCGACGCGCGGTGAAGAGGTCGATGGCCTCACGATAGAGCGCCCGCCGCTGGTTGAGATCCGTCACCTCGCGGGCTTTGTTCAGGATCGTGTCGATGCGCTCGTCGCAGGCGTGGGTCGTGTTCAGGCTCCCGGAGTCGCCCCGCCGACACGTCTGGATCTGGTGGATATTGCCGTCGGGATCCACGCGCCCGCTCCACCCGACCAGGAACGACTGGAACTTGCCGTCGTCGTTGTCGGTCAGCGCCGAGGCGAACTCCTGAGCGCGCAGCGTGATGTTGAAGCCGGCTTCGCGGGCCATCTGCTGGATCACTTCGCCGACCCGTCGCTGTTGCGGATCGTTAATGATCGTCATCTCGAAGCTGTAGCCACCGCCGAGGCCCGCGTCGGCCAGGAGCTTCTTGGCTCTTGCCACATCGCGGGCCGGGCACTTCCGGCCCTTGTCGTAAAAGGGGCTCACGGGAGAGATCGGCGTGCAGCCCGGCGTGTACTGGCCTTCCCATGCGACCTGGTTCAGGGCCTCGCGGTCGATGCTGAGGTCGAACGCTTCGCGAACCCGCGGGTCGTTGGCCAGCGGGGTTCCGAGGTCGCCGGGCGGGTTCTGCTTTCCGGTCTTGTTTCGGAGGTTGATCGTGATGCCCTGGTAGCCGAGCCCGGTCACATTCGTCATCGCGAACCGCCCTTCCCGCTTGATGGCGGTGGCGTCGGTCGGCGAGACCATGTGCATGACGTCGATGTCGCCCGATCTCAGGTTGGCCAGGCGCACGTTGTCGTCGGGGATGATCCGGAAGATGATCTTGTCGAACTTCGCCTGGCCGGGGTCGAAGTAGTGGGCGGACTTCTCGACGACGATCCGGTCCTGAGCCACTCGCTCGGTGAATTGCCACGGCCCGACGCAGACGGGCGCGGTGCCGAACTTGTCGCCGAGCTTGTTGACCGCGGTCGGCGACAGAGGCATGCCGGCCCGGTCGGTCAGCTGGGCGACGAGCGGCGAGTAGGGAGCCTTCAGACGCAGGCGCACGGTGAGCGGGTCGACCACCTCGACGGCCTCGACCGGCGCGAGCTCGCTCGCCCGGTTCGAGCCCTTGAGCGTGCGGTGCCGGTCGAGCGAGAACCGGACCGACTCGGCGTCCATCGGGGTGCCGTCGTTGAACTTCACGCCCGCGCGAAGCTTGATGGTGACGGTCCGGCCGCCGTCGCTGATCGCGGGCATGTCGGCGGCCAGCTGCGGATGGATCCGGAGGTTCTCGTCGATCTCGTAGAGCTTCTCGCACATCTGGGAGAAGATGATCCGCCCGACATAGGTGCGAGCCAGCGTGGGATCGAGCAGATCGGGGTCCTGGTTGAGCGCCACGATGAGCGTCTTTTTCTGCGCGAGCGCCGCGTCGGGCAGCGTGAGCGCCACGAGCGCGCCGACGAGGAGCCCGAGCCCCTTCATGATCGTTCGCATGGTCATCTCCTCCGGATGTCGGATATCTCGCGCTGCGTGGCCGGGACGGGGCGCATCATACCCTAGGCGGGCGTGATCCGTCTCACGGCCTCCTCGCGAAGCTTCACCTTCTGGATCTTGCCCGAGCTCGTCATCGGAAAGTCGTCCACGAAGACGACGTGGCGCGGGATCTTGAAGCTCGCGATCCTCCCCTTGCAGTGCGACAACACCTCGACGTCGGTCAGCGAGCACCCGGCGTGGCACTTCACGAAGGCGACGCCGACCTCCGAGAGCCGTGAATCGGGGAAGCTCACGACGGCGGCCAGGTCGATACCGGCATGGCTCATCAAGAACGCCTCGACCTCCATGGGGTCGACGTTCTCGCCACCGATCTTGAGCATGTCCTTGTAGCGTCCCATGAAGCGCAGGTGGCCGTCGGCCCGGATGACACCCATGTCGCCGGAGTGCACCCACCCGTCGCCATCGATGGCCAGCGCGGTCTCCTCGGGCTTTCCGTAGTAGCCCTGCATGGTCATGTAGCTGCGCACCAGGATCTCTCCAGGCACCCCCGGCGGCTGGTCGCGGCCGGTCTGGGGATCGACGACCCGGATCTCGTAGCCTGGCGCCGGGAATCCAGACGCCTCGGTGCACTGCTCCTCGGTGGAGTCGAGGGCGCTGAGCGCCGCACCGACACCGAACTCGCTCATCCCATACCCGGACAGGAAGCGACCGAGCACCTTGCGCGCCTTGCGAGCAATGGGTACGGAGCTCGACATGCCCGACGCGAGGATGCCGGTGCGGACGCTCGACACATCGCGGGGGAAACGCTCGTGAGCCTCCATCAGTTCCTTGAAGTGGATGTCGAAGCCGTGCAGGACCGTGGCGCGCTCCTGCTCGACGAGGGCCAGGCTTTCGTCCGGATCGAAGGTTTCGGTGAGCACCTGGCGCGCGCCGGTCACCATCGACATGAGCACGCCGTCGGAGAAGCCGAAGAGGTGAAAGAGCGGCAGGTACATCATGATCGCGTCCGCCGGCGTGATCGCCATGCGAAAGGCCCGATCGATCAGATTGCGGACGATCGCGTGGTCGTGCATCGCCCCCTTGGGGAATCCGGTCGTCCCCGAGGTGTACATGAAGAAGGCCGTGGCATCGGGGTCCACGGCCTCGGCGCGCGCGCCGAACAGGGCCTCGTCGACCGTATCGCCGGCCTCCTGCACCGCGGTCCAGGGGAGCGTCTCCGCGCCCGCCGCGTCGCCGAGGGAGATGACCCGGCGGAGCCGAGGAAACCTCGCCTCGTTCGGCTGACCGTGACGGAGGGACGGCGCCAGCTCTTTGACCATTCCCAGATAGTCCACGGGGCCTGAGCGTTCGGCGATGATGAGCACCGAGGAATCCGACTGGCCGAGGATGTACGCGACGTCGTCGGTGCGGAGCCGCGTGTTGACGGCGACCAGGATCGCGCCGATCTTCAGCACCGCGAACATCGTCTCGATGAACTCGGGGCGGTTCACCATCCAGAGCGCGACCTTGTCACCGGGCGCCACGCCGAGGCCGATGAGCCCGCGGGCCAGCCGGTCGACACGAGCCGACAGCTCGGCGAAGCTCCAGCGCCGGCCCTTGAAGTAGAGGGCTTCCCGTGTTCCCCAGCGCCGAGCCGCGCGCTCGGGCAGGGACCCGAGTGTCTGCTTCGAAAACCAGTCGCCCATGGGACCTCTCCAGTGGGAAGATTACCCGAAGTTGTGTGAGCCGCGGGACGTCGCGGGGCTGGGGCCCCGCCGTCCGAGGCGAGCGATCCCACGGTTGTGCGAGCCGCAGGACGTCGCGGGGCTGGGGCCCCGCCGTCCGAGGCGAGCGATCCCAAAGGAGACCCCCGATGATGACCGCGGTCGAGTTCATTCGCGCCGACCTGAAACGCCTGCACGGAATGCTGGACAAGGCGCTCGCCGATCTGACGCCCGAGCAGCTCCACACGGTGCCCGCGGGTCACCCGAAAGCGAACACGCTCGCGTGGATCTTCTGGCACTACGCGCGGACCGAGGACAACGTGGTGCGCTTCGTGCTTCAGAATCGCCGCGCGACCGTGTGGGCGGAAGGCGGGTACGCTGAGAAGCTCGGTCTGCCGCCGGTGGCTCAGGGCACCGGCATGTCGACGGCCGAGGCCCAGGGGCTGCGCCTCAAGAACGTTCCGCTGTTCAAGGAGTACACGCAGAAGGTCTGGGCCAGCACCGAGGACTTTCTTACCAAGAGCGATCCGGCGGCGCTCGACGCGGTCATCACCGTGAAGCCGCTGGGCGAGATGCCGGGCATCCGCGCGCTCGGCCAGACCTGCCTCTCGCACGGCATGACCCACGCCGGCGAGATCGAGCTGGCGCGAACACTGATCGGCGCGGGTCCGGTCAGCGGCGTCTGATTGACAGCGCCAGCGCGAAGCCACATAGTTCGGCTATGAGCAAACCGCGAACGGTCGGCGAGTTGCGAGCGCATGGGTATCAGCCGAAGTCGGTGAAGCAGGAGCTGCGTGACAATCTGATTACGCGGCTCCGCAAGGGCGAGGCGCTCTTCCCGGGGATCGTCGGCTACGAGGAGAGCGTCCTGCCGCAGATCGAGAACGCGATTCTCTCGGGCCAGGACATCGTCTTCCTGGGCGAGCGTGGCCAGGCCAAGACGCGCATGGCGCGTCTCTTGATCGAGCTGCTCGACGACGAGGTGCCCGGCCTGGCCGGCTGTGAGATCAACGACAACCCGTTCGCGCCGATCTGCCAGGCCTGCCGCCAGGTGGTCGCCGAGCGCGGCGACAAGGCCGAGATCGCGTGGATCCCGCGCGATCGCCGCTACGGCGAGAAGCTCGCGACCCCCGACATCACCATCGCCGACCTCATCGGCGAGGTCGACCCGATCAAGGTGGCCGAGGGACGCTACCTCGGCGACGAGCTGACCATCCACTACGGGCTCGTGCCGCGGACGAACCGAGGCATCTTCGCGATCAATGAGCTTCCGGACCTCGCCGAGCGCATCCAGGTCGGCCTGCTCAATATCATGGAAGAGCGCGACGTCCAGATCCGCGGGTACAAGGTCCGCCTGCCGATCGACGTGTACGTCGTCGCCAGCGCCAACCCCGAGGATTACACCAACCGCGGCCGGATCATCACGCCCCTCAAGGATCGCTTCGGCTCCCAGATCCGCACCCACTATCCGCGGCGGCTCGAGGACGAGATCGCGATCATGGAATCCGAGCTCACGCCGTTCCCGGCGGCCGGCTTCCAGTACGTCGCGCCGACGTACATGAAGCAAGTCGTCGCCGAGCTGACGCACCTGGCGCGCAAGGCGCCAGAGATCAGCCAGCGCTCGGGAGTGTCGGTGCGCGTCAGTATCTGCAACTGGGAGAACCTCCTCTCCAACGCGCTCAAGCGCGCCATCCGCCTCGACGAGCGCGAGGTCGCGCCGCGCGTGAGCGATCTCGGGGCCATCGTCGCGTCGACCAGCGGCAAGATCGAGATGGAGACGCTCGGCGACGGGGGCGAGGACAAGGTCCTCGGCAAGCTCGTGCAGAAGGCGGTGCTCAACGTCTTCAACCGGAGCTTCACCGGCGGCGAGCTGGACCCGGTGATCGCCGCGTTCCAGGACGGGTTCGGAATCGAGGTCGCGGACACGATGCCGTCGAAGGAGTACGTCCGTCAGATCGCCGAGGTGCGCGCTCTCCAACCCGCGCTGAAGAAGCTCGGCGCCGGCGATCCCGCCAGCACCGCCGCGGCGCTCGAGTTCGTGCTCGAGGGGCTGCACCTGAGCCGCAAGCTCAACAAGGACACCAGGGCCGGGCGCTACCGCTACCGGAGCTGATCCGGGGGCACGCGACCGTGTCAGCTGCGGACCAAGCGCCCCGATCCCACTCGAACATGGCGTCTGAGCCGCCCGGCGGGATGATCAGCGGCGCGCGTCGAGGATCGCCTTCGCGAGGATGCGGCTGCCCTCGTAGCACTTGTCCGGCTGCTCGTAGCTGAACGCCAGTCGGATGTGGCGCTCGCCGCCTTTGCCGGCGAAGAACGCGGGCCCTGGCGTGTACTGGACGCGCGCCTTGAACGCCAGCTCCTCGAGCCGCGTGACGTCGGTGGCCGACGGAAGCTTGATCCAGATGAAGAACCCGCCCTGCGGCCGACTGATCTCGACGTCGGTGTCCCTGAGCGCTTCCCAGAGGCCCCGCAGCATGGCGTCGCGCTTGGCGCGGTAGACGTCGACCAGCACCTTCACGTGCGCTTCCATGTGCTCGCGCAGGAAGTAGGTCGCCACACGCGACATGAACGGATTCACCCCGCCGCCGAAGTTGAACCCCTGGAAGGCGACAAGCATCGCGCGCGGCGCGCAGAGCCAGCCGAGCCGCACGCCTGCGCCGAGGATCTTCGAGAGCGTGCCGGCGCGGATGACGCGGCCCGTGCGATCGAACGCGTAGACCGGCGGCTTCGAGTCCCCCTCGAACCGGAGCTCGTTGTAGGCGTCGTCTTCCAGGATGAGGGTGTCGTACTCCTCGGCGAGCTCGATCAGCTCCTGGCGGCGACCGATCGACAGATCGGGGCCCGCCGGGTTCTGGAAGTTGACGATCGTGTAGATCAGCTTGCAGCGGCGGCCCTGGCGCCGGATCGTCTCGAGGCTCTCGCGCACTGCGCTGGTGACCATGCCGTCGCCGTCGACCGGGACGCCGAACACCTCCGGGCCGTGCCGCCGGATGTTGTTGAGCGAGCCCGAGAACGTCGGCGCCTCGATGATGATGGGATCGCCCGGGTCCACGAAGGCGCTGAACGCCAGCGACAGGGCGGCGCCCGAGCCGTTCGCGACGAAAATGTTCTCGGGGGTCACCTCGAGATTCTCGAAGAGCTTGTACTTGTGGCAGACCAGCTCGCGCAGCCCGCGGTAGCCCTGCGGGTCGCCATAGGTGAGGGCGTCGGCGCCCTCGGCCTTGATCATCTTGGCCGTGGCTTCGACCATGCCGTCGTACGGGAACGACGCGGGGTCCGGGTAGCCGCCGCCGAACTCGTAGAGCGGTTTCGAGACGGGACGGGCCGTCGTGACCGAGCCGCCCCATCCGATGCGGGCCCGGGTCGACAGGAGCTCCTCGAAGCGGGCGGTCGAGTTCTGAGGTGTCATGACGGTTAGCATACGACAACGGCCGGCCCTATAATCACCTCACGATGCTCTTCCGGTACTCGCGCTGGGACGGTACCCAGCACCTCGCCGACCTCGACGCCGACGACCTGCTGGCGGCGATGTCCGACGACCTCATGTCGGACGGCGATCTGTGGAACGCGCTCCGGCGCATGTTCCAGCGCGGGGTCCAGGACCCCAAGGGCCAGCGGGTGCCCGGCATCCAGGACATGCTCGAGCGGCTCCGCAAGCGACGGCAACAGCAGCTCGATCGTTACGATCTGGGCTCTGCCCTGGAAGACATCAAGAAAAAGCTGGACGAGGTCATCCGGACCGAGCGCGCGGGGATCGAGCGGCAAGTGCCAGACGAGGCAGCGCGCGCGAAGAAGCTCGAGCCTCTCGATCAGCTGCCCTCGGACCCGGCCGGGCGGATCAAGCAGCTCCAGGAGTACAACTTCACCGATCCCGAGGCGGAGCGGCTCTTCCAGGAGCTGATGAAATCCCTCCAGCAGCAGATGCTCCAGCCGTTCATGCAGGGCATGAAGCAGTCGCTCGAGGGTCTGAGCGCCGAGGATCTCAAGCGCATGCGCGAGATGATGCGGGACCTCAACCGCATGCTCCGCGAGCGCGCCGAGGGTGACGAGCCCGATTTCGAGGCGTTCAAGGCGAAGTGGGGCCAGAACTTCCCCGGCGTCGAGAGCCTCGACGAGCTGCTCGAGCAGGTCGGGCGGCAGGCCGCCCAGATGCAGTCGCTCCTCGACAGCATGTCGCCGGGGCAGCGCCGCCAGCTCCAGGAGATGATGTCGAGCCTGTTCATGAAGGACGAGCGGCTGGAAGCCGAGATGGCCCAGCTCGCCATGAACCTCAGTCAGCTCGGGCTCACCGAGGAGCTCCGCCGCCGCTACGACTTCCGCGGCGACGACGAGCTGACGATGCGCGAGGCCATGAAGCTGATGGACGAGCTCCAGCAGATGGAGGAGCTCGAGCGCCAGCTGCGCCGCGTCCAGGCGCCGGACGATCTCGAGAAGATCGACCCCGCCGACGTCGAGAAGCTCCTCGGCGAGGAATCGGCGCGCGATCTGGAGCGGCTGAAAGAGCTGGCGAAGAAGCTGGAGGAGGCGGGCTACCTCGAGCGCAAGGGCGACCGGCTCGAGCTGACCGCCCGTGCGATCCGCAAGCTCGGCGACAAGGCGCTCCGCGACATCTTCGCGCACCTCAAGCGCGACCGCTTCGGCCGGCACGTCGTCGAGCGGCGGGGCGCCGGCGGCGACCCCACCGACGAGGCCAAGCGCTACGAGTTCGGCGATCCGTTCCTGCTCGACCTCAAGGAAACGCTGATGAACGCGATCGAGCGCAACGGCGCGGGCACCCCCGTGCGGCTCTCACCGGACGACTTCGAGGTGTTCCGCACCGAGCTCTCGACCCAGGCGTCGACGGTCGTGATGCTCGACATGAGCCGCTCGATGATCAACAACGGGTATTTCCTGCCGGCCAAGAAAGTCGCGCTGGCGCTCACCTCGCTCATCCGCGGCCAGTTCCCGCGCGACAGCCTCTGGATCATCGGGTTCTCGCTCTACGCCCGCCAGTTCACCGCCGAGGAGCTCCCGCGCCTGGCGTGGACCGAGTGGAACATCGGGACCAACATGCACCATGGCTTCCAGCTGGCGCGGCAGCTCCTCGGGCGCCAGAAGGGCGGCAACAAGCAGGTCATCATGATCACCGACGGCGAGCCGACCGCCCACATGGAAGGGATCGAGGCGTCGTTCTCCTACCCGCCGACGCGGCGCACGTTCGAGGAGACGTTGAAGGAAGTCCAGCGCTGCACGCGCGAGGGGATCACCATCAATACGTTCATGCTCGAGCAGAGCCGCATGCTGACGGCCTTCGTCGAGCAGATCACGCGCATCAATCGCGGGCGCGCGTTCTTCTCCAGCCCCGAGCGCCTGGGCGAGTACATTCTCGTCGACTATGTCCGCAACAAGCGCCGGGCTGGCTGACCGGGGATCTCGAGGGGATTCGTCCGAATTCCGCCGACGCCGCTTTCAGGCTATCTGGCGGGCGGCGTAGACTGGACTTCGGCCGCGATTCCACGCTCGTCGTGGTCCAACGCCTGAGGCACATCACCACGGCGGCGCAGCACCGGTGTTATCCTGCCGGGCTTCGCTGGATAAAACGGCGACTGGTCCGGGCCCTGTTCTGCGAGCTCTCGGGAACTCAGCAATCGCCAGAAGCTTGAACAGGCTGTGCCCGCGATATACAGAACATGACTATTGGATAACCCAGTTCGGGGAAATACACGTTAGGTCCCAAGGCAGAACAGAAGGGCAGGGACAACGTGGGAGGAAGGCTGCGGGAAGGGCGCTTGGGAAAGTGGGAGGGGCAGGGGATGGAACACGGGGGCCGGAACAAGTTCCGGACGGCACTTGCGACGCCGCGCGGGGGGATGAAGGTTGGCAAACTGCATCAAGGGAGGAATATCATGAAACGACTGAGCACGCTCGCACTGACCACCATGTCGCTGCTGTTGCTCGGGGTTGTGCTGCTTGCGGGCGATGCCATCGCCCAGCAAAAGTCACTCAAGGAGCAGCTCGTTGGCACGTGGATTTACGTCTCAAGCACCAGTACCCGGGCGGATGGCAGCAAAACCGACCGCCCCAATCTGAAAGGCATCGTGATCTATACGAGCGACGGTCACTTTGCTTTTGTGAGTGTGCGCGCTGACCTTCCCAAGTTGGCGAACCCTGATCGCGCGCGGGCGACCGCGGAAGAAGCCCAAGCCGTGGTGGCGGGATCGATCGCCTACTATGGCACATACTCGATCAACGAGGTAGATAAGGTCATCACCCCCAAAGTTGAGGGAAGTACGTTCGCGAACATGATCGGGACTGATCAGAAACGCATTATCACCTCGCTCACGGCGGACGAACTGAAGTTCACCAATCCAAGGACGTCGTCCGGCGAGACACTTGAAATTGTCTGGAAGCGGGCCAAGTAGGTGCGGCTTTGGTGACCAGGCTCCTAGTCAGCGGGGGGCGACAGGGCATCCAGCCGACGGCCTTCAGCCGCGGCTGATGCCGGGAGTTATACGCTCCTGTGGAGGACTGATGAGCGATCTGGATCCAGATTCTGACAGCGTGCGCCTGGCTCTTGAGCTCGCCTGGCGCGACCACCACAATGCCAGAGACCAGACTTGGCGCGCAGTTCAGATTGAAGCCGTACTCGGCGCAGGTCTCGTAACCGTCGACGCTCAGTTCGGAAAGCTCGCCGCGACCGCAGCCGCCGCCATGCTCGTTGGCCTCGTCGGCCTCTTTGGGATCTGGATTTCCCTGCACCACCGCGTGCTAGAGCGTCGGAAGTTCGTCCACATCGTAAACTTCGAGCGCTTCCTCCGTCTCCAGCGCAAGGATCTCATCCCTGTGGCTAAGGAGGACTCCGAAGGCGGGGTCACTCTGCCTGCAAGACTGTCCTTCTGGGCAGTGTTTAATCCTCGACGCCGAAACACCTCGGTATTCATCCTACGTATTCACGTCGCAGTGATCCTGTTCGCGCTCATCGTCCTCCTGGCGAGGCTCTACGCAACACGACAGGCCACCGGCGGGTTCGGTGGCGTATAACAAGCCGCTCCACCCCGCGGCGGAAATGGTGAACATTGGAATCCAAAGATCGGGAGCCGCCGCGGGTGAGCTCCGGCGTTAGACAGCCGAGGCGAGACTGAGCATGGCCGTACCTGACTTCCAGTCGCTGATGATGCCGCTCCTTCGAATAGCGGCCAATGGCCAAGAGCACTCACTCGCGGAGGCTCGGGACGTTCTGGCCGCCGAGTTCAAGATCTCCGATACCGACCGGGAAGAGCCGTTGCCGAGCGGGCGGCAATCGAAGTTCTCGAGAAACTTGATATCGATACGCGAGGGAGCGGCCTTGAGAACTTCGCGACCTCTGTCGGAAATCAGGAAATGACCGCGCCGGGGGAAAGCAGCAGGCCGGCTTGCTGAAGGTAGCTTGACTGAGGAATGAAGAGAACAACCAGATCGCGAGTCCGCTTCGTTGTCTGCATCAACAAGGAATACGAGGCTTCCCTCGAATTGTGCAAGTTCTATCGGCTCGTACCCGACCAGGACGCCGAACGACGAGGATATCTCCGAGTCATAGACGAGAGCGGAGAAGACTATGGCTATAGTGCAAACCGGTTCCTGTCGATCGAGGTGCCGAAGCCGGTGGAAGGGGCGTTGCTCAAAGCTGCGTCGTAATTGCGCGTCGCCGAACCGCGCGCTGCAGCAGACGCGCTTCGCGCGCTGCTGACCGCGATCGTTTAGCCCGCAACCCCAGCGCATGAGACCCGAGAACATAGGATGCTCATTCACGCGGGATACTCAGTGCGGACATAATCAGCAGGCAAGGACGCGTGATTCGACGGTACCAAATGCGGTCCGCGTCAAAGACTTCGAAGCGTGGCAAGGCCTCATTCGAGGCCGCGCAAAGGGGCGCGGCCTGTACGCTCTCTACTCGAAGGATCGACTAATCTACGTCGGCCTGGCGACCAAGAGTATTCGCTCTCGTGTGCGAGAGCATATTCGAGCTGGACGGATTCCGTTCATCCGTTTCTCCGTTTTCCTGGTAGCCGGCGCGAGTCCAGCCGTGCAGGGGCGCCGCATCTGGGACCTGGAGGCACTCTTGCTGAACGTCATCAAACCGAGGCCGAGATGGAACAAATCCAAGACGCGTTTTGTCGCGGCCAAACGGCTCCGCGCGCCAGGCGAAGTCCAGTGACTTGGGGTTGGAGCGGACCGACGAGCAGGCCGGCGGCTTGATGCGAGTGTCGGTGGTCGCCAGCCGCTCAACGCGCGTTAGGTTGCCCCCGCACTGGTGGCTCGGGTCGCGCGTCCGGATGGAGCCTAGCCGACGCGGGGCAGCGAGCGCGTGCCGCGTGGTCCAGGCGACCCCTGCCGCACCCGCCCGCCGGCCCCGACGCTACGCGAGGTTGTAGAGCCGAGCGCAGTTGTCCCAGAGGATCTTTCGCTTGCTCTGCTCGGAGAGCGGCAGCTTGAGGAACAGGTTCGTCGCCTCCGGGAAGTGCGAGTCGGAGTGCGGATAATCGGTCGAGAAGACGAGCGTGTCGTCGCCGAGGCGCTGGATCACCCACTCGACCTGGTCCTCGTCGGGATCCACGCTGATGAAGCACTGGCGCCGGAAGTACTCGCTCGGCAGCGCCGAGAGCTTCGCGGCCTCGCCGCTCTTCGACATCTCCCAGTACTCGTCGAGCCGCCAGAGGAGCCAGGGTAGCCAGCTGCAGTTACCCTCGAGGAACGCGACCCGCAGCCGCGGGAAGCGCTCGAGGACGCCGCCGACCGTCATCGACGCCACGGCGGCCATCAGCTCCACCGGATTGTTCAGCCCGCCGGCCATGGTCGTGCTCGGCGCGGTGAGGAACCGATTCACGAAGTGCGTGTCCGAGTAGTTATTAGGCGCGGGATGAAAGCAGATCGGCACGCCCAGTCGCTCGGCCTCCGCCCACAGGGGATCCATCGCGGGGTCGTGCAGATTCATGCCGTTCACCGGATTCGGCATCATCTGGGCCGCAATGAAGCCGAGCTCGGTGACGGCCCGATGGAGCTCGCCGGCTGCGAGCGTCGCGTCGTGGAGGGTCACGAGCGCCGCCGCCTGCATGCGCTGGGGACTTGGCTTGCGGAAGTCCGCCATCCAGTCGTTCCACGCCCGGCAGAGCGCCAGCGCGAACGCGGGATCGAACGCGTCCACGCAGACCACCGGGAGCGTGCGGAAGAGCACGGCGATGTCGAGCCCTTCGACGTCCATCGCGCGCTGCTGCGATACCGCGTCGAAGCGCGCGGCCGCGTAGTCCTTCAGCACGGCGCCGGCTCGCTTTTCCGCGTCGACCCGGCCTCGGCCGAGTGGACGCGGAAACGTGAAGGCGCCGACCGTCCACTGGCTGGTGTAGGCGCCGCGCGTGGCCGTCGGTCTGGGCGTCCGGTCGCGATAGGCGGGGTCCAGGTAGCGGTCGTAGAGATCCGACGGCTCGATGACGTGGAGATCGCTGTCGAGGACGCGAAAGCCAGCTCTGCTCATTTCTGACTCCTTCCGGAGTGGTCGGCGAGAACCTCGGCGACGCACGCGGTCACCTTGACGCCGGTGGGCAGGTGCAGAAACTCGTTGGGCCCGTGGGCGTTCGAGCCGGGCCCCATCGCGCCGGTGATGAGGAACTGGGCTTGCGGAAAACGCTCGCCCAGCATGCTCATGAAGGGAATGGACCCGCCGAGGCCGGCGAACATCGCCGGCTTGCCGAAGTGGGTCGCCGACGCGCGATTGACCGACTCGAGAAGCTTTGGATCGGTCGCCGGCGCGTTCCAGCCGTTGCCCGCCTCGCCGTAGGTCTCGAGCGTGACGCGAGCGCCGTACGGCGGATCCGCCTCGAGGATCTCCTTGAGGCGTCGCACCGCGCGTCCGGCGTCACACGTGGGCGGCAGGCGGAGCGAGAGCTTGAGCGACGTCTTCGGGCGCAGCACGTTGCCGCCGTCGGCCGGCAGCGGAAGGCCCGCGGCGCCGGTGATCGCGAGCGCCGGCCGCCACGTGTTGTTGAGGATCAGCTCGTGCGCGTCGGTGCTCACGGGCTTACCGCCCGGCAGGAATGGAAAGCGATCGTAGATCTCGGCGCCGAGCACGCTCGCGACCTCGCGCGCCTCGGCGAGGCGCTCGCGCGGGATCTCGACGTGGAAGTCGCGCGGGAGAACCTCGCCCGTCCGCGCGTCCTCGAGCCGGTCGAGGATCTGCCGCACGATGCGAAAGCTCGAGGGCACGATGCCGCTCGCGGTGCCGGAATGCACGCCCTCTGTCAGCACCTCGACCGTGAGGACGCCCCCGACGACGCCACGAAGTGAGGTGGTGCCCCAGAGCTGCTCGTAGTTGCCACAGCCCGAGTCGAGACAGACGACGAGGCTCGGCGTGCCGAGCTTCGCCTTGAGCGCGTCCACGTAGTACGGCAGATCGTGGCTGCCGCTCTCCTCGCACGCCTCGATGAGCACGACGCATCGCGAGTGCCGCGCGCGCTGCTCCTGGAGCGCCTGGATGGCGGTGAGTGCCGCGAACGTGGCGTAGCCGTCGTCACCAACGCCCCGGCCGTAGAGCTTGTCGCCGCGGCGCAGGGGCGTCCACGGCCCGGTGCCCTCGGCCCAGCCGACCATCTCGGGCTGCTTGTCCAGGTGGCCGTAGAGCAGCACGGTGTCGACTCTCGTGCCGGGCGCTTCCATGAAGAGCAGGGGCGTGCGCCCCTCGAGCCGCACGACCTCGATGCGCAGGCCCTCGATGGGCCGGGAGCCCGCCCAGCCTCGCAAGAGCTCGACGGCGCGATCGATGTGGCCGTGCTCGAGCCACTGAGCGTCGAACATGGGCGACTTCGCGGGAATCGTGATGTAGTCGGTCAGGGTCGGGACGATGCTCTCGTCCCACGTCTTCTCGACGAACTCGCGGACCTTACCGGAGTCGAGCGCCATCGCGGGTTCCTCAGGAGGCGATGCGGAGGCCGGAGCGGATCTCCCAGAGCTCTTGCAGCTCGAGCGGCGCGTCGACGATCCGGGCGAGCTTGCCGCAGAGGCGACAGTGGATGAAGGCCGGCTCGCGGCCGACGTACGTGCTGTCGCACTTGGGACATCGGGTCGGCGATCCGGAGAGGAAGCGCTTCGCGGCCCGCTGCAGGGTGTGCTCGGGCCCGAGCCGGATCACATCGGCCGGGGCCGCGATCTTCTGCTGCTTCACCCGCTTCGCCTTCGCCAGCTTCATGGGCGAAGGCCATTGTACAGCAGAGGAACTCCTGCGCCGGCGTCAAGAAAAGGCTTCGAGGACAGGCCGTGTGAGGAGCGTATCTTGTGCCGGATGAGGGTCGGCGTGGTCCTGGACGGGCGGCGGTCAGCGGCGGAAATCGCCGAGCTGGCGCGGCTGGCCGAGGCGCAGGGGCTCGCGCACGTGTGGCTGTCGGGCGGCGCCAGGACGAAAGACCATTTCGTGAGGCTCGCCCTGGCGGCCGCCGCGACCCGTCGGATCCGACTCGGCCCGGTCGCGCTGAGCCCCTTCGAGATGCATCCGGTGAGCATCGGTCTGGCCCTGTTGACGCTCGACGAGATCGCACCGGGCCGGGCGAGCCTGGTGCTCGGCGCCGGCGGCGATCTGGCGGCGACGCTCGGGCTGCCGGCCAAAGGTCGCGTGGCGGCGGTCGAGGAATGTATCGACATCGTTCGCGCGCTGGCGTCGGGCGGCGAGATCAACTACGCCGGCGCCCACTACCGGGTCACCGGGCTCTTCTCACCGTGGAGCCGTGTGCGGATGGATCGTCTCTATCTGGGCGCCAACCGGCCGCGGATGCTGCGACTCGCCGCCCGCAAGGCCGACGGCGTGATGGTGACCGATATGCCGCTCGGCTACCTCGGCGCGCTGCTCGGCCGCGTCCGCGCGGAGCTTGCCGAGGCACGGCGCGAGGCGACGCCGTTCGCGTTGAGCAACTGGTTCGTGTGGAACGTCCAGGACACCCTCGCCGAGGCCGAGCGCCTGGCCCGTCGTCAGCTCGGCTTTCGGCTCTACTATATTCGAGACGTGGCGTCCTCGATCGGCCTCAGCGAGCCCGAGGCTCGAGAGCTGCAGGCGCGACAGCCGGAGATGATCCGCGCGATCTTCGCAGGGCGGGAGCCCTGGTCTCCGGCGCCGCACGTCGCCGATCTGCTGATCAAGCATCTCACCCTGACCAGCGATCGCCGGGGGCTGGAACACTGCCTGGAACGGCTCGTCGAGTTCGAGCGGGCGGGGCTCAGCGAGATCGCGCTGGCGCCGCACGGAGATCCAGCCGCCGCGATCAAGTTGATCGGCACCGCCGTGATACCCGCGATCGACCGCGAGGGCGCCTCCGGGGTTGCGTGACTGTCGGCCCGCCCATGTCGTATCCTGTCGTCCACTGGAGGACGAATGATCAAGCTCGACCATCTCACGATCGCAGTGACGGACTGCGAGAAGTCGCGTGACTGGTACATCGAGACACTCGGGCTGAAGCTCGAGTTCGAGATTCCAGAGCGCCGCACCTCCGCGGTGCAAGACGAGTTCGGCTTCACGTTGTTCCTCGCCGAGACGCCCGGGGGACCGGGCAGGCCGAGCTGCGTCCTGACGTTCCAGGTCAGTGACGTCGAGGCCAAGCATCGCCAGCTGGTGGCCGCCGGCGTCAAGTTCGTGCATCCGCCTCAGAAAACCTTCTGGGGCTACGGTGCCGACCTGAAGGATCCCGACGGCTATCACATCTGGTTGTGGGACGAGAAGACGATGCGGGAGAAGGGCGAAGTGTGAGCGAGCTGGTCTCCACCCGCTGGGACGCCGAGTACCGCGAGGGACGGTACGTGACGGAGCCGCCCCTGCCGTTCGTCGGCGAGATCGTCGCCACGCTGCGGGTGCACCCGGCGGCGCTCGCGGGCGCCGGCCTGTACGTCGGCTGCGGCAACGGTCGCAACTATCTGCCGCTCGTCGACGCTGGGTTGAACCTCCAGGGGCTCGACGTCTCCCGGGAAGCGCTCGACCAGCTCGCCGCTCGCCGCACCGATCTGGCGGCGCGACTGACGTGCACGGACTTTCGCCATCTCGACGTCGATGCGGCCTTCGACTACCTCATCGCCCTTCAGGTCTTTCAGCACGGTGTCGAGGCCGATGCGGCGACTTACTTCGCGAAGACAGCGGCGGCGCTCAGACCAGGCGGGCTGTTCTTCCTGCGAGTCAACTCGGCGGCGACCGCGGTCTACTTCCGTCACACCGTGGTCGAGCAGAACCGATGGGGCGGGCGCACGGTCCGCTACGACGAGGGGCCCAAGGACGGGCTCTGCGTCCACTTCTATGTGCGCGAAGAGCTGCAGGCACTCACCCGGGACCGGTTCCATCTCCTGGCCGGGCCACGCGAGCTCGTCACGCGCCGCACCCCGCCGAAGACGGGCAGCTGGTCCCAGTGGGAAGCCGTCTGGCAGAAGACGGTCACGTGACGGAAAACGATGCTCCGCGGCCGCAGCCACGCCGGCCGGCGTGGCCGCAGCCCCGGGTGGAGCAGGTTCTGGTGTTAGTCCCCGGACTGGATGGAGTTCAGGGGGTCGAGGCTGCCGTCGAGCCCTGGCCGGTTGTGGTCGATCTGGATCACGATCTTCTTGGCGCCCCTCGTTTCGTACGCCGCTTGCACCCTGTCGCCGGGCGACAGGTCGCTGAGCTGGCCCTCCGACATCCAGAGCCGAGTGCCGTCGTCCAGGACGATCGAATGGTCGGCTTGATCGATCCAGCGAACCGTCCCCTTCGCGTCCTCGGCCGCTGCGGTCAGGGCAAGCGCGAGCGTCAGAGCGAGCGCGAGTCCCATTGCTTTACCCATGTGTTCTCCCTCCCAGGAGCGAGCTAGTTTCACACTGATACAGCAATCGGCGTGCCGAAGGCGCCGAGAGCCCAGCGCCTGATTTCCTGAGGACTTGGCCGTGGGGGAGGAGTCCCACGCAGTCCCTGTTCCGTGGCAAAACGCGACAGAGCCGTGGCGAAGCGCGACAGGCGTTCGCCTGGCGGGCGACCGTCGGCGCGACGCCCCCTCATCTCGGCAGGAAGCCGCTCAGACCCGAGTCCGCGAGGAAGCGGAAGATCGAGAGCGCCGGAATCAGCGTCGTCTCGCCCGCCACCGGCATCTCGAGGATGCGCTCCTTCATCTCCGGAATCGCCACCTTCACAGTGCGGTAACTTTCGACGATCCCGACCAGCTCGCCGGTCCGCGTGTCGAACACCCCACCTCCGCTCGATCCGTAGCTCACGGAGGCGTCCACCATCCGTGCTGGACCCGTCACGACGAGCTCCCCGGGAGACGAGGCAATCTGGCTGACGACGCCCCTCACCACGGTGAATCGCTCGCCCCACGGGAACGCGACGAGCAGGATCTCGTCGCCGAGGCTTGCGACCGTCTTCAGGCGGACGGGGACGACGTTGAGATGTTCCGTCTCGATGATGGCGAGATCGAGGTCCGGGCTCACGAAGGCCACCGACGCCGGTACGACGCTCGTGCTGCCCGGCAACCGGACGTAGATCCGCTGCGGGTGGGAGGGCTCGACGAAGTGCCGGGCGGTGACGATCCACGATCGTCGCGCCCCGGGATCCGTCGCGACGACGACCCCGGACGCCGCGCGCCGGAAGCCCCCGTCCCGCTCGGACCGGAGCTGCACAGTGGACGCGAGGACGCCCCGGATCAGCTCGGCGCGGTCCGGGACGCGCGGTGCCGAGATGCAACCGGCTCCGGTGAGGGCCACCGCCACCAGCGTGACCAGGCACCTCATCCTTCGTCCTCGGTCGCCTGGCGCTCGAGGATCCGGTAGAGCGTGCTCCGGTCGATGCCCAGGAGTTCGGCGGCCCGGACCTTGTTGCCACCCGCTTCCTCGAGCACCTTGGTCACGTACCAGCGCTTCACGTCCTCGAGCGTCATTCCGGCAGCCGGCAGACGAGGGGCGCGGTCGGGCTGCTCGCGAAGGTGGAGGGGGAAGTCGTCGAGCAGGAGAGTCTCCGAGGACGCCAGGGCCACCGCGCGCTCGATGACGTGCTCGAGCTCGCGCACGTTGCCCGGCCAATGATAGGCGGCGAGCAGCGCGAGCGCTTCGGGCGTGAGGCGCTTGACCGGGCGCCCGGTCCGCTGGGCGAAGGCCTCGAGGAAATGCTGGGCGAGGAGCGGGATGTCCGATGACCGCTCGCGCAGCGGCGGCATCGTGACCGTGACGACGTTCAGCCGGTAGTAGAGGTCGTCCCGAAATCCTCCCTCCGCGATGAGCTTGCGGAGGTCGTGGTTCGTTGCGGCCACGACCCGGACGTCGACCGGGATCGGGTCGTTGCCACCGACGCGGCGGATCGTCCGCTCCTGGAGCGTCCGGAGGAGCTTGGCCTGGAGGGGCGCCGTGAGCTCGCCGATCTCGTCGAGAAAGCAGGTGCCGCCGGCCGACGTCTCGAGGAGACCGCGCCGCGCGACGAACGCGCCGGTGAACGCGCCACGCTCGTGGCCGAACAGCTCCGACTCGAAGAGTGTCTCGGGCAGGGCGGCGCAGTCCACCACGACGAACGGACGGCCGGCGCGGGCGCTGGCGTCGTGGATCGCCCGAGCGACGAGCTCCTTGCCGGTCCCGGTCTCTCCTTGGATCAGGACGGTCGTCTCGAGACTCGCGACGCGCGCGACGAGCTTGTAGATTTCCACCATCTGGTGCGACTGGCCGACCAGGGCGTCGAAGCCGTAGCGCGCCTTGAGCTCCCGCCGGTACTGAAGGTTCTCGTGCGCGAGTCGCCGCGCGGCGAGTGTGCGCGCGACGACGATCTTGATCTCCTCCATCCGGAACGGCTTGGAGAGGTAGTCGGCCGCGCCGGCGGCGACGGCTGCGATGGCCGTCTCGATGGTGGCGAAGGCGGTCAGGATGACGACCGGCAGGTCGGGCTGGATCGTGGCCAGACGCTTGAGGACGCTGAGGCCATCGAGGTCGGGCATGCGCAGGTCGACCAGCGCCATGTCGAACGGCTGGGCCGCGACCAGCTGCAGGCACTCCTCACCGCCGGCGGCGACGCGCACCCGGTAGCCCTCTCGCCCGAGCGCCTCGGCCAGCAGCTCGCGCGCGACCTGATCGTCGTCCACCACCAAGAGCAGCGGAGAGGGGACGCTCACGGACCACTCTCGACGGCGGGGAGGATGACACGGAACGTGCTGCCACGCCCCTCGTCGCTCTCGATCTCGATTCTCCCCTTGTGCTCCCGCACGATCTCGGCCGTGATGAACAGTCCGAGCCCGGTGCCGCGTCCGGCTTCCTTCGTCGAAAAGAAGGGGTCGAAGATGTGCTTGCGATCCGTCGCCGCGATGCCATGTCCCGAGTCGGCGATCGCGATCTCCACCTCCCCCTGGGCCGGCCGGGCCAGGGTCGTCACTTCGACGCGTCCGCCCGACGGCGTGGCGTCGATCGCGTTGGTCAGGAGGTTGAGTATCACCTGCTGGAGCTGGTCCCGCTGGCCACGGACCAGGGGCAGCGCGGGCTCGGCATGCACGTCGAGGCCAAGCCCGGCGCTGGCGAGTCCCGGACGGACCAGCACGGCCGTGTCCCGCGCCAGATCGTTCAGGTCGACGGCGCTGGACTCACCGGGCACACGCCGGGTGGCGTCCAGGAATCGAGCGATGATCTCGATGACGCGCGTCACCTGGGCCTCGATGACGGCGAGACGCCGCGCGACATCGTCGGTCAGCACAGTCGGCGGCAAGTCCCGTCGGAGCAGTTCGAGATGGCCCGCGACCGAGTGCAGGGGCGTGCCGACCTCGTGCGCCACTTCGGCCATGACCTGACCGGAGAGCGCGAGCCGCTCGGCGTGGCTGAGCCGGCGCTGCATCTCGAAGAGCAGCGCGTTCAGCCGCTCGACCTGCTGGTACCGCCGGTCGAGCTCGCCGGTGGCGTCAGCGATGCGCGTCCGCAGCTCGTCGCTGAACCGACCGATACGCGCGACCATCTCGTTGAAGTGATGGGCGAGGACGCCGAACTCGTCCGCCGTCGCCACCGAGACCGCGGCCGGCACGCCGTCGTCCGCGACCGAGGAGATCGCGTCCATGAAGCGCCGGATGGGTCGATCCACGACGAGCTGGATCGCGACGCTCATCAGGACGGCCGTGAGCACCAGCGACGCCGTGGCGAGCGTGAGCGCCCAGAACCGAATCCTTCCCGCCAGCTCTTCGGCCCGCTGCGCTGAGAACTTGACGGCGACCGCGCCGGCCACCACGCCCTCGAGCGTGATGGGGGCCATCACCTCCCAGTGCTGGCCGGCATCGGTCGTGACGGCGCGCGAGACGACGCGGCCGCCCAGCACCTCGTCGGCATCGCGCGGCGTGAACGGCAGCGGGACGTTGGGCGCGTTCGAGGCGACGACCGTCGCCCCCTCGCGTTCGAAGGTGAGGACGTCGAGCTGGAGCACGCTGCGCCGGATCTCGAGGAGGCGCGCGATCAGCTGCGAGAGTGCCGGACCAGTCTCGAGCTCGCGGCGGCCGCCGATGGCGGCGGCCACCTCACGCGCGTAGACGATCGCGCGGTTCTGCAGATCTTCTTCGATCGCCCGGCGCGCGAGAAGCAGGCTGACCCACGTGAACCCCGAGGACACGACGAGAATGGCCAGCGTGCCGCAGAGGATGAGCTTGTGCCGGACGCTGAGGCGCATGCTAGGCGACCGGTGGCCTCCGCGCCGTCCACGGTCGCGCGGCTTCGAACGCGGCCGACGCGGCGAGCACGGTCGGCTCGTCCTCGAGGTGTCCGACGATCTGCAGGCCCACCGGCATTGTCGCTTCCTCCCGAGACGATGCTACTCGCAACACGATCGGTGAGAAAGCCTCCGATCTCCCTGGTAAGATCAACGTTGTCCGAGTCGTCGGACAGGGGAGGACCGGGCCTATGTGGGGGTCGAGGACGAAGCTGGGGATGCCGTCGAGGGAGAAGGCGCTTCCGGGCCGGGCCGAACGCATGCCGGTGCCGGCCGCTCACTACGTGAACCGTCATCCGCTCGCGGCGCCTTTCCCGGCGGGGCTCGAGATGGCGATATTCGGCCTCGGCTGCTTCTGGGGAGCCGAGCGCAAGTTCTGGGAGGCGCCGGGCGTCTTCACGACAGCGGTCGGCTACGCCGCCGGCTTCACGCCGAACGCCACCTACGAAGAGGTGTGCACCGGCCTCACCGGCCACAACGAGGTCGTGCTCGTCGTCTACGACCCAAAACGCATCAGCTACGACGGTCTGCTGAAACTCTTCTGGGAGAGCCACGACCCGACCCAGGGGATGCGCCAGGGCAACGACGTCGGCACGCAGTACCGCTCCGGGATCTACGTCTACACGCCGGAGCAGCGGCGGCAGGCCGAAGCCTCACGCGAGGCTTATCAGCGCGTGCTCTCGAAGGCGGGCTTCGGCGTCATCACGACGGAGATCCTCGACGCGCCGGAGTTCTACTACGCCGAGGACTATCACCAGCAATACCTCGCCAAGAATCCCAGCGGGTACTGCGGGCTCGGCGGCACCGGCGTCGCCTGCCCCACCGGCCTCGTCGAGGCCGCGGGGCGCAGAGGCTAGCGCGGCTCTACCGTCCCTTCAGCGCCTGCCAGACGCGCTCCGGGCGGAGCGGCATGTCGAGATGCCGCACGCCGAAGGAACGGAGCGCATCCACCACCGCGTTGACGATCGCCGGCGTGGCGCCGATCGTGGCCGCCTCGCCGATGCCCTTGGCGCCCATCGGATTGCGCGGCGAGGGCGTCACCGTCTGATCGGTCTTGAACGACGGCAGATCATCCGCGTGCGGCAGCGCGTAGTCCATGAGCGAACCCGTCACGAGCTGCCCGTCTTCGCCGTAGACCAGCTCTTCGAGCAGCGCCTGGGCGATGCCCTGGGCGAGGCCGCCGTGCACCTGCCCAGCCACGAGCGTCGGGCTGACGCGCACGCCACAGTCGTCGACCGAAATGAAGTCGCGCACGGTGACCCGGCCCGTCTCGCGATCCGCTTCCACCACCGCGACGTGAGCGCCGAAGGGATAAACGAGCGCCGGCGGCCGGAAGAACTCGGTCGACTCGAGCCCTGACTCGATCCCGTCCGGCAGGCCTTCGCCGTAGGCGCGCGCGGCGATCGCGTCGATCGTGAGCGCCTTGTCGGGCACGCCTTTCACCTGATAGCGACCATCGGCGAAGACGACGTCGTCGGGGGCGGCCTCGAGCATGTGGGCGGCGAGGCGGCGCGCCTTGGCCTGGACCTTCAGCGCCGCCCCCATGATGGCCGAGCCGCCGACCACCAGGCTCCGGCTGCCGCCGGTGCCGTTGCCCATGGGCGTGTTCAGGGTGTCGCCGTGCCGCACCACGATCTTGTCGAACGGGACCCCGAGGTGGTCGGCGATGATCTGCGAGAAAGACGTCTCGTGTCCCTGGCCGTGCGCCGAGGTGCCCGTGTACGCGGTCACGGTGCCGCCGGGCTCCACGCGCACCACCGCGCTCTCGAAGGGGCCGAAACCGCACATCTCGACGTAGCAGGACATGCCGATGCCGAGCAGCTTCCGGTCCTGGCGCTGCAGCCGGTCCTTCTGCTCCGCGCGAAGCTTCGCGTACCCAACCAGGTCGAGAGCCTTCGTGAGCGCGTGGTCGTACTCGCCGCTGTCGTAGTGCTGGCCGGTCGGCGCCTGGTATGGGAAGGCGCTGGGTGGAATGAAGTTCTTACGCCGGACGTCCTCGGGCGGGCGGCGGAGCTCGGCCGCGATGACGTCGATCAGGCGCTCGAGGTAGTACGCGGCTTCTGGCCGTCCGGCGCCTCGATACGCCGCGACGCTCGTCGAGTTGGTGAAGACGCACGTCGACTGCAGGTCGACGTGCGCGACCTTGTAGACGCCCACGCCCATACTCAGCGTGAGGTCGGGGATGAACGTGAAGACCGGGTAGGCTCCGATGTCGGCGGTCACGCGCATGCGGAGCGCTGTGATGGTGCCGTCGTCCTCGACGGCGGCCTCGAGGTCCGTGACCTGGGCGCGTCCGTGCGTGGTCGCCATCATGTGCTCGACCCGCGTTTCCGTCCAGCGGAGCGGCATGCGGTAGACCCGCGCGAGCGCGGCGAGCGTGGCGTCCTCCGGATAGCACCCGAACTTCACGCCGAAGCCCCCGCCCACTTCCGGAGCGATCACGCGGATCAGGTTCTGCGGCATGCCGAGCGCCGTTGCCAGGTCGTTGCGCAGGCCGTGGGGCGCCTGGTTCGTCGCCCAGACGATGAGGCCGCCCGAGGTCGGGTCGGGCGCCGCCAAGGTCGCGCGCCCCTCGAGCGGGACGCCGCACAGACGCTGGCTCACCATGCGCTGCTTTACGACGCGCTTGGCTTTGACGAAGACACCGTCGGGGTCCCCGGCCTTGATCGTGTTCTGGTGCTCGATGTTGCCGGGTGCGTCGTCGTGGATCTGCGGCGCGCCCTTGGCCATCGCTCGGAACGGATCCGTCACGGCGGGCAGCGGCTCCCAGTCGACGACGACATCGGCGGCGGCGTCCACCGCGACCTCCTCCGACGTCGCGATGACGGCGGCGACGGCCTCGCCGACGTGGCGCACACGGTCCACTGACAAGGGGTAGTGTTTGCGCCCGGTGTTGGCCGACGCGTCCCCGCCGCCGCCCTCGCCGGCGCCGGGCAGCGGGAGCGGCGCGCAGAGCTTGCGGATGTCGCTGCCGGTCACCACCTTGAAGACGCCCGGGTGTCGCAGCGCCTGCGCGGCGTCGATCCCGCGGACGCGCGCGTGCGCGTGCGGGCTCCGGACGAACGCGACGTAGTGCATGCCCGGCAGCGCCAGGTCGCCCACATAGCTCGAGGTGCCCGTGATCAGGCGGGGATCTTCCTTGCGCTTGACTTCCGCTCCCATCAGTCGTGGAGTCGCCATGGTCAGTTAGAATACTCCATGCGCGGTTGGCGTCCAGGGCTCGTCGGCGTGATGTTGCTGGGCCTCACCCTGGCCGCGTGCGCCGTCGGAGGATCCGGTGGTGCCGAACCGCTGGCCGGCGCTCGCGCGCCGATCGATCACATCGTCGTGCTGTTCCTCGAGAACCGCACGCTCGACCATCTCTTCGGAACCTATCCGGGCGCCGAGGGGCTCGCGGGCTACAACGGCCGGCAGGCCGACAAGAGCGGCGCCGCGTACGCGACCCTGCCGCCTCCGCTGGGGCGCGACGGCAAGCCCGATTCGCGCTTCCCCGCCGATCTGCCCAATGCGCCGTTCGCGATGCAGAAGTACGTCGCGCCGTTCGACCTGACCAACAACCCGGTCCACCGCTTCTATCATATGCAGCGGCAGTACGGCGCCGGTGCCGACGGCGTTTCGATGGGCAAGTGGGTTGCTGAAGGGACCAGCGGCGGGACCACGATGGGGTACTTCGACCGTTTGGCGAGCCCGACGCAGTGGCGACTGGCCGATGAGTTCGTGCTCCTCGATCACTGGTTCCAGGGCATTCACGGGGGCTCGTTCGCGAATCACTTCTATCTAATCTCGGCGGGCGTCGCGCGGTACACGGAGGCGCCGGCCAACGAGCGCGCGGCCGGGGTCGGCCCCGCCGGTCGAGTCGAAAAAGACGGCGACGTCGATCCCGGCGGCTGGGTCGTGAACAATCTCGATCCGCCCTATCCGCCGCAGCGGGTGGACCGCATCCTCCGCACGCCGCAGACCGCGCCGACGATCGCCGACCGACTCGACGCCGCCGGAATCACCTGGGTCTGGTACGCCACCGGCTGGGGCGGCGGCGCCGACGCCGTGAAGCAAGGGCTGGTACCGCATCACAACCCGTTCCAGTACGTGAAGCGCATCATGGAGACGCCCGAGGGCCGCGCCCACATCCGGGACGCGTCCGACTTCAGCCGGGCGCTACGGGACGGCGACCTGCCGTCGGTCGCGTTCGTGAAGCCCCACGCCAAGGACAACGCGCACGCGGCGTCCTCGACGGTCGGCGCGGGCGACCGCTGGATCGCCGAGATGGTGCGCGAGGTGATGGCGAGCCGCTACTGGTCGCGCGTCGCGGTCGTGATCACCTATGACGAGGGCGGCGGCTGGTTCGATCACGTGCGGCCTCCCGTCGTGGACCGCTTCGGGCTCGGGACGCGCGTGCCTACTTTGATCGTCTCGCCCTATGCGAAGCGGGGCGTCATCGGCCACCGTGAGTACGATCACGCCTCCGTGCTGAAGCTGATCGAGTGGCGCTTCGGGCTCGAGCCGCTGACCGACCGCGACCGGCGGGCCGCCGCGCCGCTCGAAGCGTTCGACTTCACCCAGCCTCCGCGCGACCCGGTGGCGCTGCCGTGAACCGTCTGGCGAGGGCCTGACCGTGGCCGATCGGCTCGACGCGATCGAGATCGAGACCACGGCCGCGCCCGGCGCCAGCATCGTCTGGATGCACGGGCTCGGCGCCGACGGCCACGACTTCGTGGACGTGGTCCCCGGGCTCCGCCTTGCCGCCCGTCCCGGCGTGCGCTTCGTCTTTCCGCACGCGCCCATGCGGCCGGTGACGATCAACGGCGGCTACGTGATGCGCGCCTGGTACGACATCCGCGACGACCACGGCGAGCGGCGCGAGGATCCGGCCGGGGTGCGCGCGTCCCAGAAGGCGATCGAGGCGCTGATCCAGCGCGAGAAGGAGCGCGGGGTCCCCGCCGCGGCAATCGTGCTCGCCGGCTTCTCGCAGGGCGGCGCCATGGCGCTCCACACCGGCCTGCGCCACGCCGAGCGCCTGGCTGGCGTCATGGCGCTCTCGTGCTCGCTGCCGCTCGCCGACACGCTGGCGGCCGAGGCCGCTCCCGCGAATCGCGACGTGCCCATCTTCATGGCCCACGGGACGCACGACCCGATGATCCCGCTGGCGCGCGCGCGCCGGGCGCGCGCGGTGCTCACGGGACTCGGCTACCCTGTGGCGTGGCACGAGTACCCGATGCCGCATTCGGTGTGCGCCGAGGAGATCGCCGACATCGCCGTGTGGCTCGGAAAGGTTCTTGGCGCAACGCGCCCCTGACTCATTGACAAACCGATCGGATGGCGGTTGACTGGACTCGACGGGAGGGCAGGCGCCGCCTCCTGGTCGTGGCGCAAACCGTAGTGGAGGCAATGATGGAGACACCACCGGGCTGGAATGGCGCGCTACTGGTGGGTCGTTGCCGGTGGCGCGCCTAGTCGACTGGTTCTCATGCTGAGTCCCGGCGCACGCTGGGACGCGCAGCGCTGGCGCTGCGCAAGAATCACATGACGCTCGGGGGCGGTGCACCGGTCCCGCCCCTGAGCGTTTGCTTTCCCCCAAGCTCCTAGGCCTGCGCGACCTTCCTGAGGTCCTCGACCAGCATCGTGTAGAGCTGCGCCTGCTGCGCTTCGTCCTCGCCGCGGAGTACGGCCGAGGGATGGAAGGTCGCGATCGTCTTGGGCGCCCAGCGCGTCGCCGCGAACCGGCCGTGGTCCCTGGTGATCCGAAAGCTGTCGCCGATGATCGCGCGCGCAGCGGTGGCGCCGAGACAGACCAGGATCTCCGGGCGGATCGCCGCGAGCTCGGCTTCGAGCCAGGGGCGGCAGGCCGCGAGCTCGCTCGCCCGCGGCGTCTGGTGGATCCGGCGCTTGCCGCGTTCTTCGAACTTGAAGTGCTTGACTGCGTTGGTGACGTAGAGCCGCTCACGGTCGAGGCCGACCTCGGCCAGGGCGCGATCGAGCACCTCGCCGGCCGGACCGACGAACGGCGCGCCCTGCCGATCTTCTTGATCCCCCGGCTGCTCGCCGACCAGCACGATGCGCGCCTTGTCGTCGCCCCGGCCGAACACCATCTGGGTAGCGTGGCGGTAGAGATCGCACCCGGTGCAGCGCGCAGCCGCCGCGCGAAGCTCGGCGAGCCCGGCCCCGGCGGGGACGAACGGCGCGGCGCTTTCCCCTTCGCCCGGGCCTTTCTGCGTCAGCAGTGAGTTGAGCCGCTGCACGCCCGGATCGCGGGCGTCCGTCAGGAGATCATGGTTCTCGTGGACCAGCCGCCAGAGCGTCTCGTAGAGGACTTGCCAGCGCGCCGGGTCAGCGGAGGCCGCCGCCCGGCGCGCGAGCTCCAGGAACTGGCGCGGCACCCGCACGGAGCCGCGGGGCGCCGGAGCCTCGCCGGCGAGCGAGGGCTGGTCGGCGGTCGCGGTCTCGCGCCAACGCACGTCGGCCGGCGGCACGCCCTCGCGCAGGAGCATGCGGGCCGCCGCCTGCCAGCTCTCGAACGTCGGCTCGATCGCGACCGTCCTCATCGGCGATCATCTTCATGATCGCAGGCGGCCGGACGCGTCGCTACTTCTTCTCGGCCGGCGTGACCGTGATCGACTTCTTGTCGCACTCCGCATCACTTGTCCGGAGTCGCGCCTGGGCCGGTGGGGCTCTTCGGATAGCTCGCCTCGGGCCTGGGGGCCCCAGCCCCCGGGCGGCCCTGCGGCTCGCACTACGGCCCCGCGACGGCTTGCCGCGCGCACCGCGGTCCGGCGTCCATGTGTTCCTCCTAGCGTTTGCGGTCGCGGCCGAAGAAGCCGTCTTTGGGTCGTGCGTGCGCGTGGTAATGGTCGGGGATGTTGCGCATGTGATCGTCGACCCAGAACTCGCCGAGCTGGGCCGTGGCGACTTCGCCGAGGTGCCTGCGCATGTGCGCCACGTGCTCGGCGGGCGGCGTGGTGCCGTGGAAGCGCCAGACCACCATGGGCGTCTCGCAGATCTCGCACTCGGCGATCCAGCAGATGTCGTCCTCAAAGAACCAGGGCGTCAACTTCAACGCTCGGCAGAGATCACAGTCTTTCACGCGGGTGAACTCGGGAGGGGACGGGGCGGGCGTGCTCACACTGCTACCCTACCTCAGTCGCTGCGAACCATAGGTCGTTTCTTCGTGCGCCGCGCCCGAGCCGTGGCGGACTCGGGTGGGGGCCGCGAGGAGGCCGAGCCCCGCCAGCACGAGCGCCCCGGCCAGCAGCCAGAACACGCCTTCGTAACCGCCCAGGGCCACCTGCAGGAGCGAAGCGGCGAACGGGGCGACCGCGCGCGCGCCGTTCGCCCCGAGCGCCACCGCGCCGCTGATCGAGCCGTAGTGGCGCGGTCCGAAGATCTCGGCGATCGTCGTCGCGCGGGCCAGCGTGGCCATGCCGTTCGCCGCGCCGAGCATGACCACCATCGGCGCCAGGGTCGGCAGGCGCCGTACCAGCGCGAGCTGGGCAAGCGCCATCGCCTGGAACAAGAAGATCGCGACGGTGAGGGCGCGGTGGCCGAAGCGCGCCACGATGGGGCCGAAGACGAGGCGCGCCGGGAGCTGCATGGCCCCCATCCATCCGATCATCGCGGCGGCCAGGGTGGGGGAGTAGCCGCGATCGCTCAGGTACGGGATGAGATGCACGGTGACGGAGTTCGTCGTGAAGTTGCTGGCGAGAAACGCGAGGACCAGCACCCAGAACACGCCGGTCCGCGCCGCGGCGCCGAGCGTCAGCCCCGGCATGGGAGCGCCCACGCGCGCCTCGTCTGCGCTGCGTCCGCCGTGTCGCGACGGGCGCCGCAGCACGAACGCGTGGATCGGAATCGTCGGCACCGCGAGAATCATGGCCAGCGCGGCGAGCGCGCCGCGCCAGCCGAGGCGGCCGACCAGCCAGGCCTCGAACGGCATGAAGATGGTGCTCGCCAGCGCCGCCACGAGCGTCACGACGAGAAGGGCGCGGTCGCGGCTCTCCATGGGGAACCAGCCGACGATCGCCGCGAAGGCGGGCTCGTAGAGCGTCGCGGCCATGGCGAGGCCCATGAGGGCCCAGACGGCGTAGAGCGCGCCGAGGCTTTCGACCCGCGCCCACGCCAGGACAAGCGCCGTCCCGAGAATGGAGCCGAGGGTCATGATGCCTCGGGCGCCGTGCCGATCGATCCAGCGACCGATCGGTAGCGCCGCGAGCGCCGAGGTGAGGAGCCCGATCGAGAGCGCGCCGGTCAGCTGGGCGCGCGAGAAGCCGAGGTCGGCCTCCATGGGCCGGAGCATGACCGGGAAGCCGTAATAGAGAATGCCCCACGACACCGTCTCCGTGATCGAGAGGCCGGCCACGATGATCCAGCCGTAGTAGACCCTCGGAGCGGCGGTCAGATCCGATCTCGTCTCTGACGGCTCAGCGCCCGTCCGCCGGCAACTCCCGGAGAATCATGCACGTGCTCACGGCGTGAGCGACGAGCTTGCCGCCGGCGTCGAGCACGTCGCATTCGACGAGACCGAGCGTGCGCCCGGCGTTCTTCACGCGCGCGCGCGCCGCAATGCGACCCGCGCGGACTGCTCGCAGGAAGTTCACCTTCATTTCCACCGTCGTGTAGCTCTCGTCCTCGCCGAGGGTCGTCATGAAGGCCCAGCCCATCGCGGCATCGGCGAGCGCGCCGAGGATGCCGCCCTGCACGGTGCCCATCGGATTGCCGTGGGCGCCAGTCGCATCGAGCTCGACGAGGGCCTCGCCCGCGGCGAACGAGGCGAGCCGCATGCCCAGGAGCGTGGCCGCCGCGGGCGGTGGAACCTCGCCGCGCAGCAGCGCTTCCATGCCGTCCAGCATCCTCGCCATCGCCCACCCCTCTCGTGGATCCGGCCGTGGATTTTCATCGCCCCGTGAGCGCGTCACTCTAGGCGCCCGTGCGCGCTCCCGTCAACCGGTCTGCGCTTGGCCGCGTGTCCGGCGCGACGCTCGGCCTGCTAGGATCGTGCGCGTGGTCGCGCTCGCCCTGGTGCTGGTGGCCCTCGGGGCCGGGGATCATGATCGCTCGCTCAGCGTCGGGGGCGCCACGCGGACGTACGTCGTGCACGTCCCGTTCCGGGTGAGCGAGGGGCGGCCCTTACCCGTCGTGCTCGCGTTCCACGGCGGCGGCGGCAACGCAGCGGGCTTCAAGGCGTACGCCGGCCTCGACGCCCTCGCGAGGGCTTCGTGGTCGTCTACCCCGATGGCTCGGACAAGCTCGGGCGCCGGCTCCTCACCTGGAACGCGGGCGGCTGCTGCGGCTACGCGGCCGCGCAGAACGTGGACGACGTGGGCTTTGCCGTCGCCGTGCTCCGTGACGTCGCGCGCAACGTGTTGGTCGATCCCACGCGCGTCTACGCCACCGGGCACTCCAACGGCGCGATGATGGCCTATCGCATGGCGATCGAGGCCTCGGAGCGCATCGCGGCGATCGCTCCCGTCGCCGGCGCCATGCAGACGGAGCGCTTCCCACCGCCGAGCCCGGTGCCCGTGCTCCACATCCACAGCGTCGACGACCCGCGCGCGCTCTACACGGGCGGCCTCGGGCCGCCGTTCCCGGGGACCCAGAGTCGCGTCGTCCACCGCGCCGTCGAGGGCGAGATTCGGCGCTGGGTCGCGCACGACCGCTGCCCCAGCGAGCCGCGGATGGCCGAACAGCGCACCGCGCCCGCGCCTGGCGGCCCCGACCACACCGCAGCGCGCCTCGTGTGGGCGCCGTGCGCCGCCGGCACCGAGGTGCAGCTGTGGAGGCTCACCGGGGCGGGCCACGGCTGGCCGGGCTCGCACGTGCGGCTGCCCGAGAAGGTGATGGGCCCGGACACGGTCACGATCGACGCCGCGCTGGAAGCCTGGCGGTTTCTCGCCCGCTTCCGCCGCCCCGACGCGCCTCCGCTCGAAGAACCCTGACGGGCTGGGCGCGGCATCTCGCCCGAGCCGGGCCTCTCGGGTGCTACGATCGTTTCGATGAAGGAGCGCGGCTTCGGTTACATCGAGATCGTCATCGTGCTGGCGGTCGTGGCCGTCGCCGGGTATCTGCTCATGCAGTACTTCACCTCGACGGCGAAGACCGTCGAGAAGATCCAGCAGGACCGCCCGCTCGCCCGCACCAAGCTGGCGGCCGATCAGGCGACGCTCACGTCGGTGCAGGGCCTCGTGCGCAGCTATCAGGCCGAAAAGGGCCAGTATCCGCCGGACAAGGCGACCGTGGTGGGGCTCCTCGTCTCGCCGCCGCGCTTTCAGTGCGCCGGCAACGACTTCGAGTACGACCCCGCGACGGGCACGCTCAGCCTCACGATCACCGACGACTCGCGCTGCTGACGGGCGGTCCTTTCCCCTGACACCAGGAATGAACGCCGCGCTTGCGTTACACTCATCGGGATGAGCGAAGAGGCGCGCGAGAAACCCAGCAACTTCATCCGGGACATCATCCTGGAGCACAACGCCAGCGGACGCTTCGGCGGCAAGGTGATCACGCGCTTTCCGCCCGAGCCGAACGGCTATCTCCACATCGGTCACGCCAAGGCCATCTGGATCGACTTCGGCATGGCCGAGGAATTCGGCGGCCGCTGCCACCTGCGTTTCGACGACACCAACCCGACCAAGGAGAGCCAGGAGTACGTCGACTCGATCGTCGACACCGTCCGCTGGCTCGGCTTCGACTGGGGGCCGCACCTCTACTTCGCGAGCGACTACTTCGAACAGCTCTACGTGTGGGCTGTGGAGCTGATCAGGGCCGGCCGCGCCTACGTCGACGATCTGACGGCGGACCAGATGGCCGAGTACCGCGGCACCCTGACCGAGCCGGGCCGCGAGAGCCCATACCGCGATCGCTCGGTCGAGGAGAATCTGGATCTCTTCAGCCGCATGCGCGCGGGCGAGTTCGAGGACGGGACGAAGACGCTGCGGGCGAAGATCGACATGGCCTCGGGCAACATCAACCTGCGCGATCCGGTCATGTACCGGATCCGCAAGGCGACGCACCATCGCACGGGCGATGCCTGGTGCATCTATCCCATGTATGACTGGGCGCACGGCCAGTCGGACTCGATCGAGGGCATCACGCACTCGATCTGCACGCTCGAGTACGAGGACCATCGCCCGCTCTACGACTGGTACCTCGACCAGCTCGGCGTGCACCATCCCCAGCAGATCGAGTTCGCGCGCCTGAATCTCTCGCACACCGTGCTGTCGAAGCGAAAGCTCCTGCAGCTGGTGGAGCAGGAGAAGGTGAGCGGCTGGGACGATCCGCGCATGCCCACGCTCGCCGGTCTGCGCCGCCGCGGCTACACCCCCGAGGCCATCCGGGACTTCTGCGAGCGCATCGGCGTCGCCAAGGCCGACAACGTCGTCGACATCGCGCACCTCGAGCACTGCCTGCGCGAGGACCTGAACCGGCGCGCGTTCCGGCGCCTGGCGGTGCTGCGTCCGCTGCGGCTGGTCATCGAGAACTACCCCGAAGGCAAGGTGGAGGAGCTGGAGGCGGTCAACAACCCCGAGGATCCTTCGGCCGGCGTCCGTCGGGTGCCCTTCTCCGGCGTTCTTTATATCGAGCAGGAGGACTTCCGCGATCCGGCGCCGCCCAAGTACTTCCGGCTCTCACCCGGCGCCGAGGTACGCCTGCGCTATGCCTACATCGTCAAGTGCACCGGCGTCTCGCGCGCACCGGATGGCTCGATCACCGAGGTGCGCTGCGCCTACGATCCCGACTCGCGCGGCGGCGACTCGCGCGGGCGCAAGGTGAAGGGCACCATCCACTGGGTCTCGGCCTCCCACGCCGTTCCCGCCGAGGTCCGCCTCTACGACCACCTCTTCACCGTGCCCAAGCCCGACGACGCCGAGGACTGGGCGACCGTGCTGAACCCGCACTCGCTGGAGAGACTGCGCACCTGCCGGCTCGAGCCGTCGCTGGTGGGCGCCGCGCCCGGCGAGCGCTACCAGTTCGAGCGCCAGGGCTACTTCTGCGTCGACTCGCGCGATTCGGCGCCGGGGCCTCTGGTGTTCAACCGCACGGTGGGATTGCGCGATACGTGGGCGAAGATCGAGAAGGGTGAGCGGCGAGGGACGTTATGAGCTCAGCAGAGTCGATCAAAGGGCGAGCCACCGTCATCCAGCCGAGCGAAGGCGCTTCTTTCTGGCAGCCGGTGCCCGCCAACGGGCACGCCGACCCGAAGCTGACGCCGGCGAGCACCGGGTACGATGGTCTGGCGATGGGCTACCAGACGATCGCGCCGGGCAGCCGCGTGCGCGAGCACTCGCACGGCGACCAGGTCGAGCTGCAGATTTGCTTTCGTGGGCGCGGGCGCGTCGTGGTGGACGGCGTGAGTCATCCGCTCGTGCCGGGCACCGCGTGCTTCCTCGGCGGGGACGTCAAGCACGAGATCATCAACGAGGCCAACGAGGAGCTCGTGATGCTCTGGCTCGTCTCGCCGCCCGGGCTGGAGAACTTCTTCAGGGCGATCGGTCGGCCGCGAACGGCAGGCGAGCCGGCGCCCGCGCCGTTTGCGCGGCCGGAGAACGTGATCGAGATCGAGCGCGCGCTGGGGATGAACGACACGCGCGCCTGACCGGATCGTCCACGGCCATCGCGCTCAGCATCGCCGCATGCCGAGCGTTCGATCAGTGTCGACCGATGCGGACGGCCGGACACGGGCGCGCGCGGTCAGTTGAACGCGAGTTCGTTCTTGACCGCCCGGACGCCGGCAACCTGACGCGTGAGCTCGGAAGCCCTGGCGCTCTGGGCGCTCGTCCCGACCGTTCCACGCAACGTCACGAACCCCGCGTCCACGCGGACGTCGATGTTTGCCCGTCCGAGTTGCTCATCGCGCGCGAGTGTCTGGCGTACGGCGCTCGTCAGTTGCTGGTCTTGGATGTCGACGAGCGGTCGCTCGACCGGTGGAACGACCTGGAGCTCGTTGCTCACCCGCTCGACGCCCGCGACGCGACTGGCGAGGGCCTCCGCCGTCTTCTTGGCTTCCTCGGAATCCACCTTTCCGCGCAGTGTCACGACGCGATGGTCGGAGTCGACGGAGATCGGAGACCCTTTGATGCGCTCGTCGTTGAGGATCGCGATCGCGGTCGTCGCCGTCAGCCAGGCATCGGTCACTCTGATCTCGACCTTGTCGTCGGCCGGGTCGGCCGCCGCGCAGTCGATCGCCGACGTGCCCAGCATCGCGCTGACAACGAGTGCCGAAGCGGTGAGCATCACGGTGTGTCGCATGGCGTACCCCTCCGGCGTGCCGTGGGACGCATTGGGCGTGCCATCGGCGGTGTGGCTCACAAATGCCGAAGTTTTCGGGCGTCGCCGGGACTCGGCCCGGTCGGGCCGAAGCGTGACAGGTACTATCTACCTGGGCGGGTGGTAGAACCTACACACAGCGCAGAGGAGGAGGGCTCCCATGCCCAGGGTCGATATCGCGGTGCCCGGCATCCCGCGGCCGCTGGCGAACTACACCCCCGCCACGCGCGCCGGCAACCTCGTCTTCGCGGCGGGCCAGCTCGCGAGCGACTTCAAGGGGGGCGTGGCTCCTGAAGCCAGTCTCGATTCGGCGTTTCCCTATTACGGCTCGGCGATCAAGAAGCAGACGCGCTTCATCTTGGAAAACCTCGCCCACACGTTCAAGGCCGCCGGGACCTCGCTGAACCACGTGGTGAAGGCGCAGGTGTTCCACACGGACCTCGCGAACTTCAACGGCTTCGACGAGGTCTGGCGCGAGTTCTTCCCGACGCCGCCGCCGAGGACGACGATCCGCACGACGGGGCTCCTGGTTCCCGGCACCCTCGTCGAGATCGATCTGATCGCGACCATGCCGACGGCGGCCGCGCACGTGGTCCAGTCGGATGGCCCGCGGCCACTGGCGAGCTACTCCGAGGCGATCGTGATCGGTGATCTCGTCTTCGCGGCCGGTCAGCTCGCCAGCGACTTCAAGACGGGCGTGCCACGCGAGGCGCGCGTGGATCCGGCGTTTCCCTACTACGGCTCGGACATCAAGCGCCAGACGCGGTACGTGCTGGAAAACCTGGCGAAGACGCTCCAGGCCGCTGGCACCGCCCTGGAGCACGTCGTGAAGGCGCAGGTGTTCCACACGGACTTGAACAACTTCTTCGCGTTCGACGAAGTGTGGCGCGAGTTCTTTCCCGCCCCGCCGCCGCGCACGACCGTCGGCACGAACGGCTTGCTCGTGAAGGACACGCTGGTGGAGATCGACCTGATCGCGGCGTTGCCGTCGGCCAGGGCGCGGCGGATTTCGGTACCGGACATTCCGAGGCCGCTGGCGCACTACACCCCGGCGACGCGGGTGGGGGATTTCGTGTTCGCGGCGGGCCAGCTCGCCAGCGACTACAGGACGGGCGTGCCGCGCGAGGCGCGCGTGGCGGCCGGCACGTCCCTGGACCAGGTGGTGAAGGCGCAGGTGTTCCACACGGATCTCGCGAACTTCGCCGGCTTCGACGAGGTGTGGAAGGAATTCTTCGTCACGCCGCCACCGCGGACGACGATCGGCACGACCGGGCTCCTGGTGCCCGGGACCCTCGTGGAGATCGATCTCGTCGCGGCCACGCCCTGAGCGCGGCCGTTCCCCGAGTCTCTCAGCGCCCCTTGAACGCCGGCGCGCGCTTCTCGACGAACGCGCGGATGCCTTCGCGGGCGTCCTCCGTCTCCGAGCAGATGTTCTGCGCGAACGTCTCGAACTCGAGGGCCCCGCGCAGGTCCGTCTCCGCGCTGTGGTAGAGCGCCCGCTTGGCGAGCCGGATGGCGACGGGCGGGCCCGCGGCGATCTTCCGCGCCAACTCGTACGCGGCGGGCATCAGCTCTTCCGGCGCGTACACGGCGTTCACGATCCCGAGACGCAGCGCCTCCTGGGCGTCGATGATCTCGCCGGTGAAGATGAGCTCGCACGCCTTGGCCATGCCGACCAGACGCGGCAGGAAGTAGGTCCCGCCCCAGTCCGGATGCAGTCCCCGCTTGACGAACGCTTGCGTGAACTTCGCGGCCGTCGACGCGAGGCGCATGTCGCAGCCGAGCGCCAGGTTCATGCCGGCGCCGGCCGCGGCGCCGTTCACCGCCGCGATCACCGGCTTGGGCGCGTCGCGCATGGCCAGCAGCACGCGATCGCGCAGGGGCGCCACCTTGTCCTCGAGCGGACGCGCAGGCGCGCGCCCCTCCTTCGTGTCGTTCATGGCCTTCACGTCTCCGCCCGCGCAGAAGCCCTTGCCGGCGCCGGTCACGACCAGGACGCGCACGTCGGCGTCCTGGCTCGCCCGGAGGACCGCATCGTAGAGGTCGTCGCGCAGCGTGTCGCCGAGCGCGTTGAGGCGCTCGGGCCGGTTCAGCGTCAGCGTCGCGACGGCGTCCTTGACTTCGTAGAGCAGGCACTTGTAGTCGGCCATAGGTCTCTCCTATATAGGACCTTGAATATACCCCGGAGGGCACATGGACTTCTTCGACGTCGTGACCACGCAGCGGGCCATCAGGCGCCTCAAGACCGATCCGATCCCCGAAGCCGTGCTCCGGCAGATCATGGACGCCGCGATCTGCGCGCCGAGCGGCGGCAATCGTCAGGGCTGGAGCTTCGTGATCGTCCGCGACGCCGCCAAGCGGGCGCGTCTCGGCGAGCTCTATCGCGAGGCGTGGGGCGAGCTCATGAAGGTGCCGTACTACGCCGGCGCGGCGAAGGAGCCGGCCGACAGCCCGGCGGGCCGGATGCTCGCCTCGGCCCGACATCTCGGCGAGCACCTCGGGGAGGCGCCGGTGCTCATCCTCGCGTGCATCGCCCTCGACCCCGGCGTCGTGCCGACGCTGACCACGGGCGCCTCCATCTACCCGGCTGTCCAGAACATCATGCTGGCGGCGCGCGCCCTCGGCATCGGGAGCTGCATCACGACCATCCACAGGTTCCGGGACGCCCAGGTCAAGCAGCTGCTCGGCATTCCTGCTGAGATCGAGACGGCGGCGCTGATCCCGCTGGGCTACCCGCTTGGGAAGTTCGGGCGCCCGCCGCGCCGCCCGCTTCGCGAGGTCGCTTTCGCCGACCGCTGGGGTCAGGCGTTCTAGGATCAGGGGTTCTTCTGGTGGCACGATGACAGGCGTGACGGGCGCCGGCGATCGCCCGATTCGAGCCGCGGAGTTCGGCGACGCCGCCCTGATCGCGGACCTGGTGCGGCTCGCGTTCGCGGCGCAGTCGCGGCCGACGAATCCGCCGTCGAGCGCTCTGCAGGAGACCGCGGCCACGATTTCCGATCACCTCGCCCGCGGTGGCGGCGCCGTCGTGGAGCGCGGCGGGGTGATGGTCGGCGTCGTCCTGTGGAACGAAGAGGACGGCGCGCTCTACATCAGCCGGCTCTCGGTGAATCCGGAGCATCGGAGGCAAGGCATCGCGCGCGCGCTCATCGACGCAGCCGAGCGCGAGGCTCGACGGCAAGGGCTTCCCCGAATGACGCTCGGCGTGAGACTGGAGCTCGAAGAGAACCGTCGACTGTTCAGGTCCTGCGGCTTCGAGGAGACGACGTTCCGGAGCCACGAGGGCTTCAGCGAGCCCACGTGGGTGATGATGGAACGTCGGCTCCCCGAAGCGCCGCGCTAGCCGATTCTCACAGGTACTTGGTCGGGTAGATCATCGTCCGCCACATGTGCGCCGACGGGCTCGCATCGAAACCGAGCCCTTCCTTCGGCTGCCTGAAGTGACGGCCGACGACGTCCGTGAACTCCTCGAGCTCCACGTGCACGTTGGGATCGAAGGCGTAGAGGTCGTTCACGGTGATGAGGCGTGACGTCTCGTACCACTTGTGCTCGCGCGCACGTTTGTAGGCTTCCTGGACATACGGCTCGGGCTGATAGTCCGCACCGAACAGGCGCACGTAGGAGTCCGGATACTTGTACCCGAACGACTCGTCCGCGAAGAATCGCAGCACCTGGTGGTGGCGGATCGCCCAGCTCACTTCCTCGTCGACGTAGGGCTCGACGAGCTGGGCGCTCCAGTAGCCGTGATCGGCGCGAATGAATCCCATGACGGAGATGTCGTGCAGGAGGCACGCCAGCACGATCTTCTCGCTGACGCCGTTCTTCTTCGCCAGGCGCGCGCTCTGCAGCACGTGCGTGGAGGGCCCGAAGCGATACTTATAGAAGTCGAACAGGGTCGGCTTCTCGGGCATCCGGGGCAGGCGCGCATCGTGCCCCATCATGTAGAGCTTGCCCTGGTCCGGCTGCCGCGGAAGCGGCTCTCTCGGATCGCGCTCGCCCGAGGTGTAAATCACTGACTTCACGACGATCCGATCGAGCTCCTGGCTCATCGCGTGCTCGGCGGCCTCGGCCCGTTCCAGCGACGTCATCGCCATCGTGTCCCTCCGGGAAATCGATCTTTCATGAATGATCGTTCTCCGAGCCGTCGACTGTCAAGCTCAGCCCGGCGCCGCTTCCTCAGGTCATCACCCAGCCACCGTTGGGCTGGAGCACCTGGCCCGTCAGGTAGTGCGCGCCCTCGGCGGCGAGGAAAACCGCGCAGTAGGCGACGTCCTCGACTTGCCCGAGGTGCCGCACGGGTAACTCGCCGATCCGTCGCGCTCGGTATTCCGGGGTCATCACCGCGCGACTCATGTCGGTGTCGATGCCCCCGGGCGCGATCGCGTTGACGGTGACGCCGTGGGGCCCGACCTCGTGGGCCATCGAGCGGGTGAACGCCTCGATGGCGCCCTTGGTCGCCGCGTAGGCGGCGAAGCCGCCGGTGCCGACCGAGGCGCGCACGAGCTGCGTGGAGAAATTGATGACGCGTCCGTAGCGCGCGGCCACCATCGGGCGAAGCGCGTGCTGCGTACAAAGGAACGTGCCGGTCACGTTGATGGCGAACATCGACTGGTACTCCGCGACCGGGACGTCGAGAAACGGGCCGCGTGTCATGACGCCGGCGTTGTTGACGAGAATGTCGAGCCGGCCGAAGCGGGTCAGCGCGCGGTCGACCATCGCGCGCACCTGGTCCGCGTTCGCGACGTCGGCCTGCACAGCCTCGGCGCGCCGGCCGAGCCGCTCGAGCTCGGCGACGACCTCTTTCGCCCCGGGGCCGCTCGCGTTGTAGTTCACCACGAGGTCGGCGCCCTCGCGCCCGAAGGCGAGCGCGATCGCGCGTCCAAAGCCGCGGCCGGCTCCCGTTACCAACGCTAAGCGGCCGTCCAGGCGCCCCATGCGAGTATCCTCGTCATTGTGTCCACTGCGTGAGTATGCGAGGGCTATACAGCGTGGGCGAAGGAGGTGTCAAGACATGCACGATCCCCGCGACGTCCTCACCAGTGCCCGACTCGAGCTGGCCCGGTTCCCCGCGGTTCTCGAGGCGCTGCTGAAGGACCTCGATCCGGCGACCTGGCGTGCTCGGCCGGCTCCTGCCGAGTGGGCGCCCGTCGAGATCGTCTGTCATCTTCGCGACGAGGAGGTCGAGGACTTCGGCGCGCGAGTCCGCGTGATCCTCGAGGGCGGCGCCAGCTTCGCGCCGATCGACCCGGAGCGCTGGGCGGTCGAGCGGCACTACCTGGAGGCCGATGGAACCCAGGCGCTGGCGGCCTTCCGCGAGCGCCGGGTCGCCAGTCTCGGGTCGCTCGTCGCGATCGCCCCCGCCCGTCTCACCGCCGCCGTCGAGCACCGGCGGGTCGGCGCGCTCTCCGGCCTCGACCTCCTTGCCGCCTGGGTCGAGCACGATCGTCTTCATCTGTCTCAGCTCGGCGCCACGCTGGCGCGCAGCTGGGCCACCCGCTGGGCGCCGCTCCACACGGAGTACGCGGGCCCGATCCCCTACGCCACCACATAGCTCGGCGACCGCGAGCGAGGAGCGCCCTGGGTTCTTCGGGCACGCCGCGGGCGATGCGGCCGGAGAACGGCACGGTCAGGGCTGGCGGGACAGCACGCGCTATTCGATCACGTGGTCCGCCCGCCCCAGCACCGACGGCGGGATCGTGATTCCCAGCGCCTTCGCGGTCTTGAGATTGATGACGAGCTCGAGTTTGGCGGCCTGGTCCACCGGCAGATCCCTGGGCTTCGCGCCCTTGAGGAACACTACGGCGCGCACCAGCGCCCCGGCCCGGACGAGCGCCAGGGGCGCGCCTGGACCACGGAGCGGCGATCAGCGGGTTAGGACCGCTCGAACCGCTAAAACACCGCGAGCGGATTCGCCGGCGAGCCGGTGCCCCCGACCACCCGGAGCGGCGCGATCACCAGCATGAACTCGTCGCGCTGCTCTTCCGCGCAGGCTCGGGCGAGCGGCTCGAGGAGCGCGTTGTCCAGCAGCGCCACGCCGTACGCGAAGATCGCGGCGTGGACCGCCCACGGAACGTCGTAGCCGATCGGCAGGTGATCGAGCATGTCCCACACCAGCACACTCACGTCGTGGTCGCGCAAGAACGGCAGGCACGAGATATGGAGCCCCGGGCGCTGCTGCTGCGTGGGCGTGAAGGGCCGACCGTAGGGCCGCTCGGGGTCCTGCGCCTGCCACGCCTCGCGTCCGGAGTAGACGCAGACCGCGTCGCCGGGCTCGAGCCGGATCCCGCGCTTGGTCAGGATATCGTCGAGCTCCCAGCCGTGCACCGGTTGGTCGTGCGTCACGCAGGGCACGCCGCGGTGCCGCGGAACGTCGAGCAGCACGCCGCGGGTGATGATGCCTTCGGCCCAGTGCTCGACCGAGCCGAACCGGGCCCCCTCGAACGTGATCTCCTTCTTCGGGTCGCGCCCGTTCCACATCGCCTCCTCGTCCCACGTGTGGCAGAGCGCGTCGAGATGCGTGGAGGCGATGCCGTGGTAGTAGATGCCGTAGTAGTCGGCGGAGAAGCCGCCCTTGCCGCGCAGGTGGGTCTTCATGAAGTGGTGAGCCGGCAGCGGGTTGTTCGGGCCCGGCTCCTTGGGGAACGGACGGCTGAGGGATACGCTGCGTCCGTTGCGGACAAGCCGGGCCGCGGCCGCGCGCTTGGCCGGCGTGATGAGGTTGAGGGCGCCGACCTGGTCGTCCTTGCCCCAGCGGCCCCAGTTGCGGCGCTGCCGGATCCAGCCGAGCACTTCCTGCTCCGTCGGTAGCGGGCGTTCGGGCATGGTGGCCTCCCCGTGAATGTTTCCTGACGGCGCGCTATGGTATCAGGCGTGGCCGGGGAGCCCGGGACGACGTTTTTCGCGCTCACCCCCGACCGCGTCCTCGACGCGGTCGAGGTCGGAGGTCTCCGCTGCACCGGCCGGTGCCTGCCGCTCCGTGCCTTCGAGAACCGGGTCTACGAGGTCGAGCTCGAGGACGAGCGGCGGCTGGTCGTCAAGTTCTACCGCCCCGGCCGCTGGTCGCGCGAGACGATCCTCGACGAGCACGCCTTCCTCGCCGACCTGACGGCCGCCGAAGTCCCGGCGGTCGCGCCGATCGACCTCGGCACCGGGGGCACGCTGAGCGAGATCGAGGGCATCTACTACGCGGCGTTTCCGAAGGTGCGCGGGCGCTCGCTCGACGAGCTCGACGCCGAGAATCGTCGCCGGATCGGCCGCACCATCGGCCGCATGCACGCGGTCGGCGCCTCGCGCGACGCCCCCCACCGGCCGCGGGTCGACGTGCAGCGCTACATCTTCGAGCCCCTCGAGGTCCTGCTGGCCAGCGGCTGCATTCCCGAGGGCCTGGCGCCTCGCTACCGCGACGTCGCAGTCCGCATCGCCGACGCCGCCGCCAAGCCGCTCGCCGCGGCGCGCGTGCAGCGGATCCACGGCGACCTCCACTGGGGCAACATCCTGTGGACGCCCGACCCGCTCCTCGTCGACTTCGACGACTGCCTGGTCGGCCCGCCCGTGCAGGACCTCTGGCTCCTGGCGCGGGGCAACTCCGAGGAGGCGCGCAAGCTGCGGGAGGATCTCCTGGAGGGCTACGAGCTCTTCCGCGAGTTCGACCGCTCGACGCTCGCCCTTTGCGAGCCGCTTCGCGCGATGCGCATCGTCTACATGTCCGGCTGGATCGCGCGCCGCTGGGACGATCCGTCGTTTCCCCCCGCCTTTCCGATGTTCCGCAACCACAACTACTGGAATCAGGAGTACGAGGAGCTCGTACAGATCGCGGAGGCGCTCCGATGAGCGCGATCAAGCGCCAGACGTCCGCCCAGCACGGCGACCTGGTGGGCGCGATCGAGGACCGAACGCTACGCCGTGCCGACTACTCGCCGGCGGCCAGGGGCGCGCCGGCGTAAACGCGGCTCACTTGCCTCGGCCGTGGCCCTTCCCGTGATCCTTGCCAGGCCCCTCGGTGCGAGCCTCTTTGCGACCCTCCCCGCCATCGTCGCCGCGCCCCTTCCATCCCCGCTTTGCGGCCCACTCGTTTCCCCACTCATGTTCCCAGCGAGGCGGTGCTTGATGTTGCCACTGCTTCCAGTGTCCAGGCGGGACGTGATAGTACCTCACCGGCACGAGCAGGATGGGCCGCGGGACGAATTGGGGACCCACCAGAATCCATGGGCCGTCGTGCCGACGGCTCACGTGCCAGCCGCCATTGGCGAAGACCCAGTACTGGTCTCCGTAGAAGAAGAAGTTGGCCGGCGCGGACGGCGCGTAGCGCACCGTCGCGACCCCTGGAACGACCACGAGTGGTGGAGGCGCCGGAAGGTGGATGCCGATATCCACGTGCACCTGGGCGTGGGCGGGGCCCGCCAGGATGAGGGCGAGAAAGGCGAAGAGAGCGTAGACGATCATCGGCGATCCTCCTGTCGAGGCTCGAGGGAACCGAGAACGGCACGCGCCAGGTGCGGAAGATCGGGATCGCGCGCGCCCATGATGAGCACGGTGTCTCCGGGCCGCGCCTCGCTCACGACCCACTGACGCGCGGCCTCGTGGTCGCGCGCGTAGCCGCAATTGAGCCCGGCGGGAAGATCGTCCGCCAGCACGCGGCTCGAGATGTCCTTTGCCACGGTCCCGCCGGCGTAGAAGATCTCGGCGTAGCAGAAGCGATCTTGCGGGCGCAGGAGCGTCGGGATCAACGCCCGGAGCTCTGCACGGAGGAAACGCGCCGGCCCGTAACCGTGGGGCTGGAAGACGGCGACGACGCGCGAGGCTCCCGCCTGCGCCGTCGTGATGACCGCGCGGATCTTCTCGGCGTTGTGCGCGTAGTCGTCCACGACGTGGATGTCACGCGCGGTCGTGCCGACTAACTCGAAGCGGCGCGCGACGCCGGGGAAGCGGGCGAGCAGGGTCGCCACGGCGGTGGCGTCCACGCCGAGCTCGAGCGCCACGAGCGCGGCGGCGGTGGCGTTCTGGAGGTTGTGGAGCCCGGGCTGCGGAATGTCCAGGGTCAGGTCGCGGCCCTCGTGCCGCAACACGCCCCGGGCGCGCCGCGGCCCCACGCTCGTAACCCGGAGACGCGCGTCGGCGTCGGCCAACTCCCCGTAGGTGGCCGCCTTGAATCGGCGCCCGAGCGCGGCTGCCTCCGGACAGTCCGCGCCGACGAGCAGTCGGCCGCAGTTCCGGGCGAACGCGGTGAACTGAGGGCGAAGCGCGGCCAGCTCGTCGTGGTCGCGGCTCACGTTGTGGATGATGCCGATCGCCGGATGGTAGCCGACGAGCGTCCCATCGGACTCGCACGCCTCGGCCACCGCGGGGCCGTCGGCCCGCCCCGCGACGAAACAGCCGCCGGCTCCCTCGCCAACGAAGTCGGCGCCGCCCAGCACGGTGGCCGACACGCCGCCCTCGCGCAGGAGCCAGCCGATCATGCCGACGATGGTGCTCTTGCCGCTGGTGCCAGCGATGGCGACGCCGGGAGAGGCGGTGTTGACCACCTCGGCGAGCAGCTGAGGCCGGGGAAGACAGTCGATGCCGAGCGTCCGCGCCGCTCGCAGCTCGGGGGTGTCGGCCTCGACGGCCGCCGAGTAGACGAACCGATCGATCGCGGAGGTGACGGCCGTCCCGTCGTGCCGTGCGAGCTCGATGCCCAATCGGCGGAGCGGCGCCGCGATCTCCTGCTTCTTGCCGAGATCGAACGCGCGGTCGGAGCCCTGGACTTCGTGACCGCGCGCCCGCATCAGGCACGCGAGCGGGCCCATGCCGGCGCCCGCCACGCCGGAGAAGTGATACCGCAGAACCTTCACAGGCTGACCTGCTTGCGCGGCTCCAGATGCATCGTCGTCTCCATGTCCCGCGTCTCCGTCACCTCCTTGAGGCTCCGGAACGGGAGGTTGAACACAGGCCGCGACGCGGTCAGGATCATCGCGAAGTTCAACGTCGCGCCCAGCAAGTGGACCACCGGCAGCGCCAGGAGCTCGAGCATCTCATCGCTCTTGATGTGGAGCCAGTCGAGGTCGCGCCGGAAATCGTCCATCGCCACGCGCCAGAACGGCTCCGACCGCATGGCGCTGAACCGCGCCTGGTCCATCTCCGTGAGTGGCTGCCGCGCGATGAGGGCCAGCAGCGGCGGTGTTCCGTACTGGCCGAAGAGAAACCAGGTGAGGCCGCGCACGCCGAACCAGCCGAAGGCGGCCGTCGCCAGCATGGCGGCGTTGTCCCGAGCGATCCACGGCATCGTCACCTCGACCACTCCACGGTACAGGAACGTCACCTCGAAGAACATCGCGAAAAGTTCGATGCCGATGAACTGGGCGAGGAACTTGCTCTCTCGCTTGCGGACGGCATCGACCAGCGCCTGCACGCAGGCAAAGCTCGCCAGGATCAGCGTCAGCACGAGGAGGTAGAGGACCGGGATCGTGTACCGCGAGTCGTCCGCCCCGGTGAGGTCGGCGACCAGCATCGCGACCCGTGGCTCGAGCGTGTAGGTGAACACCGCGGCCTCGAGCACGCACCAGAAGAGCAGCATCATGAAGGCCAGCCACGGCACGCCCGGCTGGAGGTACCCTCGCATCAGCATGCTCGACATGGCGAACGGTGTCCCCACGATGTCCCGCACGAACCCGAGAACGAGCCGGACGGCCAGTCGCGAGAGCCCGAGGGCCCAGCCCAGCATCACGGCCACGACGCGGACCATGCCCACCCAGTAAAGCCACACCGACAGCGCGGCGTCCCACCACGCCAGGAGGACCATCGAGACGAAGCGCGTCCGTCCCGAGCGGAAGGGCAGTGTGTAGACGGACAGCCCGGTGCACCAGATGGCGACGACGCCCAGGAGCGCGGGGAACAACAAAAAGACGTACTTCATGGCCGCCATCCAGCCGGACTGAGACTCGAGAAAGAAGCTCAGCAAGGTCTGCTGCAGCACCGGAACCCAGGCGATCGGCGCCGCGACCATCTCGGCGGGGCCGCGCCACGCCTCCGGAAGTCTGGCAATAATTCGATCGATCATCAGAGCCCTCCTTCGTCTGAATAGGCTCGCCCTTCAAAATGGGCTCGCCTCGGCTGGCCTTGCCTCAGTGGAGCTCGACTACGGGCCTTGGCCTTGGCCGTTGGTGCGCGCAGGCCGAATGCTTTCCGGCAGATCGGCCGGCGCGGCCCCGACGGCGCGGTCCTCTCTCATCGGCACTTGTCGCTCGAGCGCCTGGCGCTCGGCCCACGCGGATCGGGGCGGGCCCGCCACGGCCCAGGTGAAGCCTGGGTCGATGCGCGTCGTGGCGACGGGAACGACCAGGCTGTTCACGCTGCTCACCCGCGGCACGAGGTCCGCGCGGCCGATACGTCGCAGGATGCGCGAGACGTATCGGCGAGTCTCGCGATAGGGCGGGACCCCGCCGTAGACCGTGACCGCCTGCTCCCCGGCGTTGTAGGCGGCGAGCACGAGTGGCAGGTTGCCGTGGTACCGGTCCATCAGCCGGCGGAGATGACGCACGCCGCCCTCGATGTTCTCGTAGGGATCGAAGGTGTCTGACACCTGAAGGCTCGAGGCCGTGCGCGGCATGAGCTGCATCAGGCCCCGGGCGCCGCGCCGCGAGACCGCCCGCGGGTTGAACTCCGACTCGGCCTCGACGATCGCCGCCACCAGGATCGGCGGAATGTCGTACCTGACAGCGACCTCTCTGATGTGCGCCTCGATTTCGACGATCTCGATGCTCGAGTCCGATGCTTCGATGGCTTCGCGCGCGATCCTCATGACGTCGGAGTCCGGCTGAGAGATGTCCGCTCGCGACCCGAGATACGCCGGGACGATCGTGAGCAACAAGATTCCGAGCCCCAGCGCATGGCGCGCGAGCGGCGAGATCGCGTCTCGCTGCCCAAGGCCTCGGATCGTCGCTTCTCTTCCGTCCAAGAATCTTTCCTCCGAGTTTGGTGGCTGGCAGACAGCATTCTGGGTGGAGTGCGGCGCAGCAAACCCCCTAGAACGCAACCCCGATGCCAGCCGCCAGAAATGACAAATCAATGGGTTTTCAACATGATACTGGTCGGCCCGGCGCCGAGAGCACTGACGGCCGTCGTCAGCGCGGCGGCACCCGCGTGTCATCCGGTCCCCGGCGTTTCCGGAACTCCACCCGGCGCTAAACGCGGTCGCGGATCTGGCTCCGACCGGACGCCGGGCTTTCCTCCGTGCCGCCCCAGCTCCGAAGCCCGAGGTTGGCGCATTCGATGAAGCAATCCAGGGCCGTGTCGAGCTCCGCCCGGCTCTTCGGCCGTGCGAGCTCGAGGGTGACGTCGTTGCCGTTGAAGGCCGAGTTGTTCGCACGCAGCACGCTCGATCCTGCGTGGCCTTTGAATGTGTTGATCCACGCCTGATCGGGCTGGCGATTCACCCGGAAGCGGACGAGAACCCGATTGTCCGGCCGACGCTCGTCGAATGTGGGCTCGCTGACGCGCGTGATCAGCATGACGACTCCATCATGGCCTCGCCCGGGGACGACGGGGGCCGCAGCCCCACGATCATCCGGCGGCTGGCACAACGGCCGTACGCCCGAGCCCTTCGCCCGGCAGGCTCAGCACGAAACTCGGCTGTCAGATGCTGCGCCTGGGATCGACGATTTTTCGCGGCGTTCGAACAATGACCTACCGGGTGGTAGGAAACGAGAACTCCGAGACAGGGGCTATAGAAGCACAGGTCGGCTGGTGTGTCCAGGGGCGCTTTCTTGATAGGCTAGGGCCTCGCCGGTCCTCCAGGAGGAGGCGGCCGGAGGTGCTCGCATGAGGCATCAGATCGCCGCGATTCCCGGCGACGGTATCGGCAAGGAAGTCGTGCCCGAAGGCATGCGCGTCCTCGACGCCGCCGGCCGCCGGTTCGGCTTCGATATCGAGTGGGCGACGTTCGACTGGAGCTGCGAGCGCTACACGCAGACCGGCCGGATGATGCCCAAGGACGGCCTCGACCAGCTCCGACGATTCGAGGGAATTTTCCTCGGCGCCGTCGGCTTCCCGGGCGTGCCGGACCACGTCTCGCTCTGGGGTCTCCTGATCCCGATCCGGCGGGGCTTTCGCCAATACGTGAACCTGCGTCCCGTGCGCCTGCTCAGAGGGGTCAGGTCACCGCTCGCGGGCCGCGGCCCCGCCGACATCGACATGCTGATCGTGCGCGAGAACAACGAGGGCGAGTACTCGGAGATCGGCGGGCGGCTCTACCGGGGAACGCCGGAGGAGCTGGCGATCCAGCAGGCGGTCTTCACTCGGCAGGGCTGCGACCGCATCATGCGCTACGCGTTCGAGCAGGCCATAAAACGCCCGCGTCGCCACGTGACCTCGGCGACCAAGTCGAACGGGATCATCCACAGCATGCCGTACTGGGATGAGCGCTTCGCCGCCACCGCCAAGGACTATCCAGACGTCAAGACCGCGCAGTTTCACATCGACATCCTAACCGCCCACTTCGTGCAGCATCCCGACTGGTTCGACGTCGTCGTCGGCTCGAATCTCTTCGGCGACATTCTGTCCGACCTCGGCCCTGCCATCGCCGGCTCCATCGGGCTGGCGCCGGGCGGCAACATCAACCCGGAGCGGGAGTACCCGTCGATGTTCGAGCCGGTGCACGGCTCGGCCCCCGACATCGCCGGCAAGGGGATCGCCAATCCAGTCGCGCAGATCTGGACGGGCGCGATGATGCTCGAGCACCTCGGCCACGCCGACGCGGCGCGGGCGGTCGTCGCGGCGATCGAGCGGGTCGTGGAAGAAGGCAAGACCGTCACGCGCGACCTCGGCGGCCGGGCGACGACCACCGAGGTCGGGCAGGCGATCGCCGCGCTGCTCTAGCGCGTCGCCGCGCATGAATTTCTTCGGGCACGCCGTCCTGGCGACGCGGCGGAGCGCGGATCGCGCGTTCGTGCTCGGCGCCATGCTGCCTGACTTCGCCACGATGATCCGCGCGCGCCCGCCGCTCACGGAGCACGCCGGCATCGACTCCGGGATGCGGTTTCACTGGAAGACGGACGATGTCTTCCATCGATCCACGGCGTTCGGGAAGCTGACGCAGTCCGCGGTCACGTGGCTGTCGGCGCGGGGTGTCCGGAGCGGCAGCGCGCTGGCGGCGGCGCACGTCGGCGTCGAGATCTTGCTCGACGCCGCGCTGGCCGGCGATACTCCGGCGCAGCAGGCCTATCTGGCCGCGCTCGCCGGCGCCTCGCCGCAGGCGCTCGGACGGCACATGACCTGGGCGGCCGACGAGCAGAGCCTCCGGTTCGACCGCCTGCGGGAGCGCCTGCTCGAGCGCGGTGCCATCGAGGGCGACGTCGCCTCTGAGATCGTGGCCGGACGTCTCCGACGGGCCCTCGCCGACCGCCCTCGCCTCGCGCTGGACGACGCGGCAGAGCTCGCCGTGTGCGACTGGGTGCGCTCGGCCCGCACCCGCATCGCGGAGTGCGCGGTACCGCTCGTCCAGGAGCTCGCGGCGCAGCTCGGGTGAGCGCGCGCGACCAGGTCGACGCGGTGCAACCGGCCGGCTAGCCCTCGTTCGACAGCACGAGCGTGCCGGCGGCAGAGAGCATGCCGCCCATGCCGTTCACGAGCGAGACCTTCGCGTTCGGGACCTGGCGCGCACCGCCCTCGCCGCGCAGCTGGCGCGTCGCCTCGATGATCGGGAAGATGCCGTACATGCCGCTGTGGGTGTAGGACAGGCCGCCGCCGTTGGTGTTGATGGGAAGCTTCCCGCCGGGCGTCGAGCGTCCTTCCGCGAAGAAGTGCACGCCCTCGCCGCGCTTGGCGATCCCCAGGGCCTCGAGCATGAGCGGCGGCCCCGAGGTAAAGGCGTCGTAGAGCATGATGTGATCGAAGTCCGTTGGCTTCACGCCTGCCATCGCGAACGCCTTCTCGCCGGACAGACGCGTGGCCTCGCTGAACGTGAGGTTCCGCATCTGCGTGAGCATGACGTGCTCGCTGCCCTCGCCGGCGCCGCGCACGTAGACGGGCGTCTTCGCGCAGTCCTTGGCCCGGTCGGCGCGCGTGAGGACGACGGCGCCGCCGGCGTCGGTGACGAGACAGATGTTCAGGATGTTGAAGGGCCACACGACCGGGCGCGAGTCGAGCACGTCCTTCACGGTGAGAGGTTCGCGGTTCCGCGCCTTCGGGTTGAGCGCGGCCCACTTGCGCGTGGAGACGGCCACCTGCGCCCACTGCTCGAGCGTGGTGCCGTGCTCGTGCATGTGACGCGTGGTGATCAGCCCGAAGTAGGTCGGCGCTCCGCCGAAGCCGTACGGGAACTCGAACTGGCCCGGCAGCGCGGTGTCGCGCCGCGGCGAGACGCCGACACCTGAGCGCCCCGACTCGCCGTGGCAGACGACGGCGACGTCGCAGAGACCGTGGTGGAGGGCGAGCACGGCGTGGCCCACCATGATGATGAACGAGCAGCCGCCGACGGTCGTCCCGTCCACGTAGCGCGGGACGACGCCGATCGCCTCGCCGATGGTCGCGGGCGAGTGCTGGCCGGCGGTGAAGATCCCGTCGATGTCGGACACCTTGACGCCCGCGTCGCGCGCGGCGTTGGTGATCGCCTCGACGTGCAGGGTGAGCTGGCTCTTGCCGGGCAGCGTGCCGATCTCGTCGCTCTCGTCCACTCCGACGATGCAGACCGAGTTGCTGAGCTCCCGCATCCGTGCCGGGTCGCTCATCGTGCCCCTCCCGCGGCGGGTCGGAACATCGGCAGGCTGATATCCTCGGTGAGCTTCTCGAAGCAGACCTCCACCGGCATGTCGCAGCGAATCCGCCTCGGGTCCGGCTCGATGCCAACCAGGTTCGTCAGCAAGCGCGGGCCTTCCTCGAGCTCGACCATAGCGAGCACGACGGGCGTCTTCACCTTGAACGCCTTGTTCAAGATCTGGTGCGCGATCTCGAAGGAGAAGAGTCGGCCCCGGCCGGTCGCCTGCACCCAGCCGATGTCGCGCGAGGCACAGAAGGGACACGCGACGCGCGGATACATGAAGGGCTTCCCGCAGGCGCGGCACTTGGGGATCATGAGCTTGCCGTCCCGCGCGCCCTCCCAGTAGGGCCGGGCTTCGGGCGTGATCGGATTGGGGAGCGGGCGTTCGAGGTCCATGGGCGAGGATTCTAACGCAAGCTGAGGTAAAGTACCGCCCCGAGGAGGCACCCATGGCCCGGAAGCAGGACGCGCCCAAGCCCCGGCCGGTGACCGCCGCCGACGTGGACCCCCGCCACCGGTGGGACCGACCTCTCCAGGCGCCCGGACACACGCAGGTGGACTTCGAGGAGCGCGTGGACTTCCGTCGTTTGCACGCGTATCGGCTCGGGCGCGCGCGCCAGGCGCTGGCGCGCTCGGGTCTCGGCGCGCTCCTCATGTTCGACCAGTACAACATCCGCTATCTCTCGGGCACGGTCATCGGCGAATGGGCGCGCGACAAGCTCACGCGCTGGTGCCTGCTCACCGGCAACGGCGAGCCGTGGGTGTGGGACTTCGGCTCGGCCGCGCGTCACCACCGTCTCTACACGCCGCAGATTCCGGCGCGGCAGTCGCTGGCGGGTATGGTCGGCATGCGCGGCGCGGTGTCGCCCAAGGCGGGGCTCTTCCAGAAGGCGGCGGCGGAGATTCGCGATATCCTGCGAGCCGAGGGCGTCGCGGGGATGCCGCTCGGCATCGACCTCGTGGAGCCACCGTTCCTCTTCGCCCTGCAGGAAGCGGGAATCGAGGCGCGCGACGGCCAGCAGGTGATGCTCGAGGCCCGGATGCTCAAGAGCCACGACGAGCTGACGCTCCTCAACATGGCGGCGGCGATGGTGGACGGCGTCTACCAGGACATCTTCGAGGCACTCAAGCCGGGCGCGCGCGAGAACGAGATCGTCGGGCTCGCCACCCAACGGCTCTACGAGATGGGCTCGGACTGCGTGGAGGCGATTAACGCGATCTCCGGCGAGCGTTGCAGCCCGCATCCCCACAACTTCACCGACCGGATCATCCGCCCGGGCGACCAGGCGTTTTTCGACATCATCATGTCCTTCGTCGGCTACCGGACCTGCTACTACCGCACCTTCAGCGTGGGCCGCGCGACGAAATCTCAGATTTCCGCGTACAAGAAGGCCCGCGAGTGGATGGACGAGGCGATCGCGCTCATCAAGCCCGGCGTCGCGACCGACAGGATCGCGCGCGCGTTCCCGAAGGCCCAGGAGATCGGCTTCGACAGCGAGATGGCCGCCTTCGGGCTCAACTTCTGTCACGGCATCGGCCTGGGGCTCCACGAGCGGCCGATCATCAGCCGGCTCAACTCGTTCGACGATCCGATGGAGCTGCAGGCGGGCATGATGTTCGCCGTCGAGACCTACTGCCCGGCCACCGACGGCGTATCGGCCGCGCGCATCGAGGAGGAGGTCATCGTGACGCCGAGCGGCGCCCAGATCATCACGCTCTTCCCCGCCGAGGAGCTTCCGATCGCGAACCGGTACTAGAGGACGCACATGCGCGCAGCGAGACTCCCGCTCCTGTTGGCCGCGGCCGGGCTCCTCGTCGCGGGTGACGCCGCGGCGCAAGGACCGATCAAGGTCGGCTTCATCTCCCCCCTGACCGGCGCGATCGCGGCCGCCGGCAAGGACATGTACAGCGGCTGCGAGCTCTACTGGCAAGAGAGCGGCTGGCAGATGGCCGGACGCAAGGTCGAGGTCATCCTGGAGGACAACGAGGGCAACCCGGCGACCGCCCTCGTCAAGCTCCGGAAGCTCGTCGAGAACGATCGCGTCCACATGGTCGCTGGCGTGATCCTGTCGAACGTCGCCTACGCGCTGGTGCCCTATATCGAAGCGCAGGAAGTTCCCACGGTGTACCCGATCAACTCGGCCGACGATCTCACGCAGCGCAAGCGGCCCAAGTGGCTCATCCGCACCGGGTTCTCGGCCGGCGGCAACATGCATCCGTTCGGCGAGTACGCGGCGAAGGTCCTCGGCTACAAGAAGGTCGTGACCGTGGGGCTCGACTACGCCTTCGGCTGGGAGACGGTCGGCGGGTTCCACAAGTCGTTCGAGGACAACGGCGGCCTGGTCGTCCAGAAGCTCTGGGTGCCGCTGAACGTCCAGGACTACTCGCCGTATCTCTCCCAGATCAAGAAAGACGCCGACGCGGTATTCGTTGTAGCGCTGGGCCGGTGGACGCTGCTCTTCGCGAGCCAGTACGCCGCCAGCGGCCTGCGCGGGCGCGTGCCGCTCATCGCCGGCGGCACGTACACCGACGAGCACGTCCTGCCCCAGCTCGGCGACGAGTCGCTCGGCGTCGTGAGCGCCCACCACTACTCGGCCTCGCTCGACACGCCCGCCAATCGGCGCTTCCGCGCGGCCTTCGAGAAGGCCTACAACCGGATCCCGTCCTTCTACTCGGAGAACTGCTACACCGGCGCGCGGATCCTCAACGAGGCGGTGCGCGCGATCGGCGGCAAGGTCGAGGACCGCGCGGCCCTCATGACCGCGCTCCGCAAGGTCGAGATCACCGACGCGCCGCGCGGTCCGGTGCAGATGGACGCCTACGGCAACCCGACGCAGAACATCTACATCCGCAAGGTCGAGCGCGTGGGCGGCAAGCTCCAGAACACCGTCATCTATACGTATCCGGCCGTCAGCCAGTTCTGGAAGTACAACCCCGAAGAATTCTTGAAGCAGCCGGTATACTCGCGGGACTTCCCGCCCTGCCGGCACTGCTGAGGTCCCGACCATGGCGCGTGCGACCTTGAACGGTATCGAGATCGACTACACGGTGGGCGGGGGCGGGCGCCCGGTGATTCTGAGCCACGGCTACGGCGCGACCGGGCGCATGTGGGACGGGCAGCGCCAGACGCTCGGCGACCGCTATCGGCTGATCACCTGGGACATGCGCGGCCACGGCCAGACGGAGAGTCCGGACGATCCGGCGCGATATTCGACCGAATCGACGGTGGCCGACATCCGGGCGCTGCTCGCCTCGCTCGGCGTGAGCCGCGCGGTGGTCGGCGGTCTGTCGCTCGGCGGCTACGTGTCGCTCGCGTTCTACCTCGCGCACCCCGAGATGGTCGACGCGCTTATCATCTGCGACTCCGGGCCGGGCTACCGGAACGCCGAGGCCCGGACCGCATGGAACCAGCGTGCCCACGAGCGCGCCGCGACGCTGGAGGCACGCGGCCTCGAGGCGCTCGGCGGCCGGAGTCGCGAGGTGCGCGACGCGCTCGGCCACCACAAGAGCGCCCAGGGGCTCGCGCACGCCGCGCGGGGAATGCTGGCGCAACAAGATGCGCGCGTGATCGACGGCCTGCCGTCGATCCGCGTGCCGACGCTCGTGGTCGTCGGTGACCAGGACACGCCGTTCCTGGCGCCGTGCGAGTACATGGCGAAGAAGATTCCGGGCGCCCGGCTCGAGGTCATCGCGGGCGCCGGCCACGCCTCCAACCTCGATCAGCCGGAGGCCTTCGACCGCGTCCTGCTGAGCTTCCTCGACTCGCTGCCGGCCTGAGCCGGGCGGCCTCAGCCCCGCGGCAGCCCGAGCACGCGCTCACCGATGATGTTGCGCTGAATCTCGCTCGTTCCCGCCGAGATCGTGTACTGCCGGGCGGCGAGCACGCGGTTGAACCACCGCGGCGCGTCCGGCACGGCTGCGGAGGCCTGGTTCACCAGCACGTGCATGCCCAGGAGCTCGCCTACGACGTCGGCGATCCGGACGCCGAGCTCGGAGCCGCTGAGCTTCAGGACAGATCCCTCGGGGCCCGGCGGCTCGCCGCGGAGCTGGCGCGTGAGGCTCCTGAGCCGCGTGTACTTGAGCGCTTCGGAGTCGATCGCGAGCTGGGCCAGTCGCTGCCGGACCCCCGGGTGCTCCCACGCCGGCCGCCCGTCGATCGGTACCTGGCGCGCCAGCGCGATCAGCCGGGCGATTTGCGCGGTGTGACTCCGGCCGCCGGCCGAGTGGCGCTCGTACATCAGCGTGGTCGTCGAGACCTTCCAGCCCTGGTTGAGCGGCCCGAGCAGGTTCGTCTTCGGCACGACGACATCGGCGAAGAAGACCTCGTTGAAGTGGTGGTGGCCGGTCATCAGGACGAGCGGGCGCACGGTGATGCCCGCCGTCGTCATCGGAACGAGAAGGCAGCTGATGCCCTGGTGCTTCGGCACATCGGGGTTCGTGCGGACCAGCAGGATGATCCAGCGGGCGAAGTGCGCGCCCGACGTCCACACCTTCTGGCCGTTGACGACGAAGTGATCGCCCTGGTCGACGGCGCGCGTCCGGAGGCTCGCCAGATCGGAGCCGGCACCGGGCTCGGAAAAGCCCTGGCACCAGATCTCGTCGGCATTGAGGATTGCGGGGAGATGGCGACGCTTCTGCTCCTCGGTCCCCCAGTGGATGATGGTTGGGCCCACCAGGCTCAACCCCATGTTGCCGGGCAAGACGGGCGCGCGCGCCTCGGCGTACTCCTCGTCCCAGATGACCCGCTCGATCAGCCCGGCGTCGCGTCCGCCATATTCCTTGGGCCACGTGATGCCGACCCAGCCTGCGGCGTGCATCCTCTTTTGCCAGACGCGCCGGCGCTCGAACGTCTCACGGTCGGACGCCACCCGGTCGTCGGAGGCGTCGTCCAGGCACAGGTCGGGTGTGAGATTCGTCCGGAGCCAGTCGCGGAATTCCTTGCGGAAGATTTCGTGGTCGGCGGCGAACTCGAAGTCCATAGTTTGCAGTCGCGCCTCGGCGGGCGCGGCCTCAGCCCCGCGAGGGCCGGCGGCGCGCACCACGGCGGATGCCAGCCGAGGCTAGTCGGCCCGCCCCGCTGGTGTCAAGCTCATATCCCCCTCACCCTCCTCTCCTCGCGACGCGTCGGCCGAATTGTGCAAAGCGCGTACTGGGGTCGGCATCTCGATGTGAACGAGGATTTGTGGATCGGGCAGGGCGGTTCCTGTTATGGGTATGATGCAGCCGATGGCGCGCGATCATGGCCGTCACGGGTGCTACGGGAACCCGACCGATCTCGCCCACATGATCAAGCGCCAGCTTGCCCCGGCGCGCGCCGCGTGGCAGAAGCCGGGCCGGGTCGTTCGCGCGCTCGGTCTTCGGCGCGGGCAGGTCGTCGCGGAGATCGGGTCGGGCCCAGGGTATTTCACGTTGCGGCTCGCGCGCGCGGTCGGTCCGTCCGGGCGCGTCTACGCGGTCGATCCGGAGCCCGCGATCTTGCAGGTGCTCCGCGAGCGGCTCAGTCGGGCCGGTGTCCACAACGTCACGCCCGTGCTCGGGCTCGGCGACGATCCGCTGCTCCCGCGGGGGGCGTGTCATCTCGCGGTGATCGTGAACGCGTACCATCACTTCGATCACGGCCCGAGGCTCCTGCGCCATCTGACCCGCTCCCTGGTCCCGCGCGGCCGCGTGGTGAACATCGACTGGGACGCCCGCGAGACGCCGGTCGGCCCGCCCGTCGAGCGGCGGGTCGCGCCTGAAACGTTTCTGCGGGACGCTCGGCGCGCCGGTCTCATCCTGTTGGGCTCGCGATCCCTCCTGCCGCACCAATATTTTCTCCTGCTCGGACGCCGTCGAGCCTCGCGGACGACACCGTAATCGAATTCTCTCTTGAATGTTCGCGAGCGGGAGTGTACAGTCCGCTCCAATCGTTGAAGGACGAAACACGGGAGAGCGTGGCAACACGGAAATGCATCTCTTGCTTCTCCGCTCGCTGCTCCGGGAGATGATCTCCGACCTTGCCGGACCTGCAGCCCCAGCGGACGAATCGAACCGAGGCAGTATGACCCGCTACCTGATCGTCGTCGCGCGGACGGAACCCGCAGTGTACGAGCACCTGCGCAGTCGCCATCTCAGCGACCCGAAAGTACGAGTGATGCTCGACCGACGCGGCGCCGTCGAGTTCGAGACAGCGGATGCCCCACCGCCGGTCGACCGCCGCCGCCGGCGGTCGTCACTCATGACCGGGGCATCGCACGAGCTGGTCGCGCTCGCGCACGAGGTGGCTGCCGAGACCCCGAGTCCTAACCCGCAACCCAGCGCCCCTTACGAGGAGGCACCACGCCAGATGAGCCAGATCGAGACGGTCGATGATTCGCAGCGGACTACCCGGTGGCTCGCTGAAAGCCAGTACCAACTGAGTCACGTGATCCCGTCGCTGGTCGAGGAACGCGATCGCCTACGACGTGCGCTCGAGTCGAGAGACCAGGAATGCGAGCGGCTCGGCGGCGAGCTGGGCGAGCTTCGCCGGACTCACGGCGCACTCCAGGGCGAGCTCGATGCGCTGCGCGGCGAGCGGACGGCGGTGGCCGAGGCCTTCGGCGGGGTCGTGGACATGCTCGGGCAGCTGCACCGCCCGCTGGCCGACATCGCGCGCCGCCTCCAGACGACGCAACCAGCCGCCGTCGGCAGCTCGCAGCAGGACTAGCCGCTCGCGTCGCCACGCGTCCGACGACGTAAGGCCGAGTCGGCAGGGCCGAGGGTCGTCAGCGCCATCGGACCGCGTGCTGGCGGTGTCTCTTCCGTTCCCTGGCCCGTCGGGGGCGTGTCCCGTATGATGCGGACATGGAACGAACGACCACCGGTCGCCACCGCCGCGGCGGCGCCGAGAAGACGGGTCCCGTCGCCGAGGTCGCCCGGGCCCTCACCGAGCTGACCCCGGCGGCCTCGGCCGAGCCCGAGTTCCCGGTGCCGATCGCCACACCGGAGCCCGCGTTCGCCGCGCGCGTCCCACCGCCTCCGCCGGAACGGCGCCGGCCGACGACCCGGCACGCAATCTTCTTCGACGTCGAGAACACGAGCAACCCCGGGCATATCGAGCGAGTGATCGAACGTCTCGCCATCGATCATCTCGGGCGGAGTACCGAATTCTTCGCAGTCGGCAACTGGCGCGTGATCGGCCACGAAACGGCGCGCGTACTCGCCCGTCACGGCGCCCAGCTCCTCCACAGCGCACCGTCCACCGGCGTGCGCGACTGGAGCGACCTCCGCATCGCGGTGAGCGCGGGCGTATGGCTCGCGGGCGCGCGCCCGGGGGACGTGCTCGAGGTCGTTTCGGACGACCGCGCCTTCGACGCCGTTGGTGATGTGGCCTCGGCGCTGGGCATCACCTTCCACCGGCGCACCGCCCGGACGCTCACGGGCGCGGCGCCGGCGGAGCCGAGCCGCGCCCCGTCAGCAAGCGAACGGGGACGGCGCCGCGGGCGCCGGGGTCGGCGCAGCGGGCGAGCGGCGGGAGCGGACACCGAGGCGCGCCGGACCGAGTCCGGCCGCCCCGAGCCCGTCCCTGCCGAGCCAGAGGCGCATACCGCGCCGCACGACGAGCTCGTTCTTGTCGTCCGCGAGCTCGCCGAGGGCGCGCCGAATGGGGCCGTCCTCATCGACAACGTGGCGCGAACGCTCAAGGCGCGCGGCTTCAGCCGCCCGCCGGGCTCGCCACGACTTGTGACACGGCTGCGTCGCATCAAGGAGCTGTCGGTGAGCCCAACAGGCATGATCACGCTGGCGCCGGGAGCGGCGACTCCCATCGAATCCACGCCGCCCGAGGCGATCGCCGCAGAGGCCGAAGCCGCACCGCCAACACGGGCCCGTCGGCGCTCCCGGCGCGGCGGACGCCGCCGTCGGCGCGCGAGCCCGGCCGTGGGCGCTTGACTCGACTGGAGTGGGACGTGACCGACGGGCGCCGCCCTCGCGAGTCGCGGGCCCGGCGAGGTTGAGGCCCCCGCCCAAGCCCGCGCCGAACTACTACTTCCGGAGCCGGGCGACTCTAGGGGCGACTACGTCCGCTGCGGCGCAGCCGGCTCCAGGCCACCATACCGAGCAGTCCTGAACCCAACACGATTATCGTCGCCGGCTCCGAAATGCGGTTGATTGTCTCGATGTAATCCTCCTCCAGACTGATCAGAAATCCGCCAGTCGGGATTGTGACAACGGTGGAGGAGGTAAGCGACTGCACCCCTGCGAACAAGTCGGTGTCGGTCAAGAGGACGGAAGAAGTCGACTCGACCTGCCCATTGCCCTTCGTCGATACGGCGGTCGTGGGATTCCCCGCCGTGACACCAAGATTGATCTGAAGCTCTGCGCCAGTGATGTTGATCGCCGGGTTCGGGGGATTGACGGCGATGGTGTAGCCGAACGTGAAGCTGGTATTCCACACGGCACCCGCCGCGGGGTTCAGGATGAATCCATGTATATCCTGAGTCGGCAGCACCGAAAATACGACGTCGACTCCGACTAAGCCGGCACCCACTGTACCGCCGCCCGTGTACGAAAAATTGGTGAACAACTTGTCCTGGACGAAACAGCCGCCCCCGGCATTCTGCGTGACGTAATCGGCCACGGTGTTCAGCGTCATGCAGTTCACGGGTACGGCAGACGCGGAGGAAGCCAACATCAGGATGAGCGCCATGCTGATCAGGGCTTTCTTACACATAGGGTCCCCCCCTAGCGAGCTTGGGCGATCGCCGAACGGCGAACGCCGAACCGCGCAGCCTCTGCGCCCGATAGAACGAAGGGCGCCCACGCGGTCCGACGGAACATTCGGTTACCTCGACTCTCTGGAAGCCCGAGGCCACTCCTCGGAACTCTCCAACGACCGTAGGTAGAGCAAGAGGAGTGCCGGTTCCAAAAATTCCAGCACTTAGCGAGATGGGGCCGGGGCCAGACAGCCATTCTGTAAAGTAGCTCGACTATATCTGTAAGGATTCTGTCAAGCTTGGCACAGGGGCTGCCTACGCGCTGCGTCAGCCGGGGAGGCTGGGCTTCAGGCAACGAGAATCGCCTTCGCCTTCTCGCGGATCGCGTCGGGGAGCGATGCAGGCCGCCGTGCGTCCATGTCGAGGTGGACGCCGAGCTGCTCGAGCGTCGCGACTCGCTCGCCGGTGCGCTCGTTCGTCATCACGTGGAGGAGGCGCATCGAGGAGTTGCCGACGTGGACGAGCGCCGAGCGGACGCAGACCGGGTCGCCCGCGCGGAGCCCGCCGTCGAGCTCGAGCTGGAACTCGAACGTCGAGAAGCCGCGGTGCTCCGTCCGCATATAGCCCGGCGTGATCCCGAAGGCCGCGGTCGCGTGACCGTTGGCCGCCGAGAAGCGGTGGATGTGGTAGAGGGGCGCGACCTCGCCCAGGACGTCCACTTCGCCCGGCTTCACGGTGTCGCGTGAGGTTTCCCTGAAGCCCTCGAGCCCACGCGGCCGCGGGCGGCGCTCGCGTGGGGGCCCGTCCCACTCGACGCGCTGGTGCTCGGCGGCGCGCCGCTGCGTCGGGGTGAAGGGGCGGGCGGCGTGGCGCTTGGTGTCCACGTGGCGGAGGCGCTGCTCGACCGTCGTGCAGACCTCCCCCGTCTCGGAGTTGAAGACCTTGTGACCCAGCACGAGGACGTCGGCCTCGGCGGCGATGACGCCGCTCGCGATATGCGTGATGTCGCCGACGCGCAGCTCGCGCAGGTAACGGACGTAGCAGTCGGCGGTCACGCAGACGCGCCCCCGGCGACGGGTATACCCCGCGCCGAGCCCCAGGGTGTCGAGCAGCCCCAGCGCGGCGTCGGCGAAGCGGGCGAAGTAGTACGCCACGGTTAGGTGGTCGTTGTGGTCCACCTCCCAGCGGTAGACGATGCCGCGGTACGTCTCGACCCAGCCGCTCACGATGTCCTCCTCAGATTGGAGCCGCGCCTCGCCGACCGAGGGTCGCCTGAGGCAGACGACCGACCCGGGCAAGCGTACACGAGTCGGCAGGGCCCCGACCCGAAGTGTTAAGCTGGATCGATCGGGATCTGTTCCACGACCCGGGCCACGGGGGCCCGACAACGGGCGTCGTATCGGGTCGAACGATGACGGAGCCTCGAAAGCCTGTCGCGGTCTGGTGGCTGGCCCCCCTGACGATTGCCTACTTCGTCGCGGGCAAGTTCGGGCTGAGCCTGGCCTTTGTCAACGCCAGCGCCTCCGCGGTATGGCCGCCCACCGGGATCGCGTTCGCCGCCTTTCTGCTCTTGGGATCGCGCGCGTGGCCCGCCATCCTCGTCGGAGCGTTCCTCGTCAATGTCACGACCGCGGGCTCGGTCGCCACCTCGATCGGCGTCGCGATCGGCAACACCCTCGAGGGGCTCATGGGCGCCGACCTGGTGAAGCTCGTCGCGAACGGTCGCCACGTCTTCGACCGGGCGCGCGATGTCTTCAAGTTCGTGATGCTCGTCGCGCTGTTCAGCACGACCGTGAGTGCAACGATCGGGGTGACCAGCCTGGCGCTCGGCGGCTACGCTTACTGGGGCGACTACGGCTCGATCTGGTTCATGTGGTGGCTCGGTGACGCGGTGGGCGCCCTGGTGGTCGGCCCGCTCCTGGTCCTCTGGAGCATCCGCGGCCACACGCCGTGGGGCCGGGCGCGCGCGCTCGAGGGCGTGGGCCTGCTGGCGATGCTCGTTGCCGTGGGCGCCATCGTGTTCGGGGGAGCGAGTGGTCAGCTCACCTTCCTCTGTGTCCTGCCCTTGATTTGGGCGGCGTTCCGCTTCGGTCAGAAGGAGACGGCGACGGCGGTCGCCCTCCTCTCCGTGCTCGCGATCTGGGCGACGCTGCGCGGCCGCGGGCCGTTCGGCCTCGGCGATGGGCCGTCGAACGAATCGCTGCTCTTGCTGCAAGCGTTCCTGGGCACGATGGCCGTGATGAGCACCTTGATCGCCGCCGTCGTGGCGGAGCGGAAGCGGGACGAGGCGACGCTGGCGCACCTCGCATCCATCGTGGAATCCTCGGACGACGCGATCGTGAGCAAGACGCTCGACGGCATCGTCACGAGCTGGAACTTAGGCGCCGAGCGTCTCTACGGCTACTCGGCCGTGGAAGCCATCGGTCAACCGATCGGGTTCGTGATCCCACCCGACCGCCCGAACGAGTTGCTCCGGATCCTGGCCCGGCTGCGGCGTGGCGAGCACGTCGAGCCCTACGAGACGGTGCGAATGCGAAAGGACGGCACGCGCGTCGAGGTGTCGATCACCGTGTCCTCGGTCCGAAACTCGTCCGGCAAGATCATCGGCGCCTCGGCGATCGGCCGCGACGTCACCGAGGAAAAGCGGGCGGAAGCGGCGCTGCGCGAAGCGACGGTGCTCCGATCCGTCGCGAGCCTGGCCGTGGCCGCCGCCCACGAGATCAACAACCCACTCACCGTCGCCTGGGGCGAGGTTCAGCTGCTCGCCAAGGAGATTGGCGCCCGCTGGGACGGCCGGATCGCGTCGATCATCGAAGCGCTCGAGCGGATCCGGGACGTCGTCACTCGCATGAGCCAGATCAGCCGGCTCGAGCAGGCGGAACAGATGAAGAATCTCCCGGAGATGCTCGACCTCAAGAAGTCGAGCGATCGCCGCCCGCCAACCGGCGATCGCACGACCTAAATACCCACACCCTTCATCTGCGCTTCCGGGTAGCGCGTGCCGGCGGCGGCGCCCGCCGGAATCGCCCCCGAGATCCGCCCCACGTCGCGCGCGTCGAGCTGCACGGCGAGCGCCTTCACGTTCTCCTCGAGCCGGTCCTTCCGCTTCGTGCCCGGGATCGGAAAGATGTCCTGCCCCTGCGCCAGGAGCCAGGCGAGCGCCAGCTGCGCCAGCGTGCAGTTGTTCTCCTTCGCGATCGGCTCGATCCGGCGCACGAGCGCGAGGTTCTTCGCGAAGTTGGATTCCTGGAAGCGCGGGTGATCACGCCGCCGATCGTCGGCCGGAATGTCGCCGAGGCTCTCGACGCGCCCCGAGAGCCAGCTCCGCCCGAGCGGCGAATACGCGACGAACGAAATGCCGAGCTCGCGCAGCGTGGGGAGCATCGCCTCCGCTTCGACGCGGTAGAGCAGCGAGAACTCGCTCTGGAGCGCGCTGATCGGATGGATCCGGTGCGCGCGCCGGACAGTCGCCGGCGCCGCCTCGCAGAGGCCGAGATAGCGGATCTTGCCCTGCTCGATCAGCCGCTTCATGGCGCCCACCGTGTCCTCGATCGGTACGGTCGGATCGACGCGGTGCTGGTAGTAGAGGTCGATCACGTCGACGCCCAGGCGCTTGAGGCTCGCGTCGCAGGCCTGGACGACGTAGTCGGGCCGGCCGTTGACCGTCGCGCGTCCCTCCGGCGTCCGCACCTGGCCGAACTTGGTGGTGACCACCACCTGGTCTCGCCGCCCGTGAATGGCTCGGCCGAGGAGCTCTTCGTTGTGGCCGAAGCCGTACATGTCGGAGGAATCGAGGAAATTGACGCCCAGGTCCAGGGCGCGGTGGACGACCTCGATGGATTGCGCATCGTCACCCTTGCCATACGTTCCCGACATGGACATGCAACCCAGGCCGAGCACTGGCACCGAGAGCGAGCTGTGGCCGAGCGTGCGGTGTTCCATGAATGCCTCCCAGTTTAGGTACCGCGGGATTCTACACCACCGGACTTCGTCCTCCGCTGGCAGGGCTTGCTACAATAGCGCCATGTTCGGTGTGAACCACAGCCTGCACTCACACTCGGCCGACCTCCAGGCGGCCGTCAATGGGGACGCGAACGCCTTTCCTTTCAAGAGTGAGCTGAGCCTCGTGCCCCTGCTCGCGTTCTGGGCAAAGAAGTTCGCCGACGACACCTCGCCCAAGGGGGCGTTCATCCGGACGGTCCGCGAGCAGGTCAAGCAGGTGCCCGAGCTCTCGGCCCCGATCACGGATCTCGGGTTGATCGATCGCCATCGTCAGCTCGTTGACGTGCTCATGGCCGGCATCTTCCCACCGGCGTTCTTCGAGCAGGAGTTCTCCGCGGTCCTGGTTCCGTTCCAGCTGAAGAGCTTCTACGCCACGCCCCCCTTCGAACAGCTCCTGCGCGCCGACGACGGCACGCTCCGCGGTCGCGTGAACCTCGACGCGTCGATGGTGACCGCGATGCGGCTCTTCTTCGCCTACGCGCTCGTGCTGCAGCGGGTCTACGGGGTCGACCTCATCGTGGAGTATCCGCTGATCCTCACGGTGCCCGACCCCGACACCGGGCTCGACCGCCACTTCAAGATGGAGTTCGACTGGCGGTTCGTCGAGGTCGAGACGGTCGGCGCGGTTCCGACCCTGAGCGACGAGATCCGACGGCGCCTGCGCCGAGATCTGCTCGACCCCGACCTCCTGCGCGAACTCCTGCCGCCCGAGCGGTTCGTCTTCCGCGGATTCACGATCTTCCGGGCCTTCGAGGTCACGGACCACGAAGTGCTGTCCTCACTCGAGCGCGACCTGATCGACAAAGAGTCGATCGTCTCCCACACGCGGTTCCGCGCCCTGCAGGACAAGCTGCGAACGCTCTTCCGGCGACCCGAGCTTCGCTTCGGTCTCGCCGCCCTCGACGGCGATCAGGTGCTCGTCCTGAACTACGGCGCCGAGTGCGAGCACGCCTGCATCTTCGCCGACTCCCGCCATCACACCATCGAGGAGTTCCGCGGGTCGGTCTACGAGCGCGCGGTGGTCCAGGGCCACCCACTGATCGTCGAGGACCTGGCCGAGATGCCCAACCGGACGCCGGCTGATGACGAGATCTTGGAGTGGGGGCTCCGCAACATCATCGTGGCGCCGCTCTTTTACCAGGACCGCGTGATCGGGACGCTCGAGCTCGGGTCGCCGCGGGCCGGGGACCTGGACGCGACGCACCTGCCGAAGCTCCACGAAATCCTGCCGCTCTTTTCCATGGCCGTCCAGCGCAGCATGGAAGAGCTGAACGCCCGTATCCAGTCGTTCATCAAGGAGAAGTGCACCGCGATCCACCCCGTGGTGGAGTGGCGATTCCGCAAGGCCGTCCTGAAGGGCATCGAGCACCAGGCCGAGGGCGCCGACGACGCCGGGGTCGAGATGGAGCCGATCGTGTTCGAGCGGATCTATCCGCTCTACGCGCTGTCCGACATCCGCGGCTCGTCGACGCAGCGCAGCCTCGCGATCCAGACGGATCTGCTGACGCAGCTGCGGCTCGCCCGGGATGTGGTCCGCTGGGCGCACGACGCGCGGCCGCTGCCGGGGCTCCACGAGCTGCTCTACCGCGTGGACAAGCACACCGCCAAGATCCAGACGAACCTCAACTCGGGCGACGAGGTTTCGATCATCGCGTTTCTCCGGTCCGCCGTCGAGGCGCTGTTCGACCATCTCCAGACGTTCGGACCGGGAGTGCGCGAGCGGATCGAGGCGTATCGGGCCGCGCTCGACCCGCGGATCGGCACGGTGTACGACCGGCGCCGGCTGTTCGAGGAGAGCGTGACGCGCATCGCCGACGGGATCTCGTCCTATCTCGACCTCGAGGAGCAGACCGCCCAGACGATGTTCCCGCACTACTTCGAGAAGCAGAAGACGGACGGCGTGGACCATCAGATCTACGTCGGCGCCTCGCTGCTCGAGGATGGGCGCTTCGATCCGCTCTATCTCAAGAGTCTCCGGCTCTGGCAGCTCATGGTGACGTGCGGCGTCGCGCTGCGTGTCAATCGGCTCAAGGAGAAGCTCCCGGTCCCGCTCGAGGTGACGCACCTGGTCCTCGTCCAGCACGCCCCGCTGTCGATCCGCTTCCGCTTCGACGAGAAGCGGTTCGACGTGGATGGCGCGTACGACATCCGGTACGAGATCGTCAAGAAGCGGATCGACAAGGCGGTCATCAAGGGCACCGCCGAGCGCATCACCCAGCCCGGGAAGATCGCGATCATCTACGCGCACCCCAGCGAGGCCCACGAGTACCGCGGCTATATCGAATACCTGCAGTCGCTCGGCTACTTCACCGGCGAGGTCGAAGACGTCGAGCTCGACGAGCTCCAGGGCGTGTACGGGCTCCGCGCGCTCCGGGTCACCATCGACCTGCGCAACCCCCGAATCGATCGGCGCGTCGCCCTGACCGATCTCCAACCTGCGACGGGCGCGCCCTCGCGTAACTGAGGCTCTTCCCCGGGTGCCGCGCGCTCAGCGGCGCGGTCCGGGGCGATCGCGTGTCACCCCGTCGGCCAGCAGCGTCTCCACGTCCGCGCTCGAAAAGCCGAGTTCTCCGAGGATCGTGCGCGTCTCCGATCCGAAGGACGGGGTCGCGGGGGCGGGGACGAAGCCGTCGCCATCGATCGAGACAGGTGGCGCCAGGACGCGCACGCGTCCGAGCGCCGGGTGGGCAAGGTCGTGGAGCATCCCGTTCGCGAGCGGCTGCTCGTCGTCGAGCAGCTCCAGAGGAAGCTTGACCGCCGCGGCGGGAACACCGTGGGCGTCGAAGATCGGCTGCCACTCGACGGCGGTCCGATGGGCCACGACCGCTTCGACGCGCGCGCGGAGCTCCGCGTAGTGTTGCGTCTCGCGCTCGCGGTCGGCGAGCGGCCGATCGAGTGCCTCCTCCGTGAGCCCCACCGCGCGAATGAACGCGCGGCGGAGCGCGGGACTGCCGCACGCGACGGCGATGGCCGAATCGCGCGTGGCGTACGTGCGGTAGTAGATGTTGGCCATCCCGGGCGTCCGGATCTGCGGCGTGAGCGCCGCCTGCTCCGCGTACGGCCGTCCGGTGGCGCGCAGCTCCGCGAGCCGGACACGGAGCGCCTCGTGGAACGCGCCGTCCGCGGACTCGAATCGCACCATCGCGTTGTTCTGGATCAGGAGTGCCGCCGTCAAGAGCGACACGTCCACCTCACCGCCGCGCCCCGTGGTGGCCCGGCGCAGCAGCGCCGCGGCGACGCCGAACGCGAGCATCATCGCGCACATGTAGTCGGCGACCGGGTTCTCACCGCCCGTCGGCACCCCGTCCTGCACCCGGCCGCTCGTGGATGGCGCGGGGCGAGGGTCGGCCAGTCGAGGCCAAGCTCGGCGGCCAGGCCGGGACGGAAGTTGGTGAGCACGACGTCGGCCCGGGCAAGGAGGCGCTCGACGATACGCGCGGCGGACGGATGGTGCAGGTCGAGCGGCAGCGAGTGCTTGCCCCGGTTCCGGGAGATGAAGTGACGCGACTCGCCCGGAGCCAGCGGCGCCAGCTGGCGCACGGGATCTCCCTCGACCGATTCCACCTTGATGACGTGGGCCCCGCCCTCGGCGAGGATCTGCGCGCAGAACGGGACCGCGATGAACTGGCCGAACTCGACGACCTCGATGCCGGCGAACGGTCGAGCATTGTCCATGGCGCGGTAGCGTAGCGGTGAATCTGCTATCTTCCAAGCCCGTGGAGCTCGGCGCTTGAGCGCGCTCGGAGCGGTGGTCTTCGACATCGGCGGCGTCGTGCAGGAGTCGCCACTCCACGCGATCGCGCGCTATGAGCAGGAGCACGGCATCGAGCCCAACGCGATCAACCGCGTGGTCGTCGCGGCGGGTGAGCAGGGCGCGTGGGCTCGGCTCGAGCGGGGCGAGCTGACGGTCGAGACGTTCCGCGCGCCCTTCGAGGCCGACTGCCGTGCGCAGGGCATCACGGTGGACGGCCGGCGTCTCATGGCGAGGATCGCCGAGGCAAGTGTGGCGCGGCCGCGCATGCTCGAGGCGATCCGCCGCATCCGTGCGGTCGGGCTCCGGGTGGGCGCGCTCACGAACAACTGGGTGAATGACGTCCCACGAGGAACGCCCGATGGACTCCCCCTCCGCGAGTGCTTCGACGTCTTCGTGGAGTCCGCCGTCGTCGGGCTTCGCAAGCCCGATCCGAGGATCTACGCGCTCGTCTGCGAGAGGCTCGGGGTGGCGCCGGGCCGCGTCGCCTTCCTCGACGACATCGGGCGCAACCTCAAGCCGGCGCGCGCGCTCGGGATGACGACGATCAAGGTCGACGACCCCGACCAGGCGCTGCGCGAGCTCGGGGGGCTGCTCGGGCTCGACCTGATCTCCTGACCGCGAACGCTAGGCGCGCCGCGCCGCCTCGATCTCCTCGACGGTATAGCGCAGGGCGCGGAAGACCCAGTTGTTCAGGCCGGGCGCCCCGGGCTCGTCGGCGAAATGCGGGCTCACGTACTCCCACACGACCTGGCGGTCGCGCGTCACCTCGAAGATTCGGCCGTGGCACCCTTCGCAGACGAGCGTGTTGCCGTTCGCGAGCCGCTGCGCGCCCGAGATGTACGGGCTGAAGAACTCGAAGAGCGACGGGTCGCTGTACTCCCAGACGATCGCGCTCGTGCGCGGATCGACCTCGATCACTCGCGAGAACGTCGCCGGGTGGTCGCGGCGGTGGGTGCCGTTGTCGAAGATCAGCAGATTGCCGCCGGGCAGCGGGCGCGGATCGTGCTGCTGGGCGAGCGGCGGGCTGCCCAGCGTCCAGACGACCTTCCCGGTGCCGCGCTCGATCATGACGACCGTCGAGATGTTCCGGAAGCTCACCACGATATGGCCGTCGGCCGTCTCCGCGACGGTGTTGCCGTGGGTCCACTCGGCGCGGCGGTCCTGCGCCGTGAGGGGAAAGGCCGCGGGCGCGAGGTGCTCCCAGCTCCGCCACTCCCACACGACCTCGCCCCGGGTGGTCATCTCGACGAGGTAGTCGGCGTAGATCGTGCCGTCGGCCTCGGTGCCCGGCAGGCCGCCGCGGACCTCGGCAGCGAGGTTCCCCGGTAGCGGAGCGAGGCACAGGAGGAGAACGTTCCCGTTGCGGAGGCGGCGCGCGTCGTGATGGTGGTCCGGGTGCCGGATTTCCCAGACGACCCGCCCTCGCCAGTCCACCTCGAGCACCGCGCCGCCCTTGAAGCGGGGCCACGCCTCGAAGCGGGCGAGGTCCTCCATGACCTTGCCGCCGTAGAAGAGGTGACCGTTGTCGAGCAGGTAGCCGTAGAGGCCGGGCCGGTACGGGAGATGCCACGTGTGGGCGGCCCGGCCGTCCATGTCGACGAGGTGGACGGTGCCATCGCCGAACATCGGCGCGAAGAGAGTGTAGCCCGGCTGAGCGCGCGCGGGGTCGTGCGCGATGAGCCCGGTCCGCGTGCGCCGGACCTTCTGCTGATCCACCGTGCTCACGCCGCCGCCCTTCGTGGTCTCAGAAGCGCAGGCGCACGCCGGCGCGGGCGACCCGGGGCTCGCCGATCGAGATGACGCCCTCGCTGGTCCGGCCGGTGGTGTAGATCCGGTCGAAGAGGTTCTCGACCGCGACGTAAACCTCGGTATGCTTGCCGAACGCGCGCGACACGGCGAGATCCACGACGACGTAGCTCCCGAGCGGCAGCGAGTTGATGTCGTCCTCGTACTGATCACCCACGAAGCGCGCCGTCAGCGACGCGTTGAACCAGTCCGGGCGCGCGAAGCGGACGGCGGCCGTCGCGCTGTGCTCGGGGACCTGAGCCAGACGCTTGCCCTCGAGGCCCGGCTGCTGCGATGCCTCGACCACGCGCGCGTCGGCGAAGAGGTAGCTCGCGAGGAGGCGCCAGTCCCGGGCGGGCCGGAGCTCCAGCTCGGTCTCCAGGCCGCGGATGCGCGCGAGGTCGAGGTTCTGGCGCTGGCGGCACGTCGTGCCCACCGGGCAGTCGGGGAGCCGGGAGGTGAGCGTCACGTTGGCGACGAGGTCCTGCACCTCGTTCCAGTACCCGGTGATGCGTCCCTCCAGCGGTCCCCACCGCTGCTGCACGCCGAGCTCGCCGCCGGTGAGCCGCTCGGGGCGGAGCGACTCGTTGGCGACGGTCACGTCGTTGCGCACGCGAAAGACCCGGTACTGCTCGTTGAGGGTCGGCACGCGGAAGCCCTGATAGGCGGACGCCCGGACGTCGGTCGTGGGCGTCGCGTGGAAGAGGGCGGCGACGCGCCCGCTCGGGATGATGCGGTCGATGTCGTTGAATGTCTGTTCGGCGGGAACGCCGGCCGCGGGCGGCGTGTCGTGGCGCGTGCCGTCGTAGCTGTGCCAGTAATCGCCGCGGAGCCCGCCGACCAACTCCCACGCCGGATGCGGCGTGTACACGTCCTGGACGAAGAGGCCGCCGATGAATTGTTGGCCCCCGGCCTCGCGGATGCGGGCGAAGGCCCCGGCGTTGTAGACCCGCTCGTTGGTCTCGCCCGACACCCAGCGCGCGTCGCCGCCGGCGGCGACGAGGTGGGAGCCGAACTTGCGGCTCCACTGCAGCCAGCCGCCGGCCGAGGTCGTCGGCACCCGCTGGTCGAGCGCCAGCGTTTCCGAGTTGCGGTCGAGCGCCTGGGTCGAGAAGGTACTCCGGAACTTCTGATCGTCGGCGAACAGCGTGAGCCGCCACTCGCCGTCGTCCAGGGTACCGAGCCGCCCGCCGACCGCCGCGGAGCCCGAGCCGGTGCGGTTGAGCTGGAGCGGCGTGCCGTTGCCGCGCTCCTCGTCGAAGTAGGTGCCCGAGACGAACAGCGACGCCTCGGGCGAGGCCACCAGCTCGACCCGGCCGTTGAAGGTCGTGTGGCGCGAATCGGCGTCGATGTCGATCGACCCCCGCCGCGACTCCTTGACGACCGGGTAGCCGCCCGTGTCGAAGTAGTTGCCCTCGAGCGTCAGCCGGAGCGGCCCCTGCACCTCGTGCAGCAAAAGGTCGAAGTTCATGGTGTCGCGGGTGCCGTAGCTTCCGTCGAAGAACACCGCGCGCTCGGTGGGCCGCCGTGTGAGGACGTGCACGACGCCGCCCAGCGCGTAGTTGCCCCAGGCGCTCGAGCCGCCGCCGCGGACGACCTCGATCTGCTCGATGCCCTGCATCGGGATGCGGCTCCAGTAGACCCAGCCCCCGAAGGGGTCGTTGGCGGGCACGCCGTCCACCAGGACGAGCGCCCGACTGGTGCCGCTCGGCCCGATGCCACGGAGCGAAAGGCCCTGCGTCGTCGGGTGCGTGACGAGGCTCGACGACCGCCGGAACAGGCTGAAGCCCGGCACCTGCCGGAGGAGGTCGTCCACGGTCTGGCTCGCGGACTGGCGGATGTCGTCGCGCGTGAGGACCGTCACGCTGGCGGGCGCCTCGCCAGCTTTCTGTTCTATGCGCGTCACCGAGATCACGACGGGCTCGAGGCGCGTGGGGTCGTCGTACTGCTGGGCGGCGGCCGGCGATACGGTGAGCATCCCGAGCAGCAGCGTCGCGAGGCGCCGGGTCATCGGGTCTGGAGCGCGAATTTCAGCGGAACTTCCACCCAGCTTTCGACCGCTCGCCGGCCTTCCTTCGCGGGCGCGAACCGCCAGCGCCTGACGGCGTCGACCGCCGCGTCGTCGAGGACTCGAGCGCCCGATGAGGTCCTGACGCTGATCTCCACCGCGCGCCCGTTCACGCCGACCAGCACCCCAAGAACGACCACGCCCTCGAGGCCTTGCTCGCGCGCCGCGGTGGGATACGACGGCAATGGCGTCTCCCGGTAGGCGGCCGGCACGAACGGTTGGGCCGCCGGCGCCGTGATCTCGATCGGAGCGAGCGGGATGATCTCCGGCGCTGCGCCGGCGTGCGCGACCGCGACGAGGCTCAGCGCGAGCGACAGGGCGGGGCGAATGATCGTCGTCGACATCGTCGCGCGAGCATGCTACACACGCGGCCTCGCCTTGACAAGCCGAGGGCGCCGGACGTATCGTCCGGCCCGCGAAGTATCATCCGTGCGGCTCGTTCTCGACCCGATCCTCAAAGGGAGGCCCGTCATGTTGCGCATCACCCTGACCTCGGTCGCGGTCGCTCTGGCCATCGTGCTCGCCCTCGGCCCGCTCGTCCAGGCTCAGCAGGCTCAGCCCCAACCGCCGCCGACCTGGAAGCAGGGGCAGCCATCCAGTATGGCGGATTCAACTCTCGCGCCCATCGCGCAACCGCCGGCGCCCAAGGCTCCCGGCGAGATCCCGGTCGACAAGATCAAGGTCCCGCCAGGGTTCAAGGTCTCCCTCTGGGCGCACGGGATCAACAATGCACGCGTGATGACCTGGGGCGACAAGGGCACGCTGTTCGTCAGTAGCCGCGTGGCCGGCAACGTCTACGCCGTCCTGGACAAGGGCGCCACCCGCGAGGTCAAGGTGATAGCCAAGGGCCTCAACTTGCCCAACGGCGTCGCCTTCAAGAACGGCACGCTCTACATCGCCGAGGTGTCGCGGATCACCAAGATGGTGGGGATCGAGGACAAGCTCGACAGTCCGCCCGCAATGGAGGTCGTCTACGACATCCTGCCGCGCGATCTGCCGCACGGCTGGAAGTACCTGGCCTTCGGTCCGGACGGCAAGCTCTACTTCAATATCGGCGCGCCCTGCAACATCTGCATGCCGCCCGACACGCACGCCAACATCTCGCGCGTCAATCCCGACGGCACGGGCTTCGAGTACTGGGCGCACGGGGTCCGCAACAGCGTCGGCTTCGACTGGCACCCGGTGACGAAGGAGCTCTATTTCGCCACCCACGCCCGCGACTGGCTCGGCGAGGACGTGCCCAGCGACCGCTTCGACACGGCGCCGCGGAAGGGGCTACACTTCGGATTTCCGTATTGCCACCAGGGCGACATTCTCGACCCCGAGTTCGGCAAGGGACGCACGTGCGCTGAGTTCGCGCCGCCGCTCATCAAGACGGGTCCGCATGTGGCGGGCAACGGCGTGCAGTTCTACACGGGCTCGATGTTCCCGTCCGAGTACACGAACCGCGCGTTCCTGGCCCAGCGCGGCTCATGGAATCGCACGGAGAAGATCGGCTTCCGCGTGATGATGGTCACGCTCCGCGCCGGCGACGTGCCCAAGTACGAGGTCTTCGCCGAGGGTTGGCTGCAGGGTGGCGCGCCCTGGGGCCGTCCGGTCTACACGCAGCAGATGAAGGACGGCTCGCTCCTGATCTCCGACGACTACGCGGGCGCGATCTACCGCGTGACCTACCAGCGCTGAAGCGACTCTTCACGCTCGCCGGCGCCTCGGTCGTCGTCGCCGCCCTGGCGATCGCGACGGGGGCGCCGACGCGAGCGGCTGACCCGGAAGCTGGCCGGCGGAAGGCCGAGCCCTGCAAGGGCTGCCACGGCGCGGACGGCAACGCCGTCATCCCCGGGACGCCGTCGCTCGCCGGGCAGCCGGTGTTCTTCACCCACTGGCAGCTCATCAAGTTCCGGGACGGGCGACGCAAGGATCCACAGATGTCGCCCTTCGCGGCGAATCTGAGCGATGACGACATGGCGGATCTGGCCGCCCATTATGCGGCGCAGCGGCCACAGCCTCGTCCCGCCGCCACCGACGCGGCGAAGGTCAGCGCCGGCCGGCAGCTCGCGGAGCAGCACCACTGCGTTTCCTGCCACCGGCCCGGCCTCACCGGTCACGAGCAGGTGCCGCGGCTGGCCGGCCAGGACCTCGCGTATCTCGTGAAGATCCTCCGCGCCTTCAAGGCGCAGACGGCGGGCGACCTCGACGGCACGATGACGACGGCGGTCCAGCCGCTGAGCGAGGCGGACATCGAGAACCTCGCGCACTACATGGCGACGCGCTAGTTCCATGGGGGGCCTCGACGGGCCTCCCAAGCCCCCCGCTCGGAGACGCCCGGGCGCCGCCGGGGCGCCCCTCGATTTCGCGGACGGGCTGGCGGACAATTGGCTCTATGGTGCGTGAGGTAATGGCTCTTCCCCCCGTCGCCGGCAGCGTGTACAGAGAAATGGTACGAGCGGCGATCAGCAAGGCGCCGACGGGAGAGACGGAATGAAAGCCGAGCGTGCCAGCGTGTGTCCTCTCGATTGCCCCGACACCTGCAGCCTGACCGTCACGGTCGAGGACGAGCGCATCGTCTCGATCCGCGGCTCGCGTGCGAACCCCTACACGGCCGGCGTCCTCTGCGCCAAGGTTCCGGAGGCGTACCCAGGCTTCGTGCACGGCGAGGGCCGCCTCAAGACGCCGCTCCGACGCGTCGGCGCCAAGGGCGAAGGGCGCTTCGAGCGGATCTCGTGGACCCAGGCGCTCGACATCGTCCATGAGCGATTTGCGGCCGTGATCGCCGCTCACGGCCCGCAAGCGATCCTGCCGCTCAACTACGCCGGGCCGCACGGCCTGCTCGCCGGCGGCTCGATGGATCTCCGCTTCTTCCACCGGCTCGGCGCCAGCCTGTTGGACCGCCGCCCCCTCTGCGGCGGCATCCGGACGGAGGCGTGGGTCGGGACGTTCGGTGCGGTGCCCGGCATTCGCCCCGAGCAGGCCGAGCACGCGAAGCTGATCATCGCCTGGGGCAGCAACGTGACGTGGTCGAACCTCCACTTCGTGCCCGTGATCAACCGGGCGCGCCGGGCCGGCGCCAAGCTCGTCATCGTGGACCCGCGGCGGACGAAGATCGCCGAGCAGGCGGACCTTCACGTGGCGCTTCATCCCGGCACCGACGTCGTGCTGGCGTGGGCGGTGGCGGCCGAGCTCGAGCGCCAGGGCGGGCTCGACCGCACGTTCATCGAGCGCCACGTGCAAGGCTTCGAGGAGTACATGGCGCTGGCTCGCCGCTACACGGTGGCCGACGCAGCGCGGATCTGCGGCGTGGACGAGAGCGTGGTGCGCCAGCTCGCCGAGTGGTACCGGACACTCTCACCGGCGGTGATCACCGTGGGCAACGGGCTCGAGCGCAATCGCAACGGTGGCAGCGGCATTCGCGCGGTCTTCGCGTTGCCGGCGCTCGCGGGCAAGTTCGGCGTGGTGGGCGGGGGCCTGATCAACGGCGCGTCGTTCGCGTTCCCGAAGACGCCGCAGCGTCTGGCGCGTCCCGACTTCGTCCCCAAGGGGACGCGGACGCTCAACATCGTCGACGTCGGGCGCCACCTGACCGACGGAGCGCTGGCGCCGCCGATCAAAGCGCTCTTCATCTACAACCACAACCCCGTGGTCGTGCATCCCGACCAGAACCGGCTACGGCGTGGCCTCGAGCGCGAGGACCTCTTCGTGGTCGGCTCCGACGTGGTGATGACCGACAGCCTCGCCTACGCCGACGTGGTGCTGCCGGCCTGCAGCCACTTCGAGCATCCGGACCTCTTCGCGGCCTACGGCACGCACTGGCTCCAGCGGGCGGAGCCGGTCATCCCGCCGCAGGGCGAGGCGCTGCCCAACACCGAGATCTTCCGGCGACTCGCGGCGCGCTTCGGGTTCGGCGAGCCCGCGTTCCGGGCCAGCGACGCCGAGCTGATGGACGCCGCGCTCGACGCGGGTGACGCACGCCTGGGCGGTAAGCGGCCGAGCGCGATCCCCCTCGACCGCGCGCTGGCCATGACCGTCGGCGGCGAGGACGCGATCCTCTTCAAGAACGTCTTCCCAAAGACCGCCTCGGGCAAAGCCGAGCTCGCGTCACCGTACCTCGAGGGGAAGTACGGCGCGCGGCTGCCGAGCTGGCGGGCGGTGGCGTCGTCCTATCCGCTGACCTTGATCTCGCCGGCCTCCGACCAGCGCATCACGTCGACCTTCGGCGGGCTCCACGTGGCCGAAGGGCCGCCGCCGCTCGAGATGCATCCCGACGATGCGCGCGCGCGTAGCCTGCGGGATGGCGCGCGGGTGCGTGTGTGGAACGATCTCGGCGAGGTACGGCTGCCGCTCCGCATCACCGCGGCGATCCCGCCTGGCGTCGTCTGCACACTCAAGGGTGCCTGGATGGCGACGAGCGACAACGGCCAGACCATTTCCGCGCTCTGCCCGGCCGACCACGCCGATATCTCCGAGGGCGCCTGCTACAATGACGCGCGCGTCGAGGTAGCCGCCTTCTAAGGACGAGGACATGACTCCACCCGTCGATCCCAACGCCGTGCTGATGACCGGCGAGAATTCCTTCATCCGCCTGAGCCACGACGGCGGCAAGACCCAATCGGACCGCTTCAGCCACTGGCGCGTTCTCTGGTGCGCCGCCGGCGCCGGCCACGTGCTGTTCGCCCAGAGCGAGCTCAGCGGCGGCCAGACGCGCGTCTACAGCGACAACCCTTCCGTCGCGCGGTGGCTCCAGCGCACGATCGAGACCCTGCTGTTCCCCGCGTTCGCCGACACGACGCTGCCGGTGATCGCCGCGGAGTTCGCCCGTGTCGGCGACCCGCGCTCGGCGGCCGTCGAGACCGTGGTCTCGGGCGCCGACCGGATCCGGCTGACCTGGTTCGACTGCATCGAGCCCTTCGTGCTCAACGCGCCGCCGGGTTTCAACAACCGCCCGATCGGCGTGTTCAGCACATTTTTTCCCGCGCGCTCGGCGCAGGTCGAGTGGAACGGACGCTTCGCCACCGGCCAGCCGTGGGCGGAGACGCGCGGTGACCGGCAGGCCTCCAGCGCGTGCCTGGCCTGGTCGGAGACGTGGGTGAAGCCCCGGACGTAGTGTTGCGGTGAGGGCGCGGCTAGAAGATCAGGTTCCACCATCGAACGCAAGGTACACTGCACCGCATGACTCTCGACCATCCGTGGACCACTCCGCCCGCGCCGGCCGACGTCGTGACCGTCGCTCCCGGCATCGGCTGGCTGCGCATGCCGCTGCCGTTCCAGCTCAACCACATCAATCTCTGGCTCCTCGAAGACGGCGCGGGCTGGACCATCGTGGACACCGGAGTCGGCCTCGACGACACGCGCGCCTTCTGGGAGCGCGTGTTCGCCACGCGTCTCGGCGGTCGGCCGGTGCACCGCGTCCTCGTCACGCACTTCCACCCCGACCACATGGGGAACGCGGGCTGGCTCACGGCGCGCTGGAAGAGCGACCTCTGGTGCACGCAGGCGGAATGGCTCTACGCGCAGCTCGCCTGGCGGAGCCGAGGGGCGGCCGACTTCGAGCCGCGTCTCGCGCACTACCGGCGTCACGGGTGCGGTCCCGAAGACCTGGTGCAACTCGGCCGCCGGGGTAATCACTATCCGGGCCTCGTGCCCGAGGTGACGCCCGAGTTCCGGCGCATCCGCGAGGGCGATTCGCTCGCGATCGGCAAGCGGACCTTTCGTGTGCGGACGGTGCGGGGCCATGCTCCCGAGCACGCCTGTCTGTGGGACGAGGCCGGCGGCGTGCTGATCTCCGGCGACCAGGTGCTCCCGAAGATCACGACCAACGTGAGCGTCTGGCCGGAGCAGCCGTGGGCCAATCCGCTCCGTCTCTACCTCGACTCGCTCGAGCGCTTTCAGCCGATGGCGCCGGACACCCTGGTCCTGCCCTCGCACGGGCTCCCGTTCCGTGGCCTCCACGCCCGTCTCGGCCAGCTCCGCGACCATCACGCGGCGCGACTCGGCGAAGCGCTCGACGCGCTGGTCGAGCCGCGGAGCGCGGCGGAGCTGGTGCCGGTCCTCTTCCGTCGCCAGCTCGACAGCCACCAGCTGAGCTTCGCCCTCGGCGAGGCGCTCGCGCACCTGCGCTTGCTCGAGGACGAGGGGCGGGCGGTGCGCGTCGTCGACGCCGACGGCGTCTACCGGTTCCGCAAGGCCTGACCGTCCGCGCCGGGCAAGTCCTTGACCGGCGTGCGCCGCGGCCGGAGACTGGCGCCGTGGGAGGTCTTCGGCCGGCGACGGAATTCTCGAGTCAGCTCGCTGACAGGCTTTGCTGCGTCGTCGGCGGCCATTGCGCCCAGCCGATGTGCGCTTCCCTACCCCGCGCAGCTTTCGCCTCCACGGGCGCGGCGTCTTCAGACCACTTCCACCAGCGCGTTCCTAGCGCGTCCTCGGGCGACCCGGCCGACGTGTCACCGTCGGCGATGCAACTCGGCCGTGGCGGGCCCCCCGGATCTTTCATCACGCATTCCGAAGGGAGCGACAGACATGAATGAGGGGTTGAAAGCATGAGAACGCTCACGTTGCTCGTCGCGATCCTGGCTTCAGTGACCTTTGTTGCCGAGGCAGTCGCCCAAACTCAGGTCCCGCCACCGGCCGGGCAGAGTTCGCCACCCACCGGCGCGCAGACGCCGGCGCAGGGAGAGGAGAAGACGGTCGAGGGCCAAGTCGCCAGTGTCGACTCTTCCAGAACGGAGGTCACGCTTACGGACGGCACCAAGCTGGTGACCCCGCTGGGAGTCGCGATCAGGCCGGGAGTTCTCACGGAGGGCATGACCGTGGTCGCGAGCTACAAGGAGGAGAACGGGGAGAAGGTCCTGATTGAAATCGCTGTGAAGCGATAAGACGCCTGGCGGCTCACCGGCGCAGAACTGAAAGCTCGTGAGTCGTAGGCCGACGGGGACGCGTCGCCCGGCCGGGCGGCGCGTCTACGTCGCAGAGGACTACGAATGGTACCGCCTCCATGCGATGCCCGCCAGCCCGGAGAGGCCAGACCCGAGAAGGAGGATCGTGGCGGGTTCAGGAACCGGAACGTCGCTGAACGGGAGAGCTACCTGAAGCACCGCCGGACCTCCGCAGCACTCACCGTAGACCAGTTCAAACGGGAAGTTCCCCGAGGGCCCCGAGTAGGTCGCAATCGAGGTGACAGGGGCGGTAGGGCCTGGATTGAACCCCAAGTTGAGGCCACCGATGATGAGGGTCAAGCCATCATCATGAGTAACCGTGAATGTTTGCCCGTTCGTGACAGAGACGAATCCCTTGAAATCGAGCAGGGTGCCCAGGGTCAGGTTGTCCATGAGAGCAGCAAGGGTGCCCGCCGTATTCTCAACGATGTTGAACGCGCCGCCGGTACCCAGCCAGACACCGATCGTCGCGCTGGATGCAGAAAAGCTGAGCGGCGAGTTCACCTGGAACGTGACATCTGGAGTGGTCGCCGGCACGTTCGCGACGATGGCATTTTGGGAAGTTGCTTCCGAAACGCGATAGAGGTTCCCCGAGATCAGGTTCGCCTGCGCGGTGCCGACGAAGGCCAATACCACGGCCAAACCGGCAACCGGGATCCCCATTCCTCTGAACATCTTCATCGAGCGCCTCCAAGCGGTCTGCAGACGGCCGGGGACCTGCTCCCCGGAGGATCGGCCCACTTCACACTTGGAAGGGACCAGCGCGCTAGCAGGAAATGCGTGCATCGCGCACGCCACACTGCGTAACTCGAGCAGCGACGGGTACTTCCATGGACGTCTCACGCCGTAAGAGACTGATCTGTAAAGTTCCCCGACGAGCGTTCCAATTCCGTAGGGTTGACGCGAGGTTGTGGGTAGGGCTTCCCACGGTCGAAAGCGACTCCTGTCAGTTTCTTTTCCGGAATCGACGCTGGTCGGTCGATTAGACGTAACCGAGTGCGCGGTCACGCTCGGCTGATGTGGGGTCGCGCTGCGCGGCCGGGCCGTAGCCGCCGGCGCCCGGCGTGCGCACCAGCACGACGTCGCCGCGCTTCAAGACGTGCTGGCGACGGTTGTCGATCGAGCGGCCGTTGATCTGCACGTCCCCGAGCCCGCCGTCGGCGCCGCCGGCGAAGCCGGGCGCGGGGAACTTCGTCCGCTCGGCCATGAACGACGCGACGATCGGCGCCTCGGACTCGCACTCGAAGAGGATGTCCTGCCCGAGCCCGCCCCGGAACTTGCCGGCCCCGCCCGAGCCCGGGCGCAGCCGCTTTTCGTGGAAGAAGAGCGGGCTGTTGCGCTCGGCCACCTCGACCGGTGTGGACGAGATGTTGCTGGGCCACGAGAGCACGCTCTCACCGTCCTTGGATGGCGTGGCGCCCATGCCGCCGTTGAAGAAGAAGATGTTGGTGTAGGGCCGGCCGTCGGCGCGCAGCCCCGTTTGCTGCACCGCCCAGAGCGGCGAGCCCGCGCCCGCCACGACGCGATCCGGGATGATCTGGTGGAGCGCGCCGAAGAGCAGCACGGGCACGTAGTGGCCGGTGACGGCGCGGCTCACCACCGCGGCGGGGAAGCGCGGGTTCAAGAGGCACCCCTCGGGCGCGGTGACCGTGACGGGGCGGTACATGCCCTCGTTGTTGGCCAGGCCGGGCAGGAGCGCGCACTTGAGCGCGTACGCGGTCATCGCGGAAGTGTAAGCGAGCACGCAGTTGATGGCACGCGGCTGCTGCGCTGAGGTGCCGGTGAAGTCGGCCGTGATCGCGTCTCCGGCGATCGTCAGCGCCACCTTGAAGTCGAGCGGCTCGTCGACACCGTCCGTGCGCAGCGCATACCGGTAGGTACCGTCCGGCACCTCGCGGATCGCCGCGCGCATCGCCCGCTCGGCGCGCGCGAACAGCTCGTCGCCGAGGTCGGCGAGCGAGTCGAGCCGGCCGTCGTCCAGCAGCGCCAGCAGCCGCTTCTCCATGAGCTCGTTGGCGCCGACCTGCGCCCAGATGTCGCCGACGGTCTGGTCGGGGGTGCGCACGTTGGCGCGGATCATCTCGATCAGTGTCTCGTCGGCGCGCCCATCGCGCATGAGCTTCATGAGCGGGATGTGCAGCCCCTCCTCGAACACCTCGCGCGCCTCGATGGCGCGCAGTCGCCCCCCGATGTCCGGCATGTGCGAGGTGGTAGCCGAGAAGGCGACGAGTCGCCCGCCGCGGAAGATCGGCTTGAGCACGCTGACGTCGCTCATGTGGCCGGTGCCCATCCACGCGTCGTTGGTGATGAGGACGTCGCCCGGTCGCATGCCGTCGGCGCCCATCGAGCGCAGGAAGTGCCGCGCCGTGGCCGGCAGCGTGCCGATGAACGAAGGGATGCTGCCGGTATTCTGCGCGAGGGAGTAGCCGCGCGCGTCGGTCAGCATGCAGGCGAAGTCGTTCGCCTCGTTCGACAACGTCGAGAACGACGTGCGGACGATCGCCTTGGCCGCCTCGTCGACGATCGAGATGAGGCGGGTCCAGAGCACCTCGAGCGTGACCGCGTCGAACCGCTGGGTCATGCCGTCTCCTTCACCCGCGCGTAGCACCAGCAGTCGCGGGGTAGCGCGCTGACGTTCGGGTGGGACGTCCAGCGCCGGAGCCGGCCCTCGCGCTCCATTCCGGCCTTCTCGAGCACGCGCGCCGAGGCGCGGTTGTCGACGTCGCAGACGGCCCACACGCGGTGGACGTCCGGCTGCGCCAGCGCCCAGTCGCTGACGGCGCGCACGACTTCCGTCATGAAGCCCCGGCCCCAGTAGGTGCGGCCGAGGATATAGCCGAGCTCGACCCGGGAGTCCTGGGGCCGGATGTCGATCGCGCCGACCAGACGGTCATCCGCCCGCTGCGTGATCATCCACGTGAACGGACCGTCGCCGGCCCACCCCGCAGCGCAGCGCCGCAGGAACTCACGCGCGTCGTCCGGGCTCCGGTGCGGGCGAAAGCTGACGTAGCGCGTGACCTCGGCGTCCTGCGCGTACGTGGTGAAGATCCCCTGGGCGTCCTCGATGACGGGTGACCGCAGGCGAAGGCGCACGGTCTCGATCGTCGCCGGCGGCTTCACGGGACGAGTGTCACCACGACGTTGCCGGTCGGCGCCACGCTGAAGGTCGCGCTGGGGCCGACGACCAGAGTCGAGCCTTCCTCTTCGATCACCGCCGGCCCGGCGAAACGGTCGCCGACCGCGAGGCGGGCGCGATCGTACACGGTCGTCTCGACGAACCCACTCGCCTCCGGGAAGTAGGCGGCCCGTCGACCTTTGACGGCCAGCTCGGCGCCGCGGCGCGCGTGTCCCTGCAGGACGACCTCGCTGCCCGCGACCGGCGCGCGCACGGCGACACGGATGTTGATGAACTCGACCGGCACGTCGGGCGGCGTGAGCGAGAACTTCTCGCGGTACGCGGTCTCGAAGGCCGCCGTGAGGGCCTGGCGCGTGGCCTCGACGTCACGCCCGTCGTAGGGGCCGTCGGGCAGCGCCACCGCGAGATCGAAGCCCTGGCCCAGGAATCGTCCGTCCGCCAGCCGCTGGAATCGGGCCGTCTCGAGCTTGAGCCCGGTGTCGGCCATGACCGCGCGCGCCTCGTCCTCGAGCGCCCCGAACGCCGACTCGAGCCCGGCGCAGTCCCCGCGGTCGAGTCGGATGCCGACGGTGGCGACGCGGTCCACGCGCGCCGGCGCCACCAGGAGACCGAGCGCCGAGGCGACGCCGGCGGACGGCGGGCAGATCACCTCGCGCACGCCGAGCTTGCGGGCGACGTGGCAGGCGTGGACGGGCCCGGCGCCACCCGTGCAGAGAAGCGCCGCGTCGCGCGGATCCCGTCCGCGCTCGGCGACGTGCACCCGGGCGGCGCTCGCCATGCTCTCGTTGACGATGTCGTGGATGCCCCACGCGACGTCGACGAGCGGCAGGCGCACCGCCTCCGCGAGCCTCGTCAGGGCCGTGCGCGCGGCCGCGACGTCGATCGTGATGGTGCCGCCCGCGAAGTACTCCGGGTTCAGATAGCCGAGCAGCAGATCGGCGTCGGTGACGGTCGGCTCCGTGCCGCCGAGGCCGTAGCAGGCCGGGCCCGGCAGCGAGCCCGCGCTGCGCGGGCCGACTTTCAGGAGCCCGATCTCGTCGAGCTGCGCGATCGAGCCGCCGCCGGCGCCGATCTCGATCAGCTCGATGGTCGAGATGCGCATGGGCAGCCCGCTGCCCTCGATGAAGCGCTTCTGGCGCGCGGCCTCGAAGCTGTACGCGGTGAGCGGCTCGCCGCCGGCGACGAGCGAGAGCTTGGCCGTGGTGCCGCCCATGTCGAAGGCGAGGAGATCGCCGCCGCTGTCCGCGCGGCCGAAGAAGGCGGCGGCGATGGCGCCGGCCGCCGGCCCCGACTCGAGCATCTGCACGGGCGTCCGCTGCGCCTCGGCGACGTGGGTCAGTCCGCCGCTCGAGAGCATCAAGAGCAGCGGCGCCGGGATCCGCTGCGCGGCGAGCTGTCGCGCCATGCGCCCGAGGTACTGGTGGGCGAGTGGCTTGATGTACGCGTTGGCCACGGTCGTCGAGGCGCGCTCGAACTCGCGGATCTCGGGCGCCACCTCGTGCGAGGCGGTGGTGTAGATCTCCGGGTAGCGCTCGGCGATGAGCCCGACGGCCTCGGCCTCGTGACGGGGGTTCGCGTAGGCATGCAGGAACACCACGGCGATCGAGCCGACGCCGCCCGCGACGAGGCGATCGACGCAGCCGAGCAGCTGCGCGCGGTCGAGCGGCTGCCGGACGCTGCCGTCGGCCTTCACCCGCTCGGCCACCTCGAGGCGCAGATTGCGCGGAACCAGCGGCTCGGGCTTGGCGATGTTGAGGTCGTAGAGCTCGAACTTCCGCTCGCGCCCGATCTCGAGCGTGTCGCCGAACCCTGCGGTGGTGACGAGGCCGGTGACGGCGCCCTGGCGCTCGATGAGCGCGTTGGTGAAGAGCGTCGTGGCGTGCACGACGCGCGTGAAGTGCCGCGGCTCGAGCCGTCCGTCCCCGAGGACGGCCTCGACACCCGTGACCACGGCACGGACGGGGTCGTCGTGGGTCGTCAGCACCTTGCGACTCCATTGCCGGCCCGTGTCGTGGTCGTAGACGACGATGCCCGTGAACGTGCCGCCGATGTCGATCCCGAGAGCGTAGTTGGGCACGAAGGCGACCCTATGCGGAGCACGAACCGTCGTCAAGGGCTCTGCGCTTGACCGCGTCGCGGCTTCGGCCTAGGGTGGGTGATCGTGAAGCTCGGGGATCGGATCGCGCTCGTCACGGGTGGTGGATCGGGGCTCGGCCAGGCGATCGCGCTCCGCTTCGCCGAGGAGGGCGCGCAGGTCGTCGTCAACGACGTGCGGCTCGAGGCGGCCGAGAAGACCGTCAAGGAGATGCAGGGCCCGGCGCGCGGCCGCGCGATCCAGGCGGACGTGGCCGACGTCGCCCAGGTGAAGGCGATGTTCACCACGCTCGAGCGCGAGCTCGGCGGCCTCGACATTCTCGTGAACAACGCGGGGATCGCGGTGGGCCCCGGAGACGATCGCGCGGGCATCGGCCGCAAGGCCGAGGCGCGCATCATGGAGATGGTCACCGGGCAGGAGGCCCTGACCCATCTCGACGTCACCCAGAACCTCTCCGACGAGTCGTGGCGGCGGATGCTCGCCGTGCACCTTGACGGCACGTTCTTCTGCACGCGCGAGGCGCTCCGGCTGATGAGCGGGAAGAACCGCGGCGCGATCATCAACCTCTCGAGCGTCGCGGCCCTCACGGGGCTCGAGATGGCGCCGCACTACAGCGCGGCGAAGGGCGCGATCCTCGCCTTCACGCGCGCGGTGGCGAAAGACGTCGCCTCTCGCGGGATCCGGGTGAACGCGATCTGTCCGGGCTACATCGACACGCCCATGACCGAGCCGATGTCGCCGCTGATCAAGAAGGCCGTGACCGCCCGCACGCCGCTCGGGCGCACCGGCACTCCGGACGAAGTCGCGGCCACCGCCCTTTTCCTCGCCTCCGACGACAGCTCGTTCTTCACCGGGCAATGGCTGTCGCCGAACGGGGGCCTCTTCATCGGCTGAGATGCCCGCGCCTCGCGAGCTTTCGATCCGCGGGACCCCGATCCGCATGCTCCAAGACGGAGCGGGCGCCCCTCTCCTGTTTCTCCACGGTGCCGGCGGCGCCGGGCGGTGGCTGCCGTTCCAGGAGCGTCTCGCCAAGGACTTCAGCGTGTACTTCCCGAGCCACCCCGGCCACGGTGGCTCGCCCGCGGCGGAATGGATCGAGCACATCTCGGACCTGGCGTTCCACTATCTCGATCTGCTCGACGAGCTCGGGCTCGAGCGCGCGCACCTCGTCGGTGCCTCGTTCGGTGGCTGGATCGCCGCGGAGCTCGCGACGATGGCGTCGCACCGCCTCGCGTCGCTCGTCCTGATCGACCCCGTCGGTATCCGGGTGGAGGGCTGGATCTATCCGTTCCTGTTCGGGATGGACGTTCCGGAGATCGTCGCGACCGTGTTCCACAACCCGATGGCGGCGCTCGCGCTCGCGCCGGCCGACCAGTCCGTCGAGACGCTGGCGCTCCAGTACCGCCAGGGCACGGCTCTCGCGCGGGTCGCCTGGAATCCCCACCTCTATGACCCGCTCCTCCGGCGTCGGCTCGGCCGCATCGCGGCGCCCACGCTGCTCTGCTGGGGCGCACACGACCGGCTGGCGCCACTGGGACCGTGTGGAGAGACGTGGGCCAAGGAGATTCCGGGGGCGCGCCTGCGCGTCTTCGCCGACTCCGGCCACGTGCCGCATCTGGAGGAGCCCGACGCGGCGGCCGCGGCGGTGAGAGAATTCTGTCAGCTCCACGGAGGGGCGCGGTGAAGTTCTATTACTTCCACTTGATGCCGTACATCATGGATCACGACGCGCCGTCGTCGTGGGTGACGCTCTCGAACCGCAACTACGATCCCGTGGTCGGCCACACGCTCTACAACCAGTACCTCGATCAGCTCGAGGAGGCGGAGCGGCTCGGCTGGGATGGTCTCTGCGTCAACGAGCACCATCAGAACTGCTACGGCACGATGCCGAGCCCCAACGTGATGGCGGCGATGCTCGTGCGCCGGACTACCAGAGCGAAGATCGCGATCCTCGGCAACGGGCTGCCGCTCCGCGAGAACCCGCTGCGCATCGCCGAGGAGATTGCCATGCTCGACGTCGTCTCGGGCGGCCGCATCATCTCGGGATTCGTGCGCGGCATCAGCGCGGAGTATTTCTCCACCGCCGTCAACCCGACCCACTCGCGGGAGCGCTTCTACGAAGCGGCGGAGCTGATCTTGCGCGCGTGGACGGAGGAGGGGCCGTTCCCCTTCGACGGCCGGCACTATCGCTATCCCTACGTCAATCCCTGGCCGCGGCCGATCCAGAAGCCGCACCCGCCGGTCTGGTGCCCATCCCAGGGCTCGAGCGAGACCGTCGAGTGGGCGGCCCAGCGCCGGTTCCCGTACCTCATGGTCTTCACGCCGATCAAGCGGATCGCCCAGATCTACGGCGAGTACCGTGAAGCCTGCGAGCGCCACGGCTACAAGGCCAGCCGCTACCAGCTCACGGTCAACGTGCCGATCGTCGTCGCCGAAAACGACGCGAAGGCGCGCGCCCTCGCGGAGAAGCACGTCATGTGGGTCTTCAACGTGGGCCTGCGCATGCATCCGCCGTTCTGGCGGCCGCCGGGCTATATGACGGAGTCCTCGCTCCGCCGGCTGCTGGCGAACCCGCCCAAGCCCCCGAGCGAGCTCGGCTTCGAGGAGGCTGACCGAGAAGGCTATCTCATCTACGGCAGCCCGGCCACCGTCCGCGACAAGCTCCGGGTGTTCTCCGACGAGCTGAAGGCCGGGATCCTCTGCTCGGGGATGACCGGCCCGAGCCACGAGCAGACGCTCGAGATGATGCAACTCTTCGCCGACGAGGTGATGCCGCACTTCCGCGAGGACGCGCGCGTCGACGAGACCGTCGGTGTCGGCCGGTAGAACGTAGCGCCGGGTGGCGGAGCTCGAGGCCCGGCTTCGTGACCATCTGCGCGGGATGCTCGGCCAGCCGCGCTTGGAATTCGCCGAGGGCCCGACACGCCTCACCGGTGGCTTCGATACGCGAATCTTCGCTTTCCGCCTGGCCGGCGCGCCCCCAGCCTTCGCCGGCCCACTGATCCTCCGCCTGCTCGACGGATACTCCGATCCCTCGCGGGCGCTGCGCGAGCGGGCGACCCAGAACGCCCTCGTCGAGCTCGGCTATCCGGCGCCGCGCGTCCTGGTCGCGAGCGCCGACGTCGCGGCCCTCGGCAGCGCCTTCCTGATCATGGAGCGGCTCGCGGGAACGCCGCTGCCGCAGGCTCGCTTCCTCGGCATGGGCCGGGTCGTCGCCGAGCTGCAGGCGCGCCTTCATGGCCTCGACGCCGAGGCTTTCCTGCGACACCTGGCCCGGGAAGGCCTCGCGTCGCACGGCTTCACCTTCGACGGGTACCTCGAGCAGGTCGCCGACCGCGTCGCGCGTCACTCACTCGTCGGGCTCGCGCGCGCGATCGAGTGGCTGGTCCGGCGCCGACCGCCGATGGACTGGCCGCGCGTCGTCTGCCACGGCGATTTCCACCCCTACAATATTCTGATGGCAGCCGGCGAGGTGACGGGCGTGATCGACTGGGCCAACGCGATCGTCGCGGATCCGGCGTTCGACGTCGCCACAACGCTGGTGATCCTCAAGCTCGTGCCGGTGGACCTGTCCGACCTGCCGGCGCCGCTCCGTAGGCTCGCAAGCGTGGCGCGCCCGCTCCTGGTGGCGGGTTACCGTCGTCGCTACGGCCGGCGCCGCGAGCTCGATCCGGGGAAGCTCTCGTACTACGAAGCCGCCGCGTGCATGAAGGCGCTCGTCAAGGCCGGAGAGCTCCGCCTCGGTCCCGCGGGCGTGAACGTGCCGAATCCGCTCTTCGCGTCGGACTACCCGGACCGACTCGTCCGCCATTTCCAGGCCATCACGAGAATCACGCCGGAACTGCCGGCCGCTGTCGGTCCGGTGCGCTAGGTCGCCGTCTCGCGATCGCGCTCAGCTCGCCAGCTGCGGTCGGATTCTGTTCGCGATCAGGTCGATGGTCTCGAGGATCGCCGGAAACGTAGAGTACGAGACCTCCAGCGCGACGTGGCCGCAGTCGAGGTCCCGGAATCCGCGCAGCTCGTCGGCGATCTGCGTGATCGAGCCGTTGAGGGTGTGGCGGCCGCGGATGAGACCCATGTCCACGGCCGGCCGGTGCACGCCGTCGATCAGGATCGGAATGCGGAGCGACAGGAACGGCGCGCTCTCTCGTCCGGCTTCCTTCCAGAAGCGCCGGACCGTGTCGGCCCCCTGCCGGAACGCGTCGTGGTTCGTGGCGCTCGCGTGCCAGCCATCGCCGAGCCGCGCGACGCGACGGTAGGCACCTTCGCTGCTGCCGCCCACGTAGAGCGGTGGGCGCGGCTTCTGGAGCGGCATCGGCGAGAAGACGACGTCTTGCGCGCGGTGCCGCCTCGTCTGGATCTTGGGGTGCTCCTGCGTCCAGAGGGCGCGCAGCAGCTCGAGCGCCTCGTCGCTCCGGCTCGCGCGCTCCTTGAACGGCACGCCGAGGGCGTCGAATTCACCCTCCAGCCATCCGATCGCCGCGCCGACGATCAGACGGCCGCCTGACAGGACGTCGACGCTGGCCAGGAGCTTCGCGACTGGGATCGGGGAGCGATAGGGCAGGATCACCACGCTCGTGCCCAGCAGGACCCGGCGCGTCACCCCGGCGAGCCACGGCAGGACCGCGAGGGGATCCAGCATGTCCTCCCGGTAGATGACGTTGGCCTGCTCCGGCACGATGACGTGGTCGGTGACCCACACCGAGTCCAGCCCACTCTCCTCGGCCCGGCGCACGACCTCGAGAATTCGACCGATCTCGATCGGGCGGCCGTAGTGCGGCAGGCAGATTCCAAGCTTCATGTCAGTCCTCCCGTCGCTGAGCGTGACGATTTCGTGGACGGCGGGCAGGGTATACTCGTTCGCGCTTCACAGCAACTTTCGACCCTGCGGAGGAGCACGATGGTAACGACGAAGCAACACCGCGACGCGCGGACGGTGTCGCGACGGGACTTTCTCCTGATGTGCGCGGTGGCCTCCGGCGTCCCCGTCGTCTCCGTGGACCCGCGGCCCGCCGCCGGCGCCGACACACCCAAGAAGGGCGGCACGCTCAGGGTCGGCTTCTACATCGAGGCGGCCACGATGGACCCGCACCTCTCGGGTAGCAAGATCGACCGGCAGGTGTACCACAACATCTACGAGCCCCTGGTGACGCTCGACGTCAAGCTCGGGATCAAGCCCGGGCTGGCCGAGTCCTGGCAGCAACCGGACGCCAAGACCGTCGTCTTCAAGCTGCGGCGCGGCGTGAAATTCCACGACGGCACCGACTTCAATGCCGAGGCCGCGCGTTTCAACTTCAATCGGATGAAGACCGAGCCGAAGTCCGTTCGCAAGGGCGAGGTCGCCAGCATCGACTCGGTCGACGTGGTGGACGCCTCGACGATCAAACTGAATCTCAAGCGGCCGGACGCCGCGCTGCTCGCCACGCTGACCGATCGCGCCGGCATGATGGTCTCGCCCAAGGTCGTGCAGGAGCGCGGCTCCGAGCTCGAGCGTAATGCCAAGGGCGCCGGCACCGGGCCGTTCGAGTTCGTCGAGTGGGTGAAGGACGACCACATCCTCATCAAACGCAACGAGAGCTACTGGAACAAGCAGGGCGGCCCGTACCTCGATCGGATCCGCTACCGGCCGATCCCGGACGACACGGTCAAGCTGCAGAGTCTCCAGACCGGCGAGATCGACGTGATGGACTACGTCCAGCCGCGCGACGTGGCAGCGGTCAAGGCCGACCGGAACGTGGTCGTCGTCGACGTGCCGTCGCTGGCCGACTTCGCGTATCAGCTCAACCACATGCGGCCGCCATTCGCGACCAGGGCCCTGCGGCAGGCCGTCGCCCTGTCGCTGGACCTCGATCAGATCGTCAAAGGCGTGTGGCTCAACGTGGGCGTGCCGGCCAACGGCCCGATCCCGCCCACGAGCTGGGCGTACGACAAGAGCATCCCGCCGATCAAGCGCGATCTGGCCCGGGCCCGGGCGAAGCTGGCCGAAGGCGGCCAGCCGAACGGCTTCACCTTCACGATGACGACCAACAACATCCCGATCAACGTCCAGGAGGCCGAGGTGATCCAGGCCCAGCTGCGCGAGGCCGGCATCACCATGAAGATCAAGCTGGCCGACTCCGCCACGCTGATCGCCGACGGCAACAACAAGAACTTCGAGATGATCAGTTACCAGTGGAGCGGCCGGCCGGACCCGGACGGCAACACCTACCAGTTCTACAAGACCACTCAGGGCACATCGCTCAACTGGTCGGGCATCTCCCACCCGCAGATCGACGCGCTGCTCGATCGGACCCGCGAGGTATCGAGCCAGGCCGAGCGCCGGAAGCTCTTCAGCGACCTGACGAAGCTCCTTCAAGAAGAGCTGCCGATGGTGTTCATCATCCATCCCATCGAGCCCAAGGCCTTCAGCCCGAAGGTGCAGGGCTACGAGCCGATCCCCGACGGGATGATGCGGTTCAAGGACGTGTGGCTGCAGTAGGCTGCGCTGACGACGGCTCGCGCGCGTGATGGGTCGTCTCGTCCTGCGCCGGCTGGGCTCGACCGTGCCGGTCCTGCTCCTCGTTACGGCCGGGGTGTTCCTGCTGCTCCATCTGACCCCGGGGGACCCGATCGACGTCATGATGGCGGAGTCCGTCGACGTGACGGTGAAGGAAAATCTCCGGCGCGAGCTCGGGCTCGACCGGCCCCTCTACGTCCAGTACGCGACGTGGATGGGACGTCTCCTCAAAGCCGACCTCGGACGCTCGATCCGCAACGGCGAGCCGGTCATCGAGAACGTGAGCCGGCGCCTGCGGCCGAGCCTGGAGCTGGCACTCTGCGCGATGGCGATCTCGCTGATGATCGCCTTTCCCCTCGGCATCGTGTGCGCGGTCCGCCGCAACACGCCGATCGACCGGGCCGGCGCGACCTTCGCGGTCGTGGGGATCTGCATGCCGAACTTCCTCCTGGCCTTGCTCTTGATCTTCCTCTTCGGCGTGACGCTGCGCTGGCTGCCGATCTCCGGCTACACTGATCCGCTTGACGAGCCGTGGAACGGTCTTCGGTCGCTCGCGCTGCCGGCCGTCACGCTGGGGCTCGCGCTGGCGGCGGTGGTCACGCGCACGCTGCGCTCGAGTCTGCTGGAAGCTCTGGCCGAGGATTACGTGCGTACCGCCCGCGCCAAGGGGCTGTCGGAGTGGCGGGTCATCTGGAGCCACGCCCTCAAGAACGCGCTGATTCCCGTCGTCACCGTGCTCGGGCTCCAGCTCGGGACGCTGATCGGCGGCGCGGTCATCACGGAGTACGTCTTCGCGCTGCCCGGCGTCGGGCGCCTGGTCGTCGACGCGGTCTTCGCGCGCGACTACCCTCTGGTGCAGGGCGTCGTGCTCTTGATCGCCGTGGGGTTCATCGTGAGCAACCTGATCGTCGACGTGCTCTATGGCTGGATCGATCCGCGGATCCGATCTCGCTGAGCACGCGGCGAGCCTCGAGCGCCCGGCGTCGCCCCTCCGCGCGCGCCGGTGGAACGTCGTGCGGCGGGCGGCACGCGCCCGATTGGCGCCGTTCGGCGCGGCGGTCATGCTGGTGGCGGTGCTGGTGGCGCTGACGGCGCCGCTCCTGGCGCCCTACGACCCGCTCGCACAGAACCTCGGCAACACGCTGGCTCGTCCAGGCCGGGCGCACCTCCTCGGCACCGACAGCGTGGGGCGGGACGTGCTCTCGCGGGTGATCTGGGGTACGCGCGTCTCGCTGCTGGCAGGCCTCGTCGCGGTCGCGATCGCCGTGATCGCCGGCAGCCTGTTCGGGATCGTGGCCGGCTACTGCGGTGGGCGCATCGACGGGCTGGTGATGCGCCTGATGGACGCGGTCCTCTCGTTCCCCCCGCTGGTGCTGGCGCTGGCGCTCGGGGCCGTGCTCGGCGCCGGCCTCGTCGGCGTGCTCATCGCGCTCGGGGTCGTGTACACGCCCACGTTCGCCCGCCTCATGCGCGGACAGGTGCTCGCCATCATCGCGCGCGACTTCGTGGAGGCGGCCCGTGCGCTCGGCGCGCCCGGCTGGCGCATCGCGTGGCGCCACGTGGTCCCGAACGCCATCAACCCCATCATCGTCCAGGCGTCGTTGAGCGTGGCGTTCGCCATCCTCGCTGAGGCGGCGCTGTCGTTTCTTGGTCTCGGCATCCAGCCGCCCCAGGCGTCCTGGGGCAGCATGATCAACGCCGGCCGCGGCTATCTGCAGCAGGCGCCCTGGATCGTCTTCGGGCCGGGCGCGGCGCTCTTCGTGACCGTCGTGGGATTGAATTTCGTCGGCGATGCGGTTCGTGACGCACTCGATCCGAGGACGCGCGGGTGAGTGGGCACCCAGACCGGACGTCGAGGGCGAGCTACCGCAGGAGGTCCGCCATTCCGGCGTCGATGCGTTGCTTCAGCATGGACAGCGACGTCGCGGTCGGCGCCCCCGCCTGACCCTCGACGCAACGCCACACGGCGCGAGCGCGCGCGTACCCGACGCGGGGCAAGACTTCCTGCCCCGTGAGGGCGAGGCCCCAGAGGATCGTGCCCAGCGCGATGACATGAGCGAAGCCGAGTCGACTCTGCCACGAGACCCGGGCGCCCCACATGCCGGCCACGACGACCGTCCCGACCGCGATCATGTAGAGGAGCAGCCACCAGTCGCAGGCGCGCGCGTATGGCCACTGCGGCAGCGCAATCCCGAGGAGGACGCCGAGGCCCACGAACGCCCAGACAGCTCCCGGTCGCATCGGCGGACTCGCGACCCGGAGACGCGAAAGCGGTCGCGCGCCCACGGCGGAGGCGCGCTCGGAGACGAACGACTTGTCGAAGGGCCGCAACTTCTTGATGAGCTGATCGACAACGGCTGCTTCCTGGTTGTTGTTGGCGCGTCCGCTGTCCTTGTCCATTCTGGCCAACCCTGCACCTCCGACCGCGCGAGCGGCGGTTCCGATGCCTGATCGCCCGTGGACAGGGCGATGCCGGTCAGGGACGCAAGGCGGCTGCCAACCAAGATGATCGAGATCTCACGGCGTTCGCGGCGGGACGCGCTGCCAGTGTGGCACGCGTGCCTCCGGCGGCGAACTCATGTCCTTCAGGAGGAACTTCGCAGCCTGCGCTCTATTGCACGGCGCTCGGTCTCAGATAGGACTAACTACTTTTCGCTCGGCCCGCCAATTCCAGCCAAGGCCGGCCGCGCCCATGAGACCGAGCCCGAGCAACACTAGGCTGTCGGGCTCGGGAATCTGAGTGGTATTTCCTTGAATCTCGAAGCTGCAGCCAGCGCAGCCCTGCCACTTGATGCCGATCGCACTGATGTCCACCACACTGCCAAAGGTCCCAGCAAGACTAAAGCTGAACAAATCCCTTTGGCCGTCGGTCAGCCCGGTATTGCCTCCCCCAGGGCAATTGTTCCCGCTCCAGAAGCAGACATTCTCCGAGTTGAGGCTCGGGATGTTGTCTGGACTGCCACCCTGGACAAACGCATCGGTGTCACTGTTCCCGCCAGTGTCCGTCACGGCGATGTTGCCGTTGGCGGTGGGCACTGGGTCGAGACGGAATGCAAACGCGGTGATCCGGGCTCCGGCGTCGAGGACCGTGCCGTTGTGAACGTTCACACTGAACGTTGCGAGCGTGCTGATCAAAGTGGCCAACGTGACTGTAGCGTCTGCTGCCAGGTTCGTGTTGCCCGCGGGAGCTGGGAAGATCACGGTGATCGTATCCCCTTGGTGCATGGGTATCGCAACTGCGGGCTCAGCGGAAAGGATGGCCACCGACATGAGCGCCACGAGCGTTGCCGGTCCGAGCTTCCGAATCTTGCTCACTGTTCCTTGTGTCAACACAGTCAGCCCCCCAATAAGGGTGAAGCGACCCATCGACTCCGCATGGCTGCGTCGCGTTTCATCATACGGAGCAGCAAGAGCGAGGCCAAGGTGCACGTGTTCGAGATTTCGGCGGGTTATGTGACGCGCTGGGGAACGCTCCCAGGACGCTGTAAAGCCGGGTGACAGGGGCGCGTCGGCTTTAGATACACACCCTCGTCCGAAGGAACGGTCAGCTCCCCTGTGCTCTCCGGAGGAGCGCGAAGAGTCGCGCGGGCGTGACCGGCACTTCGCGGATGATCACGCCGAGGTCGGCGACCGCGTCCTCCACGGCGTTCGCGATCGCCGCCGCGCCGGGGATGGCGCCGCTCTCGCCCACACCCTTGATGCCGAGCGGGTTGATGGTCGACGGATGCTCGTCGAGCGCGACCACGAGGGACGGAAGCTGGTCGGCCTTGGGAATCGCGTAGTCCATCAGGCTGCCGGTCAGCAGCTGGCCCGATTCGTCGTACACCACTTCTTCCATCAATCCGGCGCCGATGCCCTGGGCGGCGCCGCCCTGGAGCTGGCCCTCGACGATCGTGGGATTGATCGCGCGTCCCGGGTCGTGCACGATCGCGTACGCGAGCAGGCGCAGCTCGCACGTCTCGATGTCCACCTCGATCACGGCGGCGTGAGTGCCGAATGCCCAGGTGACCGTGTCGGGATAGAAGTACGTGCACGCGTTCAGGCCGGGCTCGCCAGTCGCCTTGAGCGCCTTGGACTTCACGGCGGCGCGGGCGACACGGCCCAGGCTCACCGCGCGGTCCGGCATCCCGACGACGTGCACGCGGCTTTGCTCGATGCGCACGTCTTCGGGGGCGCACTCGAGCAGCTCGGCGGCGACACGCGCGGCGCGTTCGCGCACCTCGCGCGCGGTCTGCGCGACGGCGGGGCCCGAGTTGGCCGCGACGCGGCTGCCGCCCGTGCCCATGCCGTACGGGAAGAGCGACGTGTCGCCCGCGCTGACGATGACGTCGTCCCAGGCGGCGCCCAGCTCGGCGGCGGCGATCTGGGCGAGCGTCGTCGCGTGCCCTTGCCCCTGCGCCGTGACGCCGATGTAGACGTAGACCTTGCCGCTCGGGTCCACGCGCACCGTCGCGCCCTCGTAGGGGCCGAGCCCCGTCCCCTGCGCGTAGCAGGCGAGACCGACGCCGATGCGGCGCGTGGCGCCGGCCCGTGACTTCTGACGGCGGCGCCACTCGTCGTAGGGCAGGAGCGCCAGGGCGCGCTCGAACGCCGCGGGGAAATCTCCGGGGTCGTAGGCGACGGGGACGCCGTCTTTGTAGGTCAGGCCCGGGCGGTAGGGCATCTCGGCGGGGCGCACGAAGTTCCGTCGGCGGATCTCCGCCGGATCGAGGCCGAGCCGCCGCGCGCCGATGTCCATGAGGCGCTCCATCACGAATACCGCCTCGGGGCGCCCGGCGGCGCGGTAGGCCGCGTTCAACGCCTTGGTCGTGACGACGCTCGTGCCCGTGTTCCGGTAGTGCGGTACCCGATACGGGCCCGGCAGGTGGTTGACCGTGTTCGCCGTGAGCCCGTCGCCCTGCAGGGGGTAGGCGCCGACGTCGGCGAGGAACGTGGCGTCGACGCCGACGATGGTTCCGTCGCGCGCGAACCCGATGCGAGCGTCGTGCGCCTGCTCGCGGTCTTGGCCCATGCTCGCGAGATTCTCTCGCCGGCTCTCCACCCACTTCACGGGCCGGTCGAGCCGGAGCGCCGCCGCCGCGACCAGGATCTCCTCCGGATAGATCGGACCTTTCGGGCCGAAGCCGCCGCCGACGTCGGGCACCACGACCCGCACGTTCTCGACCGGCAGCCCGAGCGCCACGGCGACCGCGTCGCGAAGGGTGTACGGGCTCTGAGTGGACGACGAGACCACGAGCGCGCCGGAGTCGCGGTCGCGATACGCGAACACGCCGCGCGTCTCGATCGGCACGGCGCTGAGCCGCGGGTGCCGCAGCCGCTCCCGGACGACGAGGTGCGCCGCCGCCAGCGCGCGCTCGGCGTCGCCGACGCTGCCCCGCGCCACGATCGCGGTGTTGTCCGACCAGCCTTCGTGAAGCCGCGTCGCTGAACCGAGTGCCGCCTCGGCGGTCGCCAGGGCCGGCCGCCGCTCGTACTCGACGGTCACCGCGTCGAGGGCGTCGGCGAGCTGGGAGAAGGTCTCGGCCACGACGACGGCGACGGGCTCGCCGACGTAGCGGACGACCTCACGCGCAAGGACGGGCTGGGCCCAGGGGCGCCCTTTCTGGGCACCGCCGTAGGCCGTTGGCATGTCCGGCGCGATCTCTCCGAGATCCGAGGCGCTCCAGACGAGGATCACGCCGGGCAGGGCGCGTGCGGCGTCCGTTGCGACCTTCGTCAGGCGCGCGTGGGCCTCGGCGCTCCGCACGACACCGAGATGCAGCAACCCGGCGCGGGTGAGGTCGTCGACGAACCGTCCACCGCCCGTGAGGAGACGCTGGTCCTCCTTCCGTCGCGGAGAGGCACCGATCATGTCGCTCCGGAATCTATCACGGCCGTCGAGGATCTACTTCGGTAGACTCTGAGGGCGATGCGCGAGGGCGGCCACCGATCACCGGCGTGGCTTCAGGTAGCGGTGCTCGTGCCAGCCAACCTGGTCGGCGCCCTCGTCTCGTTCACTTACTTCACCTTCGTCGACTTCCTGACGCCCCCGCGCACGGATGGGCTCGCAGGCGCCATCCGGTTCTTCATCGTCGGCTTCGCGCTCCTGGTCGCGATCGCTGCCATCTGGACCACGCGCTGGACTCGGATCCTCAACCCGGTCGACGGCCGCTGGCCGACCTCGATGGAAGCCCGGCGTCGCGCACTGCTGTTTCCGTATGCGATCGCCGGCATCATCTTCTGCGGCTGGGCGCTCGCAGGTCTGCTCTTCGGCGTGATCCGACCGCTCATGCTCGGCGTGTTCACGGTCGAGCGCGCGGCCCGGTTCATCTTCGGCAACACGTTCGTTGCTGGCACGGCGACGACCGCTCTGACCTTCTTCATGGCCGAGCATCTCTGGCGCAAGGAGCTGCCGAAATTCTTTCCCGAGGGCGACTTGAGCGCCGTTCCGGGGGCGTTCCGGCTCCGGGTGCGAACACGACTCCTGGTGATTCTCCTCCTGGTGGGTGTCCTGCCGCTCTCGGTCCTCGGCGTGATGTCCTACCGGCGCGCCGAGTCGCTCCCTGGAATGGATCCGGCCGCCGCTGCCCAGGTCATGGGGAGCTTGCTCGTCTCGATGGTCTTCATCGCGGTCGTGGGCAGCCTGGTGGCGATCGGACTGGCGCTGTTCGCGGCCGGCAGCGTGGCGACGCCGCTCCGGGAAGTGCAGGGCGCCATGCGCGAGGTCGAGCGCGGCAACCTCGACGCCCGCTGCGCGGTCGTGACCAATGACGAGATCGGCGCGGCGGCCGAGGGCTTCAATCGCATGGTACACGGCCTCAAGGAGCGCGAGTTCCTGAAGGAGACGTTCGGGAAGTACGTGAGCCGCGAGATCCGCGACGAGATCCTGGCGGGTCGCATCGCGCTCGAGGGCCAGGCGCAAGATGTTACGATCCTCTTCGCCGATCTCCGCGACTTCACGCCATGGGTGGAGTCCACGAGCCCCCGCGAGGTGGTCCGCGACCTCAACGCTTACTTCACGGAAATGGACCGCGCGATCCGCGAGCACCGGGGGCTCGTGCTGCAGTTCATCGGTGACGAGATCGAGGCGGCGTTCGGCGCGCCCGTTGCGTACCCCGGGCACGCGGAGATGGCGGTGCGGGCCGCCCTCGACATGCGTCGCCGCCTGGCGGCGTGGAACGCCGAGCGCGCGCGGGCCGGCAAGCTGCCCCTCCGCCACGGCATCGGGATCCATACCGGGGCGGTGCTCGCCGGGAACATCGGGAGCTCCGAGCGGCTCGCGTACGCTCTCGTCGGCGACCCGGTGAACCTCGCGTCGAGAATTCAGAACCTCAACAAGGAGTTCGGCTCGGACATCCTCGTCAGTGGGGATACGCGTCGGCGGCTCAACGGGGGATTCGAGCTCGTTCAGCTTCCTGCCGTGCGGGTCAAGGGAAAGGTTGAGGAAGTAGAAGTTTATCGTCTTGCTTGAGGCGGGGCTCACGGGGTGGCGGGGGGCGGCGGGGCCCCTCGGCCAGCTCCGTCACCCACTCGCCCGAATCGCAGCTCTTCGAGCTGCGGGCGGGACGAGGGGGTCCCACTGCGCCGGCCGAGGGGCCCCGCCGCCCCCGCCACCCCGTGAGCCCCGGCTACGCTCGGCTCCGACTTAGCGCGGCATCCGTTGATGCGTTGGCGAGAAAGGATCTCGCCGGTTCGTACCACATGCTTCGAGCCGATCGCGGGGGCCATCCCACCGGGTCCCGGCGGCGCGTTAGTGCTGGAGGCGGTCGACGAGGGTGTTGAGGCGGGCTGCGTCGGGGGTCAGGAGATCGAGGAACCAGAAGGCGACGCCCTGGGGGTCGACGCGGACGACGAGCGCCAGAACGTCGATCATCGGGCCCCCGTCCGGCGGCGTGAACTCGAGCTTCACCGCCTGACCCGGCCTGAGTCGTCGGTTCACGCGCACTTTCATCCCCGTGGACGAGAGCTCCGTGCACGTGCCGTCCACGGTGCCGTTCGAGGCGGCGATCCGCACCCCCAGCTTGAGGCTGGCGCGCGCTGCGGGCCGACGCTCGACCGGCTGCTGATCGCTCTGCTGCCGCCGGGCCAGGGCGAACGGCACGAGGTAGGCCAGGACCTGACCCAGCCGTTCGAGCGTGACGGGCTTGCGGATGAAATCCAGGGCGCCGAGCTTGAGACAGGCGCGCGCCTCTATCTCGGTCGCGACGCCCGAGACGACGACAACGGGCACCGCGGAGTCGCGGACGGTCGACAGGTTGAGGAACTCGACCCCGCTCATGCCCGGGAGCCGGACGTCGAGGAGGATCGTGTCCGGTCGGGCGCTCGCCAGCGCTTCGAGCGCGGCCTCCGCGCTGCCGACGACGATCGGCTGATAGCCGAGCTCCGCGACGAAGTCGCGGAAGATCTCGGCCAGCCGCTCGTCGTCCTCGACAATCAGGATCCGGATGGCGCTCATCGTGCGGTCACGCCCCAGAAGACCGGCTCGGGCGTCAGGCGGACGCCGAAGCGCTCGGCGACGGCGGCCTGCACCCGCCGGGCGAAGGCGACGACGTCGCACGCCCGCGCGCCGTCGTGGGCCACGATCGCGAGGGCGTGGCGCGTCGAGAGACCGACCGGCCCGTCGGCGTGGCCCCGCGCGTACCCGGCGCGCTCGATCAGCCATGCGGCGGAGAGCTTCACCTGACCGCCGGGCAGGGGCCAGCGCGGCATCGACGGATCGCCGGCGCGCGACTTGACGGCGGCGAGCTCGGCGCTGGGGATGATGGGATTCGTGAAGAACGAGCCGCAGCTTCGGCGGTTTTCGTCCTGGGAATCGAGCACCATGGACTTGGACCGGCGGATGGCGATCACGCTGGCGCGCACGTCGGCGAGCGACGGGGTCGCGACGCCGCGCGCGGCAAGGTCCTTCTCGACGTCCGCGTACCGGACGGCGGCGCGGCCGTTGGGTCGCAACCGATAACTCACCGACAGGACGACGTACCGTCCCGGCTCGCCGCTCCGGAACAGGCTGTCGCGATAGGTGAAGCGGCACTCGCGATTCTTGAAGGAGACGATGCTCCCGGTGGACGTGTCGAGCGCCCGGACGACCGTCACCGTTTCGCTGACCTCCTGGCCGTACGCGCCGACGTTCTGCATGGGGGTAGCGCCGACCAGGCCTGGAATGCCGCTCAAGCTCTCGAGCCCGGCCCAACCCCGCTCGACGGTTCGGGCCACCAGCACATCCCAGGGCTCGCCGGCCGCGGCGGTCAGCTCGACCGCGCCATCGGCCTCGTGCGTGTCGATGCCGCGCAGCGCGATCTTCACCACGAGGGCCTCGATCCCCTCGTCGCCGACGACGAGGTTCGAGCCGCCGCCCAGAACGTAGAGCGGCACGCCCCGGCCGCGCGCCCACTCGAGCGCGGCGAGGACCGCGGCCTCGTCCTGCACTTCTACGAAGAAGCGCGCCGGTCCGCCGACACCCATTGTGCAGTGCGGCGCCAGGCGGACGTGCTCGAGAGGCGCCATACCTCGAGCATAGCGCGTCAGCTGGCCCGTTCCATCCTCACATGGTGCGCTCCATCCGCGGGTCCAGCACGTCGCGGAGCCCGTCGCCGACCAGGTTGAAGCTACGAGCCGACGGGGGCTCGCGCGTCGGCGCCCGGCCTGGCACGCTCGACGAGTCGGAAGAGCACCAGGCCGAGGATCGTCGAGGCCATAACGAGCGCGGCGAACAGGATGGGGGCCGCAGGGCTGCCGAAGAGGTCGCGCACGGCCCCGGCGGCAAATTGCACGACCGCCATCGCGACGTAGAACACCGTGTAGTAGATGCCCAGGGCCGTCGCCAGACGCTCGCTCGCCACGGTCTTCGGCAGGAGCGCCATCACGGCGCCCGGCGGCGCCCCGATCGCGAGACCGACGAGGCAGAAGGCCAGCAGCGGGTGCGTGAGCACGGGCAGGAGCATCGTGACGAGCGCGGCGACGAGGCTCCCCGCGACGATGACCAGGTTCGGCCGGCCGAGACGGTCGGTGAGCAGCCCGCCCAGCGGCACCGAGAGCATCGTGAGCCAGATCGCGAGGCTCACGATGAAACCGGCGTCGCCGAGCGCGACGCCCCGGGCCATCAGCAGGCCGGGGCCGAACGCGATGACGGCGACGAGGCTCGCGTTGAAGCAGCCCCAGGCCAGGCCCCCGCTCAACGCGAGCCCGACCTCTCGTGCCGGCAGCCGCGCGCGTCGCTCGGCCGGCCTGGGCGCGCCGCCCGCGGCGGGCGGCGCATCGCGGTAGGCGAAGGCGATCAGCACGAGCCCGAGCGCTGCAGCGAGCGCCGTGGTCACGATCGCCACCCGCCACGAAGAGCTCGTGGCGAGGCCACCGAGCGTCGCTGCGGCAATGCCGAGGCCGACGGGCCAGCTCGTGAGCATGATGGCCATCGCCGTGGACATCTCGCGCTCGGCGAACCAGTCGGCGACCATCTTGGCGAGCAAGATGTTCATGAGCACGGCGCCGACGCCGCTCACCAGCCGGCCGGCTGCGGCGACGGCGAAGCCGTCGGCGGCGGCGGTGACGAGACCGCCGACGACCATGAGCGCGAGACTGCCCACCACCGTGCGGCGCTCGCCGAGACGGTGGCCGAGCACGCCCCCCGGCAGCGCGAAAAAGGCGCCGGGCAGCATGTAGAGACCGATGAGCGAGCCGAGCTGCACCCAGGTCAGCTCGAGCTCGGAGAGCATCAGCGGACCCACGGCGGCGACAGCCTGAAACTGAAAGCCCATCGATGTGCGCGTGACGAACACGATCGCCAGCGCCACCCAGCGGTTGGCCATGTGGCGGGGATCATAGCGGACGCGGAAGTCTCCGGCTTGATCAATCAGCGCCGCCGACATAGAGTCCGGCCGAGAGATGACTTTGCACGAGGGGGAGACCATGGCCGAACCCGTAACCCCGACCACCATCAGCCGTCGCGACCTGCTCAAGCTCGGGGGCGCGGCAGTCGCCGCCGGGGTCGGCATCCCACTCGTCGAAGAAGCCGCCGAGGCCCAGACGCCGAAGCGAGGCGGGGTCTTCCGGATCCGCGGCGAGGACGCCACCACCGGCTTCGATCCCCATCTGTTCGCGAACCACCACCGGATCTCCACGAATCTCTCCTTCACCCACAGTCGCCTGGTGAGGGTGAAGGCCGGTCCCTCGGTGGCGCCGGGCACCCTGCCGGTCGAGCCGGACCTGGCCGAGTCGTGGACGCAACCCAGCGACCGGACGTACGTCTTCAAGCTGCGCAAGGGCGTGCACTGGCACCCGAAGCCTCCGGTGAACGGCCGCGAGCTGACCGCGGACGACGTGAAGTACACCTACGAGCGCTTTCTCGCGACCAAGGGAAACCCGAACCGCTCGATGCTCGGCCACGTCGAGAAGATCGAGGCGCTCGATCGCCACACCGTTCGGTTCACCCTCAGCGAGCCCTTCGGCTGGTTCCTCGATTACCTGGCGAACACCGTGATGTGGATCGTGCCGCGCGAGGCGGTGGAGCAGTTCGGGGACCTCAAGCGGCCCGAGGCGTGCATCGGGACCGGGCCGTGGATGCTCGAGCGCTACGAGCCGAACGTCCGGCTCATCTTCACCCGGAACCCGAGCTACTTCCTCCCCGGTCTTCCGTACGCGGACGGGGTCGAGGTGACCGTCGACGAAGACCCGTCCTCCCGGCTCGCCGCCTGGATCTCCGGCAAATACGACTTCGCCCCCGAGTACGGCCAGTGCGTGCGGCGGCTCGACCTGGACGTCGCCAGGGGACGGAAGCCCGGCCTCAAGACACAGGACTTTGTCGTGCTCTTCGGCGGCGTCACCATGATGAAGCTCGACCGTGAGCCGTTCCGGGACATCAGGGTGCGCCGCGCGCTGGCGCAGGCGTCCAACTGGAAGGAGATCCTCGAGTCCAATGCCTGGTCGCTCGGGCATGGGGTTCAGAATCCGGCGGTTCCGGCGGCACTGAAGGAGTGGTCGATCCCGATCAACCAGCTCACCCCAGAGGGGCGGCGGCTCTACGAGCAGAACATTCCCGAGGCCAAGCGGCTCCTGGCGCAGGCCGGCTTTCCGGCGGGACTCAAGCTCCCGGTGGAGGCAACGCTCGGCTGGAGCCCCGACTACGTGGACCAGCTGCAGGTGGTCATGCGGAACTGGAAGGATGCCGGGATCGACACCGAGGTCCGGGGCAAGGAGTTCGGGGCGTTCATGGCGAGCGTGATCTACGGGAAGTTCGAGAAGCTGGCACACAGTCTCCGCGGCGGCAGCCCGATCGCGGACATCTACTTCTACAGCGGTCACATCCCCGGTGAACCCCTGAACTCCTCGGGCGTCGACGATCCCAAGCTGACCGAGATGATCCGCCTGCAGCGCCGCACGCTCGACGCCGCCAAGCGGCGCGAGATCGTCTTCGACATCCAGCGATATCTGGCCGAGCAGGTCTACTACCACTACGACCCATCGGTCACCACCGTGGCCGCCTGGGAGCCGTACGTGAAGAACTTCGCCCCGAACCTGGGTCACGACTACGGCGGCCGGCTGCTGGCCGCCTGGCTCGACCGCTGAACGTCGGCTGAGCGGGCCCGCTTGACTCGCCCCCGTGGATGCAGCACGATCGCACGTGCTGCCGGGGAGGACGTGATGGCGTACTCGAGAGACTCGAAATCCGCCGCGGTGCGTGCCCAGCTCGACCACCCCGTGATCGACGGCGACGGGCACTGGCTCGAGCCGGTCCCGATCTTCCTCGATTTTCTGCGCGAGGTCGCGGGCCCGTCGGTGACCGAGCGGTTCGTCAAGAAGGCCACGGAGCACATCGACCGCGGCTGGTACGACATGACAGAAGCCGAGCGGCTCGACCGGCGGCCCACGCGCCCGACATGGTGGGGCGAGCCGGCCAGCACGCTGGATCGCGCAACGGCGATGATCCCGAAGCTCTTCTACGAGCGGCTCGACGACTTCGGGATCGACTTCGCGCTCCTCTACACGTCGCTGGGCCTGTTCCACATCGCCAATCCCGACGAGGAGCTGCGCCGGGCCATCGCGCGCGCCGTGAATCGCATGAACGCGGAGATGTTCCGGCCGTACGCCCACCGCATCGCGCCGGCGGCGGTCGTGCCGGTGTACACGCCCGAGGAGGCGATCGAGGAGGCGACCTACGCCGTGCGCGAGCTCGGCCTGAAGGTCATCATGATCGCCAACCACGTGCGGCGCCCGGTCCCCGCGTTCGCCCGCGTGGCGACCGACCCGACCCAGGTGCGCCACTACGTCGACTCGCTCGCGTACGAGAGCCCCCACGACTACGATCCCTTCTGGGCCCGGTGCGTCGAGCTGAAGGTGGCGGTGACTGCGCACTCCGGCAGCATGGGCTGGATGGGCCGCGAATCGGTCAACAGCTTCACGTTCAACCACATCGGTCACTTCGCCGCCGCCAGCCACGCGTTCGCCAAGGCGCTGATCCTCGGGGGCGTGGTCCACCGATTCCCGTCGCTCCGCTTCGCGATGCTCGAGGGCGGCGTGGGCTGGGCCTGCAACCTCGTGACCGATCTCATCGGGCACTGGGACAAGCGCAACGGGCGCGCGATGGAAGCCCACACGCGCCCGACCAACCTCGACCGGCAGATGCTGAAGGACCTGTTCACCCGCTGGGGCGGGCGCGTCTACGAAGACAAGATGGACGAGCTGATGGGCTGTCTCAGCCTCGTGCCCCCGTTCAAGACCGTCGAGGAGATGACGGAGCGGGAGTACCGCGGAGAGCTCGACGATTTCGCGGCGGCCCACGTCGGCTCGGCCGACGAGCTGCGCCGGCAGTTCGCCGAGCGCTTCTACTTCGGCTGCGAGGCCGACGACCCGACGACGGCGTGGGCGTTCGACCGGCACGGCCATCACCGCCTGCACCCGATCTTCAGCTCCGACGTCGGCCACTTCGATGTGACGGACATGACCGAGGTGCTGGGAGAGGCGCACGAGCTGGTGGAGCACGGGCTGATCACCGCGGAAGACTTCCGAGAGTTCGTCTTCACGAACGCCGCGCGCCTGCACACCGCGCTCAACCCCGACTTCTTCAAGGGCACGGTCGTGGAAGGCGCCGTCGCGAAGGAGCTCGCGCGCTGATCGACGCGGTCCGCCGCTGGATCGACGAGGCCGAGTGCGTGGTGGCGCTCACGGGCGCCGGCATCTCGACCGACTCGGGTATTCCGGACTTCCGCGGACCGCAGGGCGTCTGGACGAGGAACCCGGCCGCCGAGAAGCAGTCGACGCTCCAGAACTACGTCGCCGACCCCGAGGTGAGGAAGCGCGCGTGGCAGAGCCGGCTCCACTCGCCGGCGTGGCAGGCGCGGCCGAACGACGGGCACCGCGCCTTCGTCACCCTGGAGCGCCGGAGCAAGCTCGACACGCTGATCACCCAGAACATCGACGGGCTGCACCTGATGGCGGGGTCGTCACCCGCGCGCGTGATCGAGATCCACGGCACGATGCACGAGGTCGTCTGCCTCTCGTGCGGCGAGCGGGCGGCCATGGAGCGGGCGTTGGCGCGCATCCGCGCCGGCGAGGAAGACCCGCCGTGCCCGACGTGCGGCGGCATTCTCAAGTCGGCGACGATCTCGTTCGGCCAGGGGCTCGTGGAAGCGGATCTGCAGCGGGCTCAGCGAGCGGCCGCGAGCTGCGACCTGATGCTCGCCGTCGGCACGAAGCTGTCGGTGTACCCGATCGCGGGCGTCGTGCCGGTCGCCAAACGAGCCGGCGCGCGCGTCGTGATCCTCAACGCCGAGCCGACGGAGATGGACGAGCTGGGCGACGCCGTCCTGCGCGGGTCGATCTCGAGCCTGCTGCCCCAGATGGTGGAGAGCGCCGCGTGCCGGTGACCCGGTTCGAGGAGAGACTTCGCCGTCCGCTCGCGGGGGGCGCGTCGTTCGGCGACGTCGGTGTCTACGAGGAGCTGAAAGGGACCCTCCACTTCGCGATCGACCCGAAGCACGCCTCGAACGAGCGCATCACCGACGTGGGGCTCGCACCCCGCAACGACGCGAGCCGCGTCGAGTTCGCGGCGGACGTCTCGATCCTCGTGCCGGTGAATCGTGACCGCTCGAACGGTCGCGTCGTGCTCGACGTGGTCAATCGGGGCAATACCGTCGCCGTCCCCAATTTCAATCGTGCGACGCGCCCGGTGTTTCGCCCAGGCGTCGACCCCGACCCGGCCGTCGACCCGGGCGACGGATTTCTCATGCGACGTGGCTTCACGGTGATCTCGTGCGGCTGGCAGATCGATCTGCCCGAGGTGCCAGGCCTTCTGGGCCTGCGCGGGCCGGAAGCTCTCGACGCCCAAGGCCACCGCCTCACGGGCCGCGTCTACACCCAGCTGCAGACACCCGAGCCCGCCGCGCACCTGCTCCTGTCCGACCGAGGCCACCGCCCGTATCCCGCCGCCGATGTCGACGAGCGCGATGCGCTGCTGACGGCGCGCGACCAGCCCGACGGCGAGCCGACGACGATCCCGCGCGACCGGTGGCGCTTCGGCCGGGTCGGGAGCGGCAGCCTCGTCCCCGACCCGCGGTCGGGCGTCGTGCCCGACCCCCGGTACGTCTGGCTCGACAGCGGCTTCGAGAAGGGGCGGCTCTACCAGGTGACCTACACCGCGGTCGGCGCGTCGGTCGTCGGGCTCGGCATCGCTGCGCTCCGCGATGCCGTCGCCTGGCTCAAGCACGGCACGGCGCGCGAGGGCAACCCGGCGCCGGGCCTCCTGCGCTACGCGTACGCCTATGGACGGTCGCAGACCGGGCGACTGTTGAGAACGCTCGTCTACCATGACCTCAACCTGGACGAGCAGGGACGCGAGGCGCTCGACGGGATCATCGCGAACGTGGCCGGTGGGCTCCGCGGTGAGTTCAATCAGCGGTTCGGTCAGAACTCCAAGGACCGCCCGCACATGATGGACCACGTCCACTCGGCGACTCCCGAGGAGCTCGGTCGGAGGCTCGCCGCGCGCGGAAGCCGACTGCGCGTCTTCTACACGAACAGCTCGGCGGAATACCACCGCGGCGATGCTTCGCTCGTTCACACCAACTCCGAGGGCACGCGCGATGTCCCGTCCGGCCCGTCGGCCCGCGTCTATCACTTCGCCGGTACCGAGCATGGGCTCGGCGTCTGGCCGCCGACGGACCGGAGAGTGGCCGCCGCCGATCCGGCCGAGCCCCTCGAGCACTCGCAGAACCTGAGGAACACGATCGACTACGCGCCGCTGCTGCGCGCGTGCCTCGTGAATCTCGACCGCTGGGTCGCCGAGGGCGTCGAGCCGCCGCCGAGCCGGCATCCGCGGCGCACCGACGGCACCGCGCTGCCCCCCGAGGCGCTGAGTACAGTGCTCGACGCCATCCCCGGCGCCAACTATCCACGTCATCACGCGCGCCCCGGCCGGCTCGACTTCTCGACGCTGCCACCGCGCCCCGGGCCCGCGTACGGCTCGCTCGTCTCCGCCGTCGACCGTGACGGCAACGAGCTCGCCGGCATCAAGCTGCCGGAGGTGACGGTGCCGCTCGGCACCCACACGGGATGGACGCTCCGGCATTCGGAGATCGGCGGCGCGGCCCAGCGCCTGGTCTTCGCCGGCGCGACCATTCCGTTCGCGCGGACTCGCCGCGAACGCGAATCCTCGAGCGATCCGCGTCTCTCCATCGAGGAGCGCTACCGGTCGCGCGACGATTACCTGGAGCGCGTCCGGCGCGCCGCTGCCGCGCTCGTGTCCGAGCGCTATCTCCTCGACGAGGACATCGAGCTCACGGTCGCACTGGCGGCGCGCGCGTGGGACCACTGGACTGCGTCGTAGCAGAGCTGGGAGATGATTCCCGTCGACTCGCCACAATGGGCTCTGCGCCCATCAGGGCCAGGATCACGGGCGCCGCCGTGTAAGTGACGTTGACCGTGGCAAGGCCCCTTTCCCGGTGACCGGCGAATTGTCGATGACACTCGATCGACGGGGGCGAGGATGGACCGGCCTCGCATTTTTGCCACCATGGCCGGGTATCGGTGCCTGGAGGATAGGCACCGATCTGGATTCCAATCACAGGGAGCTCGGCCCATGGGGATGCAGGGGGTGCCGCTTCAGACGAGGCAGGGGGTGCAGCTACAGTAGCTGGTGTTGCACGCGGCCGGGAAGACGGTCGCCAGCGCCAGCGCGCGAGCTCGGCCTCGATGCGTGGTGAACCATCGATCCTCCTTCACCAGTGTAGGGGGCGCGGGCGATCTGCCCGAGATATCTGCCACCGTGACGCGGCCACAGATTGCGGACGCTCGACGAACCGGCACGACTGGTGGTGAGACGATCTGCGGCGACAGCGGGCACAGAGAGGACACCCGGATGACGATCACGAGAAAGAACATCCAGCCGGACACGCTCGCCGCTCCGAACCGGAGCGGCCACACGCTCTATTCCCACGTTGTGGCGGTCGAAGGCCGCCGCATGATCTTCGTCGCCGGCCAGCTCGCGCGGGACAGCGCCGGCAACGTCGTGGGCAAGGGTGACATGCGGGCCCAGATCCGTCAGGTCGGAGAGAACATCAAGGCCGCCCTGGCCGCGGCGGGCGCGACCCTCGCCGATATCGTCAAGACCAACACGTTCGTCACCGACATGGACGAGTTCTTCCGCCACGTGGATGTCCGCATGGAGTACTTCGGGCCCGCGCTCCCGACGAGCACCACGGTCGAGGTGCGGCGCCTCGCGCATCCCGACTTCCTGGTCGAGATCGAGGCCGTCGCGATGACGGGCTAAGCGGTAGGGTCGTTCAGGAGATCAGGGCTCGGCCCGGTCAATGCTCGACGCCGGCCATGGCGTGCGGCCTCAAAGACCCGCGTCGATCTTCCGCTGGAGGTACCAGGCGATGTACCCGCGATACTTCCGCTGAAGCTCCTCCCGACGCCAGTCTTGCCCCGTGATGATCCCGCGGCACGTCCGTGCCCCACAATTGCAGCGCATTTCGTCCGAGTCGTCATCCGTGGTCGCCCAATCGTGGGTCAGCTCCTCGCCGGGCTGGATGTCGCGCATCGCCACGAAGACGATCTGTCCCTGAACCCCGATGTTGGGATCGCACGAGTGGTTGCTGAAGATCATGCCGCCTTCCCGCTCGGGCTCGGCGAGGGGGCCGATGAAGAAGCCTTCGGCGACGGTGATCTGCGCGGGGCCAAGCGACGGTTCGACGTCGCGCAGGGTCGCCGCGTCAAAGATGTACCCACCCTTGATCAGGACGATCTCGTCTTTTGCGATGCGCTCACGCGCGAAGAGGCCACGACCGTGAATCGCGCTGTCCTTGACGACGGTTTTCGGCGAGCGATAAGACAGGCTCGACATCCTTCTCACCAGGGCAGGCCGTTGAGGTCGATGATCCCGTCCTCGGGCGCTGGGCGACGACTGCTGCGACGCCATCCTAGATCAGGGCTGGAGCCGAGTCGAGCGCCGCGCGGCCAGGGCCCGGGCGCGCCGTGGGTGAGTCCCGTCGCGCGCCCGAAGCGTGAACGCTATGGCCTGGAGAGGCTGCTCAGCAGGTTGGTGACGGTGTTCGTGACCGTGGCAACGAGAGGCGAGACGAGGGTCGTCAGCCTGACAGAGTCCGACGCCAAGAGGAGGTTTTTACCCGCCGCCTCAGGGCTGAAGGCGGGTCGAGCGCCACGGCCCGCCGCTGAAACCCGAGTCGGTCGGTGTCAGCGAGCGCGTCCAGAGCGCCCGGTCGTGCGCGCGCGCCGGCTGGCCGACCCAGAGCTCGACGCGTTCGGCCCACACGCGATATCCGCCCCAGCGCTTGGGGCGCGGGATGTCGCCCCCGGAGCGCGTTGCCTCCTCCTCGACCTTCTCCAGAAACGCCGCGCGCGACGCGATCGGTCGGCTCTGATCGCTCGCGGAGGCCGCGACGCGCGCGTCGGGGGGCCGCGACTTCCAGTAGGCGTCCGAGTCCGAGTCGGGCGCCAGGGTCACCGGTCCCTCGATGCGCGCCTGCCGTTCGTGGGCGTCCCAGTTGAAGACGAGCGCCGCGCGCGGGTTGACATCGAGCGCCTGTCCCTTGGCGCTCTCGCGGTCGGTGTAGAAGACGATCCAGCCGGCGCGCGTGTCGAGGCCGCGACAGATCACCATGCGCGCCGAGGGGCGGCCGTCAGGCTCGACGGTCGCCAGCGTCATCGCGTGCGCGTTCCTGATCTCGGCGAATGCTTCCTTCAGCCAGCTCTCGAGGAGCGGCAGCGGATCCGCGGGAAGCTCGGTGGGCAGGGCGGGCTTAGTAACCTTCTTCCTCCAAAAGGGGGAACGCGCTGGTGACGTGCGCCGGGCGGACCGGTGTCGCCGCGTGGAGGTAGGACGGGTTGACGGCCGCCAGACGATCGACGCCGAGGAGCGCGAGGCAGATCCTGATCTCTTCTTCGAGCAGCTCGAACACCCGCACGAGCCCCGCCTGGCCGGCGGCGGCGAGCCCGCAGCACGAGAGCCGCCCGATGCCCACGGCGTGGGCGCCGAGCGCGATCCCCTTCACGACGTCGGTGCCGCGCATGAACGCGCCGTCGACGATGATCGTCGCTCGGCCCCGCACGGCCGCGACGACCTCCGGCAGGATGTCCATCGTGCCGCGCCCGTGATCGAGCTGGCGCCCGCCGTGATTGGACACGTAGACGCCCTCGACACCGTGGTCACACGCGAGGGCCGCATCCTCGGCAGTGGCGATGCCCTTCAAGATCAGCGGGATGTCGTGGAGGTCCTTGAAGCGCTTCACGTGGTCCCAGTTGAGCCCCGCCTGGAAGTCGAAGCCCGTAGCGCGCAGACGCCAGGGCTTGACGAACCGCCGCGCCAGATCGCGCTCGCGGCGGCTGTAGCTGGCGGTGTCTACGGTCAGACAGAAGGCGGCGTAGCCGTTGTCCTTGGCGCGCTTCACGTGCTCGTCCACCCAGGCGTCGTCGCCGCGGACGTAGAGCTGGAAGATGCGGAAGTTGTCGGCCGCGGCGGCGACGGCCTCGAGGCCCGGGTTGCAGACCGAGCTCAGCATCTGCGGCACGTTGAACTCTGCGGAGGCCTTCGCGGCGGTGGCGCCGCCGCCGGGCTCGAAGCTCTCGACCGACCCGACGGGCGCGATCATCACCGGAATCCGCACCGCACGGCCGAACAGGCTAGAGGTGCTGTCGATCTTCGAGACGTTCCGCAGCACGCGGGGCCGGAACGCGAGCGAGTCGAGCGCCTGCCGGTTACGCCTCAGCGTGGTCTCGGTCTCGGCGCCGCCCGCGAGATAGTCCCAGGGGCCCGGCGCCAGATTCATCCGGGCGGCGCGCACGATCTCGTGAAGTGTCTGGAACCGGCTCTCGAGGTTGGACGGTGACATGAGTTTTCCTCGGTCAGACGTTCGGGTGTCGGTGGTGCCAGTCGGTGGCCTGCTCGTAGGTGTGGCCGACGCGCAGCACAGTCGGTTCGTCGAACGGGCGCCCCGTGATCTGGATCGACAGCGGCAGCCCTGACGCCGTGAACCCGCACGGCACGGCGAGGGCGGGGAGACCCGTCATGTTGAAGGGCCCCGTGTTACCGCGGGGGAATCCGTACTCGGGGTCGTAGACCGTCGCGAACGTCGGCGCCGGCTTCGGGCTGGTCGGCGTGGCGAGCACGTCCACCGTGCGGAGCACGGCGGCCATGTCCGCTTTGAGCCGCGCCCGAAGACGCTGGGCCTGCACGTATTCGGACGCGGTGATCAGGGCGCCGGCCAGCATCCGCTCGCGCAAAATCTCGCCGAACCGCTCGGGATGCTCGCGCAGGTCGTGCTCGTGGTACGCGAACGCCTCGGCCAGGAGGATCGCGGTGTAGGCGCCGGCCGCCTGGATGCTGGGGATCTGGACGTCTTCGACGCTGGCGCCGAACTGCCTGAGCGTCGCGAGCGCCTGCTCGAAGCCCTTCTCGACCTCGGGATCGATGCCCTCGAAGAAATATTCGCGCGGCACGCCGACCCGAAGGCCGCGCACGCCCCGGCCGAGCGGCGCCACATAGTCAGGGACGGGCTCGCGGCTCGACGCCGGGTCGGCCGGGTCGTGGCCGGCCAGCGCCTGCAACAGGTACGCGCAGTCCTCGACGGTGCGAGCCATCGGTCCGGTGTGGTCCAGCGTCCACGAGAGCGTGAGAACGCCGGCGCGGCTGCAGCGGCCGTAGGTCGGCTTGAGGCCGGCGATGCCGCAGAACGACGCGGGGCCGCGGATCGAGCCGCCAGTGTCCGAGCCGAGCGCGCCGAACGCGAGACCGGCTGCGAGCGCGGCGCCCGAGCCGCTCGAGGATCCGCCCGGCATGTGTGCGAGGTCCCATGGATTCTTGGCCGCGGCGAAGCGGTGGCCCGGGAACTGGATCCCGAAGGCGAACTCGTGGGTGATCAGCTTGCCGAGCATCACCGCACCCGCGCGCTGGAGCCGCGTCACGCAGGTGGCGTCCTCGTCCGGGATCCAGTCGGCGAGGAGCGCCGAGCCGCCGGTGGTGAGAATGCCGCGGGTCGCGTAGATGTCCTTGTAGCCGACGGGAATGCCGAGGAGCGGGCTCGAGATGTCGCCGCGCCCGAGCGCGGCCTCGGCGGCCTTCGCGTCGGCCAGTGCGCGCTCGGCGGTCACCGTGACGAACGCGTTGAGCCGAGGGTCAAGACGCTCGATGCGCTCGAGGAGCGCCCGCGTCAGCTCGACGGGCGAGAGCGCGCGGCGCCGGAGCCGCGCGCCGATATCGCGGATCGTCGCGTACGCGAGCTCGTCACTGGCCATGGTCGCCTCGCGGCCGTCCGGCCTCGAAGGTGACGGCGGGCTCGAGTGTTCTCACCGTCCGCGAGTCCATCGCGTGGATCGGCCGGAGCGCGTCGGTCAGTAGCCGGCGCACGAGCTCGAGCCGATTCTCGGCGATCTCGACGCGGGCGGCCTTCATGCGGTCGCGCAGCTCTTCCAGGGTCATGGCCATCCTCCCCTGTGGGAGAATACCGCGACCTCGATCCCAACGGGGAGGCGGATTGATGACGCGCGCGTGCCGGGTTTCGACCTCGATCGTGCTCTTCTCGGCGCTGGTCCTGACGACGCCGGCCGTGACGCGCGCGCAGGGAAGCCTCAACGTCTACTGCAGCGTCCAGGCCGAATGGTGCCAGGCGATCGCCAACGAGTTCCAGCGCCAGACGGGCGTACGGGTAGGCCTCACGCTGAAGGGATCGGGGGAGACGCTCGCGCAGGTCACCGCCGAATCGGCCAACCCGAAGGGCGACGTCTGGTTCGGTGGAACGGGCGATCCTCACCTGGCGGCCGCCGAGCAAAATCTCACGGTGGCTTACAAGTCGCCGAACCTCGACAAGCTGCACGACTGGGCGCTGCAGCAGGCCCGGCAATCGGGGTTCAAGACCGTCGGCATCTACGCCGGTGCGCTCGGCTTCGGCTACAACCCCGAGCTCCTCCAGAAGAGGAAGCTGGCCCCGCCTGCCTGCTGGAAGGATCTGGTGAAGCCGGAGTACCGGGACGAGATCCAGGTGGCGAACCCGAACTCATCCGGGACCGCCTACACGGCCATCGCGACGATCGTGCAGCTCTTCGGCGAGGAGGACGCGTTCCGCTATCTGCGGCAGCTCCACCGCAACGTCAACCAGTACACGCGCTCGGGCGTCGGCCCGATCAAGGCGGTGGCGCGCGGCGAGACGTCGGTCAGCATCAGCTTCATGCACGACGGCGTGACCGAGGCGGTCGCCGGCTTTCCCGTCAAGATCCAGGCGCCGTGCGAAGGCACGGGCTACGAGGTCGGCTCTCTCAGCATCATCAAGGGCGCGCGCAACCTGGAGGGGGCGCGCAAGTTCGTCGACTGGGCGCTCACGCCGCAGGCGCAGAAGCTCGGCGCCGAGGCCAAGCAGTTCCAGGTTCCCTCGAATCGGGAGGCCCAGCTGCCGCCGCAGGCTCCGAAGTTCGCCGAGATCAAGCTGATCAGCTATGACTTCGCGAAGTACGGCGCGAGCGCCGAGCGCAAGCGCCTGCTCGATCGGTGGGAGCGAGAGGTCAACAGCCAGCCGAAGTAGGCGCCGGCGGCATGCTGAACGATCTTCGCTCCTGGGCGCTCGTCTGGAGCGTGCTCGGCTGCGCCGGCTTCGCGCTCCTGCCATGGTACGAGATCGCCGACGGTTTCGTGGGCGGGGGCTGGCTCCGCCGGATGCTCGGCGAGCGCGAGCTGGCGCCTGCACTCTTGATCTCGACGATCTTCGGCCGCGTCTGGCTACTCGGCCCCGGTCTGGTGCTCTTCGCGTCCGTGGTGGGCGCGTTCGGCGGGGGCGACCGGGCGACCGTCGCTCGCCGTCTCGTGGTGCTCGGCGGGGGCGGCTTCCTTTATATCCTCGTCGGGGGGTTTGCGATCGCGGGCCAGCCCGGCGTCGGCGCGGGCACCGTGGTCGTCGCAGCGAGCCTTCTGCTCCTCTTCTCGCTGGGGCTCGCCGCGCGGGGCTCGTTCCAGGGTGACGCCTTCGTGGCCGGCGCGGTCGTGCTGATCGCCGTCCTCGTCGGACTCTTCACGTTCTTCCCGGTCGCGCGCATCTTGCTGAGCGCGGTTCAGGCGAGCGACGGCCTCCCGTCCGGGCGCGCGCTCGCCGAGCGCCTGTTCGCCGCGAAGATCTGGCGACTCGACTGCCTGACGGGCGGCCGAAGCTGCGGCGTGGGCTGGAACACGCTGCTGCTGGCCCTGCTGACCGCCGCGACGACGACGACGCTCGGTCTCGCGTTCGCCCTGGTGGTGACGCGAACGGGCTTCAAGGCCAAGCGGCTCCTGCGCGTGTTGACGGTGCTGCCTATCATCACCCCGCCGTTCGTGATCGGCCTGGGGCTCATCCTGATCTTCGGCCGGTCCGGCTTGATCAACCAGCTCATGGAGTGGGCGTTCGCCGTGGCGCCCTCACGCTGGATCTACGGCCTGCAGGGCGTGTGGCTCGCCCAGACGTTCGCCTTCACACCGGTCGCGTTCCTCGTGCTCATCGGGGTCGTCGAGGGCGTGAGCCCGTCGTTGGAAGAAGCATCGCAGACCCTGCGGGCCGGCCGCTGGCAGACATTCAGCCGCATCTCCCTGCCGCTGATGCTCCCGGGCCTTGCCAACGCGTTCCTGGTCGGCTTCATCGAGAGCATCGCCGACTTCGGCAACCCGATCGTCCTCGGCGGCACCTTCGGGGTCCTCTCCACGGAGGTGTTCTTCTCGATCGTCGGCGCGCAGCTCGATCAGGGACGGGCGGCGGCGCTCGGCTTGCTGCTGCTGGCCCTGGCGCTCGGCGCGTTCTTCGTCCAGCGCCGGGTCGTCGGCCGCGCGGTCTACACGTCGATCTCCGGTAAGGGCGACAGTGGGCGGCCCGCGCCGCTGCCGCCGCTCGTGCGGCGCATCGCGTTCGGCGTGGCGTTGCCGTGGGCGATGCTCACGCTCTTGATCTACGCGATGGCGCTGGCGGGCGGATTCGTCCAGACCTGGGGGCGCGACTACACGCCCACGTTCTCGCACTACGCCAAGGCGTTCTCGGTCGAGTGGGGCGGTACCGGGATCATCTGGTCCGGCGCCGCCTGGCGGTCCTTCTGGACGACGATCGAGCTCGCCTCGATCGCCGCCCCGATCACGGCCGCGCTCGGACTCCTGACGGCGTACGTCCTGGTGCGGCAGCGCTTCGTGGGCCGGACCGCGTTCGAGTTCGTCACGATGGTGAGCTTCGCCATTCCGGGCACCGTCATCGGCGTCAGCTACATCCTGGCCTTCAACGTGCCGCCGATCGAGCTCACCGGCACGGGTCTCATCCTGGTCGTCTGCTTCGTGTTCCGGAACATGCCCGTGGGCCTGCGCGCGGGTGTGGCCGCGATGAGCCAGATCGACGCGAGCCTCGATGAGGCCTCCCGCACGCTGGGCGGACGCACCTTCGTGACGCTGCGGCGGGTGATCTTGCCGCTGCTGCGGCCGGCCGCGGTGGCGGCCCTGGTCTACAGCTTCGTGCGCGCGATGACGACCGTCAGCGCGGTGATCTTCCTGGTCTCGGCCGACTACGACATGGCGACGACCTTCATCATCCACCGCGTGCTCAACGGCGACTACGGCGTCGCCATCGCCTACAGCTCCGTGCTCATCGTGCTGATGCTGGCGGCGATCGGGTTGATCCAGCTGCTCGTCGGCGAGCGGAGGCTCCGGCGGCGCCCGGTGGGGGCGCTGGCTCCGCTTCCCATAGGGCCTGCCGCATGAGCGCCCGCCACGCGGCGCGCATCGAGCTCTCGCACGTCACCAAGCTCTACGGAGAGGTGGCCGCGGTGCGCGACGTCAGCTTCACGGTGGACGCGGGCAGCCTCGTCACGCTGCTCGGACCCTCGGGTTGCGGGAAGACGACGACGCTCCGGCTGATCGCGGGGCTCGAGACCGCGACCGCCGGACGGATCGTGATCGGCGGCGACGACGTGACCGCACTGGCCGCCACCGACCGCAACGTGAGCATGGTGTTCCAGAGCTACGCGCTCTTCCCCCACATGTCGGTGCTCGAGAACGTCGCGTACGGCCCGAGCGTCGCCGGACGGTCGCGACGCGAGGCCAGGGCGGCAGCGCGGGAGACACTCGCCAGCGTGGGGCTCGCCGAGCTCGGCGACCGGCTGCCGAGCGAGCTCTCGGGCGGCCAGCAGCAGCGCGTCGCGATCGCGCGCGCGCTCGTGTTGGAGCCGCGCGTGCTGCTGTTCGACGAGCCGCTGTCGAATCTGGACGCGCGTCTGCGACGACAGATGCGCGAGGAGATCCGAGAGCTGCAACGACGGCTTCGGATCACGGTGGTCTACGTCACGCACGACCAGGAGGAGGCGCTTGGAGTCTCCGACCGGATCATCGTGATGAACCACGCGGTCGTCGCCCAGGAAGGGGCGCCGCGCGACCTCTACGAAGCACCGGACGACGTCTTCGTCGCCGGCTTCATGGGCGAGGCCAATCGCGTCAAGGGCGTGCTCCATCGCCTCGACGACCGAACCGGCCGCGTGACCATAGGCGGGCTCACGCGCACGCTGCCGCACCGCGGCCTGGCCGAGGGCGTGGTCGATGTCGCGATCAGGCCCGAGGCGTTCCTCATCTGCCGCGAGCCGGCCGCGGACGGGGCGCTGCGCGGCACGGTGAGCCAGGCCGCATATCTGGGCTCGCGGATGGAGTATTCGATCGCCTCGGAGATCGGTGAGCTGTTCGTGACGAGCCCCGCCGTGGATGCGCCGCTCGAGCCCGGCGTGGCCGTCGCCTTGACGCTGGCGACCCGCGGCATCATCCTGATCCGGCCATGATCGAAGAACGTGTCGCCCATGTCCTCGCCGCCCTCGGCGTGCCCTACGAGCTGATGCAGATCGATCCGGCGTTCGCCGACACGGCGGCCTGCTGCGAGAAGTACGGGCTGCCGCTCGACAGCGCCGGCAACACGATCGTGGTCGCCTCGAAGAAGGAGCCGCGAAAGTACGGGGCGTGCGTCGTCAAGGCCACGACGCGGCTCGACGTGAACCACGCCGTTCGTGTGCTGCTCGGGGTTTCCAAGGTGTCGTTCGCCTCGGCGGAGGAGACGAAAGCGCTCACCGGCATGATGATCGGCGGCGTCACCGTGTTCGCGCTGCCTTCGGATCTGCCGATCTACGTCGACGACAAGCTGATGCAGCGCGACTGGGTGATCCTCGGCAGCGGCAGCCGATCGTCGAAGATCAAGATCTCGCCCGAGGTCTTCCGGCGTATACCGAACGCGACGATCGTCCCAGGACTCGCCCTCGACGTGGCCCGTTAGGGGCCACGTCGCAATCGACGGTTCATAGACGGTTCATCAAGGAGGGTGCGATGGAGCGCAGCAAGAGCGTGGTCACACGCGAGCGGTTCGCCTCCGGCATGACGTTCGAGCGGTTCGTCGCCTATGCCGGATCGCCGGAAAACCTCAAGCGCGAGGGCTCGGGCGGCGCGCCACGCCGTGACTGGAGCGCGCACCTGCGCGCGACCTACGAGGCGACGCGGTTGGACGAGGCGCAGGTCGCGGCGATCAAGTGGCTGGCGGCTCGGCCGAACGGCCCCGCCAAGGTGCTCGTCATCGCCGAGGAGTGGTCGTCGGACTGCCGCCGTGACGTGCCGATGCTCGCCCGTCTGGCCGAGGCGGGCGGGATGGACCTCAGGATCTTCCAGCGCGACGGGCAGCGGTTCAGCAGCAGCCATCAGCCGAGGCTGGCCGAGGCGCCGGACAGCAACGCCGACATCATGGCGGAGTTCCTGAACGCGAAGAACGGCCAGACGTGGCAGTCGATCCCCGTCGCGGTCTTCTACACGAAGGACCTCGAGTACCTCTACCACTACGTCGAATACCCCGCGATCTACCACAAGGACCGCGTGGTCGCGCAGATCCGCGCCGCGCGGCCGGGTGAGAGCAAGGAGGACACGCGGACGCGGGGCGACCGAGAGTTCATGGAGCTCCAGCAGTCGCCGTTCTTCCGGGTCTGGGCGCGCGCCGGCGTCGACGAGATCCTGAGCGCGCTCCACGAGCGGCTGGTGGTGGGCTCGCTCGCCTGAGCTTCACTCCGTGAGGATCCAGGCGTTGTGGCGAAAGGGGTCGTAGCGGTCCCCGCGCGCGCAGAAGCCCGTCGTCGCGATCACGCGCTTCATTTCCTCGTCGCTCGTCCGGCGCGCCGTCAGGAACAGGTCGAGGTCCTGGAAGGCGACGAGCCCGGCGTCTCGCTGGCGACAGAGGTTGCGAGCGCGGTTGAAGTAGACGATCGGGTCGCACGCGATGCGCGTGTCGAGGCGCAGCTTCAGTTCCCGGCGCGTCGTGGTGCCGTCGGCGTGACGCAGCTCCGCCCACCCGGCGCACGTCGGCCGCGCGTCGAACATGTGGAGCGCGTAGAGGCGGCCCTCTCCCGTCAGCGTGCGGTCGCCCGGAAAGCCGTACGGGACCAGCTGGAGCATCGAGAACAGCGCGGCGATCGCGTACACGGATCGACGCGCCCGGCCCCTCCAGAGCAAGACCAGCAGGCCGTCGGGCGGCTCCCGCGGCGCGACGAGCCGGCTCAGCGGAAAGATCGCCAGGATCGCGAACATGAGCAGCGGATAGAAGAAGCCGACGACCTGCCACGACAGCGCGTGAAAGAGGAGGAACTGGGCGAACGCCGCCCAGAAGATCCAGGCGCGCTTCGCCAGGAGCCCCCAGGCCACGCCGAGCTCGAGGACGATCACGTAGACGCAGGCGGCGACGACGCCCACGCCGGAGAACGGCCACATCGGGCGGTAGAGGCCCGCGCCCGAGATCCACTCCCAGTTGAGCTTGAGCGAGCCAGCCCAGAAGTAGAAGAGCGTGACCAGGACGCGGAGCCCGTCGCGCTTGCCGGGGACGAACAGGTACGCGAAGGAGGCGAAGAACCCCATGTAGTGCTGGTTCATGCGCAGGCGATAGTCGAGCAGCATGATCGCGAGCTTGAGGACGTTCACGAGCACGAGGCCCACGTAGGCCCACGGCACGAGCCGCCGAGACGCGAACAGGAGGCCGGCGCCGATCGCCAGGGCGAAGTAGGCGCGAAGCAGCAGCGTCACGCCGGCCGGGGAAAGCCGGCGCAGCACCTCGCAGTCGGGCACGAGCGGCCAGCAGATCGGCTCCGCCTGTGCGTGCACGAACGCGGCGATGCGCTGATCGACCCAGAAGAGATAGGTGACGACGTGCAGGAAGGCCATCGCCGCGCCGTACCAGCGCAGCGCGTCGTCACGCTCGATCTCGGCGATCTGGGCCCGGAAGTATCCGACAATCGCCGACATGGCGGGAGCCTAGCCTATGTCCCCGCGGGCCGACAAACGCGGCTCCGGCCCTTCACCACAACGGGAAGCCGATGCCCGGGCGGGCGGGACCTATCCCGATTGCCCGGTAGGGGAGGCACACTGAAAATATTTGCAATGCCGTGGGTAAGGTTTGTGGGAATTGATCACGGTCCTGTATAGGTGAATGGCTTACAGCGGCGCACGGCCGCGGGCCGACGGGTGTCTGTCTGACCCATCCGATCGGGATTTCGCAGTCTTGAGAAGCGTTGTCGTGCCTTCGGCCCGACATGGTGTAAGAAATGCAGCGCGTTCGACGGGCATATGATGCGCGTGCTCGTAGCCGACGACCACCCAGTCGTGCGAACCGGCCTCAGAGCCATCCTGGGCCGGCAGTGCCACATCAATGCGGTAGGCGAGGCGGCGACCGCCGCCGAGGTTCGCAAGCTCGTCGCCCAGAAGTCCTGGGACGTGGTCGTTCTCGATATGAGCCTGCCGGACTGCAGCGGTCTAGACGTCGTGAAGGAAATCAAGCGCGTGCGTCCGAAGCTTCCCGTGCTCATCCTCAGCGTTCACCCCGAAGCGGAGTTCGCGGTGCGCGCGCTTCGCGCCGGGGCTGCCGGGTACATCTCCAAGAAGGCTGGGCCAGAGGAGCTGGCCAGCGCCGTCTTGCGGCTGGCGCAGGGGCGAAGGTACATGAGCCCGGCCGCTGCCGAGGAGCTGATCGCGACTCTGGGCAACGGCCACGCATCGGACCAGGCGCCGCACGAGCGTCTCTCTGACAGGGAGTATCAGGTCTTGTGTCTCCTCGGGAGCGGCAAGAGCGTCGGTCGGATCGCCGAGGAGCTGGCGCGGAGCGTCAAGACCATCAGCACGTACCGGGCGCGGATCCTCGAGAAGATGGAGATGCGGAGCACCGCCCAGCTCGTGCACTACGTCTTGCAGCAGCGTCTGGCCGAGCCCGCATAGACCTCGCGTTCGGTCTCGTCCTCTGTAGGACGAATTCCGACACTCAGCCCACCCGATTTCCTACCCCACTATTTCTCTGCCGCCTATTGTTCCCGAATGCCGAAGTCCCAAGAATAGCGGTTCCAAGGGGGGCTCCAGGACATGATGCGTTGGATCGTCGGTTCGAGCCTGCAGTTTCGATTCCTCGTGGTCGGCATCGCCGCGACGCTGATGGTCTTCGGCATCACGCGACTGCGCGACATGCCGGTCGACGTTTTTCCCGAGTTCTCGCCGCCGACGGCGGAGATCCAGACCGAAGCTATCGGGCTCTCCGCCTCCGAGGTGGAAAGCCTGGTCACCCTGAACACGGAGGAGTTGCTGGCGGGCGTGCCGTGGCTGAAGGCGATGCGCTCGCAGTCGGTGACCGGCATGTCGTCCGTACAGCTCGTCTTCGAGCCCGGCACGAACTTGATGCGCGCAAGGCAGCTGATCCAGGAGCGCCTGATCCTGTCTTACCTGCTGCCGAACGTCTCGCAGAGGCCGGTGATGCTCAATCCGGTATCGGCGACGAGCCGGACGATGATGATCGGTGTGTCCTCGAAGAAGCTGTCCATGATCGAGCTGTCGGTGCTCGCCCGCTGGACGATCAAGCCGCGCTTGATGGGTGTTCCCGGCGTCGCCAACGTCGCTATCTGGGGCCAGCGGGAGCGGCAGCTGCAGGTGCAATTCGATCCCGAACAGCTGCAGAAGCACAAGGTGACGCAGGAACAGATCATCAAGACCGCCGGGGACGCCCTGTACGTGTCGCCCCTGACCTTCCTGAATGCCTCCTTCCCGGGGACCGGCGGCTGGATCGATACCCCCAATCAGCGACTCGGTGTTCAGCACGTCCTGCCCATCTCCTCCCCGGAGGACCTGGCGCGCGTCCCGGTCGACGGCGCGTCGGTTCGCCTGGGCGACGTGGCCAAGGTGGTGGAAGGCCATCCGCTGGTCATCGGGGACGCATTCCACAACGGGGGGGCGGGACTGCTGATGCTCGTCGAAAAATTCCCCGGCGCCAACACGCTCGAGATCACGCGGGGCGTGGACAGGGCGCTCGAGGCGTTGCGGCTCGGGCTCCCGGGGGTGGACGTCGACTCGCGGATCTTCCGAGCGGCGACGTTCATCGAGATGGCGTTCGAGAATCTCGGGATGGCTCTACTCCTCGGCGGCGTGCTCGTCGTGCTCGTGCTGGGCGCCTTCATGGCCTCGTGGCGGACCGCGCTGATCAGCCTGATCGCGATCCCGCTGTCCTTGCTGGCCGCTGCCGTCGTGCTGAGCCTGCGTGGCGCCACGCTCAACACGATGGTGCTCGCGGGGTTCGTGATCGCCGTCGGGGTCATCGTCGACGACGCCATCATCGCCGTCGAGCACATCGGGCTGAGGCTACGCCAGCGCCGGTCGGAAGGCAGCGATCAGTCGACCGCCTCGATCATCTGGGACGCGTCGCTCGAGGTGAGCCGACCCGTTCTCTACGCGACGCTGATCGTCTTGCTCGCGGTGGCACCCGCCTTCTTCATGGAGGGCTTGTCGGGCGCCTTCTTCACGCCCCTGGCGGTCTCCTATGCCTTGGCGGTAGTCGCCTCGACGGTGGTGGCGCTGACCGTCACTCCCGCTCTGGGCCTGATCCTCCTGGGCGCCGCGCCCATCAAGGACCGTGCGGCCCCGCTCGCTCGGTGGTTGCAGCACGGCTACGACCGGCTGCTGGCGCGGACGATCCACGCTCCACGTACGGCCGCCGTCACCGCGGTCGTGCTGACGGCAGTTGGACTCGCTGTGTGGCCGGTGCTCGGGCAGTCCTTCCTGCCGGCGTTCAAGGAGCGGCAGCTGATGAGCGACTGGGTGGGCGCGCCCGGCACCTCTCATCCGGCGATGTCTCGCGTCATGAATCAGGCGGCGCGGGAACTGCGGGCGGTGCCGGGAGTCACCAACATCAGCGCACATCTGGGGCGTGCCGTGACGGGCGATCAGATCGTCGGGATCAATGCCAGCCAGCTCTGGGTGAGCGTCGATCCCCAGGCGGACTACAAGGCGACGATGACCGCCGTTCAAAGAGTGGTCGACGGCTATCCCGGCCTCTCCAAGAACGTGCAAACGTATCTGCGCGAGAAGGTGCGAGAGGTGCTCACGGGTACCGACGACGCCATCGTGGTGCGCCTCTATGGTCCGGAGCGTGCCACGCTCAACCGCACGGCGCAGGACGTGCGCGACGCCCTGACGAACGTCAAGGGCATCTCCGACCTGCGCGTGGAGGGCCAGGCCGAGGAAGCCCAGATCGAGATCAAGGTCGACATCGCCGCGGCCGAGCGTCATGGCCTCAAACCCGGCGACATCCGCCGGCAGGTCGCCACGATCTTTGCCGGCCTCCAGGTCGGGACCCTCTTCGAGCAACAGAAAGTGTTCGAAGTGGTGGTCTGGGGCGTGCCGGAAGCCCGCCGCAACCTCACCAATCTCCGCGAGCTCCTGCTCGAGAATCCCAGGGACACTCGTGTGCGCCTGGATGATGTGGCCGACCTGCGTATCGTACCCACACCCACGGTCATCCATCATGAGGCCCTCTCTCCGCGTATCGACGTGGTCGCCAACGTACGCGGACGCGACTTGGGGTCCGTCTCCGGCGACGTCGCTCGGCGTCTGAAGCAAGTGAAGTTCCCGCTCGAGTACCGAGCCGAGCTGCTCGGTGAGTACGCGGAGCGACAGGCTGCCCAAAAGCGCATGCTCAGTTTCGCCATTGCGGCCGCCGCCGGCATCTTTCTCGTGCTCCAGGCGTGCTTCGGCAGCTGGCGTCTGGCCACGCTGGTCTTCGTGACCCTCCCCGTGGCGCTGGTGGGCGGAGTGCTGGCCGCGTTCGCCGGCGGAGGCATCTCGCTCGGGTCGCTGGTCGGATTCCTCGCGTTGCTCGGGATCGCCGCGCGCAACGGAATTCTGTTAATCGACCGCTACCAGAGTCTCCAGCAGCACGAGGGTGAACCCTTCGGTCCGGCGCTGGTCCAGCGAGGAACCCGGGAACGCGTAGCGCCGATCCTCATGACCGCGGTCACCACCGCGCTCGCGCTGGTACCCCTGGTGCTCCTCGGCGACGTCGCCGGCCTCGAGATCGTCCGTCCGATGGCGCTCGTGATCCTGGGCGGCCTGGTGACATCGACCTGGCTCGCCCTGGTTGTGATCCCCGCCCTCTATTTGAGGCTGCGAGCGGCTAGCTATCGAGTGGACGTCACCGACCATGTGCCCAGCGCGGCGGCGGCGCGAGCGTGAGTGATGGCGCACAAAACCGAACGCAACGAGGAGGAAATCATGCGGCGTGACTATCGACTATGGGCTCTGGTCGCCATCCTTGCTGGTCTGCACACGACCGCGTGTACCCAGAAGGTCGAGCTAATGAGCGAGATCAAACCGGCCAAGGTCGAGCGTGTCCAGGGAACGGAGCTCAGTCGCCTGACACTGACTCCGAAGGCGGTCGAACGGCTCGACATCAAGACGGCCGCGGTTCGTGAGGAGCGGATCGGGGCGCGGAAACGGCTGGTCGCCGGAGAG
>QHSU01000036.1 GCA_003220535.1 Candidatus Rokuibacteriota bacterium
TCTACGAGCGAGAGGGAACGAGCTGCGAGAACCTCCCGGAAACCCACGCGTTCCTCAAGGAGCTCCGGGGTCACGTCGACGAGCGCTTCCCGAACCGGATGCTCCTGGCCGAGGCCAACCAGTGGCTGGAGGATGCCAGCGCCTATTTCGGCGCCGCGGACGAGTGTCACATGGCCTTCCACTTCCCCCTCATGCCACGGTTGTTCATGGCCATCCAGCGCGAGGATCGCTTCCCCATCATCGACATCGTCCAGCAGACGCCCTCGATTCCCGAGACCTGCCAGTGGGCCGTGTTTCTGCGAAACCACGACGAGCTGACGCTGGAGATGGTCACCGACGAGGACCGTGACTACATGTACCGGCTGTTCGCGATCGACCCGCAGGCTCGCGTGAACCTCGGGATCCGCCGGCGGCTGGCGCCTCTCCTGGGAAACGACCGCAGGACGATCGAGCTGATGAACAGCCTGCTGTTCTCGCTTCCGGGCACCCCGGTCCTCTACTACGGCGACGAGATCGGCATGGGGGACAACTTCTACCTCGGGGACCGGAACGGTGTGCGGACCCCCATGCAGTGGAGTGCGGACCGTAATGCCGGGTTCTCACGGGCCAACCCCCAGCGGCTCTATCTCCCCGTCATCATCGATCCGGAATACCGCTATGAAGCTGTCAACGTGGAGGCCCAAGCCAACAACCGCCATTCGCTCCTGTGGTGGATGAAGCGCCTGATCTCGTTCCGCAAGCGCTCCAAGGTGTTCGGTCGGGGGAGCCTGGAGTTCCTGCCGTCGGAGAACCGCAAGGTCCTGGCCTTCGTTCGCCGCTATCAGGATGAGGCGGTCTTCGTAGTCGCCAATCTCTCCCGGTTCGCACAGTCTGTGGACCTCGACCTGTCCGCTTTCAAGGGGAGCGTGCCGCTCGAGGTCTTTGGGCAAACGCGGTTCCCCCCTGTGAGCAACGCCCCCTACTCGCTGACACTCGGGCCCCACATCTTCTACTGGTTTGCCCTCCCGCCGCAGAGCGTGGAGGCCGTCGCCGGCCCTGCGGCCACGGCGGGCGCACTGCCCGCGCTCACCGTGGGGAGCGCATGGGAGAACGCGCTGCGAGGGCGGGCCAAGGCCGAGCTGGAGACCATCCTTCCCCGTTACCTCCAGGGACAGCGTTGGTTCAGGAGCAAGGCCCGGCTGATCCAGGCCGCCGAGATCGTCGAGGCGATTCCCGTGCCGCCTGACGCGCCGGTGGCTCACATCCTACTCGTCCAGGTGACCTATACCGAGGGCGAGCCTGAGATCTACGTGCTCCCGGTGGCCTTCGCTGACGGTGGACGCGAGACCCCGGAACCGACGAGTCATGCGATCGCGAGCGTGTGCGTTACGGGCACGGGATCAGAGGAGAAAGGGGTCCTCCACGACGCGATGGTGGATCCGCGCTTCGCGCTTGGCCTCCTCGATCTCATCGCCCGAGGCCGGCGCTTCAGCGGGCGATTCGGCGAAGTGATCGCCTCGCCGGCGCCCGATTTCCGCTCACTTCTGGGGACGGCGGGAGATTTCCTGGCGCCGGCCGTCGTAAAGACCGAGCAGACCAACACATCGGTGGTCTACGGCGACCGCTTCATCCTCAAGCTTTTCCGCCGTCTCGAGCCGGAACCCAATCCCGATCTGGAGCTCGGGCGGTTCCTGACGGAGAGAGACTTCCGGAATATCGCGCCGCTCGCCGGGGCGCTCGAGTTGCGCAGGCCAAACGGCGAACTGACGACGCTCGGTGTCCTCCATGGCTTCCTGCCGAACGAGGGTGATGCCTGGACCTACACGCTGGACACACTAGGGCGCTACTATGAGGAGGTCCTCACGCATCGAGCCGAGTCGCCCACCCCGCCCGCCTTCGAAGGGCCCCTGCTGGCCGCCGTCGAAGACGAGCTCCCGCCGCGCGCGCGAGAGTGGATCGGCCTCTACCTGGAGGAGGCCCGGCTACTCGGGCAGCGCACCGGCGAGCTCCATGTGGCCCTGGCGAGCGACCCCGTCACGCCCGAGCTCGCGCCCGAGCCCGTCTCGGACTTTACCCGGCAGGCTCTGTACCAGGCCATGCGGAGCCTCGCGAACGAGACCTTCTCAGTCCTCCGCCAGCGACTGGCCGGGCTGCCCACGGCCATTCGCGAAGAAGCGCGAAACGTCCTGACGCTCGAGGGAGAGGCGCGGAACCGGTTCCGGTTGCTTCGCGATCGAAAGATCGCTGCGGTCCACCTCCGTTCCCATGGGGATTACCATCTCGGGCAGGTCCTCCACACGGGCAAGGACTTCATCATCATCGACTTCGAGGGCGAGTCGGCCAGGCCCCTCGGCGTCCGACGGCTCAAGTGCTCCCCCCTTCGGGACGTCGCTGGAATGCTGGGATCCTTCCACTACGCTGCGTACGCGGCCCTGCTCGGCCAGGTGCCCGGGACGCGTCCGGAAGACGTTCCCACCCTGGAGCCGTGGGCGCGGTTCTGGTACCGCGCGGTGAGCGCGGCGTTCCTCAAAGGCTATCTCCCTGCCGTCGCTTCCGTCTCGTTGCTACCGCAGGCGCCGGCGGAGCTCGGGATCCTGTTGGACGCCTACCTCCTCGACAAGGCCATCTACGCGATCGGCTACGAGCTCAACAACCGGCCCGAGTGGACGCAGATCCCTCTCAAGGGGCTCCTGCAACTCTTCAAGACCGAGCGATGAGGACCGACGACACAACGGAGATCCACTGTACGCCAGGACGGGACGGCGACGGTCTTGGCCCTGGCTGCGCTGGGTTCTCGATGATCCCCACCAGCGGCCGTACTTCGTGTTCTGGACGTCAGAGGATGGCAGTCTTCGGTACGGCCTCAAGATGGCGCCGACCGACCACCGGGACGCCGTACTGGTCACGCTCGAGAGTGGGGAAACCTACCCGATCCCATCGTGCGCCGCTCACTTCCTAGGGGGACTGGCCCTCTTCTACCGTTGCCTTTGGTGCCGGAAGCCGCGCCGGCGTCTCTACCTCCTGAGCTTGATCGGGGCCAAGCTCGACGTCTACCTCGGTCTCCGCTGCCAGGTTTGCGCCGGGCTCCGATTCGGGTTCGCAGGGGCGTTACGTCAGAAGCTTCATCTTCGGTTGGTCGTGAATCTCTTCTCCGACCTTGAAGACTTCCTCCGCTCCCACCGCCCCCACGGCACCCTGACCGGCGACGCCACGGAGCCAGCCTGGAATGGCTACCTGCTCACCGTGGCGTACCCGTGTGGGGTGGTGTTTGGGCGGTGGGTGACGCCCTTGGATGCCGAGCTGGATCTGCTACGAGAGACACGACTGAACTGACACCCGGTGGTTGACCACCGACCCGGCATCAGTCTAGTCTCGGCTCACCGTCCCGACCTTTAGCAGATCAGACTCCGGAGGGCGGCATGCAGTGTCCCCGGTGCCAGCACGCGAATCCCGTGGCGCAGAAGTTCTGTGGTGAATGCGGTACGCCCACCACCGGAGTCGCTGTCGCAAGGCCTTACGAAGATCTTAAAGACGAGAATGAAAGGCTTAGGCACTCGTTGGCCGAGGCGCAAGAGCAGCAGGTCGCGACACATGGGATCTTGCGCGTCATCGCGAACTCGCCCACCGAGCTGCAATTCGTGCTGGACGCGATGGCCGAACGCGCCGCCAGCCTTTGTGCCGCCTCTGACGGGGTCATCCATCGGTTAGAAGGCGACTTCCTTCGGCTGGCTGCGCACCATGGTCCCATTCCGGGGGCACCTCGAGGCTACAGACAACCGGCGATTCGCGGTACGGTCGCCGGACGCTCAGTCCGCGATGGGACGACAGTGCATGTCGTGGACCTCCAGACCGAAGTGGTGGAGTTTCCCGAAGGCAGTGCGATAGCACGACGGTTTGGCCACCGCACCACACTAGGCGTTCCTCTGTTGCGCGAGGGGGTAGCAATCGGTGCGATCGTGCTCCGGCGCACTGAGGTGCGCCCATTCAGCGACACGCAGATCGAGTTGTTGAAGACCTTCGCTGACCAGGCGGTGATTGCGATCGAGAACGCCCGCTTGTTCACCGAGCTGCAAGCAAGCAACCGCGATCTCACCGAGGCGCTGGAGCAGCAGGTGGCCACGGCGGAGATCCTGCGAGTGATCAGCGCTTCGCCGACAGATCTACAGCCCGTCTTTGATGCCATCGCTCACAGCGCCGTGCGACTCTGCAGTGGCGTTTTTGGGGTCGTGTATCGGCTGGAGGGCGATATCGTCCATCTCGTCGCACACCACAACTTCAATCCGGAGGCATGGGCATCCTACCAGGCGATGCACCCGATGCCGGCGAGCCGGTCGAACACTTCTGGCCGCGCCATGCTCGACGCCCGCGTCGCCTTCACCGAGGACACTGAAACAGACGTGGAGCGGTCGAGCGCCGGCCGGCGCGTAGCCATGGCGGTCGGCGCGCGGAGCGTGGTGTCGGTGCCGATGCTGCGCGACGGGGCGTCGGTCGGTGCGATCACCGTCGCAAGAAGGGAGCCCGGGCGGTTCTCCGACAAGCAGGTCGCGCTGTTGCAGACGTTCGCCGACCAGGCCGTTATCGCCGTCGAGAACGTTCGGCTGTTCAAGGAACTGGAGGCGCGGAATCGCGACCTCACCGAGGCCTTAGCCCAACAGACGGCGACCGCAGATATTCTACGCGTTATCAGTAGCTCGCCGACCGACGTGCAGCCGGTGTTCGACGCCATTGCTGACAGCGCGCTGCGGCTGCTTCGTGGCTGGGGCGCCCTCGTGGTGCGGTTCGATGGCCACCTGCTCCACGCGGCCGCGATCCGCGGCGGCTTCCCGGGCTCCGATGATGCTTTACGTCGGCGCTTTCCGGCGCCCGTGCGCCGCGGGGAGTTTGCCGGGGAGGTGATCCTCGATCGCGCGGTCAAACAGATCGCCGACGTCGAAACGGATGAGGTCCCCGCTGGGCTGCGGGCCAATGCCAGAGTGCGTGGCTGGCGCGCGAATCTTGGGGTCCCGATGATGCACGATGGACAGCCGATCGGCGTGCTCACCGTGACCCGTGCGGAGCCAGGCGCATTCTCTTCCCAGGAAGTCGAGCTGCTGAAGACCTTCGCGGACCAGGCGGTGATCGCAATCGAGAACGTCCGCCTGTTCAAGGCGCTACAAACACGCAATAGCGAGCTTACCGAGGCGCTCGAGCAGCAGACGGCGACGAGCGAGATCCTTCGTGTCATCAGCCGTTCTCAGACTGATGTCGAGCCGGTTTTCAATACGATCGCGGAGCGGGTCGTCAGGCTTTGCGATGGCCTGTTCAGTGGCGTGTTCAGATTCGAGGGCAACCTGATTCACTTCGTAGCTCACCATAACTTTACCGTCGAGGGTCTGGAGGAGGCGCGCCGCATGTACCCGAGGACTCCGAGCCGGGAGACTCAGGTCGCCACGGCCATCCTGGACCGCACAGTCGTCGAGGTGCGCGATGTCGAGAACGACCCTGGAGTGTCCGATGTGGGGCGCTCTCTCGCAAGAGCCCTCGGCTATAGGAGCAACCTGGTCGTCCCAATGCTCCTGGAAGGGAACCCCATTGGGGCGATCGCCGTCGCTCGCGCCAACCCCGGGCCGTTCTCGGTGAAGCAGATCGCTCTCCTCGAGACCTTTGCCAACCAGGCGGTGATCGCCATCGAGAATGGCCGACTTCTCAGAGAACTTGAGGAGAAGGGCCGGCAACTTGAGGCGGCAAGCCAGCACAAGTCCGAGTTCCTGGCCAACATGTCTCATGAACTGAGGACACCCCTCAACGCGATCATCGGCTTCTCTGAGGTCTTATCTGACCGCATGTTCGGCGAGCTGAACGATAAGCAAGCCGAGTACCTCAAGGACATCTACGCCTCGGGCACGCACCTGCTTTCCCTCATCAACGACATCCTTGATCTCTCGAAGATCGAGGCCGGGCGGATGGAGCTGGAAGTCACCGACTTCGATCTCCCGCAGGCGATCGACAACGCCCTGACGCTCGTCCGCGAGCGGGCCGGGCGACGGGGAATCAGGCTGGAGTCGACCATCGATGAGCGGCTCGGCGAGGTTCGGGCGGACGAGCGGAAGATTCGGCAGGTCGTCCTGAACTTGCTGTCGAATGCGATCAAGTTCACGCCAGAGGGCGGCCGGATCGAGGTCGCAGCAGTGCCAAAGGGCGGGTCTGTGGAGGTATCAGTGAGCGACACCGGGGTTGGCATCGCGCCAGAGGACCAGGAGGCCGTGTTCGAGGAGTTCCGTCAGGTCGGGACCAGCGCGGCGAAGCAGGAAGGAACGGGACTCGGGTTGGCCCTCTGTCGGAAGTTCGTCGAGCTGCACGGGGGCGGAATCCGGGTGCTGAGCGAAGTGGGCCGCGGGTCGACCTTCACGTTCACGATTCCGGTGCGCCGTGGCGAATGAGCTGATCCTCGTGGTCGAGGACCACGACAAGAATCGTAAGCTCGTCCGGGATGTGTTGACGTTCAAGGGCTACGAGATCATCGAGGCCGAGACGGGGGAAGAGGGCGTCCGCCTCGCCCAAGAGCGACACCCGAGCCTGGTCCTGATGGACATTCGGCTCCCCGGGATCGACGGGATCGAGGCGCTCGGACGGCTACGAGCCGAGCCGGCCACTCGAGGGATTCCCATCATGGCCATGACCGCGTCCGTGATGACCGAGGATCGGCGGAGGATCACGGACGCCGGTTTCGACGCGTATCAGAGCAAGCCGATCAAGGTGAAAGACTTTGTCGCAGCCGTTGAGCGGCTCCTCGACCATCCTGAAAAATGAAGAGTGGAGCGACGCCATCGTCTCGAGCCCTCTTTGAGGAAGCTCGGTTGGTCTGTGGTCAAGACCGACGAACTCGTCTCGTGAACCCAGTGAACCTCCTCGCCGACCTTCAAGACTTCGTCCACGATCATCGCCGGCACGGCTCCCTGACCGGCGACGCGACCGAGCCCGCGTGGAACGGCTACCTGGTCACGGTGGCGTGTCCGTGTGGAGTGGTGTTTGAGAGGTGGGTGACGCCCGAAGAGCGGACGCGGACCTGCTGCGTCTCGCGGCTCTAAATTGAAGCGCAGGACGCATCGTCGGCCGCACGATGCGTCCACGTGCCTTCACTTTCGGTCGTGCTCGCGGTCTCGATCACCGCTTCGGCGATTCGCTGGGCGTTGAAGGGGCTGGCTCGCTTTGCTTCAGGAAAAGTTTAGTCACGATCTTGTCGCCATTTTCCTCCAGGTACATCGCGACCACCATCGTGCCCTCTTGGAGCGCTCTGGGCCGGATTACCGATGCTAGCGGTGTCAGTAGTTTGGTGCCGTCTGTGAGGGTAATCCTAGTTCCAGTTTCGTCAACGCTCTGCACATGACCGACCAGCATCTTCTCTTGCGCCTGAGCCAGCGCGAACGCCGGGGCGAAGCCAAGCACTGCGACGAGGCCTGCGAGCATCAGCTTATTCAATGAATCCCCCCTGCGCCGCAGGATCGCTGCGGCGATAAGTAAGTTGGTGACTATCCATGGCGCAGCCCGACGTGTGAATCAGAGGGGCATTCCTGCAACGCTGGATCGGGGTGCGCGTCTAAGAGAACGCTCGGGAGTGGGACCGGTGCTCCGCTCCCGAGCGTCATGTATTCGTGCGCAGCACGACGGCTGCGCGTCCCAGCATGCGCCGGGACTCGGTGTTACGACACTAGACCAGGCGCGCCATCAGCGGCAGACCAGCGACGGCGCGCCACTCCCGTCCGGTGGTGTCTCCATGCTTGACTCCAATCGGGTTAACACCCAGACCAGGAGGTGGCGCCGATCCTCCGGTCAAGTTCAGTCAACCGCCGTCTGCGTGGTCTGTCAACGAGTAGGCGCGCGTCCCGGCGTTCAGCTAGACTCCCCGGCAGCCGTCCTCCACCGAGACATCCCATGAGATGTCAAGTCCCAATCGTCGCCGCAGCGACGAGTAGGCGTGAGGGGTTGAAGGGCCGACGATGCTTGAGCATGGCGTAGACGGTGTGGAGCAGCTTGACGGCGACCACGATGAGCGCCTGCTTGGCCTTCTTG
>QHSU01000027.1 GCA_003220535.1 Candidatus Rokuibacteriota bacterium
GAGGAACGAACGCAATCGCCAAATCCCGCTTGACCACCTGTCGCAACGTGCCTACGCTCAAGCGCATCAGAGGGGCCTCCTCGAATCGGAGAGTGATGTGGGAACATCGACTCTTTTGATCCGTGGATTCGCCCCTCTGATGCATTTCGGCCACTCGTTCGCGCCCTCAGTTATTTCGGATTGGGGTTAGGTGATGAGGGCGGCCGGTCGTAGCACGAAACTCCGAGACCGTGTGTGACCTTGGGAGCTATGCCATGGTTGCAGCGCTGGCCTCGAACCAGCGACCTTTGGGTTACGAGTTCCACGCATCCACATACTTTGCCCCGGTCCCATACCCTTCGACTCGTGGTCAAGAGTCACGTCGGGCGCGCCAGCATAGCGTCTACCGGGGAGTACGCTCCCGCCACGTGGTGAATCCGCCATCGAGAGGCCTCAGCGAAAGCGTCTTCTGGATTGATCGGAGGTCGTGCGGCCGACGTTCCGCGCGAGATGGCGTAGCGAAGCTTGGTCGTGGTCAGCCGAGCCGGGTTGCCAGCCCCCGCGCTCGCTCGAGCTCGTCGGGCGTGTTCACGTTCATGAAGACGACCCGAGGGTCGCGGAATCGAGCGACGTCGGCCTCGGCGATCTCGACGACGAGCACGCGCTCGAAGAACTCGACGATCTTGAGCTGCCCGGCGAGCAGGCGCTCCTCAATGTGCGGAAGGCACGCCTTCGCGTATGCGGCGTGCATGGTCTCGAGCTGGTGCCCAACACGTGGGATGACGATGTCTCCCTGACTCGCGCGCGCGACAACCAGGCGCACTACGTCGGGGTTGAGGAACGGCATGTCGCAGGCGACTGTGAACGCTGCCTCGCCCGGCGCGGCCTTGAGACCCGAATAGATGCCGCCGAGCGAGCCGCGGTCAGGATAGACGTCAGCAACCATCGGGAGCTTGAGAAACGCGTAGAGCTCCGGCGTGTTGGTCACGATCAGGACGTCGTCGACCACGGCGGTGAGAGCGGCGAGCACGCGCTCGATGATCCGACAGCCCCCCAGCTCGATCAGCGCCTGCGGCCGACCGCCCATGCGCGTGCTTCGGCCGCCGGCCTGGATGACCCCTGTGGCCTTCATGTATCTCCTCGCCGGGTCTCCGTACGCCACGGCAGCTTGTCCTTTTGGGCGATCGCAAGCACAGCGCCCGCCACATCCGATTTCTTGATCAGCGCCACCACGACCTCGACTCGTGCATCAAGGCTGATCCAATCTCGGTTGTGGCAACCGGACCCAGCGGCGTTCTCGACGGTTGCAATTCGATCTCGCGATATGAAAGGCCAGACGGCGTTCATCGCGTGCACACTTCGAGCACGGGCTCGTCCCCGCGCACGGTGGCGAGCACGACCGACTCGATCGCCGGCTCTCGCAGGAGACGCTCGGCCGTCTCGCGCGCCGGTTCCCAGTCTGGGAGGGTCTCTACCTTGTTGATCAGAGGCACGACGCGGGCGCCGGCCGGTACGTTCTTGCATCCGCCTTTCGGGTGGGCCAGAACCCGCGACACGATCTCGGGCGTCACGGGCTTCCCCAGCGGAGCGCCGCTCAGCGCGCTGACGAGCTCGGGCCTGTGGACGTGCTCGGCGTCTAGGGTCTTTCCGAAGACGTCGGCACCCACGATCGGGATGACCACGGTCGTCTCGACCGGAATGACGGGCTCGTGCTCGGCCGGCGCCTTAAAAGGGCATGCGGGAGCCGTCGGCCTCGTTCAGGGGGCACACACGCGGGCACCACGCGCGCAATCGACCGAACAGGTCCAGCGAGACGCCGCCTGCCGTTCCGGTTGCGGCGTCCGTGGCTCCACTGACGAGCAGGTGCCGGTGGGCACCCAGCGCGGCCCAGACGCTCTCACACGTCGCGTCGGTGGCAGCAACGTGAGCCGGCGCCAGCGCGATCTGCGCGGCGAAGATGCGAGTGGTCGTCGTCGTGAGCGCGTGCTCACCCTTCTGCACGATCTCGCGCGCCAGGCCGATCTCCCTTTCGAGGTTCGTTCTCGCTTTGCAACTGATCTGCGATGGGCAGGCGGCGAATCCGCTTCCCGGTCGCGGCGAAGATCGCGTTGCAGAGCGCCGGAGCGAATGGTGGCACCCCAGGTTCGCCGACTCCGCCCGGCGGCGCATCGCTTTCCACGATGTACACGCGCGTCTCCATAGGGGCGACATTCATGCGCGCTACCTGGAAGTCGTTGAAGTTGTTCTGTTGCGCCCGACCCTCGCGGAACGTGATCTCACCATAAAGGGCCGAGCTCAGCGCCATGACGGCTGCCCCTTCCATCTGGGAACGGATCCGGTCCGGATATGCGGCGAAGCCGCAGTCGACCGCCATGTCGACACGCGGCACCGACACCGTGCCGTCCTTGCCGACCGCGGCCTCGATCACGATCGCCATGTAGCTCACGAAACTGCGGTGGACCGCGATGCCGAGTCCGTGGCCCGCGGGAAGGCTTCGCCCCCACTGCGCCTTTTCGGCGACCAGCTCCACGACGCGGCGTAGTCGGCCCGTGTCGATCGGGTAGACATTGATGTCATCGCCGTAGTTCTGGTAGTGCGCGCCAGCGTCGACGCGGTGCGGCGGCCCGAGCAACCCGAGCAGGTAGTCCTTCGGGTCGCGCCCGGCCGCATGAGCCAGCTCGTCCGCGAACGAGCAGACGGCGAAGGCGTGCGGAATATTGAGTACGGAGCGGAACCAGCCGATGCGGACGTGGGGCTCGGCTTCACCGTTCTCGCACCGGATGTTCGGGATGGCATACGGAACATCGATCACACCCTGGCTCAACTCGCCGTCGCTCGCGTACCGGACATTCGGCTGAAACGTCGACGGAATGGCCGGGAACACGCTGCGGTGAAGCCAGGCGATGGCGCGGCCTCGAGGATCCAGCGCCGCCTCGAGATGCTGGGCGGTGACCGTGTGGTAGTAGTCGTGGTGGATCTCATCCTCGCGGGTCCACGTCACTTTGACCGGAGCGCCGACGGCCCGCGAGAGCAGCGCGGCCTCCACGACATAATCGGGCTTCGACTTGCGGCCGAAGCCGCCGCCGAGGAGTGTCACGTTCACCTTCACCCGGTCGACCGGGATCCCGAGCGCCTTGGCGATCTCGTCGCGCGCCCCTTGCGGGTTCTGGGTGCATGCCCACGCTTCGCAGCGTCCATCGGTGACGCTGGCCGCCGCGGCCGGTGGCTCCATGGGGGCGTGCGCGATGTGGGAAGCGTAATAGTCGGCTTTGAGGACGCGCGCTGGGGCGGCCAGCGCCGCCAGCGCATCGCCCTGGTTGCGCACGACCTTCCCCGGTCGGCGCGCCGTCTCCTCGAGCTCGGTCTTGTAGGTGGCCGAATCGTAGGATCGATTCGGGCCGTCGTCCCACGTGATGCTCAGCTTGCCGCGGCCCTGGATGGCCGCCCACGTGTTGCGCGCAATGACGGCCACGCCTCCCAACGGCTGAAAGCCTGACGGCGGCGGCGTGCCGTCGAGCTTCACGACCCGCTCGACGCCGGGCACCGCGAGAGCCGGGGCCTCATCGTACGAGGCGACACGACCGCCGTAGACGGGAGGACGGGCGATCACGGCGTACTTCATTCCCGGCAGCCTGACGTCGATCCCGTAGCCGGCTCGGCCGCTCGTCATATCGGCGAGATCAACGATCGGCACGTCCTTCCCGATGTAACGGAAATCCTCTGGCCGCTTCAGCTTGACCTTTTCCTGCCGTGGGACCGGCAGCTCACGCGCGGCTGCAGCAAGCGCGCCGTACTCGAGAACCCGCCCGGTCGGCGTGTGGACGACCTGATGATTGCGCGCCCGGACCTGTGCGACGTCCACGCCCCACGAGTTGGCGGCCGCCGTCTCGAGCATCTGACGCGCGGCGGCTCCCATTTCACGCATGGGCTGCAAGAAGTGGCGAAGGCTCCGCGAGCCGTCTGTATTCTGCCCACCATACGTGGCTTCGTCGCCGAGGGCCTGGGCGATCCTCACGCGGGACCAGTCGGCCTCCAGCTCGTCCGCGACAGCCATCGGGAGCGCCGTGCGGACGCCCTGGCCCATCTCGGACCGGTGCGCGACGATGGTGACGAGTCCCTTCTCGTCGATGGACACGAACGCCGTGGGATTGAAACGAGGCACATCCACCGCCGGTGCCGCGGGCGGGCCGCTTGCGAATCCGCGCGGCAGAAGACGCAGCCCGATCACGAGACCACCGGCGACGGCTGCACCGCCGACAAGGAAGCTTCGGCGGCTGAGGTTTTCGAGCATCGCCGCCATCTCACGCCCCTCCTGCCGCGGCCTTGATCGCCGCGCGAATCCGCTGGTAGGTGCCGCAGCGGCAGATGTTGCCGGCCATTGCCTCGTCGATATCGCGATCGGTGGGCTTCGGCGTCTTGGCGAGCAGGCCGGCGGCCTGCATGATCTGTCCGCTCTGGCAGTAGCCGCATTGCGGGACGTTCAGGCTGCGCCACGCCGCCTCGACGCGCCGGCCCACAGGCGTCGTGCCGATTCCCTCGATCGTCGTGACCTTCTTGCCTTCCGCAGCCGAGATCGGCGTGACGCACGAGCGCGTCGCCGTACCGTCCAGGTGCACCGTGCACGCGCCGCAGAGGGCCATGCCACACCCGAACTTGGTGCCGGTGAGTCCCAGTTCGTCGCGCAGCGTCCAGAGCAGTGGCGTGTCCGGGGGCACATCGACAGACACTGCGTTGCCATTGATGTTGAGTCTGGTCATACGGGTTTCGCTCCCTCCAACCGATCGCTAGCGAGCGATCAGCGCGTCCATCGACCATACCCCGGGACCGCTGAAGATCAGCGCGATCGCCAGGCCGAGAGCGAGGAGGTGGTATTCCACGCCCTCGCCCTGCTGGATGCCAAACCAGTTCATGAAGAATCCGTGCTGCCTGTGGACGGTGAAGATCGCGACAAGCATGACGATGCCGATGCCAAGTGCCGCCACACGGGTCAGGAGGCCGACGGCCAGGCCAAGCGGCCCGAGGAACTCGGCCATGATCGCAAGGAACGCGAGGGGGCCGGGAATCCCCGACTTCATCAAGAAAGCCATGGTGCCCTTGAAGCCGTGGCCACCGAACCAGCCGAGCGTCTTCTGGGCACCGTGGGGGAACATCACCACGGCCAGCGTCAGCCTCAGCACGAGCGGAACGATGCTGCCGTCGGTCTGAAAGAACCACCCAAGCATCAGGACTCCTCGCGGGCCGGCGGGGCCATGAATTCCGGGCCGACCGGGTCCGTGATCGCCTTCGCCAGGATGCGATCGATGTCCGCGCGCGCGTCGTCGTCGAGACTCCACCCGAGCACATCCTCGATCGGCGCAAGCTGATCGGGCCGTCGGGCACCCCAGAGCGCGATCGTCGGCCCTTGATCCAGGATCCAGCGAACCGCCAACGCCAGGACGTTCTTGCCGTAGCGCTCGCGGGCCAGGCGATCGAGCGCAGCGACCGCATCGAGATACTGCCGGTACCGTCGCTGCTGGAACTTCGGATCGGTCTGGCGAAGATCATCGCCTGTGAACTGCGTGTCCGGTCGCATGCGGCCGGACAGCAAGCCCCGGCACAGCGCGCCGTACGCCAAGACGGTGAGGCCGTGCCGCTCGGCATACGGGAGGACATCCTTCTCGATCTGCCGCTCGAAGAGGTTGTAGGGCGGCTGCACGACGTGCAGCGGCGCGACGGAACGGAAGATCTCCATCTGCTCGGGTGAGAAGTTGCTCACGCCGATCGCGCGAACGGTCCCTTGCTCGAAGAGTTGGCGAAGCGTCGCGGCGGTTTCTCCGAGAGCAACGAGCGGATCCGGCCAGTGCACCTGGTAGATGTCGATGTAGTCCGTTCTCAACCGTCGCAGAGACTCTTTGACCTCGGCCCGGATGCGTCCTGCCGAGGCATTCCGGTAGACCTGGCCGGCGCGCCACGCGAGCCCGGCCTTGGTCGCGATCAGCACGTGCTCCCGTTCGCCGTGCTCGGCGATGGCCCGTCCGACGAGCTCCTCGGACCGGCCGAATCCGTAGGCCGGCGCGGTGTCGATCAGCGTGATGCCGCGGTCGAGCGCGGTCCGGATCGTCTTGACGGCCTCGCCCTCGTCGCTTCCGCCCCACATCCACCCGCCGATCGACCACGTGCCGAGCGCGATGCGCGAGCTGACGAGTCCGGTTCCCTCTATGAGCTTTTGTTCCATCGGTGTCCGTTACCTCCCGTCTCCGTCTTTGGACGATGGCCGAAGCGCGAGCGTCGCAGGCAACGCCAGCCCGCGATCCTCGGACGGAGCGCCCGCAGCCAGCCACTCACGAAAGTCGGTGGAGGCTGCCGCGAACTTCCATTCCGCAAGCACCTCCCGCGCCATGGCGCGCAGCGCGCCCAACAATGCGGCGCAGACGACCGCCGGTCCCCGCTGCGTCACGGCCGCAGACCGAGCAGAGCGCGCAGCCGCGGGGACTCCGCAACCACGCTCACCGCTACCTAGGGTCCGTTCGACAGAACGAGCTGGTGTGCCACAGGGCCTCCCGCACATTGGGAGGGCGCGCGACCCGTCATCGTTGCATGGCATCGACGTCGGCACTCAGAGGGGGTTTTCGGCGACGGACTGAGATTTCTGCGATCCCCTGCAGTGTTCTCCGCCGCTCGACGTCAGTGTGATGGGCGAGCAGGCGGAGCATGCCACCGTTGTAGGCCAGCACGTCAGCGCGGAACTCGCAGATTTCGCGTTGTCCGCCGGCGGGCAGGATCTCCCCCAAGAGGATCGCCCCCAGACCGAGCCGCTGCCATCGGTCCTCCACGCTCGCGTGACATCGCCACCGGATTCCGGCAAGAGCCCGACACGCCGACGGGGACGAGCCCGTAGCCCTGCGGGGGACCGTTGCGCGTTCTTGCCAAAAAACTACGCCACGTGTTCCCGACTCCGTCGTCGCGCCCTCGAAAAGTCGACGCAAGAGACGAACGAGGCTGAATCGAAACATTCACTCGGAGAGAACGTGAACGACAAAATCGCGAACACTGGGATCAGGATGACGCGTCGGATCCTGCTGGCGGCGGCGCCTTTCGTTGCGGCGGCGGCCGGGCTGGGGCCGGAGCGCGCCGGCGCGGCCGAGGTGCCGGTGAAAGGGTCGAACGCCGACAAGTTCCCACCGCTGTCGCCCTTCAAGTTCAGCCTGGAGAACAGCAAGTCGGGCTGGGCGGGAGCAGGCGGCACGGCCAAAGAGGTCAGCACCAGCAACTTCCCGATCTCGCGCAGTATCGCGGGAGTCTCGATGCGCCTGCAGCCCGGGCGGCCTGCGTGAGCTGCACTGGCACGCGGTGGCGGCCGAGTGGGCGTCCGTCCTCGAGGGGCACGTCATGACCACGGTCGTTTCGCCCGATGGAACAGTCGAAGAGAACGAATTCGGCCAGGCGACACGTGGTATTTCCCGAGTTCAACAATCCGCTCTACACCGAGATCTCGCTCTCGCAGTGGCTCGCCGCGAACCCGGCCAGACTGCTCGAGGATAATTTCGGTGTGACATCAGAGGTGATCGAAAAGCTGCCCAAGGCCGCTCTCGGCATCGCCAAGTAGCGACCACGGGCGAAGGAGCATGCTGTGATAGGACTACAGGATCTCTGGGTCGCACTCGCCCTCGGCGTCTTTTTCTTTGGCGCCAAGAAGCTACCGGAGCTGTCGCGCTCTGTCGGCCAGGCCATGATGGAGTTCAAGAAGGGCCTGGCCGCCGGAGGGCCGGAGGAGCCCGGGACGCCGAAAGAGCTCAGAGCCACGGACGAGCGCACGAACGTCAACTGATATCGACATGCGACGCCTCTCGCGGAGATCTCTGCTCGCGTGGCTGGGCTCGGGTGCCGCCGGTCTCGCATTCAGTGGGCAGGCTCGCGCCCAGGTCGCACCGCAAGCCGCAATGGGGCTACCGAGCTTCACCGGCCCGGGTCCCAATCCATACTGGAACGGCGTCAATCCGTTCGTCAGCTATCCGCAGAAGCTTCCGCTCCTTCGTATGACCGACCGGGGAATCCAGCTCGAGACGCCGCGTCCATACTTTCTGACGCCGTTCACCCCAAACGCAGCGTTCTACGTGCGCTATCACCTAGACCTCATTCCGAATGCCGTCGACTTGAGCACGTGGCGGCTCAACCTGGAGGGCAACGTCGAGCGGCCGCTCCAGCTCGGCTTCGATGAGCTGGTGAAGAACTTCAAGGCAGTATCTGTCGCGGCGGTCAATCAGTGTTCGGGGAACAGTCGGAGTCGATTCCAGCCGCGGGTTTCTGGTGCGCAGTGGGGTAACGGCGGTATGGGGAACGCCAGGTGGACCGGGGTACGCCTCAGGGAGCTGCTCGCTTCCGCCGGGATGAAGTCAGGGACGGTTCAGCTGCAGTTCCAGGGTCTCGACCGCGGGCCGGGGCCGGAGGGCAAGGGCGCCGACGCCGTGATGAAGTCGCTCGATCTGACGGACCCGGCGCTGGATGACGCCCTCGTGGCCTACCTGATGAACGACGAGCCTCTGCCGATGCTGAACGGGTTCCCCGTTCGGCTCGTCGTGCCGGGAAAGTTCGGCGTGTACTGGATCAAGCACCTCACCTGGATCCGCGCGCTCACGAAGGAGGACACGAACTACTGGATGGCCACGGCCTACCGCATTCCCGACACTCCAAAGGGCAATACCACACCAGCCGAAGCGGCCAGCGGCACACTCAAGACCGTTTCCATCGGCCACGTGCGCATGCCCGTGCGGTCCTTCATCGTCGTGCCCGACGGGAGCAGCAAGCTGCCGTCCGGGTTGCCCGTGCGGGTTCAGGGCATCGCCTTTAGTGGTGATGGCTCTGTCGTGAAGGTGGAGTTCTCCGAGGACGACGGCCGGAGCTGGGTGGAAGCAGCACTGGACGCGGATCACGGTCCACATTCCTTCCGAATCTGGGAGCACACCTGGAGACCCTCCCGCGCCGGCACGCATGTGATCGCCGTGAGGGCCACTGACGCAAAGGGCAACGTGCAGCCCGATGCGCCCGTGTGGAACCCCGGCGGCTACCTCTGGAACAGGGTCGAGCGCCAGGCACTGATCGTCGGCGCCGCGAGCTGAGAGGAACGCCATGACCCGCAATCGATGCCTAGGGATCGTCCTTCTGGCGGCCGCCGGTGCGCTCGCCGCAGCCTCGACGGCGCTGAGTCAGGCGACGAAGGTCCCCGGCCTCGTCCAGGAGGGCCACTATGACCTGCGGAACCTCGGGATGCAGATGCAGCCGGCACCGCAGAATGATGATGCGGGCGCTGTCTACGCCGTGGGGCCGTGGCCGACGTACACGCCCCCACTCGCTGACGGAGAAGGAAGGGAGCTTGTGCAAAGCTTCTGCGGTATCTGTCACAGCACGACGTACATCACGATGCAGCCCCCACTCACGAGTGCCACGTGGGAAGCGGTGGTGAACAAGATGATCGGGACGTTCGGCGCACCGATCCCCGAACCCTCCGCACAGGCCATCCTCACGTATCTGAAGAGCCACTACACTCCCGAGACGCGGAAGGAATAGGCATATATGCAGCTCCTCGTCTCCGGCCTCTGCTTCGGCACCATGACGTTCAGTGGGGGCGAGGGCACATATAAAGTCATCGGTGGCGTCAATCAGAAGGAAGCCGACGAACTCGTCAAGGGCGCAATCGATGGAGCGCGCCGTCGCGCTGTGGCGGCGGGTGGACCCCGACCTCGGGGCACGAATCGCCGAGCGCCTCGGCCTCGCGCCGCGCGGTGCGCCCGTCGAAGCTGACGCGCGCTAACGAAACTCTTCGGAGGAGCACGAACCCAATGCGTATCGCCGACTCACTGTCTCGACGCTCTCTCTACGCGGGGCTCATCATCGGCTTGCTGCTGGCGACCGGATCGTTGTTGGCTGCTCGCGAGGAACAGCGGACGACCACGAAGCCCGTCTGCGTGGACGATAACGGCGGCATCACGCTGCCCGCCGGGTTCTGCGCGACGGTGTTCGCGGACAACATCGGCCATGCCCGCCACCTCGTCGTCGCGCCGAACGGCGTGGTGTACGTCAACACCTGGAGCGGCCGGTACTATGGTAACGACACGCCTCCCGCCGGCGGTTTCCTCGTGGCTCTCCAGGACACGAAGGGCGAAGGCCGGGCCGACGTCAAGGTCCGTTTCGGCGAGAGCGTGCAGACCGGCAGTGCCGGGGGGACTGGCATCACGCTCTACCGCGGCGCGCTCTTCGCGGAGGTCGACGATCGCATCATGCGGTATGCATTGCCCACCACGGGGATCGTGCCGACCGAGGCGCCGACGGTGATCGTCTCGGGATTGCCTCTCACTGGTGACCATCCCATGCACCCGTTCGCGATCGATGCGCGGGGTGCGCTGTACGTCAACAGCGGCTCAGCCACCAACGCGTGCCAGATGCAGAACCGGATGCCCAACTCGCCAGGGCACCAGCCGTGCACGGAGCTCGAGACGCGGGCCGGCATCTGGCGCTACGAGGCCGAGCGGACGGGGCAGCGGTTCTCGCCCGCCGAGCGCTTCGTCACCGGGCTCCGCAACGCGGGCGGCGTCGCCATCGATTCGACGGGCGTGGGTATCTATGCGACCCAGCATGGCCGCGACCAGCTCCAGAGAAGAGATGACCAGTGACACAGTGCCGGTTGAGCAACCCGGCACCCTGGATCAGAGATAAAGCGATGGAGACGGGCTATGTGGAACGAATGCGCTCCGGGCGAAAAGCTTCTGACGAAGGGCGAAGTCGCGCAGTTGTGTCGGGTAGAGATTCGCACCATCGACCGATGGGTGGCTGCCGGCAAGATCAGGTGTTACCGGATACCGAGCGGCCGCCTGCGGTTTCGAAAGAGAGATGTGCTGATAGTGGCTGATCGACCGCAGGAGCGCGTAGTTCAGAATGGCCGATGATCCGGCGCGCCGTCCCCGAACGTTTTTCGTCTGACCACGCCGGTCCGGCGCTCCACCGATGAACGCTACCGACGTTATCGGACATTGTCGGACATTTCGCACAAATTGCCGCCGTCCACCTTGCACGAGGCCGGCGTCAGCGGTACGAGTCTGCTTGCGATGGTGTTGACGTGGTGCGCACCTTGGCGCGATCGAGGGCCGCCGAGTCCGGGCCCAATGAGGTCTCGCTCCAACTCCCGCTCGATGTGGATCGTCGTCGCAGCTACGGAGTAGGAGGCAGCCATGAATCGGCGAGCATTGATCGCGTTACTGCGAACGTCCGTCATCGTCGTGTTGGCTCTGATGGTTGCCCCGCAAGCCCTACCGGCCCAGAAGGGGGGCTCGGCTCAGAAGGAAGGCCAAGGCAAGAAGAAGGAAAGCCCCCCACCGGACTATAACCCGTATCCGCCGGGCATCCTCCCGGCCGATCTGCAGTCGGAGCTCGACAGGGTCAGCCGCGAGGTCAACCTCATCTTCCAGCAAGCTCTCGCGCAGTGGCGGGCGTTACCGCCTCCGAATCTGACAGGGCAGCCGCCAACACTGCAGGGCAGCGGCTATGACATGGTTCAAACGCTCGGCAAGCTGATGAATTTCGACGAGAACATCTCCCCCTTCAAGAATCAGGCCTGCGCGTCCTGTCACATGCCGTACGCGGGGTACAGCGGACCGATCCCGTCCGTGAACCTGACGATGGTCGCGTTTCCCGGATCGTTTCATTTCCGGGCCGGCAAGCGAACCGCGCAGCGATACACGTACGCCCCCTGGTTCCCGGTACTCCAGCTCAACGAAACGCAAGGCCTGTTCTTTGGCGGAAACTTCTGGGACTCACGAGCAACCGGATACTTGTTACAGAATCCTGACGCCGAGCAGGCGCAGCATCCGCCCGTCGATACTCAAGAAATGGGTTTACCGGACACTGCGTGCATCGCGTTCCGGCTCTCCCAGGCCGAGTACCGACCTCTCTTCGAGCAGGTGTGGGGCCGGGGCTCGCTGGATATCAAGTTCCCACACGACACCGAGAAGATCTGCGGAACCCCAGGAGGAGCTAAGGTGTTCGGCACGGACACCACGCCAGTCAAGCTCTCGCCAGAGGATCGCACCCAGGCCAACAGGGTCTTCGATAACTGGGGGCAGTCGCTGGACGCCTTCGAAAAATCGAAGGAGGTCAGCCCGTTCACGTCGAAATTCGACGCCTTCCTGGCGGGCAACGCCACGTTGACGCCAGACGAGATGGCCGGCTACAGCCTGTTCCGTGGCCAGGCCGCCTGCAATACATGCCACGTCGACGGCAGAGGGAGCACAGACGCCCGGGACCGGCTTTGATGGAATCTCCTCTACTACGACGGGGACCGACACCAGCCACGCCGCGACGGTGAACCCTCTGTTCACCTGCTTCGGCTCGGCCAATGAAGGGTTGCCGCTCAATCCCAGGAATGCGTTTTACTATCAGACCACGCCGGACTTCTTCGGCTTCACCCCGAATCCCTTCGGCTTCGGCTACCGAGACCTGGGAATGGGGACCTTCCTGAGAAGCGGTTTCGGTTCTGCTCCCAACCCGAACGCGGAGTGGATACCGTTCGCCCCGAGTGTCGATGGCCAATTCCAGGTCTCGACAGCACGCAATGTGGGCATGGCGCCGACACAGTGCCCGACCACCGAGGCGCCAGGGGGGCCAGGCGGGTTCTTCCAGAAGGGGTTCTTCCACAATGGCTACATCAAGAGCCTGAAGCAGCTCGTCCACTTCTACAATACGCGCGACCTGTTCGCCAAACCGGTGACGTCAGGGCACTGCCCGCCAGGCACGACCGAAAAAGTGGACTGCTGGCCGATGCCCGAGGTGAAGAACAATATCGACATGACGACCGGTAATCTCGGCTTGACGGATCAGCAGGAGAACCAGATCGTCGCCTTCCTGCAAACCCTCACGGACGGGTTCACAAAACCGTATCCCAACCGGAACACGTTTACGGGTATGTGCGTGTTCGGTGGTACGGCGTCGACCCAAGGGAATGAGTTTCTCATTCCCACGCCGCCGCTTCCGCTCTGCGCGTCGGCGGTCTGCGGCGTCGCGCCTGTTCCCAATCCGCCGATTCCGTAGCTGAACCGTCGCTAGACGACGGACGAGAACATCCATGAATGGACTGCTTCTGACACTGGCGATCACGATCACGGTCGGCAGCCTGCTCGCGTTCCAGCCGGCTGCCGCGCAGGTACTTCCTCCCGCCAAGAAAGCCGAGCGCGTCGAGATCACCAAAGGGCCAGAGCTCGAGTTGGCCACGGACCACCTGACCATCATCAGGTGGACGACCAACAACCCTGGGGGGTCGGACGTGCATTACGGCATCGTGCACTACGGCACCGATCCCAAGGATTTGAGCCAGACGGCGAAAAATCCCATCAGGCTGAACCAGGGTCATCAATACACGACGTTCCGCGTGCGCATCGAGGGCCTCAAGCCACAGACGACCTACTACTACAGGGTTACCTTGGAGGAGAGCAATGGCACGAGCGATGGCGTGAAGAGCACCGTCAGCAAGTTCACCACACCGGGCCCCGGCGAGCGAATCGTGGCTCGCCCTCAAGGCGATTGAGGTGCGCGGGCCAGAACCACCCACTTGCCCTTCATCCCCGGTCCTCCGACCGGGCACCCGCGGCCAGCCACGTACGGAAGTCAGGACAGGCTGCGGCCAGCCGCCACTCGGCGATCACCTCGCGGGCCATAGCGCGCATCGCCCCCATCGAAGCCAGCTCGGCGCTCGCGAGGCAACGCTCGAAGAGCCAGGCCTCGAAGGTGTCTGGATCGGGATCAACCTCCGTCGTCTCGATGAGGAGTTGCCGCTTGATCGCCATCCCGATCGCATCGGGCGTGGTGTCGCGCTTGCGCCGCCGCCGTCGTCCCTCGGAGGCATCGAGCGCCGTGAGCAGCGCGCCGCATACAAGCGCAGGTCGGAGCGGCGTCACGGCCGAAGACCGAGCAGATCGCGCAGCCGCGAGGGCTCTGCGACCACGCTCACCGCCACCTCGTGTCCCTTCGCCGCCGGGCGGCGGTAGTCGTGCTCGAGCGCTACCACGTCCAGTACGAGCGTGGCGAGGTCCTGCAGCACCACGTGCTCGGGCCGCATTGGAGTGAGGGTCGTGATGGTCTTGACGTATCCGCCGCAGCGGTCACACACCTCGATCGTCTGCCGCGGCAGGCTGTCCGGTGACACGAGGGAGCCGAGCTCTTCATGATCGTCTTCGCCACAGAAAGGGCAGCGCAGCCACTCGGTCCGCCAGTCACCGCCACAGCATCCGCATCGAAGATGCCGGGCGCCGTCGAGCCCGCGCATCTCTGCCAGCACCGGCCAGCCACCACAAATCGGGCAGTAGCCGTACGCCCAGTCTGTCGGCACCCGCTCGGCCCAGGCCCGCCGGCAGCTCTGGAGCATCGGCATGGCGATCAACGACGCCAGTCCCCGCAGCAGGCCGTGATAGTCCCTATCGACTAACGCGACCTCGTGGAAGCGATCGACGTCCTGGGACACCGCGCTCTCGAAGAGCAACAATGGGTCGAGCCATCCCGCCGCAACTCTCCTGGCGAGCGGCTCCGCTTCGGTCCCGGCGCCGGCCGCGATTCCCAGGATGTGACGGACCCAGCGTCCGACCAGCCTGGGAGCGATGTTGATGACGGCGCCATCCAGCAGCGGCCGGCCACGACGCCCGGGGTGCTCGAGCGCGGGCACGAGTCGCGCCCACTGCGGGCGTTCCGCCTCGCGCAGCGCCTCCTTGATGACCCGGAGCAGCGGTCGCCACTCTGGATGCTCCGCGTCCTGGACGCCCAGCAGAGATCGGCTGGTGGCCTCCGAGGCCATCCGTCTACCGCCGCGCGGCTTCCGGAGCGCCGCCGATGAGGGCGCGCTGCCCTATGCCGACGCCCTGCGTTCGCGTCCGGTAATACATCTCGGCGCCGGCGTGGATCTGGACTGCCCCGCGTGGATGGTTGCCGACATCGGCCCCTGCCCCGCCGCCACGCGCCCGGGTGGACTCGGGGCTCGTGCAGCCGAGAGTGGCTCCGGCCACGAGCAGGACGACGATCGAACGCCAGCCGCGCATCATGTGAGCTGGTCCGAAGAAAAGATGATGACGGCGCGGAGGATCAGCCCTCCGAGAAGGACCAGCGCCGGCCCGATCGCCCGCCGAGGCCCCCGGCCCCGTAACCGCACATATAAAGGAAGCGCGATTCCGCCGAGCACCATCACGCCGAGGAGGAGACCCCAGCCATTCAGCCAGACCGTCGCGATCCGGCCGAGTGAGGCAATCAGCGCGGCGATCACGACCGCCTCGAGGACGAGCACGGAGGCATCGAAACGCTCGAGCGCGTCAATGCTGTCGTCCGACGCACCGCCCCAGGATCCGAGCAGGATCAAGAGCGCCGCCGACGTCGACGCCGCCGAGATCAAGAAGGTGAGTCCGAGAAGGGTCGTGTCCGCCCAGATCGGCCGGTTTGTGACGGCCAGGAGGACTCCGGTGTAGCCCGCCACATAGAAGCCGAGAAGCGCGCCGATCACCGTCACGAGCCGGCCCACGAACGCAGGTGGGCTGAGCTGGCGAAGAAGCGGCCAGCCGCGCCAGCCACGTTCGGCGAACACCGCGACGAAAGAGAGAAAGGCACACCCTCCGAAGAGAAGCAGTGCCCATGCGCCGGTCGACATCGGAGAGTACATCTTGAGCATCGGGCGAAACGTCTCTGATTGGACCAGCATGTGCCAGAAGCGCTCCGGCCGCCCGAGATCGACCGTCAGCACCAATCCACACACGCAGACGAGAGGGAACGCGATGAGATAGCCGAGCTGGATCAGGCGTCGATCCCGGCCTTTGCCAAAGAGATCCAGCAGCGTGGCGAGGAAGTAGCTGCCTCCAGCGAGGCCGCCCAGGAAAAAGTAAGCGAGGATCAGCCAGCGCCAGTGAGGTGAAGCGGTGAAGAAGGTGCTAGACATCGCGGCTCCCGCGGTTCCGGAAGCTGATCAGGCTCGTGAGAGCGACGATGGCGGCCCCGAGCACCGACCAGACTGCGGATGACTTGAGATTTCGCGACGGCAGCCGCGGGTCCGGCGGCAGCCCGTAGACCTCTGGCTTGTCCACGAGCAGATAGAACGAGTTGAGCCCGCCGAGCATGCCTTCGTCGGCGCCATACAGGTAGGCGCGGCTCTCGCCGGCGTGCTGCAGCTGACCCAATCGCGCCTGGGCCATCTTCCTCAGATCTGCGATCGTGCCGAAGTTGATGGACTCTGTCGGGCACGCCTTGGCGCACGCGGGCTCGAGGCCCACCTTCATCCGGTCGTAGCAGAGGGTGCATTTCTGCGCCGTGCCCGATACCGGATTGATGTCGATGACCCCGAAGGGGCACGCGCCGATGCAGTCGCGGCAGCCGTTGCAGGCATCCGACTGGATGACGACGGTGTCGAACTCCGTCCGGATGATGGCGCCCGTCGGGCACACCTCGAGGCAGCCGGCGTGGACACAGTGCTTGCAGACGTCGCTCATCATCAGCCAGCGCCCCTGGCGCCGGTCCGCGCTGAACTGCTCGATGAACTTCACGTGGCGCCAGTGGATGCCGTCGAGGTGGCGAGTGTTGTCATAGCTATCGCCGCTCAGCGGGCGAACGCCACCATTCGCCGCCGGAAGCTGATTCCACTCCTTGCAGGCGACCTCGCACGCCTTGCAGCCGATGCACACCGTCGTATCCGTGAAGAACCCCATCGGCTCAGCCATCATGCCTTCCCCTTTCGAGCGCGGGCTTCGCCCGCGCAATCCCGCCCTGGGGGGAGGCAGTGAGGAGCGCGCTTCGGGCGCGCGACGAGCGTCGGAAGGGGGGCAAAGCCCCCCTCCGAGTTCAATCCCATCGGCTCGCTCATGAGCCCTTCTCCACGTTGCAGACGAAGGCCTTCCCCTCGTGGATCGAGACGTTCGGATCCGCGACGAGGGCCGTGAGCTCGTTGGCGGCGTCACCAGTGATCAGCCCCTGGTAGCCCCAGTGGAACGGCATGCCCACGTGGTGGACCGTGCGGCTGTCGATGACGAAGGGGCGCAATCGCCGCGTCACCAGCGCCTTGCCGCGGATGCGGCCACGCGGCGTCGAGACCGTGATCCAGTCGGTGTTGCCGATACCCTTTTCGGCGGCCAGCTCTGGGCTGATCTCGACGAAAAACTCGGGCTGCAGCTCCGTGAGCCACGGGTTCCAGCGGCTCATGGCACCGGACAGGTAGTGCTCCGTCAGGCGGTACGTCGTCAGGATGTGCGGGAACCGCGGATCCGCGGTGGGCGCGAGCTCGTTGCCGGCGAGCTTCCAGTACTTGAGGACCGGGCTCGACTGCTGGCGGTATAGCGGGTTTCGCACCGGCGATTCCGCCGGCTCGTAGTGCGCCGGCAGCGGGCCGTCCACCAGCCCGCTCGGCACGTAGAGCCAGCCGACGCCATCGGGCTTCATGATGAAAGGTTCGCTGCCGGACAGCGCGTCGAGGCCGATGGCATTCGGTGCGGCCTTCGACAGGGGCGCCTTGTTGGGCGCGAAGTCGGGGGTGTCATAGCCCGTCCACTTGGCGCCGTCCCACCACACCCACTTCTTCCGCTCGCTCCACGGCTTTCCCTGGAGGTCGGCGGAGGCGCGGTTATAGAGGATGCGGCGGTTGGCCGGCCACGCCCAGCCCCACTGGAGCTGCGCGCCCGGCGCATGCGGTGGATCCGGCTGCCTCCGGGCCGAGAGGTTCCGGTCCGGCGATGGGAACACGCCGCAGTAGATCCAGGAGGCGCACGTCGTGGACCCGTCGTCCTTGAGGTCGCCGAAGCCCGTAAGATGCCGACTCGGATCGTCGGTGTAGTAGCCGTTTATCTCCTTGAGGATCTTGAGGGCATCCGGCTCGCCGCGCCCACGTTCGTGCGGGTCGTCCGAGTCGTAGTGCCAGACCAGGTTCTTGAATCCCCGGTCACGTGGCAGCGTCGACTCCGCGTACAGCTTCTTCAGCCGTGTGGCGAGCTGGTGGGTCAACCACAGGTCGGTGCGGCAGTCCCCCGGCGGTTCGGCCGCCTTGGAGTGCCACTGGAGCATCCGCTGGGTGTTGGTGAAGCTGCCCTCGTACTCGGCCACCTGAGCCGACGGGAAGAAGAACACTTCCGTCTGGACGTCCTGACTGCGGAGCTGGCCGCTCGTGATCTCCGGGCTGTTCTGCCAGAACGTCGCCGTCTCGGTGAGCCAGTTGTCCTTGACCACGAGCCACTCGAGCCGGGCGAGCCCCTTGCGCTCGACGCTCGCGTTGAGCGAGGTCGCCGGGTTCTGGCCGATGCACAGCATTCCTTTCACGCGTCCTTCGTTCATGGCCACGAACATCGGCAGATGAGAATGATCGCCGATGATCTTCGGATGCCAGTCGTAGCCGAAGTCGTTCTCCTTCGTCGCGGCCGCCCCGTACATCGACTTGAGGTACGAGACCATGAACTTGGGGGTGTTGGCCACGTAGCCGCGCGGCGTCGTCTCGGTCAGGAGCCAGTTGCGGAGCGAGTCGTGGCGCTTCAACGCCGACGGGTGATTCATGTAGCCGTGGATCGAGTGGTAGAGCGTCGGGATGTCGGTCGAGCCCTGGATCGAGGCGTGGCCCCGGAGCGCCAGCACGCCGGCACCGGGGCGGCCGACGTTGCCCAGGAGGAGCTGGAGCAGCGCACAGCAGCCGATGGTCTGCGGTCCGTTCGTGTGCTGAGTCCAGGCGACGGCGTATGCGAACGACGTGGTGCGATCGCGGCCGGAGTTGGCGAGGATCGTCTCCGCCACCTCGAGGAAGGTCTCCTTGGGGCAGCCGGTGACGCGCTCGACCATCTCCGGCGTATAGCGGCTGAAGTGCCGCTTCACGATCTGGAAGACGGTGCGCGGGTGCTGGAGCGTCTCGTCGCGCCGCGGCGGCGGCGTGAGCAGCGAGCGCACGAGCGGGTCGAACGGTGGCCCGTCCGGCAGGCGCGTCGCGCCGGCGCCGGCCGGCGCTGCGGCATATTGCCACGTCCGCGTGTCGTATTGACCGACGAACCCGTCGAGCGGCCACTCCTTGATGCCCGGCGCGTACTGCATGAGGCCGGAGAAGACCCCATCGACGTCTTCCGTATCCTTGAAATCGTCGCCCACGATCGTCGCCGCGTTGGTGTAGTTGACGACGAACTCCTTGAAGAACGGGTCCCCCTTCCAGCGCTCGCTCTCGAGCACGGAGTGGATCAGTCCGCCGAGGAACGCCACATCGGAGCCCGCCCGGATCGGGGCATGAATGTCGGCCATCGCGCTCGTGCGGGTGAAGCGCGGATCGACGTGGATCAGCTTCGCGCCCTTGAGCTTGGCCTGCATCGGCCACCGGAACGCTACCGGGTGGCATTCGGCCATGTTCGACCCCTGAATCACGATGCAGTCGGAGTCGGCCATGCTGCGGGGATACATCGTGGCCGCCCCTCGCCCGAACCGTGTCCCCAAGCCGGGGACGCTGGAGCTGTGTCAGATACGGGCCTGGTTCTCGATGGCAACGATTCCCAGGCCACGCATGAGCTTCTGCTGGATGTGGTTCCACTCGCCGTCGAGCGTGGCGCCGCCCAGAGAGAAGATGGCGGTGGTGGCATTGGCGAGCTTGCCGTTCTCGAGCCGCTCGACGAACGTCTCGTCGCGCGTCTTCTTCGTCAGCGCCGCCACGCGGTCAATCGCGCGATCGAGGTCCCACACCTCCCACGCGGTCGCGCCCGGCGCGCGGTGGAGCACCTTGGTCGGGCGGTTCGGATTCACGTGAAGCTGGTAGATCGCCGCACCCTTGGGACACAGCGTGCCCTCGTTGTGAGGGCTTCGTGGGTCGCCCTCGATGTTGATGATCTTGCCCTCGACAGTGTGGACCAGCGTGGCGCAACCGACCGCGCAATAAGGACAGACGCTGGGGATCGCCTTCGCGTGCTTGATCCGCAGTTCCTGCGCCTGCGCGAGGGCCGGCGCCAGGCTCGCGCCGACGCTCGCGAGGCCCCCCAACGCAGTCCCGGTGAAGGCGCTGCCGGACGTCTTGAGGAAATCCCGCCGTGACAGATCCATGACAATCCCCTACGGCAACCGCCAGATTCGTCTCACGTTCGACCTTTCGGACGGCCTCTTCGAACCGCCGGTTACGACGCCACGGGCTTTCTCGCAAGAATGCGCAAGTCAGGCCTTCACTCGAGCCGAGGCAGCAGCGCCTCGACGATCCGCCCGGGGCGCTCTTCGGGAGTCAGTCGGCCCATACGCCAGTTGGGATGGTCGGGGACCATGAGGCGTTACGGGGCGTTCGCGAAGGCTCCCTGCATCGATGAAGGGGTCGATCGCATCGAAAGCAGGGGTGAAGAAATGAAGACTTTGGAAGCCACACGTCTACTGAAGACATACCGTGATGTCGTCGCGCGACTACAGAACGAGAGCGCGGTGCCGCCGGCCGAAGCCGCGAGTAGCGACTTCCTCGATCTCGCGCAGAGTGTCGAGCATCAAGAGCTGGCGCGTCTCACTGCGACGCGGCTGGCGGAGCGGGCCAAACGTCTGCACATCGCGCTGACGCGGGTGGTGGATGGCGAGTATGGAGTCTGCTCCGAGTGTGGGACCTCCATTCCGCCGAAACGCCTTCTCGCGATTCCCGATGCCACCACGTGCGTGGCGTGTCAGGAGCAGCTCGAACAGGCCAGACCCTGATCGCCGCGCGTGACTCGTGATCGTCGCGCTGCTGAGTTCGTTCCTGGTCGTCGCGCTGGCGGAGATGGGCGACAAGACCCAGCTGGTGGCGTTGTCGATGGCCTCCCGATATCGGCGGCCCTGGGCCATCCTGCTCGGCATTCTCATTGCCACCACCGTCAACCATGCTCTGGCTTCATCGGTCGGGGTGTGGGCGGCGACCCGTATGCCGGCGGCCATCGTTCAATGGGTTCTCGCTCTCGGGTTCATCGGGTTCGGCGTCTGGACGCTGGTCCCGGATAGTTCTGTCGAGCTCGCGAGGCTGCCCCCGTGGGGACCGCTCGTCACCACGGCGGTGGTGTTCTTTCTCGCGGAGATGGGCGACAAGACGCAGCTTGCGACGGTGGCGCTCGCCGCGCGGTTCGGATCCCCCGCGACCGTGACGGTAGGAACAACGCTGGGAATGCTGGCCGCTGACGCGCTCGCCGTATTCGCCGGGAGCTACCTGGCGACGAGGCTGCCGATGGTCTGGATACGCCGCGCCGCAGCCGCGCTGTTCTTCGTGTTCGGTCTCACGATCATCTTCAAGCTCCTCGGCCAATGACCGACTTCGTCTTCGCCCGCTCCCAGATGGCCATGTCGCTCGCGTTCCACATCATCTTCGCGGCGGTCGGCATCGGCATGCCGCTGCTCATGGCCATCGCCGAAGGCCTGCATCTTCGGAGCCGTGAGCCGATCTATCTGGACCTCGCGCGGCGCTGGGCGCGGGGCACCGCCATCCTCTTCGCCGTGGGCGCCGTCTCCGGCACCGTGCTCTCGTTCGAGCTCGGTCTCCTCTGGCCGCGATTCATGGAATACGCGGGCGGAATCATCGGGATGCCGTTCTCGCTCGAGGGCTTCGCGTTTTTCGCAGAAGCGATCTTTCTCGGGATCTATCTCTACGGTTGGGACCGCATCTCACCGGTGGTGCACTGGCTCGCGGGAATCGTCGTCGCCGTCAGCGGCCTGCTGTCCGGAATATTCGTCGTCACCGTGAACGCCTGGATGAATGCGCCGACGGGTTTCGAGCTGGTCGACGGCCGAGTCACGAAGATCGATCCGATGGCCGCCATGCTCAACCCGGCGAGTCTGCAGCAGGTCATCCACATGACCCTGGCCGCGTACGTGGCGACGGGCTTCGCCGTGGCGGCCGTCCACGCGTTCTTTCTCCTGCGGGATCGAAGCAACGTCTTCCACCGGCGGGCCTTGGGGATCGCACTGACCGTGGCCGCCGTTGGCATCCCGCTTCAGACCCTCAGCGGGGACATGATCGCCCGGATGGTCGCCGAGCGGCAGCCGCCCAAGTTCGCCGCGATGGAGGCCCACTACCGGACCGAGGCCGGTGCGCCGATCACCATCGGCGGTATCCCGAACGACGCGACGATGACGACCCGCTATGCGCTCCGCATCCCCTCGGGGTTGAGCTTGCTCGCCCAGGGCGATGCACAAGCCTCCGTCCGCGGTCTCGACAGCATTCCCCGGGACGAGTGGCCCAACACGCGCATCGTGCATTGGGCCTTCGATCTCATGGTCGGCGCCGGGTTCGCCATGCTGATCCTCGCAGCCTGGGCCGGGTGGCTCTGGTGGCGACGGCGCCGGTTGCCCGACGACCGCTGGCTGCTGCGCGCACTGGTCGTCGCCGGTCCTCTCGGCCTCATCGCGGTCGAGGCGGGGTGGATCGTCACCGAGGTCGGCCGGCAACCGTGGATCATTTACGGCGTGATGCGCACAGCCGACGCCGTCACGCCGATGCCCGGTCTCGTCGTATCGTTTGTCACCTTCACGACGGTCTACCTTTTCCTGTCCGTGATCGTCTTGTACTTGCTCCGCCGCCAGTTCCTGGAAACACACCCGACCTCGACAGGGAGCAGGTGACGGGTGCGCATGGGCGCGTCGCGTGCCGGTTGAGCACACGTTGGGTGCCGTCATCCTGGCGGCGCTCGTGGTCTACGCGCTGTCGGCCGGCGCGGACTACGGTGGCGGCATGTGGGACCTGCTGGCCTCGGGGCCTCGAGCCCTGCGGCAGCGCGCGGCTATCGAGCACGCGATCGCGCCGATCTGGGAGGCGAACCATGTCTGGTTGATCCTGGTCATCGTGGTTCTCTTCACCGCCTTTCCAGCAGCGTTCGCCGTGATCATGACGGCCCTCCACATCCCCATGACTGCGATCCTCCTCGGGATCGTGTTGCGCGGCTCCACCTTCGTCTTCCGCAAGTACGACGCTCAGGACGACGCGGTGCACCGGCGATGGAGCACGCTGTTCGGCGCGTCGAGCTTCTTCACGCCGTTCGTCCTCGGTCTGTGCCTGGGAGCCCTGGCCTCAGGCGAGATCCGCGTCGTCGATGGGCGGTTGTCGAGTGGCTTCTTCGCGGGCTGGACCCGGCCGTTCGCCGTCGCCTGCGGTCTGTTCGCACAGGGTCTTTTTGCGTTCCTGGCCGCCACCTACCTCACGGTCGATACCGAGCATGAGCCAGACTTGCAGGAGGACTTCCGCGCGCGGGCGCTCGTGGCCGGCCTGCTGCTGGCGCCAGTGGCGGCATTGACATTCGTTCTCGCACGGGATGGGGCGCCGCAGATCTTCGCAAAACTCACGAACTGGTGGGCGCCGTTCCTCGTTGCGGCGACCAGCGTATCCGCGATCGGCTCGCTGGTGACCTTGTGGTATCGCCGCTTTCGATGGGCGCGGACGGCTGCAGTCGGCCAGGTGACGTTGATCCTGATCGGCTGGGGATTGACGCAGTATCCCCATATCGTGGTCCCCGATCTCACGTTGAGTAACACGGCGACCGCCGCATCCACCATCGATGCTCTGCAGTCCGCGCTAGTTGTCGGAGCGGTGGTCCTCTTCCCCGCGTTCGGCTATCTGTTCTACATCTTCAAGCGGCGCAGTACGTAGCGGTCCCACCGGCCGACGAAGACTCCTATGGACGAGCACGATTGTATAAGAGCGCCGAATCAATTCAGCAAGAACGCGTAGCACCGGCCTGCGCGTGGCCGCCCTCCCAAGAAGTGAGAGAGAAGGGAGGGATAACAGATGAAGCGAGCCATTGTTCTCGCGCTGATGCTCGTCACCGTTCTGGTGCCGCTCATGGGCGTTGCCCACGCAAACTTGAAGAGCGACGAAGCCATCGAGCAGGCCCCGTAACGCCTTGCGAGTCGGGACGAACTCGACGCGCAACGAGAGGACCAAGTTCCGAGGAATTTGGACGAAGGAGGAGAAAGATATGCGTTATCCAGTGATGCTGGCAACCATGGCACTCGCCGTGGCGATGTCCTTCGGACACGCCGCGGCTGACGGCCCGTCCGATGCGTGGGGCGCCCGGGAAGTAGGCACGGTGCGTTTCATCGATCGCGACCTCAATCTGATCCAACTCGAGGATGGCACCGAGCTACACACAACCGACGCCCGGATGCTCCAAAACATCCGAGAAGGCATGCAGGTACAGGTCGACTTCGTTCATGGAGGAGACAGGAACGAGCTCAACAGCATCGCCTGTCGGACCCGGTACGCAGGTGGACGTCAGCCCGACCGCGGGCGACTGATCTGCATCCCGCGCCAGGCCGGCCTGTGGGCGGCCCGTCGCCGCTCACGGCCGGATGCTGGCGGAACTTCCTCGATTCCGCCCTCACATGACAGGCTGAACAGTGAAGACTCGGAACGCTCTGCTCACCGTGCCGGTCGCGTTGCTGGCCGCGACGCTCTCCTTGGCATTCCCGAACTTAGGCGTTGAGCTCGCGGGTGCCGAGGAGATGGTCCAGACTCAGACGCTCGCGCCCGAAGAGAAGCAGCCGCTGTAACCCTCGTCATTCCGAGCCCGCGACTCCATTCTCCTTTTGGTCACCACCATGCTGGGCCCCACAGGTCCCAGTCCATGTCGGCCATGTGGCCCGCCCACGCCTCATCCGCGGCGATCTGATGCTGGAGCCGCAGGTGCTGATACTCGGAGTACTCCTTGGACCCGCCCACGTAGAGGCACTTGCACCCTTCGGGATCGGCATAGGTGTAGACGACCTTGCCGTCCTTGGTGTGACTCTCGAGCCGGTAGGGTGGCCTCGCAGCGAGGCGCTGCTGCCGTTCGGCCGTGTCCGCGGGCCGCATCACGAATCCGGCCGCCGCCAGCAGCTGCTCGGTTGAGTGCGCTTCCGAGCGGCGGATCGTCGCGCACCCCGTCAGCACCA
>QHSU01000028.1 GCA_003220535.1 Candidatus Rokuibacteriota bacterium
TAGCTTCCGCGCGCGCCTGGCGCGGGACGGGCAGACCGCGACCGTCGACTTCCGGATCTCGATCATCCCGAGTTACTACGGGGAACGCGCCGTCATCCGCATCCTCGACCCGCGCGGCCTTCCGCAGTCGGTGGAGGGCCTAGGCCTGCGCGAGTCCGTCGCCGCGAAGCTGCGCCAACTCCTCCGGTCCTCCACCGGGATCATCCTGGTCACCGGGCCCACGGGCTCCGGCAAGAGCACGACCCTGTTCGGCGCGCTCAAGAGCGTGTACCAGCCCGGGATCAAGATCCTCACCGCCGAGAACCCGATCGCGAGGTCGACGAACGCCTGGGGAACACGTTCGCGAAGTACCTCCGCTCGTTCCTCCGGCACGACCCCGACGTGATCATGGTCGGCGAGATCCGGGACAGCGAGACGGCGGAGCTCGCCTTCCGCGCGGCCCAGACCGGCCACCTCGTGCTGAGCACGCTCCACACGAACGACGCGATCAGCGCGCTCCCACGGCTCCAGGACCTCGGCGTCGACTCGAACCTCATCGCGTCGTCGCTCCTGGGCGTGCTCGCGCAGCGTCTGGTGCGAGAAGTGTGCTCGGAGTGTCGCGAGCCCTGCGCGCCCCCCGTGGAGCTCCTGGCGGAGCTCGTCGGTGTGCCGTCCGCCGACTTCCGCTGGTACCGGGGCCAGGGATGCGCCGGCTGCCACTACACCGGGTACCGCGGCCGCATGATCCTCGCCGAGCTCTGGTCCCCCAACGACGCCGACGTGATGCTGATCACCCGCGGCGCGACGTTCGAGGAGATCCGGCAGAGCGCGGACAAGACGACCCTGCCGATGGCGGATGACGTCGCCGAGAAGCTCGGTCAGGGCCGCACGAACCTCGAAGAGCTCATCCGCGCGCTCCCCCACTCGGCCCTGCGGCAGCTCCGCCTCACCGCGCTCTGACGCGGATTTCGTCGACGACCGACGCGAGTTCACGCCCGTGGGTGGCCGGATCGAGGTCGCCTGTGAACTGGTGCGAGGCGCTCGGCACGGTGCTCGCCGACGAGGAGGTCATCAGGGGCCGCTCGGAGCGCGGCGACCATCCCGTCGTCCGCATCCCGCTCCGCCACCCCAGACCGAATGTGGCAGCGCCAGGCCGAGGCTGTCTGCGTCGGCAGCCGAACTGCCGGGAAGGCGCTGACCGTTGATGACCACCGCCTCCGGCCCGAGCTCCACTACGTCACCGGCGAGGGCGACGACGGGCTTGATGACCGGCTGCACGCCACCTGCTCAGGGGCCAGCCCCGAGGTAGCCTCGAGCATGCCCGAGCGCCGCCGCATCGGTACTCACGCAGGCCGCCACTGACGCCCCGCGAGCGGGGGTTCGCGTGATGGCGCGGTACAGCCCGCGCGGCGCGCTCGGGCAGAGATTCAAGTGCAGTCCGAGGCCAAGGACGCGGCAATCAGTGCGCCCGCGAGCGGCACGCTGACGACAACCCGTCCGCATGTCCGACACCACGCGCGGCGACACCGAACCCGCGCCGCGACAGGGCCAAGACCACGAAGTACCCCACGAGGGGTGTGCTTCACGATTTCGCCTGAAGTGACGACGGCTTCCGTCGCGCGTGAGGTGAAGCTTTATCTTGCTGTACCATCTCCCTCTTCCTCCCGGCCTCTTTCCTCAGGTCCTTCCGCTAGCCCTTCGCTGGTCCTGCGCCGGGCCCGTTCTGGGTCCGCCGCCGCCACGCGTGGAAGTCCCGATCAGCGCCCAGGAACTGCAGGATCGGCACGACGAGGGGCCACAGATCGATCATCTGACCGGTGGTCTCGCAGTAGTACGCCGCGTATGCCGTCAGCGCGATCTGAAGCTCGCCGGAGACACGTCCCTTGAGCAGAGCCGGGGGATAGGTCTGGACCGGCCTGAGCTTCATGGGCGCACCGTGTCGTCGTATGGTCCCGGGAAGGTCCTGGGTCACCATGACGTTGAACGCGTAGCCCGGGACGGATCTCGATCGTGGGCGCGACGTTGATGCCGCGGCGCATCAGCTCGCCCGAGGTCTGGCCGAGCTGCTGGCCCACGGCGGCACCGAGTACATTGCCGGCGGTCGGCCCGGCGAAGCCCCGGCCAAAGTCCGGAATCTGACTGAGCTGCACGCCCGCGCTAATGACCGAGAGCAGGAGCGCGTTACCGAAGACGCGGACCGGTCGTTGAACCCAGCGGCACCCGCTGCATCCATGCCGGGCATGCCGTCCTTCAGGCTGAGGCTGGCGCCGTTGGGGAAGAGGATCCGCTTCCAGGTGACCAGGACGCGCTCCGGCCCGTAGACCACCTGATGATCGTAGAGACCGATCAGCCGCGCACCCTGCGGGACCAGCAGATGCTGCCCGGTCTCGGTGTCGAAGACGGACTCGCGCACCTGCGCGATCAGTTGCCCTGGAAGGTCCGAGTTCAGGCCCGTCAGGAGCACCGCGGGGATGATCGTCCCAACCTTGACCTCGTACGGGCTCACAGGTCCGCGGACGACCGCCGGAAGGACCTCGGGCCGGTCCGGCGAAGCCGCGGGCTGTCGAGGGGCCGGCGGCGGCCCGCCTGCTGCGGCCTGGGCCGTCGCGAGGGCGGCGGCGGGGACGATGGACGCCGCAGGCGACTGAGTAGCTTGGAGCCCGGGCCCTGGCCCTCCGTGCCGCTCCGCGCGGCGGAGCGCGCCTCGAAGACCGCTGCCGCGATGGGCGCTCCCATGGCGGCGCGCATCGCACGCTCTTGCCGCTGGGCCTCGAGCGGCGTCGCTCAGGGTCTTGGCGGCCGGCGCCGCCGGTGGGCGAGGCGGCGTCGCCGGCGAGGCTGGAGGCAATGTGGTGCCCGCTGTCGGGGCGCTCGGCTCACGGTCGGGGACCTTGTCGAACCACCGCTCTCCGGGGCGAACGGTGAGCTGCGAGGTTTGAGGCGCCCTCGCGTCCTGCTCCAGTCGCGAGCCCTGGGCCCGCAGCGCGACGAGTCCGGCGAGCACGGCGACGACGAGGACGCTTCCCGCAACGTAGAGCACGCGTCGATTGAGCCGCACTACCGACGCGCGCGGCGGTGTGAGGTGAGCGGGCCCACGCAGCTCGGGATCGTCCTTCGGAGCCATCACTGGTCCTCGGCCTTCCGGCGGATCGTGACGCGGTCCTGCTGGCGACCCACACCGACGATGAGGAGGGCTGTCTCGAAGAGACGATCCACGACGTAGTACGGAAGGCGGACGCGGTAGTTCATGAGGGCGCTCTCGTCCAAGCGAGCAGGGCCGGTGCCTCGCTCGCCTACACCGCGGGCGGCGGGCTGCTGCCAGGGCGTAGGTCTTGGCCTCAAATGGATGCTCCCGAGATCACGCTTGTCGAGGAAAGTGAGCGCGGTGAGCGCGTAGGCCTCGACGACGCACGGCAAGGTCAGTGCGCGCAAGACCAGCGGGACGAGACCACCAGCCAGGGTGTCGATGAGCGGCGGGTCGACACCGCAGCTTCGTGGGACCCGCTCGGCGCCCGCACCGGATCGAGTTCGCGAGGGTTCCATTCGCGCAGCGCGCCGTCTATTCGAGTTGCCATCACAGGACTCGCTCCGAGGCCCGCGCAATCCAAATGCGGTGCCAGAGTTTGACGTCTGAGCCCAGTGCCCATGAAGTCAACCGACGGGCCGCAGCCCCCACCCATGGGACTGGCTGCCGAGCGATGCAAAATGCGGGGCGTGCGGGATTTCGCATCGCCCCGGCAGCCCAACCGCGCCGAGCGGGGGGAGACCGACATTCACCCGAAGTCACTCGTTCCCGTGCGGACTTGGCCACCGAGCCGCCGTCATCCAAGAGACCTGGCATGCGGTTCGCTGTTCGGCCGCGAGTTTCGAGTCGTCCGGGCTCGCGGGCGTCGTCAATCTCGTCAGCAACTGCCGGAGATCGCGATGACGAAACGAAGACCCACGCTGGAGCAGCAGCGCACCGCGCTTCAGCTTGGCACGCTGGCTGCCCCGTACCGCTTCCGGGTGATCGCTGACGCCGAGGGCTTTCCAATCATCCCCGGTCGCTACGGTCGGATCGAGTGGTATTGCGATGGCTTGAACTGCTGGTCGTGTCCGCTGCCGCGGCAAGTCGCCTTGGCTGTCTACTCCGACCGCCCGCGACTGTTCCAGAAGCTCCGGGCGATTCCTGGCGTGTTACGGCATCAGAGCGGTGACGCCGAGATGCGCGCCGTGCTCGCCGTCGAACTGCTGGAGCAGGTGACGACCGTCATCCGGGCGAAGCGGTGGGGTGGGGCTGGGCTTGGCCGGCCCGAGAACTTCGCGCTCAGTCCCGGACAAGTGGCCACTTCACGGCGCTCCAAGCTGCTTCCGGCCGAGGACCAAGGGTGGCGGAGGCACCCCTCGGATCCCGGCGGGAATCGTCATGATATCGACCGTCCGGACGCTGCCGCTGATTCCTCGGGCGCTCATGCTGGTCTGCGGGCCGAACCCTTGCCCACGCTGAGGTGACGTCGTGACGGCCGCCGGCTGGATGAGCCCGCTCGCGAGAGCCGAGCGCATGCTCACGACGCGGTTGCTCCATCTCGAACGTCAGCTGCCGGACGATCCCGAGGCGCCGGCCTGGGATCGCTATGTGAGCACCGTGACGGCGTTGACGCGCGTGCTCGACCGGATTCGCCCGCTCTCGGTTGCCGGGCTGCCGACGACGACGCGAGCGCTGGAACAGCGGCTCAGGAAGCCAACAACCATCAAGTCCTCTGAATCGACGGGGACTCCCTGACGCTTCCGCTGACCCGCTCGTTCAGCTCCCGGAGGCGCTGGCTCCTGACGTGGGCATACTTCCTCAGCATTCCGGTGGTCTTCCAGCCGCCGGCGGCCTGCAGCTCGCGATCCGTCGCGCCCTGCGCGGTGAAGCTGCTGGCGACGTGATGCTTGAGGTCATGCGGCGTGAAGTCGGTGCGTCCGCTCGCCCGGATCGCCCGGCGTAGCACGCGGTTGACGTGGACGCGTGAGTAGGGCCTGCCCGTTCCCTGGTTCCCGAACACCCACGGCGAGGTATGGCTCGCCAACTGCGCCTTGAGCAGTGCCACGCTATCGTCGCTCAGGTTCGTCAAGTCACGGACGGCGCCCTTGCTCGCGGGGAATTCGATTCGCCGCTCGACGAGATGCACGCGCTCGCGGCGCAGGAGGCGCCAGTCGTGTTGGCGGGTGATGTTCAGCATCATCAACCGGCCGAGCCGCATCAGGGTCGGATGCTCGTCGACTTCGAGCGTGACTTCCGTCTGGATCTCCTCGTCGGGACTGAGAAAGCGTACGCGGTCATTCTCGGCCGATGGGAACGTCTCGTCGGGGACTTCGAACCCTGGCTGAGCCTTCTTGACCATCGCACGAAGGATGCCCATGTCGCGCCGGATCGTGTTCGGCCGTATCGGCATCACCTCGCCGTTCCGCTTCAGCCTCGGCTGCTCGCGCAGGATGCGGAAGGTCGCGAAGTCATCAAGGCTGACCAGATCGATCGGCTTGGCCAGGAGCTCGGGCATCTCGCGAGCCAGCATCGGAACGAGCTGCTGCGTCCGATACCAGTCCTTCCCCGACTTCTTCAGCGCGTTGACGTAGTGCCGCAAGCCGTCCTCGACGGTGGCGGGCGGGGCGGCTGCAGGATCAGCATCCCTCACGATCGGGACGCCGCCCGCGATCCACTCGCTCTTGATCTGCAGTGCCTCTTCAAGGCGCTCGCAAATTCTTGAGCGACGATTACCGCGGCCGATCCCACCCATCTGCACGCGATAGACTCTGCGTCCCCGCACGACCACTTTGCGGATGTATTTCTCGACGGCCCCTTTCCAGACCTGCTTTTTGTTCATCGGAGTCCTCTTCGCGCGGGCAATTTTGGTGTGCAGATTACCACGCGTGGTGTGCAGGTGATGTGCATCGGGAAGGGGCGAATGACGCGGGCTGAATGGCGTCATCTCCATAAGTGATCGTGATTACTGGCTAATTTTTGGTGGCCCCAACGGGATTCGAACCCGTGTTTCAGCCTTGAGAGGGCCGTGTCCTGGGCCTCTAGACGATGGGGCCGGCTGAACGCGACGCCGCGCGCTACGCTACCCGGAATTTGTTGGCTGGGGGAGGAGGATTCGAACCCCCGCTACGTGGTCCAGAGCCACGCGTCCTACCACTAGACGATCCCCCACCAACGCACCCAACCTTACCGCACCCGCGAATGACCGATCGTCCAGCGAGTCCGGCGCACACCCGCGACCGATGAACCGCCGTCCAGTGAACGCCCGCGTCAGCGGATCGCCGACTTGAGCGTGCGGCTCGGGCGGAAGCGCGGGACCTTGGCCGTTGGAATCTGGATCTCTTTGCCGGTGCGCGGGTTGCGTCCGTTCCGCGCCGCGCGACGAGTGACGACGAACGTCCCGAATCCTGAAATCGTCACGCGACGGCCGCGGCGCAGCGACTCGACGATGCCGCCAACGAAGGCATTCATGGCGCGCTCGGCGGACGTCTTCGAGCTCCCCGCGTTCTTCGCCATGATCGCCACGAGCTCGGCCTTGGTCACTCGCGCACCTCGCCCCCTCTCTAGCCTGCGGGGGCGACGGTGTCAATCAGGTAGTCACTCTCTATCGCGTAGCCGTGCAATCAGCTAGTCACGCGGCGGACGGCGTCGAGGAAGAACGCGGGCTGGAAGGGCTTCTCGACGACGAGCGCGCCGGCGTCGCGCAGGAACGAGAAGGCCTCGCGGTTCGCGGTGTCGCCGGTGATGAAGATGAAGCGGCTGCCGAGCGAGGGATCGTCCGTGGTCGCGTCGCGATAGAACTCCTCGCCGTCACCGTCGGGCATGCGGATGTCGGACACGATCAGATCGTAGCGCTGCTGGCGCACGCGCTCGAGCCCCTCGTGGCCGCCGCTGGCGACGTCCACGCGCCACCCGGTCTGGCTCAAGATCGTCACGATGAGATCGAGCACGCTCGCCTCGTCCTCGACGACGAGGGCGGCGCGCCCCTCGCCCGTGACGATCATGGGCGAGCCCGCCGGCGTCGCGCGCTGCGCGGCCGTCGACTGCGCCACCGGCAGCTCCAGCCGGAACACCGTCCGGCCCGGGCGGCTTTCGACGGTCAGGTGCCCGCCGTGCTCCTCGACGATCCCGTACGAGACCGAGAGGCCGAGGCCCGTGCCGCTGCCGACGGTCTTGGTCGTGAAGAAGGGCTCGAAGACGTGCGGCAGCGCGTCCTGCGGGATGCCGGGGCCGTCGTCGATCACCTCGGCGCTCACCGTCCTGGCGTCGCGGCTCACGTTCGTGTTCAGGATGATGCGCCCCCCGGTCTTGCCCTCGAGCATCGCCTGCTCGGCGTTCAGCAGGAGATTCAGGAACACCTGCTCGAGCTGGTGCGGGTCGGCGAGCACCGGCGGCAGGCCGCGGATGAACTTCTTCTCGACGGCGATGCCCGAGACCGTGAGCTGATTGATCCGTAGCGCCAGGGTCTGCTCCATGACATCGTTCAGATTCACCGTGGTGCGCTCGGACGGGCGCTGGCGGGCGAACAGCAGGAGGTTACGGACGATCTTCGCCATGCGATCGGCCTGGCTCACCATCAGCTCGATCGGCCGCAGGACCGACGTCGGGACTTCCCGCGCCAGCAGCAGCTGGCCGTAGCCGACGATGACGCTGAGCGGATTGTTCAGCTCGTGCGCGACGCCGGAGACGAGCTGGCCGAGCGCCGACATCTTGGCGGCCTGCACGAGCTGGAACTGCGTGTCGCGCAGCTGCGCGAGGCTGTCGCGCGCGCTCGCGTAGAGACGCGCGTTCTCGAAGGCGAGCGCGGCCTGGTCGGCGAGCGCTTCGAGCGTCTGCAGCTCCTCGCGCGAGAACGTGCTGCCCGGCTCGGCGCCGAGGCCGAGGGCGCCGATGACCCGGTCGTGAGTCAGCAGGGGCACGCCCACCACCACCCGATAGCCGCTCGCGCGGATCCGCTCGCGGACCCAGGCCGCGAGCTGGATGGCCGGGTCGGCCAGGATGTCGGCGCTGGTGACGATGCGGCGATCCGCGACGGCGCGGCCCACCGCCCCCTCGCCCGTCTTGAAGATCAGCTCGTGCATGACGTCGGCGTCGGTCCCGTACGTGGCCCTCGGACGCAGCGACCCGTCCTCGAGCTCGAGCAGGAAGACGCCCGCGGCGCGCGCGTTGACGAGCTCGGCGGCGCCCCGCGCGAGCAGCTTGGCGATCGGCTCGACCTCCAGCGTGGCCGTCAGCTCGCGGGCCAGGCGCGCCAGCACCTCGGCCACGTCGCGTCGCCGCTGCGCCTCGCGATAGAGCCGCGCGTTCTGGATGGCGATGGCCGCCTGGGCGAGGAAGAGATCGACGAGGTCCTGGGCGTCCTTGCCGAAGCGCAGCGGCTCGGTGTGGCCGAGCGCCATGACCGCGAGCAGCTCCTCGCCGGCCAGCACCGGGTATCCCGAGAAGCTGCGGAGCCCCCACCGCTCCGACCAGGCGCGGTTCAGGAGCCTCTCGTCGGAGAGCATGTCGTCGACGACCAGGGGCGCGCGGTGGCGAGCGACCCAGCCGATCCCGCCCTGCTCGTACGTGACGAGGAGCGGTGTGAAATTCTCCGTCATGTCGAGCGTCGAGCCACTGGTGAACGAGAGCGTCCGGCGCTGCTCGTCGGCCAGCCAGAAGGTCGCCAGGCGCGCGCCGGTGAGCTGGGCGGCCGACTCGGAGATGGTCCGCAGCAGCGCGTCCAGCTCGAGCGCGCTCGAGATGCGCCGGTTGACGGTCGTCAGCGCCCGGACGCGGGCCGCATCCGCGTGCTCGGCCTCGTAGAGGGAGGCATTGCGGATCGCGATGGCGGCCTGCTTGGCCAGAAACTCGAGCGTCGCGGTCTCCTCGCGGCCGAAGCTGCGCTCGGTCCAGTAGTGCACGGCCAGGGCGCCGATAATGCGATCCTTCGCGGCGAGCGGCGCCGCGGCGGAGGCCTTGAAGCCTTCGCGCTCGATGTCGGCGCGGCGCGCGGGTGCCAACCAGAGCTTCGAGTCGTTCAGGATGTTGCGCGTGGTCACCGTGCGCCCCTCGCGCACGGCCACGCTGATGGGGCCGCCGCCGACGGGGATCACACCGACCTGCGCGTACTGCCCGCTGAGCCGGCCGGCCGCTCGCATGACACGGAACTCGGCCGCCGTCGCATCCCCGAGCACGACCATGGCCGACTCGGCGCCCATGACCTCGAGCGCCTTGCCGACGATCGTGTCGAGCACCTCGTTGAGATCGAGCGACGAGGTGAGCGACTGGCCGATGGCTTCCATCGCGAGCAGCAACAGCGCGTGCCGCTGCTGGTCGCTCACGTCGGTGAAGAACACGGCGGCGCCGCCGACGTCGCCCTCTTCCCGCCACGGCACGCAGCGCGCCGCGAGCCAGACGACTCGGTCGTCGCCGGGCGCGGTGTGCGGCAGCTCGAGCGTCTCGGGCGTCTCGCCCGCGAGGGCGCGGCGGATCAGCGAGCCGATTGCTGCGTCACGGAACAGGGTGAAGGTCGACTCGGCGTTGCGCCCGAGGGCGTCGGCCCGCGGGATCCCGCTCAGGCGCTCCATTGCTGCGTTCCACTCGATTACTTCAAGCGCCGGATCGAGGACGACGAGCGCTTCGCTTAGGCTGTCGAGGAGGCCCTTGATGACCTCGCGCTTCCTCGGAACGCGCGCCATCCCCCGAGTATGACCGGACCCCGGGGGGCTATGCAATAATGACGCGCATGCGGTCGCCGTTCGACACCTCGACCCTGGTGCTCGCCGCCGCCGCGCTGGTCCTGGCCGTCGTCGCGTACCTCAAAGATCCCGGCCTGCCGCTACTCGGGGTAAAGAGCGGGTTCTCGATGCTCGCCTTCGTCCTACCACGGATGGTGGTCGCTCTCCTGCTGGCGGGCCTCATGCAGGTGCTGGTTCCGCAGAACTTCGTCTCGCGGCACTTCGGCCACGGCGGTGGCCTGCGCGCCCTTCTCATCGCGACGGTCGCGGGGGTGGTGACGCCGGGCGGGCCCATGGTGACCATGCCCTTCGTGGTCGCCCTCGCAAACTCGGGGGTCGCCCTGCCCTCGCTGGTCGCCTACATGACGGCGTGGTCGCTCTTCGGCCTGCAACGGATCATCGCCTGGGAGGCGCCGCTGCTGGGCTGGCCTTTCGTATTCGCGCGCGTGGTCCCGAGCCTCGCCTTCCCGGTGATCGCCGGCTGGCTGGTCTCCGTCTTCCACCCGGAGTGAGCGCCCGCTTCACCGACCTCCGCGACTTCGTCGGCCACCTCGAGAAGCACGGGCGGCTTCGGCGGGTGACGGTCCCCGTCTCGCGCGATCTCGAGATCGCCGAGATCACCGACCGCGTGTCGAAGAGCCCGCCCGAGCGGAACGTGGCCCTGCTGTTCGAGCGCGTGGAAGGCTTCGATATGCCCGTGCTCGTGAACGCCTTCGGCGCGCAGGACCGCATGGCCGCCGCGCTCGGCGTGAGCCAGCTCGACGAGCTCGGCGAGCGGGTCGCGAAGCTTCTCGACCTGAAGCTGCCCGGCACGTTCACCGAGCGGCTCGCGAAGCTCGGCACGCTCTTCGACCTCGTGAAGGCTGGGCCGAAGCTCGTCACCGGGGCGCCCTGCCAGGAGATGGTCGAGACCGCGAAGCCGTCGCTCGCCGGGCTGCCGGCGCTCCGGTGCTGGCCGGCCGACGGCGGGCGCTACATCACGCTACCGGCGGTTTTCACCCGCGACCCCCGCTCGGGCCAGCGCAACGTCGGCATGTACCGTCTCCAGGTGTTCGACGACCGCACGCTCGGCATGCACTGGCAGACCCACAAGGGCGGCGCCGAGCATCACCGCGTCGCCGAAGAGCAGCTCGCGTCGCCCACCCGCATGCCCGTGGCGATCGCGCTCGGCGGAGACCCCGCGATGATCTACGCGGCCTCCGCGCCCCTGCCACCCGGCGTCGACGAGGTCGTCTTCGCCGGCTGGCTGCGCGGCCACGGCGTCGAGCTGGTGCGCTGCGTGACGAACGACCTCGAGGTGCCGGCGCAGGCCGAGATCGTGCTCGAAGGCTATGTCGACCCGCGCGAGCGCCGGCGCGAGGGCCCGTTCGGCGATCACACGGGCTACTACTCGCTCGCGCGAGACTATCCCGTCTTCCATCTGACGGCGGTCACCCGGCGCGCGCGGCCCATCTATCCGGCGACGCTCGTGGGCCGGCCGCCGCAGGAAGACTACTGGCTCGGCAAGGCGACCGAGCGGCTCTTCCTGCCCATCATCCGACTCATGCTGCCCGAGGTCGTCGACGTGAACATGCCGGCCGAGGGCGTCTTTCACAACCTCGTGATCGTCTCGATCAAGAAGCGCTATCCCGGCCACGCCCGCAAGGTCATGACCGCGCTCTGGGGGATGGGGCTCATGATGCTGGCCAAGACGATCGTCGTCGTCAGCGACCACGTGAACGTTCACGACCTCTCGGAAGTCGCCTGGCGCGCGACCGGCAACATCGACCCGCGGCGCGACCTCATCATCATCGAGGGGCCGATGGACGATCTCGACCACGCGGCGCTGCGCCACCGGTACGGTGGCAAGCTCGGCGTGGACGCGACGGAGAAGAGCGCGCTCGACGACGTCGTCCAGCCCTGGCCGGACGAGATCACGATGACCGACGAGATCCGCGCGCGCGTGACGCGTCGCTGGAAGGAATACGGGCTCTGAACAAGCTCGGGCGCGTGCTCGCGGCGATCAAGTTCGAGCACACGGTGTTCGCGCTGCCGTTCGCCTACATCGCGATGGTGCTCGCCGCCGGTGGCTGGCCGGGCTGGTGGACGGTCGGCTGGGTGACGGCCGCGATGGTCGGCGGTCGCACCTGCGCGATGGCGACGAACCGGGTCGTCGACCGGTTCATCGACGCCAGGAACCCGAGGACGTCGGGGCGGCACCTGCCCCGCGGGTTGCTGGGCGTGGGCGAGGTGCGCCTGCTGGCGATCGCGGGCGCGGGGCTCATGTTCGTGGCGGCGTGGATGCTGAACCCGCTCTGCTTCGTGCTGGCGCCGCTCGCCCTCGTGTTCCTCGTCGGCTACCACTACACGAAGCGCTTCACGTGGCTCTCGCACTGGGTGCTCGGCTTCACCGACGGCATCGCCGGCGCCGGCGGCTGGATCGCGGCGCGCGGACAGTTCGACCCGCCCGCCTTCGTGATCTGGTTCGCGCTCACGACCTGGATCGGCGGCTTCGACCTGATCTACGCGTGTCAGGACGTGGAGGTCGACCGCGCCCAGGGGCTCCACTCGATCGCCGCGCGCTTCGGCATCGGTACCTCGCTGATCGCGGCGCGCGTCAACCACGCGCTCACCGCGGTCGCGCTGGCAGTGCTCGGCTGGCAAGCGGCGCTGGGCCCGATCTACTGGGTCGGCTGGCTCGCCGTCGTAGCCCTCTTCGCCTATGAACACTCGCTCGTGAGCCCGCGCGATCTCTCGCGGCTCGACGTCGCCTTCTTCAACGTGAACGGCTACATCGCGCTGATCGTCCTCGCCGCCGTGGTGCTCGGCCTGCGTTAGTGCCGGCCTCGCCGCCTTTCTTCCCGTCGAAGGCCGAGCCCGTGCGAGCGATGTTCACGCGCATCGCCCAGCGCTACGACCTCATGAACTCGGTCATGACGGGCGGCCGGCATCACGCCTGGCGCCGTCGCGTGGCGGCGGCCGCCGCCGGGGCCCCCGCCGGCCCCGTACTCGATCTCGCCACCGGCACCGCCGACCTCGCCATCGCCGTCCGCGCGCGCACCCCCGCGCGGTTCGTCGCCGGCGCCGACTTCTCAGAAGGCATGCTGCGTATCGGACAGGATAAGCTCCGGGCGCGCGGCATCGCGCGCGTGCAACTCCTGGCCGCCGACGCGCTCACGCTCCCGTTTCGCGACGGGGCCTTCGCCTGCGTGATGTCGGCGTTCCTCTTGCGGAACCTCGAGGACCTCGAGCGCGGGCTCGCGGAGATGCGCCGCGTGACGATGCGCGGCGGCCGCGTCGTCACGCTCGACATCGTGCGTCCGGCGGCGCCGATCTGGGGTTCTGTGTTCGGCGCGTACTTCAACCGCGTGGTCCCCGCCATCGGCGCCCTCGTGGCCGGCGATCGGCAAGCCTACACCTACCTGCCGCAGTCGGTGGAGCGCTTCGTGACGCCGGACGAGCTCGCGGAGATGATGGAGAAGGTGGGGCTCCGCGAGATCAGCTACCGCCGGCTCGGCCTGGGAACGATCGCCCTCCACGTCGCCATCGTTTAGCGGTCCGGACGTGCGTCTCCCACCGTGGCGCATGGCAACGACCGGGTCGTTGCGCTGCCGCCACGCGCGGCCTATGCTTTGGCGGCCGTGAGAGCTCGATGATCCGGAGGCGCCGATGGCACGCACGATCTGGCTCGCCCCGCTTTTCGCCCTCACTCTGTCCGCCTGCGTCGAGATGCACGCGCCGCGCACGAACGGCGCCGATGCGACCTCGCCCGATTCGCTGGAGCGCGTGATGAGCCGCACCTTCACCGTCGCCAGCTTCAAGCTCGAGAGCGGCCAGGTGCTCCCGGATCTGACGCTCGCGTACGAGACGTACGGGCGGCTCGCGCCCGACGGCCGCAATGTGATCCTCGTGACGCACGGCTTCACGAGCAATCATCACGCGGCCGGCACGTACACGGCGGCCGACCCGTCGGCCGGCTGGTGGGACGGCCTCATCGGCCCAGGCAAGGCGATCGACACCGACCGCTACTTCGTCGTGTCGTCGAACATGCTCGGCTCGTCGTTCGGCTCCACGGCGCCCGCGAGCAAGAACCCGACCACCGGCAAGCCGTACGGTCCGGACTTTCCGACCATCACACTGTCTGACATCGTGGGCGCGCAGAAGCTGCTCCTCGACGGCCTCGGCGTCCGGCACCTCGTCGCCGTCACCGGTCCGTCGTACGGCGGCTTTCAGACGTTCCAGTGGGCGGTCACGTATCCGACCTTCATGAGCGGGATCGTCCCGGTCGTGTCGGCGCTGAGGGGCTCGGGTCGCAACGACGCCGTCAAGACGCTTCGCGACCGCTTTGCCACCGACGCGAACTGGAACGGCGGTTGGCACTACGAGCGTGGCGGAATCTATCCGACCCTGCTCCAGCTCCGCATCGAGACGCTCGAGCGCTACGGCCAGAACGAAGTGCTCGCGCGGACGATCGCCGACCCCGCGCAGCGCGCGGAGCGCATCAAGCAGCTGGCCGAAGGGTGGGCGCGGCGGTTCGACCCCAACTCGATGATCACGCTGCTCAAGGCCGCCGTGAAGTACGACGTCGAGCGAGACCTCGGCCGGGTGCGCGCGAAGGCGCTCTACGTGCTCTCGCGGACCGACAAGCTCTTTCCCTCGTCCATCGCGCCGGCGGTGATGGACAAACTCACCCGGGCCGGCGTGGACGCCAAGTATTTCGAGATCGACACCGAGCTCGGCCACTTGGCGAGCGGCCCGGAGTGGGCGAAATGGGCGCCCACGCTGAAGGAGTTCATCGCCGGGCTCGAGCCGTAGCCGTCTGATCCTTTGGACATTGCGCCGCCGTCGAGTCGAGCCTGATACTCGGCGGTAGAGGACGTCGTGGTATTCCGCGCACTCACGATCTGGCTGCTCGCGACCGCGACGGCACCGATCCCGGTCGCCGCTGAGCCGTGGAGCGCGGGGCGCATCAGACACCTACCCGATTCGGCGTTTGCCGTCGTCGAGCTCGCGCTCGACGGCCACCCGGTGCGCCACCTCCCCCATCACGACCAGACGGGCTCCGTCGACCTGGCCCACCTCAGGGCCGCGCGGTCTCGTCTGAGTCAGGTCAAGTGGCGCGATCCCGCCAACGAAGCCGTGGCGGCCAGTCACCTCGAACAGCACTGGCGCGATCTGCGGCAGCGCTGAAACCGACGCCGTTCCGGAGTAAGCTCTTCGTCCGAGATGAGCAGCCCGGCGAGCCTTCCCTCGGAATTCCCCCGCGAGCGCACGTGGCTCTTGCCGGCCCTCCAGACGGCGCAGCGCGCCGAGGGCTGGCTCTCGCCCGACACGCTCGAAGCGATCGCGGCGCACCTGCGCGTGCCGAAGAGCGAGGTGTGGGGCGTCGCGAGCCACTATCCCGAGCTGCGGCTCGCGCGGCCCGGGCGGCGCATCGTCCGCGTCTGCACGGGGGTGAGCTGCCGTGTGCGCGGCGGACGCGAGGTGCTGGCCGCCTGCGAGCGAACGCTCGGCGTCGGCGCCGGCCAGACGGCGGCCGACGGCGCCGTCACGCTCGAGGAGCTGGACTGCGCGTTCGCGTGCTCGGTCGCGCCGGTGGTCGAGATCGACCACGCCTATCGGGGCCGCGTCGCGCCCGGTGACGTCGACTCGCTGCTCTCGACGCCGGCTCACGCCGAGCATCGCCCCGCGCCGGTCTTCGCGCCGCTCCCCCTCGCCTCGGGATCCCCGACGCGGCGCTTCACGGCGCTCGTGAGCGAGGCCGAGCGGCGGCGTACCGACGCCCGGCTCGCGGTCGGCGTCGGCGCCTGCTCGCTGGCCGTTGGCGCGGCCGGCACCCTGGATGCGCTCCGCGAGCAGGTCGCACGGCGAAGGCTGCCTTTCACGGTCGTCGCCGCCGGGTGCAACGGTATGTGCTGGGCCGCGCCCGCCGTCAGTCTCGTGCGCGACGGACAGCCGCCACTCGTCACGGGGCCCGTGACGGCCGGGGACGTTGCGCGACTGCTCGACGCCCTGGCGGCGGACACGCAGGCGGCGCCGGGCGATGCCGGCGGCGAGTTCTTGGCCCCCCAGCGCCGGGTGCTGCTGGAGCGCTGCGGTGTGACCGACCCCGGGGACATCGCCGACGCGCTCCGCCACGGGGCGTACGCCGCCTTCGCGCAGGCCCTGAGCGAGGGCAAGCCCGAGCGGGTCATCGAGGAAGTGCGCGCCGCGGGGCTCGCGGGGCGCGGCGGCGCCTACTTCCAGACGGCGGTGAAGTGGGCCGGGTGCCGGGCCGCGCGGGGCGCGCCGAAATACATCGTCGTGAACGGCGAGGAGGGCGAGCCGGGCATCTTCAAGGACCGCCACCTGATGGAAGGCGATCCCCACCGACTCCTCGAGGCGATGCTGCTGGCGGCGTTCGCGGCCGGCGCTTCCCGCGGCATCCTTTATATACACGGCGAGGCCCAGCTTTCGGCCGAGCGCATGGGCGCGGCCCTCACGCAGGCGCGGGCGTGCGGGCTGGTGGGCGAGCGCATCCTCGGCTCGGACTTCTCAATCCAGGTCGAGATCCGGCGCGGTGCGGGCGGGTTCGTCCTCGGCGAGGAGACGGCGCTGCTCGAGTCGATCGAGGGGCGGCGCGCCATGCCGCGCCCGCGCCCCCCGTTCCCGGTCGAGGCCGGGCTCTGGGGCAAGCCGACCGTCATCAACAACGTCGAGACGCTCTGCGCGGTGCCCTCGATCGTCGCCAGGGGCGGGGCGTGGTTCGCGAGCCTCGGCGGCGGGCGCGGGACGAAGCTCTTCGGCCTCTCGGGGCACCTGAAGCGGCCGGGCATCGTTGAGCTGGAGCTCGGCTGCACGCTCCGCACGCTGATCGACACCGTCGGCGGTGGGTCGTCGACCGGGCAGCCGATCCGCGCAGCGGTCGTCGGCGGCCCATCGGGCAGCGTCGTGCATCCCCGCCAGTTCGACGAGCCGCTGATCCCGCGCGGCCCCGTGAATCCGGGCACCGGCGGCGTCGTCGCGCTCGACGCGCGAGCCTCCGTGCGCGATGCCGTTCGGACGCTGCTGGCTTTCAACACGCGGGAGTCGTGCGGCAAGTGCACGCCCTGTCGTGAGGGGACGGCGCGGCTCCTCGCCATGCTCGACGCCCCGGTCGACCGGGCGAGCGTGCAATCGCTCAGCGAGGTCATCCAGGTCGCGTCGCTCTGTGGCCTCGGCCAGGCGGCGCCGTTTGCCGTGCTCTCCGGGCTCGCCGAGTTCCCGGACGAGTTCAGCGTATCATAGGCTCCGATGAAGCTCGCCATCGACGCGCGGACCGTCGAGCTTCCCGAGGGCGCGACCGTCCTCGACGGCGTGAACCGCCTCGGCATCGCGCTGCCGCAGCTCTGCAAGGACCCCGACCGCCCGCCGCTCGGCGCCTGCCGGACCTGCCTCGTCCACGTCGAAGGTCAGCGCGGGCTGCCGGCCTCCTGTCACCTGCCCGCCCGCGAGGGCATGGTCGTCTCGACCGAGCACCCCGACGCGATTCGTGTGCGGAAGGCCGTGCTCGACCTCACGCTGTCGATGCTGAATTCCCAGGAGAAGGGGGCCCCGCCCCCTTCTCGATTCCCCGGCGAATCCTCCGGGCGTGATGGCTTCGGCCAGCTCGGCCAGGCGGCTGGCCGTCATGGGTTGCTCCAGGCCCAATGGCCGCCGCTCCACCACTTCGACGTCGACGCCAGCAAGTCCTTCTTCGTCCTCGATCGCGAGGCGTGCATCCTCTGTGGCCGCTGCGCGGTCGCGTGCGACGACGTCCAGCAGATCGGGGCGATCGCGCTCGTGGGCCGCGGCCATGCGACGAAGGTCGGCGTCTTCGACGACGGCGCCATGGCCTCGTCCGTCTGTACTTCGTGCGGCCAGTGCGTGGCGACGTGCCCGACGGGTGCCTTGCGGCCGAAGGAGGCACCCGCCAGGATCACACGGCAGGTCGAGACCACGTGCCCGTACTGCGGCGTCGGGTGCGGCATCGACGTGAGCGTGCGTGAAGATCGACACCTGTCGGTGATGGCCGACGACGTGCCGTCGAACCAGTCGAGCCTCGGGATGCTCTGCGTGAAGGGGCGCTTCGGCACGGGATTCGTGCATTCGCGCGACCGGATCACGTCCCCGATGATCCACCGCGACGGACGCTGGGTCGAGGTGGGCTGGGACGAGGCGCTCGGCGCGGCCGCCGACGGGCTCGGGCGAAACCGCGGCCGTTTCGGCGCGCTCGCCAGCGCCAAGGCCACCAACGAGGACGGGTACCTCATCCAGAAGTTCTGCCGCGTCGTGATGCAGACCAATGACGTGGACCACTGCACGCGGCTCTGCCACTCCCCCTCGGTCGAGGCGATGCTGGCCTCCATGGGCTCCGGCGCCACGTCGAACTCGTATCAGGATTACGAGGAGGCGGGGTGCCTGATGGTCGTCGGCGCCGATGCCTCGGCCAACCACCCGGTGATCGCGATCCGCTTCCGCCGCGCCGTGAGCCGCGGGGCGCGGCTGATCGTCGTCAATCCCAAGCGCGTCGAGCTGTGCGACCAGGCCGATCTCTGGATCCAGCAGCGCCCGGGCACCGACGTCCCCCTCTTCAACGCGATGGCCCGCGTGATCCTCGACGAGGGGCTCGCGGCGCGCGAGTTCATCGAGCAGCGCACCGAGGGGTTCGAAGCCTGGCGCGAGGCGCTGGCTCCGTTCACGCTCGAGCACGCCGCGCGCGTCACCGGCGTCCCAGCGGGCGACATCGCCCAGGCGGCGCGCTGGTACGCCCGACCAGCGAGTTCTCAGGGGAGTCGCGAGGGAGGCGGAGCCCCCTTCTCCCAGAGATCGGGCTCGTGTCTGATCTGGGGCATGGGGATCACCCAGCACGTCAACGGCATCCACAACGCCCACGCCCTCCTGAACCTCTCGCTCGTCGCAGGCCAGATGGGCTTCCCGGGCAGCGGCATCTCGCCGCTCCGCGGCCAGAACAACGTCCAGGGCTGTGGCGACGCCGGGTGCATCCCGACGAACCTGCCCGGCTACCAGCACTACGTCCCCGAGACGCTCGCGAAGTTCGAGGCCGCGTGGGGGGCGAGGCCGCCAGGGCAGACGGGCCGCGTGGTGACCGAGATGGTCGAGGGGTGCCTGTCCGGCGAGACGCGGGCGATGTACGTCGTAGGGGAAAATCCCCTGCTCTCGGAGCCCGATCTCCATCACGCCGAGAAGGCGATCGGGCAGCTCGACTTCCTCGTCGTCCAGGACCTCTTCCTGCACGAGACCGCCGAGCGGGCGAACGTCTTTCTGCCGGCGGCCGCGTTCGCCGAGAAGGAGGGCACGTTCACCAATTCCGAGCGTCGGGTGCAGCGCGTGCGCCAGGCGCTGGCCCCGCCGGGACTGGCGAAGCCCGACTGGTGGATCACGGCCGAGCTGGCGAAGCGCGTCGCGGGGAGACTCGGTGTGAACCCGGGCCCACAGTTCGACTACGCGGGCCCCGCCGAGATCTTCGACGAGATGGCCCGCCTCACGCCGTTCCTCGGCGGGCTCTCGCACGCGAGGCTCGACCGCGAAGGCGGGCTGCAGTGGCCGTGCCCGACGCCGGACCACGCCGGGACGCGCTACCTCTACGCCGAGTCCTTCCCGCTCGGCCGGGCGCGCTTCATCCCGGCGCTCGAGACCGTCGAGGCCGCGGAGCTGCCGGACCGCGACTTCCCGTTCGTGCTCAACACGGGGCGGCTGCTCTATCACTGGCATGGCGGGACGCTCACCCGGCGGGTGCAGGGCCTGCTCGAGCTGGCGCCGCGACTCGAGGTGGCGATCCATCCGAGCGATGCCCGGCGGCTCGGCGTGGACACGGGCTCGCGCATCCGCCTGGCCTCGCGCCGCGGCGAGCTCGACGCCTACGCGCGCGTCACGGAGTCGGTGCGGGCCGGGGCGGTGTTCGTGCCGTTCGTGAAGCTCGAGCAGTCCGCGGCGAACTTCCTGACCAACTCCGCCTGCGATCCGGTGTCGAAGATCCCCGAGTACAAGGTCTGCGCCGTCCGCATCGAGCGCCTGAGGGACTAGGCCCGTGAAGATCACCGAGATCGAGACCATCCCGCTCCGTCTGCCCTTCGCGCAGCCGTTCAAGATCTCGCAGGGCGCCGACCGCGAGGCGCTCGAGACCCTCATCGTGCGGGTGCACACCGACGAGGGGATCGTCGGGATCGGCGAGACGCAGGCGTGGCGCCGGCAAGGCAGCGCGGAGCTGCTCTGGAACCTCGTCCGCACGGTCAAGGACCACTTCGAGCCGCGGGTCGCGGGGCGCTCGCCGTTCGACGTCGCCGGAATCTTGAAGACGCTGAACGAGACGCTCTACAACACCTTCTACGCGCAGGCCGCCGTGGCCGATGCCCTCTACGACATCGCCGGCAAGGCGGTGGGGCTCCCCGTGCACAAGCTCCTCGGCGGCGAGTGCCGGGATCGGGTGCGGATCGCCGGCCTCCTCGCGATGAAGCCCTCGGTCGCCGAGCTCCTGGAATCCGCACAGGCCTTCTACGACCGTGGCTTTCGGCACTTCGGGCTGAAGATCGGCGTCGACCCTCGAGCGGACCTGGCGAACGTCGTCGCGCTCCGGGAGCGGTTCGGCGACCGGATCGTGCTCCGGGTGGACGCGAACGGGGCGCTCTCGTACGATGCCGCCCTGAGCCTGCTCCGAAAGCTCGAGCCCTATGACATCGACGCCGCCGAGCAGCCGATCGCGATCTGGGATCTCGACGGCTTGGCCGCGCTCTGTCGGGCGACGAGCATCCCGATCATGGCGGACGAGTCGGTCTCGACCGATCACTCGCTGCTCGAGGTGATTCGCCGCCGCGCCGCCACCGTGGTGCAGACGAAGATCGCGAAGAACGGCGGGATGTATCGCGTCTGGCGGCTCTGGGCGCTGGCGGACGCCGCCGGGATGCGCATCTACCCCGGCAACCACCCGAGCACGAGCGTCGCGACGGCGGCGGTCGCGCAGCTCTGCGCGGCCTGGCCCGGCCCTCTCATGGAAGGCGTGTTCGCGGTCGGCGTCAGCGGCGCCCTGGCGGCCGACATCGTGATCGACCCCATCGTCCCCGTGAACGGTGAGATCCGCGTTCCGACCGCACCAGGACTCGGCGTCGAGCTCGATCCCGAAGCGATAGAGCGCTTCCGACTCGACCGCTAGTCTCTCAAGCGTCCCCCAACGCGGCGGGCGGCCGGGCTTGGGGTCGAATCGGACCCGTTCCCGGCAAGTGGCGTCGGACGTGGCGAGCCCGGATGGAGCCCAGCCGCCCCGGAGCAGCGCCCGCGTGCAGCGTGGTCCGATCGACCCCAAGCCCGGCCGCCCGCCGCGTTGGGGGACAAGCGGCGCGCTCAGCGTGCGAGCGGCGCCAGCCGCATCTGCTTCGCGGTCCGGTCCAGGGTCACTCTGAACCGCTGGAGGAAGTCGCCGCCGAGCAGACCGTCGATGACGGGCGCCTCCGGATCGATCTCGTAGACACCGACCTCGCGGTCCTTCATCGTCGCCTCGCCCACGCGGATCGTCGCGATCTTGACGAAAGGCACGTCGAGCGTTTGTCCGCCGATGAGTCGGATCTTTCGCTTTCGCGCGTCGGCCGGCACGACGATGCCGAGTCGGCTGAGCAGCCGCGGCGTGAGGATCGTCCAATCGGCGCCGGTATCGACGATGAGCAGCGCGCTACTGCGCCCCTCATTGACGGTCGCCGCCACGAACACGATGTTCCCGATCAGCTGGATCGGCACCTCGACGACTCTGAAGGGTTCCGTCTCGCGCGGAGTCGACGCACACCCGATGACAACGACGAGCAGGCCGAGCCATGGCCAGCGCATGCTCAGTGGAAGCGGTAGCCGAACTTCTCCTCGAGGCACCGCTGCATGATGCCGACGTCGCCCTCGCGGGCGCTGTAGGATATCGCGCCGTCCTCCTGAATTTGCTCGAGGACGGCCGTCGGCGCCTTCGGCTTGCACTCGTAAAAGGCGTCCCAGGCGCGCTCCTGCAGGGGAGACAGCCTTATGGCACAGGCAGCGAGCGCGACGACGAGCAAACCGGCGATCAGCGTCCTGCTCCCGATGGCGGCCTCCCGGGCGTCGGCGACCTCCCCGCATCGAACACTCTCGCGAGAAAGGCATCGAGAGTCTGGACGAACCCGGCGGGATTGTCGAGCACCAGATGATGATAGCTTTCCGGAATCTCCGCAAGGACCGCGCCCCGAATCGCCGCGCGCAGCTTGTCGGCCATGTCGCGCGGCAGGACAGGGCTCAATGCGCCGCGGGTGATCAGGGTCGGCGCGGTGATCCGGTCGAGCAGCAACCAGGCGTCGACCGGCTGGCGCCCTGTGTTGCTCGCCGGATCGAAGCGGTAGAACCACTGGCCGGCGCGCTCGACGACGCCGGCGGCGCCGAGATGCGCCAGGAAAGCCGGATCGGCCATCGTCTCGCGCGGCAGCAAGCGGAAGGACCGGGCCGCGGCCTCGAGCGTCGGGTAGGGTCGGAGCGTGCGCTCGCCGCGCCGGCGCAGCCGGGCGAGCCGCTCGACGGGAATGGACGGGCGCGAATCGACGATCGCGAGCGCGCTCACGCGCTCCGGGTGCCAGGCCGAAAAGGACATCGCGTTGTGACCGCTCATCGAGTGGCCGACGAGCGCGACCCGATGCCAGCCGAGTGCGTCGATGACGCCGAGCAGGTCGGCCGCGAAGTCTTCGGTCGCGTAGGCCGCCGGCTTCGCCCACTGGCTCTCGCCGTGACCGCGCTGATCGAGCGCGATCACGTGAAACCGGTCGGCGAACGCGGGCGTTACCAGATCGAACCAGTGGGCGTGGGCCGAGCCGCCGTGGAGGAAGCAGAGGCCCGGGCGGCCCGCCCTTCCCCACTCGAGAAAGTTCAGGCGCAGGCCGCCGATCGTGACCGAGCTTTTGCGCGCGGTCTCGCATCCGAAGCGTGTGATGGATGGCATGCGACGAATTGTATCCGTAAAAAATTTTTGCTTGGTACGAGTTCACGCTCCGGGTAATGTCGAAAGTACCCATGAGTGACGAGCACACGTCGTCGAAGGGTCGTCGCAACATCCTGGATGGCGGCTATACAGCCGGCCTTCTCATCGTTGCGATTCTTGCCGGCTATGGGCTGCTCGCTCCGTCGGGCCGCGCCCGCGCGACGACCCTGGCTCGACCTTATCCAGTGCCAAGTCCTGCGCCGGTCGCCGAGTACCTCGGGCGGCCGATCGAGCGCGCCCCCGAGCCGCCTCGCGCGAGCTGGCCAAAGATGGTCAGTGGTCAAATCCTTGACGCGAGCCGCGCCCCGCTCGAGGGCGCGTCGGTCGTCATCGGCGGGAGCGAGCACCGGGCGGATACCGAGGGGCGATTCACGGTGGAAGCCCCGCCACCGGACGCGCCGCTCCTGATCAAGCGGCCAGGCTTCGAGAAGGCGACCGTGGCGCCGACGCGAGACACGATCGAGGTCGTCTTGAAGCCGCAGGTCATCAAGGCCGCCTACCTCACGTACTACGGCATCGGCGACAAGGGCATCCGATCCCGCGTCCTCGAGCTCGCCGCACGCACTGAGCTCAACGCGGTCGTGATCGACGTGAAGGGCGACCGCGGCTGGATCGTGTACCGCACCGAGGTGCCGGGGGCGCTGGCGGTGGGCGCCCAGGGGCCCGCCACGCTCAAGGACTTCGACGGCCTCATGACCGATCTGAAATCGCGCGGCATCTACACGATCGCGCGCATCGTGACCTTCAAGGACAACATCCTCGCCAACGCGCGGCCAGATCTCGCGATCATCGACACGCGCACCGGGAAGCCGTGGATCGACAACGAGAAGCTGGCCTGGGTCGATCCGTTCCGCGAGGAGGTCTGGAACTACAACGTCGCGATCGCGCGTGAGGCCGCCGGCAAGGGCTTCGACGAGATCCAGTTCGACTACGTGCGCTTCCCGACCGACGGCCGACTCTCCGCCGCGAAATACTCTGCGCGCAACAACAAGGACACCCGGCTGCCCGCGATCGCCGGCTTCCTCGAGCGCGCCCGCACCGCGCTGGGCCCGCTGGGCGTCTTCGTGGCCGCCGACGTCTTCGGCTACACCGCGTTCAACGAGAACGACACGGACATCGGCCAGCGCATCGAGGAGCTGGCGCCGCACCTCGACTACTTCTGCCCGATGGTCTACCCGTCCGGCTATCACAAGGGCATTCCCGGGTTCCGCAACCCCGTCCAGAATCCCTATGAAGTCGTCCACGAGAGCGTGCGGCTGATCCGCCAGCGCGCGTCCCACACGCGCGTGCGCGTGCGGCCGTGGATCCAGGATTTTCGCGACTATGCATTCGACCGGCGGATCTTCGGCGTGCCCGAGATCCGCGCGCAGATCAAAGGAGCCGACGACGCCGGGGCGGTCGGCTGGATGCTCTGGAACCCCCGGAACGACTACACGGCCGGCGCGCTGCGGCAGAAAGAGGCCCACGGGACAAAGTGAGAATTTTGCTGGTCTTGTCGCTGATTTTGACTGCAGCACTGTTGCTGGTTTCGTTCGCAGGCGCCGCCGACCTCACGCCCAACGAGCTCGGACGCGTGATGATCCTCGAGTATCACAAGATCGACTACCCCGAGGAGCGCTGGACGCGGACGCCCGAGAACTTCCGGCGCGACCTCGAGACGCTCTACGCGAAGGGCTACCGGCTGATCAACCTCGCCGATCTGCTCGACCGACGCATCGCGACCCCCGCCGGGACCACGCCGGTCGTCCTCACCTTCGACGACTCCTCGCCGGGCCAATTCCGGTACATCGAGTCGAACGGCAGCGTCCAGATCGATCCGAAATCCGGGATCGGTGTCCTCGAGGCGTTCATCGCCGAGAAGCCCGACTTCGGGCGGGCGGCGACCTTCTACGTGCTGCCGGGCGCCTCCAAGCCCAACCGGCTCTTCAATCAGCCCGAGTACGAGGGGCGGAAGCTCCAGTACCTGGTGAGCCGCGGCTACGAGATCGGCAACCACACGCTCTGGCACGCGAACCTCGCCAAGTATCCAGAGGCGACGGTCCGCGCCCAGGTCGCTGACGCCCAGACATGGATCCAGCGCTACGTGCCCGATTACCGGACGCGTACCCTGGCCCTGCCGCACGGTGCCTATCCGACCGACGTGAGCTGGGTGCTGCGCGGATCGGCCAAGGGGACGAGCTACAGCCACGACGCCGTGCTGATGGTCGCTGGCGGCCCCGCCCCCTCGCCGTTTTCCCGCACGTTCGATCCGGTGCGCTTGCCGCGCATCCAGGCGGTCGAGCGGGAGCTCGCCTACTGGATCGGCTACTTCGACAAGAACCCCGGGGAGCGATTCGTGAGCGACGGCGACCCGAACGCCGTCACGGTGCCGACGGCGCGCCGCGACCGACTCCGCGACGAGCTTCGCTCCCTCCGAGTCGTCGAACGCTAACCCGACCGGACGGGCCCGGGGCGGGCGCGGATGGGGTCGATCGGACCACGCTGCACGCGGGCGCTGCCCCGAGGCAGCTGGGCTCCATCCGGGCGCGCCACGTCCGCCGCCGCTTGTGGGGAACGGCTCCGATTCGACCCCATCCGCACCCGCCCCGGGCCCGTCGCGCCGCGCGGACGTGAGTGTTAAGAGCTACCACACGCGGCGGATCGAGGAAGCTGCTGTGTTCCATTCCCCATGGCTGGGCTGCGCCGGACGCCCCGCGAGCGAAGATGGGCGCTAGCGGTCAAGAGGCTGCTGGGTTCCATTCGACGTGGCGCGAGCTGCGTCGGGGCGGGTGCGGGTGGGGTCGAATCGGACCCGTTCCCGGCAAGCGGCGTCGGGCAAGGCGCGCCCTGATGGAGCCCAGCCGCCCCGGAGCAGCGCCCGCGTGCAGCGTGGTCCGATCGACCCCACCCGCACCCGCCCCGACGCAGCCTGACGCACCGCGAGCGAACGTGATGCTTAGCGGTACATGAGATACGACGCCCGGCGGTTCAAAAAGCTGCTGCGATCCGTTTCCGCCCAGGCGACGAGCCGCTGGAGAACTTCGCCCCTCAGGAAGGCCCACATCGTGGACCGGTTCATCAGGAGGTTCTGGATGTTCTCGGGCCTGAACCGGTCGTGATGACGGTCGCGTAACGCTCGCGCCAGGGCGAGCGCCACTGTCACCGGGCGGATCGACTCGCGGTCGGTGACGACCACGCGAACGCCCCCGCAGAGAGCGCTCGTGTACACGTCGGCCGTCGGGGTGAACCAGACCGGCTCGAATGACACGCCGCGGAGCCCCTGCCGGTTGAGCGCCTCGGCCAGCCCGCGCGGCTCGATCCATGGCGCGCCCACCACCTCGAAGGGCGTGTTGGTCCCGCGTCCCACCGAGAGATTCGTCGCCTCCAGGAGCCCGACGCCCGAGTAGAGCAACGCCTGGGTGACCGACCGGATGTTCGGCGACGGGTTCACCCAGGGCAGGCCCGTCTCGTCGTACCAGCGATCCCGAGCCCAGCCGACCAGCGGCACGACCGTGAGCGACACCGGGATCTTGCGTTCGGCGGCGGCCAGCCGGCCGAACTCGCCGATCGTGAGCCCGGTCCGCACCGGGATCGGGTGCGGTCCAGTGAACGACTGCAGGTCGGGATCCATCAGCGGCCCCTCGACGACACGCCCGGTGATGGGGTTCGGGCGGTCGAGGACGAGCACCGGGATTCGCTGCTTCGCAGCTTCCTCCATCACGTAGATGAGCGTCGTGAGGTAGGTGTAGTAGCGGGCGCCGACGTCCTGGATGTCGAAGACCACGAGGGTGACGTCCTTGAGCATCGCCGCCGTCGGCCGGCGGGTGGTGCCGTAGAGACTCCAGACCGGCCGGCCGGTCGGCCCGTCCAAGGTGTTGGCCACATCGGTGTCCGCCTCGCCTGTCAGGCCGTGCTCGGGAGAGAAGATCGCCTGCAGGCGCACCCCCGGCGCGGCGGCGATGAGGTCGATGGCGCGCCGGCCCCGGAAGTCGACTCCGGTCTGGTTGGTGACCAGCCCGACCGAGTGTCCCGAGAGCAGCGCGAACCTCTGACCGACGAGCACGTCCAGTCCGGTGAGGACCCGGTCGGTGGCGGGGAACACCGCCTCGCCCGGCAGTCGATTGTCAGGCGCCGGCTCATCGGCGGCAGGCCCACTCGTGGGACCGGGATCGGCCACGACCGGCGGCTGGAAGAGCTGGGCGCCGGCCGCCGCCGTGAGCCGGATCCGCAGATCTCGGATGCGCGTGGCGCCGCCGCCGTACGGATGGACGCGGTTCGTCAGGATGATGACGTAGCTCCGGGTCGGCGGATCGATCCACAGCGCGGTGCCGGTGAACCCGAGATGACCGACCGAGCGCTCCGGAAAGAACGGCGCCATCGTCTTCGAGAACGTCGAGGAGACGTCCCAGCCGAGCGTGCGCGTCCCGCGGCCCTCGGGTGCCACCTCCCACATCGTGCGCACCGTGGCGGTCTCGAGGACGCGATGCCCGTCGAGCGTCCCGCCATTCAGCAGCATCCGGCAGATCCGCGCGAGGTCGGCGGCCGTCGAGAACATCCCGGCATGACCGGCGACTCCGCCGAGCAGGCGAGCCCGCGGATCGTGAACCTCGCCCCGCAGGAGGTGGCCGTTGGCGAATTCCGTCGGCGCGACCCGTGACATCGCGCTCGTCTTGGGATGAAAGCTCGTGTCCTTCAAGTTGAGCGGGCGGACGAGCGTCCGTTCCATGTACCGGTCGAGCGGCGCGCCGCTGACCCGGCGGACGACCTCGCCGAGCAGAATGAATCCGGTATCGCTGTACTGGAAGGCCGAGCCGGGGGGATACTCGAGAGGCAGCTTGGCGATCTCACTCACCGCCGTCGGGAAGCCCGCGATCACGGCGCCGTTCGGAGGGTACGCGATGAGCCCGGCGCTGTGGGTCAGGAGTCTCCTGATCGTGATCTCATCGAACTGCTTGCCGCGGTATTCCCGAAGGTACCGCCCGACCGAGGCGTCGAGCTTGACCGCGCCCCGCTCGACGAGTGTCATCACGGCGAGCGTCGTCCCGACCGGCTTCGTGAGGGAAGCGATGTCGAAGATCGTGTCGACCGTCATCGGGGCTGGATTCGGAAGCAGGCGGCGCGACCCGTACGCCCGCTGGAGCAGGATGTCGTCGCCACGGCCGACGAGGACCACGACCCCGGGGATCTCGCCGCTGGCGACGGCGTCGTTCGCGGCTTCGTCGATTCCGGAAAAATCGAACGTTCCGGATACGCTTCTCGGTGGCGCCAGAGCGACCGCGGGAGGCGCGACGACCAGGATGAGGAGCACGACGCCGACGAGACGCGCAACGACCACCATAGGATCTTAGCATTGCGAGCGTGAGATCATGACGCCCGACTCGTTTTTCGGCACTTCGCTGCGGCGCGATCCGAACCAGCCCGCCGATCTCAACGCGCGTATCGATGCGCAAATCCGCGAGCGCCTCGAGGAGGCGGTAGATTTCGTGTGCCTGGACGCCCTCGTGAGACGGCGCCGCACCCTCGCCCTGCCGCCGCCCAGCGCCGACAACCCACGCGACCGCGCGGAGTTCACCGAGAGCGTGGGTGCCTTCCTGGCCGAGCTGCAGACCGCGATCGCCCCGGATCTGAGCGAGGCGCAGCGCCGGAAGGTCGCCGCCGCCAAGGCCGCACCGGGCGACGAAGCTCAGCGACTGCTCGGGGTGCACGTCGTGCTGGCACGCGAGCTGCCCGACTACTGGCAGCGCTTCGAGACGTGCCGGGCCGCCTACACCGAGCGCGTCAGCTCAGGCCGCGAGCGGCGCGGACTGCTCGGCCGGCTCTTCAGCCGCGGCTGACCGCCAGGCCCCCAGCGCCCAGAGATTTTCCAGATCCTCCAGCGCCCGGCGCCACCGGCCGTAGCCATCGAGCAGGGATTCGCGCACGGCCGCCAGCTTCGCATCGGCGTCGTCCAGTCTGGCCCTCAGCGTCGGGTTGACGGCGCGAATGGCCTCGAACCCTCCTTCAGGCAACGACGTCGCGAGACGATCGAGGAGCCCTGTCAGCTCCTGGTGTAATGCACGCTCTACCGGGTTCATCGAAGACACCACCTCCTACGTCGCATATACTAAACACATGTTGATCCTCTGTCAATACCACCCATGCTGCCCGCTCCGTGTGATGGCGCCCGCCCCCGCCGTATTCGCCGTTCTCGCCGTGAAGACGACGCCCTTCTTCGATTCCGTCTGACGCGAAACGCCCTGCCTTGTCTTCAGACTGCGGCGGGCGCACTATCTCCGCCACGGAGGTGGTGGTGAACGAGTTCTGGCGGCTCGACGCGACGGCCCAGGCCGCGTTGGTGCGAGAGAAGGCCGTGCGCCCCACCGACCTGGTCGAGGCGGCGATCGCGCGGATCGAGCGCCTGAACCCGAAGCTCAACGCGGTCGTGACACCGATGTTCGACCGCGCGCGCGCCGAGGCGGCGGTGTCCGTCGCCGAGGGCCCCTTCACCGGGGTGCCATTCCTGATGAAGGACCTCCTGGCCGAATACGGCGGGGTGAGATTCACCGAGGGCTCGGACTTCCTCGACGGCCGCTACACGCCCGCGGCCGACAGCGAGCTGACGCGACGCCTGCGGCGGGCCGGCCTGATCGTCATCGGCAAGACCAACACGCCCGAGCTCGGCATTCTTCCGACGACCGAGCCCCGGCTCTTCGGACCGACGCACAACCCGTGGAGCCTCGGCCGGACGCCCGGTGGCTCGAGCGGCGGGTCGGCCGCCGCGGTGGCCGCGGGCCTGGTCGCCATGGCGCACGCGAACGACGGTGGCGGCTCGATCCGCATTCCCGCGTCCTGCTGCGGGCTCTTCGGCCTCAAGCCCACCCGCGGGCGCAATCCGCTCGGCCCGCACTACGGCGACATCTTCGGCGGCCTGGTCGTCGAGCACGTCGTGACCCGCTCGGTTCGCGACAGCGCCGCCATGCTGGACGCCACCGCCGGACCGGATCTCGGCGATCCCTATTTTGCGCCGCCACCGGCGCGCCCGTACCTCGAAGAGGTCAGCCGTCCGCCCGGATTTCTGCGGGTCGCGTTCACGACGAGCGCCACGACCGGTGTTCCGGTGCACGCCGATTGCGTGCACGCGGTACGGGACGCCGCGAAGCTCTGCGAGGATCTCGGCCACGACGTGAGCGAGGCGACACCCGATCTGGAGGGCGACGCGATCAGCCAGGCGTTCATCACCGTGTGGTCGGCGGGTTCCTCCTGGACCATCGACGACTGGGCGCGGCGGACGGGACAGACGCCGAGCGCCGAGCGCTTCGAGCCGCTCACCTGGGGCCTCTACGAGATGGGCAACCGCCGGCGCGCCGCCGACTACCTGCTGGCGATCCAGGACCTCCAGCGCGCCTCGCGCCAGATCGCGCGGTTCTTCGTCGAGTACGACGTCTGGCTCTCGCCGACGCTCGCCGAGCCGCCGCCCCTGCTCGGAAGCTTCGCCTCGACACCAGACAATCCCATGCAGGGGATCTTTCGGTCGGCGCAGTTCGTGCCGTTCACCCCGATCTTCAATGCGACCGGTCAGCCCGCGATGTCCGTGCCGCTCTTCTGGAACCAGGAGAACGTGCCCATCGGCGTCCAGTTCGCGGGGCGGTTCGGCGACGAGGCGACGCTCTTCCGGCTCGCCGCGCAGCTGGAGCAGGCGCGTCCGTGGGCCGGCCGATGGCCGACCCTCTAGTTTCCTGAGTCGTAAATAAATGAAACAAGTTGCGGACGCCGAGCGTTCCTCCGATAGAAGGAGGGACGCCCATGCGCACGGGACGGCCCATACCGCCGCTGACCCTCACCGAGGACGAACGCGACACACTGGAACGTTGGGCCCGCCGACCGACGACCGCCCGCGCCCTCGCCGAGCGC
>QHSU01000020.1 GCA_003220535.1 Candidatus Rokuibacteriota bacterium
CGACCGCTCCGAAGAACTCGTACTCCCGGCCACCGGGCTTGAAGAGAACGACGCCCATCGCGTCGAATTCCATGACAACCCGGACCGCATCGCCCACGGGCTCCAGGATCTGACGGAGGTCGAGCGATGTCCCAAGCATCTGCGTGATGCCCTCCAGCAGTCCGGTGCGGTGCTGTCGGCGCCGCTCCCGATAGACCTGGACGATCGCCTCGATTAAGGGTCCGATGAGGCGGCCCGCGGTGCGCATTCGATTGACGCCTACGGGGCCGTACGCGTTCGCAACACGACTCATAGCGGTGAGCGCGCCGATGACGCGGCTTCCGAGGAGCAGAGGCACGACGATAACCGACCGTAGTCCCGCCGTCTGCAGCTGCTCATGGTGGCGCACGAAGCGCGGATCAGTCAGTAGGTCGGAGGCGCAGAGCACGTTTCCGTCGAATACCTCGGCCAGCGGAGAGTCAGCCACCGGAAAGCGTTGTGCGCGTTGGAGGTCCGTGGTGTGCCGGTCAGTCTCAGGCAGGAATGCCGGGGCACCATGCGTCGCAAACACCGAGAACGTGCGGCGGTTGTCGCCGAGGTAAGCGATCCCGAGGCGATCGTGGGGTACGACCGGCTGCAACGCAGTCGAGAAATCGTCGATGAAAGTCCGGGGCTGAAACTCCTCGTGGAGCGCCCGCGCGATCGCCTCCTCTAGACAGACAAGGATGTCGGCTTCCGGCGGTTTCGGCCCGGTGTCTGGTGTGGCTGAATCCATGCCCGTACTCAGGCGGAATTCTACCCGACGACCTCGAGCGCCAACAGCTGGAAGTAGGCCTGGGCCAGGTCGCTGACGAGTGTGAGCCATACGTCGCGCCGCGCATCTTCGGTGGCGAGCAGCATCGAGCGCAAACCGCCCATCGGCAGAGAAACACATTTCGTGCAATCCTTGCCTTACGGGAAGACGCATGAGTCAGCGAGACGTGGAACGCACAGTCAGTCGCGTGCTGGCGGATGCCGATTTTCGGTTCGAACAGGAGGCGCGATGACACCGAGTAGCCGTCGACTGGTCGGCAGGATCCTCGCCGTCACCGTTATCGTCGGATCGTCCGTCTCGCTGGTTGGTTGCGCCAGCATCGGACCGGTTACACCCGTTGCGGTCTCGGACGTCAAATCGCTGAGTGGCACGTGGGAAGGCACCGTGTACCTACCCGGCTCCGAGCGCGACGACGTCACTCTGACGATCCGGGATGACGGTTCGTACGACGTCTTGTCTAAGAGAGGCCTTGGGGTGTCGAGCGGGAAGGGTCACATCGTCATCAGCGACGGACGTCTGGCCATCGAGGGCGAGAGGGGGCGCGGCGTAGGAACGGTGCTCCGAAATCGTGCTGGCGACGTCGTGATGAAAGTCGACATGACACTCTCCGACAACAGCAACTTGTCGGCGGAGCTGTGGCGCACGCGTTAGCGACGTGACTCACAACAGGTCTCGCTCCCAGTTGAGGATCACGCGGAGCTGCCAGCCGAGCCTTGCTCCGTCTTGATCTAGGACGCCGCCGCGCACGCGGAGCCACCAGCCCTGGAGAAACGCGGGCCGGAGCCAGGGCGGACGGGCGTCGACGGTGAGGTTGTACTCGCGCTGGTCCGGCGCGCTCGTCCGTGTCTTGGGATGGATCGCATCCCAGCCCGCGGCGAACTTGAAGTCGGCGCTGAGGCCCTGAGCGACTAGCTTCGAGAAGTCGTAGGCCGCCCCGAACAGCACCGCTTTCTCGTTGGCGCGGTTGAAGTCGCGGTCCATCATCAATACGTAGTTCGGGGAGTTGCCCCAGGGCGATTGGATCGAGTTCCCCGAGCCGGTGATCGAGAAGGCAGAGGTGAGCGTCAGCTCCCCGTAGAGCGCCTGCACCCGCACGCCTCCCTGCTGCGTACTCCAGTTCCTCTTAGCCGCGTTGGCCACGAGTTCGTCGCCCACCGCGCGCTGGTCCGTGAACTGGGCGCCGAGGCGGAGCTTCCAGTTCTCGTCGAGCGGCTGAAGGTACTCGCCTTCCAAGTACACCGTGTTGAAGGTGTTGATCCCGTATTGCTCCGCGGCGTCGATACGCAGACCCGCCAAGGGCGTCACCCGAATCCCGCCCAGGATGACGCCGTCATCGCTCCCCGCGGCGCCGGCCTGCTTCGACATGAAGATGAAGTCGTCCTCGTTCCGCGGCTTGATCTTCCAGAGATAACCAGCCAGGTACTCAATGACGTCGACCTTGCCGCCAGCCGTGATGCCCTCGAACGTGTTCGGGGTCATCCGGTTGTCGATGGGGTTGATGTACGGCTGGTTGATCAACCGGCGGTAGCCCTTCACTAAGACGTAATCCTGGTACCGGAGCGCGGCGTAGGCTTCGCCGGGCACGTAGTACCCCTTCTGGCCAGGCTTGAGAAGCAGTGTCCCGTCCTTTTCGTCCGGCGCGTAGAGCGGCGCCGAGCCGTAGAAGGTGGCACCGATTCCGAACACGTCGAAGAGCCAGCCGGACTTGTAGCTGAGCCAGCCCCCGAATGCCCAGGCCTCGTTCTCGCCGCCTTCGGGATTTTCCCGGTTGAAGTAGTAGCTCCTCCAATGAAGCTTCAGGTCGGTGTCCCGGAAGAAGGGCGGGAGGTCCTTCATCGCTTCCCTGGCGGGAGCGAAGAGACGCTCGATCGGAGGCGCGGGCGGCGGCGGCGGCGCATCCTCGGCGGCCGCCGGCCTGATCGATGCCAGCGACGCGAACAGGAGCACCAGCGCGAGGCAGGCACGCTGAAGCGTCGGCCGGCGCATTGTCAGGCCCGCCATGTTCTACGCTGTCGCCGGCACCATCAACGGACCGTGATGTCGATCGCGTCGTGGCTCATCTCACTCGAGCCCGGGATGCTCAGCGTATGGTGAGCACCATGCGAACCGCCGTGGACACGGTCGTAAAGAGACTTGATAGCGGCATCTTTGGAGGCGGCATCGCTGGACGTTAGGGCCCGTGCCTCGGGCGGCTTTTCGTAGGTGTCATATTCGTAGCCGAGCTGCGCGGTACGGTCACCCGCGCTGACCGGCAGATCCACGCGCTTGCCGGTCCTGTCCGCGAACGCGAACGTGCGGTTGAGGTATTTGGGATCGGGTGGATTTTTGTTGCCGAGCCGGTTCCAACTCTCCCAGATCCGGTCCAGGTTGGCGTGATGGAGATAGAAGAGCGGGTCACCGCCGACCGTGGCGAAGTCGGACATATCGCCCCCGAGTGCGAGATGAGTCAAGAAATGAGGGTTGATGTCGAGCCTGGGATTGAACCCACGGCTGCCGGTCGGCGAGTCGATGTACAGTTTCTCGTTCAGGGCATCCAGAGTGAGCCAGTCCTTATAGAGCATATCGATCCGTTCGCCCCCATTCACCCAGGGCCAGCGAGTGCCGTTGTACAGCAGGCTGCCCGGTTCCCGGAACACGGCTGGGAGGGAGAGATCGTCGGGGTTTCCGGTGACCGGGTTCCAGTAGGGAAGCGAAAAGTCCTCGTCGTGCAGCACTTCGCGAATCACGCCCTCGAATTCATAAAGCATGAGTCGATGCCAGGGCAGGAAGTACCACTGTTGATACTGCTCAGGGTCGGAGGGATTGTAGGGATGGGCTTGGCAGCCGTTCCACACGGCCTCGGCAAAGGCTCGAGAATCCGGCGGGAGTGACGCGATGACTTCCGTTTTCTTTTTGCTTGCGTAATCCCACAGGAACGCCGGGGGGCCCTTGATCCAATGGGTATTCCACCACCAGGTCCATGAATGGGGATCGTATTCCGGCAACTCCCGCATCAGTTCGATCGCCCGCGCATATTTCGCGAGCATCACTTGGCCTTGGGGGCTGTTGACGTTGTAGCGCGTGTAGGGCTTCTTCGGACCTGCGGAAGACGTCGCCCCCTCGCTTTTCGCACCCGTCGGAGGACTCGGATTGAACTGCAGCTCGAGCACATCATGCGCGCCCGTGTGGACTTCGAGCTTCGGGTCGAGGAACGACATCGCCCCGGCAGACTGGATCATCCCGCTCACCAGATGGAAGCGATTGCCGATCACCGCGCCCGCGAGGCCATGACGCGGCATCGGCATTGAGGGCAGCGTGGTCCACGAATTCGTCGCCGGCTCGTACGCCTCGATGCCTCGAAACACGCCGACGAGCTCTTTGGTCGTCACCTCGCCGCCCGCCACGTAAATCCTGCGGCCGTCCGTGCCCCAGGCGCCGCCGCTTCGAGCCGTCGGCATCCGTTCTTTGGGAGCACTCCACAGGTCGCCCGTGGGATTGTACTCCTCCACCACATCCGTGTTCGTAGCGGACAGGATGAAGCCATGGCCGGTGCGGCCACCGATGACGTAGATCTTGCCGTTGACGGCACCGGCGAACGCGTGGTTGCGCGCGACTGTCATCGGCCGGCGGCTCTCCCACTTGTTCGTGGCAGGGTCGTACACGTCGTTGGTGGTCAGAACCCGAGAAGGTCCGAAGAACGCGAAGAACGGATCCTTGGACCGTTCCACCGTGGTGGTGCCGCCGATCACATAGATCTTGCCCGCGACTTCGACGGCCACCGCAGCCCCGCGGTTGCCCGGCAGCGGCGCCAGCGACTTCCAAGAATCGGCCGCTGGATCGTACTCCCACGCGTCATCAATCGGTTCCCATGCGCCGCCGACTGGGATCTGGGTTTTCTCCGGCGCGACGAAGCCACCCATCACATAAATCTTGCCGTTGGCGGCGGCCAGGGCCGCATGGTGCGCCGGGCGCGGCATCGATTTCTTCTTCGTCCATTTGTCGGTGGCCGGGTCGTACTCGTAATTGGCGCCCCGAGCCTTGCCCTCGCCCCAGCCGCCAATCACGTACAGTTTGCTGTTCACGGCAACGCCGTAGAGTTCTTCATCCGGTTCCGGGAACGGTGCCGCCTTCTTCCACGGTGATTGCGGCATCTGGGCCAGCGCGGCCGTGGCGAAAACCAGGCTGGCGATCATGACGAGGATCGCGGTTCCGCATTGTCGCACCTTCGACATGGAAGTGTCCTTTCGAGGTAGTCGACGTTCACCAAGCATGATTCCCATCACCGAACGAACGGCGATGACTCATGTGCATCATGGGCAGTGGCGCAGTGCACGGGGTGCGCCAAACGAGAACACCACGGCGGACCTGACGTTTTCACGCCAATCGTTCCCGGTGTAGTGCGGACACCCACGTTCGCGTGTGGATTCACACATTGACGTGCGAAGCTGCACCAAAGCTCTCCTGAAACTGAGGAAACACGCTTGGTGCAATCCTTGCCTTACGGGAAGAGGCATGAGTCAGCGAGACGTGGAACGCACACTCGGTCGCCTGCTGACGGACGCCGGTTTTCGGCGAGACTTCTTTCGGAACCCGGCCCGTGCCTGTGTTGAGTTCGGACTTCAGTTAGCCGCGCACGAGGTCGAGGCGCTGCTTCGGGTGCCACCACGACAACTCGCGAGGCTGGCGGCGCAGCTCGATGACCGGATCTGTCGAGCGCATATCGAGGACGCCAGCGATGACGTCCGGTCGCCTGAAGACGGAGAAAGACACTGACATGGACAGCACGATCGGCGTGCTCGCGCGCTACGGCTATCTCGTAGTCTTCGGCTCCATCCTGGCCGAGCAGATCGGCCTCCCGTTTCCGGCGATCCCGTTCCTCCTCGCGGCCGGCGCGCTGGCGGGGGCCGGCAAGCTGAGCTTCGCGCTGCTCCTGCTCCTGTCCGGTATCGCCTCGCTCATCGCCGACATGGCCTGGTACGTCATCGGCCGGCTCGGCGGCGCGAAAGTACTCGGCTGGCTCTGCCGCATCTCGCTCGAGCCCGATTCGTGCGTCAGGCGCACCGGGACGATCTTCTCCAAGCACGGGCCACGCTCCTTGATGGTCGCCAAGTTCATCCCGGGCTTCAGCACGATCGCCCCGCCGCTGGCGGGCATCGTCCGGATGCCGCTCGGCCGGTTCGTGGTCTTCAGCGCGCTCGGCGGCCTCTTCTGGGCCGGCGCCTTCATCGCGCTCGGCTGGATCTTCGCCCGTCAGCTCGAGATCGTCGCCGACTATGCGGTTCGGCTCGGAAGCTGGACGCTCGTGCTAATCGGCGCTGCGCTCGGCGGCTACATCGCTTGGAAATACTGCTCGCGCCAGCGCTTCCTAAGGAAGATCCGGATCGCGCGGATCTCGCCGGAGGAGCTCAAGGCCAAGCTCGACGGCGGCGAGCAAATCCTGATCGTCGACGTCCGCGACCGGATCGATTTCGAGGCCGAGCCCACGATCATTCCGGGCGCCCTGCACCTGACGATCGAGGACCTCGATCAGCGGCACCAGGAGATCCCGCGCGAGCGCGAGATCGTGCTCTACTGCACCTGACCCAACGAGGCTTCGAGCGCCCGTGTGGCGCTGATCTTGAGACGCCGCGGCATCGAGCGTGTGCGGCCCCTCGCGGGCGGATTCCGGGCCTGGCGCGACCTCGGCTACCCGATGACGGCGCTGATCGCTGCGACCGAGACCGGGCCGGGGACGAGCCTCGACCCGGCGCCGGCCTAGAGCTGAGCGACCTCGGCTCGACGCCACATTCTGGCGAAAACCACTTCGCCCGTCAGATGGTGTCCGGTTCGGGACGTGCGTGAATCACCGGACAACGGAATCGCGCCGTTGAATTGTGCAAGTTCGAACCAAGTAGCGAAGCGAGTGTGAGAATCAGGCAGCAATTCCCTCAAACCTCACGCTCCTACCTTCCTCATTAATCAGGAGAGAGCACTATGCGGCGACTCGTTGTCGTTGTCCTTCTTGCACTGTCGGCGTCAGGCCTTGCCTGCAATCAGGGGGGCCGACCGTTCAGGCGCCCGGTGTGCCCGCGCCCCCCGGCGGTCAGGTATGGTGCCAATTCCGAAGCCGGCGGTACCTTCACGCACGACGGCGTCACGCTCTATTACGAGGTGTATGGCGCTGGAGATCCCCTCCTGATCGTGCACTTCAACGGCGGCAGCATCGCCGACGTGGGTGCCCAGATTGATCACTTTCGCAAGGGCTACAAGGTGATCGCGATGGACAGCCGCGATCACAGGAAGTCCGGCGACAGCCCCGACAAGCTCACCTACGAGAAGATGACCGACGACCTGGCTGCGCTGTTGGACCACCTGAAGACGGGTCCCGTGGACGTGCTGGGGTGGAGTGACGGGGGCATCGAGGCGCTTCTCCTCGGCATCCGGCATCCGGCGAAGGTCAAGAAGATCGTGGCGATGGCGGCCAACCTCAATCCCAGCGACAAGGCGCTGCGCCCCGACATCCTCGATCTAATCAGGCAGTCGATGGCGGCGGTCCCCGCTGCCGATCGCGACACACCCCGCGGCCAGCGCGAGCTCAAGGTGATCGGCATGATGCTCGAGGAGCCGAACATTGAGGCCAAGGCGCTCGAAGCCATCACGGCACCCACCCTGGTTGAACAAGCCGGCCTTCCTTCTCGTATTCGTCCTCGAACTCCCTCTTGAAGGCCGCGACGTCGAGGTACAACCGTGTCGCTTCCAGCCGACGAATGATGTCCTGGCTGTCTGGTCCCGGCGTCGCGCCGTTGTACTTCCAGCCCGCGACGACCTTGTAGGCGGCGTCCGCGTCGGTCTCGTCGCCACCGTCGCTGTCATCGGGAGCAGGGACGTCACTGTCATCCTGATCCGCGAGTAGGAGCCGCGTTTTCGAGCCACGCCGCCGGTAATCACCTCCGGTCACTCGATCCCCGGCGAGGATCTCGATGAACTTCGCACGTAGCTCCTCCGTCGCGTCAGTTAGATCGACCGTATACCCGCGCTCAGGGCTGCGCTCGGCTCGGTACAGCCCGCAGCCGTTCTGGACAAGGTCGAGCAGCGCGCCGAGACGGACGAGTGTGAACCCGTGCGACCGAAG
>QHSU01000084.1:0-8922 GCA_003220535.1 Candidatus Rokuibacteriota bacterium
CGCCCCTCTCCTGAATCCGGCCGCGCTCCTCGAGAGCCTCGCGATCCACGGGGGGCGAAAGCTCCGCTACGTGGTCGAGGTCTTCGGCCCGCTGGCGTTCCTGTCATTGCTCTCTCCCTTCCGTCTGGGCCTCGGCCTGCCGTTCCTGGCCGAGCATCTCTTCACCGACATGCGGCTGATGACCACGATCCGGACCCACCATACGGCCGACCTCTTGCCCTTCGTCTTCTTCTTCGCGCTGTGGGTGCTCTCTCATCTGCTGCGATGGCTCCCCCGCTCCGGCAAGACGTGGGCCCCGGACAAGCTCGCGCACGCCGTGGCCGCGCTGCTCCTCGCGACCTGCTTTCTCTTTCACGGCTGGTCAGAGGCCTTCCACCTGAGGTACCACTCGATCAGCCCGCATCACGCGCGGCTCCACGCCGTGCTCGCGGCCATCCCGCCCGAGGCCTCGGTCTCCGCGCAGACACCGATCTCGCCCCACCTCTCCTACCGGAAGGCCCTCTACCACTTCCCGGACCTCGGTCCGGCCGAGGATCAGGCGGAGCTCGTGATTCTGGACACCGCCCTCATCGAGCGCGACACGGTCAGGAAGGGCATCGCGCAGGCCGTGGCCGCTCTTCCGGCGAAGGGCTACGGGAAGATCCTCGATGAGGACGGGATCCTGGTGTTCGACAAACAGCCGGCCCCCTCCCGGACGAGGGTCGGCGCCGGCGGATGAGCACCCGCTCCTGAGCCGGTCGCGCACCACGACCTGACCCGATCGCCAGCCAAGGTTTGCGGCGGTCGTCGGTGGTCGGGAACCCTGTGATATCATTTTCGCCGTGAGCCGTTAGCTCAGACGGTAGAGCACCTGCCTTTTAAGCAGGGAGTCCCGGGTTCGAGTCCCGGACGGCTCACCAGATTTCTCAGCCACTTCCGCCGCAGCTTCCGAGGCCGGCCGCAGCTTTGCTACCACTTTGCTACCACTCGGGTCGTCGAGGCGGTCCACGGCCGCCTTGTTGCCCATCGGCAGCCACTTGCCGTAGGTGTCCACGGTGAGCTTGATGCTGGCGTGCCCGAGCTGGCGCTGGACGTACACGGGGCTTTCGCCCTGCTGGAGCAGCAGCGAGGCGAAGGTGTGGCGCAGGCAGTGGGGCGAGAAGTGTAGCGGCAGCGTGGCCCGCTTGAGCAGCCGGACGAAGACCCGCCGCACGTTGCCCTTGTTGAGCATGGTCCCCCTGGTGGTGCAGAACACCCAGGCGGGCATCTCTCGCCAGCCGCGGCGCAGCGTCTCCGCCTTGCGCTCCGTGTGGAGGTGGCGGAGGACCGCCTCGAGCTGCCGGCTCATGTCCACGGTGCGCCCGTGCCCGCTCTTGGGCGTGTCGATGCGTCCATGCGAGAAGGCTCGCGCCACGCGGATCTCCCGGCCCGCGAAGTCGAGGGAGCGCGAAGGCTTCTCCTTAGTCGCAGGCCCGCGCGGGCCAGGAGCAGGAAAAACGGGTAGAGTCGGCGCTCCTCGCCCAGCGCGTCGGCGGCCGGCGCCGCGGCCAGGAACGCGACGAGTTGCTCGCGGGTCATCGCCTTGGCCTGTGGCTTGTGCGAGTAAACGCCGACATCCTGGGCTGGCGTGAGCCGCGGCGGATCTGGACGGCGGGGGAGCTCAGCGCGCTGATGGCCCTGCCGGATCTGACACCCAAGATCGTGCAGCGCCTCGCGCTGGCGAAGCGCGCGGTCGATGGCGACATCGTCGACGTGCGGCGACCACGACCGGCACGAGCTCGTAGCAAAAGAAGGCTGCTATCCTGGTGATCCGAGGGCGGGATGCGCGATAACTCGGCGATCGAATGGACGGACGCGACGTGGAATCCGGTCACCGGCTGCACGAAGGTCAGCCCGTGCTGCCAGCACTGCTACGCCGAGCGTCTGGCCCTGCGATTGCGGGCGATAGGCAACCCGCGGTACCGGCGGCCCCCGCGACCGAGTCAGCAAGCTCCAAGCGACCGAGAGGGAGTCGCCCTCAGCATGTCGAGCAGGGCGGCGTTGACCTGATCAGCGGCCTCGTAGACGACCCAGTGACCCGCCCCCTCGATCACACGGAAGTCGAGGTCACGCTGGAAGGATGCGAGCAGACGCTGGCGATCCTCCACATGCGGCCCCACGAACGCGTCACGACCTCCCCAGATGCCGGTGATGCGCGCGTTGATCAATGGCAGTGCCTTTAACAGCGCGTCGGACGCCCAGATGGTCCTCGACTTGAACCGGGCGCGTCGGTTCTTCTCCCTCCACACGAATTTTCGCAAGTTCTCGCGGTGCACTTGCTGGACCTCGTCAGGCGGCGTCACGCCTGATTCGATCTGGACCAACGGTGGCGCGGGATGAGGCAGCGCCATGCCACCCGGCCCCAGGAACACGAGAGTACGGACGCGGTGGCGCCGGCGCGCGCTGACCAGCCCGCCGACGATGCCACCGAACGAGAATCCGGCGAGATCGAGCTCGGTTGGTGGCGGAACCAAGACGTCAGTTCCAGCGGCGACGATGTCGGCGAGGGTACCGGCCGTGTGCGGCTCGGGTGGCGTATCGGAATCACCGAAGCCAGGCATGTCGGGCACGAGCACACGGAAATGTTGGGCGAGCGGCAGGATGTTCCTGATCCAGTGAGTCCACGAGCCACCCGCTCCGTGGAGCAGCACGAGCGGGCGCCCCTCGCCCCACTCGCGCCAAAGCATCGAGCCGCCGCCGCACGGAGTGAGACGCCGCGTGGCGAGGGACTCGATTGTTGACACAAACGCCGTCGGAGGCTCCGCGCGCTCACACGTCATACCGTGAGCTCGCGCTCCTCGAAAGGTGTAACCGCGGCATCTCGCCGGCTACGGAGCAGGATGACGGGCGCAGACCACACGACGGGCCAAAGGTCGCTGTCGAGCGGGGCGCCGGCGGGGATGTCTGGTTGACGAATGAGCGGCTGGACCTTCGGCTTCGGCGCGTACCGCACATCGTCGCCGGTCCAGCGGGTCACGACGGCGCGACGACGTCCACCGAGGCAACTCGCTCGTTTGGTTCGAAATCAATCAGATCAATCGAGACGATTTCGTCCGGCTCGCCGCTGCAGCAGTGGATATAGAGCGTGAGACCGCAGGAGATCCCGCCGTGGATGGCCCCAGGCGCATTGAACGTGAACGTTCCCGGCCCTGCGACGATACTGCCGGCGTTGTTGTAGTAGGCCCCCTCCATGATGTAGACCTCTTCTCCGAGTTCGGAAGCTTTACCGATGATCTTCCATGCCTTGCCCGGTGGGGCCATATAGCGCGAGATGACGGTAAGGCCGTGGGAGTCTTTGCGCAGCACTCGACGCCATCGACCGTATTCGCGGCCGTCTTCCCATTTGACGTTGTAGGTCGCGGGCTCCCAGTCAGCGTCAGCGGGATCGACTTTAAAGCTCTTCCAGACGATATCGCTCATACTCCGCTCCCTTACCTTAAGGCGAAGGATGACGAGGCGAGGACCACACAACAGGCCAGAGGTCGCTGTCGAGCGGGGCGCCCGCAGCGATGGTCGGTTGGCGAATCAGCGGCTGGATCTTCGGCTTTGGTGCGTACCGCACGTCGTCCCCAGTCCAACGGGTCACGACAGCGCGACGACGTCGCGTCGCCAGGGTATTACCGGGAGCCGCGTGAACGAGCAGCGCGTGGTGCACAGTGCAGTCGCCCGGCTCTAGTTCGTACTGAATCAGTTGTAACGAGTGCCGCATCGCCTCAAGATCGGGCATCTGAGGCATGCCTTGCTCATAACGATCGTCGCCGGCAAAGGCCGTTGGATTGAACTGGATCCCCCATTTGTGCGAAGCACGAACGTACTCGACTGCACCGCTCTCCTTTGCTACTGGATCGAGCGCCAGCCAAATCGTGCAAACCTGCCAACCCACCAGCGGCCAGTAAGGCATGTCATGGTGCCACGGCGTGCGCTTCACCGTGCCGGGCTCTTTGATGAGGAGCTGATCGTAGAAGATGTTCACCTTGTTCGCGCGCATCATGCGCGCCGCGATTCTGACGGCAGGCGACTCGAAGACAAACTGCTTGAAGGCTGCGTTGTACGTCCACATGAACGTATCGAAGAAGAAGCGGCCAGGCTGACCACCCCCTTCCAGTTCAGCGTGGAGCGGCCCCGGATTTGCGATGTCGACCTCGATTTGCTCGCTCAGGTGCTTGCGCCACGCCTCATCGAACATCCCCTTGAGAAGGACGACGCCGTCTTCCTCGTACCGTCGGACGTCCTCCTCGCTGATCTCACGGAGCGGATCGGCATTCATGCAGTGCCTCCTCATGTATCTGCGGCTGCCACCCGGTCGCGCAGCGTCACGTTTGGCATTGGGAGCCTCCTAGGCGGGCTGGAGCATCGGGCGGAAGGCCTCGAGCACGAGCGCGCGCTCCTCCGGCGTGAGGTTCGGGCGGAGGAGCAGCACTGGGAAGTCGGCACCGGCCTCGTGCCAGCGCCGAAGTCGCCGCCGCGCCTCTGGCGGGGTGCCGTATACGATCAGTTGCTCGAGTAATTCTTCTGCGTCGGCTGGGACGACGCCCGTGAACTTCGGCGCGTTGGCCGCGAGCACCGCCGCCACGGCCTTGCCGTAGCCCTGTCGCATGAGCGAGTCGCGGTAGACCGTGCTCGTCGTCACAAAGAAGGAGACGAACCACGCCGCGGCTTCGCGCGCCCTCGCGTCGGTGTCGCCCACCACCGCCGGCACGAAGGGATGAATCTCCGGGAGGCGATCCGGATGGTCACCCCGCGTCGCGCCCTCGCGGAGCCGTTCGACGCCGGTTGCGAGCTGCGACCACGGATAGAGGAAGGGCGCCCACGCGTCGGCCAGGTCGCCCGCGAGCCGCGTCATCGCATCGCCGAGCGCAGCGACGTGGATCGGAAGCGCTGGCGCCGGCGGCACGTTGAGTCTGAGCGCGCGGGCGTTCGTCGTCACCGCGAGCGGGATGCGCTCGCCGCGGAGCAGCGCACGGATCTGCGTGACCATCCGGCGCATGCGCGGCACCGGCGGCTCAAACGGCGTGTCGTGCAGGCCTTCCGCGAGTTGCGGGGTGCTGGCGCCGAGGCCGAGCACGAAGCGTCCGCCCGACACCGCGTGCAGCGTCGCCGCGGCCATCGCGATGGTCGCCGCGCTCCGGTTCCAGATGCCGAGGATGCCGGTCCCAAGCGTGATCCGCGTCGTGCGCGCCGCCGCCTCGGCGAGCAGCACAGTCATGTCGTACGCCCACGCCTCCGGCATGAAGAAGCCGTCGTAGCCCAGGCGATCGCCCTCGGTGGCGAGCCCGATGATCGCCTCGCGCCGTGTCTCCAGCAGCATGACGGAAAGGCCGATTCGTGGGCGCATGCCGTATCCTCCTGTTCGAAGCGGACCCTGTCAGCTTAACGGGCTTGTAGCTGACCGAGAGACGTAGGCGACATGTTTGGAACACGTAAGGAGTGTGGCACGGCGCACATCGATGTTCCGGCCGTTTCCGGACCCGACTGGCGTCAGCTGAAAGGCAAGCAGGAGACGAGGCGAGGACCTCGAACTCAGTCTCCGCGTGCGCGACGGCGCGTCCTCGCTGGCGGAGACGGTGCGCCCTCGTGCTCCAGCAGCCACCGCTTGCGCCAGATGCCGCCCTGCGTACCCTTGAGGTGAGCGTCGCTCCCAATTACGCGGTGGAATGGGACCGCCAAGCAGACGGGGTTACGCGCGTTCGCCAGACCAACCGCGCGAACCGCTCGCGGGCGCCGTACGATCTCGGCGAGGTTTCGGTAGGTCGTCGTCGTGCCGGCCGGAATCGCCCGTACCGCCTTCCAGACCTGCTCCTCGAACGAAGTACCGCCGCAGTCGACAGCGATGCCGTCGAGCGCCCCAAAATCTCCAGAGAAATAGGCGCGCACTCGTCTTGCGTACCCGTTGGGATCACGGCGTCGCTTCAAGGCGACCCGGGGGAATCGAGAGCTGATCCGCGCAAGCATTCGCGACCGCGCGACGGGAAAGTGGAGCGCGCAGAGCGCATCGTCAGCCGCGACGATGGTCAGCGTGCCGAGCGGCGACCGAACTTGATCGACCCAGAGCACCGTCACACCGGCAGCGCAACTCACCCGGATGGCCGATGTGTGGTGTTGATGACGGCATCGTCGAGCCACAAGAGCATCGCTGCATAGGCACGCCATGGCCGCCATCGCTCCGCCCGACGCTGGAGCAGAGCAGGCGAAGGTCTCGCCAAGTACCGTCGCATCGCGCGGAGAAGACCGAGATCGCTCACGGGGAATGCGTCGGGCTCGCGCAGCGCGCGCATCGCGATGTACTCCGCGGTCCAATCGCCGATGCCGTGGAGTGTTACCAGTTTGGCCACCGTGTGCTCCACAGGGCTGGTCGTCCGAAGCAGAGCGGGATCTCTCATCACCGCAGCCGCCAGCGAAGAGATGGCCGCTGCCCGCGCTCGGGGGACTCCGATGCTCGAGAGATCAGCGTGGGCAAGCGTCTTAGCTTCCGGAAATAGGACTCGCAGGTCACGACCCGCGTTCGGCGTGCTGAGTCGCTCGCCGAATGTCGCCGCCAGCCGCCCGGCCAGTGTCGATGCTGCTGAGACGCTCACCTGCTGGCCGATCGTTGCCCTCACTGCGAGCTCGAACGCGTCCCACGCTCCAGGAACCCGCAGTCCCGGGCGTAGGGCAAGGCGGCTCGCGAGCGCGGGATCACGGCCGAGGTGCGCGGCGATCGGTTCAGGATCGGCGTCGAGGTCGAAAAGGTGGCGCAACCGCGCAGCAATGGCGGCCAGTGCGGGCAACCGATCGACGGTGATCGTTGCGAGGAGAAAAGCCTCTGCGGTAACGCGGATCTCCACGATCCCCTGCGTGCCTTCCAGGCAGATCGTCCGACGGTAGACCCCGTTTTCGACCGACTCGACACCCGGAATCGCACGCCGCGCGAGAAATGCCAGTACCCCGGCCCAGTCGTACGGAGGCCGGTACGGTAGACGCAACGTGAGCCTAGAAGCCGTCGAGCCTGGAGATCGCCGCAGGTCGCGCGGAGGGCGTCCGAATGTCCGCTGCATCACCGCGTTGAATCGGCGGATGCTGCCGAACCCCGCTCCTAGCGCGACCTGGGACAGGGGCAGGCCGGAATCGGTAATCAATTGCTTGGCCAGGAAGACTCGCTGCACTTGCAAGACCGCAACGGGGGGGGCTCCTACGTGCCGTCGGAACAGGCGCCGCAAGTGCCTGCTCCCGACGCCGAGCCGCGACGCAAGTGCCTCGAGGTTTGTGGCCTCCGGCCCTTCCTCGGCGATGAGGCGGAGTGCACGGTTGACCGTCGCCACCGTCCCACTCCAGGCCGGAACTCCCGGGCTGATCTCGGGCCGACAACGGAGACAGGGCCTGAACCCGGCTGAGTATGCCGCTGCCGCCGTCGGGAAGAAGACGCAGTTTTCGAACTTGGGCGTCCGGGCAGGACAAATCGGCCGGCCGAAGATTTCCGTCGACAACACCCCGGTAACGAAGCGTCCCTCGAAGCGTCGATCCCGAGCATAGACAGCGCGATAGCAAGCCTCTCGGTCAAGATCCATGGCAAGTGATTTGATGATAGACGGCGCACGGACGAGAAGTCTCGCCGTTTTCGGACACGATTGGCGACTTCCCGATACGCTCCTAATCTCCCCACCTTCTTCGCCGCTCAACGTCACCCGCTGACGGCCGCGCGACCCCAAGCCGCGCGCCAAGTGCCCAGAGCCTCGCCTGTCACGGGCTTAGAACGGCCGCGCTGGCCGAAGGTCATTCTGCGGTGGCGCTGCGCGCAATCCGGATCTGGCTCTCTGTCGCCCCTCCTGTCCCGGTGAGAGGGGAGCTCCAGAGAAGTCTTTGAATCGCTAGGTCGCGCCGCCGCGGCTGCGCGAGGCGCTCCGCACCGCGGCCGGCCACGTGGCGCAAGCCGGGCGCGTCGCGTGAGCCGACGGCGTCGTGGACGCCGAGCGGGTCGTCCGGCGCGCCTCGAAGAAGGAGACGCTGATGCAAGTCGACGGCAACCGCCATCACCCCTGATCGATCGTCGACGGGACACGTCGCGGCCCCAGCAGGAGCATGACGGCGGCCGCCGCCTGAAGCACGATGCAGGCGCCGATCCCCGCGTCGTAAGCGCCGGCCCAGTCACGCACCACGCCGACGAGCGACGGTCCGAACGCGAACGTGAACTGGTTGATCCCCACCACGAGGCTCACGAGCGAGCGGAAGCGCTCGGGTGGCCACTCGGCGGCCAGAATGAGGCCGGGCAGCGTGGTGAGATTCCCGACGCCGAGGCCGAAGAGGACACAGCCCGCGTAGACGACTCGCGCCGACGGCGCCTGCGCCAGCAGGGCCAGGCCGACGATCTGGATGCCCAGCGTCGCGCTCGCCAAGAGCCCTCGGTTCAGACGATCGACGACCACGCCTGTGACGAGGCGGCCGATTATCGCCGCCGCCGTCGCGGCGCTCACGGCCCGCGCCGCGCCGGCGACACCGAGCGCGGGCGTCACCAGCGCGACGAGGTGCGTGAGCACCCCGACCTGCGCCGCGAGCCCGAGCGCGAACGGAGCGGACACGCTCCAGAAGCGCCACGTCCTGAGCGCGTCCCCTCGTTGCCATCGCTCGCCACCGGCAGCAGGTCCCGTGCGTGGGGCACGAGGTGGATCGCGGTCGGGACCGAGGCCGTGCACTTCGGGCCCGTGCCGCATGACGGCTGCAGAGACGGCGAGCAAGGTGACGACGAGCAGCAGCGCGGCGGCCACGAGCGCGCGAGAAGCCGACCGCGCCGATGAGCGGGATCAGCGCGGGCGCGACGATCACGCCGCCGAGCGTCGCTCCGTTGAACGCGATGCTGACGACGAGGCCCCGGCGCCGCTCGAACCACGGCGCCAGGATGATGTTGATCGCCGCGCCGCTCATCGCGCCCCA
>QHSU01000084.1:8940-74699 GCA_003220535.1 Candidatus Rokuibacteriota bacterium
GGCGGCCATCGCGACGCTCCCGGTTCCCACGACGATCTGCGGTCCGAAGCGCTGGTACACGTGGCCGATCACGATGGTCACGAGCGCGCCGGTGACGTAGTACACCGTGACCGGCGCCGACACCGTGGCGGCCGACCAGCCGTGCAGGCTCTGGAGCGCCGCGACGTACACGGTGAGCCCGTAGAACCCGAGACCGAAGCTCCACAGGGCCATCACGAACGTGGCGCCGACCACGTTCCAGCCGTAAAAGTATCGAAGGCCCATGCCTTGCGCACCACGCTATCGGAGGCCGCGCTCACCGTCTCGCCGTTTTCGGACGTCGTCGTCCGGCGCGGCGCCGGCATCGGGTTGCGTGCTAGCGTGGTCTCGTGAGCCCTTCGAGCGGCCCGATGGCCTCGGACCTCTATCGCGACAGGCGGGCGTGCGATCGCGCGCGGCTCGCGCGGGATCCCCGGTTCGACGGGCGCTTCTTCACCGGCGTGCTGACCACCCGGATCTATTGCCGGCCCACGTGTCCCGTGAAGCCCGCCCGGTCGCGCAACGTGGTCTTCTTCCCCACCGCGGCCGCGGCGGAGCGCGCGGGGTTCCGCCCCTGTTTGCGCTGCCGGCCGGAGGCGGCGCCCGGCTCGCCGGCGTGGCGCGGCGCCGCGGCGACGGTCTCGCGCGCGCTGCGACTGATCGACCGCGGATTCCTGGACGACGGCGCGCCGGTCGAGGCGCTCGCGGACAGGCTCGGCATGACGACTCGACACCTCCGCCGACTGTTCCTGCGACATGCAGGAGCCTCGCCCACCGCCGTCGCGACGACCCGCCGGGTCCAGCGCGCCAAGGCGCTGGTGGACGGGACCGCGATGCCGATGTCCGCGATCGCGTTCGCCGCGGGCTTCGCGAGCATCCGCCGCTTCAACGCCGCGTTTCGCGCCGTTTACCGGAGGCCGCCGAGCGCGATTCGCCGGGCGCGACGCCGGCACGGAGCGTCGGCGAGTTGGTGGAGGGTGCCACCGTGAACCGCGCCGCCGAGCCGCCGCGGTCCCTCGTCGCCTTGACGCACGTGATGTACGCGCTGCGCGCCTAGAGCCTGCTCATAGGGATCGTCGGCGCCGCCAACATGGTGGGCGTGTTCCTCACCGGGTGGGCCTCGATCATCGCGGTCATCCTGAACTACGTGAAGCGGAGCGAGGCTCGCGGGACATGGCCCGAGTGGGACTTCCAGTGGCAGATCCGGACGTGCTGGTTCGGGCTCCTGTGGGTGGCGCTCTGCCTGCTCGTCGTGGTCGGCCGTTTCCGGACCCGACTGGCGTCAGCTGAAAGGCAAGCAGGAAACGTAGCGCCTCGTGTGGGGCCCAGCGTACGGTCTGGGGACATCGTCGAGGGACGGCCGCGATGATCGGACGAGATCGTCGCGGCGGAAGGCTGCTATCCTGGTGACACGAGTGCGGCATGGGCGATAACTCGGCGATCGAATGGACGGACGCGACGTGGAATCCGGTCACCGGCTGCACGAAGGTTAGTCGGGGCTGCAAGCATTGCTACGCAGAGCGTCTGGCGCTGCGGCTGAGAGCGATGCGCAACCCCCGGTATCGCAACGGATTCGCCGTCACTCTGCATCCCGATCAGCTGATGCTGCCGCTCCGGTGGCGGCGGCCCAGGCGGATCTTCGTAAACCACCCAGGCCACGACGCCTGCGCCGATCGTCTCCAGCTTCATGGTGTCGGCCTGCGCCCGATCCAGTAGCGGTACGCGATCAGCCCCACGAACCCGGCGAGCACGGGGAGCAGGACCGCATCCAGGTGGCCGGTCCAAGCGCCGAGGCCGATCGCCCCCAGCGCGATGACGGCCGCCGGGGTGAGACAGGCCACGGAGCTCACGACGGCGCCGATGATCCCGAGAGCCAACCAGCGATCACGCCACATCGTCCCCTCCTACGGCTCCTCCGCCGCGAATGCGCCGTACTCGAAGGCGAGCCGGTAGCGACGCCCGCAACAGTCGATCGTATCGCCTGCCGTCACATCGTCGGGCAGCGTCAGCACGTCATCGCAGCTCGGGCAACTGACGCGATAGGCGAGCGCGACCGCCCAGCGCCCGCCGTTCCACCGCAAGCGGAGCGCGTGGCCGGCGCAGTTCGGGCACTCCACGAGGTCCCCGGGCTTCGCCCCCTCTGGCACCGACACGACCTCGCCACAGTCCGGACAGCGGACGGACGTCACGGTCAGATCCCGAGCAGTCGCTTGAGGCGTCCACGATCGAAGCCCACGACCACCTCGTCGTCGACGGTGATCACGGGCACGGCCAGGCGACCGGTACTGGCGACCAGCTCCTCGCGCGCGCCGGCGTTCTCTGCGACGTTCTTCGCGGCAAACGCGATGCGGTGAGACGAAAGAAACTCTTTCGCCGCGTGGCAGGACTGTCAGGTCGAGGACCAGTAGACGGTCACCTGTCGATCGCTCATCGATGCGCTTCTCCCAGAAGGCCGCCGAAGATCCGCCCACCGAGCTTGAACGCTTCGCCCGCCGTCGTCCCTGCGCCTGCCATCTCCGGATTCGCCGCTCGCCACGCCCTCAGGTGCTCTTCCGACCGGAAGAAGTTGAGCGTGGTTCAGAGCGAGGTGCAGGCGCGCCGCTCACCTTCCTCACGCTTGCCGACCCAGACCATGACCTCCCCAGCGTCAAGCGGCCCCGTGGCGTCGGCCGCCAGCTTGAGCGGCTCCCCGCAGTGATGGCACCGCGAGCGGATCAAGATGCGGGCGCCCAGCATCGCGGCGATCCCCAGCGCGTCGGTCGCGCAGCAGGCGAAGCGTTCCCGGCCATCCGCGAGCCTGACCAGGAAGGGCGTCGGCGTCGCGGAGAACGGATACGCGAGAGGGATCTCGTGCTCCGCCAGGACAATCAGGTCCTTCCCGTCGAGGGCCGCCAGTTCGTCGCGGACCGCGGGGGCAGGCCATGCAGGGAAGGCCGCCTCGACCTCGCGCACCGGGATGGGGCCGCCCCGCTCGGAGAAGGCGCGGAGGATCCACCGGAGTACCTCGGCCTGCGGCCCCTGACGCCGCTCTGCCCAGCGAGCCTCCAGCTCCCGGTCCACCAGCTCATCGGCCGTCTTGATTTCAAGGTTGATGTCGCCCGAACTGGCTCGGGATAAGTCGAAGGGCCTTTCCGCTCACTCCGCTCCGTGCCGCCACCTCGACCAGAGCCGGCCTCGCGTTCTGGCTGACTGGGCACTTGAGGTCCTCCCTCCCGCGGTGTTCAATGAGCCAGGCGGGACGGCGCCGGCGCGCTGGAGCTCATCGAACGACACAGGTGGGCGCCTGCATAGGGGGGCCAGCTCATGGCGACGCAGCCGCCCGCGCTCGGCGGCGTTGTTATCCAGCGGGATGCGCGGGTCGTCGAGGCAGCGCGTCAGTCCGGACCAGGGGCCCGGCATGTACGCGATCGCCTTGCCGAGGCTGCTTTCGGGGAGCGCGCGCTGCTGATGCGCCCGCGCGCGGATCGCCTCGACGACCGCCGCCGACTGCTCCCGTCGCAGCCGGGCGCGCAGGGCGCAGGTCGCAGCCCGGCTCGGGCGGCTGGGCCTCGCCGGCTACGTGCGACGGGCCTGCAGCCGAGCGGTCATAACGGGTTTCACGATCTCGAGCCGGGCCCCTAACGTTCCCCTCGCAGCCGGATTTCGGCTGGCCCTACATCTTCAGACCGTGCGGATGATTAGGGTGACGCCTGTGATGAACAGCACGGCGTCGATGATGCGTGCGATCATCGCTGGCGCCAGGCGCACGTGCACGCGATTGCCGGCCCACACCCCTGCCCACGCTACCGGGAGGAGGATCGCCACCGCGACCCAGAGCGCGCGGGAGACGAGCAGGCCGGCCAGGGCGAACGCCCGCACGCGCAAGCCGACGTTCAGGATCACCATTTGAGAAATCGTCGCGCGTTGTGCTGCCGGCTCGGCGATGCGGCCCGTGATGTACATGACGTACGGCGGGCCCCCCATGCCGAACAGGGCGCCGATGACGCCCCCTGCGATGCCTGCGGGCGCCGCCCAGCCCCGGCTGAGTTGTCGCACGGCGTCACGGCGGAACATCACGTAGAGCGCGAAGACGCACACGAACAGCCCCAGCGCCAACAGCGTCGTGTTCCGGGGTAGATGGACGAGCAGCGTCACGCCCAACGTGAGACCGACGAGGGTGAACGGCACGAGCGCCGCGAGCTCGCGCGCGTCCGCCTGCCGGCGCGTGTGGAACCCGAGGACCAGCGCTGAGCTGAGGTCAAGGATCGCGGCCAACGCCAGTACGAACGTGAGGGGGAGGAGGTGGACGAGGACGGGAATGGTGATCGGCGACGCCCCGAAGCCCGTAACGCCGAACACCATGTAGCCGGCAAAGACTACGAGCCCCACGAGGACATCGATCGGTTCTACGACGGGCAGCGCCGGCATTCGGCTCTCGGGGATCTCAGTCCCCGGGGGTTCGAGCAGCGGCTTCACCAGGAAGCACTGACGGGTTAACCCAGGTGTCTTCTACCAAACCGGGGCAAGTCCAGTCGATCGTATCGCCCCTTTCGCCTCCGTCAACCCCTCCGGGCTGCGCCCTCCGGGGTGCTCCGCCCTTCGGGTGACGGAGGTACTGACGACGCGGGACCGGGCGGCGAACGTGGGGCTGTTCCGGCTGGCGGCGGAGATCCTGCAGGCGATCGAGGCGGGGGCGTTCCACCCGGACCCGGGCTGGCCGTGCGTGGAGTGTCAATTCCGCTCGTAGCAGCGGCTCAGTGGGTCGTCGCTGTAAGGCCCGAACGGCGGGATGCGCCGGAAACCGAGGCGTTCATACAGCCGGATCGCGGCCTCCTGATGGATGCCGGTTTCGAGGCGCAACAGCGTGACGCCGTTTGCTCGCGCGTGCTCGGCGAGACGCTCGACGAGCAACTCGCCATACTTGTGGCCGCGAAATTCCGGCCTGACGTACATGCGCTTCAGTTCGCCATACTCGCTGCCAAAAAGCTTGATCCCGCCGCAACCCGCCGGCGCGCCGTCAACCCGCAACACGAAGAACGCCACGCCTTCCTTGATCAATCGCTCCACGCTGAACCCGTGCCGGCTCGCCGGCGGGTAGAACGACTCCAAATGGGTCTGCAGTTCGTCGATCAGAAGCAGGGCGTCGGGGGTGTCGGGACGCTCCGCGGTGATGGTAGCCAGCATGGAGTAATCCTGCCTTGCAAAACTAAGGCGGTCAAGCCGACTGAGTCAGTCAGCGCGCCGGTCCTTTCGCGAATCGTGGCGCTTCCTCGACTCACCGCCCGGGGACGAGGTGACCTCGTCGCACACCGCGGCTCGATGACCGCGACCGGCAGGCCGGACGTCCTTCTCCAAGCGCCCCCTAGAAGAAGATGCGCGACTAAGCGCTGGGGGCTCCTTCCCCCACCGGCTACATCTACTTTTCCCCCAGCGGCCGTGACACTCGCGTTCCCGAACTGCACGTCAGGGGGCAGGGACTCGGGCCCCGAGTCGAGGTCGACCCGTACGCGATGCCACTTGATCCAGGTCCTTGGCGCGCGCGGTTGATCCCGCGGTGGCAGGCGCGGCCTTCGGCATGCAAAGTGAGCCGCATGCCTCGGCCGCGGGGAAAGCGCTCGCCTGATCAGCGCGCACGGCCCTAGTGTCCCCCCGCGCGCCGACGGGCCCACGAGCCCGCGTCCAATCCATCAGATCCCCGTCCGCAGCGCTGTCGATCGTATCGCCCGTTTCGCCTCCGTCAACCCCTCCGGGCTGCGCCCGGTTCGCCCGCGCCATACTGCGATGCGTGAAAACGTCAGCGCCATGAGTTAGAGTTTGAGTTAGAGTCGCGGCAAACTCGCTGAGGGAGGAGAATCGCCATGCCGTTCTACGAAAGAGGCCCCGTCCGCATCCACTACGAAGAGGTAGGCTCCGGCTTCCCCCTGCTGCTCATCCCGGGCGGCGGGCTCAATTCAGCCCTCTCATCCTGGCAGACAGCCTCGCCCTTCAACCCGATGGAACGGTACAAGGACGACTTCCGCTGTATCTGCGCTGACCTGCGCAACGCCAACCCCGGCCAGTCCAGCGGCCCGCTGGAGAGCGACCGCCCCTGGGACGCCTACACCGACGACCAGCTCGGGCTGATGGACCACCTCGGCATCCGGCAGTTCCTGGTCATGGGCTTCTGCATCGGCGGGCCGATGATCCACAACCTTATTCGGCGGGCTCCGGAGCGCGTCGTCGCGGCCGCGATGATGCAGCCCAGCGGCTTCAGGCCTGAGATCGCGGACCTGTTCTACCAGAACAACATCAAGGGCTGGGGGCCGGCGCTTTGCGAGAAGCGCCCCGACGTCACGATGGACAAGGTCCATGACTTCCTGACCAACATGTACACCAACCGCGCCGACTTCGTGTTCACCGTGTCGCGCGAGTTCGTGTGCGCCATCCAGACGCCGCTGCTGGTAGCGCCTGACGACGTGCCCGCGCACCCGTACAAGGTCGCGATGGAGGTGGCCAGCCTCGCCCCGAACGCCGAGGTGACCATCTATCCCTGGAAAGATTCGCAGGAGCACATCGACGAGGTCGTGGAGCACGCGCGGCGCTTCCTCAAGGCGCACGAACCCGTCACAGCCGGACGGTAAACGAGGGGGTGCAGGAGACGCTTCGTCGCGTCTCTCGTGACTCGCCGGCGCGGCGAATCCGGCGAGGATCTTCAGTTCCTGGGGGAGGGTGGCGACGTCAGAAGAGAAGGGTTTCCAGCTCTAGTCACCCGCGCGTTCGACATCGCCTTGGCCATGTACAGGCTTGCCGGAGCTGTTGTGGACTACACCGGCAGCTTGTCGCCGTCCGCCGGCGCCGTGACCTCGAACGCGTTGACGACCCCCGACAGGAGCGCGAAGTAGTTCGCGGCCGCCGTCAGCTCGACCAACCACTGCACGCTGTACCGGTTCTTGACCGCGTCGAAGACCGCCTGGTCGATGCGGTTCGAGCGCATCAGCTGCCGGGTGTAGGTCACGATCTCCCGCTCCTTCGCGGGAAGCGTGCCCGGGTCGCCCTTCGCCCGGATCAGGTCGATGACCTCCTCGCCCACGCCGTTGCGGCGTGCCGCGGCGACCTGGGCCGCCCACACGTACGCCGCCTCGCGCTCGCGGACGGCGGTCAGGATGGCGACCGAGCGGAGCTTCGGCTCCACGATGCTCTCGTCGCGGAAGAAGGTGACCAGGGGGAGTACCCGCTCCGCCAGCTTCGGGCTGTGGAGCAGCATGCTGAACGGCCCCCGCACGTTACCGAACACGTTCACCACCGCGTCGACGACGCCCTCGTGCTCGGCGGGCACGTCGGACTTGCCGGTGATCGGAGCGACGCGCGGCATGATGAGCTCCTTTCCAGAGAGCGTGCCTCTGACCTTCGTCAGATGACACCGCGGTGCGCGAGGTCGGCGATCTGCTCCTTGGTGTAGCCGATCGAGGTGAGGATCTCCTCGTTGTCCTGACCCAGTTCCGGAGCCGCGGTGCGGATCGGCGGGCGCCTTGCCCCGTGCGAGACCGGGTGGCCGAGGATGGTGAGATCACCCAGCCCAGAAGAGTGCACGGGTTGCGCCATCTCCAGATGTCGCACCTGGGGATCGGCGAAGGCCTCGTCGACCCGATAGATCGGCCCGCAGGGCACGCCCGCGTCGTTCAGGATCCTGATCCACTCCGCGCTCGGCTTCTGCCGGGTGACCGGCATGAGGACCTCCATCAGAACGTCCCGGTTGGCGGAGCGCGCCCTGGCGGTGGCGAATCGCGGATCGGTTCGAAGATCCGGGCGCTCGATGGCGCCGCAGAACCGGTCGTAGATCTCGTCGCCGGCCGCGGCGATGTTGATGTGGCCGTCGTTCGTCTCGAAGACGCCGGTGGGTATCCCCGTCGGATGGTTGTTCCCCGCCTGGGGCGGGATCTCACCGCTCATCAGCCAGCGTGACGCCTGGAAGTCGAGCATGGACAGCATCGCCTCGAGCAGCGAGGTATGCACCCACTTCCCCTCGCCGGTGACCTCCCGCTCGAGGAGCGCCACGAGGATGCCCTGGGCGAGGAGGATCCCCGCGCACAGGTCGGCAATGGGAATGCCCACGCGCACCGGCCCCTGGCCCGGAATGCCAGTGATGGACATCAGGCCGCCCATTCCCTGGGCGATCTGATCGACCCCGGGCCGATCGCGATACGGCCCACTCTGCCCGAAGCCGGAGATGCTGCCGTAGATCAGGCGTGGATTGATCGTCCGCAAGCTCTCGTAGTCGATGCCCAGGCGCTGCTTGACGTCCGGCCGGTAGTTCTCGACCACGATGTCGGCGTCGCGCGCCAGCCGCTTGAAGATCGCCACCCCTTCGGGCTCGCGGAGGTTCAGCGTCAGGGCCTTCTTGTTGCGATGCAGGTTCTGGAAGTCGAACCCGTGGCGATTGCCGCCCATGCCATCACCCGCGCGTCCACCCGGCATCTCGATCTTGATCGCCCGGGCGCCCCAGTCCACCAGCTGCCGGACACACGTCGGACCCGCTCGCGCCCGGGTGAGGTCGAGCACCGTGAAGCGCGCCAGCGGCAGGGCGCCGTTATCGGCCATGATCAAACCGGGCCAGAGAACTCGGAGAAAACGCGACATGGCGCCGAGAGCGATCGCGACCGGTGGACGTTCCGCTTCGAGCGCCGGCTACGCCGGCGCAACCGATTCCTGGGGGGAGGTTCGGAAGGGGGGCGAAGCCCCCCTCCGAGTGCCTAGACCTGCAGGTTCTCCTGCGCCAGGGGCTTCCTCTCCTTGATGTTGTCATCCCGAAGGGGTGTCCGCCGTCCCGCCCACGCTCCGCCGCGCGGCTCAAGCGAAGACGATCTCGCTGATCTGTATCTGAGGGGCGATATCCGTGTAATTGGGGATGTCGCCCATGATCTCCTTGCCGTTGGCGCCGATGCCGTTCTGGAACTCGGCCGCGGAATTGAAGTAGAGGTGGCAGGCGGCCACGAAGGGAGCCGGGGCGCCGGGCCCACCCCCGGCGAGGCCCTTGTCGACCTCGTAGCGCAGCATGCCGTGGCTCTTGAGCCGGTCCATGACCAGGGGAAGATGCTTCTGAGCGTAGTAGGTGTGGTCGAACCTCTTGCCGGCCGTGTTCGGATAGAGAACCGTGATGCGCACCATGATCAGGCTCCTTGTGAGCAGGGAGTCCCGGGTTCGCGTCCCGGACGGCTCACCCGCATCTCGTCAGGGCGTTCTTGCCTCGCTTCTGGGAACGATTACCGGCACTCCGAGACCCAGTCCACCGCCTCGACAATCACGCGATAGGTGGAGGCGCCCTCCGCCTCGGCCACGGGTACCTCGAAGGCCATCCGTCCACGGGAGAGGACGTCACCCACGACCCGGCCTCGGTACACCTTGCCCACTGCGCCATCGGCCGTGAGCTGCTCCACGCGTAGCCAGACGTTGGCGGCGTCCCTGATGTTGCGGTTGTAGAGATAGCCGACGACGTGGGCGCGTCCGGCCCGCGGCCGCTCGACGGCCCATTCCGGCCGGAGGTAGGCCACCGCTGGTGTCGTCCCGAGGTCCTGGGCCAGAGCAGCCGACGGAGCCACCAGAGCGAAGATGAGCAGCGCCGCCGCCAGCATGGCGCCAGTCTACACCGCTCGGGACGCCGAGGCCACGCCCTGGACGTGAGGGTGTCTGACGTAGTCCGTCATGAGGCGGGCGGGGCCTATCAGCGGGGCGGCCTCCGGCCTGCCGGGCTGCGTCACCCCTCGCCCGAACGCAGCTCGTGAGGGCGAGCCGCAGGACGTCGCGGGCGCAGGGCGAGCCGCAGCACGGCCGGGGGCTGGGCCCCCCGCGTGCGAGGCGAGCGAACTGGAAGAGCTGCGGACGGGACTCGGGGGGTCCCGCTTCGCCCGGCCTGCCGGAGGCCGCCCCTCCGCCACCCGCCCGATCTCGCGAGCGCCCCACGGGAGACCTGAGACACCACCCTCTAACGAATTTCTAACGGCCCGGCCCCTAGGATCCCAGGAACAATGAGTATCGCTCGTGATACGTGGTGCCGGTACTGCTCGTCCCCGCCCCGCGATCGATTGACGGCGAATGTCTGCCCGCAATGCGCCGAGGTCGAGCCCGTGATCATCAAGAAGCGCGGGACCGGCACGCTGGACTCCCCGGAGGGCTTTGAGGAGGCCTTTGTCTTCATGGGGACCGGGCTCGTCTGCTCGGGCTGCGGCGAGCCGATCGTGCAGAGTCAATGGACCTACCCGGCGTTGCAGCGCCCGCTTCGGATACTCCGGTTCCACCGGTGGTGCGCGCGGATCTGGGAGGTCGTGGGGATGCTGACTCCACAGCAAGATCAACCTGCAGCGCGCTGATAATCGAACCACGCCGCTCGTGCCACCGGTATCGTGTCCTCCCGGGGCGGGGAAAGCAAGGAAGGGGTCTTCCTCATGGCCGTCAAGCTTTTCATCGGGGGTCTGTCGTTTTCGTCTTCGAGTCAGCGCCTTCAGGAGACATTCGCCCGCTTCGGGTCGGTCGAATCCGCCAGCGTCGTGACCGACCGAGACAGCGGCCGCTCGCGCGGCTTTGGCTTCGTCGAAATGGCGACGGCTGATGAGGCCAACGCGGCGGTGGCGGGGCTCGACGGCGCCGAGCTGGATGGTCGCCGCATCAAGGTCGAGCTGGCCAAGCCGAGCGGCGCTGACGCTGGAGCCCAGCGTCGGCGCAGCGGCGGGGGCTGGTCGGGCGCGCGTCGCTAGCCGCTGAGCAGACCGCTCGGCGATCGACACCACTCCACCCGGCGACGCGGCGGCGGCCTTCCCGTCACAATCTGTCGAGCGAGAGGGCGGCGCCGAGCGTGCCGCCGAACCACTGCTGGGCCTTCAGCGGTCAGGATTCCCGGCGCGGGGAAGCACGGCGAGCGGCCCGACTACTCTGGAGCCCATCGAGTTCGGCTCGCTCTTCGTCACCCGCACCGGTCCTGAGCGCGCCCACGCTGTCCGTTTGTCATCGGGGGCCCGCTCTGCTATCATCCCCCTGCGTCGTCCGACTGCGCCGCTTCGCGCCTGACCCCGTCGTCTAGCCTGGCCAAGGACGCGACCCTTTCAAGGTCGAGATCGCGGGTTCGAATCCCGCCGGGGTCACCACCGAAACTCGACTGGTGGTTCCCGCCAGCAGTCGTCCGAACGATCCCCGCCCGGAGAACTCGTAGACCCGAGCCTCTGGGCGGGGCGTGAACACGATCCGGCCGACCACGAGATTGCGGAGGATCTCGCGCGCCTCCGGGATCTCGCGCCTCAGCATCGTACGCCAGTCGGCCAGGCGGTGGCAGATCTCCCGCTCCAGGCGGGGAAGCGTGCTTCGGCCGATCCGTGACGTCGCGTCCAGCTCGGTCAGGGCGCGCTTGCAGCGCTCGCGCTGCGCGTGGCGGTCCTTGAGTGCGGCCGGCAGCGTGGGCAGCTCGCCGCCACCCGCGATCGCCGCCGTGAGCCGGTTGAGCTCGGCGTCGAGTCGCGCGATCTCCGTGAGGATCTCGTCGCGTCGTCGCGCGGCCGGCTCGATACCGTGGCGCAGCTCGTCGATCGCGAACTCGATCGCCCGTTCGACGACCCCTCGACGCAGGAGATCGCCGCATGGTTCGCGCGGTCGAGAAGCTGCGCGAGAACTTGACATGAGCGTCTCAGGGTTCCACGCGCATTTCAGGGCCGTGACGGCGATGAGTCCGTTGCAGTTCCAGAAGCAACTGCGGCTTCAGGAGGCCCGGCGGCTGATGCTCAGCGAGGATCTCGACGCTGCGGAGGCCGGCTACCGAGTCGGGTACGATGACGCCTCGCACTTCAGCCGGGAGTACAAGCGGCACTTCGGCGAGCCGCCGATGCGTGACGTCGAACGACTGCGAGAGCTAGCGACGGCATGATGCCTTAGTTGAGGACGGACCGTGGCGGAGCCGTAACGGCTCGAACCAGTCATCCGAGTGCATTCATGCCCTTCTCAAGCTTTTCCAACCAGTACGTCATGCGCATCTCGCCGTACATCGCCGTCGCGGTAGTCAGGTGCTCCTGGGCCTGCGCGGGATCACCCGTCCGCCGGTAGAGCCTGCCGAGGCCGAAGTGGCAGTGGGCCACGAGCGGGCGCATCTCGAGCTCGGAGGCCAGGGTCATTGCGGCACCGAAGTGTGCCGCGGCCGTTGCCTCGTCGGGGCGGGCATGATGCGAGGCGATCTCACCTAGGAGGCGGAGGGCCCACGCCTCATTGCCGCGTTCACCGCGCCCGCGAGCGAGCATCACGGCGCGGTCGGCGCAGGCGTGAGCGTTCTCGACCTGGTCCGCGAGCAGATACGCCTCGCCGAGCTGCGCGACGCTCAGCGAGTGGTAATACCCAATCCCCGAGGATTCATAGGCGGTCAGGGCCTGCTGCAGGCAGGAGACGCCTTCCTCAATGCGTCCCGACCACGCGTACCCGCGCCCCAGAGCAGCCATAGCGATTGCAGTGTGACTCGTGATGTGCCACTCGCGGCACTGAGCGACCGCGCGTTCGACCAAACCGGCGGCCTGGCTCAGTTCCCCCCTCACGCTCTTCACATACGCGAGATCGAGACATCCCACGACGAGGCTGAACGGGTGATCGAGCGCTTCGGCGATCCGGATCGCCTCTTGTCCGTGCGTGTCTCCCTCGTCGAATATGCCGCGTTCGGCGAGGACGCGCGCCAGGACGGCCCGGGAATATACGGCGGGAAGCGTCGCGAGGCCGAACCCCTCACGGGTCCGCTGGTCGTGTAGCGACTGCATCAGGTTTCGGCAGACGTGTTCGGTCGCGCGATAGTCGCCTGAGAGGTAAGAGGCGGCGGCAAGGTAGTACTGCGCGGCGATCTGGAGCGGAGCATCGCCGAGACGCTCGGCGATGGCCTCGACCCTTTGCGCCAACGTGCGCACCTCTGTTGCGTGACCGCCCGTGTGCACGTGATGGCCGCTCATATAGGCTGACACCCATCCGAGTCGTCGCGGATCGTCAAGCGTTCTGGCCAGCCCTTCGGCTTCCTGGAGATACCTCCAGACCGTCGCGAGCTCGTTCAGCGGGAAGAGCGACTGGCGAAGGTCAAGACGAAGATCGATCGCGCGCTCGACCTTCTGGTGCGTGTCGGGCAGTGGGTGCAAGGCCGAGCGATCGGCGGAGCACCTCGATCTCGGTGTCCCGGCCGACGAACCGTGTGAGCCCGCGCCGCGCGGCGGCCTGCAGTCGCGAGCGCGCGGGACCGATGCCGGACAGCTCGTAGACCTCGACGGGCTCGCTGCGACCTTTCACCGGCACCCGACCAAGGGACTTCACGGCGACGAACCCTTCGACCAGGTGGAACGTCGCCGGCGCGATCAGCACCGTGCCCGGGCGCGCGGCCTGTTCCATGCGCGCGGCGAGATGCGTCGTCTCACCGACCGCCGAGTAGTCCATGCGCAGGTCATTGCCAATCGCGCGGACCACGACTTCACCGGAGTTGAGCCCGACGCGGATCTGCACCGCCACGCCATGCGCGCGCCACGCCTCGTCGGCGTACCGATTGACCGATTCCTGCATCCGGAGTGCGGCATAGCACGCGCGGACGGCGTGGTCTTCGTGCGCGATCGGCGCGCCGAACAGCGCCATGATCCCGTCGCCCATCACCTGGTTCACCGTGCCCTCGAAGCGGTGCACGGCGTCCATCATATGCGCGAGGACCGGGTCGAGGATCTTGCGCGCTTCCTCGGGATCGCGGTCGGCCAGCAGCTCCATCGAGCCCTTGAGATCGGCGAACAGGACCGTCACGTGCTTGCGCTCGCCCTCCAGGGCAGCCGGGACGTGAGGATCTTCTCGGCGAGGTGCTTGGGAGTGTAAGACTCTGGCGAGGAGAAGCGAGGCGCGGCCGGGGTAGCTTCAAGCGAAGCCCCGCAGCGGTTACAGAACCGGCTTCCAGCCGGATTACTTTGGCGGCACGCCGGACAGACGAGCTCCAGACCGGTACCACATGAGTTGCAGAAGCGAGCTCCGGGCGGGTTCTCTTGCCGGCAACGGGGGCACTGCATATCGGGCCTCCACCGTGAACGGGGCCCGGGAGTTTGGCCCAACGCGACAGTAGCCCGCGGGTCAGGAAGTCGTCAACGTGCGCTTCAGGCGCGCTATTCGCGCCGAACATCCGCCGATCGAGTTTTCGCGCTTCCGCCGCGTGCGTGTCGGATCCGGATTGTTTGCGTCACGGTGGCTGGAACGACGTCTACGACCAGTAGAGCTGCGGCCGAACCAAGCCTTCGAAGTGCGGCAATGTCTGCGGAGCCTGCGATAGAATCTCGACCACCGTCGAAGTGAGAAAGGCATCCAGTGGCTCGGGATGCGGCGTGCGCGGCGAGCGGCATCTCCGCCGGACGTCGTTCGAATAGCCGATCGTGCCGCGGTCGCCTGCTCCTTCGAGCATCGGGACCGCCATGGAGGACAACCATGCGACGTCGCACGTTCCTCAAGGGCTTCGCTGCCACTGCAACGGCGGCGTTCGCCGGACCGCTGGTCGTCACCGACCGCACGATCGCACAAACGCGCACGATCTACGTCAACACGTGGGGCGGCAGCTGGACGGCCGCGGAGGAAGTGGCCTTCTTCAAGCCGTTCACCGAGCAGACGGGCATCCGCGTGCGCACGGTCGCTCCGGTGTCCTACGCCAAGCTGAAGGCTCAGGTGCAGAGCGGCAACTACGAATGGGACATCACGTCGATTACCCAGGCCGACCTCCTCCGCGCCGAACGCGAGGGCCTGGTGGAGCCGGTGGACTGGACGGTCGTGAAGAAGGAGAAGCTGTTCCCGGACGCCGTGTACGCCAACGGCCTCGCATACTGCGCGCTCGGCACGAACCTCGCCTACCGCAGGGACAAGTTCCCGCAGGGCGGACCGAAGAGCTGGGCCGACTTCTGGGACGTCAAGAAGTTCCCTGGCAATCGCGCGATGCTCAACAACGCGGTGCGCACGGTGCAATTTGCGCTCGTCGCGGACGGCGTGCCCGTCGACAAGGTGTTCCCGCTGGACGTCGACCGCGCCTTCCGCAAGCTCGACCAGATCAAGCCGCACATCAAGGTCTGGTGGACGCAGGGCAACCAGTCGCAGCAGCTTCTCCGCGACGGTGAAGTGGACATGATCGTGATGTGGAACGCGCGCGCCAGCGAGCTGCAGCAGCAGGGCCATCCCGTTGAGCTTGTGTGGCCCGGCGCCACGATCACGACGACCATGTGGGGCGTGGCGAAGGGCGCGTCGAACCGGAAACCAGCCTGGGAATTTCTCCAATTCGCCGTCCAGCCGAAGCCGCAGGCCGACTTCGCGAACAAGCTGTACTACGGCCCGACGAACCCCGAAGCGTTCAAGTACATCTCACCCGAGGTGTCGCGACAGCTCCCCACGTACCCCGAGAACGTCAAGGTCGCGATCAAACCGGACACCGTCGCCGAGGCGGACCAGACCGCCAAGATCCAGGAACGCTTCACACAGTGGCTGGCGAGCTGAGCGGCGCCGCGCTCCGTCCCGAAACCGCCGTTCGCGGCGCGAGCAGGAACGCGACCGCGTGGCTCCTGATCGCACCGTCCTGCCTCGCGCTCGTGCTCCTGTTCGTGGTGCCGGTCGCCTACGTGCTGCTACTGAGCGTCACCGATCCCCGGCTATCGCTCGCGCACTATCAGCGCATCGTCACGGTGCCCGTCTACACACGCGTGATGGTCAACACGTTCGTGACCTCGCTGATCGTCACCGCGCTCTGCCTCGTCATCGGCTATCCGATCGCGTACGTGATGGCGCGGCGAGCCGACTGGGTGTCAACCCTGGTGCTCACGGTCGTCGCGATGAGCTTCTGGACTGGCTTCCTGGTCCGCACCTACGCGTGGCTCGTGATCCTCGGCAGCAAAGGGCCCGTGGCGGCGGCATACGGCGCGCTCGGGCTCGGCAAATCGCCACAACTCCTCTTCAGCACGTTTAGCTCGACCTTGGGGATGACACACATCCTGCTGCCGTACATGGTCCTGGCACTCTACGCGGCGATGAAGAAGATCGATGCGAACCACCTGAAGGCTGCGGCAAGTCTCGGCGCGCGTCCCGCAGCGGCGTTCCGCGAGGTGTTCCTGCCGTTGAGCCTGCCCGGCGTCGTCAACGGCAGCCTGCTCGTGTTCGTCACGTGCCTCGGCTTTTTCGTGACGCCGGTGCTGCTGGGCACGCCGCGTGACATGATGATCTCGCAGCTCATCAACCAGCAGATCGAGGAGTTGCTCGCGTTTGGCTTCGCCTCGGCCGTCGCCGTAGTGCTCCTCATCGCGACATGCGCCGTCCTCGCGATCTACAACCACTACGCCGGCCTTGACCGGCTTTGGGGCTGAGCGCGCGATGCTGCCGGTCATCCTCGCGGCCCTCGGCGTGCTCTTCCTGCTGGCGCCGATTCTCGTCGTCGTGCCGATGTCCTTCAGCACGGCGATCTCGTTCGCGTTCCCACCGCCGGGATACTGGCTTGGCTATTACGCAAAGTATTTCACCAGCGAGGAATGGCTCGAGCCCACCCTGAACAGTTTCGTCATCGCGTTCGGCGCGATGACGTTCACGATGCTGCTCGTCGTGCCCGCTGCCTTCGGCTACGTCCGCTACCGGTTCCGCGGCAAGACGCTTGTGAATCTGCTGATCATGGCACCTCTCATCGTGCCGCATGTCGTCAGCGCGCTCGCATACTATGGGTTCCTCGGAAGGGCGAAGCTCACGGGCACGCTTCTCGGCGTGATGGTCGCGCACGGGATGCTCGCGGTGCCCGTCGCCTTCCTGGTCATCTCCGCTACGCTCAAGGGCTTCGATCAGAACTTGGAGCGGGCGGCCATGAGCTCGGGCGCCGGTCCCTTCCGGACGTTCGTGCACGTCACCCTGCCAGTGTTGCGGCCGGGCATGCTCGTCGGCGCGCTGTTCGCGTTTCTCTCATCGTTCAACGAGGCGGTCGTGTCGATCTTCATCGGCGGCCGCGGCGCCGTCACGCTTCCCAAGAAGATGTACGAATCGATCCGTCTCGAATCCGATCCCGTCATCGCCGTCGTGTCGACGCTGCTCGTTAGCGCCGTCCTCCTCGGCGTGCTGATCGCGATGTTCCTGCGCAGAAGGAGCACCCATGTCGCTTGATCGGCTGCTGCGTCCCCGTTCGATCGCGATCGTTGGCGCCTCCGAGCGCCCGTCGGTCGGCCGGACCCTCGTCGAAGCGCTCGACGGCATCGGCTTTCGCGGCGAGATCTATCCGATCAATCCGAAGTACGAGAGCCTGCTCGGCCGGCGCTGCTACCCCTCGGTGGCCGACCTGCCGCGCGCCGTCGACGTGCTGGCGTTCTGCGTGAATCACGCCCGCGTGCTCGAGCACATGCGGCCCGCCGCCGATCGCGGCGTCGGCGCGGCCGTGGTCTTCGACGGGGGGTTCGCGGAAGCGGATGCGGACGGCCGGGCGCGGCAGGATGCGATCGCGGCGATCTGCCGCGAGGCATCGATGGTGCTGTGCGGACCGAACTGCATGGGTGTGATCAGCCCGCACGTGCCGAGCCTCGTTTATATCCAGGCGCTGCACGATCCGACGCGGCTCGCCGGCAACGTGGGGCTGATTTCGCAGAGCGGATCGATCTGCATCGGCCTGCTGACCGATTGCCGGCGCTTCGGCTGGAGCCAGGTGATCTCGTCCGGCAACGAGGCGGTCGTTGCAGCCGTCGACTTCCTCGAGTACCTCGTCGACGACCCTGCGACGCGCGTGATCGCGATGTTCCTAGAGACGGTGCGCGAGCCGGAACGGTTCGTGGCCGCGCTCGATCGTGCGGCCGACCGCGGCAAGCCCGTCGTCGTGCTCAAGGTCGGGCGCAGCGACCGGACCCGCCGCGCGATCAGCACTCACACCGGCGGCCTCGCCGGCGAGGCACGCGTCTTCTCGGCGATGCTGCGGGCGCATCGCACCATCGAGGTTGCTGACATGGACGAGCTGACGGAAGTGATCGCGGCCTGCCAGGCCGAGCGCTGGCCGCGCGGCCGGCGCCTCGCGGTCATGACGGCGTCGGGTGGGCAGGCGGAGTTGATCCTCGACCTCGCCGGCACGGCGAACCTTCAGCTCCCGCCGTTGGCACCCGCCTCGCGCGCGGAGGTCGAGCGCGTCATCGGGCGCATCACCGGTGACGGCAACCCGCTGGACGCGTGGGGCAACGGCGACTTCGCGAAGAACTTCCCGCACGGTCTTCACGTGCTGGGAAGCGATCCCGGCTATGACGCCGTCGCGTTCTGCACCGACGGCTTCGACGACCAGCCGATGGGCTCGCCCGCGCGGGCGTTGGACTACGGCAAGGCCCTCATGGAGGGCGCGCAGCAGTCGGCTAAGCCGTTCTATCTGATGACGACGCGCTCGGGCGTCTTCAGACGCGACGTCGTGGCGTTCCTGCGCGAGCACGGAATCGCGGTCATCGGCGGCACGCGCGCGGGCCTCGGGGCGGTGGATCGGCTTGCGCGCTGGAGCGAGCCGCTCGCGGCGCCGCGCCTCTCGCGCGGCGGGGGAGGCGGGATCCAGGCGATGCAGACAGGTCGCGCGCGGCCGACCATCCACGAGCACGACGCCAAGCGCCTGCTCGCGGCGGTGGGCGTGTCTGTCGTACGCGAGCAGGTCGTCACATCGCTCGATGACGCGCGCGACTCAGCGAAGACCATCGGCTACCCTGTCGCGCTGAAGGTCGTGTCCGACGCGATCCCGCACCGGTCGGATGTCGGTCTCGTCGCGGTCGGACTCCGCGACGAGAGCGAGCTGGGCGTCACATGGGATCGGCTCTCCCGTCGCGTGGAGGATCTCGGCCGGCGGAGCGACGTCGCCGGGTTCCTGATCCAGGAGATGGCGCACGGGATCCTCGAGGTCTTCGCCGGTGTCCGTCGCGACCCCGACTTCGGCCTCGTCCTGGCGTTCGGCGCCGGGGGCGTGCTGATCGAGGCGCTGGACGACGTGGCGCTGCGCCCGCTGCCGCTGCGCGTCGGCGACGCGGAGGGGATGATCGCCGAGACTCGGGTCGCGACCCTGCTCGGTGGCTTTCGCGGTCGCCCGCCCGGCGACGTCGGCGCGCTCGCCCGAGCACTCGAGGCGATCGGCGACCTCGCGTGGGCCGAGCGCGAGAGTCTGGCAGAGCTCGACGTGAACCCGATCGTGGCGAGGGAGACGGGCGCGGGCTGCGTCGTCGTGGACGCGCTCATCGTGCCGCGCGCCGGAGCCTGACACTGGCATATCTGAAGCTCGACCGTCTCGTGAAGTCCTACGACGGCCGCGTCAACGCCGTCGATGGGATCAGCCTCGAGATCGAGAAGGGCGAGTTCCTCACACTGCTCGGCCCGAGCGGCTCGGGGAAGACGACGACGCTGATGATGATCGCGGGCTTCGAGGAGCCCACCAGCGGCGCCATCGAGCTCGGCGGCGAGGATCTGACGCGCCGCAAGCCATACGAGCGCAACATCGGCGTCGTCTTCCAGAACTACGCGCTGTTCCCCCACATGACGGTCGGGCGCAACGTCGCCTTTCCGCTGCGCATGCGCGCGTTTCCGCGCGCGCAGCAGGCTGAGCGCGTGCGCGAAATCCTCGACCTTGTCGGGCTGCGCCGGTTCGTCGACAAGCATCCGCGCGAGCTCTCCGGCGGCCAGCAGCAGCGCGTCGCGCTCGCGCGGGGCCTCGTCTTCAACCCTGACGTGCTCCTGCTGGACGAGCCGCTCGGAGCGCTCGACAAGAAACTGCGCGAGCAGATGCAGGTCGAGCTCAAGCGCATCCACCGCGAGGTGGGCATCACAATGGTGTACGTGACTCACGACCAGACCGAGGCGATGACGATGTCCGACCGTATCGCGGTCTTCAGCCACGGCACGCTCGAGCAGACGGCGCCGCCGCTCGAGGTGTATCACCGGCCGCGCACCCGATTCGTGGGCGAGTTCATCGGCGACAGCAACTTCTTCACCGGTCACGTCGACTCCGGCGCGCCGGGGCGCGTCGAGCTCGATGGGCTCGGGCCGATCGAGGCGGATGCCGACGCCTGCAAGCGCCTCGCGGGCGCGCCCGTCGACGTGCTCGTGCGTCCCGAGCGTCTTGAGCTGATCGGCGACGGCGCGATGCTTCCGAACCGCCTGTCGATCACGATTGGCGTCATCGTCAATTACGGCGACAGCGTACTCATCATCGGCGACGCCGGACGTCAGCGCGTACGCATCCGTATCGCGGGCGCGCAGCCTGACGCGGTCCGCGAGGGCGCGACTGTCGTCGCCGGCTGGAGGCCGGGCGACGAGCATCTGATTGCGCGGTCATGATCGGGACCGCCCGACGCATCGGCCTATAATGCACGCGCCATGAAGCTCACCATCCTGTGCGCGGCTCGACCACACGACGCGGATCGATGACGCCGCTCTCGCACTGGGCGAACCTCGATGGGTCGGGCACGCTCGTGGGCCCCGCCGTTGTGGCCGTCGTCATGAGCGTCGGCGTCGAGTCGCTGCGCTCCATCACGAGGCAGTACCTCTTCGTGGTCGGTGCCGTCACGTTGCTCGTCGTCGTGCCCGGCGGCCTCGGCGGAGTGCTCGGTCGGCTCGGCGGCCGCGGGCCGACGGAGGCGCCGTCGTGATCGGGCGGCCGCTCCCCCGCGTCGAGGATCCGCGCCTGCTCCGAGGCCACGGCGCCTACGTGACCGACATGGCCTTACCCGGCCTGCTCCATCTGGCCGTGCTGCGCAGTCCGCACGCGCATGCGCGCATTCGCAAGGCGGATCTCGGCGGCGCGGCGACGATGCGCGGCATCGTGGCCACGCTCGGAGCCGGCGACGTTCAGGCGCTCGGCGCGCTGCCGGTCCTCGCGGCGCCGCCCGGACAGCGGCAGACCGACTTCCCCGTCCTTCCGCACGACCGGGTTCGCTACGTCGGACAGCCGGTTGCGGCGGTGGTCGCCGAGAGCCGCTACGTCGCGCAGGACGCGCTCGAGCGGATGGTGATGGAGTACGAGCCGCTGCCCGTCGTGATGGATGTCGAGGCGGCGACGCGCGCTGACGCGCCGCGCCTCTACGACGAGTGGCCCGACAACGTCGTCGTGTCGCGGACGATCGGCAGCGGCGACCCGGACCGCGCGTTCGCGTCCGCGCACACGATCGTCGAGCAGACGTTCACGATGCCGCGACAGACGGCGGCGCCGCTCGAGGGGCGCGCCGTCTGCGCGTCCTTCGACGCGCGCACCGGCGAGCTCACGCTCTGGGCGTCCAGCCAGGCGCCGCACCAGTACCGGACGGTCCTCGCCGGCGTGCTTGGGCTCGACGAGGATCGCATCCGCGTCATCGTACCGGACGTGGGCGGCGGCTTCGGCGTGAAGCTGCACTACTATCCGGAGGAAGTGCTCGCGTGCGTCGCCGCGATGCGCCTCGGCCGTCCCGTGAAGTGGGTCGAGACGCGCAGCGAGCACTTCCTGGCCACCGTCCACGCGCGCGAGCAGCGCGTGCGCGCTCGAGCCGCCTTCGATGAGTGCGGGACGTTGCAGGCGCTCGACGTGCACGTCCGCGGCGACGTCGGCGCCCACCTGCACACCAAGGGCGCGGGGCCGATCTTCCTCGGCGGCGCCGTGTTGCCGGGCCCGTACGCCGTGCGCGACTTCCGGGCGCAGCTGGACGGCGTGGTCACGAACAAGGTGCCCTTCGGCGCCTATCGGGCCTTCGGCATGCAGCAGGCCGCGTTCGTGACCGAACGTCTGATGGACATCGCGGCGCGCCGGCTCGGGCTCGATCCCGCGGTTATCCGACGCCGCAACCTCGTGCCGCCGAGCGCGTTTCCTTACCGCAGCGCCGCCAACCTGCTCTACGACAGCGGCAACTACGAACGGGCGCTCGACCTCGCGCTCGCCACGGCGGACTACGCCGGCCTGCGCGCGATGCAGGCGCGCGCCCGCGCGCAGGGGCGGCTCGTCGGCATCGGCCTCGCTGCCTACGTCGAGGTCACGGGCATGGGGCCCTCGCGCCTCATGGCCGCGATGGGCAACCGCCAGGGCGGCTACGAGACGGCGATCGTGCGCATCGAGCCGTCCGGTCGCGCCACGGTTGCGACGGGCGTCGTGGAGATCGGCCAGGGCATACGGTCGTCGCTGGCGCAGGTAGCCGCCGCGGTGCTGACACTGCCCCCCGACCGCGTGCGCGTCGTCCTCGGCGACACCGCGCTGTGCCCGTACAGCGCGTACGGCACCGCGGACAGCCGCGGCTCCGTCGTCGGGGGATCATCGGTGCTCGAGGCGTCGCGGATCGTACGCGCCAAGATCGTACGGCTCGCCGCGCACCTGCTCGAGGCGAGCCCGGACGACGTCGAGATGGAGGACGGTGTGTGCCGCATCCGCGGCGCGCCTGACCGCGCCGTTACCATCGCGGTCGTGGCGCGCGAGGCGTACCGCGGACAGAACCTGCCTGCGGGCATCGATCCAGGGCTCGAGGCACGCTACACGTACCAACCGGACAACTGGACGTTCCCCTACGGCATCCACGTCGCGGCGGTGGAGATCGCGCGCCAGCTCGGCACTGTCACCCTGCTCGGCTACTGGGTCGCGCACGACTGCGGCACCGTCATCAACCCGTTGCTCGTGGACGGCCAGATCGCGGGCGGCGTCGCGCAGGGCATCGGAGGCGCGCTCATGGAAGAACTCGTCTACAACGAGCACGGACAGCTGCTGTCGGGAACGTTCATGGACTACGCCCTCCCAATCGCGAGCAGTGTGCCGCCGCTCGTCGTCGCTCACCTCGAGACGCCGTCGCCGCACACGCCGGGTGGCGTGAAGGGGATGGCGGAAGGCGGGACCATCGGAGCACCCGCCGCGATCGCGAACGCGGTGGCCGATGCGCTCGCGTCGGCCGGTGTCGAGCCCGCCGAGATCCACTTCTATCCGCTCACCGCGCCGCGCCTCTTCGCGCTCCTCGAGCAGTACGAGCGCGCCGCGCGCCGTACGCGAGAGCCCGCATAGGCTGTCGAGGTGCACCGTGTCCCTGCTGAGCCCCAGGAGATCTGCCAGCTCGGTCAGCGGCCTCTGGTGAGCGCGCACCACGAAGACCACGAGCTGCCGCATCGGGAGCAGGTCCAGCGGGTTCCCCGAAGACGCGTCGGCCGTGGGGCTCTCGGTGAGCTGATCCACGGCGCTCACGGGAGCCTCGTCAGGAGGGAAGCACAGGCGCCGCGAGGCGCCCGCGCTGTTTTCTGGCTGTTCTCAGCCAGCAGCGCGCTCCCACAGGCGCACCCATGCGCTTTGCTGTTCCTGGCTGTTTTACAGCGAAGCGGCGTCTCACGTGCCGTCGTCCTTCGTCCGGCCGAGGACGCCGGCAGTGAGGGCATCTGAGACGGCGCGGTAGGCGCTCGCGCGCGAGCATCCAGTTTGTCGCCGGATCGCGGCCACGAGCACGGGAATCGAGAGCTCTTCCGGGGGACACTCGCGAGCGATGCGTTCCGTCTCGGCCAACGTGGCCGTCTCAGCAGGCGCCGACCTGGAGCGGCCGCACCGTTCCCGCCGGCGGTCACGAAGCACCACCTTTGTGCCGCCATCCGGACCCGATTTGTGACACGGCTCCAGTGAGGATTACCACGTCCGGATGAAATACTCGTGCGGCGTCCTGCTGGTGCGCGTCGTAGCGTTCGGCTAGACTCCCCGGCGGCCGTCCCACTCCGAGGTGCCCATGCGGCTGATCGCGCTCAGAGGCTGAGGCTCCTCATTACGTTCGCCGCCATTTCTGGCTTCGCGGCGGTTCCTGAGTTGCGCGCTACTGCTTCAGCTTATAGCCCCGTAGCGTCATGCAGGATTGGAACAACTGCGCCTCGTAAAGCTGCCGGACAGTGGGCGCCGCGGTCCGAGGGTCTTGTTCGTTGGGTGCTGGGTCCGTCACGTTTGGGTTACTCGACGGAGGAACAACGATCGGATTCAGCGAGTAACTCTGATTCTGCCCGACTAGCGTGGCGTAGCGCAGGCAGTCGTAGCGATCCTGCAGAAGCTGCTCCTGCGGCGTCGAGGGCGGCGGATACTCGGCACCGCACTCTGAGATCCGCGATGCGCTGCGCAGGCAGTCGTAGTGGCGCTGTACGACCTGCACCGGCGGCGCCGGGGCCGGCCGGTACTCAGCAGCGCATTCCGAGATCAATCCCATGACCGCCATGCTCATAACGAGTAGTCTCATAGCGCCTTCGTAGGGGGAAGCCGAGCCGCGGTCGCGCAAGAGCCGGGTCACCGCAGCACTCGGTGAACTCCGTGAGCAGGCGCACTCGATGGACCATCTCGCCAAGGCTCACGCAGCCTGTCGAAGCCGCGAAATACTATGAACGACTTGGTCAGTCCGAAAAGCTTCTCTTGGACTATCTTCGAATCGGGAAACAGGCTCCTGATTTCACCACGGGTGAGATCCCGAACGAGGCTGGCCCATTCAAGAGCAGCCGAGTACGATGAGAGACGACCGAACGGCCCAATCGGCAGGTGACACAGGCACCAGGCCCGCGGTCTAACCGGCAGGAAGTGGAAGAAGGGAACAAGCGTTCGCCAATCAACGGCGAAATAGCGGTTCGGTGTCTGGACGAAGTATCGTCGCCCGATGCGCCTGATCTCGTCGGACATCCTCTTCTGGTCTTCGAACGAGCCGACATGACCCAGGACTGAGTTTGAGAAAACCAAGTCGTAGTCCTCACGGCGATACGCCTTCAGGGAGCGCGCGTCGCCGACTTCCGAACTAAACCTCGCCGGCAGGTTGTCCTGGGCGAACCGATTCAACAAAGTCACGTGAATCTCACCGAGGCGACCATAGTCGATTGTTCTCCAGAAGCTGATCGTGCCTCCCACATCGAGGATCCGAATGGGTCGCGGCACTGGTCTGAGCAAATTCTCGAGTAGCAGGAACCGCCTCCGGCGCAGGTGGCTCGCGAACTGTGTGACGACTGCGGATTTCACGAGCAAAAGTTGTCAGACTGGCGCGTCCGACTTCGACCTGTTGCTGGTGCAATCGAGGTCAGCCCGAAGAACCCAGGTGATTTCCCGCTCACAATGAGGTATTGCACGCGCGGGCCTCAGGGTGATAGCAAGCACTGCGCCACGTTTCCGGAATTTGGACAACGTTCCGGAATTGGAATGCTTACGTCGGTTCCGCACCCCACCAGCGCGGCCAACACTGTGAAGAAAGGTGCAGAAACTGAGCAAAGTTTAGCAAGAAATGAGAGTGGCTTTACCTAGTGGCTTTACCTAATACAGTGGGGCGGGAGTGTCCCATTGGCCCTTGGGCACGCCGCGCCATGACTCCAGGTTCGCCTTGAATGAGTTGCCCGTCCTCGGGGCGCTCCGCTCGTGGCGGGACCCCTGGCGTGGGATCGGCGCCGGCGAACGCGCCATGGAGCGCCAAGGCTTTGACCTGCAGCTCACGCGGTACGACGAAAAGGGCTGGCGAGCCACCTTCTGCATAAGCGGGATGGAGCACTCCCCGACCAGCGCAACGGGAACAAGATGGGAGCGCACGCCGTGGCACGCGAGACAGTGAGCGGCGCGGAAGCACTCACGGGCGTAGCACAATCGGAGGATGAATGGCTCGGATGATCAGCATCCACGAATACGATCCGAGACCGGGAACCGGCGCAGAGCGATTCCAGGAGGCAATCCGGGCCGCCGAGGCCCGCGGCCTATTCCAGTTACCGGGTCTCACGGCCCATCATTTCGTGAAGGGCGTGAAGGGCGTGAAGGGCGCGAGGCATGGCGCCTACGCTGCCGTCTGGGTCTATGAAAGCCGGGAGGCTTGGGAACGGCTGAGGGGTACCGTAGAGCGCCCGCGCGAGCGTCAGGAGTATCCAGAGAATGGAGGGTGTGGGAAGAGGAGTTGCTGACCCCTATCCTAATCGGCCACCCCGGACGCGATTAAGTTTACAGCATATGAGGAGTTGTCCCCGGGTGCCTAGACGATCCGAGAAGAAGCCCGAGTCTGCCCCATCCGCCACGCGCCGGGTCCTGCCGATGCAGCTCCAGGTCGGGGATCGCTTCGCCGACGAGACCGGCGAGTGGGAAGTCGTCAGCCGCCCATACACGTCACCGGGCGGAAAGAGCACCCATGCTCACGTCCAGAGAGTCGGCCAGCCCGCCAGTTCAGAGGTGCGGACGTGGGGCGCCTTCGAGCACATCACCATGCCGCGAGCAACAGCCGAGAAGGGCAAGCGATGATGCGACAGCGAAGGACCTCACCACTCGTCGCGTTTTGCCGCGGGGTGCTGGCGCCGAAAGCCCAAGGCACTCAAGCCGACGAATCCAGTGGCGAGAAAGTCGAGAGTTGAGGATTCGGGAATTGAGGTCGGCCGGAGTTGGGCAACATAGAAGCGATCTGATCTCCGCTCAGCCCTTCCGGTCCAAACTGAAATGCCCTCAACCCCTTTCCGTCCAAGGCATTTTCTTCATCGAGGATTTTCATAAGTGTGCCGCCACGATCGATGTAGATGGCCCGCTGAGAACCGTCAGAGCCGAATCCCATGAAGGCCACGCTTCCCCAGGCGAGGAGCCGATTGGCCCCGTCCGCCCGGAGGCCGGGTCCCATCGAGCGGCAAAGGATGAACAAGCCTCGGTCTCCCCGTGGACGAACTGTCCATTGACCGCCAAGAGTCGAGAATCAACGCTTCGGCGCTGGAGGATGAGCCGGTACCCCTTCGGCTCGTAACTGACCACACTTTGCTGCTCGTGTGAACGGTTACGATCGCTGGGCGGAATCAGGCGGTTGCGGATAGGTTGCATCTCCTGCCGTGTTCTGCCAGGATTTGCCGGGGCGTCGGCTCGAAGTGCCCGAAACTTCTCGATCATGAGGGCTCTTCGTAATCAGCAGGTCGCGGGTTCAAGTCCCGCCGCCGGCTCCAGCCCGATCACCCCGGATCGCAGTGGTCGAAAGCCCGATACGAGGTGCCCATGCAAGGAATCGGTCGGCGTGAAGAGATCCGAGTCCCCGGGATGCCCGAGCCCATCAGCCACTTCACCAACGTCGTGCGTGCCGGCCGGCTCGTGTTCGTCTCGGGCTGTGTCGCGTCCGACGAGAAGGGACGCACCGTAGGCGGCAACGACGCGACCGCCCAGGCCCGCCAGGTCCACGAAAACCTGAAGCGTTGCCTGGCGGCCGCCGGCGCGACCTTTGCCGACGTCTGCAAGGTGACTGTGTTCCTCAAGAACATCGCCGATCGCGAGAAGGTCAACGTCGCCCGCCAGGAGTATTTCGGGCCTCACCGTCCGGCCAGTACGCTCGTCGAGATCTCGCGTCTCGTGCGGGACGACCTGCTCGTCGAGATCGAGGCGATCGCCGTCCTGCCCGAGTAACCGGTGGCCGACGTCGAGTCCCTGTGCGATCGCGCCCACGCATGGGCGCGGCAGGGCCGCTACCGCGAGGCGGAGGCGGCGTATCGCGAGGCCGCCCGGATCGACCCCGGTCGGCTGAAGGCGTATCTCGGGCTCGGGCTGGTCCTGCGGCGCCAGCGGCGCCCGGCGGAAGCGGAAGCGATCTTCAAGCACGCGATTCTCCTCAAGCCCGACGGCGTCTCGGCGCACGTCGAGCTGGGCGGAGCGCTCTTCGAGCAGACGCGGTATCCCGAAGCGGCGGCGGCATTCCGCGAGGCGATCCGACTGCGGCCCGATTCCCCGCAAGCGCATGTGAGCCTGGGGCTGGCGCTCGCCCGTCAAGGGGACTATGCGGGCGCGGAGTCCGCGTTGCGTCAGGCGCTCGTCCTGCGGCCCGAGGACGCGACCGCGCGCGCCAATCTCTCGACGGTGTTGCGGCGACAGCGCAGGGTTGTCGACGCCGAGGTCGTGCATCGCGACGCGCTGGCTCGCGAGACGGCGCCCGCCGCCGTGCGACGCGACCTCGCCGACACCCTCTACGAGCAGGCGCGGTACGTCGAGGCCGCGGCGGCGTACCGCGAGACGCTCACGCTGACGCCGGCCGACGCGAAGGCCCGGCGGGGTCTCGGCCTGGCCCTCGAGCGCCAGGGGCGGCTGGCCGACGCGACCAGCGCGTATCGGGACGCGATCCGGCTCCGCCCAGAGGACCCGGACTTGCGCGAACGGCTCGGCGTCGTGCTGAGGCGGCGGCATCGTGACGTCGAGGCCGCGGCGGCGTTCCGTGAATCGCTCCGACTGCGCCCCGACGGCGCGCGGGCGCATCACCAGCTGGCGGTCACGCTCGAGCGCCTGGGCCGCTACGACGACGCCTCGTCGGAGTTCCGCGAGGCGATCCGTCTGCGCCCGACGTATCTGCACGCGTACCTCGGCCTGGCCGCGACGCTCCGACGTCAGGGCCGGTGGGCAGAGGAGGCGACGGCGTACGCCGACGCCCTGCGCGTCTCTCCCGACGACCCCGATCTTCACTCCGGGCACGGTCTGGCCCTCGGCTCGCTCGGCGACTACGGCGAGGCCGCGGCGGCGTTCCGGCGCGCGCTGGCGCTACGACCGGACGACGCGGACCTCCACTATGAGCTCGGCGTCGCGCTGGGCCGGCAGGGTAGGCACGCGGTGGCGGAGACCGCGCTTCGCACCGCGGTGCGGCTCCGGCCCGATTCGGTGAAGGCCCGGGCGAATCTGGCGCTCGGCCTGGGCCGCCAGAGCAAGCACGTCGAGGCCGAGGCGGCGTACCGCGAAGCGCTCGCGCTGCGCCCGAAGCACCCGGCGCTCCACCGCGGGCTCGGCGTCGCGCTCTACTGGCAGAGCCGGTACGCGGAGGCCGAGGCGGCGTTTTGCGAAGCGGTGCGCATCAAGCCCGACTACGCGCGGGCGCACAGCGACCTCGGCGAGCTGCTGGCCGAGCAGCACCGCTACGGCGAGTCGGAGGTGGCGTACCGCGCCGTCATCCGACGCACCCCGGACGCGCCGGCCGCCCACACTGCGCTCGCCGGCGTGCTGCTGGCGCAGCGCCGGCACGCGGAAGCCGCGGCCGCGTGCCGCGAGGCGATCCGGCTCAACTTCGACGAGCCACGAGCGCACCTGTACCTGTGGGAGGCCCTCGAGTCGCTGGCGCGCTACGACGAGCTCGAGGCGGCGGCGCGCGCCGTCATCGAGCGCAAGTCCGATCATGCCGATGCGCACGCGCGCCTCGGGCGCGCGCTGTTCGGTCAGGGCCGCGGGGACGAGGCCGTGGCCTCTTATCGGACGGCCGTCAGCCTCCAGCCCGAGGTCGCGCGGTTCCGGGACGGGCTGGCGTTTGCGTTAGCGAAGCTGCAGTAGCTGACGGAAGTCTTCGAGATCGCCCGGCGGGACGTCGGGGCGCTGCCGCACCTGCTCGTGGACGTGCGCGGGGTTGTCGTCGATCGCGCGACTGGCGCGCGCGAAGACCTTGACGAGCCGCTTGGCTTCCTTCTCCGCCTTGGCGGTCGCCACCGTGCCCGCGAGCATGCCGGCCAGGGCGAAGAAGCGATTATCGAGCTTCACGTAGCCGGTCACGGCCGGCGAGATGAGGCTCCGGTGGTCGCCGTTCGGATTGACGCCGTACTCGATGACGACGACCGCCTGGCCGTGGATGCTCGGGAGCATCCCCGACTGGTACTGGCCGCGCGCGTACATGACCCGGGTGCCGCTCGCCGCGTAGACCAGCGAGAACTGACCCACCACGCCCCAGCCGTCGTCGAGCCAGAGGCCCTCGGCACCTCGCCAGATGCGGTAGCGGGCGATGCGCAGCGCCCGCGTGACGTGCGTCGCGAACTCCGGGTGATCCAGCAGAAACTCGAAGACGTCGGTTCGCGCGACGAAGGGCTCACCGGCCGCGCGCGCGCTCACCGAAGCTCCCTCCGCGACTTCCTGGAGCCTGGCGCGCTCGGCCGGCGGGATCTGCGCGGGGAACGTGGGCGACGGCTTGGCCCCGAAAGCGCTCGACTCGAGCAGGACGATCGCGAGGCCGGCGACGACCCACGCGGACCAGGGGCGATGCCTGGACAACAAGACCGGGTCATTATACTCTCTCGTCACTACCGACGGGATCCGCCCCGAACGCACGACGCCCCACCCGGGGGCGGGGGGCCGCATGTATCAGTACGTCTACGCGATCGCCGACCGGCTCCCGGCGACGTGGCGTCCCCCGGACGCGAGCGTCGGAGGCCCCGTCGAGCTTCGCCGCCTGGGTGACCTCGTTGTCCTCGTGAGCTCCCTCGAACACCTGCCCCAGGCCAACGCTCGGACGCTCGCCCTCCATCACGATGTCGTCGCCTCGACGCTGGACGCGGTGGCGACGGTGCCGTTCAGGTTCGGTACGGTCGTGGCCACCGCGGACCTCGACCCCTGGCTCGTTGCGCACGCACAGATCGTCCAGGCCACGCTCGCTCAGCTTCGAGGATTCGTCGAGATGAACGTGAAGCTACTGCGTCTGCATTGTGGGCACTCGATCGAGCGGACGTGTCGCGAGTGCGCCGACGGCGCGCCCGGCGTCGTCCAGCTCCGGGAGCTCGCCGAGCGACTCGTGGCGCAGGCGGGGATCGAGCGCTGGCGCTACCGGTCGCCAGGGGGCGGGAGCAACGTCGCGGGGTCAGTCGCCTTTCTCGTCGCACGCACCGAGGTCGACAGCTTCCTCGCGCGGATCGCGCCCATCGCATCCCGGGCTGCGGGGATCGCCGTCGTCCCGACCGGGCCCTGGCCGCCTTACTCGTTCGTTCCGACCTTCGACCGCTTCCCGCTCGCGCGGCTCTCGGATCCGGCCCGCCGCGTCGGGCGCCAGGCGTGCTGAAGGGCTCTTACTCGCCTCGTTCACGGGCGGCTTCGGCGGCGGCTGGGACTTGCGCTGCCGTCTTGCCCCCGCGTGGCTCGTGGGATAGGCTTGGCGCCACTCGTGGCCGGGCGAGCCGCGGCCGAGGTGAGTCTGCGACGTGGCGGGGCGAGCCGCGGGCGAGGCGAGCCACTGACAGGGGGCGCATGCAGCGACTTCAACGCACCGTCGTCGAACAGCTCATGGACGGGAGCCCGAACACGACGCTCGAGGCGGCGCTCGAGGTGTTCGAAGTCTTCGCCAGCGGGTCGCTCACGGATGAGGTCTACATCTTGGACGACGTCGGCGGCAAGCGCATCGCGATTGCGCCGACCGCGCTCAAAGACAAGTATCGGCGGGGGTGAGCCATGGCCATCATCGTGATCTCGCATCAGATGGGAGCGGGCGGCCCGGAGATCGGCATGGCGCTGGCGCAGCGACTCGGGTATCGCTACGTGAACCAGGAGCTCCTGCTGGATGCCGCGCGCCGCTACGGGCTTGCGGAAGACAAGCTCTCCCACCTCGACGAGTCGAAGCCGACGCTGTTCGAGCGCTTCGACACGGAGACGCGCCACCACATCACCGTGTTGCAAACCACCTGCCTCGAGTTCGCCGAGGACGACAACTGCGTGCTGATGCGCGGCGGCGGCCAGTGGTTGCTCCGCGGCGTCCCGCATGTGCTCCGGGTCAGGGTCATCGCGCCATTCGAGCACCGCGTGAAGCAGTGGGTCAAGCGCACCGCCGAGATGACGGGCGAGACACCCAACCAGCGCGCCGCCGCCGAGCTCGTGCGCCGCGATGACGCGGAGAAATCCGGACGGATGCGATATCTCTACGAAGTGGATATCGCCGACCCCACGCTCTACGAGCTGGTCGTCAACACCGAGAAGATGAAGTACGAGGCGGTGGTGGCGGTCATCGAGGGGCTCGTGCGCCGCCCCGATATGGCGACAACCGATGCCGGCCGTCAGATGGTCGTGTCGCGGGCGCTGGCGTCGCGGGTGCAGGTGGCGCTCGCGACCCACCCGGACACGCGGCGCTACCGGATCACCGTCGAGGCACACGGTGGCGTCGTGACGCTAGAGGGAACCGCGGCCCTCGAGCGTGCGGTCGAGGTCGCGCGGACGGTGCCCGGCGTGCGGGACGTCAAGACGCAACAGGTCGAGATTCCACCCATCCCGCCGTTCGTCGCTTAGCCGGAGGCTGGGCGGGGGAAGTCCGGGACCCGGGTGCCCGTTGCGACCCGACGGCATTCACTGGCGACGCGACGAAGTCATTCGCTCTGCTTCTAGGCAACGCTGACTACACGGGTCGCAACGGGCACCCGGGTCCCGGACTTCCCCGGCCCAGTGTCCTGTAGAGCGTCGGCGAGAGATGCTCAGCTCGGCCGGTCGCGTCGATGCCGCGCACTCGGGGCCCCGATGTCCCCCTTAGCGGCAGTATCCAGCTCAGCGCTCGCCCGGGGAGGGTGGGCGCTCCGGCGCTAGACGATCGGGCGCTTCGGCGACGCGCAGCTCCACCGCGCGGCGCTCGCGGTTGCGGACGACCTCGAGCTTGACCGTCCTGCCCACTTCCGCGTCCGCCGAGAGCCGCTGTAGCTGACGGTAATCCTCGACGGCGATCCCCTCGAACGACACGACGACGTCGTTCTTCTGGAGACCCGCTGCCGCCGCCGGACCTCCCGGATACACGCGCGCGACGACCGCGCCACGCGTGTCGTGAAGGCCGAACGACTGCGCCAGCTCGTTGGTCAAGGGCTCCATCGCGATGCCGATCCAGCCCCGCGTCACCTTGCCGCGGTCGATCAATTGCCCCGTGACGCGCTTGACCATGTTCGCGGGGATCGCGAAGCCGATGCCCTGACCGGTGGCCACGATCGCCGTGTTGATCCCGATGACCTCGCCGCGCAAGTTCACGAGCGGGCCGCCGGAGTTTCCCGGATTGATCGAGGCGTCGGTCTGGATGAAGTTCTCGTACGTGGCGATGCCGACGTCGGCGCGTCCGGTCGCGCTCACGACGCCGACCGTGACGGTCTGATCGAGCCCGAAAGGGTTGCCGATCGCGATGGCCCATTCGCCGACCCGGAGCGTATCGGAGTCGCCGAGCGCGGCCACCGCCAGCGCGGTGTCGGGCTCGAACCGGATCACGGCGAGGTCGGTCTTGACATCGACACCGACGATTCGTCCGCGGTACTCCTGTTTGGAGGACAGGCGCACGGTCACCCCGTCCGCGCCCCGGACGACGTGGTGGTTCGTCAGGACGTATCCGCGCTTGTCGATGATGACGCCGGAGCCGAGGCCGGGCGTGTGGAACTCCTCACGCCGTCCCGGGCCGCGCGGCCCGAAAAACTGGTCGAAGAAGTCCTTGAGAAGTGGATCGTCCGCGAACGGCCCAGGCGACGCGGGCGGTCGGCGCATTTTCGCCACCTGCACGGTGCCGATGTGAACGACCGCCGGCCTCACGCGCTCGGCGACACTCACAAACGCCGACTGCAACGCTTCGGCGGCATTCGGCGCCGGCCCGGCCGTCGACTGGGCCAGAGGGGACCGCGTGAAGACGAACGCGTGGATCCAGAAGCCCGCGCCAAGAAAGGCGAAAAGCACGCTGGCGGCAAGGGCGATGCGGATGGCTCTAGGCACCATCGGGGTCGCCTCTGGACTCGGATCGCTGCTCTCGCCGGATAGCGAAGCGGATCGTACCCGCCGGACTGGTCAGTGTCAAGGAAAGTATTGCAATCCTATGCATTTTCCTTGACCTCTCCAATTCTGAAAAGAGACAATGCCTTAATTTCTATATTTGGTGTCGTGGACGACCGAATGAAGCACGGTAGTCTGCGCAGGACCCTCAGCCTGCTCCTCGTGGTGTCCCTGTCGGCGCCTGGTCTAGGGTCTGCCCAGTCGCCGACGGTGGTCCAGTCACCCGTCGGAGTCCCGCCACCGCAGCCTCAGGGCGGTGCGGGAGCGGCCCAGACCGCGACCCCGCCCCCGACACGAGGCACGATGCCCGGGCCGGACTATCGGCTTGGTCCGGGGGACTTTCTGGATGTGCAGATCGCCGGCCGCCTAGAAGTGATCCGCCAGCAGACTTATGTCGACCTGGAGGGCGCGGTCACCGTCCCGCCGCTCGGTGCGATCCCGCTCGCCGGCCTGACCCTGCTCGAGGCCCACCGGCGCGTGGCCGAGCGCGCACGCGACGTGTTCCGGTTCGCGGAGGCGACGGTCACGGTCGTGACGCCGCGGACGTTCGAGATCGTCGTGTCGGGAGAGGTGGAGCGTCCCGGGACGCTCCAGGTCACGGCGATGCGCCGTCTCCACGACGTCATCCTCGAAGCGGGGGGCGTCACGCCGCGCGGCAGCATTCGCCGCGTCGTGGTGACGCGCAAGGGCGTGGAGAGCGAAGTCGATCTGCTCGCATTCCAGCTCCGCGGTGACCTGACCCAGAACCCGTTCGTGACCGAGGGCCTCAAGGTCCTGATCCCCCCGCGAACCGGCTCCGTCACGCTCGCCGGCGCGGTGCGCCGGCCCGGCGAGTACGAGCTTGGCTCGACGCCCTCGCTGCGCGCGCTCCTGGAGCTGGTGGGCGGTGTGAGCCAGTCGGCGGCCGCTGGCGAGGCGCGGCTGACGCGCGTCGGCGCCGACGACCGCAAGGAGACGCTCACGCTCGACCTACGCTCGGCGCTCAAGCCCCCCGCGGACGTCACGCTGCAGCCGGGGGACGTGATCTTCGTGCCGCAGATCTCCGTGCTCCAGGACGTCGTCGAGGTCCGCGGGGCGTTCAACGGGACGCCCGAGAGCAGCAAGACGACCGTCGCCGGCAAGGCGACGATCCTCCAGCGCCTCGAGCTGCCGCAGGGCGAGCGCGTGCGCGACGTCGTCGGCAAGGCAGGCGGCGCGGCGGCGTACGCGGACCTGCGCCTGGCGCTGATCGAGCGCAGCGGCGTCACCGGGCCACGCCAGCGCATCCCGATCGATCTCCAGCGGCTGCTCGTCGAGAGGGACGAGGCGCCCAACATCGTGCTCCAGAACGGCGACGTCGTCATCCTGCCGGTCGTCGAGGATCGCGTGTTCATCGTCGGCGAGGTCAAGATCCCGGGCCCCCACGACTTCCGGCCCGACCTGACGCCGCGGGAGTACGTCGCGCTCGCCGGGGGACCGACGAACCGGGCCCGGCTCGGGAACACCTCGGTGACCTTCCGCAACGGTCGAACGTACGCGATGGCCGACGCGCCGCCGCTCGAGCCGGGCGCGGTCGTGACGGTACCCGAGGTCGCGGTCAAGTGGTGGCAGGACTACGTCACGATCCTGCAGGCGATCGCCTCGCTGGTCACGGCGTACACCGGCCTCTACTTCATCTTCAACGGCAGCCCGGGCCACAACTGACGCATGTACGAAGCGTACTGGGAGCTCAGCGAACCGCCGTTCGACAACTCGCCGAACCCGAAGTTCTTCTACCTGTCGCCCGAGCACGAGGAGGCGCTCGTGCGCCTCGTGTACACGGTGAGGCACCGCAAGGGCTGCGGGATGCTCACGGGCGAGTACGGCTGCGGAAAGACCACGCTGTCGCGTGCGCTCATCCAGCGCCTCGAGGCCGAGCGCTACGAGATCGGGCTGCTCACCAACCCGAGCTGGACCGCGGCCGACTTCTTGCGCGAGGTGCTCTACCAGCTGGGCGTCGAGACCGCCGAGACGCGCAAGCCCGAGCTGCTGCACCTCCTGAATGACGTGTTCTTCCGGAACTACCAGGCGAGCCGCGACAGCGTCGTCATCGTCGACGAAGCGCAGCTCATCGAGGACGACGCCGTCTTCGAGGAGCTACGGCTGCTCATGAACTTCCAGACCGACGAGCGATTCCTGGTGACGCTGCTGCTCATCGGCTCGCCCGAGCTCGCGGTGAAGGTCCGGCGACTCAAGCACCTGGACCAGCGGATCACGCTCCGATACCACCTCAATACGCTCGACTACACGCACACCGCGAACTACATCGGCCACCGGTTGCGGATGGCCGGTCAGCCCAACCAGCTCTTCACCGAAGAGGCGGTCAAGCTCATCTTCGATTTCACGCGGGGCACGCCGCGCGAGATCAACAACCTGTGCGACGTCGCCCTGCTGGTCGGTTACTCGAAACGCGTGAAGGAGATCGGCGAGAAGATCATCGCCGAAGTGATCAAAGACATGATCGGAGTTTCCTGATGGTGCGCATGAGCGACGTCGTGCGTGGCATCGTCCGCGACAAGCCCGCGGCCGAGGCCGCGGCGGACGCGGCGAAGGCGGGGACAGCGCCGGCGGCGCCACGACCCTCGGCGCCGCCGCCACCGCGGCCGCGCCCGGTCGCGGACCCGCCTCGGCCCGCGCCATCGCCCCCGCCCCCGGTGGAGGCGGCGCCCGCGGCCGAGCCGGTGCCGAGTCTTGACGCGCTGTCGCTCGCGCCCACGTTTCGCGAGACGCCCGCCGAGGCCGCCGAGCCGCTCTACGCCGAGCTGCAGCTCTGCCTGGCCCGCGTCCGCGAGCTGATCCGCACGGGGGACGCATTTCCGTGGGCGGAGCTCGAGCACCTCGTCGACCGGTGCGCGGTGTCGCTGGAGCAGTCGGGCGAGCTCTTCTGGATGGCCAACAACACCGTGGCGCTCGCCGGGGTCGACTACCTGGCCTTCCACCAGGCGCGCGTCGCCGTGCTCGCGCTCACCATCGGGGCCAGCATCGGATACGATCGCGCGCGGCGGGTGCAGCTCGGCGTGGCCGGCTGCCTGATCGACGTCGGGCTCTGGCAGCTGCCCGAGAGCCTGCTCCGCCGGGTGGACGCGCTGTCCCCGGAGGAGCAAACGCTCTACCGTTCCCACCCGCGGCTCTCGGTCGAGTGGATCCGGCGTTGGTCGCCCTCGCACGAAGGACTCGTGGAGGCCGTGCTGCAGCACCACGAGCGCGAGCAAGGGCAGGGCTTCCCGCAGGGCCTCCCCGGCACTGCCGTCTGCCAGGACGCCAAGATCCTGGGCCTGATCGACACGTACACCGGCCTCACGATGCCGCCGGCGCCACGGCCGCGCCTGCGACCGCACGAGGCGATCCGCGAGATCGTGCGCTCCAAGCACGAGTTGTTCCCGTCGCCGCTGGTCAAGGCCCTGCTCTCCGAGATCTCCGTGTTCCCGCCGGGAACCCTCGTGCGTCTGAACACCGGCGAGGTCGGCCGCGTGACGGCGGTGAACCGCAACCACCCGCTGCGCCCGCGCGTCGAGATCGTCGCCGACGGCAAGGGCCAGCGCATGGCGTCGCCGAAGACGACGGACCTCTCGGAAGCCCCATTTCTTTACATCACGGGCGCCGTCGCGGAGGGTGGGCGGTGAGAGTCCTCGCGCGCCGGACCATCGCCGATGCGCGGGAGCTCGCCGGCGTGATCGCGGAGTGCGCCTCCCATCTCGAGCTCCGACCTCTCCAGCGAGCGCTCGCCGCCGGCGAGGTCACGGCCGACCTGGCGTGCGCCGACACGAGCGGTCGGCTCGTGCTCGTCGTGAGCGATGTCGTCGCCGGGCCGGAGACGGTGCTGCGGGCCGTCGAGGTCGCCGCGTGGTGGGGGGAACATGCCGCACTCCTCGGGCGCCTGTTTCCCGACGCGGCACTCCTGGGGGCTGCGCCCCACGCGCTGATCGCGGCGTCGCGGTTCACCGACCGTGCCCTGCGGCTGCTGCGGGCGCTCGGGCCCGCCGCGCCCGACGCCGTCGAGTGCCGCCTCTTCCAGGACGCGGACGGACCCGTCGTCGCGCTCGATCGTCTCGCCCCGGCGCAGGACGCCAGCCAGCCGCACCCGGCGGCCCCAGCCGAGGGGACGGCGGAGGCGCCGCGCGCGGACGCCAAGCAAGCCGTCGCGCTCATCGATCGACTGGAACGGCTGCGGTTCAGCGAAGGGTTCCGCTCGTGACGGGCCCGGAGGGCCTCCGCTAGTGGCGCAGTACGAGATGAACCTCCGCGACTACTGGCTGATCGTGCGCCGGCGGCGCGTGATCATCATCGCCTCGACGGTGCTCGTGGCCCTCCTGAGCTTCGGCTTCGCGCGACAGAAGGTGCCGATCTACCAGGCGACGGCCGCCGTCAAGTTCGAGCAGTCGACCCAGCTGTCAGGGCTGCTCGTCGAGGTTCTCTCGTACTCGAGCGCCGACTCGATCGAGACGCAGGTCACGCTCATCAAGAGCTACCCGATCCTCGAGGATGTCGCCAAGCGGCTCCGGCGGCTCCCGGAGACGCTCCCGGGCGGGGCCGTGCGCGAGTCGAAGAGCTACTGGGCGGTGCTGGACTCGATCAACGGCAAGCTCAAGGTCGCCCGGGTGCCGAACACGAGCATCCTCGAAATCACGGCGACCTCGACGAACGCGCGCGAGGCCCGCGACCTCGCCAACGCCACCGCGGAGGGGTACCGCGACTACAACAAGGCGCTACGGAACGCGCGCGTCACCGAGGCGCGCCGGTTCATCGAGACTCAGCTCAAGGACGTCGAGTCGCGCGCCCGCCGCGCCGAGGCGGAGATCTGGGCGTTCCGGGAAGCGAACCGGATCATCGCGCCCGGGGCCGAGTCGTCAGTGCTGCTCTCGCTCTTCACCCAGGTCCGGGGCGACATCGAGAAGGCGCGTCAGCAGCGGATCGAGCTCGAGGCGATCCAGCAGCGCCTGACGCGGCTGGACGCGACCAACGCCGCCGACCGGATCTTCGTCGAGACCTCGAACCCCGCGATGCAGAGGCTGCAGGCCACGTACTCGGAGCTCCTCCTCGAGCGGAACAACCTCGCGCTGGAGGTCACCGAGAAGCACCCCCGTCTCCAGGCGCTCGACGACCGGATGCGCGAGGTCCGCATGGAGATGCGCCGCGAGGTGGCCGGGCAGATCGCAATGCTGCGCAACCGCGAGGAGCTGCTGAACCGTCAGATCGGCGAGCTGCAGCAGAAGAACCGGGAGCTGCCCACCCTCGAGCTCTCCCTGCAGCGGATGCAGCGCGACGCCAAGACCAACGACGACCTGCTGGCGCTCCTGAAGACGAAGCACCAGGAGGCTCTGATCAAGGAGGCCGAGCAGATCGAGGAGGTGTCCATCGTTCGCCCGGCGACGGAGCCGGACGCCCCCATCGGCGGCGAGGCGATCAACACGATCCTGGTCGGCGCCGTGCTGGGGCTCTCACTCGGCCTCGTGCTCGCGTTCGTGCGCGAGACCCTCGACACCTCGATCGGCACCATCGAGGACGTCGAGGCGTATCTCGGCGTCCCGGTGCTGGGCGTGGTGCCGCACATCGACTCGCGCGAGACCGTGCAGCGGATCCTCGAGCGCCGGCCGGGGCTCGCCCAGATCGACCCCGAGGCGCTGCTGAGCCACTCGCTGCTCATCACGCATTTCGATCCGAAGTCGCCGGTCGCCGAGGCGTACCGAACCCTCCGCACCAACATCCAGTTCGCGCGCATGGAGCGGTCGGGGAAAGTCCTCGTCGTGTCGAGCCCGACGCTCCAGGAAGGCAAGACCACGACGATCGTGAACCTGGCGCTGACGATGGCCCAGAGCGGCCAGAAGACGCTACTCATCGGGGCCAACATGCGGCGCCCGAGTATCCACCGCTTCTTCGGCATCGAGCGCGAGCCGGGGCTGTCGAACATCCTGGTCGGAAGCGCGCAGTGGCAGGACTGCATCCGGACGGTCGCGGACATCCTCATGGGGCGGTTCGAGATGGAGGACATCATGGCCGCCCCCGGCCTCGACAACCTGCACATCATCGAGGCGGGCCCGGTCCCGGCCAACCCGTCGGAGCTCCTGTCGACGCCGGCGATGACGGGATTCCTGCACGCGGTGCGCGACGTGTACGACGTGGTGCTGGTCGACACGCCGCCGATCCTGCCCGTCACCGACTCGGCGATCGTCGCCTCGCAGGCCGACGGCGTGGTCCTCGTCTACCAGGCCGGGAAGGTGGGGCGGCTCGTGCTCAAGCGGGCGAAGGTCCACGTCGAGAACGTCGGCGGCAAGGTCTGGGGTGTCGTGCTGAACGACGTCAAGACCGAGATCGCGGGCTACGCCTACACGCAGTACTACACGCACTACTACGGCGAGGAAACGGTCGTCGACCACCGCAAGGAGCGTCTGCAGCGGGCGCGCGGGTTCGTGACCGGTCTCTTCCACCGCTTCGGCCGCAGCGAGGCGGCGTCCGACCGCTCCGACTCCGGCTCGTCCGCCTCGGTGACCGATTCGCCCTCGGCGGACGGGCCGTCGCTCGAGATGGGAGCGCTCGACATGCCCCCGGGCGGGGCGACGAAATCGCGGCGCATCTGGACAGGCGCGATCGTCCTGGCGCTCCTCGCGGCCCTCGGCGCCCTCGCGGGCTGGCGCCTGGGCTGGTTCGGGGGCGGGCTCCCGCCGAAGGAGCTCCTGCGCCAGCGGCTGGAGGCGCCGCCGTCGTCGCCGGCCGCCCGGGCGCCCGCGCCGTTGCAGGCCATGGCACCGCCCGCTCCGGCTCCACCGCCGTCGTCCGAACCGTCCGTCCCCCCGATCACGCCGGGCCCCGTCGCCGCGGCACCGGGTCCGAGCGAGCGGCCCGGTTTCACCGCGCCGCCGGGAAAATCGGAGCCGGTGGCGCCGTCCGGCGGTGGCCTGGCGGGGGCGCGCTTCGCCGTCGAGTTCGGACCGTTCGTGACCGCGCCGGAAGCGGAGCGCGTCGAGCGGCAGCTGAACGAGGCCGGCTATCATACGGCCCGCTTCCGCCAGCAGACGGGCGCGGCCCTCTACGCCGTGCTGATCGAGAAGATCTCGAGCACGCGCGCCGCCCAGACGCTCGTCGCCACCCTGCGCGAGCAGGGATTCGGCGATGCGTTCGTGGTCGGCGAGCGAGAGCCGTTGAGTGTTCAGGTCGGCTTGCCGCTCCCGTTGCGCGGCGCCGTGCAGACGGCCGAGCGACTGCGCGCGAGCGGCCACCCGGTGCGCGTCGCCGCCCAGCCGGGCGAGGCAGTGACGTTCGCCATCCGTCACGGCAACTTCGCCACGCCCGGAGAGGCGCAGGCGAAGGGTCAGGAGCTGATGCGGCTCGGCCTGGGGAACCAGGTCGTGCGAGTGAAGTAGGGGCGCGTGGATTCACCCTTCGTCCTGGCCGCCGCTCTGATCGTGTTTCTCGTTGTCTTCGTCAAGACGGAGTTCGGCCTTTACCTCGTGCTCTTCTCCATGCTGCTCTCGCCCCAGCTCGGCTCAGGCGGCGCCGCGATCGCCGAGGGACGCCGGATCGTCGTCCGGAGCGAGGACATCCTCCTGCTGGTCGTCGCCTTCAGCTGGCTCGCCAAGACCGCCGTGAACAAGGAACTGGGGCTCGCGGTGAAGACCCCGCTCAACCGGCCGATCCTCGCCTACGTGGCCGCGACCGCGATCGCGACCCTGATCGGGTACGTGACCGGCACCGTGGGGGGCCTCGGCGGGGCTTTCTACGTTCTCAAGTACGTCGAGTACTTCGTCGTCTATTACATGGTGGTGAACAACCTGACCGACCGCCGGCAGGCATGGCGCCTCGTCACGGCGGCGTTTCTGACGGCGGTCATCGTCAGCCTGATCGGGATGACCCAGATCCCGAGCGGGCAGCGCGTGTCGGCGCCGTTCGAAGGCAAGGACGGCGAGCCCAACACCTTCGGCGGCTACCTCCTGCTGCTCATGGCCGTGGCGGGCGGCATCGCGCTCGAGACCGCGCGCATTCGCACTCGTGTGCTCTACCTGGGGCTCACCGGCCTCATGGCCATCCCCTTCGTGTTCACGCTCTCGCGCACGTCCTACGTCGGCGTGATTCCCGCCGTCGCCGTCCTGGCGGTACTCTCGAGCCGGCGGCGGCTGATGATCGGCGCACTCATCGTCGCGCTCGTCGCCTCGCCCCTCGTCGTGGCGCTCTTCCCCGACACGGTGACGAAGCGGGTCCTCTACACGTTCGAGCCCGAGCGCGGGCAACCCACCGTGAGAGTCGGCGCCGTGGGCCTCGACCCGTCGACCTCGGCTCGCCTCATCAGCGTGAAGCAGGCGTTCGAGGGCTGGACGCACCGCCCCATCTTCGGCTACGGCGTGACGGGATTCGCGTTCATGGATCAGCAATTCGCGCGAACACTCGTCGAGACGGGCGTCGTCGGCTTGACGGCGTTCCTCGTGCTCGTGTGGGCCGTGCTGAAGGCCGGCGTGCTCTCGTTCCGGGCGCTGCGCACGCCCGAGGAGCGCGGGCTCGCACTCGGGTTCGTCGCCGGCACGGTCGGCCTCCTCGGCCACGCGATCGGCGCCAACACGTTCATCATCGTGCGCATCATGGAGCCGTTCTGGTTCTTCGCCGCCATCGTGGTAGCGCTGCCCGGGCTCGCCCAGGCCGAGGCGATGGCCGCACCCGAGACGGGCGTGCGCCTGTCCCGGCGCGTCGCGTGATGCCGACGCGCGCCGTCGTCGCGCGGGCGCGGAAGATCCGGCTCCTCGTGATGGACGTCGACGGGGTGCTCACGGACGGGCGAATGATCCTCTCCGAGCGCGGCGACGAGCTGAAGGCGTTCGACACGCACGACGGGGTCGCCATCGCCCTGGCCAAGCGCGCGGGGCTCCGGACGGCGATGGTCACGGGCGAGTCGAGCCCGATCGCGAAGGCACGGGGCGGCAAGCTCGGCGTCGACTCGGTCGTCCTCGGGGCCCGTCGGAAGCGCGAGGCCGTCGAAGCGCTGCGCGCCGAGTACAACGTCCCCGCCAACGCGGTCGCCTTCATCGGTGACGACCTCCTCGATATCCCGGCCCTGCAGATCGCCGGGCTCGCGGTCGCCGTCGCCGACGCGCCGCCGCCGGTGAAGGCGGTCGCGCACCTCGTGACGCGCGCCCGGGGCGGGCACGGCGCGGTCCGCGAGCTGGTCGAGCTCCTCTTGCGAGCGCAGCGCGCGTGGCGGCAGGTCGTCGACGCCTACGTGCGCGAGCACGGAGGTCGATGACCCCGCCGGGCTCTCCGGGGCTCCGCGGGAGGACGCTCAGAAGCTTCTTGCTGCTTGGCGCCCAGCGCGTGATCGGCGTCGTCGTCACCGCCGGCGGCAGTATCGTCCTCGCCCGTCTCTTGACGCCGGAGGTCTTCGGCCTCTACGCCATCCTGGTCTTCGTGATCACGCTCGGCGTCCGGTTCAGCGAACTCGGGCTCGGCGCCGCGCTGATCCAGCGCCGCGATCTCGGATTAGAGTCGCGCCTCGGCCGGCGGGGCCCCAGCCCCGCGTCGGCCTGCGGCGCGCACGACCATGCCGTCGCCGGGCTGAGCGCTGCCTTCACGGCGACCTTCGCGCTGGCGCTGGTACTGGGCGCCGCGATCGCCGCGGCGGCGCCCCTGGTGGGGCGGTGGCCGGGCGTGTCGAGCGAGGTGACCGCGCCGGTGCGCTGGCTCGCGCTGCTCGTCGTGCTGTCATCGCTCCGCATGCCCGCCATGGTCCTGCTCGAGCGCCGGCTCGCCTACCTGCCGCTGACGATCGCCGAGACCGCCGACACGGTGACATTCCATGTCGTGGCGATTGCCGCCGCGCTCGGCGGCGCCGGGCTCTGGAGCTTCGTCATGGGCGCGCTGGCGGCGCGCGCCGCCAATCTGACGGTGCTGTGGAGCGCGACGCGGTGGCGACCGACGCTTCGCGGGAGCTGGCGCGAGCTGGCCCCGGTGCTGAGGTTCGGTGTCCTGTTCCAGGGAAGCATCCTGGTCGGCATCGCCGGGGACGCGGTGGTGCCGACGTTCGTCACGGCGTGGAGCGGCGTCGCGGCCATCGGGTTCCTGAACTGGGCCGCGACGCTCGCGTTCCTGCCGCTGCAGGTCGTCAGCATCGCGGGCCGCGTGCTGTTTCCCGCCCTCTCGAGCCTCCAGACCGACACCGCGAGATTCGCGGAGGCCACCGCGCGCGCGCTGAACCGCGTCACCACCGTCCTCTATCCCGCGGCGGCGCTGCTCCTGGCCGGCGCCGATCCCGTCGTTCGCCTGATCTTCGGCGAGGCGTGGGCGCCGGCGGTCCCCGCGGTGCGGTGCTTTTGCCTGTCGGCGATCATCGGAGGCACGTCGACCATCTTCGTGCACGCGCTCTACGGTCTCGGGCGCGCCGACGTCGTGTTTCGGCTGAACCTCGCGAGCGCCGTGCTGCTGTGGGTGATGACGGTGCTCCTGGTGCCGTGGCTCGGGTTCGTCGGCTTCGCCGTCGCCAGCGCGTGCCTGGCGTGCGCGGGCGTGTCGTACACCGCGCTGAGCCTCCGCCGCCTCGTGCCTCTGCGCGTCCTTCCCGCCGTGCGCGTGCCGCTGGCGGCGAGCGCCGGGAGCGCGGCGGTCCTCGCGACGCTCGCGGGCCTCTGGATCCACGACCTGCCGACGCTCCTCATCGGCGCGATCGTGTCGGCGGGGGCGTACGTCGTCTTCGCCGGTCTCATCGGGGGCGCGGCCTGGCGCGTCGAGTTCATGGCCGACTGGCGGACGGTGCTTCAGGGGTGAGCGCCACCGTCTCCGCCGTCGTCGTCGCCCGCAACGAGGAGGTGGTGATCCGACGGTGTCTCGAGCGTGACACCACCGTGCGGCGCCTCGGATCCCTCCTGCGTCTGGCGACCGCGCTCGCCGGACATGGATTCCGCCGGTTGTGGGAGCGGAGGGGCACGCCGTGAGGCTCCGAGAGACGTGGCGGCGCTTCACGCCTGCGCAGGTTCGCGATTTCCTCCGCGTGGGCCACGAGGGCCGCGACCATCCGTCCCGCGTCAGGGCGGTCGCGCTGCTCGAGGGGATGACCTCCGTGCTCGACGTGGGCTGCGGCACCGGCGTGATGTTCGAGCTGCTCCGCGAGCGCCGGCCGGACATCGACTACCGCGGCATCGACGTGACCGCGCAGTTCGTCGCGGCGGCGCGCGAGCGGTTTCCGGCCGACGCCGTCCGGTTTCGGGAAGGCTCCCTCTACGAGCTCGACGGGCTGCCCGGTGTGTTCGACGCGGTGCTGTGCCGGCACATCCTGGAGCATCTGCCGGACTGGGCGCCCGCCGTGCAGCGCATGTACGAGCGCGCCCGTCGCAAGCTCGTCATCATCTTCTACCTGCCGCCCCGGCCGCTGCGGCTCTGGCGCAAGCGGAACGAACGGTTCGAGCCGGGCTTCTACACACACACCTACGACCTCGGCCGCTTCCTCGACCACCTCCTGAACGGCCTCACGCCCCCGCCCGCCGAGGTCCGCATTCATCCACGTCAGGGGACGAGCGATCCGCGGTTTCGATGGGGCGACCGCGAGAACATCATCTACGAGGTCATCCGGTGAGCGTGAGCCTCGTCATCGCCACGTTCAACCACGCGCGGTTCGTCGGCGAGGCGCTCGACAGCGCGCTCGCCCAGACGCTCAGGGCCGTCGAGGTCGTCGTGGTTGACGACGGCTCGACCGACGACACGCCGGCCGTCCTGGCTCGCTACGACGGCCGGATCCTCGTCATCCGGCAACCGAATCGTGGCCTGGCGGCCGCCCGCAACGCGGGCCTCGCCGCTTCGCGCGGGACCTACGTCACATTCCTCGACGCCGACGACGTCCTGATGCCGACCAAGCTCGCCGAGCAGGTCGCGGTGCTCGAGCGCGCGCCGGCCGTCGGCTGGACCTACTGCGATGTGCTCATCGAGACCATGGCGACGGGGACCAGCGTGAAGGCGTCGGAGCGCTTCGGCTACGGCGCGCGCGTGCTCGATGGCTGGCTCTTTCCGGAGCTGATCCACGGCAACTTCATTCCGGCGATCGCGCCGCTCGTCCGGCGCACGGCGCTCGACGCGGCTGGCGGCTTCGACGAGCGGCTGACCGCGCTCGAGGACTGGGACCTGTGGTTACGCCTGTCCCTGATCGCCGAGGCCCGCTACAGCCCCGCCGTGCTCGTCAGCTACCGCGTCCAGCCCGGGAGCATGAGCGAGGACCGATCCCGAATGGACCGGAACCGGTTCCGCGTCCTCGACAAGCTCTACCGGACGCGACCGGCGGCGGTGGAAGGGCTGGGGTCCGTCGGTCGGCGCATCATCGCCGACACGCACAACTGGCTCGGCAAGGAAGCGTATGCCCGCGGCGATTGGGCGGAAGCGCGGCGACGCTTCGCGGCGTCCCTCGTGACCGTGCCCTGGCAACGGGAGGCGCCGAAGCTCCTCGGTCTGAGCCTGGTCCGCGCCGGGGCCCGAGCCTGGACCAGCGAGCGGACGACGGGGCCACGGTGAGCGCGACGGCAAAGATATGAAGGACACCGCGGTGGTCGTCGTCAGCTACAACACGCGGGAGCTCACGCTCCAGGCCGTCGCGTCGGCCCGCAAGGCGGCCGCCGGGCTCGATGCGCGCGTCATCGTGGCCGACAACGGCTCGGCCGACGGCACGGTCGCGGCGGTGCGGGCCGCCGACCCGGAGGTCACGGTGCTCGAGAACCCGGACAATCCCGGCTATGGCGCGGCTATCAACCGCGCCACGGACGCGGAGCGATCGACGCATGTCTGCGCGATGAACGCGGACGTCGTGCTCGAACCCGAGTGCCTCGTGACGCTCCGGCGCTTCCTCGACGTGAACCGGGCCTGCGGTCTGGTGGGCCCGGCGCTCGCGTACCCGGACGGGACGCCACAACCGTCGGCCAAGCGCTTTCCGACGCTCGGGCTGGCGCTCGCCGAGGTCGTCGGGCTCCACACGCTGGCGCCGGGCAATCGGTGGGTCAAACGCTTCTATTACGAAAACGGGGATCTCACGCGCGACGCGCTCGTCGACACGGTCTCCGGGTCGGTGATGATGATCCGCACCGAGGCGCTCGACGCCGTCCGCGGCTTCGACGAGGGATTCCGGATGTACTTCGAGGAGACGGATCTCTGCCGGCGCCTTCGGGACCGCGGGCACTCGGTCGCTTTCTGTCCGGCCGCCCGCGCGGTCCATCGGCACGGCGCCAGCACCCTGCAGACCTCCGTGCGGCAGGTCGAGTACTACCTGAGCTACGTGCGCTATTTTCGCAAGCATCACCGCCGCGCCGCGGCGGCGATCCTCCGCGCCGCGGTGATCGCCGGCGCGCTCGTGCGGATGGCCGCGCTCGTGGTCAAGTACCCCCCGCTCGATCGGCACCGCGCGGCCCGACTGCGGGCGAAGGAGGCCGCCTGCGCGCGCCTGTTGCGCTCGCTCGGCTCGTCCGGAGTCGTGCGCACGCCATGAAGGTCGTGATGGTCGAGGCCGGCGGTTGGGGCGGCATCGCGCACTACGCGTGGAACCTGTGCGCGGCGCTGGCGGGTGCGGGTGTCGAGGTCTCGCTCCTGACCAACCGCGATTGGGAGCTCGGGCGCCTGCCGTCTCTCTTCGAGGTCGACCGGTGCTTTTCCCCCGACGCCGGGTACCTCGGCAACGTGAGCGCGCTGCGTGACCGGATGGCGCGCTCGCGGCCCGGTGTCGTCCACGTGCAAAGCTTGCTCTCGACGCGCTTCGACGCGCTGCTGTGGCCCGTGATCCGGCGTCGCAGACCCCTGGTGATGACGATCCACAACGTTCGGACTCACGAGCGCATCCGCTGGGACGACTGGACGCTCTGGCGCTGCTTCGGTGCCGCCGACGCGGTCGTGGTCCACACGCAGCGGGCGGCGGACGTGGCGCGCCAGCGTCTCCCCGCCGGTGCCAGGATCGAGCTCATTCATCATGGCGACGCCGGGTTCCTGCACGGCGAGCGCCGGCCCGACCGTCTCGGCGCCCGCGCCATGCTCGACCTGCCGAGCCACGCGAAGATCGTGCTCGCCTTCGGCGCGATCCGCCCCTACAAGGGCCTCCACGGCGTCATCGCCGCGGTCGCCGACCTGCGCCGCCGGCACGCGGACGCCTGGCTGGTGATCGCGGGGCCCCTCCTAGTCGGCCGCGAGGACGAGTATCGCGAGGCGATCCGACGCGCCGACGTCGACGGCGCCGTGGTCTTCCGCCCCCGCTACGTGCCGGCGGAGGAGGTCTCGGCGTATTTCGCCGCCGCCGACGTCGCGGTCTTCAACTACCGGGACATCACGGACAGCGGGTCATTGAGGCTCGCCTGCGACCTGGGCACGCCCGTCGTCGCCACCGCCGTCGGTAGCTTCCGCGAGTTCCTGACCGACGGCGTGACCGCCCGCCTGGTCGAGCCGGGGGACACGCGGGGCCTGGCCGCGGCGCTCGGCGACGTGCTGGCCCATCCGGAGAGCGCAGCGCGGATGGCGCAGGCGGCGCAGGCTCTCGCCGGCTCGGCGTGGTCGTGGGCCCAGAGCGCCAAAGCCACCGCCGGGCTCTACGAGACGCTCGCGCGAGGCGGCGCGTGATCCTGGCGCTGGCGGTTACCGCCGCCGCGCTCGCGATCCGGCTCCTCGTCGCCGAGTTTCTCCCCGTGATCCAGCCGGACGGCGTCGCCTACGTGGCGATCGCGCGGCAGTTCCAGGCGACCGGCTCGCCCTTCGACCCGCTTTTCCATCCGCTCTACCCGCTCTGTATCGCGCTCGCCCAGCCGCTCGTCGGCGACTGGGAGATGGCGGGGCGTCTGGTCTCCGCCCTCTTCGGAGCGGCGGTGATCGTGCCCGCGTTCGCGCTCGCCCGGGGCATCGTCGGCCGCCACGCGGCTCTTCTGTCCGCGGTGTTCATCGCCGTTCATCCTCGTCTGGTTCAGAACTCGGCCTCGGTGCTGTGCGAGGCCACCTATACGTTCCTCCTGGTCTCGGGCGTCCTGGCCGCGCGGCGAGGGCTGGGGGCCGGCCCGCGCGCGCTGATCGCGCTCGCCGGTCTCTGCTTGGGGCTCGCCTATCTCGTCCGGCCCGAAGGCGCCCTGTATCTCGTCGGGCTGATCGCGATCGCGTCGTTCCGGGTCGTCAGCGGACGGGAGCGCGCCGCCGCGCTCCTGCCGTGGCTGGGCGCCACCGTCCTCGTGTTCATCGTCGTCGCGGCGCCGTACGTGTGGTACCTCAGCGACGCCTGGGGCCACGTCACGTTCAGCGGAAAGATCGACCACAACCTGTCGCTCGCGACGGGCCAAGCGACCGCGCCGAGCCCGTTACCGATGCGGATCGTCGAGAACGCGCTCCTCTTCCAGAAGTACGCCCTGCCGGATCTCCTGCCGTGGATCCTGCTCCTCATCGTGTTGCCCGGTGCCCTGGCTCGAGCTCGAACGTCCGGATGGCTCGGGCGCGACGCGGTCCTCCTCGCGGCGACGCTCCCGCCCTTCGCGTCGCTCGCCTTCCACGTCGAGCCGAGGATCTTCCTCCCGGTCCTGCCATTCGTCCTGCCGTTCGCCGCGGTCGGGACGCTGTGGGTCGCCGTCACCCTCACCGACGCGCAGCGCGGCTGGCGCTGGTCGCTGGTGCTGGGCCTGGTGGTCGCGCTCGTCCTGGTGCCCTGGACGCTTCAGCCGATCCTGCGCCCGGACGCCGGTGCTGCGCTGTACCGGAGTGCGGCGCGCTGGGTCGCCGAGACCCAGCCCCGTGACACGGTCCTGCTCGACCGAAAGCCTCTGGTCGCCTTCTACAGCGAGCGCCGCTGGGTCCCCCTGCCGCGCATCGGGCCGGACGAGTTGCTCGCCGCCGCTCGGCAGGCGGGCGCCCGTCTCGTCGTGCTCGACAGCCGCGAGTTCTTCTTCGATCGACCGGGCCTGATCCCGCTGCTCTGGGGTCCGCCTCCGGCCGGACTGGACGTGCTCCGCGACTTCGACGCCGCTCCGGCCGACCGGCTGCGGATCCTGGTGGTCAACGAGCGTGGATGAGCCGTCGTCGCGCCTGGCGTCGATCCTGGTCGTGTCGAACCACGGCCGTGTCGTGGGCGGTGGCGAGCTCAGCCTGATGGATCTCTTGCGTGGGCTCGCTCGCGACCGCTGGGCCCCGGCTCTGGTCGTTCCGGAGGAGGGTGACGTGGCGTCCCGCGGGCGAGAGCTCGGCCTGCCCGTCCACGTGGTCCCGCTGCCCACGCTCCGGCGCCCGGGCCTCGGCGCCGTCCGGAGCGTGACGGCGCTCGGACGACTGGCGCGGAGCACCGACGCCGTGCTGATCCACGCCAACGGCTCGCGCGCCATGGCCTATGGGGGGCTCGCCGGGCGTTTGGCCGGACGCCCCGCGATCTGGCACGTGCGGATCGCCGAGAGTGACGGCGCCGTGGACCTGGCACTCTGCGCGCTCGCGACCGGGGTGATCGCCACGTCGCGGGCGGTCGCGCGCCGTTTCACCTGGGCCCCGCGCAAGATCCGACTGGTCCCCAACGGCGTCGATCTCGTGCGGTTCACGCCCCGGCCGCCGTCCGGGGCGCTCCGCGCGACTCTCGGGGTTCCGCCGTCGGCGCCCCTCGCGCTGTCGATCGGGCGCTTCGTCGCGGAGAAGGGCTACCGGCACCTGCTGGACGCCGCCGCGCACCTCGAGCGGGCGCGGCCGGGTGTGCACTGGATCCTCGTCGGCGACGGCGAGCTCGACGGCGAGCTCCGGGCCCAGGCGCGACGACTCGGCCTCGCATCGCGCGTGCACTTCGCCGGATGGCGCGACGACATCCCCGACGTGCTCGCCCTCTGCGACGTGTTCGTCCTGCCCTCGGAAAGCGAGGGGTTCGGCCGCGTGCTGGTCGAGGCGATGGCGATGGCCAAGGCCGTCGTCGCCACCACCGTCGGTGGCATCCCCGAGATCGTGCTCGACGGCGAAACTGGACTTCTGGTGCCGTCCGCCGCGGCGGTGCCACTCGCCGATGCGGTGCGCGCCCTGCTCGACGATCCGGCCCGCGCGGCGCGCCTCGGCGGCGCCGGGCGCGCGAGGGCGGAGTCCACCTTCAGCCTCGGCGCGCACGTCGACGCCGTCGAGCGCGTGTACGCGGAGATCCTCGGCGCCGGCCGTGTCGCGCGGTCCGCGCAACGGCCGCGGGGCGCGCGCACGTGATGCGCCTCGGCGTCGACGGGCGCGAGCTCCGACCCGGCGTGCGCACCGGCATCGGCCGGTACCTGCTCGAGGTGCTCCGCGCCGCCTCGCTCGAGGGCTGGTCGTGCGTCGTCTACGGCGACGCCGGTGCGCGCCTCGACGAGGCGCTCCCGGGCGTCGGCTTCACGATGCTGCAGGCACCCTGGACGCCGTGGTGGGACCAGGTGAGCCTGTCGCGCGCACTCGCCCGCGACGACATCACGGTGTTCCTCTCGCCCTACTACAAAGGCCCCGTGCGCGCGCCGTGCCCGGTCGTGCTGACGATCCACGATCTCTACTTCATCGGCTATCCGGGACGGCGCCGGCCCGTCTACGACGCCACGATCACGGGGCTGGCGCGCCTGTACGCCGCGCGCGCCACGGCGATCATCAGCGACTCGGAGTATTCCAAGCGCTCGATAGTGGTGAAGCTCGGTGTGCCCCCGTCGAAGGTGACCGTGATCCCGGTCGCCCTGGGTCGGGAGTTCAAGCCTGTGCCGCTGACGGACGCGGTCAAGACCAGGTACGGCGTCACGGCGCCTTACATCCTCTACGTGGGAAACTTCAACCCGCACAAGAACGTCCCGCGCTTGATCCGCGCCTTTGCCCTGCTCCCCGGTGCCCTGCGCAGTCGTCACGCGCTCGTCCTGGCCGGCGGCTACGGAGATGGTCGGCCTGCGCTGGCGCGGCTCGCCGCGGCGCTCGGCGTGGAGGACCGGGTGATCTTCCCCGGTCGCGTCGCCGACGGGGATCTCCCCGCCCTCTACGCCGGCGCGGCCGTGTACGTCACACCCTCCCTCGAGGAGGGCTTTGGCTCGACCGTGCTCGAGGCGATGGCGTGCGGCGCGCCGGTGGCCGTGTCGAACCGCGCCGCGCTGCCCGAGGTCGTGGCCGACGCCGGGCTCTTGTTCGACGCCGAGCATGAAGCGGACATCGTGGCCACGCTCGCCCGCGTTCTGTCCGACGCGGCGCTCGCCGACGATCTCCGCCGCCGCGCGCTCGCGCGCGCCGGACTCTACACGCTGGCGCGAACGACCGGACGCGTCCTGGCGCTGCTGCGTGAAACGACCGGAGATCGCTCGTGAGGCTCGGGAGAACGTCGCCCCGGGTCGCGTCCGGTCGTCGGCGATCCCCCCTCTCCGGGGAGACGCGCTAGATGTGCGGCATTGCCGGCCACGTCGGGCCCACCGCGCGCGAGCTCCTGCCCGCGATGCTCGGGCTCCTCAAGCACCGCGGCCCGGACGACTCAGGCATCCACTCCGCGGCGGACGTCGGCCTCGGGATGACGCGTCTGGCCATCATCGACCTCGTCACCGGCCAGCAGCCCATGAGCGACGCGACGGGACGTTACTGGATCGTCTTCAACGGTGAGATCTACAACTTCCGCCAGCTGCGCGCCGAGCTGGAGGCCGGCGGTCGTCGGTTCCGGACGCGGAGCGACACCGAGGTGATCCTCTACGCGTACGCCGCGTACGGCGAAGCGTGCGTCGAGCGTCTGTCTGGCATGTTTGCCTTCGCCATCTGGGACGACGCCGAGCGCCGGCTGTTTCTCGCCCGCGATCGGCTGGGGAAAAAGCCGCTCTACTACTGGCACCGCGGCCGGCTGTTCCTCTTCGCGTCGGAGCCCAAGGCGCTCCTCTGCCATCCGGCCGTCTCCCGAGGGCTCGACTGGCCGGCGTTCCACCACTACCTCGCGTTCGGCTACACGCCCGCCGCGCGCTCGATCTTCGACACGATCCGAAAGCTCCCGCCGGCCCACACGGCGGCGCTCGTCGACGGAGGCCTCACGCTGAGCCGCTACTGGCAGCTGCCACCGGGGACCGCGCCAGCGCGGCCGCATCTCCGGCCCGCCGAGAGCGCCGCGGCGGTGCGGGAGTGGTTGCGCGAGGCGGTGCGACTGCGGCTGGAGAGCGACGTGCCCCTCGGCGTCTTCCTCTCGGGTGGCATCGACTCGAGCGCGGTCGTCGCCAGCATGCGCGAGGTGACGTCGGGCCGCATCGCGACCTTCTCAGTCGGCTTCGGCCGCGCGGCGCCATCGTACGACGAGCTGCCGTACGCCCGGCTCGTCGCGACGCGGTTCGGGACCGACCACCACGAGGAGACCCTCGAGCCCGACGTCCAGGCGCTGCTGCCGGCCATCGTGCGGGCGTCCGACGAGCCGTTCGCCGACTCCTCCGCCATTCCGACGTACATCGTGGCGCAGGCGACGGCGCGTCACGTCAAGGTCGCCCTGTCGGGAATCGGCGGCGACGAGACCTTCGGCGGCTATCCACGCTACCTCGGCCTCCGGATGTCGGCGCTGCACGGACGGCTCCCGCGCTGGCTTCGCCACACGGCGCGCGAGGTCGCCCTGCGCCTGCCCGACTCCGGGTCCAGCCGGAACTGGGCGGACTGGGCCCGACGCTTCACCGCCCACCCCGACGCGACGGCCGCCGATCGCTACATCGGCTGGACGCGATTCTTCGGCACCGCGGAGCTGGCGGTGCTGGCCCGGCCGGCGCTGTCGGCGCACCTCGAGTCCGCCGTCGACGAGTCCCAGCAGGCCGCGTTCGCCGCCGGCAACCACGGCGACCCCGTGGACGGCGCGTTCCGCGTCGATCTCGCGACCTATCTCCCCGACGATCTCCTCGCCATGGCCGATCGGATGAGCATGGCCCACTCGCTCGAGGTGCGCGCTCCGTTCTGCGACCACCGGATCGTCGAGGAGAGCCTGCGCCTGTCGCCACAGACCAAGATGCCCGGCGGCCGCCTGAAGGGGCTCCTGAAGACCGCCTTCGCGGGCGTCCTGCCCGAGGAGGTCCTCGCGCACCGCAAGCAAGGCTTCATGATCCCGCTCGGAGACTGGCTGCGTCGCGAGCTGCGGCCGACGCTGGACGATCTGCTGGCGCGCGACCGCGTTCGAGCGCGAGGGCTCTTCGACCACGAGGCGGTGGAACGCATGAAGCGGGAGCATCTGACCGGCCGGCAGACTCATGCCGACCGCCTCTGGACGCTGATGATGGCGGAGCTCTGGATGCGCGAGTACCTCGACCAGCACGGCCTCTGGACGCTCCGGTGACGCGCGCGTGAACGACCCGCTGCGCGTCCTCATGGTCTCCGACGTGTCGCCGTCGCAGCCGGCGGGCGGGGGAGAGCGCATGCTCTGGGAGCAGGCGCGTCGTCTCGCGGCCCGCGGTCACGACGTCCGGGTGGTGAGCCGCGCCGATCCCGACGCCACCGCGACCGTCCACCTCGAGCGCGAGCGCGTCCGGATCCACCAGTTCCCCGTGGAGCGGCGATCGGTCGCCCGCTTCATCACGAGCTCGATTCTCGCGGCGCGCCGCGCGACGGCGGAGGAGCTCGGCCGGCAGACGGCGGACGCGATGCACGTGCATCAACCGCTCGCCGGCTACGGAGCACTCGGCTCGCGGGCCGGGGCGCGCCTGCCGAGCCTCTACAGCTTCTATTCGCCGGCGCCGCTCGAGTACCGCTCGCGCCGGGGGATGACCGCCCGTCATCGAGCCGGCCTGGTGGGAGCGACCGGCACCGCGATGCTGTGGGCGATCGAGCGGGCGTGTCTCAGACGCGCCGGGCTGGTCCACGTGCTCAGCGACTTCTCGGCCGAGCAGCTCTGGAAGCTCTATGCCGTGCCGCGCGAGCGCATCGTCAAGATCCGCGGCGCGGCGGCGACCGAGCGGTTCAGGCCGGCCGCCGACCGCGACGCGGTCCGGTGCGCGCTCGGGCTCGCGGGCGACCGATCGCTCTTGCTCACGGTGAGGAACCTCGAGGCTCGCATGGGCCTCGACAACCTGCTCCGCGCGATGGCGATCGTGAAGACGCGGCGGCCGGACGCGGTGCTGCTGATCGGGGGCGCCGGATCGCTTCGCAGCGCTCTGGAGGCACAGAGCCGGGCCCTCGGGCTCGAGGCGCACGTGAAATTCCTGGGATTCGTGCCCGACGAGGCGCTGCCGCGCTACTACCAGGCCGCCGACGTCTTCGTCCTTCCGACCCGCGAGCTCGAGGGCTTCGGGCTGGTCACCGTGGAGGCGCTCGCCTGCGGCACGCCCGTCCTCGGTACCCCGGTCGGCGCGACGCCCGAGATCCTCAGAGCGTTGTGCGCGTCGCTCGTCTTCCGCGGCACGACGCCCGAGGCGATGGCGCACGACCTCGAGCGCTTCCTCGCAGCCAAGGAGCGCGATCCGGACGCCTACGCGCGCCTGCGAGGCGCGTGTCGCGAGCACGTCGAGCGGCACTACACGTGGGAGCGCGCCACCGAGGACCTCGAGCGCACGCTCAGACGCGTGGCCGACGTGGGGCGCGCGGCCGCGCCCGAGGGGCGCGCGGCCGCGCCTGTGAGTCGCGCTGGATCCGCGGCTCCCGGCTGTCCTGCATGTGGAGAGCCGACACGTCCCAGCGGCCTGATCTTTCGCGGAGTGCGGCATCGCCGGTGTCCCGGCTGCCAGAGCTCGCTCTCGAGCGAGCTGCCGACCGCGCCGGAGCTTCAGCACCACTATCAGACGGAGTACCCGCTGCGGTTCGCGCCCGAGCGCGTGACCTCTGAGCGGAGGGTTCTCTTTGGTGCGCTGCTCGAGCGACTCGCCGTCCTCGGGCTCGAGAAGGCGAATGGACTGCGACTCCTCGACGTTGGCGGCGGTGGCGGCCATCTGGCCGCGCTCGCGCGCCGGCGGCGCTGGCCCGCCGTCAGTACCGACCTCGGGCACCAGGCGTGTGCCGTCGCGCGTCAGGGCGAGGTGCCGAGCGTCCAGGCCGACGGCGCGCTCCTGCCGTTCCGCGACGAAACGGTCGCCGCCGTGACGCTGATCAACGTCGTCGACCAGGCCCACGAGCCGCTCACGATCCTGCGCGAGGCGCACCGCGTGCTCGTCACGGGCGGGCTGCTCGCGCTGCGCGTTCCGAACGCTCGCTTCCACCGTCCGTGGGTGCGGCTCCTGGCCTCGCTCGGGCCGCTCGTCAGGTCTCGCGACTGGGACGCGTATCCAGTGGTCCACCACTTTGCGTTCACGCCCACCGGGCTCCGCCGCCTCGCCGAGCGCGCCGGGTTCAGGGTCCTCGAGGTCGGCAACTCGGCGGCGGTCTCGAGCCCGCGGTGGGGCCGGGCGATGATCCTGGCTTGTGTGGCGCTCCTGGCCACCCTCTCGGGTGACCGCTGGCTCGTCGGGCCTTCCGTGGAGCTCTACGCGCAGAAGGGGCAGGGGTGAACGTGCGCGTCCTCCACGCGATCACGCGACTCACTCTGGGCGGCTCGTCCGAGAACACCATCGCATCGTGCGTCGCGCTCGGTCGGGTCGGGTACGACTGCACGGTGGCCGCGTCCTTCCGCGAGTCCGACGATTCCTCGCTCGCCGACGCCCGCCGGCGCGAGTGCCGGGTCGTCGACATCCCCTCCCTCGGGCGGGAGGTGGTACCGCTCGCCGATTTGGCGGCGCTGGGACAGCTTCTCAGATTGATCAGGCGCCTGCAGCCCTCGATCGTCCACACACACACCTCGAAGGCCGGATTCATCGGCCGCCTGGCCGCACGGATCGCACGCGTGCCCGCGGTGATCCACCAACCCCACGGCCACATCTTCTACGGCTACTACGGCTCGCGCCGGACCGCCATCTTCACGGCGCTCGAGCGGCAGGCGGCGAGATGGACCGACCGGATCATCACGCTGACCGACCGCGGCACCGAGGAGCACCTGGCGCACGGGATCGGTCGCCCCGAGCAATACGCGACGGTGCCGAGCGGCGTCCCGACGGCGGAGCTGCGCGCGGCCGCGCCGTCCCGGGCCGAGGCCCGCGCGCGTCTCGGGCTCGACACCGGCGCGTTCGTCGTCGTCGGTCTCGGACGCCTCACCCGGATCAAAGGCTTCGATCTCCTGGTGCAGGCCCTTCCGAGCCTCATGGCCCAGATCCCGTCGACGCGGGTGCTGCTCGTCGGCGACGGGCCCGAACGATCGAGTCTCGCGGCACTCGCCGCATCGCTCGGCGTGAGCGGCCGGCTACGGATGACGGGCGAGACGATCGACGTGCCGTCGCATCTCGTGGCGGCGGACGTGGTGGCCGTGCCCTCCCGGAACGAGGGCATGGGGCGCGTCCTCGTCGAGGCGATGGCGCTCGGGCTGCCGGTCGTCGCGACCACCGTCGGCGGCATCCCGGCCGTCGTCACCGACGGCGAGTGCGGCCGGCTGGTCGAGCCCGACGACCTCGGGGCGCTCGCTGCGGCGCTCGTCGAGCTCGGCCGCGACCCCGGGCTGCGCCGGAAGCTCGGCGAGGCCGCGCTCGGAAGGGCCGAGGCGTTCTCGTCGTCGGTCGCGAACGAGAAGCTCGTCGCGGTGTACGCGGCGCTGGTCCGCGAAAAGGGGCTCGCGTGAGTCGTGTCGCCGCGCTGCTCGCGGTGCTCGCCTGGGCTCTGGCCGGCGACGCGGCCGAAGGCCTCGACCGGCTGCCCGCGGTCCTCCATCTCCACTCCGACCTGTCCACGGGAGACTTTTCTCTCGAGCAGCTCGCCGCCATGGCCGAGAAGCAGGGCATCGGGGCGCTGCTCCTCACCGAGAACTATCTCCTGCGCATCGAGTACGGCCTGCCGCCCTTTCGGGCGCTCACCCGCGTGGTCCGCGAGGAGCGCTCGGTGCTCGATGGGGGGATCGATCGCTACCTCGCGCGCGTGGCGGAGGTGCGGGCGACGAACCCGCGCGTCCTGATCGTCCCCGGGGTCGAGGTGCTTCCGCACTACTACTGGAGCGGCTCGCCCCTCGCGCTCCACACGACCGTCTACAACACGCAGAAGAATTTATTGATCTTCGGCGTCCAGGACGCGGCGGCGCTTCGCTCGCTCCCGGTCACCGGAAACCCGGTCGGCGGCTACGGGTGGGCCTCGGTGCTCGACGCCCTGCCGTGTGTCCTCGTCATTCCGGGCGCTCACCTGCTCACGCGGAAGCGGCGGTCACTCAGGAAGGTCGGGCGCGTGGTCGTCGTCGTCAACCGACGACGTTGGCTCGCCGGCGCGCTCCTCAGCGGCGTCGGGCTGCTGGCGGTCGCGCGCGCGTGGCCCTTCACCGTCGATCCCTATCCACCCTACAGCGATCTCGGCCTCACGCCGCACCAGGACTTGATCGACTACGTGGATCGGCTGGGCGGCGCGACGGTGTGGTCGTTCCCCGAGGCGCGCGACGAGGGTGAGCAATGGTTCGGCCCGGTCCGCGTCGCGTGGCACACGTCGCCGTACCCCGATGATCTTCTGAGGACGGCGCGCTACACGGCCTTCGGCGCGATCTACGAGGACACGACGCACGTCGAGCGGCCTGGCGGCTCCTGGGACCGCCTGCTCGGTCAGTTCGCCTCGGGGGAGCGAAGCCGACCCGCGTGGGGCGTCGGCGAGTCCGGTTTCCACGGATTCACCGCGGGCAAGGAGCTGGGGACCGTGCGGACGGTGTTCCTGGTGGGCGAGCGGTCGGAGCGCGCGGTGCTCGATGCTCTCAAGCGTGGCCGGATGTACGCGGTGCAGCGCCAGCGCGAAGCCGAGCTCGTGCTCACCGAGTTCACGGTGCGCGCCGGGACCGCCACGGCGATGTCGGGCGAGACGCTGCGGGCCGGCGAGGCGACGACGCTCGAGGTCACGGTGGCGGTGGAGGCGACCGGCGGCGCGACGAGTGACGTGCGGGTGACCCTGGTGCGCAACGGGGCCGTCGTCGGAGCGTGGACGGGGCCGTCACCGATCCGGACGGTCCACCGCGAGATCTTCGACGGGGCGCCCGCGTTCTATCGACTCGACGTGCGCGGGCCGGGCCGCCTGCTCAGTAACCCGATCTTCGTGAGACGGTCCTAATGGTAGGGCGAGCCGCAGCCGCAGGCGAGGCGAGTCTGTGGAAGGCCGGGCGAGCGTGAAAGTCGCGATCCATCAGCCGCACTATCTGCCGTGGCTCGGTTACTTCGCCAAGTGGGCCGCGGCCGACCTCTTCGTGTTCCTCGACACCGTTCAGTACGAGAAGAACGGCTGGCAGAACCGTAATCGGATCAAGACGCGCGACGGACCCCGCTGGGTTACCGTGCCGGTCCGCGCTCGTCTCGGCACGGCCATCCGCGACGTGCCGGTCGACATGACCCAGCCCTGGCGCGCCCGCCACTTCGCCGCGATCGAGAACGCCTACGGCGCGGCGCCGTCGTGGCGGCACCACCGCGACGAGCTGCAGAGCTTCTACAGCCGGGAGTGGGACCGCCTGGCGCCGCTCGCCGTCGCCAGCGCCGAATGGCTGGGGCGGAAGCTCGGCGTCTCGGCCCCGACGAGGCTCGCCTCGGACGTGAACCTCCCGGACGAGGCCAAGGTGGACGCGACGGGGCGTCTCGTGGAGCTCTGCCGCGCCGTCGGCGCGGACACCTACCTGGCGGGGCGTGACGGCGAGCTCTACCTGGACCGGGCGCGGTTCGCGGCCGCCGGGATCGCTGTCGAGACGCAGCGTTACGAGCACCCCGTGTACGCCCAGGATTACGGGGAATTCGCTCCGTTTCTCTCGGCGCTTGACTTATTATTGATGCACGGCGATGAGGCCCTCGGCATTCTCTGTGGGGGAAGCACGTGGTCCCGCCTCTCGCCCGAGCCTGACTAAGTGAACATTCTCGCCTTCGGCGCGCATCCCGACGACATCGAGTACGGCTGCGGCGGCATGCTGGCCAAGTATGCGCAGCGGGGCCACGCCGTTTACATGTTCATCGCCTCGGACGGCGCGCTCGGCGGCGATCCCGAGGTGCGTCGGCGGGAGCAGAAGGACGCGGCGCGCATCCTCGGGGTGCGCGAGGTCTTCTGGGGCGACTACCGGGACACCGAGGTGCCGCTCACGCGGGAGCTGATCGTGCGGATCGAGTCGGTCATCCGAAAGATCGAGCCGCGGATGATCTTCGTCAACTCGCCCGACGACACCCACCAGGATCATCGCAACCTGGCCCAGAGCACGATGTCGGCCACGCGCTACGTGCCCAACTTCCTCTTCTACGAGGTGCCGTCGACGGTGAACTTCATCCCGAACTGCGCCACGGACATCGCCGAGGTGCTTGACACGAAGCTCGCGGGCCTCGAGGCGCACCGGTCGCAGGTGACGAAGACCAACATCGAGGATCTGTCGATCCTCGAGCTGGCGCGATCGTGCGCGAACTTCCGGGGTATTCAAGCCCGGGTCAAGTACGCGGAGGCGTTCCAGTCGGTCCGGCTGCTCCTGAATCTCTGAGGGAGCCGACCTCGAGGTACCCGTTACAATAATCCCCCATTCCCGGCCGACCATCGGCGACGACGACGCCGAGCGCGTCGCGCGCGTCGTCCGCGGAGGGCACCTGGCCCAGGGCCCGGAGGTGGCGGGGCTCGAGCGCGAGCTGGCGCGGTACCTCGGCGTCACCGCCGCGGCCGCCGTCGGCTCCGGTAGCGCCGCCCTCGAGCTCGCCCTGCGCACGCTCGACGTGGGCCCGGGCCACGAGGTCATCATCCCGACCTACGCCTGCGACGCGATCTACCACGCGGTCACGCGCTGCGGGGCGACGCCGGTGCTCGGCGACGCCGATCCGGACACGCTCGGGCTGTCGGCGACGGACACGGCGCACCGGCGGACGACGCGAACGCGGGCGGTCATCGTCGTGCACCCCTTCGGCCGCGCCGTCGATCTGCGGCCGTTCCAGGGGCTCGGCGTCGCGCTCGTGGAGGACTGCGCCCAGACGCTGGGCGCGACGCTCGACGGTCGTCCAGTGGGCGCCGGTGGCGGCCTCGCGGTGTGCTCGTTCTACGCGACCAAGCTCCTCACGACGGGCGAGGGCGGCGCGGTCGCCGGGCCCGCCGACCTCGTCGCCCGCGCGCGCGATGCGCGCGACTACGACGAGCGAACCGACCTGACACCCCGCTTCAACTACAAGATGACCGACATGCAGGCGGCGCTCGGCCGGGGCCAGCTCACACGGCTCGACGCGTTCATCGCGCGGCGCCGCGCGCTCGCCGCTCGATACCGCGCCGCACTCGCGCTGGTCAGGCGCTGTCGCGTGCCGGCGGACGCCGGCGAGCGTCACGTGTACCACCGCTTCGTGGTCGGGGTCGAGCGGCCACTGGACCGCGTCCTGGCCCATCTCGAGCGCCGAGGCGTGACGGCGCGACGGCCGGTCTTCCGGCCGATTCACCGGGCGCTCGGTCTCTCCGGCTATCCGAACGCGGAGCAGCTGTGGGCGCAGTGCCTGTCGCTGCCGTGCTACCCGCTCCTGACCGATGCGGAGGCGGACTCGGTCGCGACGGCCCTCGCGGAGGCGCTCGAGGACTGATGGCCCAGCACCTCGCCCGTCTGGTGCTGGTAGGGCTGCTCCTGCTGGTGCCGATCTGGGGCCGGGATCACGCCGCGCGGCTGCCGTGGCTCTATCTGGTGATGCTCGCCTTCGCCGTCGCGCTCTTCGCCGCGCCGATCGCCCGGGCGATCGCGCTGTGGCGGGGCATCCTCGACATGCCGGGCGCCAGGAAGATGCACGAGGTCGCGACACCGCTCCTCGGGGGCGCGGCCGTGTACTGCGCGTTCGCCGTGACGGTGCTCACGAGCTTCGACTTCTCCCTGCAGCTCAAGGGGGTGGCGGTCGGGGCGACGCTCATCGTCGGGATCGGGATCCTGGACGACATGACCGATCTCCCCGCCTCGCTCAAGCTCGTGGGCCACATCGGCGCCGCCGCGGCGGCGATCGCCTACGGCGTCGTCCTCAACGTCACGCCCCACTGGGTGCCCGGCTTCGTGTGGCTGAACGTCGGTCTGACGATCCTCTGGTTCGTCACGGTCACCAACGCCGTCCAGTTCCTCGATGGCATGGACGGGCTCGCCACCGGCCTCGGCGTCATCGCGGGCATCTTCTTCAGCATTGCCGCGCTGCAGACGGACCAGCGCTACCTCATGTACCTGTCGGCCGCGCTGGTGGGCGCGTGCCTCGGCTTCATGCCGTACAACTTCCGGCCGGGCCGCGCCCAGATCTTTCTCGGGGACGGCGGCGCCACGTTCATCGGCTTCACCCTCGCCGGTCTGGCGGTAATGGGAGAATGGGCCGAGGGGGACCCGATCATCGCACTCCTCACGCCGTCGCTGATCCTCGGAGTGCCGCTCTTCGACATCGGTTTCGTGGGCGTCGCCCGCATCGTGACGGGCAAGGTGCACTCGCTGCCGGAATGGCTCGCCTACACGGGCCGAGACCATATCCACCACCGGTTCGAGCAGCTGGGTCTCACCCGAAAGCAGAGCGTGCTCCTGATCTTCTTCCTCGCCTCGACGCTCGGCCTCTCGGCGATTCTCTTGAAGGACGCCACGCCGCACGAAGCGGTGCTCGTCCTGATCCAGGCCGCGTGCATCCTCGCGATCGTCGCGGTGCTGGAGGGAGTCGGCCGGTGGCGACCGCGGCCATGAGGCTCGGCCCGCGGGCGCTCGCCGCCCAGCTCGGCGCCGTGCTCCGGCGCGACGATCCGCCGTCGCGGCTGGCACTCGGCCTGGCGGTCGGGGTCTTCATCAGCTGCACGCCCTTCTACGGTCTGCAGACGCTCCTGTCGCTCGCGGTGGCGACGGTCTTCCGTCTGAACAAGGCGGCGACGGTGGCGGGCGCCTGGCTCAACCTGCCGTGGTTCGCTCCGTTCGTGTACGGCCTCGCCCTGCACATCGGAGGCCTGATGGTGCCCGACCCTCAGGGCCTGGACGCCGCGGCGGTCGCCGAGCTCTTGCGAACGTCGTCGAGCCTCTCCGCAACCAACGTGATCCACCTGCTCCGGGACGTGTCCACGGCGCTCCTGATCGGCTCGGCGGTCGTCGGGGGCGTCGCAGGCGTCACCACCTATCTGGTGGCGTTCGTGCTTCTTCGCCGCAGGCGGGCCAGGAGTATGATGAGGCCATGAAAGTGCGCAAGGGCGTCTTTCCCGCCGCCGGGCTCGGGACGCGGTTCCTCCCCGCGACCAAGGCGCAGCCGAAGGAAATGCTCCCCCTCGTCGACAAGCCGATGATCCAGTACGTCGTCGAAGAAGCGGTCGCCTCGGGTCTGTCGGAGATCATCATCGTGACCGGGCGCGGCAAGCGCGCGATCGAGGATCACTTCGACGCGGCCTTCGAGCTCGAGTACTACCTCAACGACCGGGGAAAGATGGAGGAGCTCGCCCAGATCAAGACCATCTCCGAGCTCGCCTCGGTCTCCTACGTCCGCCAGCGAGAGCCGCTCGGGCTCGGCCACGCGATCCTGTGCGCGCGCTCGCTGGTCGGCGACGAGCCTTTCGCCGTGTTCCTCGGTGACGACATCATCGGGGCCGCGCCGTCACCGTGCATGCGGCAGCTGCTCGACGTGAGCGAGCGGTACCAGGCGCCGGTGCTCGCGGTCGAGCGCGTTCCGCGCGCGCGCATCCATCAGTACGGGGTGATCGCCGCCCGGCCGGTCGGACCGCGCGTGCACGAGATCCTCGACCTCGTCGAGAAGCCCAAAGCCCAGGACGCGCCGTCCGACCTGGCCATCATCGGACGGTATGTCCTGCCGCCCGAGATTTTCGAGATCCTGGCGGGGACACGGGCCGATGCTCGCGGGGAGATCCAGCTGACCGACGCCCTGCGCACGCTCGCGGCGCGCCGCTCCATGTACGCCGTCGAGTTCGAGGGCCGGCGCTACGACACGGGCGACAAGCTCGGATTCCTCAAGGCGACCGTCGAGTTCGCGCTCGCCCGGCCCGACCTCTCCGACGAGTTCCGCACCTACCTGAAGTCCCTCAACCTCTGAACCGCGTTCCCAAGAGAAACCTCGAGTGGGCCGCAGCGCCCGCGAAGGTCTGCAGGGCGCGGGGGCGCCGGTGGCGATCCGACGGCTGCATTCCGGGCGCTGAGGATGATCGGGACTACGCGAGTACGATCCTGACCACACGGATCGCCACCGGCGCCCCCGCGCCCCCCACACCGCGCCCCACCAGCGCCGCGGGGCTAAGTTTGACTTGCCGTGGCGCTTCTGCCACACTTTTCGCCACCTTCGGAGTGACCCGAGGATCACAGAGACTATGCCGAACGCCCCGAAGCGCCCGTTTCACACCGCCGCCGACGCCGACATCAAGCGCGGCGAGGTCTCCGATGTGTATTTCGCGCGCACCGTTCAGATCCTCACTCATCGCGGTGACCGCAAGCGGGTCAAGGCCGAGGTCTACCTGAAGTCCCTCCCCGAAGACTGGCAGTGGGGCGTTCTCGCGGGCGTCGAGGAAGTCGCAGCCCTCCTCGAGGGCCAGCCGGTGGACGTGTGGGCGATGGACGAGGGGTTGCTCTTCGAGCCGTACCAGCCCGTGCTCCGCATCGAGGGCACGTACGTCGAATGGGCGCAGTACGAGACCGCGCTGCTCGGCCTCCTCTGTCAGGCCTCGGGGATCGCCACGAAGGCGGCTCGGTGCAAGAAAGCCGCGGGTGAGCGCCAGGTCATCTCGTTCGGCGCCCGCCGCATGCATCCATCGCTGGCACCGATGATCGAGCGCAACGCCTTCATCGGCGGCTGCGACGGCGTCGCGGTGACGAAGTCCGCCGAGCTGATCGACGCCGACCCTATGGGGACGATCCCGCACTCACTCGTCCTCATGATCGGCGACACGGTGGAGGCGCTCCGGGCGTTCGACGCGGTCGTCGACCCCAAGGTCCGACGCGTCGCCCTCATCGACACCTTGCAGGACGAGAAGTTCGAGGCGATCCGCGTCGCCGAGGCCCTCGGCAAGGACCTCTACGCGGTTCGCCTGGACACCCCGTCGTCGCGCCGCGGCGACTTCTACCGCATTCTCGAGGAGGTGCGCTGGGAGCTCGACCTGCGCGGCTTCAACCACGTGAAGATCCTCGCCTCCGGCGGCGTCGACGAGTACGAGATCCTGACGCTGAACCCGGTGGCCGACGGCTACGGTGTCGGCACCGCGATCGCCAACGCGCCGGTGCTCAACTTCGCCCTCGACATCATGGAGATCGAGGGTCGGCCCATGGCCAAGCGCGGCAAGTGGTCCGGCGCCAAGGAGGTCTATCGGCGCCGCGGGACGCGCGAGACCGTCGTGCTGCCGGCCGGCCAACGCCCGCCCGACGGCGGCGTCTGGGAGCCGTTGCTGAAGCCGCTGGTCCGCGCGGGCCGCATCGTGCGCGATCTGCCGCCCCCGCGCACGATCCGCGACTTCGTCCTCGACCAGCTCGCGTCGGTCTCGCTGGACACGCTGCGACGGCAGGGGCTCCGGCGCGACTTCTAGGCGCCGGCCTATGTCGGTCCTCGACGAGATCGTCGCCAACACGCGCGCAGAGGTAGCACGGCGCCGGGCCGCGACTCCTCGAACGTGGCTCGAGCGGCAGTGCAGCGAGGCGCCCCCGGCGCGCGACTTCGAGAGCGCCCTGCGCCCGCTGCCGGGGTCTGCGCGGCTGATCGCCGAGGTGAAGAAGGCGTCGCCGTCGCGCGGCGTGCTCGCGCGTGATCTGGACCCGGTCACTCTCGCCACCGCGTACGCGACCCACGGGGCCCACGCGATCTCGGTCCTCACCGACGAGAAGTACTTTCAGGGGAGCCTCGGCGACTTGAAGGCGGTGCGCGCCGCGGTCGACGTCCCGCTGCTCCGAAAGGACTTCACGATCGACGAGTACCAGCTCTGGGAGTCGCGCGCCGCGGGCGCCGACGCCGTGCTGCTGATCGTCGCGATCCTCGGCCCCTCGCGGCTCGGCGAGTTGCTCGCCGCCGCGAAGGGGCTCGGGCTCGCTGCGCTCGTCGAGTGTCACACCGCCGCCGAGCTGGATCAGGCCCTCGCCGCCGGGAGCCGTGTCCTCGGGATCAACAACCGCGATCTCGCCTCGTTCCAGACGCGCGTCGAGACGACGCTCGAGCTCTTGCCGCTGATCCCGCCCGGGCCCATCGTGGTCAGCGAGAGCGGATTCTTCACGGGCGCCGACGTGCGCCGAGTCGTGGCCGCCGGCGCCCACGCGGTGCTGATCGGCGAAGCCCTCGTCCGCGCCGCCGACGTCGCCGCCAAGATCCGCGAGCTCACCCTGCGCGAGGAGACGTGACTGTGGAGCGCACGCTCGGCGAACCGGGGCGCAAGGGTGCGGTGTCTCGCATGGAGCGCACGCCCCGCGAACCGGGGGGGCGCAAGGGTGCGGTGTCTCGCATGGAGCGCACGCCCCGCGAACCGGGGGGCCGCAAGGGTGCGGTGTCTCGCATGGAGCGCACGCTCGGCGAACCGGGGGGGCGCAAGG
>QHSU01000029.1:0-46971 GCA_003220535.1 Candidatus Rokuibacteriota bacterium
GCTCGATGTCTTTTCGCAGATCGGCATGCTCATGGTGATCGGCCTCGCGGCGAAGAACGCGATCCTCATCGTCGAGTTTGCCAAGGTCGCCTACGAGGGAGGTATGTCGCTCTTCGACGCCGCGCTCGAAGGCGTCCGTGTCCGTCGGCGCGCGCTCTTCATGACTTCGTTTGCGTTCATCCTGGGCTGCGTGCCGCTGTGGACCGCCACCGGTGCCGGCGCGGTCGGACGCCAGGTCCTTGGCACCGTCGTGATCGGCGGGATGCTCACCGACACGCTCATCGCCAGTCTCTTCATCTCGGTGAGCTTCTATGTCAGCGAGCGCTTCCGCCGGACGTCGCCGCACGTCACCGCCCGGCCGGTATCCGCTCCGGCGGCGATTTCCGGCGGGGCCGACGACGAGCCTTCGGCGGGTGGATCGCGCCCGTGAGATCCGGGGCTTCCGCGTGGATGATCGTCTTGGCGGCGGTGCTCGCCGGCTGCGCGATCGGCCCCGACTACAAGCGGCCCCCCGTCGCGGAGCCTGAGACGTTTCGAGGGCAGGCCACGGCGGAGGCCGCCTCGCTCGCCGATGCGCCCTGGTGGGAAGTCTTTCGAGACCCGGTGCTGAGAGATCTGATCCACGAAGCGCTCCGCAACAACTACGACGTACGGATCGCCGCCGCTCGCGTGCAGGAGGCGCGGGCGGGCTTCGTCGCCACTCGATCGGATCTTTTCCCGTCACTGAACTACGACGCCTCCGTGGGAAGGAGCAACGCGACCCCCGGCCTGCTCGGTAAGCCCGGGGGCCAGGCGCTGGCCACCAGCAACTTCTATTCGGCCACGCTCGCCATGTCGTGGGAGCTCGACATCTGGGGCCGCATCCGTCGCGCGACGGAGGCCGCTCGCGCGAATCTCCTGGCCACCGAAGACGCCCGGCGCGGCGTGTGGCTGACGCTGGTCAGCGACCTGGCGCAGGCGTACTTCGAGCTCCTGGCTCTCGACGTGCGGCTCCAGATCGCCCGCAACAGCAAGGACGCCTACCAGCGCACGTACGACTTGTTCCTGGATCGCTTCCAGCTCGGGGTCGCCTCGAAGCTCGAGACGGATCGGGCCGAAGGCGCCCTCGGCGGGGCCGAGGCGACCATCCCACAGCTCGAGAGCGACATCGTGGCCAAGGAGAATCAGATAAGCGTTCTGCTGGGAAAGAACCCCGGCCCGATTCTCCGTGGCGTACCGATGTATGACCAGCCCGTGGTCCCGACCGTGCCGGCCGGGCTGCCGTCGAAGCTCATGGAGCGGAGGCCCGACCTGCGCCAGGCCGAAGATCAGCTCGTGAGTGCCAACGCTCGCATCGGAATCGCCAAAGCGGAGTTCTTTCCGAAGTTCAACATCACCACGCTGTTCGGTACGGCGAGCCCCGAGGTGTCGGCTCTCACGGGCGGCAGCGCGACGATATGGGCTGTTGCGGGCACGCTCACCGGACCGCTGTTCAACGCGGGCCGCACCCTCGGGACCTACCGGGCGTCCGTCGCGCAGTGGGAGCAGGCCAAGCTTCAATACGAAGGGACGGTGCTCACCGCGCTGCGGGAGGTCTCGGACGCGCTCACCGCGCTCGCCAAGCTGAGCGACGCCGAGACGGGGCAGGACCGGTCGGTGAAGGCGCTGGCAGACGCTGTTGATCGCGCGATGGATCGTTATCGTACGGGGTTGGCCAACTACTTCGAGGTGCTCGAGGCGCAACAGCAGCTCTACCCGGCCCAGAGCGTCCTCGCGCAGATTCGCCGCGACCGACTCCTCAGCCATGTCCGCCTCTACAAGGCCCTGGGAGGCGGCTGGAGTCTGACCGACGCTCAGTGGCAGGACCAACGCGGAGCCCTCACGACAGAAGGAGATCAGTGATGAGGCATAGTCTGGCTCTACTTCTTGCTACAGCGTTCGCACTGTCCCCGCTTCATGGGGTCGCCGGAGAAAAGCAGGTCGCTGACGTCAAGGAGCTCGCGGGAAGCTGGCGGGGCTGGGTAACCGCGGAGTCGGGACAGGAACGTGCCACGATGAACGTCCAGTCAGATGGAAGCTACAAAGCTTCAACCGTGAGTGGCTCCACAGCTGAGGGTAAGTTCTACCTGAAAGACGGCAAGCTGTTGTATCGATCCTCGCGGACGACCGGGACGGCGAGACTTTCCGAAGAAGGCGGCAAGACCACGCTCACGGTGACGCCCGAGGACCCCAATTACCGGACTGGCAAAGCAGAATACGAGCGCGTGAAGTAGTGGGGGGGCCGCACGCCCCTTAGTCTTCACCACGACTGGTGCGCGCGGGAGCGGCAGCGCGGTTTCCGCCCGCCAGTTGATCCTCCACGACGACGAAGACCAGGTTGCTCTTGATGTCCGGCGTGAACGTCGTCACGGCCGAGACTCCCGCGAAGTCGGCGCTGAAGTACGAGGCCAGCTTGTAGCTGGCAAGCTCGCCGCTCGGCTGGCCGCCCGCGCGGGCCCGCGTTGCCACGGGAATGAAGGGCAAGATACCGTCCTTGCCGGTCAAGTCGAACTCCGTGTAGATCCACCGGATCTCGATCATGGCGCCGACGTCGGTGTTCAGATCGAGCGCCCCGTTCGTGCTGGTATGAGTTCCGCCGGGTCCGCCGCCGGCGGAGCTGCTCACGTTGCCCGGGAAGCCTCCGTCGTTGGGACCGGCCTGGCCGTACATCAGGTCGATCTCCAGCCCGAGCACGGCCCTGGTGCGTCCGACCTCGAAGGTGAAATCGGGGCGGAACCGTGTGCGCGCATACCACTCACGATCGTTGTCCCGCGAAAAGTTCCCGTCGTAGAAGTTCTTGCCCGCCGACGTGACCTGGTCGAAGGTGCCGTTGATCGTGACCTTGGGCGCCGGGGTCTGCGCGAACGTGGGAAGCGCCAGCATGACGGCCCCGACCGAAGCGAGCACGGCGATGACTGGGTTACGCACCGAGGGCCTCCTGAAGGGTGGAAAGGCGGCGCTGGTTACCATCGCAGAAGAACATTCGGTTTCCATGACGAACAGGTGAATCCTCTACGACGGCCGGGAATTTCGCAAAGTGTTTGTCCCCGCGCGCCGAGGGGATCGCGACACTTCATGCCGTCGCATCCAGAGGCCCGTCTCGTTGCGCCTCTTGGGGGCGCGGTCTAGCCACTGGTATATCCCCCAGAGGCCATCCAGTCCATGCGCATAAGGCGGAATAGGCGTGGTAGGCGACACCGTCCTCGAGCACGAAACGCACTCATGCCCGGCCTATCGAGCGAGGCCAGCCCCACCGAGGCGGCCAGCACGACCTCCTGCTCGGGGCCACCTGGAGCCTGACTCCCCACCGCGGATTCAGTCGCGCGGCTCTCCAGTGAGTCCTCCCGCCGCGATCGGCGAGACCGCAGCATGTCCAGGCACACTCGCGCCACCACCGTTGTCAGCCATCCGCCCGGGTTCTCCGCCTGCGTCTCGCAAGACACCATGAAGGAAATCGACTCGTTGAACTTGAACAGTGGTCCTGCGCTGATGGCCATGAACGGTTGGCCGTTCAGCTCGAAGGCGACGACGTCGCAATCGCCCGAGGGCGTGTCGCGCAGTGTCCTGACGCTGGTGATCCTTGAGTTCGGGAAACACCGAGCAGTAGAACTGCGCGGCTTCCTTGGCGTCGTTGTCGAACCAGAGAGGCGGTGTGATTGGTTTCATCGTTTTCTCTCCCTCAGTTGTCCTACCGGTTCAGCTCTCGACAATCCCGGCCGCCGCTATGCGCGCTCGCTGAGCAGCGCATCGAGCAGCTGATAACTCTGCTCCCTGGCGTCGGTCCTTGGCCTGGTCATCTCCTGCCGGTGCCCACAGGGCCGGGGCCGTCCAGTTGACACGACGCGGCCGTGACCGGAGTATCGGTATCAAGCAGCAACTGATCCGGGCCCCCGGGCGGCCGCGAGGCAGGAGGAACCCATGGCCAGCAAGCATGCGCAGGACCTTCGGCAACGGATCGACGCGGCCTCCGAGAACCTGAGCCGCCAGCTCCAGGGCATGGACGCCCACATGGAGCGCGCGGACGCCCCGGGGGAGTGGACGACGCGCGAGGTGCTCTCGCACCTCCTCTTCGAGCCGGGCTTCGACCCGGCGGCCACGCTCGCGACCTTCTCGGAACGCGACTATCCTGTCGTCGAGATCGCCCCCGGGGACACGTTCCTCGACGAACAGCGCCGACAGATGTCGCTCTCTCAGTTCAGGGACGCGCTGGATGCCCAGCGGCGCCGCGTCCTCGAGTACATCGAAGGGCTTGAGGAGCCGGCCTTCGAGCGGCGCAAGGCACGTATTCCCCTCTTCAAGCAATTCATGGGCACGGACGAGATCACGATCGACATGTACCTCGGCGCCATGTTCGACTATCACTGGAACGACCACGCGGGCCAGCTCGAGAAAATCCGGCAGGCCGTTGGGCTCGGTAGCGACGCCGCCGCGAAACCCGGCGCGGTGCGCGCCTAGCACCCCATGGCCGGCACCAGCGGGCTCGTATCGCCTTCGGTCGACGTGGGGGCCCGGCCCGGCGCGCACCCGATCGCGCTGCCCTTCCGGACCGAGCTGAGCCTGGCGCCACTCATCCGGTTCTGGACGCAGCTCTCCGCTTACAGCGAGTTGGGCCGCGGACCCCTGCCCGGGATCGTCCGCGAAAGGATCAAGCAGGCGCCCGAGCTTTCCGCGGTCATCGACGACGTGTCGGTGATCGCCAAGCACCAGCAGCTCGTGGACCTCATGATGAGCGCCATGTTCCCGCCCGCCTTCTGGCAGCAAGAGTACGGCGCGGCGCTCTTCCCGTTCCAGCTCCGGGCGTTCTACGCCACAAGCCTATTCCGCCGGACGCTTATGAACGACGACGGTACGCTCCAAGGCCGGGTGAACGGGGACGAGCAGCGACTCGGAGCCGCAAAGCTTCTCCTCGCCTACGAGCTGATCCTCGAGCGCACGTACGGGATCGACCTCGGCGTCGAGATCCCGGTGGTCTTCACGTCTAAGGACCCGGCCACCACGCTGGAGCGGCACTTCCGCCTGGACTTCGACTGGCGTTTCGTGGACGTGAAGCTCGACGGGCCCCCGCCGAAGCTCACCGACGCCATGCGGCGGCAGCTCCAGAGCGGCAACGTGGAACTCGACCAGCTCCGTGAGCTCGTGCCCCCGGAGACAGCCACTTTGCGCGGCTTCATGACGCTCAAGGCTGTCGACGTGACCGACGAGGAAGTGCTGTCCTCGCTCAAGCGCGACCTGATCGACAAGGAGTCGATCGTGTCGAGCGCCCGGTTCGAGAGCCTCCAGGCCAAGCTTCGAACGCTGTTCCGGCGACCCGGCCTGCATCTAGGCCTGGCCGCGGTGGAGGGCGATCGCGTGCTCGTGCTGAACGACGCGATGAGCCACGATCACGCGTGCATCTTCGCGGACTCGGCGCACCACAAGACGTCCGAGTTCGCGGGATCGCTATACGAGCGCGCCGTCATCCAGAACCGGCCCGTCATCCTGGACGATCTCGCGGCGTGGCCCGATCGCACGCCGTGGGAGGAGGAGCTAATCGCCGCCGGCGCCCGCGCCTTCGTCTGCGCACCGCTTCACTACCAGGACAAGGTGATCGGCACGCTCGAGCTCATCTCGCCCCGGCCGGGCGACCTGAACGCCACGCACCTGCCCAAGCTCGAGGAGGTGCTGCCGCTCTTCTCCATGGCCGTCCAGCGGAGCGTCGAGGAACTGAATGCCCGCGTCCAGGCCATGATCAAGGAGAAGTGCACGGCCATTCATCCGGTGGTGGAGTGGCGCTTCCGGAAGGCCGTGCTCAACACAATCGAACGGAAGAGCGAAGGTGTCTCCGACGCCGCCGCGGAGATGGAGCCAATCGTGTTCGAGAACGTCTACCCGCTGTACGGCCTGGCCGACATCCGCGGCTCGTCCGCCCAGCGGGGCGTGGCCATCCAGGCCGACCTCCTCACCCAGCTCCGCCTCGCCGCCGACGTTCTGCGCGCCGCCTGCGAAGCGCGATCGCTCCCGGCGCTCGACGAGCTCCGCTACCGAGTCGACAAGCGCATCGCGCAGGTCCAGCGGAGCCTCAACTCCGATGACGAGACCGGCATCGTTGGGTTCCTGCGCGCGAACGTCGAGAGCCTGTTCGACCACCTGGGCACGTTCGGCACTCACGTGCGCGCGCGGATCGAGCTGTACCGCGGCGCGCTGGACACGCGGCTCGGCGTAGTCTACCGCCGGCGACAGCTCTTCGAGGAGAGCGTCACTCGCATCGCCGAGGCGATCTCCGGGTACCTCGACCACGAGGAGTTGGCCGCGCAGGCCATCTTCCCGCACTATTTCGAGAAGCAGAAGACCGACGGCGTGGACTACCAGATCTACGTCGGCCCGAGCCTGCTCGAGGACGGCCGCTTCGACCCCATCTGCCTCAAGAACTTGCGGCTCTGGCAGCTTATGCTCACGTCCGGCATCGCCGTGCGCGCCCACCAGCTCCGCGAGCGGCTGCCCGTGCCGCTCGAGACCACCCACCTGATTCTGGTGCAGCACACGCCGCGGTCCATCCGCTTCCGTTTCGACGAGAAGCGCTTCGACGTCGACGGCGCGTACGACATCCGCTACGAGATCGTCAAGAAGGGCATCGACAAAGCCGTGGTGGAAGGCACTTCGGACCGCGTAACCCAGCCCGGCAAGATCGCGATCATCTACAGCCAGAGCCCCGAGGGCCGCGAGTACCGCGGGTACATCGAGTACCTGCAAAGCCTGGGCTACCTGACCAGCGAGGTGGAAGAGCTGGACCTGGGCGAGCTCCAAGGCGTGCAGGGCCTCCGCGCGCTACGCGTCGCGGTTGCCCTGGAGAACCCGTCCATCCTGCAGCGCGTGGGGCTGGACCCCGACCAGCGGTAGCAGCGCCGCACGGTCGCAGGTCGCGCCCAGGCCCGTCCGCCTGTGCGTTGCACTTATTCGCGTAGTGTCAGAAAACTCCGTCTGCACTTAGGCAGCGAGATGGTAATGGCGCAATAGGCCGCCGAGCCGTGGCACTGGCGCTGGAGTGCTGGGTAACAGCCCACTGAGAAAAATCACGAGTAAGCCCGGAAGGCTGCGAGTACCTCGGCGGCGGGACTGGTTCCACTGTTTCAGTCCCCTCGCTCGGTACCGCGTCATCGTTCGCTGCAAGTTCGCGCGCGTCAATAAAATGATGCGACGAGCACTTCGATACTGCCGCCGTGTACTCAAGCGTCGACGGGAGGGGACGAATACCATTTCGATGTAACTGCGTGTAATTTCTGTGGTGGCCCCAACGGGATTCGAACCCGTGAATGAGTCCGGCCACGTTTTCGCCAGAACTTGAGACCAGTTGCGCGAGAGACATGATCCGGAAGTCCCACGGGACCGAAACACGCTTCAGATCACTCTTCGAACTCCGCTCGCGCTACCCCGCTCTGCCGGATGATGGACAGCAGCGTGCCGATCGCGAGCTCGCGGTGGTCTGGGATGGGAACCGTGACATTGCCGGCGTCGGTGCGGCGCTGCATGACGATATGACTTCCGCGCCGACGCACCTCGACGAACCCGTGCTGCTGAAGGATCCGACAGACTTCGCGTCCCGACAGGACGCGAAGCCTACCCATGCTTCGCTTCGATCCTCGTTACGAAGACATCGGTGCGAAGTCGACGCTTGATCTCTTGGGGATCGGCACACTCAAGGAACAGCTCAACTGCCTCTCGTAGGTTGGAGGTCGCCTCTTCGACCGTCGCCCCTTGACTGGCCACGTCCAGCTCGGGGCACAGCGCGCCGTATAGGTCCCCCTCCTTCTCGATGATCGCGGTGTACACCGTGGTAGCCATTCCGATCCTCCCGGCTGCGACCGAGATGGGCCGCCGCCCCGCATCCGATTCTACCTGGATATCCGGTTAATCGCCGTTGGTCCGGTTCGCCGTCTCCAGCGGCGGTCTGCGCATGCCTTCCGGAATGCTCAGCCGTGTTGCCGGGGCGGCTGCTCGAAAGATGTCAAGTCAGATGAGACAGTTGGCATCGGAAATTTGCCAGTACGCTCTCGACGCCACGCCGCCCGGCGGGCGGGGCGCGTGACGGCACACCGGCGACGGGAGAACGGCAGCGTGAGCCAGCAGCCGAGCGAGATCAGCGCCACCGGCGGGAGCACCACCCCGGGGGGGATGGGCACCCTGCGGTGAGCCCGCGGCGCGCGGCCACGCCGATCGGCCTGGCCATCGTGGGCGCCGGTCGGAGCATAGGCGGTATAAAGGCCCAGTTGACGGAACCGCCGTTCTCGGCACGGCCGCCCTCCCGCCCCTCTTCGCCCGTTCTGCCCCCCCCGGGTACAGGTGCTCCAGCGCCACGAACGCTGGGGCGGCTTACTCCTGGAAGGCATCGTCGACCTCATCGCCGGCGTCATCGCCTTCGTCTGGCCCGCGGCGACGGCGCTGGCGCTGCTGTTCCTCGTCGCGTTCTGGGCGATCATCACCGGCGTGCTGGAGATCGTCGCCGCCATCCGCCTCCGCAAGGAGGTCAAGGGCGAATGGCTGCTCATCCTCAACGGCGTCCTGTCGCTGCTCTTCGGCGCGGTGCTGCTGGCGTTGCCCGGCGCGGGACTGCTCGTGATCGTGTGGTTGATCGGCGCCTACGCTCTCGTCTTCGGCATCGTGCTGATCGCGCTCGCGTTCAAGCTCCGCGGGCGTCATCAGGCCGCGGCCACGACGACGCCCGCGTCGCGCCCGGCGTAGGGCTCGACATCTCAGCGTCGGACATTCACCGCGGCCCCTCAGCATCGAGAGGTTGCGGTGGATGTCGACGTCGAATCCCGTGCGACTTAGAGCTCGAGCAGGAGTGTGGCCGCGTCCCGGTAACGGTTGAGGTCGTCGGCCGGGGCGGTGGTCGACCAGCGGGGGCGATCCATGGCCAGCGTGAGACGATGGGTGCCCGACGCGAGGGGCTGGGGCACATCGGTGCTGGTCATCGGCAGCAGGACGATGTGGCGGGCGGAGCTGCTCTCGAGGACGCGGACGGGCACGGGGACGAACTCGACGATGGGACACGCGATCACGCCCGTCTGGCGGGGCAGGCTCGCCACCATGCGACCCAGTCGCAACGCCGTCCTGAACGGGGGGTCCGGCCGGCCGAGCACGGTAATCTCCTGCGACGCCAGGGCGTGGACACGGCCCGTCGCGGCGCCGCGTCGCACCTTGATGGCGCCCGTCCACACACGCAGTCGGTTCGGACCATCGATCGGCTCGACGAAGACGATGCGATCGTCTCGCAGCGCAACGGTCGGCGGGGTCAGCTCGACGTCGAGCGCGCGTCCACTGCGCGCGACGTCGAGGACCTGCATGCCGTCCAGGTCTGCGACAATGTCGGGATCGAGCACACCGCCGCCGAACTTCACGCGCCGCTCGAGAACGACACTGACTTCGCTGGTGAAATCGATCGGCTCCGGCGACTCCAGGAGGATGGCCGCGGTCTTGCCCTCGACCACGAACTGGCTGATCTCGAGCCGTGACACCTCGTCCTTCAGCGGGATGCCGAGGTGCTTGACCCAGCGCTGGAACACGACGTCCCGCAGGGCAGGATCGGCAGTCGGCTGCATGGCGGCAATGACGTCGGACTGGGTGGCTGCCCACAGGGTCGGCACGTCGGTGCTGGTCGTGCCGGGGCCGAGCCCGTCGGGCCGCAGCACGTCGATCTTTTCGGGCCAGCTGAGGATGTGGTCACGGAACGACCGGTACCGACTGGTGCTGAACGGGAAGGCGTAGATCGCGACACCGACCACGCTCAGGCTTTTGAAACCCGCCTCGCCGGCGGCCACCAGCGCGACGCGCCCTTCGCGTTGCTCGTCGCGGTCGGCCTCCACGATCTGCTCGCCGACGGCGGCGCGAATGCGGTCGTCGAAGGCGGTGACTTGCAGCGTGAGCGGTGAGGCCGGATCGTCCGCGGCCGGCAGCGGAGCCTGCGCGAGCTCGATCATCTCGGCCCCGGTCGTGCGACGGTAGAGGACCAGGCGTCGGCCGGCCGAGACCGCTTCGACGAGAGCGAAGAGCGCGCGGGACGGCGGCCCGCTCGACGGCAACGCGATCGCCACGCCGGCGGCCGCGCCCGTCGGCGTGAGGCTGACCGTCAGCGCGAAGTGATTCCAGGTCGGATCTCCGAAGCGGGCGAAGCGCCGCGCCGGGCCGTCGCCGGTGCGCAGCGTTCCATCGGCGTCCGCGCTCCAGTCGTTGGCCCCGCCCAGCCCACCGTCCAGGAGAAAGGTCATCGCCGTGAGGTCGGCGGGATCGAAGGCCAACCGTTCCGTGAACGGCGAACCTTCCATGCGCACGGTCGCGCTGTGGCGCAACGAGGCTGGCCACAGCTCCTGGTTCGGGTCGTCCGGGTCCTTGTCGCCCTGGGGCGGCGCGATCAGTGTGGTGCCGATCACGTCGCGTGGGTCCTCGAGGCCGCACGAGGCCGCCGGCCGTTGCGTCAGTACGGCCAGTCGCTCGCGGAAGGGATTCACGCTCCGCATCGTGTTGCCCAGGGTGTCGGCCGTGCTCAGGATGACTCGCCAGCGCAACAAAGTCGGGTCCTCGCCGCCCTGGCCGCGGTGATCGACAATCCAGTCCGACGCCGTCGACGTGAACGGCGTCGCGGCGGACACCGACGCGTCCGCGCGAGTCAGGAGCTTCATCCGCATCAACGTCGTGTGCTCGGCGGCGGTACCCGCCGGACGCAGGGTGAGAGGCACGGCGACGAAGAAGTCCTCGCTGAAGGCGAGCACGACCGGCTCACGGCGGTACAGCAGGCCCCGGCCGCCACCGTACGCCCCGCGTACGTACTGCTCGACCTCCTCGCCGACGCGCTGCACCGCGTTCAGACCGGGCAGTCCCTTGGTCTTGAGGTAGACGTATTCGGCCACGTCCACCGACTCGGATTGCGCGCTGGGGTGTGCGACGCTGATCCGCGTGATGAGCTCGATCTCGTACTCGTGGTTGGGCAGGAACGCGAGCTTGCCCTTCCCCTCGTAAGCCGTGTGGAACTCGCCGCTCTGGTCGTCGCACAGCCGCTGCTCGCGCTGGAAGTCCAGGAAGTCCCGCAGCGCGCTGTAGACGACCGTGTCGATCTCGACGAACCCTCCCGCGCCGAAGCCGACGAGCGGACGCACCAGGCGAAGCTCGACGCGGCGGATGGGGGCCTGAGCGCCCACCGTGACGGGGACGAAGTCGCTGGCCGAGGTCGTGGGCACCTGCCGTGTTCCCGCGATCGTGCCCTGGCGATCGAATGCGACCAGCTCGACACGGCCCTCGGCCGCGCTCCAGGCGAGCCGGATCGTGCAGTAGGCGACGTCCTCGTCGAAGTCCATGCGGGCGACCACACCCGCGCGCCGCGCGGAGGCGATGTCGGCCACCATGTAGGTCGGCGGCAGCGAGGTGCCCGCGCGCTGGGGTCGCGCGACGGCGGCGCGGTTGAAGACGAGCGTGCTCGTGCTCTCGGAAAAGAGGCGCGGTGCGCCCAGGTCGGCGCCCGCCATCTCGCGCTCGAAGCTCAGCCGGTGCGTCCGCAGCTGATGCTCCTTGGGGTTGCAGCACGGCCACAGAGGGGCGCGCCGGATGAGCTTCTCGTCGGCCACCGGGTTACTGGTCGCGAACTGGAATGGCGTCGCCGAGTTCAGCAGCAGCCGCTGGGTGCCGGGCTTTCCGTCGACGGGCGCGTCGAGATCCCAGCGGGCCAGGATCGTCGAGGGCGCGAACGAGCCGCTGAGCTTCACGCCGTTGGGATCGCTGAAGTCGGGCGGGATCTCGACGCGCTTGTCGACCGCCTGCCAGTCTCTCGGGGTGCCGAAGCGCGGACGACGGCGAACGGCGATGCCGACCAGGTCGCAGGTCAGGCTCAGGTCGCCGGACTGCTGGTTGCCCAGACCCGGCGTCGCTCCGGTCGAGAGGGACAGCTGGTCGTTGACCGGGACGGCGAACTCCACGGAGATCGTCGCGTCGATGGCGATGGGACGCGCGGCGGTATCGGCGGCGAACTGGGCCAGCCGCGTGGGCTCGTCCGGGCCGCCAGCCCGCATCTCGATGACCGAGAACGTGCGCGACGGACGGTCGTCGACGTACCCCTGATCGAAGCGCTCGACGTGCACGACCGCGCTCTTCTGCTCGAGGCCCTGCGACGCTCCGGCCGAGCGCAGCGGCGAGGTGGACGTCGCCAGATCGGCCACCGCCAGGGCGCCGCCCACGGGGAGATCGACAGTCCAGGTGACGTCCGGCAAGAACCAGGGTGTCTCGAGTCGCACCTCGAGATGTAGCTCGCCGTGGGTCGGCCGGTCACCGACCATGTGCAGGGCCGCTCGGGCGCTGATCCCGAAGTGCAGGAAACGGAACAGGATGATGCGCAGGCCGAGCTCGATGAGGATCTCGAGCCCGTAGTCGTGCGAGCCGGTGACCAGCAGCTGGAACGACACACCCAGTCCCGCGTAGTACTCGGCGCGCACGATGCTGGCGTTGATGCCGCCCTCGCCGCGCAGGACGAAGCCGAAGCCATAGACCTGATCCTCGACGTACTCGAAGCACGCCCCGACCGTGAACGAGGTCCGCACCGCGAACAGGTTCTGCTTCCACTGGATCTGGAACCACGTCCGCTGATCCACGAGGTGTCCGAGCGCGAACGTCAGCGGATCGTTGGTGAAGAAGAACGTCCCGGTCAGGACGGGGATCCTGTTCAGCCAGCTCGGCGCGTTCTTCTTGAAGTCCGAGAGCCGGAGCTCGACGCCGAGCACCGCGCGGATTAGGTCGTGCTCGAAGTCCATCTCGACGGCGAGAAATCCCACCGGCTTGGGGTTCTCCAGGAAGTGGACCTCGGCGACGATCAGCAGCCCCGATTCGCCGGGCCCGTCCGTGTACAGCGTGAAGGCGACCAGCTCGGCGCTCGAGCCGAGAGCGGGCAGACCGACGCTGGCGCCCACTCCCACGGCCCACGCATCGTTGGTCGCTACCCAGGCGGCGAGGCGGCGATCGCCGGGGACGCTGATGGGATCGCTACGCTTGTACCAGGTGTAGTAGCGTAGCTCGCGCGAGTCCTTGTCGACCTCCTCGAGCTTGGGCAGCATGTTGCGGGCGAACAGCGCCCGGATGCCGCGCAACGTGACCGGACCCAGCGGGAACGAGCCGGTCACGAACGCCTGGACGAAGAGATAGTCGAAGTTCAGCGCCGGCGACCTCACGCGCCCGGCTAGGACGTCGAGCCCGATCTTGTACTCGGTCTCGCCGCACTTGAACTTCGCGGTACCGGTGAGTGCGAACTCGTGGACGACGACGTCGCCCGTGACGGTCTCGGTGAAGAAGCCGCCGGCTTCGAGTAGGAACGTGCCCGATTCCAGCCTGATGAACAGCCCATCGAGCTTGAGGTGGGGCGCGCCCGTATCGCCCCGGAACCGCACGCGGAGCCGCTTGAGGAGGAACGAGCCGGTGAAGCCCGACGGCGTGGCGATCTGCAGCCCGCCCGAGAAGCTCAGGTACGTGGCGCCGTCCTCGGCCACCACCGCCAGCTCCTGCAGGACGATGCCGACCCCGCCGATCAGCATCACCACGCCGTCGGGGAGGGCGACGCCTTCGAGGTGCAGCTCGCCGAAGCGGTATCCGATACCCTCGAGCGTGAACTTGACGGGTTCGCCGTTGAGCGTGCGCAGCTTGACGATCGAGTCCGTCCCCGGCGCGAACACGAACACATCGACGGTGGCCAGCGCCGCCGCCTTGAGCGCCTTCGAGATCTCGCCGGTGTCGTCGAAGTCGGCCGCGGACAGGTGCGCCGCCATATGACGCCCGATCGAGTAGCCTAGGCGGATGGTCATGATGTCGACCGTGTTGGTCATGATCTCGAAGTGCAGCAGCGCGTTGAGCGTCTGGGCCGCGCCGGTTCCCGGCTCGGGCAGCCCCGTGGCGGTGCTGAACTCGCGCCGATAGCTGACGGCGACCGTGTAGTCCTCCTGGAGCTCGATGCCGAGCGCCATGGCTTCGCTCTTGCGGTTGACGTCGTTTGTGTTCCCGAACACGAACGCCATGTCGAACGTCAGGCCGACCCCGCTCGGCAGCGACTTGAAGAACAGCGAGTTCACGATGAGGCCGGTCTCGGGGCTGCGCGAGAAGAAGGTGCGGACCGGCGCTTCGTCGAACCTGAAGACCTGCGCCGGGTCGTTGGCGTCGATGATCCGCCGTCTGACGCCGATGCTCACGTGGCGCGGGATGGGCAGCACCCAGGGTGAGAAGAACGGCACCACGAGATCGTCGAGTACGAACTCCGCCGTCGGATCGGTCGTGCTGCTGGGCGGAGTGGTGGGGCCGGGCGGGACGGGGTGGGGGTCGGGTCCCTTGGTGGCGTTGAGGAAGCGCGCCAGGTCAGCGACCGGCGCGGTTTCCGGGTCGACCTGCAGCGAGCGGATGCTGAACGAGCCGTCGATCGGTCCGGTCAGCTCGGGGGCCCACGGCGTGACCTCGTGACGCAGCCAGTGCAGCTCGCGCGGAGCGATCGTCGGGGTCGGCAGCAGCTGGAAATCGTGGATGGCCACCACGGGAATCCCCGAGAACACGCACCGGCCGAACGAGACGGGCACGGCGGTCCGCAGGGAGAACTCGCCCTGCTCGGACATGTGCAGACGGAGGTGGACGAAGATCGAGGCTGGCTTTCCACGATCGAACCCGAGCATGAGGTCGTCAAGGTGACCGGGGCGGAACTCGCCGATCGTGTACGTGGCGGTGCCGTCCGGGACGCCTCCTCCAGGCTTGGGATGCGGATCGATGAAGCCGGGCGGCAGCCGGATCTCCACCGGAAGCCGCTCGAGCAGGACTTCGACACCGCGGTCTGACATCGACAGGAAGAGCTGGATGTCGTTCTGGTGCAGCGTGTCGGGTCGGATGCGGAGCTCGATGTCGGGCATCGACGCGAACACGAACGGGAAGCCGTCGGGATAGGCCGGCGAGCCGGGCATGAAGAGCTTGGCCTCGATCGCCACCCGATCGCTGTCCGCACCCGTCCGCACGTCCGTCACGCCGACGACGTTGTTCAGCGCGGCCAGCCACGTCGTGATCGAGGACGGGTCATTGCTGGCGTTGATGCCGGTGACGGGCTGAATGCGCTCCGTCCAGACCTCGGCCGCCAACGCCGGCGGCTCGCCGAACAGGTCGAAGAGGCGGAGGGGCGCGCTCATGTCTCTGGCAGCGGATCGGTCCGGCTCGACGAGTCGACCATGAACTTGAAGATGTCAGCCGAGTTCGCGGCCTGGATGGCGAAGCCGAGCGCCTGGAGCACGTCGACGATCGCACCGTCGCTGCTCGAGAACGCCAGGAACGGATGCGGCGGCCGCGCGTCGACCGGTACGAACCGGTTGCCGGCGAACGGCGACCGGTCGAACAGCGTGCCCGAGGCCAGCGGATCGGCCAGCAGCGGCGCGACGAGGTCGGCGGGCAAGTCGAGAAACTCCGCCCAGAGCTGCCGTCGGAGCATGGCGGCGGGATTGCGGGCCGAGACGCGCAGCCCGTCGGCGATCGTGAAGCAGTGGATCTCGCCGTCGTAGTAGAAGCCGCGGTGATCCAGATTGGCCGAGCCGACGGCCAGGAAAACGTCGTCGACGATGGTCAGCTTGTCGTGGACATAGATGTCGGCCAGCTCGACGACCGTCGCCGGCGCGCCCTCCTTGTGCTCGCGGGGAAACGCGCCCTTGGGATTCGAGCCGCCGGACACGAGGCGTGTCGAGTCACCCCGCTCGCACACGAACGCCTTCATCTGCCCGGGGTGGGGGTTGGGGACGCCCGACTCGTCGTAGACGTACATCAGCTCGCCCTCGACTGAGATCCAGAACGGCAGCGCTGGGATGCGCGAGGGCGGCGCCAGGAAGATGAGCGGCAGGCCACTGGCGCCGCCTTGCATGTCCTGGCCGACCAGCAGCTTGCCCGACGAGGCGCGAACCTCGTTGTCCGTCGAGGTGAAGCGGCGGCGGGGATAGCCGATGCGAACGATCCCGACGCCGCCATCGGCCGCCAACAGGTCGTCGATGAATTGGTTGCGGGGCGCGTCGCCGAACGTCAAGGTGGTCTGGCCCTGGAGCGCGATGACGAGCTGGCGGATCTCGCGGTTCGTGACCTTCCGGAGCAGGAGATCGCGGTAGGTGCGCGGGGGCGTGAAGTACTGATCGGTCGTGTAGATGTACTCGCTCGCCATCTCGATCGCCGCTAGGATCGTGCGCGCGATCGTGCTGTCGCCGTTGGGGGCGAACGGAAGCGCCCGCGACTCGGCGCCGACAGCGGGCGCGTGGTATGTGCGCGCGATCTGGGCGATGTCGCGGCCCGGCGCCAGCGCGGCGTCGAACGGCGGCGCGGGGAAGGCCGGCGGCGTGCCTCCGCCGTCGAGCTGCCAGCGCTGATCGAACGTCAACGCGACGTCGCGCGCGGCGTTGCCTTCGACGCGCACGTGGACGTCGTGATACGGGGCTGGCGCCAGGTGATCGACGTCGTCGAGCCGGTCGGGATTGAGATCCATCCCGCCGCAATATGCGATGTGGCTCGTCCCGACCTTCACGATCGAGAGCTTTTGGTGATAGATGCCGAGATGCCGCGTGACCTTGAGCAGGACGTCGAACGGGAAGTCGTTCAACGGCGTCGGCGGCAGATTGTCCTCGACCCGCACCGGATTCGCCGAGAACACGCAGAGCGCGCCGGGCAGCCCGTCGCCGAGGATGTCGACCGCTTGTCGGTTCGGTTCGAGGGGCTTGCCGTTCTCGTCGAGGACGTGCTTGGTGTAAAGGCTCAACCCGATGGCGCCGAGCACGAGGATGAAGGTGCCGAGCCCATCGGTGCGGGCGAACGAAACGCCGAAGCGACTGAGCAGAAGAATGAGATCGAGGACGAACATCACGACGAGGATCTCGGCCTGGCTGACCGCATCCGGGTCGTCGAACTGGAGGAACTTGGCGGGTAGGAACCGCGACGCGCCGCCGGCATCGCCGATGAGCTTGGCCGCCTGCTCCAGCGTGAGCGCGATGTTGTCCGGCCCCAGGAGCGGGGTGACGACGCTCAGGTCGAACGTCGCCAGGGTATCGTCGCCGAGCTGGCGGTGGGTGAACTTGGTCCGGGGGAACATCGCCCAGCCCGTGAGATGGACGCCCCCGTCTGGGCGTTGGGCGTCGCGCATCGCCGTGAAGAAGTCGTCGAAGTACGTCGGCCCGTTGACCAGCGGCGTGATGAGGTTGGCGCGGGTAAACCGCGGCAATGCAGCGGTGGATTGCGCGGCGAACCAGTCCTCGAGATCCGTGAACGCGACGCTGCGCAGCGTCGGGGTCAGCGTGAGGCCGGTATCGGCCACCGCGCCGTCCTCGAGCCGCACGAGTTGAACCGCGCCCTCGGTCCCCTCGGGCTCGAGGCGGAAGGAGGTTCGCCCACCGCCCCAGAGGTTCGCGATCGGCATGGCGGCCGGATCGCTCGCGTGCAGTCGCGCGACGGTCCGCTGGAGATCGCCGCCGTCGGCGGCCGTCAGCTCCACCGTACGCGGCTCGCTCTCGAGCACGATGGTCACGCGACCCGACGTGCGCGACCGACCGGCGTGGTCATACAGCAGCACGGGCGCGGTGTCGCCGCTCGCTGTGGCCGACGCCAGCGCGTCGGCAAACGGCTGCCACTGCGCGGCATCGCCACCGCCGGTCGTGATCGCGGTCTGGATCTGCGCCCCCCACAACGCCGGATCGATCAGCATGCGATCCTGGCGCATGCTGACGATGGTGACCGCGGTCGCGGTTCGCAGGGCTGTTCCGCCGAGATCGCCGTCGCCGTCGGCGAACGTCAGCCCGACGTCGTCGTCGAAGACGAGATAGAAGGTCGGCAGACCTCCGGGAATCGCGTTCGCGACGTGCCGGATCGGGAGCGGAAGGACCTGGACCTCGACGAACACCTGGCCCGTCGAGCCCGTGGCTCGCCGTAGCACGCCGGTGGCGGGCATCACCACATCGGCGGCGACCGCCCGCGTGGCACGCACACCGCGCACGCGGTATGGCGGCGCCGGCGGCTTGACCCCGTAACGGAGCCCGTCAGGGATCTCGACCGCGTCGACGGTCGTGTAGCTCCACGTTGCGGGGTCGGCGACCGGCGAGACGAAGGCTGGCACGACGTCACCTCCCTCGCTAGACCGGCGTCACGGCCGGCCCCGTCACTGGCGCTTGCCCATGTAGGCCGCGGACGACGAGTCGATACACACGTGAGCCCGCGCCGGCGACCACATGGCTCGTCGCGGTCGACGGGAGCCAGGGAGAGACTTGCCGGAACGACAGACCACCGTCGATCGAGCGCTCCAGCGCGACTTCCGTCGCGTCGCTCGCCGATGCCCACATCGCGGTGTCGTTTCCGGCGGCCGTGGTGACGATCAGGCCCGGCACGACGAGTGGGAGCGGCCCGGTATGCACCGTGACCGGGCCGGCCAGACGCGAGGGAATGCCATCGCGCGTCATCGTGAGCGCCCAGACCGAGACGCGCTTGTCGAACCCCGGGAGCAACGTCGCCGGAACGAGCACGTCGGGCACGGCCACGGTGCCGATGGCCTGGACATCGACCGGCTCCTCGGCCTGGAGCAAGGTGCCGTCCGAGAGACGCAGCCGCATGCCTTCACGCGGGTAAAGCTCCCGGCGATCCGGCACCCGTAGCAGCTGGGCCGGTTTGCGAACCAGATCATCGACCGCCGTCGTGACCGGAGCGACGAGCGTGAAGAGCACCAGCCACTGCACGTCGAACACCTGCCGCATCCGCGCGGTGAGCGCCAGCGTGTCCGTCTCGGAGTTGACGAGGGAGATCTCGGGCGGCGACGGCACCCGCGTCGAGGCGACGCGCATCACTCTCGGAACGATCGCTCCGCCGAGCGACACGTGCCCGGCGGGATCGACGAGGCGAATCCGGTGCAACCAGCGCTCCGCCTTGTTGGGCAGCGCGTCGCTCACCACGCCAAACGCGACCGGGGCCGGCAGCGCGAGCTGCCAGAGGCCTTCGAATCGACTCGGGAACCGCAGCAGGAGATCCATCAAGAAGCGCCCCTCGATACGCGCCGGGTCGGCGGCGGCGATCTGCGCCTGGAGCGCCGCCTGATCTGACGGGTTGCCCAGCGTGTAGCTCGACTGCGTTCCGTCCGGAAACAGGACGCCGAAGCTTCCGTCAGGATTTCGGGACAAGGCGGCTGCCAGCATCCCCATCTCGAACCGATCGACCGTCACAAGGTGACCGGCGGGTATCACCACGTCCGGCAACAGCGTCGGAAGATCACGCGTCACGGTGACGGTCGCGCCCACCGGTTCGGGGCTCACGTCTTCGGGCACGTTCGGCAGCGGCGGTGGAATGTCGAACGTCGGCCGACCGAGGTACCGTGCTTCGGCGACCAGGGCCACGATGCTGCTCTCGTTCCCCGGCCGTCCGCCGTTCAACACGGCGGGCCCGAGCTCGTCCGCGATGTAGGTTTGCCCGTCGGCGCTGCTCACGCCTACCCATGCGCGCGCGCGCGGGTGCTGCACGTCCAGGTCCAGACGATCGCGGAACACGAACGGCTGGGGCGGCCCGGCTCCGATCGGCACCACGTCGGTGCGCTCGTGCCAGGCCGAGGGCCGCAGCTCGATGCCGTTGAGCACGCGGCCGAACTCGAAGCTGGCCGCGTCGGGCGTCCGGCCTGGCCGCAGGACCGAAGGCTCGAAGCGCACGGTGATATTCGTGCCGGCCGTGTTCGACGCCACCTTGAACGGGTAGCCGCCGGCGGTGACGTAGATCCCCTTCATCGCGTCCGCCTGAATCGGCTGATCGAGGCTGCACGCCATCTCGTACAAGCCACCGACGAGGACCGCCGGCGCGTGCAGCGTGCCGTGCACGGCGTCCGGCGGCAGCGGCTGGAGATAGACGCGAAACTCCGTCGCGAACGGGTCGCGCTCACGCTCGTCGTCCGTCCAGCCCCATTCGAGCACGATGGCGTTCGTACTCGAGCCGAGCAGCGCAATGTCGTCGACCGCCAGGTCGGGATCGGCCGACTGCAGCACTCGGGCGCGGACCCCCGCCGGTCGCGAGACGCCAGGCGGCGGCGGACTGGCGGGACCGCGAGGTTGCGGGGGCGCGATGCGCTTCTCCAGACGCACGATCGAGCCGGTGGTCGGTGTGGCGGACAGCCGGCCGATCGCATCGATCGAGAAGATCCGGTACTGGTGCGTACTGCCCGGTGGTGGCCCATCTGGCTGCGACGGGCTGCGCAGGACGTCGTCGATCGTGAGCCACGGATCCACCGGCGGCAGTGGCCTCACGACCTCCGGATACGCCTTCAAGATGTCGGCGCCGAAGCCGAGCGCCTGGGCTTCGCCTCGCGCGCCACGGTTGCCGAAGAACACCGTCGGCAGCGCGTCGCGGCCGATCTCCCCGAAGGGCCCGTTCGCGTCGACGTGCCTGCGCTCGATAAGAAAGCCCATCACATCGAAGGGCGGCGCTCCCCCGAGATCGGGCGGCCAGATCGGCGGCATACCTCCCACCGGAGTCGGGGGCAGCCACCGCAGGCGGAATCCCATCGAGTGTGGGGGACTCTTGACCGTGATCTCCGGCTCTCCCGGCTGAATCGGCTGCTGCAGGTTGGTCGTCCCCAACGCGATCGGCGGGTCTGGAGGAGCGCTGGGCTCGTACGTGACATCGGGCACGATCACGGACAGATCGAGCACCTCGTCGGGATTGCCACTGGTGGGCGCGAGGATGCGCATGCCATACAGGAATCCGGTGCCGACGAGCCTCAACGTATCGACCGGCTCCGGAAAATCGAGCGTCACGCGAGGCTGGGCCGGCACCGGGTTCGTGAAGAGTGATCCGCTCAGCCCGATCAGCAGATCGCTCGTCTTCGCCGAGTACTGCAGCGGCCCGGCCACTTGTGGCTCGAGCTCCAGCACCACTCGCTTGACGGGCTCGTCGAAACCGATGCTCGACGGATTGCTCGGCGTGATGCGAATGCCCTTGCGGCCGACGGCGCTCAGCGCGGCTCCCGGCGCGGCCGGGAAGAGCTCGACCGTGTGCTCCGCCGGACCGGAGAGGCGGACCGTTCCGAGGTGGAACGTCGCGGGTAGCGTGGCTCCGGTCGGCACCGTGTGAAAGGCGAGGAGCTGCTCCTCGACGTCGTGGCGTCTGAAGTGGCCCGTGACGCGGTAGTCGTAGTGCTCACCCGGGACGAGTCCACTGCCCTTGTCGAGCAGGCCGAAACCCAGCGCCCGCCGCCATTCGGCCGCCGTGGTCAGCGACAGCGCGTATGGCCATGGCCGGATCTCGACGAACGCGTCCTCCACCTGCTCGCGGCGCTGCGTCGTGCACCACATTGGCGAGGGCGCGCCGACGCCGACGGCCTCGTTGAGCGTGTCCGCGACCTCGGCGAACACCGCCGCGTCGATGCTTTCCGTGCCGATCAATCTCGACCTGGCCCGAGTGAGCTCGTCCGCGGGACTTCCCAGCGTCGGGTCGAGCGCGCGCAGCGGCATCTGCAGCCCCTTGACGAGGAACCGCACGTTGGCCCACTCGGCCGCCTCGGCGGCGGGGGTCTGCGGAACGTCGACACAGACGGTGAGGCCGGTGAGCCGCTGGTTCGTGTAGAGGAGCACCTCGTCGACGCCGCGGCCGAGGAACGTCGGGCGCTGGATCCCGCTGGGATCTGCGAGGCCGCGCGTATCGACGGGCTTGCCTTCACGCATGGCGACGGCGAGGGTCCACGGCGCCTGCGCGATGATCCGAACGACTTGGTGCTCCCCCTGCAGCTGTAACCGGTACTGCAGGCACACGGGTACGGATACAGCGGACAGAGTGGGTACGGACGGCGGCGCGAAGGGCCGCGTGTCGGGCATGAGCGAGGAACGCGTCGCTCCTGCCCGCGATGGCGGTGAGGGTTGCCAGCACAACCGGGTGAGCAGCATCGCGTCGCCGGGCGCGACGATGGCCACGCGCGTGATTTGTTCGCCGGCAAGAGCGACGGTTTCCGGCTGACCGACCGCCCGGGAAGCGCTCGCCGATGCGGCGGCCCTCCCGTCCGCGCGGCGCGCCACCACTCTGGCCGGCTGGGCGAACCCGACCAGCGTCAGCTCGACGCGAATGCATTCCACGGGCAGCTCGATCTCGAGATGCGTCGCGCAATCGACGCCACGCTGGTTGTCAGCCGTACGCACTTCCGCGTGAGGCCGCGGCGCGCCCGTGGGTTCGAATGCCTTCAACCGCGCACCGTCGACCTCGTCGACGACCCGGCCAAGGGCGGACTCGGCGAACTCGATGCAGTGCATCGTGGGGGCCACCGCCGGGGTGAACGGCTCGTCAGGCACGGTTCCCGATGAGGTGGGGCACGGCGTGACGCGGACGGCAATGTCGGCGACCGGCGTCGTGAGCCGGAACTCTCGGTGGAGGATCTCGAGCTCGTCGACGGTCAGCGTGTAACAGATCTCTTGGCGTCGCTGGTGAGGACGCCGTTGGACGTCGTAGCCGGTCGTGGAATAGCCGGCCGCATACGGCGCCGTCCACAGCAGGTGGATGCCGTCGCCTGGCGATCCATCCTGCCGAGAAATCGCGCCGGCCCAGAAGCCGTCGCTCATCGCAGCGCCAGCGGCCAGCGACAGCTCACCCGTCGCGCTGCCGGTCTCACTCGAAAACCCATTTTGTGCCGCTCGTCGCCGATGACGCACCCGAGAGCGCGTCAGGCGAAAATCACGTCGCGGCAGTGTACCACCCATTGTTTGCAGATGAAGTGTCGGCCCAGCTCGACAGAAATGTTCCCTGCCGTGATCTGCACATCGACGGGCTGCATCGTTGCGCCGTTTTCGAGCGATGTCTCGGACGTTGGACAGTGACGGCGGTGGCCAGCGGATCGACGCTCGCCGTGTGACGCTCGCCGATTTGCTCGCAGCGCTCGCCGTCGTCGGTCTCGTGCTCGCCGCCGTGCTGGCGATCCTCGAAGAGGGGCAGCGTGCGTACAGTCACGGCGCTGCGCGCGTCGAGACACAGCAGACCGCGCGCGTCGCGCTTGCGCGGATGGCGCGCGAGATCCGGCAGGCGGGAGAGCATAGGCCGCATAGAGGCCCCGTTGACGGAACCGCCCTTCTCGGCACCACCCGCCGCCCTGCCACCCCCCGGCACAGCGCGGACAACCAGTGTCACGGGAGTTTCTACCAGAACGGAGCGTGGGTCCAGAGGCACGGGTCCCGCGCGAAGACGCCAGCGAACAGACCTCGGCGATCGCCGCGTCCGGGTGCCGCTCAGGCCCCGAGCGCCGTCGCGGGACTGGGAGTCTGCGCGGGCGCGCCCGGTGGCGGGTGGCGCCCGTCCCGCCACCTCGCGCGACGCGGCGAGCGCGGCCAGGATCGCGCGGATCGCCTCGGGGTCCTCGACCGTCGCGATCAGCCGCAGCCGCCCGCCGCAGCGCGGGCACGCCAGCACGTCGACGTCGAACGCGCGCCGCATCAGCGCCGCCCACGCCCAATGGCGCGGCGCTGACTTCGGCGCGTCGCTCACCTCGGGGCACGGGCTCGCCACCGCCGGCGGCGCGTCGTAGGCCACCACCCGCGCTCGCCAGCCGCAGTGCGGCGCCAGCACGCCGTGGTAGAGCACCAGATTGATCCGCGGCCACGGGATCAGCGCCGCCAGCTTCTCCAGCAGCGTGAGCGGCTCGAATAGCAGCTGGCGCGTGCCTTCCGTCCACGCGCTCTTCAGCGTGAGCACGACGCGGCCGTCGGCGAGGAGCCGGAGCCGGTCCTGCGCCACCGCCGGCCGGAGCAGATAGCGGCACAGCTGCTCCAGGCGCGCGCGATCCGTAGCCGGCACGGCGACGTTGGCGTGCAGGTCGAACCCCGCCAGGTGCGCGTGCCGCGGCACCGTCGACAGCACCCCACGGCGCGTTGGGATCGTCCCCCACCCGCCATACCCGCGCCCCCGCGCGCGGGCCGAGCGCGACCCGCCCCTGGACCGAGGCGCTGCTGATGCCGGCGAGCGCGGGCGATTCGATCCGCCTGAACCCCATCGGCTTCTCAGGGATCGAGCCCGCGGCGCCGGAGCAGGCGCTGCACCCGCGCGGCGACCCGCGCCAGCACGCCGCCGACCTCATAATCGGTCGGCGGCGGCAGAGGCCGGAACTCGAGCGCCCCTTCCTGGCCCTCGAAGAAGACGCCGTCGAGGAGCAGCGTGTGAAAATGGACGTTGAGATTCAGGCCGCCGCCGAAGCGCTGGATGACCGTCACGGAGCCCGATCGCCGCGCGGATGCCATAGCGGCGCGCACGGTGCCGCTGGAAGCCCAGCAGCACGCGCACAGACACCGCGAGCACCGCCCGCGCCAGCCCGTGATCCCACGCGAGCAAGTACCGCAGCCGGTAAAATGGCGTCCCGCCACGCGGTCTCTCTCTGATTGCAACGCGGAGCACGCCAAGGGGCGTCCTCCTCAACACCTGCCGGCCTGCCGGTCCCCTTCCAAAGGTGTGACTCGGCGTCCTTGGATCGACAAAGAGCGGAAAAATGAGGAGGAGCTTGTCAACTCCTAAGTAATCGCGGAGCGCTACGGCGGGTGAGCTCGAAGGAAATCTCTGATGATTCGCGCAACCTCCTTTGGATGCTCGAGCAGGAGCATGTGGCTGCCGCCCTTGATCTCGCGGACCTGCCGGTTGGGCAGTCCGTCGGCGAGCGCAGTCATTCCTTCGGCTGATGTGACGATGCTATCCCCTCCACGAAGGACAAGTGTGGGAGTCGATATCTCCGGCAACGTCGGTTGCAGATCTCCCGGTTCCCATGTCGCGTACGTCTGTGGATCGAGTTTCATGCGCCCGCCGCCATCGACCTGGCGCAGACGGACGAAACCGACGTGGCAACGCTCCGGAACTTCATCGAACGCGAGCGCGCCCGCCACATCAACGCAGCATTGCTGATCGGGGGTGAGCCGACCCTCGTCCCCGATCGCGTCATGGCGTTTGTCGAGCGCATGGATTACGTGACGATCTCGACGAACGGGCTCCGACCCTTACCGCGCGAAGGCTTCGAGCAGGTCAGCATCGGCATCACGCTCTTCGGGGGTGGCAGTCTCGACGATCGACTGCGCGCAATCAGCCCGGCTGGGCGAGCGTTCAGCGGTCTCTTCGAGACCGCCCTTCGAAACTACCGTGATGATCCCCGGGCGATCTTCAACTATGCCGTCGCCGGCAGCGCAGTGGAGCACGTCGAAGATACAGTGCGACGGATTCGCGACAACGGCAATCGGGTCACGTTCAACCTCTACAGCGAGTACGGCACGGACGCGCCGCTCCGGCATTCACAGGACCGGCGGTTGCTGGATGAGCTACTCAGCGTGGCGGCCGCCTATCCAGATGCCGTGATTGCCCACCCATACTATTTGCGCGCGCTCGTCACAGGCGAGACGGAGTTCGGGCGATTCGGCTACGACGTATGCCCGAGCGTCAGCTGGGACCATCCCGACCACGTGGTCCGGCGCACGAACGGGAATCCGACGCTGCCGCTGTTCAATGTCTACGGCGCTGACCTGCGGACCATCCAGTTCTGCTGCACGTCCGGGCTCTGCGACGGCTGCCGCGACAGCCAGGCGGTCCAGAGCTGGCTCCTCGTGAGCGCGCGACAGTTCCTGCACTCCGAAGCGGGCCTGCGGACCTGGGTGGAGTTGGCGGAGAGCTACTGGCGCCAATTCGTGTGGTCACCGTATCACGCACGGACCACTGGCATGGCGGTTGGAGCCTGCCGCTGAACGACGTCCTCGATCCGCGGCGGTGACTGACCGGCAATGTCCTGACAACATCCTTGGACGCGATCAACTTATCTTATACGGATGCGTCCATCCCCCGCCGGTGGCACCGGAGAGCGGGAGAGTGGTCCGGTGGCGATCGACCCCCGGATGGCTCTCTCTCGCCCGCTACGTAGCTTTGCTACTCGAGAGTGGCACGCCGCGACAGCCCAAACTTCGGCCGAGGCGGACCATTTCTTCCTAATGAGAGCCCTACCGGCTTGTATGCACCCGGACTGGCAATCCTGGTGTCGGGAGTTCAATTCTCCCCCTGTCCACCATTTCTTTTCGGTAGTTACCTCGCCCGCGCCGCCAGTCGCCGATGCCGCCGGGGCAGTAACGGGGTCAGTAGCGCTCGCGTGCACGGGCTCCGCAGGCACGAGTCGCTCGACCGCTTGCCGCTGATGCTCCGGGCTCAGGTGCGAGTATCGCTGTGTCATCACCAGCGTCTTGTGACCGAGGATCTCCTTCACCGTGTAGAGGTCGACGCCCGCCATGACCAGGCGACTCGCCGCGGTGTGCCGCAGGTCGTGAAAGCGGAGGTCGGTGATCTCAGCCGCGCTCACGGCCTTCCCCCACGCTCGGCCGAAGTTATGGAGGAATCGCCCTTCCGGTGACGTGAACACCAGCCCGCCGAATGCCTGACGTTCCCTGCGGAGCGCCCGGAGCGTCGCGACCACGACCCGGTTCATCGGCACTCGGCGGCCTTCCCCCGACTTGCTCTGCTGGACGACGAGGGTGCGCGTGTGGAAGTCCACGTCCTGCCACCGGAGGTTGGCCAGCTCGCCACGCCGCATGCCCGTGTGCAGTGCGACGATCACGAGCGGACGGTAGCAAAGAGGAAGCGCAGCCAGGAGCCGTTCCTCCTCTGTGTCCGTAAGGACCCGGACCCGCGCGTTGTTCTCCTTGAGGAGCTTCACCCCGCGGAGCGGATTGCGCTCGGCCTTGGCGGGCTCGGCCTTCATCGCGCGGTTGAACGTCACTTTGAGGAGCGCCAGGTGGCGGTTCGCGCTGGCCGCCGATAGATCCCGGCTAAGCTCCCCACGTAGCCGCTCGATGTCGTGGACGCTGATATCCGCGATGGAGCGTCCCCTGAACGTGGCGAGGAGCCGCCGCATCCGGGCCTCGTCGTTCTGGGCCGATCGCTTGTGCTCCCGGCTGTAGGCGAGGAAATCCTCCGCGATCTCGTCGAACAGGACCACGCGCTTCGGCATCGGCTTTGGGAAGAACCGTCCCTCGCGGATCTCCGTCTTCCGCTTCCGATAGAGCTCGATCGCGAGTGCTCGGGGTCCCACCCGCTCCTTGTGGAGCCGGCCGTGCTGATCGGTGTAGCGGATGTACCAGTCGCCTCGCGCCCTGGTCTGCGGGTGGACCTGCGTCCCCTTCCGGCTATCCCGCCAGAACACGCCTCGCACCCGCACCTTGGTCGTCGTCACTCCCGAGCCCTGCTCACACCTCAGCTCACGCGCCGCGCCCGCCGCTGTGCGACCTCGCTGTCTCGACTGAAGCGCGGATCAGCGCCGAGCCGCCGCATTCTCCTTCGCGCCGACGTCCGACACCTTCCTGCTGCTCTCCACGTGACTTCAGAAGCTCGGCGCCACGAAGACAATCTTGCCGAGCAGCGTGATGTTGTAACCGATCCGGTATAGCCAGGCGTCGGTGTCACGCACCGCCAGATCGACGTTGACGCCGTTGAAGAGGTTATTCACGGGCTGGCCCGTCACGACGTTTGTTCCACTTGCGAAGTGCTCGGGGCGCCACGCGTCCACCGCGAAGCCCGAGTTGATCGACTGACCCTGATTGAAGATCGCGCTCAGGGAAACGAAGGGCGCCCAGCTCTCGACGGAGAATCGAACCAGGTACTGCGCTCCAGGCGAACCGGCTGGCCTTGGGATCGAATAGTGTCCGATCGCCCAGTTCAACGGCCCCGACGTCGCGCTCGGGTCGTCGGGTCCCGCCATGTCCGGGCTGAACGTTACGACCTGGTGGTCCCACTGGGCTCTCGAGTCGCCCTTGAGATCCGCGATGACGACGCCCGACAGGACCAGCAGCCACTTCTGGTCGAGGATGTTGGTCGGGGGTGTCTGTCCGACGGCCGTCGGGGCCGGCGTGATCAGCCAGTTCTGGCCCGCAAAATCGCTCAGGTGTTTCATGGCGTTGAACTTTCGGTAGCGAAGCAGCGCGGCGTGATTGTCATGGACCAGCGACGGCTTGACGAAGGTGGTGTCGCGGCAGCGCGTCCAGACCCACGGGTCGAACTGCGCCAGCCACACCCAGCCGGTGGTCCCCTGGTTGTAGTCCGTGCTCCTCTCGCCGCTGCCGTCGACGTTTTCGCTCAGCTCGTTGCTCTTCCACACCTTGCGGAGGAACGTGTTCGCGAAGCGAGCGCCGAGCGCGGGGCTGAGGCGAATCCGCTCCGTCCGCCCGGCCCGCGCGAGCAGCGCATCGAGCCGGATTTGATCCTCGAGGATCACCGCCAGGCAACCCAGATCGAGCCCGCCATGCGCCAGGTTCTCGATCCCCTCCTTTACGACCTGATAGTCCCATTCGACATAAGGAGTGCCGTCGGAGAGCGTCTTCGGGCGCAGGTGATCGACGAAGAACGCCACGTTCTTCGCAATGAGAAGCGGCGCCTCTTCGGTTGCCATGCGCAGCTGGTCCGGCGTTGCGGCGCCGGAGCTCCGATAGAGGGCGCTGTCGGCGGCGAGCGCCAGCTCGGCGAGCGCCTTCATCATCGAGAGGTTCGTGTTGTACGGAATTGGCTTGTCAGCGCGCTCGCGAAACCCCTCGCACCCGGAAACCCCGTTGGTGCACTTCAGATCGGCGTACGCGTGCGGGAAGAGGTAATAGGCGTGCGGGTCTGATTCGACGAGGTGACACTCGTCCCGATACGCCTCGTACGTCTGGATCGTGGCCGTGATGAGCCCGATCGCTTGATCGTGAAGGGCGGGGTAGCGCGCGGGACGGTCTGCGACGCGTCGTGCGAACGCGGCCATCGGGTAGGCGAGGAGTCCGGTCAGGACGACGTCCGTGTTCCACTTGTCGTCGTGGCTGTCGGACTTCGCGCCCCACGACGGCATGACTCGACCGCGAAACGCGTCGGGCGGGGCACCGTGGACGTCGTCCCGGTTCTCGAGGTACTTGCTTGCCATCCGTCCGAGCCGCCGGAGGTAGACCGCTGCGAGCTCCGCATCCAGCGGGGCGATGAGGTCATACACATGAACGAGCGCCGAGGCCCGTCGCCCGTCGTCCCACCATGGCGGCGCCTGCCTTCCGGCGAACGACTCCACGAACGCCGCGTCGATGCGCTTGCCCTCATCCTCGTCGGACGCAGCGAAGTACAAGCCAAAGAACTCCATTGCATCGTTTCGGATCGTCGTGACGTCGTTTGCATCTCCGATGTAGGTCATGTCGATCGCCCCGCCCGCGTTGACAACTCAAGTCGCTGGCAATGAAACGTTACCTCCGCTCAGAAGGCGGGTGCCACGAAAACAATCTTGCCCAGAAGACTGATGTTGTAGCTCAAACGGTACAACCACGCGTCGACGTCGCGCACCGCAACGTCGGCCGTGATGCCGGAAAACAAGTTGTTCACTTGAGCGTCCGTCAGGATGTTCTTGCCAGTTCCGAAGTGGCTTGGGCGCCACGTATCGACCGCGAACCCGGAATTGTTTGACTGACCCTTGTTGAAGATCGCGCCGAGCGACACGCACGGCGACCACCCCTCGACTTGAAACCGAACAAGATACTGTGTACCGGCGGCACCTGGCGGCCGAGGGATCGAATACTGACGGATCGCCCAATTCAAGGGGCCCGAGGTTGCGCTCGGATCATCCGGCCCGGCCATGTCCGGGGAAAACGCCACGGTTTGATGATCCCACTCCTGTCCGTCACCCTTGAGATCCGCAATGACTACACCAGAAAGGAAGAGGAGCCATTTCTGGTCATGAATGCTCTGTGGCTTCGTTTCTCCAACTGCGAGACTCGCGGGTGTGATGAGCCAGTTTTGTCCGCCATATTCTGTGAGATGTTTCATCAAATTGTACTCCCTATAACGGAGTAGCTCCGCGTGAGTCGCAGCACGCAGTCGCCGATCGGGGTCTTTGAAGGTCGTGTCGCGGGCACGGGTCCACACCCAAGGATCGAACTGCGCCAATGGGATCCAGCCGGCCCCGCCCGCGTCTTCATTGGTTCCAACTCCGTCTACCCGGTCACTGAGCGTATTGTTGCTGTGCCAGACCTTGCGGAGAAATGTATTCGCGAGGCCCTTGCAGACTGCCGGACTGAGAGGGATGCGCTCGGGCCGACCCGACCGTGCAAGGAGCGCGTCGAGCCGAACCTGGTCCTCCAGGATGGGGGGGAGGCAATCCAGCTCGAACCCGGCATGATCCAGATCCTGTGGGCGGTGCCCCGTCACCTGGTGACTCCACTCGAAATATGGAGTGTCGTCAGAGAGAGTCTTGGCGCGTAAATGATTGATGAAGAAAGCGACGTTCTTCGCGATCACGAGCGGGATCTCTTCGGTCGCCACCCGCAGGCGCTCAGGCGTCGCGTGATCAGAGTTGCGGTACATGGCACTGTCGGCGGCTACGGCCGCATCAGCCAGTGCCTTCATCATCGAGAGGTTTTCATTGAACGCGATCGGTTTGCCGGCGCCATCGCGGTAATCGTCGCAGCTATCTCGGAGGTCGTCTCGCTTGCTCTCGGGCTGACGGTCGTAGCATTCGCCGGCGCACCGGAGGCCCGCATATTTCGGTGGCGAGATGTAATAGGCTTCTTTGTCGTCATCGCTCAGGTGGAGCTCTGACCGAAACGACTCGTACGTCTCGAGTGCTGCCGTGATGAAGCGGATCGCGTCCGCCGAGTACTGGGCGTAACGCGCCGGATGCTCGACAACACGGCGGGCAAAGGCGGTCATCGCGTAGACGAAGAGCCCGGCAGTGACCGGATCCGTATTCCATTGGCAATCGCGATCAGTGGTGATGCTGCCCCATGCAACCATCACACGACCGCGGAAGGGATCGATCGGGGAGCCGCGCACGTCATCGCGATTGTCGAGGAGCGCGTTGGCGATCACACCGAGGCGCTGAAGGTAGCGCCCTGCCTTTTCAGCATCGAGCGGAGCTACGAGGTCATGGACCTGAGCAAGGCTTCCTGCAAGCTCACCCCACTTCCAGAATTCGGGCGCTCCGGCATCAAAGAAGCCCTTGATCTCCATCTTGTGGTCCTCGTCTGATTGAGGGAACCAGTGATCAAAAAACTCCTGCGCATCCTTGATGATTGTTGAGGGGTCATTTTGGTCGCCGATGTAGATCATGAGCCGAGGAACGCCCCTTGCACCAGATATCGCCCTCGCTTGGGACCGATCAAGCGGGAGCAACCGCAGTCGCGCCTACCGATCACTTTCTCGAGCCGCCGAGCACGCTCACGGTGCAGCGTAGAACGCCGCCGACGATGAACAGTACGCACCGGAGGAGCTCTGATCCCATTGCGCCTGATACGTTCCTGCTGACGCGGTGTTGCTGGTCAGGTGCGCAAAGCCGTTGCCGTTGGTAAAGCGATCATTGGTGAACGCATTACCGGCGTGAATGCCGGTGACACTGTTGGCGACGACGGTAGTCGCGACCACGAACTCGCCGGTCGCGCTCGTGGTGATGCTCGCACCGAGCGGCGTCGACGAGGCGGACTGATTGTCGATCTTGGTCGCGGTCTGGACCGGACTCGTCGTGTTGATCGATGAGACCTCCCAGACCACCGTCGCGTGTACGAGCGTAGTCGACATAAAGCCCGTTCCCGGCCCCAGGGGAGCTGGCGGATGAAGCCGGCTCCGGCCAGCGTGGGCCGATGGTGCGCGTTCGGGGCAGGCCATGTCAAGAGCGGCACGTGGCGGCCGGGGGGCCACGGACAGCGCCGGGGCTCCGAGGCAGGGCCTGCCTCAAGCGACGCGACTCGAACATGCAGCCATCAAACATCAACGAAACCAACATGGTGGCCCCAACGGGATTTGGTAGTGAGGCTAGTCTGTTCGAGATCGCCTTCGAGGGGCTGACGCTTGCCGCGTAACCGGCGTTGCTATATCCGGAATCGGTACGAGCGGGACCCGGAATGGGCGCAGGTCCAATCACGAGCGCCCGGGCACCGTAACTACGCCTTCAGGGCTGAGGTCGGTCTTCGCTACCATCCAGCAGCTTCGGTGCTCGGTCCGAAGGCGCACCCGCGCGGGAGGCACAGGATGTTTCAGATTTCGCCCTCAACTTCTGCAATTGTCGGGAAGCGCTTGTCTGTCCAGCAATCACCGAGGCCAGCGCTGTCGCGCGAGACTACTGAATCACCTCGTCCGCTCGGACCAGCAATGATTGCGGAATTGTGAGACCGAGCGCCTTCGCGGTCTTCAGGTTGATCACGAACTCGAACTTCGTCGGCTGCTCGATCGGGAGGTCGCCTGGCTTCGCGCCTTTAAGGATCTTGTCGACGTAGGAGGCGGCGCGGCGGAAGGCCTCGGGGACGTTCGGCGCGTAGGACATGAGACCACCGGCCTCCGCGAACTCCTTGGCCCCGAAGACGGTCGGCAACCTGTGCTTCTTTGCAAAGTCTCCGACGAGTTCCCGGTACCCGGTGGTCAACTCATCGAAGAACATCGTGAGGGCGTCGGGGCGCTCTTTTTCGAGCGCTGCGAACACGCGCACCAGGTCGTCGGCGTTCCGCACCTCCATGAGCTTAAGCGCAACGCCCAGCTTACTGGCCGCGGCCCGCGTCGCCCGCAGTTCCAGATCGCTACCGCCAGTGGCCGGGTTCCAGAGGACGGCCAGGCGGGTGACTCGAGGAGCGATTTCCTTCAGAAGCTCAAGCCGCTTCGAGCCCAGCTCGGGGATCATGAACGACACTCCCGTCACGTTGCCGCCCGGCCGCGCCAGGGTGGCGACGAGCCCCTCGGCGACAGGATCGACGCTTCTCGCCATGACGATGGGGATTGTGCTCGTCGCCTGCTTCGCCGCCCGTAGCGGCGCGCCGCCTCCAGCCGTGACGATGACGTCGACCTTCATGCGCACCAGATCCTCGGCGAGGTCCTCGAGTAGCTCGACATTCCATTTCGCGGAGCGGTATTCGATGGCGATCGTCTTGCCCTCGATCCAGCCCAACTCGCGAAGACCGGTGAGGAAGGCTGCGCGCTCTGGCGAGGGCGTCTCGCTCGTGGGCGAGAGAACGATGTACCCGATCCGCGGGAGCTTCGTTGGCTGCTGCGCGGCAGCGAGCGGCGCAAGAATGAAACTGACGGTGAGAACGATCGCGAGCCCGATCAGCCGCATGGGCACCTCCGTGGGAGAAGGCTGCCGGAGAGTCTAGCCGACCGTTACGACGCGCACCAGCGCCCCGGCCTGGATGAGCGCCGAGGCGCTGGACTACCTCAGCGGACGACGTGGACAGGACTCACGGGCCAGCACGCGCTACTCGTAGGGTCGAGGACTGGCGCGGTGCCCGGATGAGCCCGTCTCCAGCCCCCGCCTCATCGAACGGCGCAGACGGATTTCCCGTACGCCGCTCTCCTGTCCGCTTCGCGCCATGGGTTATGTGACCTATCGACCAGGAGCGCTTTCGTGCGCAGCCCAATATCGGACCCGGTAGTCTCCGAAGAGCCTAGGCCGTTCATGGAACCACGCCGTACTCCACCTCTTCCAGCCGAAGCCGCGATTCGTCTTGTCAGCCTTCGCCATGACGTTGATCCTCCGCCTCAGATCTTGCAGACTGATGGGCGGCGTGGGCATGCCGCCCCTGCCTCCCATGTCGTCGGAGGAAGTGCAGAACAGCAGGGTCCCTTCGCTCCACGGGCATTACCCCGCTTCGTCGCTACTACGAACCCGTCCGCCACCCTCTCGCCGTCGGACGATTTCCCGGGACCCCCGGTTATACGCCCGACCTGCCTCCGCTGATTTCGCAGCGGGACGAGGAGGGCTTCTCCAGTTGCTCGATGCGGCTGCGTCACCGTGCTGTCGCTCCAAGCCCCGCCGGAGCGCGCCGCCGCGTCAGCCAGACTGCGTCGGCCCGTGTTGCCTTCGCGGAGTGATCGACCGCTCGGCCTCCGGGGTTTGGATCTTTCGGGGCCAACTCACGTTCACTTGCGTTACGGCCCGGTGACTCGCTCACCATCCCTCTGATGGCTTGGTCGATAGGCTTCAGAATCTCGGTTTCCCTCCACCCTGCTATCCAAGCTACGGGGCGTCTGGCTCTTGCCCCGGCGGGACTGGCACCCGCTAGTCGCACCTGCCTTTCTCTGGACACGCGATCACGTGGTCCGCCCGCCCCAGCACCGACTGCGGGATCGTCAGCCCGAGCGCCCTCGCGGTCTTGAGGTTGATGACCAGCTCGAACTTCGTCGGCTGCTCGACGGGAAGGTCAGCGGGCTTGGCGCCTTTCAGGATCTTGTCCACATAAGTAGCGGCACGCCGATACATATCGATGCGGTCCGCCCCATACGATATGAGACCCCCGTTGTCCGCCCAGTCCCTTGTTCCATAGATCGCCGGTAGACGACTCTTCGCTGCTAACTCTACGATTTGCTTGCGGTGAGCGGGAGAAATAAAGGGCGTTACCTGCACGCAAAGAGCATTAGCGCGTTCTTCAGTTGCGCGTCGAAATAGGCCCTCGAAATTGTTCGGTCCTCGAAACCTCAGGGATGTAAGTTTTAATCCCAACGCTCGGGCCGGAGCCTCCGTGTTCTTTAGAAAGAGATCGTGAAAGAGACTGTCCACCGGTCCCAAGACGGCGACATGAGTGAGGTTCGGAACAACCTCTTTGAGAAGCTCCAGAATTTTTCCACCCAACTGTGCGTTGATGCTTGTCAGCCCCGAGATGTTCCCGCCCGGCCTCGCTAGGCTGACTATGAGCCCGGTCCCGACGGGATCGCCACTGGACGCCATGACAATAGGGATCGTGATGCTCGCCTTCCTGGCAGCCAGAGCTGGGGGCGTGCCTTCTACGACAACGACATCCACCTTGAGCCGTACAAGCTCGGCGGCGAGTTCAGGGAGCTGATCGGTCCTACCCCCTCCCCACCGGTACTCGAAAGCGATGTTCTTTCCCTCGATGTAGCCCCGCTCCTTCAGGCCCTGCCGGAATGCTTCGATGTACGACTCTGGAGGCGCTGCCGTTCGCAAGAACCCTATCCGAGGGATTTGCCCTGCTTGTTGCGCATTGGCGAGCGGCGCAGCGAAGAGACTGAGAGCCAGAATGACTGCGAGCCCGATCAGCCGCATGGGCACCTCGGTGAGGACTGCTGCCGGGGAGTCTAGCCGAACGCCACGACGCGCACCAGCACAGCGCCGCACGAGCACGCCCTTATTCGATCACCTGGTCCGCCCGGAGCAGGATCGACTGCGGGATCGTGAGGCCGAGCGCCTTGGCGGTCTTGAGGTTGATCACGAACTCGAACTTTGTCGGCTGCTCGACCGGCAGGTCGCCGGGCTTGGCGCCTTTGAGGATTTTGTCAACGTAGGTGGCCGCACGGCGGTGCAGCGCGGGAATGTTCGGGCCATAGGCCATGAGCCCGCCGATCTCCGCGTACTCCCGCAGTGCAAACACCGTCGGCAGTCGGGTGCGCGCCGCCCAGGTGACGAGCGACTTCCGGTAGGTATTCGTGAGTGGGGACGGCAGCACAATCAATCCGCCGACTCGCTCCCTCGCCGCGAGTTTGAACGCCTCTTCGAACTGGTCGTGACTCTCGACCTTCAGAGTCTGCAGATGTAGACCCAGGGCCGAAGCCGCGGCTGCCATCTCCGGCCAGTCGAGGCGATGTGGCACACCGAGCACGGCCACGCGGGCGAGTTTCGGCACCACCTCCTTGAGAAGTTCCAGTCGCTTACCGGCTAGCTCAGGCGACACATTGCAGAGCCCGGTGACGTTGCCCCCCGGCCGGGCGAGGGTGACAACAAACCCATCCCTCACCGGATCACCACTGACCGACATCACGATGGGGATGGTCGCCGTGGAAGCCTTGGCCGGAGCAATGGCGCTCGAATCGCCGGCCACAATGACTGCAACCCGGAGGCGGACCAGTTCGGCGGCGAGGTCGTGGAGCTTTGCAGGGTTCCCGTCTGCAGACCGGCGCTCGATAACGAGGTTCTGGCCCTCGACGTAGCCGTGCTCAAGGAGGCCCTGCATGAAGCTTGGGTGCCCGGACTGAGCCATTGGGAACGTGGTGAGATACCCAATTCGGTAGACCTTCCCCGCTTGCTGCGCCTCGCCAGCGAGCGGCGCAATCGTGAGACTGACGGTGAGAATGACCGCGAGCCCGATCAGCCGCATGCTGCCGGGGAGTCTAGCCGAACGCCACGAGGCGCACCAGCGCGCCCCGGCCGGCACTGCACCGGGGCGCGGGTCAGCACGCGCTATTCGATCACCTGATCCGCCCGGCCCAGTATGGATTGAGGAATCGTGATGCCGAGCGCCTTTGCGGCCTTCAGATTGATCACCAGTTCGAACTTCGTCGGCTGCTCAACGGGAAGGTCGGCGGGCTTGGCGCCCTTGAGGATCTTGTCGACGAAGACGGCGGCACGCCGAAAGGTTTCGGGAATGTTCGGCCCGTAGGACATGAGCCCGCCAGCGTCGACGAATTGCCGGAAGGCGTACATGGCGGGCAGGCGAGTCCGAGCCACGGTCTCCACAATGCGGGAGCGGTGGCTCACCAGCATCGAGTCCTCGATTGCCAATATTCCGTTGGACTGCGTGCCGAGGATCGCCTCGAACGCGCTCGCCAGCTCGTCGGGCCCTCGCACGGCGACCCCGTGCCAGCGGAGCCCCAGGGTCTGGCAGGCGGTCTCGACCTCTCTGAGCATGAGGACGTTGCCCGGGTTGGCTGGATACCAGAGCACAGCTACCCGCGACAGCCGTGGGACTGTTTCTTTGAGCAACTGAAGTCGCTTTGAGGTCAGCTCCAGAGACAGAATGGCCAGCCCCGTCAGGTTGCCTCCCGGGTGGGCGATGCTTGCGACAATGCCGAGGGCCACCGGGTCCATCACCGTGGCCATGATGATGGGGACCACATCCGTTGCCCGCCTGAGGGTGAGGATCGCTTCGCTGCCCGAGGTGACCAGCACATCTGGCCGAGTGCTCAGAAGCTCCGCAGCGAGTCCCCGCAACAGATCCGGCTTCCCTTCTGCCCACCGGATCTCCAGCACCAGATTCTGTTTCTCGACGTAGCCCAGCTCGCCCAGCCCTTCCCGAAGCGCCTGGATATACGTACCGCCTGCTCCAGCACGCGGCGGCAACATCAGCACGCCAATCCGAGGCATCTTCCCCGCTGACTGCGCTTCAGCGGCGAGCGGCGCAAGAATGAGGCCGAGACTGAGAACGACCGCAAGCGGGATCAACCACATATTGCCGGGAGTCTAGCCGACTGCCACGACGCGCACCAGCGCCCCGGCCGGGGCTGCACCGGGGCGCGGGGACAGCACGCTACTGGATCACTTGATCTGCCCGCCCCAGCACTGACGGCGGGATCGTGATTCCCAGCGCCTTCGCGGTCTTGAGGTTGATCACCAACTCGAACTTGGTGGGCTGCTCGATTGGCAGGTCTCCAGGCTTGGCTCCCTTCAGGATCTTGTCAACGAAGGTGGCGGAGCGCAAGAATAGGTCCTCGTAGTTTGGAGAATAGGACATCAGACCGCCGACGACGACAAAGTCCCTATAGGGGTATATCGCTGGCAGCCGATTCTTGGCGACGAAATCCACGATTTGTGTGCGGTGGGCGAGCAGGAAGCGGTCCGCGAGCATCACTAGGCCATCGGGACGCTGGCGAACGAGCTTGGCAAACGCATCCTTGAACTCTTCAGGCCCTCGCAGGTCTACGGGTTGCACTTTCACGCCCAACGCCCGAGCACTGACCTGGGTCTGTTCCCAAACGATAGTGTTGTACGGGTTAGCGGTGTTCAGAAGAACGGCGACCGTAGTCAGCGTTGGGAAGACCTCCCTGAGAAGCTCCAGGCGTTTTCCTTCTAGGTCCGGGACCATCGCGGTCAATCCTGTGAGGTTCCCGCCTGGCCGGGCAAGGCTAGAGACAAGCCCAGCTCCAACCGCATCCCCGGTGACCGCCATGACGATAGGGATCGTCTGGGTTGCCCGTTTTGCCGCCAAGGCACCTGGTGTCCCTGCCGTCAGGATGAGATCCACCTTCAGGCGCACAAGCTCCGCCACGAGGTCGGGCAAGCGATGGTAGTTCCCTTCTGCCCACCGGTACTCGATGGCGATGTTCTGTCCCTCAACGTAGCCGAGATCGCGTAGCCCCTTCTGGAATGCCTTGACAAGCTCGGGCTCGAGCGATGCGGAACTTGCCCCAAGATAGCCGATCCGAGGAAGCCGAACCCTCTGCTGCGCCTTATACTCCTGTGCGCTCGCTGTGGAGCCAAGTGGAGTCAATGCTATGACGAGGCCCGTGGTGAAACGGCGACGCGATATCACCGTGCGTCCTCGGCGGCGGGCGGCGCGGCGAGAGCGCCGGCCAGCGAGGACATTAGGAAGCGCCGGCGGTCCATGCCGGGATGGTGGGGCGGATGAGGGCGAAGGTCAACCAGCCGACAGGGCTAACGGGCTGGTCTAGTGTGGGCCGCCAGCCTACTCTGCCGTGCGGCTGACACCGTCAGTAGGTAGCCCACACCGGGGAGCTTTACCAACCGTGACCACTGCTGGCCTACCAGATTCCGGAAGTATGCGAGAGCCGCGAACGGGTTCGCACCGCCGCTTCGGCATGTGATGCCACGGATTACTCGATGACCTGATCCGCTCGCAGCAGCAGCGACGGCGGGATCGTCAGCCCGAGAGGCTTGGCGGTTTTGAGATTGATCACGAGTTCGACCTTCGTCGGCTGCTCGCCCTTCATTTTCGGTGATGTTCAAGGAGCTGCTCAACGGCCGCGACGAAGTCTCTCACCTTGATCGGCTTGCTCTGATACGCGTCGAATCCGGCGTCCGTAATCCGCTGCCGGTCCGCGGTCATCACCGACGCGGTCATGGCCATAACGGGAATCCCCTGAGTGGCCGGCTCGGCTCGCAACCGTCCAAGCGCCTCGATCCCGTCGATCCCGGGGAGCCGAATGTCCATCAGGACCAGGCTCGGACGTCGCTCTTGGGCGAGGCGGACGCCCTCTTCCCCCGTCTCGGCCTCGACGATCTCGTAGCCCTTGAACGTCAACACGTCCCGGACGAGCTTGCGGTTCTTGTCGTTGTCCTCGACGACGAGGATCAGCTCATTCGCCACGGCGTACCGGGATCCTGAACGTGAAGGTCGACCCGCGGCCCACTTCACTCTGCACCCAGATCTTGCCCCGGTGCAGCTCGACGAACTTGCGGCAAAGGGCTAGCCCGAGTCCCGTCCCCTCCTGCTTCGCCGCGCTGGTCCCCACCTGGCGGAACTCCTCGAACACCGCCTCCTGGTCCTCCGGCGCGATGCCGACCCCTGTGTCGCTGATGGACACCTCGACGAGCCCGTCCCCTGGCACGGCCTGGACCTCAATCCGGCCACCCTCAGGAGTGAACTTGATCGCATTCGACAACAAGTTCAGCACGACCTGCCGGATCTTCCGCTCGTCCGCCCGAACCTCGCCGAGCCGCTCATCGACGATCGCCTGCAGGGTGATGCCCCGTCGCCCGGCCCGCTCCCGAACCAGGATCAGGGCGTTGTCGAGCGCGGTGGGGAGGTCGAAGTCCGTCAGCTCGAGCTCCATTCGCCCGGCTTCGACCTTCGAGAGATCGAGGATGTCGTTGATCAGGGACAAAAGATGCGTCCCGGACGCGTGGATGTCCTTCAGGTACTCCTCCTGCTTCTCGTTCAGCTCGCCGAACATCCGCTCGGTCAGCACCTCGGAGAAGCCGATGATCGCGTTGAGCGGCGTGCGTAGCTCATGGGACATGTTGGCCAAGAACTCAGACTTGTGTTGACTGGCGACTTCGAGCTGGCGACTTTTGTCGCCGATCTCCAGGAACAGGCGCGCGTTCTGGATCGCGAGGGCGGACTGGGTAGCGAAGGTCCGTAGGAGCTCGATCACCTCAGGCGCGAACTCACCCGGTTGCCGCCGGTTCACCACCAGGCCGCCGACGATGTGGTCCTCGCTGATGAGCGGCACGGCCAGCAACGCGCGGTGGCCCAGACGCAGGAGGACCTCGCGCAGGCGACCGTGGTAGGCGTCGGGCGCCGCGATGTCGGGAATCTGGACGGGCTCGCGCGTCACTGCCAGCCGCCCGGTCGCACCCTCGCCCTTCGGAAGCGCCAGGGGCCGCGCGATCTCCAGGAACTCCTCGGGCAGGTTCTGGGTCGCCCGCAGGTGAAACACCTCAGCCGCCTCGTCGTATTCGTAGATTGCTCCCGCCTCCAAGTCGGCGAGCTGAACGGCTCGCGAGACGATGGTCGTGAGGACCGTCTCGAGGTCGAGCGTGGAGCTCACCGCCCGCCCGACCTCCCCCAGCGCCGTGAGTTGCCCCACCGACCGGGTCAGCTCCTGCGTCCGGCCCTGGAGTTCGGTGAACAGCCGCACGTTCTCCACGGCGATGACCGCTTGGTCGGCAAAGGTCTTCAGTACCTCGACGTGGGTTTCTGTGAAGGCGCCGACGCCGCGATGGGTCACGTTGATCGAGCCGATCACCTGATGCTGCCGAAGCATCGGAACGACGAGCACACTCCGGACACCTCGAGCTCGCATGTTCGCCCACACTTCGGGGGGGACCACATCAGACTCGGCTTCCAGGTCCGACACGCGGACGACCATGCCGGTGCGAATGGCTGTCGCGGTGGCACCCTGGTTAGTCAGTGAACGCGGAAATCCTCGCATCAACTGCTCGACGTGATCCGGAGTCAAGCCGTAATGGGCGACTAAGTGAATTAGCTCGCCGTCCAAACGGTTGAGGGTTCCGTAGATTGCATCACACAGCTGCACCGCGTTCCGCACGATCGTGTCGAAAACCGGATGCACATCAGTCGGCGAACGGCTGATCACACGCAGGATCTCCGCCGTCGCCGTCTGCTGATCCAGCGCCTCGGTCACTCGGGCGTGGGCCTCGGTGAGCGCCCGGTTCTTCTCTTGCAGCTCGGTGAACAGCCGCACGTTCTCGATCGCGATTACGGCCTGGTCGGCGAAGGTCTTTAGGAGCTCGGCTTGCCGATCGGTGAACAGCCGCACCTCGCTGCGCCGGATCGTGATCGTCCCGAGAACCTCGGTCCCACGAAGCAAAGGGACGCCGAGAATCGTCCGGAACCCGCGGTTCCGCGCGAACTCACTGCTCACTGGATACACGTCTGCCTCGGCCTGCAGGTCGGCAACATGCATCGCCCGTCGTTCGCGGACCACGTGCCCCGCGAACGTACCCTGCGCCAGGGGGAGGACTGCATCGGGCTGAATCGGTCCCTCGTGGGCGACGAGACGCAGCACGTCGCCGTCGATCCGGTGGATCGCCGCGTCGAACGCGTCGCACAGACGGGCCGCGCTCGTCGCCACCGCCGCGAACACCGGCCCGACGTCCGTCGGCGACTGACTGATCACCCGTAGGATCTCGCTGGTCGCTGTCTGCTGCTCGAGCGACTCGGTCACCTGCGCGTGGGCTTGCGTCAGCGCGCGATTCTTCCCCTCCAACTCGGTAAAGAGCCGCGCGTTCTCGATCGCAATGACCGCCTGGTCACTGAACGTCTTGAGCAGCTCCACTTCCGCATCGGAGAACAGGCCAGGCGTCAGCCGGGTGACCACGATGGCGCCGATCGCGTCGCCTGCGGACAGCATCGGGACGGCGACGCAGCTGCGGAATCCGAGCACGTGCCCGGCCTCCCGCACGGGGGCAGGCAACGACGGATCCTCGACGTCCGGGAACTGAATGGGCGACCGCGCGAGGATCGCGAGTCCCGGCCCGGTGTCCGTGCCGACGGGGCGGGGATACCGCGCACGCGCGGCGGCCAGCGCCTCGGGCGAGCCGCCGTAGTTGGCCGGGTGATACAGCATCCCACCCTCGACTCGAAACACGGCGGCGTTGGCGGCGTTGCAGAGGCGGGCCGCACTCTTCACGATCGTATCGAAGACCGGCTGGGCGTCGGTGTGGGCGCCGCTGATGACGCGAAGGATCTCGCTCGTCGCCGTCTGCTGGTCGAGCGCCTGGGTGAGGTCTCGGTTGCGCGACTCCAGCTCCTTGAACAAGCGGACGTTCTCGATGGCGATGACGGCCTGGTCGGCAAAAGTTTTCAAGAGTTCCACATGCGCATCAGAGAACGCGGCGATTCGCCCGTGCGCCAGCGTGATAGAGCCGATGACCTCATTCCGCCGAGACATCGGGACGGCGAGCAGGCTTCGCGAACCACGGGCGCTAAGATTCGCCATGGTCTCGCGACTGACCTCGAACCCAGGCGCTGTTTCGATGTCGTCGATGCGTACCACGCTACGGGTCCTAATTGCCTGGGCGGTAGGACCCGCGGCCGTGACAGGCCGCGGGAAGGTGCTACGCCAGTGCTCGAGCTGTTCCGGCGTGTAACCCTCATTGGCGACCGAGTGAATCATCTCGCCGTCGAATCGGTACACACCTCCGTGGATGGCGCCGCACAATCGGACCGCATTCCGCACGATCGTGTCAAAGACAGGCTGCACGTCCGTCGGCGACTGGCTGATAACTCGGAGGATTTCGCTCGTTGCCGTCTGCTGATCAAGGGCTTCGGTCAGCTCGTCGTTCAATTTCTGCAGCTCCGTGAACAGCCGGACGTTCTCGATCGCGATTACGGCCTGGTCGGCGAAGGTCTGCAGCAGGGCGATCTGCGCGTCCGAAAACGGTGCGACCGTCTGCCGACTCACCGTGATGGCGCCGATTGGGTTGCCGTCTCGGAGCATGGGCACCGACAGGACGGTACGAAATCCCGCGGTGATGAGAACGCTCTTTTCGAGGTCCGGATCTGTCGTGACGTCCGGTATGTGGACCACCGATCGTGTAAAGATGGCGCGCGCTGTCACGCTCCCACGACCCACGGGACGCGGGAAGACGCGCCCGAGGAGGTGGTTCTGGACGAGACCGCTATGTGCGGCGACGTGGATCAGGGTACCGTCAAAACGGAAGACGGTGCCTTCGCCCGCGGCGCACACCCGGGTCGCGCTCGCCGCGATGGCCTCGAACGTCGGCCGCACGTCGGTCGGCGACCCGCTGATCACGCGCAGGATCTCTCCGGTTGCCGCTTCGCGTTCGCTAGCTTGAGCTAGCGCTCCTTGAAGCTCGGCAATCCGGCGGTCTCGCGACGCCACGTGCTCGCGAAGTGCCGTGATTTCGACGAGCAGATCTGCGTGCGCCTCACCTTGAGTCATGAGTCTGTTCTCACGCCAGGTCCCGCATCTCCGCCTCCGCACGCTCCAGCCAGAATCGCATGTCCATCTCGCTGTACATCGTCGTGGCGGTGGTGAGATGCTCCTGCGCCTGCTCGCGCTTGCCCGTGCGCCGGTAGAGTTTGCCGAGGCCGAGGTGGCAGTGGGCGACGAGCGGGCGCATGCCGAGTGCGGTGGCGAGTTCAATCGCCGCCTGGTAGTGGTTCTTGGCGTCATCCGGGCGCCGAGGACCACTATGGGAGCCGACCTCGCCGAGAAGGCGGAAGATCCAGGCTTGATTGCCTTGTTCTTTGTGGGTACGGGAGAGGGCAAGGGCCCGCCCGGCCAGATTGCTCGCCTGCTCCAGGTGGCCAGCCAGCAGATTGCCTTCGCTCAGACCGGCCACCCACAGTGCGTGGTCGGCCATGATTTTCATGGGGGCGGTCTGCTCCACTGCCTGCTCCAGTAGGGGCAAAGCTTCAGCAACGCGCGCCGAAAGCACATACGCAGAACCCAACACCGAAGCGATTCTGGGAAACATAAGCGGAATGTGTCCGAGTTGGCAGAGATTGAGAGCGCGTTCAAGCATGGAAATGGCTCTCTGAAGTTCTCCTTTGTGGAAGGATAGAAAGCCAAGACCAAAATACGCAAAAATACGGCTGTATTGGTGATCGGCCTCTTCAGCAATCCGCACCCCTTCTTCCGCAACGATGAGCCCCTCAGCAAACTCTCCCACCTCAGCGAAGCATCGGGCCAACCAGCTACGAGAGAGCATGGAGGGATAGCCCAGCAGGCCACAACGATCCCAGAGCCGCTCGCCTTTGAGGGCGGCCACGTTTCTAGCGAGAGACTCAATCGCCTGACGATAGTCACCGAGGGCGTGATAGACCTGGCCCAGGTAGAAATTCGTGGCGACCTGGAGGGCGAAATCCTCGAGAGCCGTGGCAATGCGGAGGGCGCGCTGACCGGACCCGATGGCGCGGTCTGGCTCGCCTGCGGCCCAGAAAAAATACGCTATGTAGCAGGCGGCCTGACCTAGCCGACGTCGATCGTCGAGCGCCTCGGCTAGGGCCTCAGCCTCGCGCAGGTACTCGAGCATCCGGCCGAATTCGCCGCGGGCCATGAGCGAAAGTCGAAGGCCAAAGCGGAGATCGATGGCCTGCTCGCGTGTCTCGGGGCTCCGGGGCAGATGCCGCAAGGCGCCGAGGGCCTGCTCGAGGCAGCTCACCGCCTCGCGGTTCGCTGATCGCGCCACGGCCTTGGCAGCGGCCTGGCGGAGGTACGCGACGGCCTTCGGCCACACCTCCCCCCGCAGGGCGTGCTGCGCCAGCCGCTCGACATGCTCGCCGAGTCGATCGGGCGAGAGGGTCTCGATCGCCTCCACGATCCGGGCGTGAAGCGCGCGCCGCCGCTCGTGGAGCACGCTTGTGTAGGCCACCTCGTGAGTGAGCGCGTGCTTGAAGGTGTATTCGAGATCCGGGAAGAGGCGCGTCTCGTAGAGGAACTCGGCGGCCTGCAGATGCGCGAGCCCTTCGCGCAACGCCTCCTCCGGCAGCTCTGCGATCGCGCGCAGGTGCTCAAAGGGCACGTCCTTGCCGACGACCGACGCCGATTGCAGCAGGCTCTTCGCCTGGGGCGGCAGCCGGTCGATGCGCGCCGCGAGGACGGCCTGCACGGTGGCGGGGACCTCGATGCTCCCGAGGGGTCGGGCGAGCCGGTAGCGTCCGGGCTCGCCGGCGAGCATGCCCGTCTCGACGAGCGTGCGCACGCTCTCCTCGAGGAAGAACGGGTTGCCCTCGGTGCGCTCGATCAGGAGCGGTGTCAGCGGGCGGGTGCTGGGATCGGCGCCGAGCAGGGCGCCGAGCAACTCGGTGGCGCTCGCCTCGGGCAAGGGATCGATGCGCGCCTGGCTGTAGTACGTCTTGCTGCCCCAGGGGTGGCGATACTCCGGGCGGTAGTTCAGCAGGAGCAGGAGGCGGGCGGCGGGCAGGCTCTCGATCAGGCCATCGAGCACGGCCTGGGTCTCGGCGTCGACCCAGTGGAGATCCTCGAAGACCAGGCACAGGGGCTGGCGCTGGCTCTCCCGGAGCAGCAGCCGCTTGATCGCCTCGTGCGTGTGGCGGCGGCGCTGGAGCGGGTCCAAGACCTGCCAGTCGCGGTCCTCGACGGGGACGTCGAGCAGCGCCAGGAGCGCCGGCAAGAGCGGCCGCAACGTCTCGTCGAGGGTGAGGAGCTTGTCGGTCACCTTCTCGCGGATTGTGCGGCCGTCGTCGCGCGCGTCGATCTGGAAGTAGGCTTTGAGCAGGTCGATCATCGGGAGATACGGGGTCGCCGTGGCGTAGGAGACGGAGCCGGACTCCACCACGAGCCAGTCGCCGGAGGGGCCCGAGGGCGGAGTATCCCCCTTCGATCGAAAGAACCGGTGAGAGTGGACGAACTCGTAGAAGAGGCGGGACTTGCCCACGCCCGGCTCGCCGACCACGGCGACCACCTGACCGTGGCCCCCGCCCGCCCGCTCGAACGCGCCCCGGAGCTGCTCCATCTCGGCGTCCCGCCCCACGAACCGCGTGAAACCGCGCGCCGCCGAGCGTTCGAACCGCGTCCGCACGGCGCTCGCGCTGATGACTTCATAGACCTCGACCGGCTCGCTCAGCCCCTTGACCTTGACGGGGCCCAGCGGCTTGACGGCGACGTAGCCCTCGGCGAGCCGCAGCGTGTCCGGGGCCAGCACGATCGACCCGGGGGCGGCCAGCTGCTCCATCCGCGCGGCGAGGTGGGTCGTCTGGCCCACGGCGGTGTAGTCCATGCGGAGGTCGCTCCCGATCGCGCGCACGACGACTTCACCGGAGTTCAGGCCGACCCGGATCTTGACGACGGCCCCGTGCGTGCGCCGCACCTCGTCCGCGTATCGCTTGATCGCCTCCTGCATCCGCAGCGCCGCGTAGCACGCTCGCACTGCGTGATCCTCGTGAGCGAGGGGCGCTCCGAAGAGCGCCATGATCCCGTCGCCCATGACCTGGTTCACCGTGCCTTCGTAGCGATGGACGGCCTCCATCATCCGTTCGAGGACGGGATCAAGGATCTTGCGCGCCTCTTCGGGATCGCGGTCGGCGAGCAGCTCCATGGAGCCCTTGAGGTCGGCGAAGAGCACGGTGACCTGCTTGCGCTCGCCCTCTAACGCACTCTTGGAGGTGAGAATCTTCTCGGCAAGGTGCTTGGGGGTGTAGGACTCGGGCGATGTGAACCGCGGTTCGGCTGTTGCCTGTGACGCGACGGCCTCCCCGCACTCTAAGCAGAATTTCGCGCCTGCGGGCAGCTCGCTGCGACACTTCGTGCAGATCAGCGCGACACGCGCTCCGCACTCCAGACAGAACTTCGCCTGCGGCGGATTCTCGTGCTGGCACCGGGGACACTTCATGCCGAGCCTCCAGGAGCCTGGCCGGGCGCAAGGCACGGCGACAGTAGCCCGGGGGTCAGGGGCTCGTCAATGTGCCCCGTCAGTCGAGGGTCAGACGGTGATGACAGCAGGTGAGCGAATGGCGCGCGGCAGCCATTACCCCAGCCGGAACCGGGGCCACGTTGCCGTCGCCGGCCTCTTGGGTGGTGGAACCGACGCGCTCAGCTAGATGGAATTTCGCGGCGTGTTTTAGGAACTTTTCGAAGTTCCTCAAACACGAAGGGGTAAAACATCAAAGAAATCGAACTGGTGGCCCCAACGGGATTCGAACCCGTGTTTCAGCCTTGAGAGGGCCGTGTCCTGGGCCTCTAGACGATGGGGCCGGCTGAACGCGACGCCGCGCGCTACGCTACCCGGAATTTGTTGGCTGGGGGAGGAGGATTCGAACCCCCGCTACGTGGTCCAGAGCCACGCGTCCTACCACTAGACGATCCCCCACCAACGCA
>QHSU01000029.1:46987-48870 GCA_003220535.1 Candidatus Rokuibacteriota bacterium
AGTTCTCCGCAGCGCGTGGGTCTCGCGAGCCCGTGTCAGCAGAGTGGTGAGGCGGGGCTCCAGCGCTCCGAACGCTTCGACCCGACCGGGCGCATGCCGGAGTTCTCCCGATCGGTGGCGATCGCTGGTCGCCTGGGACTCGAACCGAGACCCTGATTAAAAGACGAGGGCCGGTGAAGAGCCGGCCCTCGCCTCTTCCCGCGCGCTTGAGCGTAACCACTCGACACGTTTATGCGTTCGCCGGCTGATCGCTCGCGACATACACGTACTCTCGCGACAGGCGCGGACGCGAAGTCATCGCGATTCGCGGGGTCTTTCAGCGCAAGATAGCGCAAGAGCGTATGACCACCTGGCAGGGACCGTGGTCACCCATCGAGTTCCGGGTGTTGCCCGCCGGTGGAATGGGCAATAGCCGCCTCAGGAGCGCGCCTGTTCGCCCTCGTAGAACTGGATCATTCCCGCGACATGGTCTAGCACCTCGGCCGGAACCGCCTCGCGACCCAAAACGCCCGTCACGATGGCATAGGCCACGGCCGCTTCCAGATGGTTGGTGTTGTAGCGAAGATACAGGTCCCGCGCGGGACCCTGATGGAATCGGTGGATCAGTTCGCTCAGCTCGCCGCTGCCAAGCCCGCCCTCTTCCCACCGCTTGAATGCTTCAGCGATCGGCAAAAGAGCACGCCGCAATTCCTCCTCATGCGCCGCGGCCGCGCAGTCACGGAGAAGTCGTTTGACTCGCTTTGAGATGTCTGCCACGACCTCGCACCGCCCTACCGGAACTTATCAGTAGCCCGCTTCCGCCTGTGGGCCGAACTGCTGACCGCCACGTCGCGCAGCAGTCGTAGCGCTCGGTTTACCGAGGTACTGTCCGGAAACGCCCGCGCCACGTCGGGTTCAAGAAACACCAGGTTCGTACCCGCGGTGGCCCGCTGGTAGTACTTGCCCCGCACGCCGCCTTACAGGAGGCTTGCAAGGTCGTGTCGCGTCGCCGATTCCTTGCTCATATTGTCGTCGCTCCCGGCGCATTGCCCGCCGCGCACTGATGAGCCTTGGGCCCAGGCCCGAGAGCTGAATGCTCTCAGTAGCGTGACTGTCGTGGCGAGACCGAAAGCGATTTGATCAAAACGATTTGATCCGAGCATGAGTCCCCACTTTTCGCTCAGGCCGATGCGACCGCCGAACACATATCGAAGGCATCTATGCTTACCGCTATGCAACAGCCTCGCCCTCACCGTCGCTTGGACGATAGCCTTCGCACTTGCATCCCCCGACGTCGCAGAAGCTGAGTCCCGAATCGTCGTCGGCGGGATGACCGCAGAGACATACCTCATCGCTCATCGTTTATCCCAGGCGGTCAGGCGGCGCGCCCCGCGTGCTGGGCTCTCCTTGCATCTTCCCACTAACGTGAGGAATTCCTCGTTCTCGAGTAGGGGATTGATGCAAATGTTCGGCGGCGTGTGCCAGTAAACAAGAAGCCAACGCGGGTGGCTTTCCACCACGTCCAAGACCGTTCCGAGCCGCCCCGTGCCGGGGTGGAGTTCGACGAGATCCCCGACTTTGAGGCTCGTCATTTGAGGCTCGTATAGGATGCCCCTTCTAAGAACCAGCGATGCGACCGAGAAACGCCTTGAGCGCCGAGACGATTGGGCCCCATCGCAACGGAGAGCTAGAAATCTCTCGGTGTTCGCGCCGCCGCCGCCACGGGGACTCCTGAGGTTAGTCCACAGGCACGCGTTCCGGTTCGCTCCGCCGGCCGCCTTCTGACGACAGCCTCCTCCACCGGCGGACGGGCTAGGCTTGACGCAAGCTGCAGTTTGAACCCCACAAGGTGCCGGAGGCTCACTTTGGTGCCACCCGGCAGCTCGAACCGATCGCCGAGGAAG
>QHSU01000066.1 GCA_003220535.1 Candidatus Rokuibacteriota bacterium
TTGCTCGTCATGTTGAGAATGCGTCCCTCGAGCTGATGAAGAAGGGGGACGTACTCGTCGCTGCCGCAGGACGGGCAGGTCGGATCGCCCAGATCGAAGCACTCCTCGCACGCCACGCAAACGGCGAGGCCACGGAGCGAGATCGGAACTCGCGAGAGCGTTCGAACCATCGTACTGATCATGACCTTTCACCTCCTGACCCGTACTAAGGCAAAGGCGATACCAAGCCGAACATGAGTTACAAGCAGCTGTATTCAATGTCTGTTTTAGATCTCATCAGAGCTGGTCGACTCATCGCTGGCACGATTCTTACCGCCTCGGAGCTGCCGGGCCTGATCAGGCCTCGTCCACCAGTTCTGGCGCGGCAGTGGCGCGGCGTGTCGAGCCGGTCTACAGTCGCCCCCGTAGTGCGCGCCGCAGGCTGTCGCGGGGCCGTAGTGCGAGCCGCAGGGCCGCCGCGGGGCTGGGCCCCCAGGTGCCCGAGAAGAGCTATCCGAAGAGTCTCGTCGGCCGAGGCGCGGCTATGAACTCATGACCGCAATCCCACACCAGCGCTGGGCGCAGCTCGCCGGGGTCGCGCTGATCGCGCTGACGTCGCTGATCGTATTGCGCCCGTTCCTCGTCCCGGTCGCGTGGGCGGCGATTCTCGCCTATGCGACCTGGCCCCTTTATGTCCGCATCGATCGGGGCCTGCGGGGCCGGACCTGGCTCAGCGCGCTCCTAATGACCGTCCTGGTGGTGCTCGTCGTCGTGGTGCCCGCCGTGCTGGTCTCGCTGGCGCTGGTCGCGGAGCTTCAGAGCGCCCTCGTCGGCTTTCAAGCCTGGCTCGTCGGCGGCGGCCCATCGAAGCTCGCGGGGGCGCTGCGCGACATCCCCTGGTTCGGCCCACGGGCGGCCGCCTGGATCGAAGGCCTGGTGGCAAACCCGCTCCAAATGGAGCAGTGGGTGCTCGCCCGCACCGGTCTCGTGGTCGGTGTCATCGCGAGCACCGCCGGCGATCTGGGGCGGCTGGCACTCGACGCGATCCTGACTCTGCTGACGCTCTTCTTCTTCTACCGCGGCGGCGGCGAGCTGGTGCCCGAGACCAAGAGAGCGGCGCGGCGCCTGGCGGGCGATGGGGTGGACCCCGTGATCCGCACGCTCGGAGAGACCGTCCGCGCCGTGATGTACGGGACCCTGGCGACCGCGATCGCCCAGGCACTACTCGTCACGCTCGGAGCGTGGGCGGCGGGGCTCGGCTCTCCGGTGCTCCTCGGGGCGCTGACCGGGCTGCTGGCGCTCACGCCGGCCGGCGCGCCCGTCGTCTATGTGCCGGCGTGTGCCTGGCTGGTGCTGCAGGGGCGGGTCGTCGCCGGCGTGCTGCTCCTGGGATGGGGAATCGTCACGGTCAGCACGGTCGACAACGTGATCCGGTCCTGGTTCCTCCGCGGCGCCGCGCGCATGCCGTTTCTTCTCGGGTTCTTCGGCGTCTTCGGCGGCCTCGTGGCCTTCGGACCGATCGGGCTCTTCGTCGGACCGATCACGATCGCGCTCCTGCTCACTCTGTGGCGGGACTGGACACGGCCCGACGCCGAGGCGAAGACAGCGACCTGAGGCGTCCGTTGTCGGCGACGCGTGCTAGAATTCCGGCGATGAGATCGAGCGTGGGAGACCGGTGAGCCGCGGGGGCCACTACGGCTTCGAGCGGCGACGCCGAGCCGACATCCAGAAGGCCAAGCAGGAAGCGAAGCGCCAGCGCAAGACCGAGCGGGCGGAGTCCGGCGCGGTCGGGCCCGAGATCGGCGAGGCGCAGGACACCGGTGCGCCGGCCGGCATGTGGGAGTGGTTCTCGCCAAGTCGCGGTCGGACCGTCACCTCGCGACCCAAAACGCGACCCGATCCCGACCCGCCCGACGACTGGATCCTGTTGACCGACGTCGAGCCCGACGCCCGTCCGGAGTAGGCCTACTTCTTCGCGGCCTCGGCTGCCTGAAAGCCGACCTTGTTGTGCGTCCCGTCGCACATCGGCTTGTTGGAGGACGCCCCACACCGGCAGAGCGCGATCCTCTGCTGTCCCGACGTGGTGATCTGAGCTCCGGTCGGGTCGTAGAGCTCGCAGTCTCCTTCGATGAGGTACGGACCATTCGGCCGGGCGGTGATCTTCACGGTCATTGCGTGAGCCCTCCTTGAGTCGGGGAGTAGAGCAGCGCCACCAAGATACCATCGCGGCGGTACACTCTTGGGCATGAAGGAGCCCGGCGCGATCCTGCTTGTCGCCTGCTACGAGCTCGGTCACCAGCCCCTGGCGGTGGCGTGGCCGGCGGCGTTTCTCGAGCGCGAGGGTTACGCGCCGGCGGTGATGGACGTTTCCGTCGAGCCGTTCGACGCCGAGCGCGTCCGCCGCGCGAAGTTCGTCGCGATCTCTGTGCCGATGCACACGGGGCTCCGGCTCGGCGTGGCCGTCGCCGAGCGCGTGCGGGCCGTGAACGTGGCCTGTCACGTCGCCTTCTACGGCCTCTACGCGACGCTCAATGCCGACCATCTCCTGGCCGGCATCGCCGACTCCGTCCTGAGCGGCGAGATCGAAGCGGCTCTGGTGACGCTGGTCAAAGGGCTCGAGGCCGAGAGTCACGGGATGGGGGCGGCGGAGAGGGCGGGGGGCACGCGAGGGGCTCCGTCACCCACTCGCCCGAATCGCAGCTCTTCGAGCTGCGGACCGGACGAGGGGGTCCCACTGCGCCTCTCGAGTACCCCCCGCCCTCCCCGCCGCCCCTATCCCGTGACTCCGGTACTGGAGAAGCTGCAGTTTCCGGTGCCGAGTCGCGGGAAGCTGCCGTCGCTGAAGAAGTACACGCACCTGGAGCGCAACGGCGGTCTCGAGCTGGTGGGCCACGTCGAGGCGAGCCGCGGCTGCAAGCACATGTGCCGGCACTGTCCCATCCCTCCCGTGTACGGCGGGCGTTTCTTCGTCGTGCCTGTCGACGTGCTGCGCGCGGACATCCGGCAGCAGGCGGATATGGGCGCGACCCACATCACGTTCGGCGATCCCGACTTTCTGAACGGCCCCGGCCACGCCCTGGCCGTCGCCCGAGCCCTCCACGACGACTTCCCGAGCCTCACCTTCGACTTCACGGCGAAGATCGAGCACCTCTTGCGCCACCGCGCCCGGTTGCCCGAGTTCGCCAGGCTCGGCTGTGCGTTCGTCGTCACGGCCGCCGAATCGTTGAGCGACGCGGTCCTGGCCCACCTCGACAAAGGTCATACGCGCGCCGACATCGAGACGGCGGTGCGGCTCGTGCCCGCCGCAGGCATCGCGCTGCGCCCCACCTGGGTACCCTTTACCCCATGGACGACGCTCGACGACTACCGCGACCTCCTGGACTTCGTCGACGCTCATCAGCTCGTCGACGCCATCGATCCCGTCCAGTACTCGATCCGGCTCCTGCTCCCGCCCGGCTCGCTCCTGCTCGAGCGCGCCGCGCTACGCCCGTTCCTCGGCGAGCTGGTGGCGAATCAGTTCTTTCACCGCTGGACCCACCCCGACCCGCGCATGGAGGCGCTCCACCGCGAGGTGTCGGCCGCGGTCGCCGACGGCGCCGACCGGCGCGAGGACGCCGCGACCACGTTCCACCGCGTGCGCGAGCTGGCGGACCGAGCCGCCGGCGCAGCACCGCGAGCCTTCGCGGCGCCGGCGCGCGACCGCAAGCGCCCGCCGCGCCTCACCGAACCCTGGTTCTGCTGAGCGGAGCCCACCGAGGGCCAGTTGGCCCTGAGCGGAAACTCGGGTACAGTATCGATCTAGAGGTGCCGCCATGAGCGCAGAACTCAAGACTCGCGTTCAGGAACTGATCGACACGATGATCAATCCTGCGGTCGCCGGCCACGGCGGGTTCGTCGAGTTGATCGACGTGCAGGACAACCGCGTCTACCTTCAGATGGGTGGCGGCTGCCAGGGCTGCGGCGCCGCCGACGTCACGCTGAAGTCGGGGATCGAGCGGCTGATCAAGGAGGAACTCCCCGAGGTCGCCGAGGTCCTGGACACGACCGACCACGCCGCCGGCAACAACCCCTACTACACGGCGGGCAAAGCTTAGCCCGGCGCCGCCGCGTGGGCGGGAGACACCCGTGCCGACTTCGGCGAGCCGGTTGCTGCTCCTCCTGCCCACCACGACCTACCGCACCCAGGCCTTCGTCGAAGCGGCAACCAAGCTCGCCGTCGACCTCGTGTGTGCCTCCGAGCGACCGAGCACGCTGGAGGCGCTGGCACCCGAGTCCCTCGTGACCCTCGACTTCGGCGATCCGCTCGCGAGCGCGGAAGCGGTCGCCCGATTCGCTCGGCAGCGACCGATCGACGCCGTGGTCGCCGTGGACGACCTCACCACGGTCGTCGCCGCCGCCATCAGTCATCGGCTCGGGCTCAAAGCGAACTCGCTGCCCGCGGCCAGCGTCACACGTGACAAGCACGCGATGCGCCGGTGCCTCGCCAGCGCCGGCGTGTCGGTGCCCCGCTTCCGGTTGGTGAAGCTGGCCGACGAGCCCGCGGCGCTCGCCGAGGACGTCGACTACCCGTGCGTCCTCAAGCCGCTCGCGCTCTCGGCCAGCCGCGGGGTGATTCGTGCGAACGACGCGCGAGAGTTCGTCATCGCCTTCCGCCGCATCGCGGCGATCCTCGAGCGCGCGGGCACGGAGCTTCCGGACGAGGCGCGGCGCGCGCTGCTCGTCGAGGAGTTCATCCCGGGACGCGAATTCGCGCTCGAGGGGTTACTGGTCGGCGGAACGCTCCACGTCCTGGCGCTCTTCGACAAGCCCGACCCACTCGACGGCCCGTTCTTCGAGGAGACGATCTACGTCACGCCGTCGCGGCTGCCCGAGACGGCGCAGGCCCGCATCGCCGCGGTGACCGGCGACGCCTGCGGAGCCCTCGGCCTCACGGAGGGACCGATCCACGCCGAGCTGCGCCTCAACGAGCGCGGGCCCTTCATCCTGGAGGTCGCCGCGCGCTCGATCGGCGGGCTGTGCTCGCGCACGCTTCGCTTCGGAACCGGCCTGAGCCTCGAGGAGCTGATCATCAGCCACGCCCTCGGCCGCCCGCTGGAGTCGCTCGAGCGCGAGCGCCGTGCGGCGGGCGTCATGATGATCCCGATCCCCCGCGCGGGTCGGCTCGTCGCGGTGCGGGGCGTCGAGGAGGCCGGGGCGGTCGACGGCATCGACGAAGTCGCGATCACGATGCACCCGGGCCAGGACGTGGTCCCGCTCCCCGAGGGCTGGCAGTATCTCGGATTCATCTTCGCCCGCGCCGACACGCCCGCTGCCGTCGAAGAGGCCCTCCGCGAGGCGCACACGCGGCTCTCCTTCGACATTGGGTAAGGCAAAGCCGCCGAAGCCCGCGAACTCCGACAAGGAGGCCTCGGGCCCGCGGGCGCTCCTGTTCCGACAGGCGGAAGAACGCGCCGAGCGCCTGACCACCCTCAGCAAGCTGACGCGCCTCATCACGTCCGCGACCGAAAGCGACGCGGCGTTCCGGGCGATCGCCGAGGCGGCCACGACGCTGCTCAAAGCGAAGATGGCGTATGTGTGGGTGGATGAAGGCGGCGACACGCTGCGCGAGGGTGGCAGCTTCTGGACTCCCGAGCTCGTCCGACCGACGCTCCTCATCGTGCCGGCGACGCGCCGCGGAAGCCTTTCCGGGGTCGTCCTCGATTCACGCCGGCCCGAGTACCTCGAGGATGTCCAGTCGGACCCGAGGTGGATGAACCCGGTGCTGGCGAAGGCCGCCGATCTCCACGCTTGCATCGCGCTGCCGCTGATCCATCACGACCGCGCCCTCGGCACGCTGATCGTCATCTTCGGGCATCGCGCCGACTTCACGCCCGAGGAAAAGGACCTCGCGAGTCTCCTGGCGGACCAGGCGGCCATCGCCATCGACAACGCCCGCCTCTACGAGGACGCGGGTCGGCGACGGCGCGAGGCCGAGCTGCTGGCGGCCGTGGTTCGCACCGTCAATACCTCGCTCGACCTCGCGACCGTGCTGCAGCGGATTGCCGAGGGCGCTCGTGAGATATGCCGGAGCGACATGGCGTTCATCGCCCTCCGCGATCCCGGTATCGATGCGGTCGTGTTCTGCCACTGGCCCGGCGCACGGTACCAGGGGTATCACTCGTTCCGGATCGCGCCCGGCCAGGGCGCCGGCGGTCAGGTCCTCGCGAGCGGCCGGCCGTTCCGTACCGACCACTACCTGGAGGACACAAGGATCGGCCCGCAGTTCACCGCGGTCGCCCGAGAAGAGGGCATGCGCTCGTACATGGCGGTGCCGATTAAGCTCGAGGAGCGCGTCGAAGGCTTCCTGGCGGTATCCAACCGAGACGACCGCGCTCTCACCGACCGTGACGAGCAGATCCTCGTGAACCTCGCCGACCACGCCGCGGTCGCGATCCACAACGCACGCCTGTTCGCCGACAACGCCGCGCGACGCCAGGAGGCCGAGGCGTTCGCGGAGCTCTCCAGCGCGATCGCGTCGTCCCTGGAGCTCCAGAAGATCCTGGCGTTCGTCGTCGACCGCGCCTGTGCCCTGCTCGGCACCCAGCGATCGGCCGTCGCGCTGGTGAACTCGACCGAGCCCGAAGTCTCCTGGCTCTTCCTGGCGAGCCGCGGGATGAGCCCGGCGTTCACGGAGGGCATGCGGCCCCGGCATCGACGCGACGGCACCACGCCCGCGGCGATCGCCGAGCGGCGACCCGTCTGGTCGGCCGACCTCCTCAACGACCCGGCGTTCGACCTCACGCCGGCCACGCGCGCGGCGGTCGAGGCCGAGGGCTATCGCGCGGTGCTCTCCGTGCCGCTGCTCGTCGGCGAGCGGGTGCTCGGCGCCCTGGTGACATATCGGGACCACGTCCGGCCGTTCTCCGACCGTCAGGTCGAGCTCCTGCAGGCGTTTGCCGACCAGGCGGCGCTCGCTCTGGAGAATTCACGACTGTACGAGGAGAGTCAGCGGCGCCAGCGGGAGTCCGAGGTGCTCTCGGAGGCGGCGCGGGCCATCACCGCGTCGCTCGACCTCGACACCGTCCTGCGGCGAATCGCCGACGGCGCCAAGGACCTCGTCGGGAGCGACATCGCGGCGATGGGGTTTCGCGAAGGCGAGACGGACACCGTGACGGTCCGCTACCGCGTCGGCTCGAGGTACTCGGACCGGACGCTCATCGTCGAGCCCGGCAAGGGTCTCGGGGGCCACGTGCTCGTGACGGGCCGCCCGCATCGCACCGACGACTACGCGAGCGATCAATCGTTCGACAAGTCGAACCTGGCGGGCGCCCTCGCGGACGACGTCGTCGCCGCCATGGTGGTCCCGATCAAGACGGAGGAGCGCGTCGAAGGGACGCTCTACGTCGCCAACCGCACGCGGCGCCCGTTCACCGACCGCGACGAGGCGATCCTGGTGCGGCTCGCCGCCGTCGCCGCGATCGCGATCAAGAACGCGCAGCTCTTCGCCAGCGAGCGCGAGAGCGAGCGACGCTACCGGACGCTGGTGGAGGGATCGATCCAGGGTATCTACATCGACCGAGACTGGGTCACGCTCTTTGCCAACTCGACGTTCGCGCGGATACTCGGCTACGAGAGCCCAAGGGCGCTCATCGGCCTCGACACGCGCGGCTGGATCGCGCCGCATGAGCGCTCGCGGATCGAGGGCTACCGCACGGCGCGCCTTGCCGGAGAGCCTGTGCCCGCCCAGTACGAGTTTCAGGCGGTCCGGACGGACGGCTCGCTCATCTGGATCGGCATCCAGATCGCCGAGATCCTCTGGGAGGGCGATCGCGCGTTCCAGTCGACCGTGCTGGACATCAGCGAGCGCAAACGAGCGGAGGCTTCGCTGCGGGAGAGCGAGGCCCGCAAGGGGACGATTCTCTCGGCCGCCCTGGACTGCATCATCACGATCGATCACGAGGGGCGCGTCGTGGAGTTCAACCCGGCGGCGGAGAGGACATTCGGCTATACGAGCGCCCAGGCGTTGGGCCGCGAGCTGGCCCAGCTGATCGTGCCGCCGTCCCTGCGTGACCAACATCGCCGAGGACTCGCGCAATACCTCGCGACGGGCGAAGGTCCGGTGATCGGTCGGCGCCTCGAATTGACCGCGATGCGCGCCGACGGCACCGAGTTTCCCGTCGAGGTCGCCATCATCGCGATCCCCTCGGACGGGCCGCCGATGTTCACCGGCTTCTTACGGGACATCAGCGAGCGCAAGCGCGCCGAGGAAGCGCTCCGGCAGAGCGAGGCCCAGCTGCGCCAGTCGCAGAAGATGGATGCCGTCGGCCAGCTCGCCGGGGGCGTGGCGCACGACTTCAACAACCTCTTGACCGTCATCACCGGCCGTACGGAGCTGCTGCTGCTCCGCCTTCCGCTCGACGACCCCCGGCGGCGCGACATCGAGCTCGTCAGGAAGACGGCCGACCGCGCGGCGACCCTCACTCAGCAGCTCCTCGCGTTCAGCCGCAAGCAGATGCTCCAGGTGAAGGTGCTCGACCTCAACGGCGTTGTGGCGAACATGGCGCTGATGCTCAAGCCCCTGATCGGTGAGACGATCGACTTGCTCACCCTGCTCGATCCCACGCTCGGCCGCGTAAGGGCCGACCCGGCGCAGATCGAGCAGATCGTCGTGAACCTCGCCGTGAACGCGCGGGACGCGATGCCGCAGGGCGGGCGCCTCACCATCCAGACCGCCAACATCGAGCTCGACGACGCCTTCATCGAGGCGCACCCCGGCGCGAGCGCCGGGCCCCACGCCATGCTCTGCGTACGCGATAGCGGGGCGGGCATGAGCCCCGACGTCCTGGCGCACATCTTCGAGCCGTTTTTCACGACCAAGGAGGTCGGGAAGGGCACGGGGCTCGGCCTCGCGACCGTCTACGGCATCGTCAAGCAACACGGAGGCTACGTCGGGATCGAGAGCGCGGCCGGGACGGGCACCGCCGTGACGATCTATCTGGCTCGTGTCGCAGCGTCCGCCGATTCCGTCGCCGCGACCGAGAGCGCCGCGCCGCTGGTCGCGGCGTCCGGCACGGTGCTCGTCGTCGAGGACGAGGGCGAGCTGCGCGAGCTGACCACCGAGGTCCTCGGTATGGCCGGCTACTCGATCCTGTCGGCCGGCAGCCCGCGCGAGGCCCTGGACGTCGCCCGGCGCTACCAGGGCCCGATCGACCTGCTGCTGACCGACGTCGTCATGCCCGGGATGAGCGGCCGTGATCTCGCGGATCGCCTCGTCCCCGACCACCCCGGGATGAAGGTCCTGTACATGTCGGGCTATACGGACGACGCGATCGTCCATCACGGCGTGCTCGATCCCGGCACCGCGCTGCTCCAGAAGCCGTTCACGCCGGACAAGCTGACACGAATGGTTGGGGACGTGCTCAGCCGCTTGGGCTAGGACTCTGTAGGGTATCGAGGAGCGCCACGGCTTCGCCGGGGTGCTCCGAGCGTTGGGGGGTTGGGGGGGCCATCTCGAGGCCCCTCAGGTAGAACGGCTAGCGGCACCCGGCGGGAGGCGCTCCGGGCGCTTTCCGGGGCACGAGCGTGCAACCGAAGGTCGCCGGCGCCTTCGCGTGCGCGTCCAGGGTGGCCTGGAGCCGCGAGAGCGTCCGGTCACGCCGCGCGAGACCGATGCCGTAGATCGCGAGATCGTTCACGAGGCGCGTGTAGAAGACGTGCTCCATGTCGCCGCCCGCGCCCACGCAGGGCGACGGCTTCTGCGCGAGTCGAAGCAGCGGCCCGAACACCACCACATATCGCTCGAGCACGGATTCGCCGTGGAGATCGGCCGGCACCTCGGGAAAGCGCGCCAGGAACTCGTCGACGGTCATCGGCCCGGGCACCGCGCGGGCGCGGTCGTCGAGGTCACGCGAGAGACGGATCTGCACCATCGGCTCCCTCCCCGCTCGATTATATATCCGCGACGCGCTACCCCGAGAGCCGAAGCTGAGCGAGGAGACTCCAGCACAGCGCCGACGCGAGGTCGCGCAACTCGATTTCGGCGGCGATCGGCAGGCCGTGCGTCACGAGATAGATCACAACGGCGCATTTCACGAGGCCCTGCACCGCGACGAGCATCCCCATCCTCCATCGCACGTCGTTCCGACGATGGGACGCGGGGTGAAGGCCCCGTGTTTACTCGCTCAGGGGCGCGGCTTGAGCTCGATCATGTGGCCGTCGGGGTCGCGGAGATAGATCGAGGGGCCGTCACCCCACGCGCCGTAGCGCTGAACGACGTCGCCCTCGAGGGCGACGGCCTTCGCGCGCAGCGCCTCGGCGACCGCCTTGAGATCGTCGCACCGGATCGAGAGGCAGAAGTGATCGGGCCCGACCGGCCCCGCCTCGGTGGCGGGCAGCAGGTCGATCAGGGCCTCGCCGAACCGCAGGTGGATCAGCGAGATCCTCTCGTTCAGCTTGTCGAGCGTGCAGCCCAGCACGTCCTCGTAGAACCGGCGTGACCGTACCTGGTCGCGAACTCGCAGGACGACGTGATCGAGGCCGAGCGGTTTGAACATCGCCACCTCCATCGGGAAAGACTACCATGGGGCGCTCACTCCTGGCGGAGCACCGACAGGGGCTTGCGGCCGAGCAGTCGGACGGTCGCGAGGAGACCAACCGCGAGCGAGACGAGCGTCGTCAGGATCACGCCCAGGAGCAGCGTCTCGGGCTCGAGCGTCCAGGGGGTGTCGAGGACGAAGCGCAGGATGATCCAGGCGAGGACGACCGCGAGCAACGTCCCGCCGACGCCCGCCGTCGCGCCGAGACACGCGTACTCGACGGCGAACGCGCGCGCGATCGCCCAGCGCGTGGCGCCGAGCGTCTTGAGGATGACCGACTCGTAGAGACGCTGGTAGCGCGTCGCCGCAAGCGCACCGGCCATGACCACGAGGCCCGCGGCGACGCTGAAGAGCGCCATGAACCGTACCGCGAACGAGATCTGGTCGAGGACTTCGCCCACGCGCTCGAGGACACCCCGCAGGGGAATCGCGGTGATATTGGGGAAGGCCGCCACCACGCGGTCCTGAAGCTCCGTCTCGACGTCGGCGGCCACGCGCGCCGTCGCCATGTAGACCGCCGGCGCGCCGTCGAGGGCGCCCGGCGAGAGCACCATGAAGAAGTTGGTGCTCAGGCTTTGCCAGTCGATCTTGCGCAGGCTCGCGACCTCCGCCTCGACCGGCACGCCCTGGACGTCGAAGGTGAGCGTCCCGCCGACCCCGACCCCGAAGTATTTCGCCGCCGCCTCGTCCACCGAGACGCGCGGCCGCGCCGCCGCCTCGCTCGCGGTCCACCAGCGGCCGCGGGTGATCACGCTCGCCGGCGGCGGCTCGGCGGCCCAGGTCAACATGTACTCACGTGTGAGATACCAGATCTTGTCCGGCGCCTCTCGCTTCCGCCGCTCGATCAGCTCGCGCGTGACGGACGCGCCGTCGATCTCCGCGAGCCGTGCCCGCACGACCGGCGTCAGCGTCGGCGCGGTGCCGCTGACGGCGGCGACGAGCCGGCTGAACGCGTCCCGCTGGTCCCCTTGCACGTCGATGAAGAAGAACGCCGGGGCGTCGCGCTTTTGCTCGAAGGCGATTTGACGGCCGAGGTTCGCCTCGAGCAACGCGACGGCCACGAGCAGCATGACGGCGAGTCCGAGGGCCACGACCACTCTGACCGTGTGGCCTCCGGGCCGGTCGAGACCGGCGATGCCCTGACGCCAGGCCAGCCCCCGGACGCGCGGCAGCCGCCTGGCGAGCCTCACGAGCCCCCCCGACAGCCCCAGGAGGACGGCGAGCGCCGCCAGCGCGGCGCCGAGGAAGATCGCGCCCAGCCGGAGCGATCCGGCCTGCCAGATGGCCAGCGCGGCCAGCCCCGAGAGGATCGGGGCCGCTGCGGCCCACGGACGGCGCGCGCGCCAGGAGCTCGCCTCGACGTCACGCCGGAGGATCAGCGACGGGGGAACGCTGCGGACGGCCAGGAGCGGCCAGAGCGCACAGAGCAGCGCCGTGAGCATGCCGAGCGCGATCCCACGGGCGATCGTCCCCGCATCCCACTGGACTTCGAGCGCGAACGGAGCGAACGGGGCGAGCACGCGCACGAGCAGCGGCTGGGCTGCCACGCCCAGGGCGGCGCCCGCCAGACTCCCGAGAAGGCCGAGGGACAATATCTGGATCAGATAGGTGACGAGGAGGACGCGCGAGCCCGCCCCGAGGCACTTGAGGATCGCGATCGTCACGAGCTGGCGCCTGAAGAAGGTGGTCACCGAGGACGCGATCCCGACGCCGCCGACCAGCAGGCTCGCCAGCCCGACGAGGCCGAGGTAGGTGGCGAGCTGCGAGAAGAAGCGGCGCAGGCCCGGCTGAGCCTCGTCGAACGCCGCGATGCGGACCGCCGGATCGCCGATCGAGCGGGCGAGATCGGCGCCGGCGACGCGGGCCGTCACGCCGGCGGGGAGGCGCGCGAGCGTTCGGTAACGGACACGACTGCCAACCTGCAAGAGTCCGGTCCGCTCGAGTGCCGGGCCCCCGATGAGGACGCGCGGCCCCAGGGTCACCAGGCCCATCGAGCGGTCTGGCTCTCGCACGAGCACGCCGGTGACGGTGAAGCGGGCGGCGCCGACGACCAGAGGATCGCCCACGGCGAGCCCCAGGCGCTCCAGCAGCCGGGCCTCGACCACGGCGCCGCCGGCGCCGTCGCGGTCGGCGAGCAGGGTATCGAGCGGCGCGGCCGGCACCGTCTCGACGCGTCCGTAGAGCGGATACTCGCCCTCCACCGCTTTGAGCTCCACCAGGAGCGTCGCGCCGCGGGCGGGGGCGCGCGCCATGGCGGCCAGCTCGCGGACGGTGGTGGTTGCGGCGCCGCCACGCGCGAGCTCGGCGAGCGCCGTGCGCACGTCGTCGTCGAGCGGCCGCGCCGAGCGGAGCTCGAGGTCACCGCCCGTGAGCGTGCGGGCCTCGCGCCCCAGGGTGCGGTCGAGATTCGCCGCGAACGTGCCGACCGAGACCAGCGCCGCGACGCCGAGGGCGACGCAGCCGAAGAACACGATGAAGTGACGCCACGCCCCACGCGTCTCGCGCCAGGCCATGCGCAGCGAAAACGCGAGGCTCACGCGGCGCCGTTCAGAATCCGGCCGTCGTGCAGCTTGACGACGCGATCGGCGTGGCTCGCCAGCGCCTCGTCGTGAGTCACCAGCACCAGCGTGGAGCCGCGGCGGCGGTTCAACGCGAGCAGGAGCTGGATGATCTGGACGCCGGTGGCGGAATCGAGGTTGCCGGTCGGCTCGTCGGCCAGCAGGAGGCCGGGGTCGAGCGCGACCGCGCGCGCGAGCGCGACGCGCTGCTGCTCGCCCCCCGAGAGCTGCACCGGATAGTGGTGGCCGCGCTCGCCGAGCCCGACGTCACCGAGCAGCCCGCGCGCACGGCTGAGCGCATCGGGCGCGCCGACGATCTCGAGCGGGACGGCGACGTTCTCCGCCGCGGTGAGGGTCGGGATCAGGTGGTAGGACTGGAAGACGTACCCGAGCGTCTCGCGGCGGAACCGTGCGAGCGCGTCTTCGTCGAGCCCCGTGATCTCGACGCCGGCGACGGCGATCGAGCCCGCGCTCGGCCGGTCGAGACCGGCGATGAGCCCCAGCAGCGTGGACTTGCCGCTCCCGGAAGGCCCGGTGATGGCGCAGACCTCGCCCGCGGCGACGTCGAGCGTGACGCCATCGAGGATCGTGAGCGGGCGCCCGCCGCTCGAGAGGCGCATGACGACGTCGCGGATCCGGATCATCTCGAAACTCATACTACACTGGCCGCGTGAGGCGACTTCGCGTGCGCGGGCTCGTCCTCTTGTCCGTCGTGCTGCTGAGCCTGGGACCGGCCGAGGCGCGCGGCGAGGGCGTCATCGTCGCGCTCGGCGACAGCCTCACCGCCGGCCTGGGCGTCGACGCCGACGAGGCGTTCCCCGCCCGACTCCAGGTGCGGCTCCGGCGCGAGGGCTACGCCTACCGTGTGGTCAACGCCGGCGTGAGCGGCGACACCACGGCCGGCGGTCTCCGACGGGTCGACTGGGTCCTGCGCACGAATCCGGAAATCGTCATCGTCGCGCTCGGCGCCAACGATGGCCTGCGGGGCCAGAGCCCGCAGGCGGTGCGCGCCAACCTCGAGGAGATCGTCGCGCGGCTCCAGGCCGCGGGCGCCCGCGTGCTGCTGGCGGGCATGCGCCTGCCGCCGAACTATGGTGCCGAGTTCACGAAGGAGTTCGAGGCGGTGTTCCCGGCGGTCGCGCGCCGCGCGAAGATCGCGTTCATGCCCTTCCTCCTCGACGGCGTCGCTACCGACCCCCGGCTCAACCAGCCCGACGGGATCCATCCGACGGCCGCCGGTCATCAGGTGATCGCCGATCACCTGTGGAGCTATCTCCGCCCCCTGCTCAGTGGGGGGAAATAAGGGTCGGGACGGATTCGTCTCATCGGGCGACGGAGGGGTTGGATCCCAGCAGTCCCTCCGATTCCGATAGGGGGCGCGCCTTGCGTTAGTGGTTCCTCGCAAGGCGCGCCCCAAGCTGTAGACGTCACATCACCACGTCGTTATTTCCGCCGGATTCGCGAGGGTCCCTTCATAGGATGGACGGGCATGCGTCGCTCCCTCGCGCTCCTTCTGCTCCTTGTCCTCACCAGTGGATGCGCGCTGATTCCTCCCACACACCCGGACCTCGCGTACTACCCTTCGCCCCGCGATCCTGGGACCATCAAGATCTCCCAAACCCTCCATCGCGCCGCCGAGGCGGCGGGAGACGATCCGGACCGCTACTCGTTCGCGCTCATCGAAACCAGTGCCGTCACCGCCTTCGCCGCCGAGGACGCGACCTTTTACTTTTCTGACGGGCTCGTACGCCAGTCCCAGCGCTGCATCGACGCGCTCGTCGCTCAGAAGGTCGCGCACGAGATCCTGGAACACGCGGGCCAACGACGCAACCTCGCTCTCGCGATGAATGCCGGATTCGCGCTGCTGGGTCTCTTCATGCCGGGGCTCGGCCTCGCCGATTTCGTCGTGAACCCCCTGGTCATCCGCGCCTTCTCGCGCGAGCAGGAGCTGGAGGCCGATCAGCGGGCCATCGAGATCCTGAGAGACATGGGCCACGAAGCCCCGCGCCGGACGCTCGCCGACGCCCTCCGCGCGGCCGCGGCGGTGAATCCTCCGCCGTCCCCCTTGTTCGAGCAGCGTCTCCTGGCGAGGGAGCCCGACCTCGCCGACCGGCTCGCCGCGCTCGAGCCACTCGAGCCGACCGTCGTGGTCGCCCTGCGCAAGGCCGCCGCGAAGCGGCGATAGCGCTCGGCCTGCCTGTCCCGGTCTCGCGGTAGAATCGTCCACTGTGAACGGGATCGTCGCGTACGGCGCTTACCTGCCCTATTTCCGCCTCGATCGCAAGGCGATCGGCGAGTCGCTGGGCGCGCCGGCCGGCGCGGGCACCCGGTCCGTCGCCTCCTACGACGAGGACACCACGTCGATGGCCGTCGAGGCCGCCCGCGCGGCGCTGCGGGCGGCGCCGAACGTACGGCCCGAGGCCCTCTACTTCGCCACGGCGGCGCCGGCGTACCTCGACAAGACCAACGCGACGGCCATCCACGCGGCGCTCGACCTGGACACCGGCGCGCCGGCGTTCGACATGCTGGGGTCGGTGCGCTCGGGCGCCGGTGCCGTGCGGGCGGCGATCGATGCCAGTCGGCCGACGCTGACGGTGCTCTCGGACATCCGCACCGGCCTCCCCGGGAGCGGCGACGAGCGCGAAGGCGGTGACGGCGCCGCGGCGTTTCTCCTGGCCGATTCGCGAGACCGATCCACGCTGGCCGAGCCGGTCGCGTGGGCGTCGGCCACGGCCGAGTTCCTCGAGCGCTGGCGCCTGCCGGGCGATGCCGCCTCGCGCCAGTGGGAGGAGCGCTTCGGCGAGCACGCGTACGTGCCGCTGGGCGAGGCCGCCGTGGCCGACGCGCTCAAGCAGACCGGGCTCACCGCGGCGGCCGTCTCCCGCTGGATCGTCACCGGTCCCCACGGCCGAGCTAGCCGGCGCGTCGCCGGGTCGATCGGCGCAGAGAAGGGGACGATCGTCGACGATCTGGCCGCGAGCATCGGCAACACCGGAACGGCGCACGCGGGTCTCATGCTCGCCGACGCGCTCGACCGCGCCAAGCCGGACGAGCTGATCGTCGTGGTCTCGCTGGCGGACGGCTGCGACGTCGCCATCTGGCGGACAACAGCGGCGATCGCGTCTCGACGGTCCACGCGGCCGGTGGCGGCGCAGATCGCCGCCGGTGGTCGCCTCACGTACCCGACCTTCTTGACCTGGCGTGGATTCCTCCAGCGCGAGCCGCCGCGCCGGCCCGATCCGGAGCGCCCCGCGGCGCCGCCGTCCTTCCGCGCCGAGGCGTGGAAGTTCGCCTTCACGGGCAGCCGCTGCCGGGCGTGCGGCGTCCGGCACGTGCCGCCGCAGCGGGTGTGCGTGAAGTGCCATGCCGTCGACCGGATGGCGGCCGAGCGGCTCGCCGACGTCCCGGCGACGATCGCAACCTTCACCGTGGATCGGCTCGCCTACTCGCTCTCGCCGCCCGTGGTCGCCGCGGTCATCGACTTCGAGGGCGGCGGGCGGTTCCAGTGCGAGCTGACCGACGTTGATCCGTCGGCCGTCAAGATCGGCGACCGGGTCGAGATGACCTTTCGCCGGCTGTTCACGGCCGGTGGCGTACACAACTACTTCTGGAAGGCGAGGCCGCTGAGGGGTCGGGCGAGCTGAGCGGCGCCGCGAGGCGAGCCCTTCAGTGATCGAAACCGGGCGAGCTGAGCGGCTCGGCGGCTACACCGGAAGGAACGCGAGCAGGAGCCAGCCGAAGAAGAGCGTCACCAGCGTCAGCGGCACACCCACCTTGCAGTACTCGACGAACCCGATCTCCACGCGGGCGGCCCGGGCGGTCTCGACGACGATCAGGTTGGCGACGCTTCCCAGGATCGTCAGGTTGCCGGCGAGCGTCGAGGCCATGGCCAGCACGAGCCACGCGCGACGCGGCTCGCCGAACGAGGCGACGAGCGGCTTGAACAGGAGCACGGCCGGCACATTGGAGACGACGTTCGAGAGCACCGCGGTGACGACGGTAAGCACGGCCGGGCGATGGAGGTTCGCGGCCGCGGCCCACTGCAGCAGGAGATCGATCACCCCCGAGTGCTCGAGGCCGGCGGTGACGACGAAGAGGCCGGCGAAGAGGACGAGCAGGCCCCAGTTGATCTCGCGGTAGACCTTCTCCGGGTTCACCCGCCGCGTGAAGAGCGTGCACGCGGCGCCGGTGACCGCGACGATGGCGATCGGCACGCCGCCGAGGAACGCGAGCAGCATGACCGAGGCGGCGGCGATCGTCTTCCACATGAGCGGATAGTGCACGGCCAGGCGCGTGTCCGGGACGATCTCGAGCGGAGTGTTCGGAAGCTGGCGGCGGTAGACCAACGCGACGACGACGAACACGCAAGCGAGGCCGACGAGGGCGATGGGCGCCTCGCGGGCGAGGAAGCTTCGATAGCTGATCCCCGAGAAGCTCCCGACGAGCATGTTCTGCGGATTCCCCGTCAGCGTCGCCACGCTCCCCACGTTGGCCGCCGTCGCGAGCGCGATGAGATACGGCATCGGCGGCAGCGCCAGCTGGCGCGTCGCCTCCAGCACCACCGGGGCCAGGACAAGACACACGACGTCGTTGACGAAGAACGCGGACAGGGCGCCGGACGCGACCACGACCGCCGCCAGCAGCGTGAGCGGCGTCCGGGCGCGCCGGAGCGCCAGCGTCATCACCAGGCGGAAGAACCCGGAGAGGCGAAGATAGGCGGTCACGACCATCATCCCGAACAACAGGACGAGCGTCGGCGCGTCGACCGCGGCGACGGCGTCGGACCACGGAAGCGCGCCGGAGGCGACCATCACGGCGGCACCGATGATGGCGACGCCCGTACGGTCGACCCGGAAGCCCGGCACGCGCCCGAGTGCGAGTCCGACGTAGCAGGCGACGAAGGCGACGACGGCGATCGCTCGACTCCACTCGCTCGCGGCCACGGCTCAAAGCATACCTGTGGGTCTCCCAGGGCCCTGCTAGAATTGGAGCCCACGATTCGATTGATCGAGGGCAGTGCGAGCTGAGCGGCGGCCGCGCCGCGAGGCGAGCGCTTCAACGATCGAGGGAGGTCCGGGCTGATGGCGAGCAACGGGATCCGTGATCGGGTAGCGATCGTCGGTATGGGCTGCACGTCGTTCGGCGAGCACTGGGACAAGGGCGTCAACGACCTGCTCGTCGACGCCGCGAAGGACGCGCTCGCGTCGGCGGGGGTCGCGCTCGGCGACGTGGACGCGTTCTGGCTCGGCACGCTCTATTCGGGCCAGTCGGGCCTCACGCTCTCACGCCCCCTCAAGATCGACTACAAGCCGGTGAGCCGGCTCGAGAACTACTGCGCCACCGGCTCCGAGGCCTTCCGCAACGCCTGCTATGCGGTCGCCTCGGGCGCCTACGACATCGCGATGGCGATCGGCGTCGAGAAACTGAAGGACTCCGGCATCTCCGGCCTTCCCGGGATCGCCGCCCCCGGCGACGGCACCAGGGCCGGCCTCACCGCGCCCGCGACGTTCAGCCTGCTGGCCCCGGCCTACGCCAAGAAGTTCGGCGTGGACGACGCGGTGCTGAAGGACGTCATGACGCGGATCGCGTGGAAGAATCACAAGAACGGCGCCCTGAACCCGCGCGCGCAATTCCGCAAAGAGGTGCCCAAGGAGACGATCGCCTGCTCACCGCTCGTCGCCGGCCCGCTCGGGATCTTCGACTGCTCGGGCGTCAGCGACGGCTCCGCGGCGGCGATCATCGTCCGCGCCGAGGACGCGCGCCGCTACACCGACAAGCCGCTCTACGTGAAGGCGCTCTCGTTCATCGCCGGCCCCGCCGCCGGCCCCTTGGACCCCGACTACGACTACACGACCTTCCCGGAGGTCGTCGCCTCCGCCATCGACGCGTACGCCCAGGCCGGCATCAAGGACCCGCGCCAGGAGCTCGCGATGGCCGAGGTGCACGACTGCTTCACGCCGACCGAGCTCGTGCTCATGGAAGACCTCGCTTTCGCCGCGCGCGGCACGGCGTGGAAGGAAGTCCTTGCGGGCACCTTCGATCTCGACGGCGAGCTGGCCGTGAACCCCGACGGCGGCCTCAAGTCCTTCGGTCACCCGATCGGCGCCTCGGGCCTCCGGATGCTCTTCGAGGCGTGGCTGCAGCTCCGCGGCGAGGCCGGCAAGCGCCAGATCGCGTCGGTCGCGCGCGGCCGCAAGCTCGCGCTGACGCACAACCTGGGCGGCGCACCCGGAGAATGCGTGTCGTTCGTCAGCGTGGTGGGGTCGGAGCCGGCCGCGTAGCGGGCGCGAGCGTCTGGACCGCGTCGAGCAGGATCGCACGCCGCCGCGCCGGGTCCGTCTCGAGCGTCGAGAGCGCGAGGAACGCGGTATCGATGCCGGCGTCGAGATAGCGGCCGATGTGCGCGCGGATCTCGGCCATCGATCCACGAATGATCAAGTCGTTCATCACCCTCTCGGGCACCGCGCCGACCGCGGCCTTCCGATCACCGCTCTGCCACGCATTCCACATCGGCTCGAGCACGCTTGCGCGCCCGAGCCATTCCTGGAACGCCCGGTAGACGGGGACATTCAGGTACGCGGTGACGTGCCGGCGCACCGCCAGGTCCGACGCCGGGCTCGGCGGGTCGACGTTGATCAGGAGACGCGCGGTGATCTCGATCGTGGCGGGATCGCGCCCGGCCTTCTGCGCGGCCTCGCGGACGACAGCCACCGACTTCGGCACGTCCTGCGCGGAAAGCCAGTTGAGGATCGCGCCGTCGCCGACCTCGCCCGCGACGCGCAGCATGCCCGGTCGGAGCGCCGCGACGTAGATCGGGATCGGCTGCGCGGGCGGGCGGCTCAGGCGGAACCCGTCCACCGAGAAGGTCTCGCCCCGGAACACGACGCGCTCTCCCGCCAGGGCGCGACGCAGAAACTGCGCGCTTTCGCGCACGCGGGTCGCCGGCCGGCCGAACACTCCCCCGTTCCACGCCTCGACGATCGGCTGGGAGCCCGACCCGATGCCGAGACAGAAGCGGCCCGGCGCGACTTCGGCGACGCCGGCCGCGCACATCGCCAGGGTCGCCGGCCCTCGCGTGTACACGTTCGCGATCGCCGTCCCCAGCCGCATGGACGTCGCCATTCCGACGACGGCCAGCGGCGCGAAGCAGTCGACGCCGTCGGCCTCGAGCGACCAGGCATCCACGTAGCCGAGCCGCTCCGCGGCGCGCGCGATCTCCGCGTGCTCGGCCAGCGCGAAGCCGTCGAGCGGCACCGACAGCGCCCAGCGCTTGGGGTTCACGGCCGCATTGCCCTCACTCCGGGCGCGCAGGGGCCGGCTGCCTGACGTGGGCGATCGCGCAGTCGCGGCCATGGATCGTCTCGGCGCGAGCAAGCGCCTCCTCGACGCTCGCGGCGACCTCGAAGCCCAGGTGTCGGGGCACCGCGGGGTCGCGCGGCCCGACGACGATGACGCGACCGATGCGGCTCAGGCGCTTGAGGGGATAGACCGCGAAGATCGCGTGGACGGGATGGAAGCCGTAGTGCCCGCGGTAGGCCTCGATGTACTCCGGCCGGCGCGCGTAGTCGTCGGCGAATCGGCGCATGATCTCGTGCGGATCGCGCGTGAGCCCGAGGACGCGCTCCCACACCTCCGGATACGAGGGATGGGCGACGCGATCCCAGCGCTCGGGCACCGGCGTCGCCAGGATCACGGTGCAGCCGGGCGCTCCGACCGCCTCGACGAGCCCGCCGAGATAGCCAAGCCCCGACGAGATCAGCGTGAGGATCGGATTGACATGGGAGAAGACCGCGTACGGGCTGTCGTCGGGGACGCCGTAGACCAGGACGTCGAACCGCTCCCGGGCCAGCTCGCGCCGCGGTGGGAACATCGTGCCCATCGCGCTCAGAATCGCGCGGCGCGAGTCGTCGACCGAGCCGGCGACGACCTTCGCCACGCGCAAGGGATCGGCCAGGAGCGTGTCGATCTTGAAGACGCGGCGGCCGAGGCGACTCTCGAGATGGCGGCCCATCTCGTCGAGCACCGCGTGCATGCGGTTGCCGTGGACCGACATCGACATGCCGTCGGGCGTGTGGGTCACGCGGATCGTGGCGTACGTCGACAGCCCGACACAGACAGACTTCCAGCCGCCGTTGAAGCCCCGCATGTACCCCGCGTTCACGTAGACGGTGAGATCGGACTCGGCGACGAGCCGATGCGTGACGACGGGGTACCCGTGCTCCGGCGTCGGGCCCAGGCTCACGAGGGCGCTCGGGTCCTCGGCGTCGTGGCAGAGCAGGCGATCGCCGAACTCGGCGACGAGACCGGCTCCGAGGATGCGCGCGAGCTCAGCCGGCCGGAGCTTTCGGTGGAGCGCGTTGGCGCAGATCAGCGTGACCTGCCGCCGCGAGACTCCCGCCGTCGCCAGCTCCGCGAGCACGGCCTCGATCCCGACCGAACGGATCGGGCCATAGGACGGCACCGTCGCGTCGTCGAATGCGATCGTGACCGTCGCGTCGGGCTTCACCAGCTCGCCGAGGCGCGGCAGCCCGAGCGGCCGGGCCAGCGCCTCGCCGACGGCCGCCTGGAGATCCGCCACCGGTGCGGGGGTGACGGCCTCCGTGTTCGACAGGCTCCGCGTCCGCTCTGGGAGCCTCGCGGGCAGGGTGGCCTCGCCGTAGGGCAGCTCCACGTTCACGACGCGTTCCTCATCGGCGGTTCTGCGCGACCACGATGACATGGGCGCTGAGACCGAGCAACGTCGGCTCGCGCTCGACCGACCGGGCTGCCCAGATCAGGCGCTCGCGCTCCCGGGGATCGGCCCAGCGCGACTCGAGATCGGGCAAGAGCCACGCCGGGCCCTCGACACCGAGGAGCTCGAGCACGGTGAGCCCCGCCTGCGTGACCTCGGCCGCGAGCTCGTGGGGCAGGTGGAAGTAGGCGGTCGTGAAGTAGTCTTCGCTCGTCGGGTTGCGGTGTTGGCCGTCGGTGAGATCACGCTCGACGATCGCGACGTAGGCCTGGTCGCGGAAGAGGCCGCCGAACAACCCATCGAAGAGCGAGGCGAAGCGCGAGATCCCGGCGGCGAACAGGACGCCGCCGGGCTTGAGCTCCCGCCGAGCCTCGCCGAGCGCCACGATCCGGTCCGGCTGCTGCGTCAGGTGATAGAGCGGGCCCAGCAGCAGCACGGCGTCGGCGCTCGCGTCCGGCCGCTCGAGCCGCCGCGCGTCGCCGACGCGCGCACTCGCGAGCTCGCGCCCGGGCTGGCGGCCCGAAGCAACGCGCGCTTGATCGACATGCATCGGGCTCGCATCGATCAGGTGCACCTCGTGGCCGAGCGCGGCGAGCCAGCACGCGTAGACACCCGGACCGCCGCCGACGTCGAGCACGACGCGCCCCGGCGGCAGATGGCGCAGGATGATCTCCTGGGTACGCGCGAGCTCGACCTGGCCGGCGCCGCCCAGGAGGCGAGCCGCCTCACCGGCCTGCCTGTAGTACGTGATGATCTCGGGCGGGAGTGGCTCGGGATTCACGGCCCGCCGTAGATCCGGCGGTACTCGTCCCAGGAGAAGACGACCTTCTTCACGTAGAGGCGGGTCTCGTCGAACGGGATCTGCTCGACGAACGCCTCGACGTCGTCGCTGCGGCGCGCCGCCCACCACTGGCGGACGCGATTGGGGCCGGCGTTGTAGGCGGCCACCGCCAGGCGCGCGTCGGGAAACTCGCGCAAGAGGCCGGCGAGGAAGCGGGTGCCGAGCTCGATGTTGACCCCGGGATCGTCGAGGTCGACGGCCGTCGCCATCAGCCTGGCCGTCGCCGGCATGAGCTGCATGAGCCCGCGCGCGCCGGCGCGGGAGAGGGCGCGCGGGTAGTAGCTCGACTCCTCGCGCACGACCGCGGCGACCAGATACTGGTCGAGCCCGGTGCGCTGCGCGGCGTCCCGGACCTCGTCGCGCCACGCGTACGGATAGAACATCTCCCAGAACGCACGCGGCAGCGTCGGGTCTCCGGTCGCCGCGAACGTCTGAAAATGCCGGCGCATGATGCGGAGCGCCAGGTGATAGCGCTCGACCGCGACGTACGTGCCCGCCAGCCCGTAGAGGCGCACGGGATCGGTGAGCGCGCCCTGGACGATCTCCTCGAGGTCCTGGGCGGCATCTTCAACGAGATTGATCCGCCGCAGCAGCTCGACACGCGCGAAGCCGGGATCGTCGGCGAGGGCAGCGCGCGGCTCGGGCGGGAGCGCGATCGGCGCGGCCACCCCCCCTTCCCGGGCGCGGCCGAGGCGCCCGGCCGCGAGCATGCCGTAGTAGCTCCGTGGCGCTTCGGCAAGGATCTGGCTGTAGAGCTCGGGCGCGCCGGCGTCGCCCGCCTGCTCACGGCCTCGGGCCGCCCAGTAGAGCGCCGGGTGTCGGTAGCCCCCGGCGGTCCCGAGCTCGGCGAGGCGGGTCCAGGCCTTCTGAGCGCCATGCGCGTCACGTTTACCGTACGCGAGCCAACCCAGCCGCCAGAGGGACGCCGCCGCGGCCTCGCGCGTCGGATGGTTGGCGACGACCTGGCGATAGACCGCGGTCGCCTCCACCTCACGAGCCTGGTCTTCCAGCACCCGGCCCTTGAGATAGAGCGCTTCGGACTTCTCGGCTTCGGGACCTGCCGAAACGACGGCGTCGAGCGCGGTCAGCGCCCGCGCCCGCTCGCTGGCGCGCACGAGGAGCCGCGCCTGCTCGAGCCGCAGCGCCGGGCGTCGCTCGGCGGGCGACCGGTCGGCGAGGAGTCCGAGCGTACGCGCCGCCTGCTCGTGGCGGCCGAGCCTCCGCGCGCCGTCGACGACGACACGGAGCGCGCGCGTCACGACCGCCGTCTCCTTGACTTCGTCGACGAGACGCTCGGCTTCGCTCATGGCGACGTCGGCCACGCCGCTCCGCAGGAGCCGCTCGGCACGGTCGATCCGCTGGGCTGGCGTCAATGGGGGCAGCTGGACGCCGGTCGCCTGCAACGCGACGATCCTGTCGCTGGCGCCGTCGGCGTAGCCGCTCGCGGGCGTCAGGATGCGCACGTCGCGATAGGTCAGCGCTGCCGCGTCGAGCTGGCCGAGGGACTCCGCCGACATGGCGAGCAAATAGAGCGCACCCGCGAGATCGGGCGAGTCGGGATAGTCGTTGATCAAGCGAACCAGGACGGTCTGCGCCGCGGCCTCCTGGCCCGCGCGCAGGTCGAGCGTCGCGGCGAGCACCAGGGCCCGGGGCGCCAGGCGACTACGAGGATAGCGTTCCGGAACGCTCAGCGCGGCCGCACGCGCGGCGGCGAGGTCGTCGCCCCGAGAGAGCGCTTCGGCCAGAAGGTAACGGACGTGGTCGCCGATCAAGCTGTCTCTGGCCCCGTCGAGCCCGAACTCGCGGATGAGCGGCTCGACCTCGCCCTGCTGGTAGGCTTCCACGGCTGCCGCCCAGCCCTTTGCCGCCGGCTCGGCGTCGGTGCCCGGCGCCTCGGACTGCGCCACGACGGCCACCGGCGCCAGGAGCACGGCCACGCAGAGCACTATGCGCAGGAGCGCGGCGTCGCGTGTCGCGCGCCAGGTGAAGGCGATGCGCTGGATCGCCGTGAGGTTCGAGAGAATGGCGAGGACCCACAGCGAGGGCTCGAGGAGATCGAGGAGCGCGCCGGCGATCAGACAGATCATGCGCTCGGGGCGTTCCATCATGCCCACGGTGCAACGCACGCCGATCGACTCGGCCCGCGCCTTCGTGTAGCTCACCATCATCGAGCCGATCAGCCCCGCCATCGCGACGACGGCGCCGCGCGGTTGGGGCATCTGGGCGAAGAGCACGACGATGCCGAGCAGCACGACCAGGTCGGAGTACCGGTCGATGACCGAGTCGAGAAACGCGCCGAACGCCGACACCTGGCCGGAGGCGCGCGCCAGCGAGCCGTCGAAGAAATCGCAGAGGCCGGCCAGGATGAGGAGGACGCCGGCGGTGCGCAGCCGGCCCGTGGAGAACGCCGTGGCGGCCAGCAGGCTCACGCCGAGTCCGATGATCGTCAGGTGGTTCGGGCGCAGGTGGAACCGTTGATAGAGCACGCGCCCGATCGGGTCGATCCAGAGGCGCACCGGCTCGCGGTAACGGCCCAGCATCGTCAGATGGGCTGCACGAGCGCCTGCTCGAGCGCCTCGCGGACGCGGCCCAGCGCGTCGGGGTCCTCGATCTTGCGGCCCCGGCCGTCGTGGACATAGAACGTGTCGACCGCCTGGTCGATCTCGGTCGCGATCCTCGCGGTCGCGATGTCCAGGCCGCGCCCCGCGAGCGTCCGCGTGACCAGGTAGAGCAGGCCCAGACGGTCCGGGCATTTCACCTCGAGTACGGTGTAGTCGTCCGAGAGCTGGTTGTCGAGCGTGATCTTCGCAGGGCCGCCCACGCCGGCGGTGGTGCGCCCGGCCGCGCGCCGCTTCTCGAGCAACGTCGCGACCTGCGCGTCGCCCGTCAGCACCGCTCGGAGCGCGTCGAGCGTGCGCCCCCAGTGGGCCGTCGATGTGACGGCGTCGCCGGTCGGGTCGTTGACCTGGAGAGTGTCGATGGCGATCCCGTCGGCCCGCGTGTGGATCTGCGCGGAGATGATGTTGACGCCCTGGGAGGCGAGCGTGCCGGCGATCAGCGAAAAGAGCCCGGGGAGATCGCGCGTGACGACGACCAGGTCGGACGAGCCCAGGTCGGGATGGAGGAACAGCTCGGTCACGACCGACGTGCTGCTCAGCTGCTCGAGCATCCGGACGTGCTCGGCCATCCGCTGCACGCCCGTCGTCGCCAGGTAACGGTCCGACATCATCGCGAGGTGGGCCTTGAGCGCCTGAGCCGGCACCTCTCCGGCGACGGCCACCCGCAGGCGCTCGGCGAGCTGCGGCCGGCTGGGCCTCACGCTGCGGCCACCGGTCAGCCTGGCCAGCGCCCGGGTGTAGAGCTCGTGGAGGATCGTCGCCTGCCAGGGGGTGAGGACACCGGGACCCACCGCCCGCATGTCCGCCCACGTCAAGAGGTAGAGCATCTTGAGGCGCTGGGGGTCGCCGACCGTCGTCGCGAAATCCGCGATGGTCTTGGGGTCGTCGATGTCGCGCCGCTGGGCGATGTGCGACATCGTGAGGTGGTGCGCGACGAGGAACTCGACCACCGCGCCGTCGTCCCCGTCGAGCCCCATGCGGGTCACCAGCTCGCGGATCAGCGGGATGCCCTTAGCGACGTGGCCATGCCCCCTGGCCTTGCCGACGTCGTGCAGGAGCATGCCGAGCATCAGCAGCTCGGGCCTTTCCACCTCGTGGAACACCTGCGCGGCGCCCTCCGACTCCGCGGACTGGCCGGGCGCCAGCGCCTCGAGGTGCTCGACGGCGAGGAGCGAGTGCTGGTCGACGGAGAACTTGTGGTAGACGTCGTACTGGACGAGGCACGTCAAGGCACCCCACTCCGGCAGGTACCGTCCCAGGAGCCCGAGCTCGTGCATCTCCGAGAATGTCTGCGCGGCGCGTCCCCACGCCCGGCAGACGTCGAGGAAGAGATCGCGCACGACCGGCGACCGCTGGAACGCGCCGTCGGCGAGGTACAGCGAGTCCTCGAGGGCCCGCTCGAGGTCGAGCGACAGCTCGCAGCCCAGACGATGCAAGTGCCAGAAGACCTTCATGAGGCGCGAGGGATCGGCCCGCAGCGGCCCCGAGTCGCGATCGGCCAGATGGAGCTGCCCGTCGAAGAAGACGAGCCCGTCGGCCAGCGCCTGCTGCCGCTGGCGCCGCTCGGCCGAGCCCCGGCGCGACAGCGTTTCCTGGCAGCGCGCGATCAGCCGGCGCGACACGCGGTGAATCGCGCGCGCGTGCAGGTAGTAGTCGCGCATGAAGCGCTCGACGCCGAGCGAGGTGTCGTCGTTCTCGTAGCCGAGATTCTTCGCGATCCGAGGCTGGAGGTCGCGCGAGAGCACGTCGTTCTTGTGGCCCGAGAAGAAGTGCAGCTCGTTGCGCACGCGCCAGAGGAAGGTCAGGGCCGCGTCGGTGGCCGCCTGCTCGCGCGGCGTGATGAGCCCCTTGTCGGCCAGCTCGCGCAGCGTGCGCGCGCCGAACTTCGCGGCGCCGAGCCACATCGCGGTGTGGACGTCCCGCAGTCCGCCCGCCGACTCCTTGACGTTCGGCTCACCGATGTACGGCGAGGCGCCGTAGCGGCGGTAGCGCTGGTCGCGCTCGGCGAGCGTCGTCTCCAGGAACTGGCCGAAGTCGCGCCGGTAGACGTTGTCACGCAGCACCCGGCGAAACCGGCCGAAGAGCCGCCGGTCACCGGCCAGGAACCGCGCCTCCTGCATCGAGGTGCGGCTCGGAAAGTCCGTGCGCGCCATCGCCACGCAGTCGTCGAGCGAGCGCAGGCTGTGACCGACCTGCAGCCCGAGGTCCCAGAGGGAGTACAGGAGCTCCTGCATCATCCGCTGGACGTAGGGCGACAGCTCGCCGTCGTAGACGACCATCAGATCGATGTCGGAGAGCGGATGGAGCTCGCCCCGGCCGTAGCCGCCGAGAGCCGCGACCACCAGGGAGGTCGGGTCGAGTCGAGCGCGACTCGCGTCGGCGGCGATGAGCCGGGTCAGCGAGAAGATGACCTCGTCCATGAGGCGCGCGTGGGTGCGGACCGATTCCTGCCCCGACGCGCCCTCGGCGTGTCTCACCTTGAGGGAGTCGAATCCCTGCGTGAGCGCCTGACGGAAGAATTCGAGCCGAAGGCGACGCCGGTCTTCGGCGCGCTCGGCCCTTGCTTCGGCACGCCGGGCCCGGCGAAACAGCTCGACGGACATGACAGAAGAGCGTAGCAACCCAGCACGAAGACTGTCAAATGCGACGCAGACTTACTAGAATGACGGGGTGCGTAGACTCTGGCGCTCCGTCCTCGACGCGCTCACCCCCTACGACGCAGGCCCGTCGCTCGAGGCCCTGGCCAGAGAGCTGGGGCGTTCCGACCTCGTCCGTCTCTCTGCCAACGAAAACCCGCTGGGCCCCTCGCCCCGCGCAATGGCCGCCGTCGCACGCGAGGCCGGGCGGATCCACCTCTATCCCGACGGGGGCTCGACCGCGCTGCGCGAGGCGCTGGCGCGCCGCCTCGGCGTCGGCGCCGACCAGCTCGTCGTCGGCAACGGCGCCGACGAGCTGATCGCGCTGATCGCGGCGGCGGCGTTCGAGCCGGGCGACGAGGTGGTCGTCCCCGAGCCTTCGTTCGAGCCGTACGCGATCTCGGCGACGCTGGCCGGCGCGCGCGTCGTGCCGAGCCCGATGGCCGGGTACGAGACCGACCTGGCCGACGTGCGCCGCAAGGTGACCGAGCGAACGAAGGCGGTGATGCTGTGCTCGCCGCACAATCCGGCGACGACCATCATCCGCCGGGCCCCCCTGCTCGCCTTCCTCGACGCGCTGGGCGTCGATCCGCCGCTGGTCGTCCTCGATGAGGCATACAGCGACTTCTGCGACGACCCCGACTACCCGGATGGTGTGCGTCTGCTCCCGCGCTACCCGCGCCTCGTCGTGCTCCGCACCTTCTCGAAGATCGCGGGGCTCGCCGGACTTCGCGTGGGGTACGCGGCGGCGAGCGCCGAGACGATCGACCGCTTCAATCGCGTCCGCGCCCCCTACAACGTGAACCGGCTCGGCCAGGTCGGAGCGCTCGCGGCCCTCGAGGACCAGGAACACCTGGACAGGACGCGCCGGCTCGTGCTCGAGGAGCGGGCGTTTCTCAGCACCGAGTTGACCAAGCGCGGCTACGTGTTCCCGCCGTCGCAGGCGAACTTCCTGCTGATCCGCGTCCCCGACCCCGCCGCGCTGCGCGCGCGACTCCTGAAAGCGGGAATCCTCGCCCGCGACGGCGCCAGCATCGGATTCCCCAACCACCTCCGCGTCTCCATAGGCCTACCGGAGACGAACGCAACCCTCCTGTCCCTTCTCTAGCCGTCCGCCCGCCGGGACCACGCTGGACGGCAGACGGAGCCGGCGGCGCGGGGCGGGCGCGGCAGGGGTCGCCGGACCCGTTCCCTCAACGCGGCGGCGGGCGCTGCGCACCTGGATCGAGCCCAGCCACCCCCGGGGCAGCGCTCGCGTGGGGCGTGGTCCGGCAACCCCTTCCGCGCCCGCCCCGCGCCGCCGGCTCCTACACCTGGACGCCGAGCTGGCCGACGCGACCGACCCTCAGCGCCGCGGGACGCTCGGCCGGCCGAGCTGCCGCTCGAGGTCCTCGAGCCGCCGGATGAGCGTGTCGCGCTCGGCGGTGAGCGCCGAGATCTGCCGGTCGCGGAGCGCGTACCGCTGATCCTGCTGCGCGATTCTCGTCTGGAGCTCGGCCTCGCGCTTGTAGAGATCTTTCAGCTCGGCCTCGAGGCTCGCGACCCGCTGCTTGGCCGGGATATAGCCGACGAACAGCACGTAGAGGACCAGCAAGGTGAGGACGACGCTCGCGACGACGAGGAACCAGGGGATCTTGGCGTTCGGCCGGTCAGCCACGGGCTCGGATTCTAGCAAAATTTGGAATTTGCTATCATTCGAGCTGTGGAGCTTCGCACGTTCTTCGAGCGGGCGATCCGGGCGAGCTTCCACGACCTGGCGCTCGGCAACGATCCGGCGTCGTCGTACCTCGCCGACTTGCTGACCCGTTTTGCGCGTACGGAGAACCTCTACCCGCGCGGGCTCTCGATGCCGCGACTCGAGACCGTCGTCGACATGCTCCTCGAGACGGACGCGGTCTGGGAGAACCCGACGCACTTCCAGCCCGAGCACGAAGTCACCGTGTCCCGGCACATCGGTGACTTCACGCTCTTCATGACCGGCATCTTCCGCGAACGGGTCGAGCGCACCGCGTCGATCGGGTACTACGTCGTCCAGGGCAAGCGTGCCTATCACTTCGTGTCCGAGCACGGTCGGGCGACCTCCCAGGCCGGCGCGGCGGCGCAGGCGCCGCTCTATCGGCGGCTCTCCGACCGGTTCGAAGGCTACGCCGGCGCGCTCGACTACGCGCGCCGCGTGTATTTCAACGACCATCCCCAGCACCCGTTCTTCCAGCTCCGCTTCGGATGACGGATCCGGTGGCGAGCCTGGACCCGGCGTCGCTGCGAGGTCTGTCCGAGGACGTCCTCGACGCGAAGCTCCGTGCGTTCGCGAACGAGCACGGCGCGGGCGCCCTCGCGGCCCTGAGTGGGCTCGCCGAGGGCGCGGCGGATCGCAGCGTGCGTCGCGCGGCGAAGCGGGCGCTCTATCGGCTCTCCCAGCGGGGCGTCGCACCGGCTCCCACGCCGACGGCGCCCGTCGTCCAGCGTCGTGCCCCGCGCGCCGTGCGCGCCTGGCTCTCGGGCATCGACGGCAGTGGCTCGCGGGCGGCGTGGATCCTGTTCGAGGGTCCGTACGGCAACGGGGCGCTCTGCTCGCTCATCCTCAACGACATCGTCGGCATCGCCGAGGTCGCCGGCGGCGAGATCACGAAGCGGCGGCTCGAGGCGGAGCTGGCCTCGCTGCGCGCGGCGCAGAAGCTGCCGTGGGTCGAGACGGAGCCCGCGCGCGCCCTCGGCCTCGTGGCCGAAGCGCTCGAGCTCCACCGCGTGCGCGCGACCACGCCTCCGGCCGCGTTCGCGCGCTGGCAGCCCTTCTTCACGGAGGTCGCCGCCCCCGAGCCGCTGGCCGGGTCCGTCGCTGATCCGGCGCTCCTCGCCCGCTCGGCGGAGCTGCTCGGCCTCCCGGAGATGGCCGGCTGGTTCCTCGATCCCGAGGCGGTCCAGAGCGACGCGCTCGAGGTGCAGGAGACGCGTGAGAGCCGCCTCGTCGTCTCCGACCAGATCAAGGCCGAGCGACAGGAAGCGATCCTGGCGCGCGTGATCGAGCGCGAGTTCACGCCCGAGGCGCGCCGCCGCTGGGGGCGTCGGCTCGCCGAGATGGCCTGGATCTTCGGCGCGACCGACCGGCTCGAGCAGGCGTCGATCGCGTCGGCGGCGGCCGCGGCGTTCGTCCAGCAGGACGCCGAGCCCCTGCGCCATCCGCTCGCGCGGGCGCTCGCGCAGCGCGCCCTCGAGTTGGCCGGCGAAGTCGCCGCCGGGCGCCTGAGCGCCGCCGACGTGAGCCGCAAGCCCTGATCACCGACGTCCCGGGCATTCGCGTCGGCCACGCGACCGATCTCACCGGCCTCACCGGCGTCACGGTGGTGCTGTGCGATCGTCCCGCCGTGTGCGGCGCAGAGCTGCGGGGCGGCGCGAACGATGTCGTCGGGCTCGACTACCTCGATCCTCGTCACCTCGTGCCGACCGTCGACGGCGTCGTTCTCGGCGGTGGCAGCCGGTTCGGCGGCGAGGCGATCTGGGGCGTGATGCGATGGCTCGAAGCGCGCGGGCGCGGCTTCGCGGCGGGGCCGACGGTCGTGCCTCATGTCCCGGGCGCGTTCCTCTTCGACCTCAACGTCGGCGACGGGCGCGCGCGGCCCACGCGCGAGATGGGCGGAGAGGCGGCCGCCAACGCCTCCGCCGGCCCGGTCGCCGAGGGCAACGTGGGGGCCGGGACGGGCGCGACCGTCGGCAAGGTGCACCGGATCGGCCGGGCCATGCGCGGTGGGATCGGGAGCGCCTCGGTGAGACTCGGCGACGTCACGGTGGGCGCCCTCGTGGCGGTGAACGCCGTCGGCGACGTGCGCGATCCCGATACGGGCGCGCTGATCGCCGGCGCCCGCGAGGCGCCCGAGAGCCACCGCCTCATCGACTCGGCGCGGGCGCTCGCGGGCGGCCGCGTGCTCGAACGGTTCGCCGCGCCCGGGAACACGACGATCGGCGTCGTCGCCACCGACGCGCGCCTGGGCAAGGCGGAGGCCGGCAAGCTCGCGTCGCTCGCGATGCTCGGGTTCGCACGCGCGCTGTCGCCGCCGCATACCGCCTTCGACGGCGACACGCTCTTCGCCCTGTCCGTCGGTGATCTGACCACCGATCTCACCCGACTCGGCCTCGCGGCCGCCGAGGCGGTCGCCCATGCGATCGCCCGGGGCGTGCGGGCCGCGACGTCACTGCCAGGCCTTCCCGCCGCACGCGACCTCTAAGCAGGACGCCGGGGAGACGATGCGCATCCGGTTCTGGGGAACGCGGGGATCGCTGGCGCGGCCGGGGCCGAGCACGCTGCGGTACGGGGGCAACACGTCCTGCGTGGAGATCCGCGCGGACGACGGAACGCTGGTCGTCCTGGACTGCGGCACCGGCGCGTTCGGTCTCGGGCAGACGCTCGCGCCCGAGCACGCGCGGCGGGGTCACCTGCTGATCACGCACACGCACTGGGATCACATCCAGGGCTTCCCCTTCTTCGCTCCACTCTTCGCGGCCGGCAACGACTGGGATCTCTACGCGCCGGGCGGCGAGGGACGGCGCCTGGAAACCACGCTGGCTGGACAGATGGAGCACACGTACTTTCCCGTCGCCCTCGCGCAGATGGGCGCCACGATCCGCTTCCACGACCTCGTCGAGGGCGGCTTCACGGTGGGCGGCTTCCGCGTCGCCGCCCAATACCTGAACCACCCGGCCCTCACGCTGGGCTATCGCCTCGAAGCCGATGGCGCGGCGGTCGTGTACGCGGTCGATCACGAACCCCATCTGCGCGAGGGGCCCGAGGCGGCGGGCCTGCTCTCGGGTGTCGAGGGCGCTGGTCCGGTGCATCCCGAAGACCGCCGGCACATCGCGTTCCTGGCCGGGGCCGATCTCGTCATCCACGACGCGCAGTACACGGCCGAGGAGTACCCGGGCAGGATTACGTGGGGTCATACCCCCGCGGAAGTCGCCGTGGACTACGCCCTCGCCGCCCACACCCGACGGCTGGCGCTCACCCACCATGACCCGCTGCGGGACGACGACTCGGTGGATCGCATCGTCGAGGTCTGCCGCGCGCGTGTCAGGGCCTCCGGGGGCGCGCTCGAGGTCATCGGCGCCGCCGAGGGCCTCACGCTCGAGCTGTCGCGACAGGAAGGGGGCGCGCGCGAGCCCGAGTGGCCGGCCAGCCCTCCGGAGCGCCGGAGGGGGCCCGAGACCGTCCTGGTCGTCGACGACGATCCCGCGGTCGTCGACGTGCTGGCCGATACGCTGCGGCTGGACGGTTTCCGCGTGCTCACGGCCGCCGACGGCGAAGCCGCGCTCCGGATCGCTCGCATCGAGCGGCCGGCGATCATCCTGCTCGACTGGCACATGCCCCGACTCGACGGCATGGTCGTCGCGCGCACGCTGCGCGCCGAAGCCGACGCCTACTTCCGCGAGGTGCCGATCGTGCTGCTCACCGCCGAGGTGGGGGCCGAGGGCACGAAGGAAGGGTTTGCCGCCGGCGTCACCGACTACCTGACCAAGCCCTTCAAGCCTCCGTTCGTCAGCGCGCGGGTGCGCGTCTGGCTCACGCGAACCGCGCCCCGCTAGCGGCGGAGCCAGCCGAAGACCGCGTAGGCAAGCAACCCGGCGACCAGCCAGAGCCGGCGGCGGACCGGGGCCGCGCGCTCGGAGGGAAGCGGCGAGAGCACGACCGGGTGAAGCCGGCGGGCCATCAGCGCCCCGCCCAGCGCACCGCCGATGTGAGCGCCGTTGTCGATGAAGGGCTCCATGAGGCCGCCGACGATCGTGTAGATCGCCCAGATGAGCAGCACGAAGCCGACACGGCGGTCGCGGACCAGCAGACGATCCCGGTGCTGACGAAAGAGCACGATCGCGGCGCCCTGCAGGCCGAAGATCGCCCCGGACGCCCCCACCGACGGCCCCGGGCTCATGAGCACGCTCACGACCGAACCGCAGAGCCCGCTCAGCACGTAGAGCACGACGAACTGCGCGGGGCCGAACGCCGCCTCGCACAGCATGCCGAGGATGAAGAGCGCGATCCCGTTGCCGACCAGATGATCGACACCGCCGTGGAGCCAGGGCGCGGTCAGCAGGCGCCAGTATTCCCCTGCGGCCACGCGCTCGCGCACGAGCGCGCCGACGCCGATGATCGCCTCGCGCGACGCGAGCGCGCCGACCTTGATCTCGACCAGGAAGATCACGGCGAGCACCGCGAGGATCGCGAGAGTCACGGGTGGAACCCGCCGCATGCGGCGCTCGAAGTCGATGCGACGCGAGAGAAGCATATCGGGGGTGATGCGCAAGGGCTGCTCGGGCCTCACCGCCATCAGCGGCGCTCGCCGGTGTCGAGCATGACGCCCAGGGCCACCGCCAGGCGCCGGTCGAACGTCCGCCTGGCATCCGCCGAGAGGTCGAGCACGTAGCGATCGAGCAGCGTGAACTTGCGGTTGAACTCGCCGAACACTTCTTCGTCTCGGCCCCGCACGAAGATGAAGTTGGTGCGCAGGAAGCCGAAGAACGTTCCGAGGACGCGCCGGAGCAGCGAGAGCACGATCGAGTCTTCGATCGCCATCGCGATCGGCTCGCCCCGCGGTGTCGTGACGTACCAGCGCTTGCGGACGATGTTGTGCAAGTAGGTCTTGCGCAGTGTGGCGAGCGGCTCGCCGGTCGGCGTCACGACCGTGTACGTCCGGGTCAGGAGCGCGACGCGCTGATCCTGGAGCACCCGGAGCATCGTCTCGCGCCGCGAATCGTCGCGGTAGATCGTCACGTGGCGGAGGGGGCGGAGGGACATCGACACGACGAGGAAGACGAACGCGGCAAGGGGGAATACCAGCAGCACGAGGGGGGTGCCGTCGCCCCTCGCCAGCGGGCGGCCGATCCATCCCGTGACCATCAGCGTCGCGATGATCGCCAGGACGTAGGCCATCAGGGTCCGGACGGGGTAGGTCGGCCGCTCCACGTAGAGCACCGGCGTGCCGTTCTCCGCCCAGACCTCGTACTTCGAGGTGATCGTGAAGATGCGCTCGCGGAGCAGGAAGACGTCGCGGTCGAAGGCGGGGTCGACGCCCGGCGCCGGCGGGCGCGGCGCGCCCGGAGCCTGGCCGGCTTGCAGGTGCCTCCCGCACGACGGGCACTCGAGCAGCCGCCCCGCGTACTCGGGCCGCAGCTCGTACACCTCGCCGCACGGACAGGCGACGACGACGCCGGCGCTCGCCCGGCTCACGGGGTGACCGGGCGCGGCCCGCTGAAGGACGTCATCGGTTCATAGAAACTGCTGGGCGTCGCGCCGGTCGTCGGCTCAGCGGTCCACGTCGGGCGGGCGCAGCTCGTCGCGCGCGTCGGCGAGCCGCTCGGCGAGCCCGCGGACTTCCGCGAGTCGATCGGGCCGGTGGACGAACCGGGGATCCGTCGCGTAGCCGCCCCAGCTCTTCATGTAGTCCGGCCGCGCGAGCCCGAGGGCGAATTCGGAGATCGCCGTCGGGTTGGCGAGATCCGCCATGATCGCGACTTCCCGGTGGACGCTCGGCGTCCGCCCGTCCAGGAAGGCCTTCAGCGCGGCGGGCTTCGGACCGTGCGGGAGCCCGACCGGGTGGATCGTGACCATCCCCTCCTGCACCACGCCACCCGCGCTGAAGAAATCACCGAAGTGGTAGCCGAGCGTCTCGAGGTAGTCGAGGTTCTTGTGAAAGAACGGCAGCCACATGCCCTCTTTCTCGACCGAGCGCACGGTGAAGACGCAGAGGTAGCAGCCCGGGAGCTTGAAGACCGTGTGCGCCGAGGGCGGCATGTGCGAGCGATCGGCCACGAGCGGGCGCACGTCTTCGACGGCGAACTTGTAGGGCAGATAGTCGCCGCGCCAGCCGATCACGTCGAAGGGATGCGTGGGATGGACGCGGCGCGTGTAGACGCCGTCGACCTTGGAGACGATCTCGAAGCGCCCGGCCTCGTTGCGCGTGTCGAGCGAGCGCGGGTACCGGTAGTCGCTCCGGCTATGGGTGAGGAACTGGCCGGTCGTCGGTGCCTCGGATTTCTCGGGGTCGCCGGCGAAGCTCTCGTACACCCAGTAGTACTGCGGGCCCGGGGCGAGCTCGAACCGGTGCGTGATGCCCTTGGGCACGATCAGGAAATCGCCCCGCGTGAACTCGATCGGGCCGAACATCGTCTCGAGCGTGCCGCCGCCCTGGTGGACAAAGTAGACGACCGTCGCCGAGTGATGCTCGAAGAAATAGTCCATGGGCGCGCGCGGCGCGGTGACGTTCATCGCCACCGTGGCGTTCGCGACCAGACGCGCCATGCCGCGGTAGACGTCGCGCGGCTCGTCGGGCGCCATGAGGGAGAGCGCCACGTGCGTGCCGCCGAGCGGCCGGAGCGGCGACTCCCAGCGCGGCGCCCATCCCTCGATCACGCGCGCTTCGTCGGCGAGCCAGTTGGTCGGCGGGTAGAGATGGTAACTGTGGGTAACCTTGCCGGCGAAGCCGCCGCGGCCGTGCTCTTGCTCGAAGACCTGGCGGAGCAGCGGGCCGGCGTGCGGGGCCCGGGGGACGATCCCGACCTCCGGGATGCCGCTGAAGTATTCGAACTTCTCCATGGGCCCCTCCTGGCGCGGTCGTGGTTCAGGCGGCTGCAAGCTGGATTATACTCACGGCCATGTCGGTGCGTGGGAAGGTGATCCGGTTTCCGAAGCTCCCGCCCGGGCCGCGGGACGAGCGGGGCCTCGTCGAGGTGCGCCGCTGCGCTCAGGCGGAGGCGCTGGTTCTCAAAGGGCTCTTCGAGAGCGAAGGGATTCCCACGATGCTCCGCTCGCGCCTGGCCCACTCGGTCTATCCGTTCAGCGTCGGCGTTCAGGGTGAGGTGGTCGTCCTCGTCCCGGCGAGCGAAGCCGCGCTGAGCCGGCGTCTACTCTTCCGGCTCGCCTCGGCTCCGCCTACGCCACTTCCGCGATAACGGCTTCGAGCGCCCGGAGCGCGGTGGCGAGCGCCGCCGGCTCGAGCGTGCTGCCGCTGTCGCGGGCCGTGTGGTAGGTGTCGAACGGCACGGGGCGCCGGATCAGGTGACGAAGCGCGCTGCGCACGGGGCTGAAGACGAACTGCCGCAACGCCTCCGCCTGCGCCGACGGCACGAGCGTGAATCCGTACGCCGGCACCCCGGCCGGCGCGAAGGCGCGATGATCGCTGCCGAACATCGGGATCCGACCGACGACGTGGTAGCTCTCGTCGCTCCTGAGCCCGATGCCGTCGAGCGCCCTGCGCACCTGTCCGAGGAACGGCGTCTCGTCGGACACGTCCCAGATCGCGACGCTGTCGCCGATGCCACAGAGCTCGAGGCTCAGGACGCCGGCCAGCTCGGCGAGGTTCGCCCCCCGCGCGTAGTGGCGGGCGCCGAGATAGCCGCGCTCTTCCGCCGCGGTGAAGAGGAACCTCAGTCGGACCTTCGACGGGGGCGCCGTGGCGAGCCGCTCCAGGAGATTCAGCAGAATGCCGACGGCGGCGGCGTTGTCGTTGGCGCCGGGGCTCCCGGGGACCGCGTCGTGATGGGCGACGAGCAGGAGTACGCGGCTGCCCGAGCCCAGGTCGACGCTGAAGTTCCGACCCGCTCCCTCGCTCGAGGCGAACGGGTGGAGCGCGAACGGGATGCCGCGCGCGTCGAGGTAGCTCGCCACCGCCGCCTCCCGGTCCGGGTTCGAGCGCCCCTCGAGGAGGCGCGAGAGCGCCAGCGGAGTCCGCCCGCCGCGAATGACCTCGCCGAGCGGCGGCGGCACGACCCGCGGCGCGCGGGTGCCTGCATTGAGCACCTGGCTCAGCCGGGTGTTGAGCTGCCCGCGCAGGTAGAGCACGACGTCGTGCAGCGCGCCGCTCCGCCTCACAGCCGCAACAGGGCGCGGGCGTTGTCCGACATCCGCGCCGCGAGGTCGGCGAGCGGCTCGCCGCGCAACTCCGCGACTCGCGCGGCCGTGATCGCGACGTAGGCCGGCTCGTTGCGCTTCCCGCGGTAGGGCTGGGGCGGGAGGAACGGGCAGTCGGTCTCGACGACCAGGCGATCGGCAGGGACCATCCGCGCGACCTCGGGCAGGGCGCCCGGCTTGGGGTACGTCACGGGCCCTGCGAGCGAGATCAGGAGCCCCTGGTCGAGGCACCGGCGCGCGATCTCGAGATCGCCCGAGAAGCAGTGCATGATCCCGCCCCGGTCGCGCACGTCCTCGGCCGCGAGGAGCGCCAGCGTCTCCTCGTGGGCGTCGCGGCAGTGGATGAGCACCGGCTTGCCGGCCCGGCGCGCCAGGGCGAGCTGGGCGCGGAACGCGCGTTCCTGGGCGTCGCGCGGCGCGAGGTCGCGGAAGAAATCCAGCCCGGTCTCGCCGATCGCGACGACCTTGACACCGGACGCCAGCCGCTCGATCTCGGCGAGCGCGGTGTCGTCCGCCGACGCGGCCTCGTGCGGGTGGATGCCGACGGCCGCCCAGATGTCCGGCTCGCGCGCGGCCAGCGCCACCGCGGCGCGCGAGGTCGCCACGTCCGTCCCGATCGTCACGATACGCCGCACGCCGGCGGCCCTCGCCCGCGCGAGCACGGCGTCCAGGTCGCCCGCGAACTCCGGAAAATGAAGGTGCGCGTGCGTGTCGAAGAGGTCGGGGGTCACATCGCTCCGAGGACACCGGCCGTTTTCTTCACGTCGCGCGGCTTCACCCACAGGATCGCGGCGTACCGCCCGCCGCCGTGGGCGACGGCGTCCATGGCCGTCACGTTGATCTTCGCGGCCGCCAGCCTTCCGAGGACGTCGGCGCAGGCGCCGACGCGATCGTCGCCTTCGATCAGGAACGCGCGCTTCGGCCCCTTGACCTTCCACTTCTTCTGCCTGGCGACGGCCTGGAACGCGCCGGGATCGGTCGGGACGAGATCGAGCTGGGCGCCCCGGCCGCTCGGAAAGCCCGAATACGCGACCAGGTTGATGCCGGCGCTCTTGAGCTCGGCGAGGATCCTGGCGCCTTCCCCCGGCTTGTCCGGCACCATCACGTAGAAGTAGTCGGCGGTTCGCACTGTCTCAGCCATGGCATCCTCCTGTCACCCTACCGAACGATCCGGAACCTGAGCCGGCCGATCAGCTGGCCCGAGGCCGTCACGACGTCCACCGACCAGCGACCCTCCGGTTCGGCCGGAAACGACGTCTTGCGCGAATACGTGCGGTAGCCCTCCCGTCGTCCGCCGAGCACGGGGGACAGGCCGACCACCTCGATCACGTGCCCCTTGTGACGCCAGACGTGCCTGACCGACTGACGCAGGCCCGCCGGCGCGTAGATCGCAGTGTACGCCACGAGCCCGCGCTCCTTCACCTCGGCCGCGCTGATGGTCGTCGGCAGCGCCTCGATGGCGTCGAGGTCCAACACGTCCCACATGATCGCGGCGCGCGCCATGAAGAGCGGGGCCGGAGGGATCCACGCGCGTCCGACCGCGGCCAGCGTCGCGGCGACCACGCCGAGCGCCATCGTCACCCGGAGCGCCGCCGTCCACGTCCGTCCGCCGGCGCGCCGGACCACCGGGGTGATTGCGGTCGAGGCGACGAACGCGCTGGCCAGGAGCGCGCCGAAGGGCGGCAGCCCGACCAGCGGCAGCGCGACGTTGAGCGCCGCGAAGATCGACACCACGAAAAAGACGTACCCGAGCCACGGCCGCGGATGCACGACCGCCCGGTACCACGGATCGAAGGTCGCCAGGATCGCCAGCGCCACCAGCAGCCCGAAGAAGACCGCGTTCAGCGAGGTCAAGGTCACGCTCGCATAGTAGGCGGGCAGCACGAACAGGAGGAGCCCGTGGTACAGCGTCTGGATCGTGTAGTCGGCCGCCGTGACGACCAGCCGGCCGGACCTCCGCCCCGAGTCGGCGAGCGGCTGGCGCAGCTCGACCAGAACGGCGAAGACCAGCCAGAGCAGCAGCAGGTAGCCGACGATCCAGGCGACATGAGGCAGGCCGCGGCGGAAAACGAACAGGGTGAAGAAGCCGCCGGTCAGCGAGGCGAACGAGACGCCCCAGTCGGCGAGCCACGCAAACGCGGACGTCACACGGGCGGCGTGGTCGTCGGATCGCCCCCGGCGGGCGCGGGTTCGAGCCGCGCGGCGATGCGCCGCGCAACCGCGTCGCGCTTGAGCGCGTCGATGCAGTCGAGGACGTCGCCGGCGGCCGAGTGCACGCGCAGGTGCGCGGCCACCAGGTCGAGCGCGCTGGACCTCACGACGGCGTCGAGGCCCAGGATCTCGCGCAGCACCCGCGCGATCGATGCGTCGCCCTCGGCGACCCGTACGATCGCGTCCACGTACTCGTCCGGGGTCAGCGCCGGGGAGGGCATGGGGCTCCTCACGTGACCTTCGCGCCGGGCGGCAGGTCGCGGTCGAGCGAGAGGACGGCCAGCTTGCCGCCGGCCGAGGCGGCCAGGACCATGCCGTTGGACTCGATGCCCATGAGCTTCGCTGGCTCGAGGTTCGCCACGATGACGATCTTCTTGCCCACGAGCTCGGCCGGCGCGTAGTGCTCGGCGATCCCCGCCACCACCGTGCGCTGCTCCTCGCCGAGCGATACCGTGAGCCGCAGGAGCTTCTTCGATTTCGGCAGCGCCTCGGCGGCGACGATCTCCGCCACGCGCAGCTCGACCTTGCCGAACTCGTCGATCTTGATGCGTGGGGCCGCGGGTTCGATCGTGAGCTGACCTGTCGCCGGTGTGATCTTGACGTCGACCCGCGGGAAGAGCCCCGACACCTTTTGAACAGGCGTGCCTGGCACGAGGCGTCCCCAGACCGCGTCGGCGAGCGTGGGCTCAGCCTTCTGGTCGAGCCCCGCGCGGATCTTCGCTGCCGCGTCAGGCAGAAACGGTGCCAGGACGATCCCCAGCACCCTCAGCGACTCGCCGAGCGTCCACAGCACCTCCGAGAGGCGCTCCCGCTTGCCGGAGTCCTTGGCGAGCGCCCACGGCTGCGTCGCGTCGACGTAACGGTTCACGACGCCGATGAACTCCCAGATCGACGCCAGCGCCCGTTGAAACGCGAACTCTTCCATCGCCCCCTTCACGTCGGCCTTCGCCTTCGTGAAGGCCGCGATCACGCCCTCGTCCGCGGCGGTCGGCCCTCCGGACGAGGGCACGAGCCCCTGGTTGAGGTTCACGATCAGCGTCGTGACGCGCGAGACCAGGTTGCCGAGGTCGTTGGCCAGATCGGCGTTGAGCCGCGCGACGAACGCCTCTTCCGAGAAGTCGGCGTCGAGGCCGAAGACCATTTCACGCAGGACGAAGTAGCGGAAGGCGTCGTTACCGTACCTCTCCTTGAGCGCCAGCGCCTCGACGAGGTTGCCGACCGACTTGGAGATCTTCTGCCCGCCGAGGGTCCAGTACCCGTGGACGTTGAGGTGCTGATAGAGCGGGATGCCGGCCGCCTTCAGCATGCAGGGCCAGTAGATCGCGTGGGGCTTGACGATGTCCTTGGCCGTCACGTGCTGGACGTGGGGCCAGAATTTCTCGAAACGCGGCTCGCCCGGACCGCCGAGCGCCGACACGTAGTTGATCAGCGCGTCGAACCAGACGTAGGTGACGTACTTGTCGTCGAACGGCAGCGGGATCCCCCACTCGAGCCGCCGGCGCGGCCGGCTGATCGAGAGATCGGTCAACGGGTCGCGCAGGAAGCCGAGCACCTCGTTACGGTAGCGCTGGGGCCGGACGAAGTCGGGATTGCGCTCGATGTGGTCGATCAGCCATCCCTGGTACTTCGACATCTTGAAGAAGTAGTTTTCCTCCTCGATCCACGTGAGCGGCGTCTGGTGATCGGGGCACTTGCCGTCGACGATTTCCTTCTCGGTGTAGAAGCGCTCGCAGCCGAAGCAGTAGTGGCCGCCGTACTTGCCGAGGTAGATCTCGCCGGCGTCCCAGAGCTTCTGGAGGATCGCCTGGACGACCTTCGTGTGGCGCGCTTCGGTCGTCCGGATGTAGTCGTCGTAGCGGATGCCCAGCGCCTGCCACGTCTCGCGGAACGCCGCGGAATTCTGGTCGGCCATCGCCTGCGGCGTCACGCCCGCCTTGGCCGCGGCCTGGGCGATCTTGTCCCCGTGCTCGTCGGTCCCGGTGAGGAACCAGACCTCGTCACCGGCCAGACGGCGATAGCGCGCCATCGCGTCGACCACGATCGTCGTGTACGCATGCCCCAGGTGGGGGCGATCGTTCACGTAGTAGATCGGTGTCGTCAGGTAGAAGGCGGTCACTGCTCGAGCTGGGCCTGGATGTGCGGCCGCCCCTCCCAGGTGAGCTGGTCGAGCGGCACCTCCGCCTCCGTGCCGTCGGGGAAGCCCACGACGACGCTCTGCTTGAGGATGCGGATCGACCTCACCTTGCCGGTCATGCAGCCCCCGCCGCCGCAGGAGGCCTGGCAGGGCGTGTTCACGCGCGGCAGTCGAGACCGCAGCTCTTCGTAGGTCGAGAACTCGTAGAGCAGGCAGCACTTGAGCCGGCCGCAATTGCCGAGCAGGCGGTTGTCGGTCAACGGCATGTCCTGGGTCTTGGCCATCTTCACCGAGATCGGATCGAAGCGCCGGAGGTGCGAGGTACAGCAGAGCTGGCGGCCGCACGGTCCGATACCGTCCAGGATCTTCGTCGTGTCGCGCGCGCCGATCTGGCGCATCTCGACCCGCGACCGGAGCTCGCGCGCGAGATCGCGAACGAGGTCCCGGAAGTCGATCCGCTCTTCCGCGTTGAAATATACCGTCGCCCGGCGGGCCACCGGGTGCATCTCGACGTCCACGACCTTCATCGTCAAGCCGCGGCCGCGCGCGATCCGCTGGCAGGCGGCGATGGCGCGCTCCTCGCGCTCGCGGCGCTCACGGTGTGCCCGCGCCTCCGCTTCGGTCGCGGGGCGTAGCACCCGCGGGTACCCGCGCTCGCGCTTCGCCTCGGGGATCTCGCGCTTCGCCCGGCGCACCTCGCCCACGGCGCTCTCGTTCGCCGTCTCCACCAGCACCAGATCGCCGACGTGGAGCTCGAGGTCGCCGACCCGGTAGTCGTCGGCCTGCGCGGTGGCGCGGAGCCGAACACCGACGAGATAGTCGTTCATGCCTTCCATCCCATGCCGCCCCTATGCCGCCCGCAGGGCGAGCCGGCTCAGCACGATTTCGAGGGTGAGGCGCGGCGCGACATTGCGCAGGAGCGCCTCGCGGGCCTGCCGGCATCCATCGACCGCCGACAGGATCTGATCGATCGTCCAGCCCTCGGCCTCGCGCGCGAGCTCGGCGGCGCGACCGGCGTCGACCAGGAGCGCGCCCGGCGCGCCGGATTTCGCCAGTAGCAGATCACGGCAGAAGAGCCAGTAGGCATCGACCAGGGCTTCCGCCTTCTCGCGCTCCAGGTGATCCGTCCGGCGGAACAGCGCCTCGACGCCCTGGGCCCGGACCTCGGCCAGAAGCTCGAGCGCCCCGGCGCGCGCTGTCGCGGCGCCGGCGTCATCGCGCGCTCCGAAGCGCACGACCTGGCACCGGGAGAGGAGCGTCGCCGGCACCGCCCGGGCGCGCAGCAGAATCAGGATGATCACGGTCGCGGCGGGCGGCTCCTCGAGCGTCTTCAAGAACGCCTGCGGCGTCTCGGCCGTCATCCGCTCGGCCTCGTCCAGGACGAAGACCTTGCGGCGCCCCATCGCGGGCCGGAGCGACGCCTGTCGCTCCAGCTCGCGGATCGCGCCGATGCGGATGGCGCGGGCGCCCCGCGGATTCGACTCGGGAGGCGTCGGGACGATCACGTGCATGTCCGGGTGCTGCCGCGAGGGGCTCTCGAGGAGCTCCTCCGCGAACGCGAGCGCCGTCGTCATCCGCCCGGCGCCCGTCGGACCGACGAAGGCGTACGCGTGGGCGACGCGGTCGCTGGCGAGCGCGCGTCGCAAGAGATCGACCGCCCGCGGCTGATCGAGGATGCGCTCAAGCGCCACGAAGAAACTCCTCGACGATCGCCCGCACTTCGGCCTCGACGACGGCGGGCGGGCGCGCCGCACGGATCAGCCGGACGCGCTTGGGCTCGGCGCGGCAGATCTCGAGATAGCCCCGGCGCACTCGCCGATGGAAGGCGATCGCTTCGCGCTCGAAGCGATCGAGTCGTCGTCCCTTGAGCCGATTCCGCTTCAGGCCCTCGGCGGGATCGAGGTCGAAGAGCAGGGTGAGATCGGGAAGGACCCCGCTGGTCGCGCGAACGTTCAGCTCGCGGATCAGGTCGGGATCGACGCCGCGGGCGTACCCCTGATACGCGACGGTCGCGTCGGCGTACCGATCGCAGAGCACGACGCGACCCCGATCGAGCCACGGCCGGATCTTCTCGGCGACGTGCTGCTGGCGCGCGGCCATGAAGAGGAAGACCTCAACGAGCGGCTGCGGGTGGACGCCGGGACGCTCGAACAGACGACGCACGGCGACGCCGAGCCGGGTCCCGTCGGGTTCGCGGGTGTGCTCGACCTTCCGCCCCTGCTGACGAAGCCATCGCTCGAGCCGCATCATCTGAGTCGTCTTGCCCGACCCCTCGACGCCCTCGAGCGTGATTAGTGCGCCGCTCACGCTCCAGCAACCTCCGGCTGCTGCAATAGGCCACTCTAGCACGCCGCTGCAGCACCAGCGAACCGGCGGCGCGCCCGGGCTGCCGGCGGAGAGGGCCGGGGGTACGCGATGGCTCCCACTGCGCCGACGCGCACCGGGCCACGGGCGGACGAGCGGGGGGCACGCGAGGGCTCCGTCACCCACTCGCCCGAATCGCAGCTCTTCGAGCTGCGGACGGGTCGGTACTCAAGGGCGATGCTGGCTCCTTCCCGGTAGCCGAGTTCGCGCAATCCTTCCTGAAAGGATTGCCAGAACGGTACGTCGTGACTGCCGAGAATCCCGATCCTTGGCACCTTCCCCGCTTGCTGCGCCCCAACGATGATCGGCGCTGCCAGATGTCCCAGCGCCACCCCGCACAGGAACGTGCGCCGCTTCATCACTGGATGATTTCGTCGGCTCGCACCAAGAGCGATTGGGGAATCGTCAGCCCAAGGGCCTTGGCAGTCTTGAGGTTGATGACCAGCTCGAACTTGGTCGGCTGCTCGATCGGGAGGTCCGCAGGTTTGGCACCCTTGAGGATCCTGTCGACGTAGTAGGCGGTGCGCGCCTGGAGATTCGCAGTGTATGAAACATAGGCGATTAGGCCGCCGGCGGCGACCCAGCCCCTGTAAGGGTACATCCCAGGCAATCTGTGTCGGGCCGCGAGTTCGAGCACTCGATCGCGGTAAACAGACAATCTGGTTTCGGCTGTCGTCAGGAGTCCTTCGGCGCGCTCTTTGGCTCCGGCGTCGAACGCAGCCGGAAGGTCATCAGCGCTCCGGATGTCGCGGACCAGCAGTGTCACTCCCAGAGAGTGAGTCGCAAGCTCCAGTTCCCGTAACTGGGGCGCCGCAATCGAGTCGCCGAGATCCGAGAGCACAAGCACTCGCGAGAGCCGGGGCAGCACCTCTTTCAGCAACTCAAGACGCTTGGCTGCAAGCCCGGGCGACATCATCGACACCCCGGTGACATTTCCCCCAGGTCTGGCGATGCTCACGACGAGCCCGGCCGCCACCGGGTCGCCCAGACCGTGCATGACGATCGGGATGGTGCGGGTGGCCTTCTTCGCGGCCTGAGCCGCCAGGGTGGTGCTTGCGACGACGATGTCCGCCTTGAGGCGCACGCAGTCGGCGGCGAGGGTGGGAAACCTCTCAACCTGGCCATCTGCGGAGAGGTAGTCGATGGTGATGGTCTGCCCATCCACGTAGCCCAGGTCGCGTAGGCCTTGGAAGAATGGGCTATATAGCGATCGCGAAAGACCTGCATTCAACTCAAGGAAGCAGAGCCGCGGGATTTTTCCCGCCTGCCGCGCCTCGGCGGCGAGCGGCGCAAAACTGAGACCGACAGCCAGAACGACCGCGAGCCCGATCAGCCACATGGGGCACCTCGGTGGAGGATGGCTGGCGGGAGTCTAGCCGAACGTCACGATGCGCACCAGCGCCCCGGCCGGGACTGCACCGGGGCGTCAGGATCGCGAAGTTGTCGGGCGGGCTACGCGGCGAGCGTCAGGGTCCCCTCGAAGTGGATGCTCAGGTCAGGGGTGCACTCGGGGATTCGGGGGGAGCGGCGGCGCTCCCCCTGATCTACAAATGAGTCATCGTGTCTTGAGACGCGGGCTCGCGCTCGCGGCGGCGGCCGCGCTCGAGGATTTCCCGGGCTACGTGCCGGCCGCCGAGCCCGAAGGCCAGCGCCAGGGCCAGGACGAGCCCGCCGAAGAGGACGCCGAAGGCGATCAGCACCATGTCGCGGCCGATGCCGATCTCGACGAGCGCGGTGGCGACGGCGAATAGCAGGACGACCCAGCGAGTGGTCCGGGCCAGGAGCCGCGCCTGGAGCACGCCGGCGTTGACCGCGGTGATCAGCATTGCCTGGGCGAGGAAGTTCGCCGCGAGCCAGCCGACGACGAGGATCAGGAGCGCGGACAGCAGGCGAGGCAGGAGGCGCATCAGCATGCCGGTCGCGCCGGGAGCGCCGGGGATCGCCAGCGCATCGATCCCCATCGTCGCGAAGATCACGAAGATCCCCCAGAACGCGATGAGGCGCAGCACCTGGGACGGCGGCCGATAGATGCCGGCGCGGGCGAGGGCGGACGTGAGGCCCCACGTCCGACTGCGCTGGTCGAGGTCCAGGGCGTGGGCGAGCCGCGTCACCAGCGTGCCTGCGATCCAGCCCAAGAGAGCGCCGAGCGCCACGAGCGTCAGCATGGCCAGAATGCTCGGCAACACGGCGCCGAGCGTGGCCGTCATGTTGCGCATCGCGGTCAGGACGAGATCGCGCCAGAAATCCGTCATGGACGTCTCCTCCTCATACTACTCTGCACCGTCCTCTTCCGATCCGCCAGGGTCACTCCTTCACCGCGCCCGCGGTGAGCCCCTTGACCAGGAACCGCTGCAGCGCGATGACGATCACGACGGGCGGGAGGCTCGCGAGCATCGCCGCCGCGGCGATGTCACCCCACGGCACCTCGAACACCCCCGGGAAGAGCGCCAGCGCCACCGGGATCGTCCGGCTGGCCTCGGAGACGGTGAACGTGTAGGCGAAGAGGAACTCGTTCCAGCTGAAGAGAAACGTCAGGAGCGCCGTGGAGGCGAGCCCCGGAGCCAGCAACGGGATCACGACCCACCGGAACAGCCCGAGGAGGCCGGCCCCGTCGACGGCCGCGGCCTCCTCCGCCTCCATCGGGATCTCACGAATGAACCCGGCGAGAAGCCAGATCGTCAGCGGCAGCGCGAACGAGGCGTGCACGAGGACCAGGCCCGCCCACGTGTCGCGCAGATCGAGCGCGCGCATCAGGAGATAGAGGGGGCTCACCGTCGCGATCTGGGGAAACGCCGTGCTCGCGACGATGGCGAGAAGCAGCAGGCGCTTGCCCGGCAACGGCAGCCGCGCGACCGCGTACGCGCCGGGCACGCCCGCGACGAGCGCCAGGAGCGTGGTGAGCGTGGCGATCCCGAGGCTGTTGCCGAGCGCCCGCGGCATCAGGCTCTGCTCGATCACGACGCGATAGTGCTCGAGGGTCAATCGGCTGGGCAAGAGCGGCGGGATCCGGAGCAGCTCGGCCTCGGGCTTGAACGAGGTCAGAAGCTGCCAGAAGAAGGGGATCGCGTAGGCCGCCAGCGCCACCAGGACCGCGACGTCGCCGACCGTCCGGATCGAGCGTCTCACGCCGCGACCGTGCCCGTGCGGAGGATCTTCAGATACGCCCACGCGACGGCCATGACGAGGAGGAACACCACGACGCTCAGCGCCGAGCCGAAGCCTAGCTGGAGCGTCTGGAAGAGGGCGCGGTAGGCGTACACCGTGAGTGTCTCGGTCGTCCCCGCCGGACCGCCGCCGGTCAACACGAACATGATGTCGAACGCGCGAAGCGCGTCGAGCGTCCGGAAGAGCGCGGCCAGGAGCAGGATCCTGCCGAGCAGCGGCAGTGTGATCCGCGTGAGCGTCGCGAGCCGGCCGGCGCCGTCGACCTGGGCCGCCTCGTACACCTCCGCCGGCACCGCCAGAAGACGCGCGTAGCAGAGGATCGCGACGAAGGGCATCGTGCGCCACACGTCGGCCAGGATGACGGCGGGCAGGGCGAGCCCGGGGTCGCCGAGCCAGTTGGCCGAGTGCCGGCCGAGCGTCACGTTGATGAGCCCGGCGGTGGGGTGATAGAGCCACTCGAAGAGCTTCGCCCCGACGACCGCGGGCATCGCCCACGCGAGCAGCAGGAGCGAGAGCGCCAGGCGGCGGCCGCGCCGCTGGGCGTGAATCGCGAGGGCGGCCATCACGCCCAGCACGACCTCGAGCGCCACGGAGCCCAAGGTGAAGACCGCGGTCGTGTGAGCCGCGTTCCAGAATCTCGAGTCGACGCCGAGGAACGCGTAGTTGTCGAGGCCGGCGAACCGCGACACGTCGAAGATCGGGATACGGTGCTGGAGCGAGAGCCAGAGCACCCAGACGCCCGGATAGACCGTGAGCGCGCCGAGCGCCAGGACGGTCGGCGCCAGGCACGCCAGCGCCCGCCGACGGTCGGCGGCCTGGCGCCGGGTCATCGCAGCGCCTCGAGAAAGTAGCGGAGCCTGGTCCCGGCGTCGGCGATCGCCCGCTCGGGCGACTTGACCCCGACGAGCGCCGCCGAGAACTCGGGCTGGACGGTCGCGGAGACCAGGAGGTAGTACGGCGTCACCGGCCGCGGCCGACCCGCCAGGGCCAGAGCCAGCAGTCGTGGCATCGTCGGGCGATCCCGCGCGAGCTCCGGATCTTGGTAGAGGGCCTGGCGCGTCGGGGAGAGCGCGGCTCCGAGCGCGATCGCCCGCTGAGCGGGCTCGGTCGTGAGGTGTCGCGCCAGGGCCAGCGCCAGCTCCGGGTGCCGACTGCCGCGGGACACGCCCAGGTGCGCGCCCCCCGTCGAGCCCACGCCACGCTCGCCCCGCGCGCGACCCGGCAGCGGCGCGAACGCCACCTTCCCGCGCACCGCCGAGTCTTTGCCCTCGAACAGGTCCAGCGCGTACGGCCAGTTGCGCAGGAAGATCGCGTGACCGTCCCCGAACGCTCGCCGGGAGAGCTCCTCGTCGGCGGCCGTCGTCCAGGCCGGGCTCACTCCCGTCTCGATGAGACCGCGGAGGAAGCGGAGTGCATCGGCCGCCCGCTCGCGATCTGGAAAGACCGCGCCGTCTTCGGCGAGGAGCCTGGCCCCGTTCGCCCAGAGCGCCTCGAGGACGTTGACGACCAGCCCTTCGTACTGTTTGCCCTGCCAGAGGTAGCCGTCGAGCGCTGGATCGCGCTCGCCGGCGCGAATGCGGCGGACCTGATCGACGAGTTCCTCGTAGGTCTCGGGCGGGCGGAGTCCGTACTTGGCCAGAAGGTCGGTGCGGTAGTAGAGGAGGCCGACGTTGAAGTTCCAGGGCAGCGCCCAGACACGCCCACCGTACTTCGCCGCGGCCACCGTGCTCGCGAAGTACGGGGCGAGCTCGTCCGGCGAGAGATACGGCGTCAGATCGGTGAGCCACCCGGCACGGGCGAACTCGGGCACCCAGATGCAGTCGAGCATCATGACGTCGAACCCCGGGCTTCGGCCCTCGAGGTTGATGACGTAGAACTGGTGCTGGTCGTCCGACGTCCACGGCAGCGCCTCACCCTTGACGCGCACACCTGGATGCTTGGCCTCGAACGAGCGCAGGAGCGCCGGCAGTGGGTCGGCGTTGCCGAGGATACGCGCGTACTTGAACACCAGAGTGACGGGCCCACGCTCCGGCTGACCGCCGGCGCAGCCGCCGAGCACCAGGAGCCAGACCGCCAGAGCCGACCGCAGCGGGAGGTGCTGGCGTCTCGACCTCATGATGCGGCGCGCTCGCGCGCCAGCAGCCGAGCGAGTCCGCGCAAGGGGATGCCGAGCCAGGTCGGCCGGTTGTCGAGCTCGTAGCGGACCTCGTACAGGGCCTTGTCGAGCTCGAAGACCGACAGCGCGCGCGCGAATGCGGACGGCGACGGCGGAAGGAGCCGCGCGGGGGCCCCGGCGACCGCGTTGCGGTACCCCTCGACAAACGAGGCCGAAGCGCGGCGGACCCAGCGCTCCCCCGCGTGCGTCGTCGCGCTCGTCGGCAGCGTCGCGTGGACGGCATAGTCGAGCGAGCGGAGCATTCCGGCGACGTCCACCAGCACGCACTGCTTTCGCCGGCGCTCGGCGAGCGGCCGCGCGGGCTCGCCCTCGAAGTCGAGGACGACGAATCCCGCATCGGTGCGGAGCGTCTGGCCCAGATGGTAGTCGCCATGGATGCGGATCTTCACGCAGCGCTCGTCGGCGAGCGCCTGGACGTCGCGCACCCGTGCGAGGAGCGCGGGGGCGCCGGCGAGCAGCGTCCGCGCGTCGTCCGCGATCTCTCGCGGAAGCGACGGCAGGCGCGCCTGGATCGCCTCACACGTCCGGCGGATGTCGGCTGCGATGCGCTCGCTCCACTCGGCGGCGTCCTCGGCCGTGAGCGGCTCGGGCGCAAAGCCGGGGTCCCCGGCGCCGGAGGCGAGTGCCACGTGCAGGGCGCCCGTCACGCCGCCCAGGCGGGCGAGCTCGTGGAAGACGGGCTCGGACAGCTCGTCGATGCGCTCCGGTGGGAGCTGCCGCAGGTGACCGCCGACCCAGCTCCATCCGTCGCCGTGGTTCGCGACGAAGCCCTGGAGCAGCCCCAGCGTCGTGACCTCGCCGTCCGCCGGGAGGTACTCGATGGCTCCCGCCAGCGGCGGAACGTGCGGGAACCGGGCTCGAAAGGTCAGGAACGCTCCGATTTCGTAGTCGAGGGTGATGCCGGGCTTCACCCGTCGGAGCGCCTTCATGACGAGGAGGTCGCCGTAGACCACGGAGGTATTGGACTGCTCCGCGGTCAGCCGGCGGGGCACGATCGAGGCCACGCGTTCGAGCCGCGGAAACCGCTCGGTCCGGACGAAGCGGATCGTGCCGCCCCGAACAGTCGTCAGGCTCGCGCCCCGCTCGAACAGGGTCAGGAGCTCGAGACAGACGGTCGGATCGTCGAGGGCGTCGATCGCCCGGATCGGCGCCCCATCGAGGTCGAGCGTCATCGACAGCGTGCTCGGCGCCCCGCCGTCGACACCGAGAACGAGCGGGACCGCGTATGTCTCGTCCGGGCCCTGGACGAACGTCACGTCCACCAGGGTGAGCCACGCGCGATCGCCGAGCGCCCCACAGTCCCGCAGGCGGACACCCGCGATCGTGCGCCCCTTGTCGCCGAACCACCGGAGGCGTGGGAGCACCGGCGGGAGCTCGGCCGCGAGGGCCCGCTCGAGCGCGGCGACGATCCGCGCCGGATCGCCGTGGCGCGCTCCGTCAGATCGCGGTGCGCTCGATGCCAAACGGCTCGTCGCCGTCGCCGGGGCGCTCCAGGCGGAACCAGTAGAACCCGTGCGGCCCCAGGCTCAGGAAGTAAGGCGCCGTGCGAATCGTCGGGAACACCGTGCCACCCAGCATCTCGATCGGCGTCACCCCGGCGAAGGCCGCGAGGTCGACCTCGACCGGCTGGGGCGCCGCCGAAAGGTTGGCGACGATGAGCAGCGTCTCGCGCTCGAACCGGCGCAGGTACGCGAGCACCTTCGAGTTGCGGGGGCGCAAGAACTCGATGCCGCCCCGCCCGAAGACGGACGACGTCCGCCGCGTCGCCAGGAGCCGCCGCATGGTGTTGAGCAGCGAGGACGGCTGCCGGGTCTGCGCGGCGACGTTCACGGCCTCGTAGCCATAAACCGGATCGGTGATGACCGGCAGGTAGAGCTGCCCGTGTTCGGCGCTCGAGAATCCCGCGTTCCGGTCACGCGACCACTGCATCGGCGTGCGGACGCCGTTCCGGTCGCCGAGGTACACGTTGTCACCCATGCCGATCTCGTCGCCGTAATAGATGATCGGGCTCCCCGGCAGCGTGAGCAGCAGGCAGTTCAGCAACTCGACGCGGCGGCGGTCGCCGTCGAGGAGCGGGGCCAGACGCCGGCGGATCCCGAGGTTCAGCTTCATGTCGCGCTCGTGCGCGTAGGCGTAGTACATGAAGGCCCGTTCCTCGTTGGTCACCATCTCGAGCGTGAGCTCGTCGTGATTGCGCAGGAAGAGGGCCCACTGGCACGCGGGCGGGATCGGCGGCGTGTGGGTGAAGATGTCGGTGATCGGCCGGGAGTCTTCGAGCCGCAGCCCGAGGTAGAGGCGTGGCATGAGCGGGAAGTGGAACGCCATGTGGAACTCGTCGCCGTCGCCGAAGTAGTGGCGGACGTCCTCGGGCCACTGGTTGGCCTCGGCGAGCAGGACCCGGTCGCCTCCGTACTCGCGGTCGATGACCGCGCGGAACTCCTTGAGGATCGCGTGCGTCTCCGGCAGGTTCTCGCAGCTCGTGCCCTCGCGCTCCACGAGATACGGCACCGCGTCGCAGCGGAACCCGTCGAGGCCCCGGTCGAGCCAGAAGCGCATGACGTCGAGCATCGCGCGACGCACCGCGGGGTTGTCGTAGTTGAGGTCGGGCTGGTGGCTGAAGAATCGGTGCCAGTAGTATTCCCGGCGCACCGGGTCCGGCGTCCAGTTCGACTTCTCGGTGTCGACGAAGATGACGCGCGCGTCATTGAAGCGCCGGTCGGACGGGTTCCACACGTAATAGTCGCCGTAGAGCGACGCCGGATTCGAGCGCGAGGCCTGGAACCAGGGGTGCTGATCCGAGGTGTGGTTCATCACGAGGTCGGCGATGACCCGGAGGTCGCGGGCGTGCGCGGCGTCGAGGAACTTCTGGAAGTCCTCGACCGTCCCGTACGACGGGTGGATCCCGTAGAAATCGGAGATATCGTAGCCGTCGTCGCGAAGCGGCGAGGGATACATCGGCAGGATCCACAGGCAGTCGACGCCGAGCTCCTGGACGTAGTCGAGGCTCTCGGTGAGCCCGGCGAAATCACCGATGCCGTCGCCGTTGGCGTCCATGAACGCCTTGACGTGCACCTCGTAGAAGACGGCGTCCTTGTACCAGTCGCGGGCGGTGTTGCGCGTCATCGCCAGCGGTCCACCAGGTAGGGCTTCTCGCGCTCGAACGCGTCGGCGACCGCGGCGAGGGCGGCCTCGACGGCCGCCGCGTCGCGCCGTCGCGTCGCCAGCACGAAGGCCGCCGTCCGACCGAGGTAGAGCGGCACGATCGAGCGCAGCAGGTGGTCGCGGTACACGACGTTGTAGTGATGGCCAAGCGCGAAGTCGTAGACCACGTGCGCCCACAGATCGTCCGGGAATCGGAACCGCTCGACGTCGTCCGTCTCGAGGCTCAGCACGTCCCCCAGCGTCTCGGGGGCCAGGACGTGCTCCCAGATCGTGCCGAGGTCGCGCAACCCGCGGCCGAACGCGCCGACCATGCGCTCGACGTCGATCCGCGCGGGCTCGTCCGAGGCGGGCGCCGGCGGGCCCTCCACCGGCACCGGGGCGCCGCCCGCCGCCTGGAGCCACAAGTCCTCGTAGCCGTCCATCACGGTGAAGACCCCTCCCAGCGTCTGGGCGACCATCGTGGGCAGATCGGCGGTGCGCGTTTCCGACTCGACCCGCCACCGGCCGAGCCGCGCCTCGTGCACCGCGAAGCCCTCCGCGATGGCCGTGCCCTCGATCCAGAGATCCGTCATGCTCCGCCCCGGCGCCGGCCACCGTGGGTCGGCGGCCAGGCGCTCCAGGACTCGCGTCGAGAGCGCCCGCGCGCCCGCCAGGGGCTGGTGCAGCCGCCGTCCATACAGGGCGCCGACGAGCGGCGCCAGCACGAGATTCGTGATCGTGCCGTCGTACCGCTGCCGGGCGTGCAGGGGCAGCACGAGGTCGGCGCCCTGCTCGAGCACGGGGCGCGCCAGGCGCTCGAGCCATTCACCGCTGATCGACGTGACGTCGGCCTCGAGCACGACGAGCGCGCGCGCGCCGAGGCGCCGCGCGACGCCGACCGCCAGCCGGAGCGCGGCGCCGCGGCCGGGCACGCCGTGGAAGGGCACCGCGGCGAGCTGCGCGGCGGGCGACTCGTGATGCGCGCGCACGAGCGGCAGACCGCTGTCGGCGAGCCGCTCCGCGGTGGCGTCCGACGAGCCCGCGTCGGCGTTGATCAGGACCGTCGTCATGCCGGCGAAGTGCTTCTCGAGCCCGGCGCGGATGGCGTCCACGACCACGGGCACCGTCGCGGCGTTGTTGTAGGTCGGCACCGTCACGGCGAGGTCCGCCTGCGGCAGGCCCTCGAGCTGGCGGTCGACGTCGGCGGAGAGCGTCGGGCCGTCCGCGAGCGCGCTCATCGGGTCAGGTGGATCACGAGCGCCAGATCGTCGACGAGCTCGCGCGTGATCAAGAAGGAGCGTCGCACGTGCTCGCGCCCCGCGGCGCCCATGCGCGGAATCAGCTCCGGGTTGTTCAGCAGGTGGCGGATGCGGAAGGCGGCGCCCTCCACGGAGTAGACCGTGTAGCCGGTCACGTTGGCGATGATCTGCTGCGCGAGCCCACCCGCATAGCCGCCGATGACGGGCTTGCCCTTCCACATCGCCTCCGCCGGGCCGAGGTCGAAGCCGGTCCGCACCGATTTCTGCAGGACGATCGTGGCGGCGCGCTGAAGCGCGTTGACCTGGCGGTGCGCCTCGGCGGGGAGCTCGAGGACGACGACGTCGGGGTCCTCGTGGGCGACCTCCAGGAGCTGCGACAGGAGCTCGAGCCGCTCCGGCTCGCCGTCGGCGGTCCCCGCCAGCACCAGGCGCACGTCGTGATGTTTCTTGACGAGCCGGTACGCGTTCACGACGCCCAGCGGGTCGTTTGCGCGCGCGAACGGTCCGACCTGCACGAGCAGGGGCTTGTCGCGCGCGATCCGGAGCGCCCCGAGGATCTCGGTCATCTCGCGCGGCGTGAGATCGCGGTTTCGCTCCGAGAACGGGTCGATCGACGGGGGCACGACGTACATCGGGATCCCGAGCCGGCCCTCGAACCCCGGCAGCGAGAAGACCGCGGCATCGTACTGGCCGGCGAACGTCCGGAAGAAGGTCCACGTCCCGGCCTGCGCCGACGAGCAGTCGAAGTGGCACCGCCAGACCCACCGACCGCCGCTCCGGGCGCTCACGAGGCTCGCCGGCTGGCTGTCGTGCACGAGGGTCAGGTCCGCGTCGAGGTCGAGCTTCTTCGCGTTGAGGCCGTTCATGTCGACCCAGCGCGCGAGCCCCTCTTCGCTGAGCACGCGCTCGGCGCCCTCGAGGGCGGCCTGGAGCGTGCGCGCCGTCGCGTAGTACGCGGAGTCGCCCCCCGTGATCTCCCAGCGCGCGTCGATGCCGAGCTCGTTCAGGATGGGCACGGTGGCGCGCAGGGTCTCGGCCGCGCCGCCGCCGAGACGTCCGCCCGTCACGTGGAGAAACCGCCGGCCCTTGACCTGCTCGGCGAGCTTCAGGATGAAGTCCACCGTCCCGGGCCGGGCGACCCGCCGGTAGTCGTCGATGCGGCTCATCCGCGTCCCTCTTCCAGCGTCTCGTCGATGAACCCGAGGAGTCGCGCCCGGACCCGCTCGAGCGTCGTCAGGTACGGGTCGACCCGCTCGAACCGCTCGGCGAGCGCCGGTAGATCGAGCGCGTCCCGCAGCCACTCGGCGAAGCCCTCGGCGCGGCGCTCGCGGGCCCGCGTCTCGATGGTGTGCAGATAGATTGCGCTCTCGTCCACGTTCGAGAGGCCGGCGCGGAACTCGACGAGGGTGGTGGCCGCGAGCCCGAGCGGCACCTCGACGATGTGCGACCGCTGGAAGTGGAATCCGCGGTCGAACTCGACGCGGCCCTCGGCCTCGCGGCCCCGGAGATGATCCTGGACGATCGTCACCAGATGCTCGCGCAGCCCCTCGAGCGTCGGGAAGGCGAACGGGTCGACGACGGCGAGGCGCTCGGCGAGGGCGCGATCGCCGATCTCGAGCGCGGCCCACCGGGCGAAGTCGTTGCCGTAGGCGGTCGTGAAGGCGCGGTGCCGGAGGAAGTAGCCGAACGTGTGGAAGAAGATCGACTCCGCCGGCGCCTCTCCGAGCCGGTGCAGCAGCTCGCGCTCGTCGAGCGCATGCACGTCGAGGGTCTGGCGCAGCTCGACGCAGCCCGAGAACGTGAACGGCTTCGCTGCCTGGCGCATCAGTCCTCCCGCACCAGGAGCGCCACCGGAAAGCTCCGGCAGGCACGGGCGAGCTCCAGCACGCCATCCCACGGCTCGACGCGCTCGCCGGTGAGCACGTTGCGGAAGTGTCCGCCCATGTCGGCGGGCACGACGACATGGGTGTCGTCCGGCCAGTACGCCGCTCCGCACGGGGGCTCGTCCGCCGGCCGCCGCGCGTAGAGTCGCGGGACCACCGTCAGCGCCACGGCGGCGCCGCAGACCCGCGCGAAGCTGCAGACGTGCGCGGCCAGCGGCCCGCGCGTCTCGAGGGGCCGGTAGGCGCCCTCGAGGAAGAGCTCGGCCTGGGCGCGGCGAAGCTTGAGGGCCTGATGGATCAGGTACATCTTCACGCGCCCGTCCTCCTTCGTCTCCAGCAGGCCGTGCGCGAGCGTCGAGAGGTCCGGGCTCGCCGCGATCTCGGCGACGAGCGCGTCGAGCAGCCGCCGCCGCTGCGCAAAATCCACGGGGCGGCGGTTGTCGGGATCCACCAGGCTCAGGTCCCACAGCTCGGTCCCCTGATAGAAATCGGCCACGCCGGGGATAGTGAGCTTGAGCAGCGTCTGCGAGAGGGCGTTGTACATCCCCCAGGCCGAGACCCGTCGCTGGAACGGCAGGAAGTCGTTGAGGAACGAGTTGGGACCCGAGCGGTCGAGGAGCCCGTCGACGAACCGTCGCACGGCGGCGTCGTACTCGGGCCGCGGGCTGACCCAGCTCGTATTGACCTTGGCCTCCCGGAGCGCCTTGAACATGAACTGCTGGATGCGCTCGGTGAACTCTGCGTGCTCCGTCTGTGAGACGGGCTCGATCGGCCACGCACCCACCACCGTCTGGTACAGGAGATACTCTTCGTTGCTGTCAGGCGCCGGCTGTCCGTCGACCATTGCCTTCCGCTTCCGGTTGAGCCGCTGCCACCGGCGCACGCGCTCCCGCCACTCTATGGGAAGTTCCGAGAGCACGTCGATCCGGGCGCGGACGTCCTCGCCGCGCTTGGTATCGTGCGTGGCGGTGGCCGAGAACGACCAGGGCCAGGCGGCCTGGCGCTCGACGTTGAGCCGGTGGAACTCCGCCACGGCCACCCCGAAGCGGGTCGGGGCGCCTCCGACGTCGTTGAGCGAGATCAAGCGGTTGTACCGATAGAACGCGGTGTCCTCGAGCGCCTTGGCCGTGATCGGGCCCGTCTGCTGCTGGAACTTCCCGACGAACGCCCGCTCCTCCGCTCGGGCCGCCTCGGTCCGCGGGCCGCCCCGGCGCAAGCAGATCAGATCGGCGATGAAGTCGAAGATCGACTCGCTGACCGTCGGGTTCCGCCGCTTCGCCATCACCGTCGAGAGCTCGACGTACCGCCGGTCGCGTTCGGTCACCGCGGAGCCATCCTCGGCGACGTAGGTCCGGTATACCGGAAAGCACGCGATGATCTCGCGGAGCGCGCCGGTCAGACTCCGGCGCGTGAAGTCCCGCGAAGCGCGGTCGGCCTCCGACAGCCGCGCGAGCCGATGCCCGAGCATGTTCGCCTCGCTGGCCATCAAGGTGTCGATGATGAGCTTCTTGCACTCGTACACGAGGTCGCGAAAGTCGCTGCGCGTCCGGACGAACCGCGTGTAGATGTCGTCGAGCGCCCGCGCGGCGCCGACATCGACGAGGACGCCGTTGATCGCGTTGAGGATGTCGTATCCGGTGGTGCCGTGGACCGCCCACGTCTCCGGCAGTCGCTCGTCCGCCATCAGGATCTTCTCGGCGACGATGTAGAACGGGCGGGCCAGCGCGCCGAGAGGATCGGCCTGGACCCGGCGGTCGAACTCCGCCAGCACCGTCTCGCGCCAGGCGCTCTGCTCGCTCTCCGGCGCGGCGTCGATCCCAGCGAGCGCCGCGGCGGTCTCCAGAAAGCACCGTCGCTGCAGCCGGCGGAAGTACTCGGCGGGCGCGTAGAGACCGTCGGGATGGTCGATCCGCAGTCCGGTGACGCAGCCGTCGTGGACGAGACGGAACACGAGCCGATGCGCACCCTCGAAGACCACGGGCTCTTCCATCCGGATCGCCGCCAGCCCGTTGATGTCGAAGAACCGGCGGTAGTTGACCTCGTCGGCGGCGACCTGCCAGAAAGCCAGCCGGTAGACCTGCTCGCCGAGGAGCTCGTCCAGCCGGTCGAAGCTCGCCGGCTCGCCCTTGACGCCGTTGAAGAGACGGACGTTGCCGTCGATGAACGCCCTGATCTCGGAGGACGCCTCGACGAGCGTCGCCAGGCGCCGCTTGATGACCTGGCTCTCGCGACCGCGCTCGGCGACCCGCTCGGCGTCGGTCTCCGTGTAGGCCGGCAAATGCGCCAGCGCCGTGACGATGCTCTTGAGCTCGAGCACGTGCGCGTTGTCCGCGCCGAGCTCTCGCTCGAGCTCGTCCAGACGCTCGCGGAGGACGAGCGCGTACGAGTGCGGCTCGACCGGCAGGACCGTGTCGTAGTACCTGACGACGAAGGCGCCGTCGCGCAGCTCCAGCCCGAGCTCCTGGTTCTCGAGGACGTGTCCGTACTGGTCGCCGAGGATCGGCAGGAGGATCTTGTTGCTCAGGAACCGCTCGGCCGGGTTCCAGTCGATGTCGAAGTAGTTGGCGTAGGACGACGCCGGGCCGTGCTCGAGGACGTCAGCCCACCACGCGTTGCCGTTGCCCGAGATCCCCATGTGGTTCGGCACCACGTCGATGATCACGCCCATCCGCCGGGCCCGAAGCTCGGCGGCGAGCGCGCGATAGTCGGCCTCGGTGCCGAGCACCGAGTTGAAGCGGCCGTGGTCGCAGATGTCGTAGCCGTGCGATTCCGAGGAGCACGACTCGAAGAACGGCGACAGATAGTAGTCCGTGATGCCCAAGGTGTCGAGGTAGGCGACGACGTCACGCGCGTCGGCGAACGTGAAGGTGCGGTCGAGCTGCAGCCGGTAGGTCGCCGCCGGGACCCGGCGGAAGGTCCGGGGGTCGCGGGCGAGGATCTCGACGACCTGATCGGGAGACATCATGGGGGTCACTCACCCAAATAGTACGCCGTGAACCAACCGTCGACCTCTCGACCGCCGGCGCGCGCGGATTGCGTGGCGAAGAGGCATCGACCCGGCGCGCTCCAGGGGGGCGCGTCGAGACAGGCCGGGCCCAGATTGGCGAGGAGCCGGAGCGTCGGGCCCCCCGCCCACGCCCACTCCACGGCGAGGCCCGCCGCGCCCAGCCGGACGGAGCTCGCTCGCGCCAGCTTGCGGGCGAGCAACGGGACGATCGTGCGCTGGCGCGTTTGTAAGAGTTTTCGGGTCCACTCCGCGCGGCGCCGGTGCGCCGGGTGCCCGAGGGCGCTCCAGTCGAGCGTGGATCGCCGAACGGTCTCGACGTCCTGGGGATCGGGGATCTGAGCCCGGCTCTGTGCATCCTGGAACCGCGCAAACCGCGCGAACTCGCGCCGCCGGCCTTCGGTCACGGCAGATGCCAGGTCGGGCCCGAAGTCGCAGAAAAAGAGGAAGGGCGAGGGCGCCGCCCACTCCTCGCCCATGAAGAGCAGCGGCGGTGACGGGGCCAACAGCACGAGCGCCGTGACGGCTTCCACCGCCGCCTCCGGAGCCAACGCCGTCAGGCGCTCGCCGAACGCGCGATTGCCGATCTGGTCGTGGTTCTGGAGGAACGCCACGAACGCCGTGAGGGGGACGCCCGTGGTCGGGGTCCCCCGCGGAGCGCCGCGGTAGGGCGAATACTCGCCCTGATAGGCGAAGCCCTCGGTCAGGCAGCGGGCCAGGGCGCCGACCGGGTCGGCATAGTCCACGTAGTAGCCGTCTCGCTCCCCGGTCACCTGCGCGTGGAGCGCGTGGTGGATGTCGTCGTTCCACTGGGCGGCACGGAGGCGCCGATCGCCCGCGGGCGGGCGGAGAAAGCGCGCCTCGTTCGCGTCGTTCTCGAGCACGATGTGTACGGGCCGCGCGGCACCCGGCCCCGCGTGCGCGGCGTCGATGATCTCGTCGACGATGTGCACGGCTGACTCGTCGTGGATGGCGTGGACCGCGTCGAGCCGGAGCCCGTCCAGCCGAAACTCGTCGAGCCAGTAGAGCGCGTTCTCACGGAAGAAGGCGCGAACCCAGCGGCTCTCGTCGCCGTCGAAGTTGATCGCGCGCCCCCAGGGGGTCGAGTGCCGGGCGCTGAAGAACTGGGGCGCGTAGAGTCCCAGGTAGTTGCCGTCGGGCCCGAAATGGTTGTAGACGACGTCGAGGAACACGGCGAGGCCGCGGGCGTGGCAGGCCTGGACGAACGACTTGAGCGCAGCGGGACGGCCGTATCGGCTCTCGGGTGCGAAGGGGAGCACGCCGTCGTAACCCCAGCCCCAGCGTCCCGGAAAATCACCGAGCGGCATGAGCTCGACGGCGGTGATTCCGAGAGCGGCCAGGTGATCGAGGCGCGCCGTCGCGGCGTCGAGCGTCCCCTCGGGCGTGAAGGTTCCGACGTGGAGCTCGTAGAAAACCAGCTCCTCCCACGCGCGCCCCCGCCATCCGCCGTCGGTCCACTCGAAGGCCTCCGGATCGATCACCTCGCTCGGCCCGTGGACGTCGTCCGGCTGAAAGCGCGAGGCCGGGTCGGGCACGAGACGCTCGCCGTCGATGCGGTAGCGATACCGGCTGCCGGCACGCCCGTGAGGCACCTCGACGCGGATCCAGCCCTCGGTATCTCGCTCGACCGGAATGGGCGGACCGTCGTCGAGGCAGAGCTCGACACGGCTGGCGGCGGGCGCCCAGAGCGCGAACCGCACGCCGCCCTCGGGCAGAACTTCGGCACCGAAGGGCATCGGATGCCGCGTCCGGGCGCCACCCGCTGCGGGTGCTAGTCGACCTTGCGCACGATCCATCTCAGCAGGTGGTGCATCTGCGCGACGCCGTCCACCCAGTACTCGGCACCGCCGCGGCGGGGTCCGACCCGAACCGTCACGCCGCGATCGCGCAACGCCTCGAACGCCGTCTCGTCCGTCAAGTCGTCGCCCGCATACAGGACGACCGTCCTCCCGGGCGGGAGGGTTCGCTCGTGGTGAACGATCCACCGGGCCGCTTCTCCCTTGGTCCATCCGACGCGCGGGACGAAATCGAACACTTTGCGACCGCCGACGACCGTGAGATCGGGAGCTCCGCGGGCGATCCGGGTGACCAGCTGATGGACGTCCTGGCGGTGCGAGGGCGCCACGTTCCGGTAGTGCATGCTGACACAGAGCCGCTTGAACTCGACGTGGGCCCCGGGGATGTCAGCGGCGCCCACGCGGAGCGCGCGCCCGACCGCGGCGACGCGAAGCGGGCGCACGCGCGGGTGACGGAAGCGCAGGCCGCGCCCCTCGATCTCGAGTCCGTGACAGCCGCCGTAGACGACAGCGTCGAGGCCGACCCGGCGCCGGACGTCCGCCAGCGCCCGGCCCGACAGGATCGCGAGCCGCGCGCGCTTGCTCCGCGCCAGTCGCGAGAGCGTCGCGCGGACCGTCGGCGCCAGCACGGCTAAGTCCGGCGAGGAGGCGATCGGCGCCAGGGTCCCGTCGTAGTCGAGGATCGCCATCAGGCCGGCACCGGCCTCGAGCTCGTGATCGAGACGACCGAGAAGACGCACCGGGAGGCTCAGGACGCCTTGGCGCCCGCCTCGATGGGGATCCTGGCCAGCTCGCTCAGCAAGAGCCCGGCCCATCGATAGATGTTGTGGTCGACGACGGAATGGCGCATCCGAACCATGCGCGCGCGGCGCTCCTCCGGCGGCATCTCGAGCGCCGTGCGGATGGCCTCGGCCATGCCGGCGAGGTCGTACGGGTTCACGATCAACGCGTCGCGGAGCTCGTGCGAGGCCCCCGCGAACCGGCTCAGGATGAGCGCGCCGTCCTCGTCGTCACGGACCGAGACGAACTCCTTGGCCACGAGGTTCATGCCGTCATGGAGCGAGGTCACCATGCAGAAGTCCGCGTGGCGGTAGTAGGCCCAGATGTCGCGATGCTCGTGATGGGCCTTCATGTAGTGGATAGGGCGCCAGGTTTTCGTCTGGAACGCCTGGTTCAGCTCGCGCACCTGCTCCTCGATCTCGCGCTGGATCTCCTGGTAGCGATCGATCATGCCGCGGCTGGGCGCGGCGAGCTGCACGAACACCAGCCGCTCACGATAGTCGGGGTAGGTCTCGAAGAAGAAGCGCAGGGCCCGGATCCGCTCGGGCAGGCCCTTCGTGTAGTCGATCCGCTCGACGCCGACCCCGAGGAACTCGGCCGTGATCCCCAGCCGGCGCAGCAGCTCCGCGCGGGAGACGCGGAGCGGATCGTCCACGAACTCGGGGGCGACGCTGATCGGAAACGGCTTGACGTACGTCGTGTGCTCGCCACGCGTCACCGAGAAGCGCTCCCAGTCGGTGCGCGTCTCGAGCGCACGGTCCACCGTTTCCAGGAAGTTGTTGCAGTAGTACTGGGTGTGGAAGCCGATCAGGTCGGCGCCGAGCATGCCGAGGAGCAGCTCGCTCTGCCAGGGGCAGATTCCGAAGGCCTCGAAGTTCGGCCAGGGAATGTGCCAGAAGATGGCCACGCGCGCGTCGGGACGCTCGGCCTTGATGAGCGCCGACAGCGGAGCGAAGTGGTAGTCCTGGATGAGGACGAGCGGCGCCTCGGCATCCTTGATCTGGTCCAGCACCGTGTCGGCGAACTTCTGATTCACCTCGAGGTAGTACGCCCAGTCGTCGGGCCGGAAGACCGGCCGCGTGTGCACGATGTGGCAGAGCGGCCAGAGCCCTTCGTTGGAGAAGCCAGAGTAGTACCCTTGCTCCTCTTCCTTCGTGAGCCACACCCGCCGCAACGTGTAGCGCGGATCGTCGACCGGAACGCCGAGCCGGCCGCGGCCGTCCGCAGTCTCCCGGTCGGCGTCGCCGCTGGCGTGCGCGACCCAGACGCCCCCGCAGGCGCGCATCACCGGATCCATCGCGGTCACGAGACCGCTGGCCGGAGCCTGCGCTTGCACCTGGCCACCCCGCCACACGTGGCTCACGGGTTCGCGGTTGGACACGACGACCAGCAGCCGGCCGTTGAGCTGCATGCTGACGAACTGCTTGAGGCGCTCCTCGGTCCAGACGCTCTCGCCGGACAGGCGCAAGGCCGCTTCCTGCTCGGCGGCGGCCTGGGCCCGCTGCATGCTGCGCGCCAGGCGCGAGACCTCGAGCGCGAGCGGCCCGAACATATTGGCGTCGACGACGTTGCGCGGCGGCGGAACCGGGCGTCCGCTCCGGAGCGCCCGCGTCCACTGAGAAATCTCCGCCATCGGTCGGGTGATGCTGATTTTCACCACCAGCGCGATGATGACCGAGATGACCAGGGCCAGCACGAGGAACCGCACGGCGTTGTAGCTCCAGCGATCCCACTCCGCCCGCTCCAGCTCCGAGGCGTCGAGGAGGACCGCGACCGCGCCGACGGGCTGGTCGTCGGCGAGCAGAGGCGTCGCGTAGATGTAGCGGGTGCGGTCGCCGAGAACCCTGATCCCCTGGGTCGGGACGTTCTGGGAGATCGCGTCGGTCACCTCGGATAAGGACGGCGGGAGAATCGGCGCGATGTCGGGTGTCGCGACCCGCAGGGTGGCGAAGCGATCGTAGACGGCGATCCCGCGCTGGTTCTGCCCGAACTTCTTGACGATCCGCTCGATAGCCGCCGTCGACTGCTTGGCCGCCGCCGGCTCGATCGCGTCGCTCAACCCTTCGGCGACCAGCGCCGCGCGCCGCTGCAGATCGCCGACCATGCGGCCGCGCTCCTCTCGGATCTGCAGGTACGCGAAGCCGCCGATGACCAGCATCACCGAGATCCAGATCGCGCTGACGAGACGAAGGGTGAATTTCACGCGCGCGCGACCATGCGTTCGACCGTGCTCGGCATGATGATTGTCTCAGTGTACCGTATGCCAGTCGCCCGTGCCGGCCACGATGAGCGCTGGCATCCTTCTGCACGACCGACTGCACGACCGACGCCAGGGGCCGCGGCGGCCCCCTTGGAAGGATTCATAGTTTGTGGATGGGGAAGATGGTCCGGCGGATCGCTTCGACCTGGCGGTTCGCGTATTCCTGCGCGCGCACCCGTCGATGATCGGGGATCGGCTCGGCCGGGTCCCAGAGCGAGTCGGTCAGGAACTCGTAACGCCGTGCGTCGGCGGCGAACGACGCCGGGAGGGCGCTGGGCAGCTCGACGCCGTTCAGCACGGCCCACGCGGCTGTCCACGCGCGCGCGACGTTTTGCAGATCGTAGCCGCCGCCGCCCAGGCACACGAGCCTGGGCGAGAGCTCGGCGATGCGGGACACCGCGCGCGCGAACCCCTGGACGTCGAGCGCCAGATGAGTCAATGGATCGGTGCGGTGCGAATCGATCCCGAGCTGCGCGACGACCACGTCGGGCCGGAACGCCCCGAAGAGCGGGGGGACCACCTCTTCGAACGCGGGCAGGTAGACCGATGAGTCGGTGAACGGCTCGAGGGGAAGGTTGACCGAGTAGCCGACGCCGGCGCCCGTCCCCGCCTCCTCGACGAATCCGGTGCCCGGGAAGAGGTAGTCGCCACGTTCGTGGGTCGAGATCGTCAGGACGTCCGGATCGCCGTAGAACGCGTGCTGCACACCGTCGCCGTGATGCGCGTCGATGTCGACATAGAGGACGCGGAGCCCCCGCTCCCGGAGCCGGAGGATCGCCAGCACGCCATCGTTGACGTAGCAGAAGCCCGACGCGCGCGAGGGCATGGCGTGGTGCAGGCCGCCCGCGAAGTGGAACACGCGGTCCGCCTGCCCGCTCGCGACGAGGTCGGCCGCCAGGAGCGAGCCGGCCGCGCAGAGTCGCGCGGCGTCCCAGAGCCCGGGAAACACGGGGTTGTCGCCGGGGCCCAGGCCGAAGCGCTCGGCGAGCTTCGGAGGCCGGCCGCCGTTCGCGGCCTTGAGCACCTGCAGATACTCTGCGCCGTGGTAGACGGCGAGCGCGCTCTCGGGCGCGGGCTCGGGCGCGCGCACGATGGCCCCGGGCAGCGTCGCGAGGCCGTAGGCCTCCATAAGGCGCCATGTCAGCCCGAGCCGCTCCATCCGCAAGGGATGCTGCGGGCCGTAGTCGAAGCGCGTCCAGGCGTCGGAGTGGATCAGCGCGGTCTTGTTTGTTGTAGCGGGTGCCATGAGCTGGGCTCAGACCGGGGTGGCCCGACCCGGCTCCGTACCACGTATCATGCGCGCGTTACCTCCGCCAGGTGCCGGACTTGCCGCCCGACTTCTCGATGAGCTGGATCTTGGCGATGGTCACGCCCCGCTCGACAGCCTTCACCATGTCGTAGACGGTCAGCGCCGCCACCGAGGCGGCCGTGAGCGCCTCCATCTCCACGCCGGTCTTGTCGACGGTCCGCACGCGCGCCTCGACGGTCAATTCCCCTCGGCTCGCGTTGTCGCTGAAGGTGACGTCGAGGCCGGTGATGCGCAGCGGATGACAGAGCGGGATCAGCTGGGGCGTGCGCTTGGCGGCCAGGATGCCGGCCGTACGCGCCACGCCGAGGACGTCGCCCTTCGGCGCATTCCCCTGCCGGATCACTCGCAGGGTGGCGGGCTTCATGCGGAGGGTCGCGCGAGCAACCGCCTCGCGGACCGTCTCGCGCTTTTCCGAGACGTCCACCATGCGGGCGTCGCCCTTCGACGACAGGTGCGAAAGGCCGCGAAACGACTTTGACGGCCGGGCGTTCGTCAGGCGGTGACGCCGGATCGAGCGTGCCGGATGATCGCCTCCATCCGGTCTTTGGCCATCAACTTCAGCTTCTTCAGCTCACTGATACGCCACTGCCGGTCCGCCGAGAGCGGGGCCGTTCCCTTGAGCGCCTCCAACTCCTGATCGTGAGCGCGATGCTCGGTGCGGAGGCGGCGGAACTCCTCGTTCTCGGCCATCAATCGTTCGATGAGGGACTCCTGGTCCATGCGAGGCCTCCTTGCGCGGTGGAGGAACCGTCATTACTAGGTGTCGACGCTTCCTTATAGCCTTGGACGCCCTGGAGTGTCAAGCTTCCACCTGGGCGAGCAGCCGCTCGACGATGACGCAGTCGCGCCACTCGCCCTCGAGCTTGCCGTGGCGTCGATACACGCCGACCACCCGGAAGCCGCATCGCTCGTGAACGGCCAGGCTCGCCTTGTTTTCCGGAAAGATACGTGACACGATTTTCCAGAAGCCGCGCTCGGCGTAGGCGCGGCAGAGCCCCTCCAGCGCCGCGCGCCCGGCACCCGAGCGTCGCGCGGAACGGGCGACGTACACCGCGTGCTCGACGACCCCCACATAGGCCTCGCGGGCTCGATAGGGTCCCGCCGCCGCCCAGCCGATGATACGGCCGTCGCGCTCGACGACGACGGTGGGATAGCGGTCGCCCTTCTCGGAAAGGAGCGTGGCGATCTGCGCCGCCGTCCGCGGCGCCGTCTCGAACGTGGCGATCCGATCGGCGATGCCTTCGTTGTAGATCGCGGCAATGGCCGGAGCATCGGCGGCGGTGGCGAGCCGGGTCGTGATCCCGTCGGCCACCGCCGCGATGGCCGGGGCACGTGACGCGCGCTCACGCCGGGAGGCGGGCACGAGCCACCGGAACGTCAACGTCGCCGCGGCGGCGCCGGCGATCTGCGCCGCGACGAAGCCCGGGACATCGGCCGGGCGAATACCCGCGAACGTGTCGCTCAACGAGCGGGCGAGGGTGACCGAAGGGTTCGCGAAGGACGTCGAAGCGGTGAACCAGTAGGCCGCGGTGATGTAGGCCGCGACGGCGAAGGGCACCGCGGCCGGTCGCAGCCGGACGCATCCCCAGATCGCCGCCAGCAGGCCGAACGTGGCCACGAACTCACTGAACAGCTGCGCGGCGCCGGGCCGCGCGTGGCTCGAGGCGAAGAAGATCGGCAGCCCGAACATCAGGTTCGCGGCCGCCACCCCCACCAACGCGCCGAGCACCTGGGCGAGCAGATAGCCGGGCACGTCGTGCCACGCGAGTCCCCCCTGGGATGCATCCGCCAAGGTCACGACGGGATTGAAGTGCGCTCCGGAGATCGGGCCGATGGTCAGAATGAGCACCACGAGCGCAGCACCGGTCGCCAGCGTGTTCGCGAGCAACGCGATCGCGCCGTTGCCCCCCGCGAGACGCTCGGCCATGATGCCCGAGCCGACCACCGCGGCGAGGAGGAACGCCGAGCCGCCGGCTTCGGCGACGAGACGCCGAGCCAGCGTGAAGTCCGAGTTCCCGGCGCTCACGCCTCGTGTCCCTCCATTCCCCCTTACCGGTCACGATCGGCGAGCCAGGCGCCCAGGCGCGCCGCGATGGCGTCGCGCACCCGTCGAAAGACGGCGACGCGCTCCTCCTCGGTGCCGACGGCGGCGGAGGGGTCCTCGAAGCTCCAGTGAATGCGCGCCGCGCGGCCTGCAAACACGGGACATCGTTCACTGGCCTGATCGCACACCGTGATGACGTAGTCCCACGGCTCGCGGAGAAACGGCTCGAGCGTCTTCGAGACGTGACCGCGCAGGTCGATGCCGGCCTCGTCCATCACCCGAATGGCCAGAGGATGCACGCGGCCGGCTTCGGTCCCGGCGCTCTGGACCTCGATCCGATCCCCGGCCAGCGCGCGCAAGAAACCCTCGGCCATCTGGCTTCGCGCCGAGTTGTGCGTGCAGAGGACCAGCACGCGCCCGCGCGTCCCGGCGGGCGATCCGGCGCTCATATTTCCGTCAAGCCTCAAATCCTCCCTGCTCGCCGCCGCACCTACCCCAGTCCGATGAGGTGCGCGGCGCTCGCCTTGAACGCCGCGATGATCGGGGCGCCCTCGGCCAGGCCGAGATCGGCGACGGAGCGCGCGGTCACGGTGGCGACGAGCGGGAAGCCGACGTCGACGACGACACGGATGGCCGGCGTCGAGGGCGTGATGCGCACGATCGTGCCGGCGAGATAGTTGCGGGCGCTCGACAACGGGGCCCCCTCGGTCGGCAGCAGCAGCGTGATGTCCTCGGGCCGCAGGCCGAGCCGCACATCCTCGCCGACCCGCGCGCCCGCGGCCACCTCGAGCTTTCTCCCCGCCACCTCGACCACGGTGACCCCCGCCTCGCGCGCGATTACCCGGCCCGTCACGAGCGTCTCGACGCCGACGAACCGCGCGACTTCCTCGGAGGCGGGCGCGTGGAAGACGCGCGCCGTGGCGTCGAGCTGGACGATCCGTCCGGCCATCAGCACCGCGACCCGGTCGGCCAGCGCCTGCGCTTCGCCCCGGTCGTGGGTGACCAGGATCGTGGTGACGCGATCGTGGCGCAGGATGGCCCCCACGTCCGGCAGCAGCGCGGCCCGGGACGGCGTGTCGAGCCCGGCGAACGGTTCGTCGAGCAGCAGCACCTCGGGCTCGAGCACGAGGGCCCGTGCCAGGGCGACGCGCTGCGCCTGGCCCCCGGAGAGCGTCCGCGCGCGCTGGTCGCGGAGCGGCGCGATGTTGAGCCGCTCGAGCCATCGCTCGACGCGCGCGCCGTTCGCCTCGTCGCGGAGACCGCGGAACCGCAGTCCGAGCGTGACGTTGTCCGCGACGGTCATGTCGGCCAGGAGCGGGCGCTGGAAGACCGTCGCCATCCGCCGCCGCTCGGCCAGCGAGTGTCGCGCGTTCACCGGACGGTCGTGGAACCGCACGGCACCCCGGGTGGGACGCTCGAGCAGCCCGGCGACCCGCAGGAGCGTCGACTTGCCGCTGCCATTCGGGCCGACCACGGCCAGGACCTCGCCGCGGGAAAGGCCGAGCGCGGGCACGTCGAGCACGGTGGCGCCGCCGTAGGTCACCTGTACGCCCGCCAGCTCGACGACCGTAGACGGCGTCACGTCGGCAGGACGTGGATCGAGCCCCGGTGGATCGAGAACTCCCAGTGTCGGTCGCGCTCGATCTCGAGGATCTCGTAGACGAGGTGCGGTACCTCGACCTCGAGGTCGAAGTCGCCCTGCGCGGGCGCCCCAGGCGTGTCGAGGCACAGGCGCAGCGACCACACCGTGCCGAAGTCGGCCTCGCCCACGATGCGCCCGCGCATCAGGTTCATGTGGTGGGCAGCATCCGGCGCGCCGCGGTCCTTGCGGATCAGCCGCACGTATTCCGGGCGGACGAAGAAGGCAATCGGGCTCTCGGGCGGCGGCAAGTACGAGCGCGTCGGCGAGTTGACCGCCTCGAGCGCTTGGCCGCGCCAGGCGATCTGGATGCGATCGGGCATCGCCTTCACGACGGTGCCGTGGAGCACGTTGGAGAGCCCCATGATGCGGGCAACCGACTCCGAGGCCGGCTGCCAGAGCAGCTCCGATCGCGGCGCCGACTGAATGACGCGACCGTCCTTGTACACGACGATCCGATCGGCGAGCCGATAGGCCTCCGTGAAGTCGTGAGTGACGACGACGGCGGCGGTCCCCCACCCGCTCAGGATCTCGCGCAGCTCATCGCGTAGTGCCCGACGCAGCGGCGCGTCCAGCGCCGACAGCGGCTCGTCGAGCAGCAGGAGCGCCGGGTCGATCGCGAGCGCTCGGCCGAGCGCCACCCGCTGGCGCTGGCCTCCGGAGAGCTCACGCGGGTAATGCTGCTCCAGGCCGCGGAGTCCGAGCCGCTCGATGACCTCCGAGGTGCGCCGCGCGCGGTCATCACGCGGACGCCCGTGAAGGCCGAACGCGATGTTCTTCACGACGCTCAGATGCGGGAAGAGTGCGTAGCCCTGGAACACGTAACCGATGCGGCGCTGCTGCGGGGCCAGGTCGACGCCCGCCGCCGCGTCGAAGAAGACGCGCCCGCCCACCACGATGCGACCCGCGTCCGGCCGGATGAGCCCGGCCAGACACTGGAGCGTGAGCGTCTTGCCCGCGCCCGAAGGGCCGAACAGACCGAGGACCGATTGCTCCGCCTCCCAGGCCACGTCGAGCGTGAAGCCGGGGAAACGCTTCGTGATCGCCACCGACACCGCACCGCTCATGCCTAATATCGCAACCGCGCGAATCGGCTCAGGCCGAAGAGCAGCACGACGACGATGCCGACCGCGACCAGCGCGAGCGCGTTCGCTTCGCCCATCTGATTCGCCTGGACTCGGTCGTAGATGGCCAGCGGCAGCGTCTGGGTGCGTCCCGGAATGTTCCCGGCCACCATGAGGGTGATCCCGAACTCGCCGAGCCCTCGGCAGAACGCCAGGACCGTCCCGGCGAGCACCGAGCGCCACGCGAGCGGAAGCGTGACGTTCCAGAACACGCTCCACTCCGAACGGCCGAGGGTCCGCGCCGCCTGCTCGAGCTGCCCGTCCACGGTTTCGAAGCCCGCCTGAGCGGACTTGATGACGAGCGCGATGGACCCGACGCAGGCGGCCAGCACTGCGGCGCCCGGAGTGAAGGCGAGCTCGAGCCCGAGCGCGGCGAGGGCGCGACCGATCGGGCCGCGATATCCGATGACGACGAGGAGGTAGTAGCCGAGCACCGTGGGGGGCAAGACCAGCGGCAGGACCACCACCGCCTCCAGCGCGTTGCGCCCGGCAAAGCGCTTGCGGGCCAGGAGCCAGGCGATCGGGACACCCGTGAGCAGCGTCAGCGTCGTGGCGCTCAGGGCGACGCGCAGCGAGAGCCAGATCGGAAAAGAGTCCATCGCCAGGTCAGAACTCTCCCGGAAGCATGAACCCGAAGCGCTTCATGATCGGGCGCCCGTCCGGCCCGTTGACGAACTGGATGAATGCGAGACCGAGCTCCGGTCGCGGACTGCGGCGTACGATGGCGGCCGCCTGGTCGAGCGGCGCGTGCATCGCGGCGTCGATGGGCACCCAGTCGACTTCCGGGACGTTGGCGACGGAGAGCGCGACGATACCGGCCTCCGCGGCCCCCGCCTGGACGAACTGCAGGGTGTGCCGGATGTTTTCGCCGAACACGAGCTTGGGGCGGAGCGCCTCCCAGAGCCCGGCTCTTCTCAGCGCCTGCTCGGCCGCCCGGCCGTATGGCGCGTGGACGGGGTTCGCGATCGCCACATGCCGGACCCGCGGATCCAGAAGACTTCGTAGCTCGGTGAGCTTCGGACCGAACGCCCTCGCGGTCGCGAGGACGATGCGCCCTTGCGCGTACAGTGTCCGCGTCTCGCGGAGCAGCACGCCCTCGGCGATCAAGTCTTCCACGAACGACTGATCGGCGGCGAAGAAGACGTCGGCCGGCCCTCCCTGGCGGATCTGGTGGGCGAAGTTCCCGGTCGAGCCGAATACCAGTGCGACGCGTGCGCCAGTCGCCTTTTCGAAGCGCGGCGCGATCTCCTTGAAGGCAAAGGTGAGGTCGGCCGCAGCGAAGACGGTCAAGGATGGCGGATCAGCGGCGGCGGCCGAGCCGGGCCCGAGGGCGAACCACGCGAGCGCGAGGCCGAGCGACAGGGAGTGCCGCATTGCGCCTCCTATTCTATAGGCAGCGGAGCCCGCGGCGGTGGCGGGCTCCTCGCTGATCAGCGCGGGTGGCGCTGCTGGATCGCGGTCAACCCCCAGTTGACGAGGAAGATCAGCACGAGCAGCAGCAGCGACAACGCGATGGCGACGTCGAAGTTGCCCTTGCCGGTCTCGAGCACCATCGCCGTCGTCAAGGTCCGCGTCTGTCCCTTGATATTGCCGCCGACCATCATGGAGGCGCCGATCTCCGAGATGATGCCGCCGAAGCCGGCCATGACGGCGGCGAGCATCGGCAGCCGCGCCTCGCGCAGCACCATCCACACCATCTGAGCCCGCGAGGCGCCGAGCGCCAGGAGTTGCAGGCGGAACTCGCGGGGGACCTGCCCGACGGCGGCGAGCGTGATCCCGGTCACGATGGGCGAGGCGATGAGGGCCTGCGCGATCACGATGGCGGCCGGCGTGTAGAGGATCTCAAGGGCGCCGAACGGGCCGCTGCGCCAGAGCAGGAGCGTGACGAGGAGCCCGACGACGACGGGCGGCAGGCCCATCCCGGTGTTCACGGCGCTCACGACGAGGCCGCGCCCCGGAAAGCGCGCCAGCGCGAGCGCGGCGCCGGCCGGGACGCCGAGGGCGAGCGAGATCAGCGTCGCGGTCCCCGAGACCTGGAGCGAGAGCCAGAGAATCTCCCAGATCTCTCCGTCGGCGCCGACGATGAGCGCGAGCGCCTGACGGAAGCCGCTCCACACGAGGTCCATCGGTCGACGAGTGTACTAGAATCTCTCTGGGAGGATTCCCCATGGCTGACGATCGGAAAGGTGCTGTCACGCTCCGCGGCAACCCCATCACGCTCGGCGGGCCCGAGGTCAAGGCCGGGCAGAACGCACCCGACTTCACCGCGCTCGACAATGGGCTGAAGCCCGTGAAGCTGAGCGAGGCGAAGGGGAAGGTCATCATCCTGAGCTCGGTGCCGTCGCTCGACACGCCCACCTGCGACACCGAGACACGACGCTTCAACCAGGAGGCGGCGAAGCTAGGCGCCGACGTCGAGATCTGGACGATCAGCCGCGATCTGCCGTTCGCGCAGAAGCGCTGGTGCGGGGCCGCGGGGGTCACGAGCGTGAAGACGCTCTCCGACTTCCGCGAGCGCGCCTTCGGTCCCGCCTACGGCGTCGAGATCAAGGATGGTCCGATCGCCGGGCTCACCGCGCGCGCGGTCTTCGTGGTCGGCAAGGACGGCAAGGTGAAGCACGTCGAGTACGTGAAGGAGATCGGATCCGAGCCGAACTACGACGCGGCGCTGGCCGCGGCGAAGTCGGCGGCGAGCTGAGCAGCCTCAGGTTCCGGTCGCTCGCTCGAAGACGACGGTCACCGGTTTCGCGAAGCGGCCCTTGGCGGACGCCATCACCTGCATCGCCGCCGGGCCGATCGACAGCGTGATCGTGTGTGCGCCCTCCGGCAGGGCCACGTTGACGCCGTAGTGGAACCCTTGGCCGCCGACCATCGGTGAGAGCTTCACCGCGCGCGCGGGCTTGCCGGCGCCGCGGATCGTCGCGGTCACGGGCAGGTAGGGAACCGTCTCGCCGGTCGTGCGATCGCTGACGAAGACCATCAGGTGGCCGGGCGCGGCGGCCGGCGCGCCGTGGCCGCCATGCCCGCCGTGATCGGCGCCGTGGCCGGCGGCCCCCCGGTATTCGAGCCGCACCGCGTAGTCGCCCGCCGTCTTCTCGACCGACGCGGGCTCATGCGCGTGGCCGCCGGCCGTCAGGCTCTTGAGAAACGCCACGAGGTCGACGAGCTGCGTGACGCTCAGGCTGTCGGCGTACGTCGGCATGATCGACTTCCCGTCCGGTCCCGTGTAGCCGGGACCGTCCAGGATCACCGCGTTCGGGGACAGGATCGATTCGGCGAAGTACTCCGCTGGGTGCTGGCCCCCCATGCCGGTCAGCTCGGGGCCGACGTTCTTCGCGTCACCGCCCGTCTTGGGGAAGCTCTCGCCCTGGATCGCATGGCACTTGGAGCATTCCAGCTCGGCGAAGACCTGCCTTCCCTTCGCCGGATCGCCAACCGGCAGCGCGAACTTCCACCCCCGCGGCACGCCGCCCGTCTGGTGCAGCTCCTCCATCGTGACCTTCCTCGCCGCCTCCGGAGGCGTCGTCGTCGTGCCGGACGTGGTCGCAGCGGGAAACGTCGTCCCATGTCCCTGATGCTGAGCCCAGGCACCGGCTGCTGACACGGCGAGCACCGCAAGACCGATACATGCTCCGCCGACGATCGCCCGTACCCCATGCCGATTGTTGGTCATGAGCCACCTCGATAAGGAACCGCCCGACGCATCACCATAACCGGGAACGGGCGGCGGGGCGGAGGCTGGCGGGGCGCCCACCGCGCCCCGTGTAGTCAGGCTCGTCTGCATGCAATGCGAACGGCTCGCCGTCACGCCCCGAGTGCCGTCGGGGCGCGGTGGGCGCCCCGCCAGCCTCCGCCCCGCCGCCCGGCTCCCGCCTACGAGAGATCGACCCAGACGGATTTCGTCTCCGTATAGTGCTCGAGACCCGCCGACCCCATTTCGCGACCAAACCCCGATTCCTTGAACCCACCGAACGGCAGCGCCGCGTCGAAGAGGTTGTAGGCGTTGACCCACACCGTGCCGGCCCGGATCGCGCGCGCCGCCTTGAGCGCCTTCGCGACGTCGCGCGTCCACACGGCGGCGGCGAGCCCGTAGGTCGTCGCGTTGCCCTCGGCGATCCCGTCGTCGATGGACTTGAACGGGATCACGGAGAGGACGGGGCCGAAGATCTCCTCGCGGGCGATCTTCATTCGATTGGTGACGCCGTCGAAGATCGTGGGCTCGACGAAGTAGCCCTTGCCCGAGCCGACGTTCGCGCGGCCGCCACCCGCGACGAGCCGGGCACCTTCCTTCTTGCCCGCGTCGATGTAGCCGAGCACCGTCTCCATCTGCTGTTTCGACACGACGGGCCCCATGCGCGTCGCCTTGTCCATCGGGTCGCCGACCTTGAGGCCCTTGACGCGCTCGGTGAGCTTCGACACGAACTCGTCGTGGATCTTGTCCTCGAGGAACAGGCGCGAGCCGGCGGCGCAGACCTCGCCTTTGTTGTAGAAGATGCCGGTGAGCGCGCCCTTCACCGCCGCCTCCATGTCGGCGTCGGCGAAGACGATATTCGGCGACTTGCCCCCGAGCTCGAGCGACAGCCGCTTGAGCGTGCCCGCGGCCTCGCGCATGATCCCCTTGCCCACTTCGGTCGAGCCCGTGAAGGCGATCTTGTCGACGCGCGGGTCGCGCACCATCGCCATCCCGACCTGCCCGCCGGGGCCGGTCACGACGTTGAACACGCCCTCGGGCAGGCCCGCTTCCTGGGTGAGCTCGGCGAACTTGAGCGCGGTGAGCGGCGTCAGCGACGCGGGCTTGAGCACGACCGTGTTGCCGGCGGCCAGCGCCGGGGCGATCTTCCACGACGAGAGCAGGAACGGGAAGTTCCAGGGCACGATCGCGCCGACCACGCCGAGGGGCTGGCGCAGGGTGAAGGTGAACGCGTTCTCGCGCAGGCCGAGCGTCTCACCGTGGATCTTGGTGGCCCAGCCCGCGTAGTACCGGAAGACCTCCGCGGCGAACGGGATCTCGACCTTCCCGGAGTCGAAGAGCGTCTTGCCCGTGTTCAGGCTCTCGAGCCGGGCCATCTCGTCGAGGTTCTGCATGATCAGGTCGCCGAGCTTCCACACGATCCGCCCGCGGTCGGCCGCGCTCATCCGCGGCCACGGACCCGAGTCGAACGCCTTACGGGCCGCCGCGACGGCGAGCTCGACGTCGCGCTCGTCGCCGCGGCCGACCTGCGCGCTCGCCTCCTCGGTTGCAGGGTTGATCGTGGCGTACGTGGCGCCCGAGACCGGCGGACGCCAGCTCCCGGCGATGAAAAGCTGTTCGGTGTTCATGGCGTGACTCCCTCGGAGGCTATGGACGGTTGGGGACGGTGGCGCGAAACGCGAGGACGGCGATCGGACGGAATGCGAGGCGGTCGCGCATCACGACGGTGAAGCCATCGGCGGCTTGCAGCGTCGTGAGCGTGCGGTCGGTGACGATGGCGACGGCCGGCGCGGCGCCCCGCACGACCTCGCGCAGGTTGACGTCGGTCAACGCCGGCACGACGGGGCGCCTGAGATAGAACGCGAGCGGCATGTCGGCCAGCCCGAGCGTCGCGACGATCGGCGACTCGCGAAGGAGTGGCTTCATCCGCTCGTGGAGCCCCACATAGTCGTAGGCCGCGTTCCGGCGCTCGAGCTCCCAGTGGTAGCCCCACATGACCAGCACGGCGCAGCCGACCCACGCCGCCGCGAACGCGCGCGGGAGGCGCCAGTTGCGGGTGCCCGAGATCAAGGCGACGACGACCGTGACCACTGTCACGACGAGCACGACGGCCTGCGTGACGTAGGCCGGCCAGAGCATCGCGATCTCGTTGACCGCGTTCCGCCTGAAGAACGCTCCCGCCAGCGCCGCCGCGACGAGCACGGCGCCGACCGCCGCGCACACCCGCCACGGGATCGCCAGGACCCCGCGCCGGCTCAGAGCGCTCGACGCCCACCAGCCGACCAGCAGGGCGACGGGCGGCACGAGCGGCAAGTAATAGCGGAAGCGCTGCTGCTGCGACAACGCGATAGCGACGAACATCGTCGCCGACGACACGACGAGGAGAAAGACCGCGTCCCGCTCGACGCCGCGACTGCGGAGTCGCCGGGTGGCCTCGACGAGCACGATCGGCACCACGAACACCCACGGAAAGAGGATCCCGAAGGCGTTCTGGATGGGCTCGGCCACCATCCCCGGACGTAGCTCCTGCGGGAGGTACCAGAAGAGTTGGTTCTGGACGACCGCCTGGCGGAGGCCGTCGGCGTGCCGGGCGAGCCGGAGCAGCGGCCAGGGCGCGACGATCGCCGCGAGAAGTGGCAGCCCGAGCGGCAGATTCAACGCGCGCCAGTGCCCGGCGCCGCGGCCGACGGCCGCCCAGACGACCGCCACGATCAGCGGCAGGAAGCCCCCCGGGCCTTTGGCCCAGAACGCGAGCCCGACGAAGGCGTAGAAGCCGAGCCACGCCCGCGGCGCGCCCTCGGCCATCCGCCAGTGCATCCAGAGGCTCGCGGTGATGAAGAGCGTCATCAGCATGTCGGGCATCGGCAGCCGCCCGTGCAGGAAGAACCCTTGCGTGGTGATCGCGATCAGGGCCGCGTACTTGCCCGCGGCCGCGCCGAACATCTCGCGGCCGAGGCCGAAGATGACGAGCGCCGTGGCGAACGCGGCGAGCGCCGAGGGGATCACCGCGGTGAACTGCGTCACGTAGCCGAGCGGCCACGACACCAGCGTGATGAGCCATGCCAGGAGGAGCGGCTTGTTGTGGTACACGGTTCCGTTGAGGGCCGGGAAGAGCCAGTCGCTCCGCGTCAGGATGTCCTGCGCCAGGAGGGGGAACCGCGCCTCGTCGTTGCTCGTGAGGATGCGACGCCCCAGATCCACTCCGACCATCACCGCCGCGCCACCGACGACCCAGAGCAGCGCGCGCCGGTCCCGCCCGATCACGGCGTGAGGACGCGCCCCGTGCCGGAGGGCTTCATGCGGCCGCCGTCCACGACGACGGCGCCATTGATGACGACGTAGGGGATGCCCCTCGGGTAGCGATGGGGATCGGCGAAGGTCGACTCGTCCTTGACGGTCCGGGGATCGAAGATCGCGAGGTCGGCGGCGTGGCCCTCACGCACGAGCCCCCGGTCCCGCAGGCGAAGCCGCGCGGCGCACATCCCCGTCATTTTATGGACGGCCGTCTCCAGCGGAAACATCTTTTGATCACGGGCGTACTCGCCGAGGATGCGCGGGAACGTGCCGTACGTGCGCGGATGGGGTTTGCCCGGACGGTCGCCGTCCCCCTCGTAGAGCGGGATCGAGTCGGAGCCGATCATGAGCAGGGGATGCGCCAGCACCTTGGCCACGTTCTCGATGCTCTGCGAGAAGCTGACCATGCCGATCGTGCACTGCTCGTCGAGCAGGAGGTTCATCAGCGTCTCGGCGGGCGCCAGACCCGACTGGCGGGCGATCTGGGCGAGGCTGAGACCTTCCAGCTCGCGCCGGCGGCAGGTGGCGATGAAGACCTGGTCGAATCCGATCCCGCCCTGCGAGACCGTGCCCCAGCGCTCGCCGTCGATCAGGCACTCCTCGGCGATGCGCCGCCGCATCGCGCGGTCGGCGAGCCGTTCGAGGAGCTTCGCCGTTCCCCCGTCGTGAGCCCAGGCGGGCATCATGTTGTCGAGCTTCGTGCTGCCGGCGTTGTACGGATAGACATCGCCTGACACGTCCACACCGCGCGCGCGGGCCGTCTCGAGCAGGCGCAGCGCCGCGTCGATCTTCGGCCAGTTCTCGCGGCCGGAGGCCTTCACGTGCGAGACCTGCACGCCTACGCCCGCCTCCTCGCCGATGCGGATCGCCTCGTTGATGGAGTCGAGGACCATCGAGGACTCGCCGCGGATATGGGAAAAGTAGTAGCCGCCTCGCGGGGCCATCGCCTTGGCCAGCGCGATCAATTCGTCGGTGTCGGAATAGGCACTGGGCGCGTAGACGAGGCCCGTCGAGAAGCCGAACGCGCCGGCGTCCATCGCCTCGCCGAGCAGCCGCTGCATCGCTCGCACGTCGTCGGCGTCGGCCGGCCGCGCCTCGAATCCCATGGCGGCGATGCGCAAGGCGCCGTGGCCGACGAAGTGCGCGACGTTGACGGAGGGGCGGATCGAGCGGAGCGCGTCGAGGTACTGCGCGAACGTCTCCCAGCGCAAGTCGAGGCTGGCGCCGATGCCGCCCGCCCAGCCCCGGACGATCTCGCGCTGGTCGGCGCGCAACGGCGCCTGCGAGAACGAGCACATCCCGACGACTTCGGTCGTCACGCCCTGGCGGACTTTCGACTCCGCCGACGGACAACCGAAGTAGAAGAGATCGGAGTGGGAGTGCATGTCGATGAACCCGGGCGCCACCGCGTGTCCGGTCGCGTCGATCACGCGGGTCGCCTCGCCGGCCAGGTGCCGGCCGATGGCGACGATCCGATCGCCTTCGACGGCGACGTCCGCCGGCCGGGCGGGCGCGCCCGTCCCGTCGATCAGTGAGCCGTTCCGGACCAGGAGCGACCAGGCCACCGGCTATTCTTCCGTGATCGTCACCGACGTCATCCGGTCGCCTTGCTTGATACGGTCGACGAGCTCCATGCCAGACACCACATGGCCGAACACCGTGTACTGGCCGTCGAGGTGCGGCGTCGACCCGTAGCAGATGTAGAACTGGCTGCCGGCCGAGTCCGGGTCCTGGCTGCGCGCCATCGCCATCGTCCCCCGCACGTGCTTCTGCTTGTTGAACTCCGCCTTGATCTGGTAGCCGGGACCGCCCGTGCCGTTGCCCTTCGGGCAGCCGCCCTGCACCACGAAGTCCGGCACGACCCGATGGAACGTGAGCCCGTTGTAGAAGCCCTTCTTCGCGAGCGTGACGAAGTTCTCGACGGTCTTCGGCGCGTCCGCCGGGTAGAATTCCATCCGGATCTCGCCGCCCTTCTCGAGCGTGATGACGCCTGTCTGCTTCACCGAAGTCTCCTCAGTTGACCTTGATCGACTTCACGCGGTCGCCGACCTTGATCGTGTCGACGACCTCCATGCCGTTGACCACCCGGCCGAACGCGGTGTACTGGCCGTTGAGATGCTCGGCTGCGCCGAGCATGATGTAGAACTGGCTGCCCGCCGAGTCGGGATCGCTCTTCCGCGCCATCCCGAGCAGGCCGCGGTCGAACTTCCGCTTGTTGAACTCGGCCTTGATCGTGTACCCCGGGCCGCCCGTCCCCATGTTCGGATGATCCAGCGGGAGCGTCTTCGACTGCGGGTCGCCGAGCTGGACGACGAACCCCGGCTCGACGCGGTGGAAGCGCTGACCGTCGTAGAACCCCGACCGCGCGAGCTTCAGGAAGTTCTCGACGTGCCTCGGCGCGTCGGCCGGGAAGAACTCGAGGGTGATCTCGCCGCCTTTCTCGAGCGTGATCACGGCCGTCGGCGACTTGGCGGCCGGTTTGTCCTGAGCCAGCACTGGCGCGGCCACGACGAGGGCCGCGACGAGGGCGAGCAGACGATTCATGCGGACGACCTCCGGAGAGTGATGAGAGCGTCATTATACATGCTCGGACGGCCGAGGCGGTCAGTCCGACGTGATAGGGCGTGATAGGATGGAGCGATGCAGCAGCGCGAGAACGTCCGTAACATCGCGATCATCGCCCACGTCGACCACGGCAAGACCACGCTCGTCGACGCGATGCTCTGGCAGTCGGGCCTCTTCCGCCAGAACGAGTCGGTGCCCGAGCGCATCATGGACTCGATCGACCTCGAGCGCGAGAAGGGCATCACGATCATGGCCAAGAACACGGCCATCACCTACCGCGGCGTCCACATCAACATCGTGGACACGCCGGGCCACGCCGACTTCGGCTCGGAGGTCGAGCGCACGCTCACGCTGGTCGACGGCGTCCTGCTGCTGGTCGACGCCGCCGAAGGGCCGCTGCCGCAGACCCGCTTCGTCCTCAAGAAGGCGCTCGAGGCGAGCCTGCCGCCCATCGTCGTCATCAACAAGATCGACCGGAGCGACGCGCGGCCCGCCGCGGTTCTCGACGAGGTCTACGACCTCTTCATCGACCTCGAGGCGACCGAAGACCAGCTCGAGTTCCCCGTGCTCTACACCAACGCCCGCAGTGGCACGGCGACGGCCAAGCTCGGCGAGCCCGGGCGCTCGCTCGAGCCGCTCTTCGAGACGATCCTCGCCACCGTCCCGGCGCCGCGCTTCGACCCCGCCACGGGCCTCCAGTTCCGGGGCGCCATGCTCGACTGGGACGACTACGTCGGCCGGCTCGTCATCGGCCGCATCTTCAACGGCCGGGTCCGGCAGGCCGAGCGCGTCGGCGTCGTCCACCGCGACGGCTCGGTCGAGTTCGCGAAGGTCACCGTGCTGTACGGGTACGAAGGGCTCAAGCGCATCGAGATCGCGGAGGCGAGCGCCGGCGATCTCGTCGCGATCGCCGGCATCGACTCGATCGAGATCGGCGAGACGGTGGCCGACGCCGAGACGCCCCTGGCGCTGCCGCTGATCCGCATCGACGAGCCGACGGTGTCGATGCTGTTCTCGGCCAACGTGTCGCCGTTCGCCGGCAAAGAGGGCCGGTTCGTCACCTCGCCGCAGCTCCGCGAGCGACTCATGAAGGAGAAGCGCATCAACGTCGGTATCCGGGTCGAGGAGACGGACTCGCCCGACACCTTCCGCGTGTCGGGCCGGGGCGAGCTCCAGCTCGCGATCCTGATCGAGATGATGCGGCGCGAGGGCTTCGAGCTCGAGGTCGGCAAGCCGACGATCATCACGCGTCAGGAGGCGGGCCAGACGCTCGAGCCGATGGAGTACCTCGTCATCGACGTTCCCGAGGAGCACATCGGCGCCGTGACCCAGAAGATCGGGCCGCGGCGAGGCGCGATGGCCAAGATGGTGAACCACGGGACGGGCCGCGTCCGGCTCGAGTACCGGATTCCCGCCCGGGGCCTCATCGGCTACCGGACCGAGTTCCTCACCGACACGCGCGGCACCGGGCTCCTGAATCATCTCTTCGACGGCTGGGACGTCTGGCAGGGTGACATCGCCCACCGCCACAGCGGCGCCCTCGTGGCCGATCGCGCGGGACGCACGACCGCCTACGCCATCGACAACCTCCAGGCGCGCGGTGTGATGTTCGTCGGCCCGGGGCTCGACGTCTACGAGGGGATGATCGTCGGCGAGAACGCGCGTGACAACGACATGGACGTGAACATCGCCAAGGAAAAGAAGCTCACGAACATGCGCGCCTCGACCGCCGACGACGCCGCCAAGCTCACGCCGCCGCGCCTCATGAACCTCGAGCAGTCGCTGGAGTGGATCGGCGAGGATGAGCTGCTCGAGGTCACTCCTCGCTCTCTCCGTCTCCGCAAGCGCTCGCTGTCCGGCCGGCGTCGCTTCTAGCTTCTTTCTCACGGGTTCCGTTGGGGGGAGGCGGACGGGTGGCGCGGCGGGTCCCGGGGGTATGCAATCGGCTCCGTCACCCACTCGCCCGAATCGCAGCTCTTCGAGCTGCGGACGGGACGAGGGGGAACATGCGTGATCCAAGCCTGAAGTGCTCGAGTGCCACCCGACCGATTCCGCTGCTCGCGCGAAGTGAGCCGCGCTCTGAGTGCCGTGGCCGGTTCACACGCAGATGATTTTGACCAACGGTCGGATTTACACGATCGAGGCTCGGAATCGCGTCGTCGACACGATCGTCGTGCGGGAGGGGCGCGTGGCGTTCGTCGGGCGTCGTGCGGACGTCAATGCGCCGGCGGCGGAGGAGGTGGTCGATCTCGAGGGGCGGGCGGTGTTGCCGGGGCTCGTCGATGCTCATGGGCACTTGATGTATCTGGCGCGGGCACGGCTGACGCTCGACGCGGGTGGCGCGCGATCCGAGGCCGAGGTCGCCGAGCGCGTCGCCGCGCGGGCGGCCACGCTGCCCCGGGGCGAGTGGCTCGGCGGGCGCGGCTGGGACCAGAACCGGTGGCCGGACCGCCAGTGGCCGACGAAGACCTCGCTCGACCGCGCGGCGCCCCATCATCCGGTCGCGCTCACGCGAATCGACGGTCACGCGACGTGGGCGAACTCTGCGGCGCTCGCCGCTGCCGGGATCGACCGCGCGACGGCCGAGTCGGGCGGCGGTCGGATCCTGAAGGACGCGCGGGGTGAGCCGACCGCGTGCTCATCGACACGGCCCAGCAGCTGCTTCAGCGCGCCGAGCCACGGCCCTCCTCCGAGCGCTTCGACCAGGCTGTCGAAGAGGCGATCGGCGAGTGCCTCGCCGCGGGGCTGACCGGGATCCACGAGATGGGCGTCGAGCTCTACGTCCTCGCTTCCTATCGCCGACTGGTCGAGCGCGGCCGGTTCCCCTTCCGGAACTACGCGGCGATCGCCGCGCGCTCGGCGACGACGTGGACCCACTACCGCGAGCAGGGCCCCGAGGCGATCGGCGACGCGCGCGTCGTGGTACGCGCCCTCAAGCTGATGGCCGACGGCGCTCTCGGCTCGCGGGGCGCGGCGCTCCACGATTCGTACTGCGACGATCCGGGTAATGCGGGGCTCGTCCTCATGCCGCCCGAGGAGATCACGCGCCTGACGCTCGAGGCGGCCGCGCGCGGCTTCCAGGTCTGCGTCCACGCGATCGGCGACCGTGCCAACACGCTGACGCTCGACGCGCTCGAGGCTGCGCTCGAGCGTGCCCCGTGGCCGGACCATCGCTTCCGCGTTGAGCACGCCCAGGTCCTGACCGAGCGCGACATTCCCCGCTTCCACCGGCTGGGCGCGCTGCCGAGCATGCAGGCGACCCACTGCACGTCCGACATGGAGTGGGCGGCCGAGCGGCTCGGCCCGGAGCGGCTCCAGGGGGCCTACGCGTGGCGCTCGCTGCTCGCCACCGGTGTCGTCATCGCTGGCGGCTCGGACTTTCCCGTCGAGAGCCCGAGCCCGTTCCACGGCATCTACGCGGCGGTCGCGCGGCGCCCGCGAAGCGGCGAGGATCGCGGCTGGCAGCCGGAGCAGCGGATGACGCGCGAGGAAGCGGTGCGCTCCTTCACCGCCTGGAATGCCTACGCCTCGCGCCAGGAAGCGCTGCTCGGCTCGCTCGAGCCCGGCAAGCACGCCGATCTCGTCGTGCTCTCGGACGACGTGTTCACCTGCCCCGAGTCGCGCATCCCGGACATCACTCCCGTTCTCACTCTGGTCGCCGGCGAGATCGTCTTCCGTCGCCCCGCGTCTGGCGTTCAGCCGGGGGTGCGGGAGTAGGGGTCCCGGGACCACGCGGCACGCGTCCGCTGCTCCTGGGCGGCTGGGCTCCATCCGGGCCCGCAACGTCCGTCGCCGCTTGACGGGAACGGGTCCCGCAACCCTACCCCCACACCCCCGGCTGAACGCGGGACAAGCGCCAGCGGAACCGTAGTCAGGGCGGCGTCAGAGGTGGAGGAGGGTGATTCCGGCGATGGTGATCGCGGCGCCGAGGAGCGCTCGGGGAGTTAGGCGCTCGCCGAGGAAGATGACCGCGAGGGGGATCGCGAACATCGGGGCCGTGGACGAGAGCACCGAGGCCACGGCGACGCCGGCGTACTTGACGCCCGCGACGAACATGACCGAGCTGACCGAGGTCAACGCGCCGAGCACCGCGATGCGCACACGCACCGCGCGGCTGCTCAGCGCCAGCGCCCTCGGAGCGGAGCGCGCCCAGGGCCAGAGCGCCGTCGCGGCCAGCGGCAGACGGATCGCTTGCGCCGTCACCGCGTCCATCTCGGAGAGCGGCGGCTTGACGAGGACCGTCGAGACCGCCCAGGCGAGCGATGCGAGCGCCGCCGTCCCCACTCCGAACCAGAACCGCTCCTCCGGCGCCCGCTCGGCCCACGGGGCGACGATGAGCGCGAGACCGGCCAGCGTGACGAGCGTCCCGACGGCGATCGGCAGGGTCACGGGCTCGTCGAGGAACACGGCGGCGATGGCGGCGGCCCCCACGGGATAGGTCGTCGAAATCGTCATTGCGCGCCCGACGCCGAGCGCGCGCGTGCTCTCGAAGAAGACGGTGTCGCCGATGGCGATCGCGGTCACGATCGAGACGGCCAGGAGCATCCACGCGCCGGCTGAGATCGTCGTGAACGCGGCCGTGCCGGCCGTCGCGAGCACCCAGAAGACGAGGATCGCACCGCCGATCGTCGAGCGCACGGCGTTGACGGCCACCGAGCCGAGGTCGGGCAAGAGCGTACGCGCGATCAGGCTCGTCACCGCCCACATCAGCGCCGCGCCCAGCGAGGCGAGGGCGCCGAGCGTCGTCTCGGCGATCATCGGGAGGGAGGCGGGGCAGCGTCCGGTCGAGCGGGGCCAGCCGCTCGACAACTCGGGCATCGCACGGCGAAGATCATACACGTGAAGCTCGTCGTCTATGCCGCCGTCCTCGTCGGCGCATTCGTGCTGCTGAGCCTCGTGAGCTTCTGGCTCGCCGTGCGCCCACCGCGCATCGCCGTTCCCCTTCGGCCCGAGGAGTTCCGCCTGTCCGTCGAAGAGGTGACGATCACCGCCGACGACGGCGTGAAGCTCGCGGCGTGGCTCCTGCCCCGCGCGGGCGCGCCGGCGGTCGTGCTGCTCCACGGCTATCCCGCCGAGAAGGCCGACATGCTTCCGATCGCCGCGGCGCTGGCGCCGCGCTTCACCGTGCTCCTCCTCGACCAGCGCTACTTCGGGCAGAGCGGCGGACGCGCGACCACCATCGGCTTCCGGGAGCGCGGCGACCTGCGTCGGGCGATCGACGTCCTCGCCGACCGCGGCTTCCGCGAGGTCGGCGTCTTCGGCTTCTCGCTGGGCGGCGCGGTGGCGCTGCTGACCGCGGCCGAGGATCCCCGCATCCGCGCCGTCGCCGCCTACGCGCCGTTCGCCGATCTCACGACGCTCGGGCACGAGCTCTACGGTTGGCTCTGGGTGCTCAAGTATCCCTTCGTCGGGCTCCTGCGCGGCTGGTCTCTGCTCTTTTTCGGCCACGACATCACCGCGGTCTCGCCCGAGCGCGCCGCCGCGGCGGTCTCGGTGCCGGTCCTCCTCGTCGCCAGCCGCGAGGACGAGCAGATTCCGTTCGCCCACGCCGAGCGACTGCGCCGGGCGCTCGCCGACAACCCGAAGGCCGAGCTCGTGGTCATGGATCGGGGCCGCCACGGCGAGCTGCCCCGCGGGTTCGAGGCGCGCCTCGCGCAGTTTTTCCTGTTATATGTGAGGTGATGGAGTGGGGCCCCGCCGGCCGAGGCGCGGCTCTAAACTATGGACCACGCCTACGCCGACGTGAACGGGATCCGCCTGCACTACGTGACCGTGGGCCGGGGGCCGCTCGTCGTGTTCGTCCACGGCTTTCCCGAATTCTGGTACGCGTGGCGGAACCAGCTGCGCGAGTTCGGGCGCGACCACCAGGCCGTCGCGCCGGACATGCGCGGCTACAACCTTTCCTCCAAGCCGGCCGACCTCGCTCAGTATCGCGTCGCCCACCTGGTCGAGGATCTCCGCGCCCTGGCGGCGCACCTCGGCCATGAGCGCTTCGCCCTCGTCGGCCACGACTGGGGCGGGGTCGTCGCGTGGGCGTTCGCGATCGCGCACCCCGAGCGTCTCGAGAAGCTGGTCATCGTCAACGCGCCCCATCCCGCGATCTTCGAGCGCGAGCTCCGCGAGAATCCCGCCCAGCAGAGCGCGAGCCGCTACATGCTGACCTTCCGCAGCCCGGAGGCCGAGGCAATCCTCGCGGCGAACAACTGTGCGCGGCTGGTCGAGTCGCTCAGCCGCGACCTCGGCGAGCACTTCACGGCCGCCGACCGCGCGATGTACCTCGAAGCCTGGTCGCAGCCGGGTGCCCTGACGGGCGGGCTCAACTACTATCGCGCGGCCGGCGTGGGCCCGCCGACGGCGGACGGAGCGCCGGCGCGCAGCTTCGGCGGCGACCCGTCGCGCCTGACCGTGCGGGTGCCCACGCTCGTGATCTGGGGCGAGCAGGATCGGGCGCTCCTCACCGGCAACCTCGACGGGCTGGAGCGCTTCGTGTCCGATCTGACGATCACGCGGGTTCCCGACGGCTCCCACTGGGTGATCCACCAGCATCCCGAGCTCGTCAACCGCCTGATCCGCGACTTCCTGACCGTCCGCGACGTGCCCGTCACGAAGGAGGCGCGATGATCGTCGGCGTCCCTCGCGAGATCAAGCCGGGCGAGCAGCGGGTGGCGCTGACTCCCGCGGGCGCGCGCGCCCTGGTCGAGGCGGCTCACCGCGTGCTGGTCGAGCGCGGCGCCGGCGCCGGGAGCGGGATCCGCGACGACGAGTACACCGCGGTCGGCGCCGAGCTCGTCGCGGTCGACGACGTGTGGCAGCGCGCCGAGCTGGTGCTCAAGGTGAAGGAGCCGCTCGCGCCCGAGGTCAGGTACCTCAGGGCCGCTCAGATCCTCTTCACCTACCTCCATCTGGCGCCCGCGCCAGAGCTGACTCGCGCGCTCCGCGACACGAAGGCTATCGCGATCGCGTACGAGACGGTCCAGCGCGCCGACGGCAGCCTTCCGCTGCTCACGCCGATGAGCGAGGTCGCCGGACGCTTGTCGGTCCAGGAGGGCGCCTTCTACCTGGGCCGGGGGCACGGCGGCCGCGGCATCCTCCTCTCGGGCGTACCGGGCGTCCCGCCGGGCAACGTCGTGATCCTCGGCGCGGGCACGGCGGGGCTCAACGCCTGCAAGACCGCGGTCGGGCTCGGCGCCGACGTCTCGATCCTGGACGTGAACCTCGACCGGCTGCGCCACGTGGACGATCTCTTCCGCGGCCAGGTGGTCACGCTGATGTCGAACAGCTTCAACATCGACCAGGTCGTCCGGCGCGCGGACCTGCTCATCGGTGCGGTGCTCGTCGCCGGGGCGCGCGCGCCGGTGCTGGTGACCAAAGAGATGGTCGCGCAGATGAAGGAAGGCTCCGTGATCGTGGACATCGCGGTGGACCAGGGAGGCTGCGTCGCGACCATCCGCCCGACGACCTTGCTCGATCCCATCTACCTCGTCGGCGGCGTCGTCCACTACGGCGTCGCCAACATGCCTGCGCTCGTCCCGCGCACGTCGACCTTCGCGCTCACGAACGCGACGCTGCCGTACGTCCTCGAGCTGGCCGCGCGCGGCGTGGTGGCGGCGGTGCGCGCGAATCCCGCGCTGGCCAAGGGCGTCAACGTCTGGGGCGGGAAGGTCGTGCATCCGGCGGTCGCCGAGGCGCTCGGCGAGCCCCCGACACCGATCGAGGCGGCCCTGCGTTGAAGTTCCACGTCGGCACGTCGGGCTACAACTACCCGGAGTGGCGCGGGACGTTCTATCCCGACAAGCTGCCGGCCTCGAAGATGCTCGCGTACTACGTCGAGCGCTTCACCACCGTCGAGATCAACGCGACCTTCTATCGAATGCCGAAGGCCACGACCGTCGAGGGCTGGGCCGCCGCCGCGCCCGACGGCTTCACCTACGTCCTGAAGGCGCCGCAGCGCATCACCCACTTCGCCCGGCTCCACGGCGTGGAGGAGCCGCTGCGATACTTCTGCGACACCGCCCGGCTGCTCGGCGACAAGCTCGGCCCGCTGCTCTTCCAGCTTCCCCCGAACTTCAAGAAGGCGACCGACCGGCTCGGCGCGCTGCTCTCGCTGCTGCCCCCCGAGCTCCGCGTCGCCTTCGAGTTCCGTCACGAGAGCTGGTTCGACGACGAGGTCTACGCGCTGCTCCGGCCACGGAACGCCGCCCTCTGCATCGCCCACACCGAGGAAGGCACGACACCGGTCGTCGCGACCGCGGACTTCGGCTACCTCCGGCTCCGCGCCCCCGAGTACCCCGACGACGACTTGCGGCGCTGGATCGAGACGATCGAGCGCGTCGACGCCAGCTGGCGCGATGCCTTCGTCTTCTTCAAGCACGAGGTTGGAGCCACGCGCCGCGCGTTGGCCTTGCAAAATCAAGTCCTTACGCACGCGTAGCCCGTCTCGCTGTCCGCGATTTGTCCGTGTTCAGGGGCATCACTTTCGCGGCCCGCCGCTGGGCGTGGTAGGCCTCCGTCGCCTGGAGGGCCTGCCGCTGGTCCTCGTGGTCGGTGATGTTGTACCGCTGGAAGACGAGCCGCGACTGGTGACCGCTGATGGTCATCGCCACGCCCTCGGCGACGCCCGCCCGCGGCATGTTGCGGACTGCGGAGCGTCGAAGGTCGTGAATCGAGACGCCAGCGAAGGAGCGCCAGCCGGTCGGGCTACGGCGCTTCTCTTCGGCAATGCCGACCGTCTCGCACGCCGCCCGCCAGTGCCTCCGTAGCCCGTCCGTCACGCGTCGCCCGTTCCGGTGGAAGAGATACGCGCAGTCCAGCCGCCGGCCGGCCCACCATTTCTCCACGAGCTCGTGGAGTCGGCCCCCGAGCGCGATCGTGCGCGGCTCGCCGTTCTTGCTGTCCGGCAGGCGGATCTCCACGTCTGCTAGACGGCAAGAGGAGCAAGAAACAGGCAGAGACTGAGAACGAGCCCGATCAGCCGCATGGGATGTCTCGGTGGAGGACGGCTGGCGGGAGTCTAGCTGAACTCTGGGACGCGTACCTGCACAGCGCCGAATGAGTACGTCAGCGTCGGGCGATGCAGACGTCCTTGGCGCCGCGCGGGAGCACGTTCCGAACGCGACACTCGCCTCTCTCATCCGCCACCAGGCTTGTCCACATGCCCACGGTTGTTCACAACATTAAAATCGCCTGGATTGGTGCGGTCTCACGGTCGACGTCCCAGAAAAATGACGGTCTGCTGCACCGACGGGGGCGTCGTCCACAAATTCTGATCTCTTTACGGGCTCGCGCGTGGCCCAGGCGTCCCCCGCCCGCCATTGACGCGGGTAAATGAAGTCTTGACAGCCTGGTCGGCCCGCCCACATCGTCCGCAGACTTGGTTCGTTCGGCAGCGTCGTGTCGGAGTGTGGTCCAAAGGGGTGGCGTGGAGTGGTTTCTAGACGCGAGTCTCTGCGTGGCACCGCAGGCGGGGGCTGCCGTCGAGGCTCTGCAAAGTCGATCGACCTCGCGCGACTCGGGATCGATGGTCGTCGTGAACGTTCATGGCCTTGCGCGGCCGCTGCGCTGACTGGTGGTTTCATGAGCACGTTCTTCAGGGCCCTCGAGCAAGCGGAGCAGGATCGAGCGCGGCGTCACCCGACGGCGCTGTCGGAGCCCGCGAGTGAGCGGAGGCCTTCTCGGCTGAGAGCCGCAAAGGGCTCGAACAGCTCAAGCTACTTTTCGACTACGCAAAGTTTGATATTGGCCTGTACATCACGGTGGGGATGATCTTCGCCACTGCGCTTGCATTTGAGCCGGCGGTGTTCAAGTTTCACAGAGGCTTTCTAAGCCTCGCTGTAGGCTTCATCTGCCTCGCTGGAATAGCGGCCGGGATTATCGCGAGTCGCTGTGCGCATTTCACGAGCCAGAGCGAGCTTTGGGCGGCAAAATTTGGACCGTTCCGATGGAGTTGCCTCAAAGGAGAAAGCTGGACGTACGTACAACATTTCTGTTGCATTCAGGGAAGCTGTTGAAGTTGGGGGACTCATGGCCTATAGCGTTAACCTTCCTGACATGTTTCATCGGTCCGCCACTTTCGTAGACAAAATCCTCAAGGGTGCGAAGCCTGCCGATCTCCCTATGGAGCAGCCCACGAAGTTCGAGTTAGTCGTCAACCTCAAGACCGCGAAGGCGCTCGGCCTGACGATCCCGCACTCTCTGCTGCTCCGGGCGGACCAAGTGCTCGAATAGCCCGTGCTCGACTAACGCGCCCAGCTCCTGAGAGCAGCACTCGCCTTCTCGGGGCTTTCTCTGCCGTCGTACGACCGCGCCCTCTGGGCTCTCCGTTCCTGGCTCGATTCCTGGTCCGGCATCGGGCGGGTGGCGGTCGGGATGGCCCGGCAGGGCTACGACCTGCAACTCACCCGGTACGACGAGAAGGGCTGGCGAGCCACCTTCTACACGAGCGGGGTGGAGCACTCGCCCACGAGTGCTACGGGCAGCGCATGGGAGCGCGCGCCGTGGCACGCGGTCCAGGGTGCGGCGTGGGAGGCGTTGAGGCGCGCGGAGGGGAATGAAGCCTGAGCGGCGGTTGCTTCGACGAGGCGCTAGATCACATGGTCAGCAACTCCACGATTGCGCCGCGCTACTTCTTCTTCAGCCAAACTTCATAGCTGCAGCCGCCACGACCTTGGTCCGTTCCCTTGAACTCGTTGTTGCTGAATGTACCCGTGAAACTGCTCGACCGGCCGTCGGTGCTGTTCGCTCTCAGAGTCAGCCTGGCCGTCTTGTCCGCACGTATGTCGCCAGTAACGGCGCTGAGGCGGTGACTTGCACTTGTAGAGTAGGAGGGAAAATCGACGGTGCCCGTGACTGTTGAATTTTCTACTGTGAGAGCATAGCTTCCCGCCGCACAATTTACTGATTGCGCGGTCGCGATACCCACCCAATCACCGTCGAACTCCGTGGATACAGGCTCTTTAGTCAGACTCGCAGACATAACCCCACCAGCGCCGTCTTTTCTTCTGAAATCACCAGTGAGAACGCTGTCGCCAGCGCGACCAAGGTCGACAACACTATCGATCACGGTAATAATCTTTAGCTGCGACCCTTCTACTTTGCCTTGTATAGCTGGTCCTCGAAAAGACCCCACCTACCCTCAGCCGTTCCGTCCGACGCAATTCCGATCACCTTCATCGTGACCCGGGCAACCACTTTACCGGATGCGTCCCGCAACTCGCCGTTCCACGTGCCCAGCAGCCAATCACTCTGGCCTGGCTGCGCGAGGGAAGCCGCACAAGGACACAACGCAAGGAGAGCCACAAGACTCAGCCCGATCAGGCGAGTACTCTTCATTTTGGGCCTCCAGACATCGAGGAATTCAGTGAACCGACGGCCGGAAGCTCGATGCTCCGCTGCCGCGGAGCGGAGGGCAACGATGCCGACGCCTGGGCCCGAGAAGAAGCGCGAGGCTGCGCCGCCGGCCGCCAACGCAGGTCCTGCCGATGGAGCTCCAGGTCGGCGATCGCCTGACCGACGCAACCGGTGAGTGGGAGGTCGTCCGCCGCCGCCCATACACGTCACCGGGAGGAAAGAGCACCCATGCTCACGTCCAGAGAATCGGTCAGCCGGGCAATGCAGAGGTACGAACGTGGGGCGCCTTCGAGCACATCACCGTGAAGCAAGCGGCCGCCGAGGAGGGCAGATAGCATGGACGGTCTAATCCAGATCCAACTGGTGGTACAAGGCGACGCAGGGGTGGTCGGTCTGGTAGGGCTGGATACGCACGGTCGGGTCTGGTATGGCGAACTCTCGGGAGCGCCATCACCGGCGCGCTACTCCATCAAATGGACAAAGATCGAAGAGCGTAAATAGCCTCCCCGACACTGTGGGACCCGCGAGCGCCGAGGTGATGGACGCGATGACCTGGCGCGCGCCCTACTTCGACCTCCGCTCCGGCCTCTTCGTCCCGCAGCTCGTCACCTGGGATCCGGTGACCGGCGAGTTCACGCGGGTCGAGGGGCCGAAGGGCTTCGCGACGTGGGAGGAGGCGGAGGAAGCGTGAAGGTTTCTCCGGGCATGATCGCCGTCGACCCGCGTGCACGTGCGGGGCCGTTCTAATGCCATCGCCGCCGCAGTGGGTTCAGTATCTGCATCTGAATCTGTGGCAGCACGCGATTCCATTTGTTTTCGGTCCACCGCCTTACAGGCGCCCTCTTCCGCCCTGCGTTCAGCCACTTGCTGTGCGCTGGAGATGGGCGAGCATTGCTTCGTGCTGTCCGCGGCTCACGTCATCGGTCCCGCTCTGAAGGCAAGCCTTGGAGGCCCTACCAACGTACTCGCAGGCCCCACGTCACTCGAGTTGACGGCCGACACAGTCAGTCTTCGCGAGGATATAGACGTTGCGACAGTGCGGATCACTGAAGATCAGCTTCTCGAAATCGAGCGCAATGGGTATCGGGCCACTCGTCCCGTGTCGTGGCCACCTCCTCAAGTTGAGGTGGGAGATGGCATCCTCATGGGGGATACCCGGGGACTTGGCGACTTCCTGTATCCTGGCACGAACTCGACTTTCGCGCAGTGACGCTGGGTCTGCTCGTCCACTCCGTTCATGCCACTGAGCTTCTGCGCACCGTGATCCCAGATATTCCGACGCCGTCAACGTCAGCCTCGAGGAGGCCTCGCCGCTGGAGCTACCTGGCTGCAGTGGAGGCCCAGTCTTCTTGATTCGTCAGGAGCAGGTCCTTGTTCCCAACCTCTGCGGTCTCGTGAAAGAAGGTGGGCCCGTGGGTGACGGCCACATCATCATTCGGTTTGCACGTCTCGAAGACGTCCGGCCAGACGGGCACCTCGCCTAAAGCCGCGCGACCCTACGCACCAAGAAGGCCGGGCGCTTCCTATTGCCCTCGGTGGAGACGAGCATGGCCGATGACCTTCGCGGCGTGATCGACGAAATGAAGCAGCTCCGCATCGCGATTCGCGCCGGAGGCCAGGGCGGCGCTGGTAGACGAGTCGCCCGTCTTCTTCAAGCACGAGGACTCGGGGGCCGGGCCGGCGCTGGCCCGGCGGTTCCTGGCGCTACGCGAGGGATCGGCGCAGGTCGTCTAGCGTCCTGAGGAAGGCGTCGAGCACCGGCGTCTGCGGCTTGTCGCGGCGGAGCACGATCCCGATCTGGCGGAAGAGCGGTGGGGTGAGCTTCACCGCGGTGAGCCTCCGCGCGCGCACGTCGGCCTTGGCCGCGAACCACGAGGTCACCGACAGCCCAAGCCCCGACTCGACGAGCTTCTTGATCGCTTCGGTGTTGCCCAGCTCCATCGGCAGGGCGGGCGAAGCGCCCCCGCGCTGGAACCAGTCGTCGATCACTCGCCGCAACGTGGCACCCTGCTCGAACAGGATCAGCGGCTCGCGCGCGAGCTCGGCGGCCGTCACGCGCCGGCCGCGCGGCCAGCGGCGGTCCGGAGGCCCGATCGCGACGAGCTCGTCGCGATAGAGCGCGGTCACCGCCAGCTCCCGCTCCCGGACCGGCAGGCTCACGATCCCGACGTCGAGCTCGTTCGCCACCACCGCCCGCGCGATCTCCGGCGCGTTGCCCGTGACGACGACGAGCTCGGTCTGCGGGTAGCGCGCCCGGAACCGGCGCAGGGCGGACGGCAGCAGGTAGATGCTGAACGAGGCGCTGGTCCCGAGCCGGATTCGGCCGGCGACGATCCCGCGGAGCTGCTGAACGAGCGCGAGGCCTCGATCGAGCTCCTCCATGGCGCGCCCGGCGTGAGCCAGGAGCAGCTCGCCCGCCTTGGTCGTGTAGGTCCGCTTGCCGACGCGCTCGAGCAGCGGAAGCCCGAGCTCCCGCTCGAGCTGACGCACCTGCATACTGACGGCCGGCTGCGTGAGCCGGCGCTCGCGCGCCGCCCGCGAGAAGCTGCCGTGGCGCACGACGGCCGCGAGCGTCTGAAGGTGCGCGAGCTGGATGTCCAAAATCGAGACTCAAAAAATAGCTGATAGTAACGATCATGACAATTGATTTCCCTGATGATCGGAGCCGGGCGACCATGCGCCATGGACATCAGCTACTACGCCCTCGAAGTCCTCGCGAAGGACCGACTGGACCGCGCCCGGGTCGACGCCGAACGCCGGAGGCTGCTTCGCGGCGTTGAGGGCGTGCTCGCGCTCCCCCGACGGTAGCGGCGCGCGCGCCGGACGCGTCGAGATCCGCGCCGCCCGCGAGGCGGACCTCGCGCAGATCGCTGCGATCTGGAACCACGAGGTCCTCTGCACCGACGCGACCACCGACACCGAACCCCGGGATGAGGTCGCCCAGCGCGAGTGGCTGGCCCGACACACGGAGCCCTATCCGGTCATCGTGGCCGTGAGCGCCGCGGACGGCGCCGTGAGCGCCGCGGACGTCGTGGCGTACGGCGCTCTCTCGCCCTACCAGCCGAGGCCGGCCTTCGCCCGAACGGTCGAGGATTCCGTCTACGTCGAGCGGGGCCGGCGGGGGGCCGGGCTCGGGAGCCTGATCCTCTCCGAGCTGATTCGGCGAGCGGGCGGGCTGGGCCACCACTCGATCCTGGCGCGGATCACAGCGAAGAACGTCGCGTCCCTGCCCTGCACGCGCGCCACGGCTTCCACCCGGTCGGCGTCGAGCACCAGTCCGCGTTCAAGCTCGGCCGCTGGCACGACGTCACCATCATGCAGCGTCGTCTCGACGATGGCAGGGTGAGGTGAGCGCTGCCGCGGCGCGACCCGACCGCTTCGATGGCTCATTCGATGGCTCAGAGGAGGGCCGAGCGATGAACGACCACTTCGACCGGATCATGAAAGTCGCCGAGCGGCCGTCCCCCGTGATGGTCAAGGGGGCGGGGTCGTGGCTCTGGGACCGCGACGGCAAGCGCTATCTGGACTTCGTCCAGGGCTGGGCCGTGAATTGTCTCGGCCACTCGCCGCGCGTCGTGCTCGACGCGCTCCTCGCTCAAGGCGCCGAGCTGATCAACTGCAGTCCCGCGTACTACAACGAGCCGATGGCGAAGCTGGCGGTCCTCCTCGCCGAGGCGTCGGGGCTCGACCAGGTCTTCCTCTGCAACAGCGGCGCCGAGGCGAACGAGGGCGCGATCAAGCTGGCGCGCAAGTGGGGGGCCCGACATCGCGATGGCTCCTTCGAGATCATCACCATGCACGGGAGCTTTCACGGGCGCACCCTGGCGACGATGGCCGCCTCGGGCAAGCCCGGATGGGACGAGCTGTTCGCGCCCAGAGTCCCCGGGTTTCGGAAAGTCCCGCTAGGCGATCTCGACGCCGTCGCCGACGCCATCACCCCCCGCACGGTCGCCGTGATGCTCGAGCCGATTCAGGGTGAAGCCGGTGTCTTCGTAGCCGCCGACGACTACCTGCGCGCGCTGCGGGCGCTGACGGAGGAGCGCGGCGTCCTCCTCATCGCCGACGAGATCCAGACGGGCATCGGGCGGACCGGCCGCTTCCTCGGCTGCCAGCACGCGGGAATCGCGCCCGACATCGTCACGCTCGGCAAGGGCCTCGGCGGCGGGGTTCCGCTCGCGGCGCTCGTGGCCGCCGGCCGCGTCAGCTGCTTCGAATACGGTGACCAGGGCGGCACCTTCAACGGCAACCCGCTCATGGCCGCCGTCGGCTGCGCGGTGGTCGCGACGGTCCAGCAGGAGGAATTTCTGCGCGGGGTCGTCTCGAACGGCGCCTACCTGACACACGGGCTCGAGACTCTCGCCGGCGAGCGCGGCCACGGCGAGGTGCGCGGCCGGGGGTTGCTGCAGGCTCTCGAGCTCCAAGGGCAGGACGCGAAGAAGGTCGCGACCGCCGCGCTCGATCATGGACTTCTGATCAACGCCCCTCGGCCGGACACGCTCCGCTTCATGCCGGCGCTCACCGTCTCTCGAGACGAGATCGACCAGATGATCAGGCGCCTCACGGCGAGCCTCTCCTAGCGGCGCCCGGAAGGATCGCGTTCAGCGGCCGGGGCGGCACGGCGCTCGAGCTTCCGGAGGGCGGCCGCGACGTCGATGCGCCCCCTGAGCACCGGTGCGAGCGGGTCGCCGACCTTCTCGAAGCGCGCCGGCGCCGTCTTGATCGTGAAGCGCGCGGGATCGAGCCCGGCGGTGACGTCCTCCCAGCCGAGCGGGCACGAGACCGGCGCCCCCGGCAGCGGGCGCGCCGAGAAAGGCGCGACAATCGTCTGCCCCCGGCCGTTCTGGCCGAAGTCGATGTAGACCTTGCCGCCACGTGAGCGCAGCGGCCTCGCGATCGTCGAGATCTGAGGCTCCGCCTCGACCCCCATCACCGCGAGGAGCCGCGCGAAGGTGCGCGTCACCTCGTAGTCATAACCGGCGCCGAGCGGGAGGAGGATGTGGAGGCCGGTTGCCCCGGAGGTCTTCACGTAGCTCGGCACCGCGAGCTCGTCCAGGATTCGGTGGAGCGCCTGCGCGACCTTGACCACGTCCGTGAACGGCGCGCCCTTGGGATCGAGGTCGAGGACGAGCCAGTCCGGATGATCGAGTGACGCCAGCCGCGAGCTCCAGAGATGCAGGGGGATCGTTCCGAGGTTCACGACGTAGCGCAGGCTCTCGCGGTCGTCCACGATGAAGTAGTCGATGTCGCGTCCGACGTCGTGCGAATGGATGCGCGCGGCGGTCCTTACCCACGACGGAATCCATTCGGGCGCGTCCTTCTGGAAGAAGGACTTCCCCTTGATCCCATCGGGATACCGCGTGAGCACGAGCGGCCGATCCTTCAAGTACGGCAGGAGCCACGGCGAGACTGAATCGTAGTACTCGATCAGGTCCGACTTCGTATATCCCTCATCCGGCCAGAACACCTTCCTCGGATTCGTAATCGTCACGCGCCGCTCATCCACCCCCCCAGCGCCTTCGGCCGCAGTCGTGGAGCGCCGAGAGGCCGGCTCCCGATCGCCAGCGCCACCGCGAGGGCGAGGGGCCGAGGCCGGGGCCGGCGGGGGGGACGCGACCGGCGTAGTGGGACCCCCTCGTCCCGTCCGCAGCTCGAAGAGCTGCGATTCGGGCGAGTGGGTGACGGAGCCGGTCGCGTCCCCCCCGCCGGCCCCGGCCTCGGCCCCTCGCCCTCGCGCCACCCCGGGAGTCTCGCGCACGCAATCCTCAGGGCGCTTGTCGTCGCGCAACCCGAGGAAAGCCGGGTGACGGATGCCGCCGTCGCGTGTCCACTCGGTGAAGCGAACTTCGCAGACCAACCTGGGCTCGACCCAATGGTGGCCGCGCCCGCCGGGCGTGCCGCGCACGAAGGGCGAGGTCGGGCGCGTCAACGGGCGGAGCTTCTCGCTGATGAGCTTGAGCGCCCGGTCATCGAAGCCCGTGCCGACCTTGGAGATGTAGACGAGCTGGCCGTGCTCGTAGAGACCCAGGTGCAGCGCGCCGAAGTGGGCGCGCGTCCCCTGAGGCACCGTGTAGCCGCCGATCACGAACTCTTGCCGGAGCTGACACTTGATCTTGAGCCAGTCCTTCGAGCGCTTCGCGGCATACGAACTGTCGCGCCTCTTGGCGATCACGCCTTCCAGACGCTGCTCGCACGCGGCGGCGAGGAACTCGGCGCCGTGGCCGACGACGTGGTCGCCGTAGTGGACGACGCCGCGCGCCGGCAACAGGAGCTTCAAGCATTCCTTGCGCGCCTCGAGCGGCAGCCGGCGCAGATCGCGGCCGTCGAGCCCGAGCGCATCGAAGAAGACGGCGCTGACCGGCACCTCCGCCCGCCCCCGCTCGATATCGGCCGCGCGCGTGAGGCCCATCCGTTCCTGGAGTCGCTGGAAGCTCGAGCGGCCCTGGTCGTCAAGCGCGACGATCTCGCCGTCGAGCAGGAAGTGCGAGAGCGGCAGCGCGCGCAGGGCCGCCGTCACCTCGGGGTACCTGGCGGTGACGACCTGGCCGCTCCGCCCGCGAAGCTCGACCGCGTCATCGGCGCGGGAGGCGAGGACGCGGACGCCGTCGTACTTGATCTCGAAGAGCCACGCCGGATCCGAGGGCGCCTCGTCGACGAGCGTCGCGAGCATCAGGAGCTCCCCGTGCGGCGCGATCTCGGCACGCGGCGCCCTGAGCTCGGCCAGGCGCCGGCGCAGCGTCTCGACCCGGCTCGGGCCATCGCGCAGCTCTTCCACCGTCAGGCCCGAGAGCACCGACTCGGGGAAGCGCTCGATCGGCTCCGCCTCGCCGGCGTACGCGTCGGCTTTCTTCAGGAGCAGCCACTCGCGGTCCTTGCCGCTCATGCGGGCGAGCGTCCAGCGCCCACGCAGCTTGAAGCCGAACAGCTCGAACTCGAGCTTCCCGCGCTCGAGCTGGTCGCGCACGGGCTCCGGCTTCACGAGCCGGAACCGTCCGGTGTCCCACACGATCGACGGCCCCGCGCCATAGTTCCCCTCGGGAATCACGCCCTCGAAGTCGGCGTACTCGATGGGATGGTCCTCGACGTGCACGGCCAGCCGCTTTTCGTGGGAGCGTACCGAGGGGCCCTTGGGCACGGCCCAGCTCTTCAGCACGCCGTCGATCTCCAGGCGCAGATCGTAGTGGAGCCGTCGCGCGGAGTGCTTGTGGACGACGAAGCGGCTGCCGCCGGGCTGGCCGGCACCGCCGAACGGCTCCGGCGTCGCCGCCGGATCGCGCTTCCTTCGATACTCCTGCAGATCGCGGCTAGCCACGCAGCACCAGGAGCACGGACAGCGAGGCCATGAGGTTGTCCACCGCGTGCGCCGCCATCGACGGGAGCAGGCTGCCGGTCCGATCGTACGCCCACGCCCACAGGAGCCCGCTCCAGAAGACCGCGGCGAAGCCGAGGACTCCGTAACCGTGGGCGACGGCGAAGATCGCCGCGCTCAGCACCGCCGCCACGCTCGTGCCGAAGTGCCGGCGAAGGGTCGCGAACAAGAGTCCGCGGAACACGATCTCCTCGAACACCGGCGTGAGGACGACCGTGTCGAAGAGCGTCAGCCCGACCAAGGCCGGCGGCCCCCAGACCAGATCGCGATCGAACCACTCGGTCCAGTGTGTGGTCAGCCCGAGCCACCGTCCCGCGATGTCGATCACGCTCTCGCCGAGCTGGCCCACGGCCAGCAGCGTGAGGAGGACGAGCCCGAGCCGCCGGCCCCCACCGGGCGCCGGCACCAGCCCGAAGCTCTCGCCGAAGCGCAACCCCGACGGCCGGAGCAGACGGCGATGGGCGAGGATCAGCAACGGAACGAAGGCGAGGTTCGTCGCGGTGCCGATCATCACTCGGGCGAATGGGCGCTCGGGACCGACGGAGGAATAGAGATAGAGGAGAACGACCGTGATCGCGCCGAGCGCTCCGCCCCGAATCAGGACGACCACGCCGTCGCGGCCCCGCCAGGGCGGCGGGAGGACGGCGGCCCCGATGCGCGCCAGGGCGCCACGCCGCACGACCAGCCGAACGATGACCAGGAGCCCCACGCCCAGCATCGCCAGCTGGAGCGTCAACATCGCGCGCATGCGCACCAGCAGCCGACTCGACCGGGCGGCCTGCGCTGCGGTCGCGACGGCCAGTAGCTGGGTGTCCCCGCTGCGGGTCGCCAGGCGCGCGGCGATCCGGTCCCTGAACCACCCGGCCTCGACCGCGTCGGCAAGCGCCTCATCGAAGGCCGTTGCGCCGTCCGCGTCGAGCTCTTCGTCGAGATAGGCGCCGGCGACGAGGCGCGCAAACGCGGGCAGTGGGTCGGGTCGGCGATCCCACTCCTCCGTCCGACGCCGCAAGTTGTCCAGGCGCCCGGCTTCGCCTTCGAGGATCGCCAGATGCAGATCGACGGCGGGATCGAAGGACGCGCCGGCGAGCTCCTCGTACCAGCGAATCGCCTCCTCGAGATCCTCCACGGGCTCGGTCGACATCACGCGGTAGACGAACCGCTCCCACGCGGGGGCGCGGGCGACGGCCTCGTCGATGTCCATGGTCCGTCCCACGATCAACGCGAGCGCGCGCTCGGGCTCCTCCATCCCGTCCACGCGCGAGCCGCCGTACTGGAGCCAGGCCATCGTCGCCAGGAAGGCGACGAGGACGAGCGCCGCCAGGGCGGTCAGGACCCCGACATGTTGCCGCTCGACGGGTGTTTGAACGCTATCCATGGGACAGGTCAGGCCTTCGCGCATCATAGGGACCATCGTGCTATCGTGCAAACCATGGCGCCGCACTCGATCGGCTCCGGGACCATCTCCTTCGGGCTGGTCTCCATCCCGGTCCGGCTCTACACCGCCGCGTCCTCGGCGAGCGTGTCCTTCAATCTCCTGCACGCGAAGTGCGGCTCGCGGATCAAGCAGCAGACGTTCTGCCCCGTGTGCAACGAGGTCGTCGACCGCGCGTCCCTCGTTCGTGGCTACGAGTTCGCGAAAGACCAGTACGTGCGGGTGACCGACGACGAGCTCAAGGCCCTCGAGGGCGAGGCCTCGAAGGTGATCGACATCGCGGAGTTCGTGCCGCTCGAGTCGGTCGATCCGATCTATTTCGAGAAGGCCTATTACCTCGGGCCCGACAAGGGCGGCGACAAGGCGTACCGGCTCCTCGCCGACGCCATGGAGAAGCAGGGCCGCGTGGCCCTCGCCAAGTTCGTCATGCGCGGCAAGGAGAGCCTCGTGCTCATCCGGCCCGCCCAGGGCGGCCTCATGCTCCACACGATGTACTTCGCCGACGAGGTGCGCGACTTCGGCGAGATCGACCGCGGGCAGTCGGCGAAGATCAAGGCGGGTGAGCTCGAGCTGGCGCAGCAGCTCATCGACGGTCTCTCGAACGACGAGTTCAGCCCGGCGCAGTATCAGGACGAGTATCGCCACCGCGTCCTCGACGTGGTGAACCAGAAGGTCGAGGGCAAGGAAGTCACCGCCGTCGGGCCGCAGGTCCAGCGCGCCCAGGTGATCGACCTGATGGAAGCCCTCAAGGAGAGCCTCGCCAAGCGCGTCGCCTCCGGCGAGAAAAGGCCCCTGGCGAAGGCCAAGCGCACGGAACCCGCCGCCCCGCCCGCGAAGCGAGCCCAAGCCGCGAAGAAGTAGCGTTCTGGGGTCGGAGGGTTAGAATGGGTTTTGGGCCGTCATGCCCAGAACCGCCCTCGAACCTCGGTTCCAGGTCGAGCACCTGTCGATCCTCGACAGCGAAGGCAACCTCGACGCGGCGCTCGAGCCCAAGCTCTCCGATCGCGACCTGCGATCGCTCTACCGCGCGATGCTGCTCGGTCGCCGTCTCGACGAGCGGATGGTGCGGCTCCAGCGGCAGGGACGCATCGGGACCTTCGCGCCCATCAAGGGGCAGGAAGCCTCCCAGCTGGGAAGCGCGTTCACCCTGCGGCGGAGCGACTGGATGGTGCCGTCGTTCCGCGAGACGGCGGCGATGGTCTGGCGCGGGTGGCCGATCGAGAAACTCCTGCTCTTCTTCTCGGGCCATCTCGAGGGAGGCCAGCCGGCGCTCGAGCAGCACGATCTGCCGATCACGATCCCGGTCGCGACCCAGCTGCCCCACGCGGTGGGCCTCGCGTACGCCGCCCAGTACCGGGGCGACGACGCGGTCGTCATGGCGTACTTCGGTGACGGCGCGACCTCCGAGGGCGACTTCCACGAGGCGATGAACTTCGCGGGCGTCTGGCACGTCCCGCTCGTCTTCGTCTGCCAGAACAACCAGTGGGCGATCTCGGTGCCCCTGAAGAAGCAGACCCATTCGCGCACGATCGCCCAGAAAGCGCTCGCGTACGGGCTGCCCGGCATCCAGGTGGACGGCAACGACGTCCTCGCCGTCTACGCCGCCTCGCGCGAGGCGGTGGAGCGAGCGCGCGCCGGCGACGGCCCGACGCTGATCGAGTGCGTGACGTATCGCCTCGGCGTTCACACGACCGCCGACGACCCCACCAAGTACCGCACCGACCAGGAAGTCGCGATGTGGGAGCAGAAGGACCCGCTTACCCGCTTCCGCGCATACCTCGAGAAGCGCAACCTCCTCGAGGAGGGCCTCGAGCAGCAGGTCGACGAGGAGATCGCCGAGGCTGTGCGTCGCTTCGAGACGGCGCCGGCCGCTGACCCGCTGGCGATGTTCGACCACGTGTATGCCGAGCTCACGCCGGAGCTCACGGCGCAGCGCGACGAGATGGCCGCGCGCGAGCGGGCGACGCCGTCAGACACCGGCGACGCGGGGACGACCCCGCCGGGCGCCACGCCGATGCGGGGCCAGCGGTTGACGCGGCGCTGACGTCATGGCGAAGCTGAACATGGTCAAGGCGCTCAACCTGGCGCTCTTCCAGGAGATGGAGCGCGACGGGGACGTGCTCGTCCTCGGCGAGGACGTCGGCGTGGACGGCGGCGTCTTCCGCGTGACCGACGATCTGCAGCGGACGTACGGCTCCCAGCGCGTCATCGACAGCCCGCTCGCCGAGGCGGCCATCATCGGCACCGCCGTCGGCATGGCGCTCTACGGCCTCAAGCCCGTCTGCGAGATCCAGTTCTCCGGCTTCGCCTTCCAGTGCTTCCACCAGATCGAGAACCACTGTGCGCGCTACCGGATGCGCTCGCAGGGACGCTTCCACATCCCGATGGTGATTCGCATGCCCTACGGAGGCGGTGTTCGAGCGCTCGAGCACCATTCGGAGTCCGAGGAGCAGTTCTACGCCCACATTCCCGGGCTGAAGATGGTCATCCCGTCCGGCCCGCGCACCGCGCGGGCGCTGCTGGCGGCCGCCATCCGCGATCCCGACCCCGTGATCTTTTTCGAGGCGAAGTCGCTCTACCACGCCGCCAAGGAGGAGGTGCCCGACGAGAGCGAGAGCCTACCGATCGGGCGCGCGCAGACGGTCCGCGAGGGGGACGCCCTGACGCTGATCGCCTACGGCGCGATGCTCCGCGTGGCGCTCGAGGCCGCCGACGTCCTCCGCGACGAGGATGGGGTCGGCGTGGAGGTGATCGATCTGCTCACGGTCTCGCCGCTCGATCGCGACGCGCTCGTGAGGTCGGTCAAGAAAACGGGCCGCGCGGTCGTCGTCCACGAGGCGCCGCGGAGCTTCGGCCCGGGCGCCGAGATCGCCGCCTCGATCATGGACGGCGCCTTCCTCTCGCTCGAGGCGCCGGTCCGACGCGTGGCCGCGCACGACGTGCCGTTCGTCGGCTTCGCGCGCGAGAAGGCGAACGTCCCGGACGTGCCGCGCGTCGTCGCCGCCGTGCGCGAGACCCTCGCGTTCTGAGCGTGGCCGTGCGAGCCGCAGCCGCAGGCGAGGTGAGCCGCTAGCATGGTGCGGCCGTTCGCGCTCCCCGACCTGGGCGAGGGACTGACCGAGGCCGAGATCGTCAAGGTGCTCGTCAGCGAGGGCGACGTCCTCGCCGAAGACGCGCCGCTCCTGGAGGTCGAGACCGACAAGGCCACGGTCGAGATTCCCTCGCCGTTCGCTGGTCGCGTGGCTCGCATCCACGTCCAGCCCGGGCAGACCGTGAAGGTTGGGGAGGTTCTGGTCACGTTCGAGGACTCGGCGGGGGTGGCGTCGGGGAGGGGAGGCGGGGCGGGGGGAGGGTTCGCTGGCTTCGGAACCCCCCGACGGGAACCCGTTGCGGCCGGCGACGTGAGCCAGGCCTCGACCGCGACGACGGCCGCCCGTTCCGGTCGAGGTGACGGGCCAGTAGCGGCGAAGGCGGCGGCCGGCGCGAGCATAGGCCCGGCAGCGACGACACGGGCGACGGACCCGGGCGGCGCGGGCATGGGGCAGCCGCAGGTGGCGGCGGGGGCCGGCGCGCACCTGGGACCGGTGCCGGCGACACCGGCGACGCGGCGGCTCGCGCGCGAACTCGGCGTCGATCTGCGCGCCGTGCGGGGCACGGGGCCGGGAGGGCGCGTGACGGACGACGATGTGCGCGCGGCCGACGGCGCGACCCGGTCGAGCGCCCCGCCGCCGGCGCAGCGACAGGCTCCGGAGCGCGCGCTCGTCGCCAAGCCGTTGGCCGCCGTCGGTATGGAGCCGCCGGCGCTGCCGCGGTTCGAGCAGTGGGGACCGGTGGAGCGGCAGCCGCTGTCCCACCTGCGCCGCACCATCGCCGAGCGGATGACGCTCTCGGCCACGCTCATCCCCCACGTGACGCACTTCGATCGCGCCGACGTCACCGAGCTCGACGCGATCATCCGGCGCAACGTCGAACCCGCCCGCGAGCGCGGCCTCACGCTCACCCTGACGAGCTTTCTCCTGAAGGCGGCGGCGCTCGCGCTCCGGGAGCACCCGCAGTTCAACGCGAGCCTCGACCCGGCAGCGGGCGAGCTGATCCTCAAGCGGTATCATCACCTGGGTGTGGCGGTGGCGACCGAGCGCGGTCTGATCGTCCCGGTGATCCGCGACGTCGACCGGAAGCCGCTCGTCGAGCTGCAGCGCGAGCTGGCGGCGCTCGCCCAGCGCGTCCGTGAAGGCAAGGCGACGCTCGACGACCTGCGGGGCGGGACATTCACGATCACCAACATCGGCGCGCTCGGCGGCACCGGCGCGATTCCGATCATCAACTACCCGGAGGTGGCGATCCTCGGCGTCGCCCGCGCGCGGGAAGAGCCCGTCGTGCACGAAGGCCGGATCGTGCCGCGCACGCTCGTGCCGATCTCGCTCACGTTCGATCATCGTGTCGCCGACGGCGCCGACGGCGCGCGCTTCGCCGCCGCGATCGTGCGGCGGCTCGAGCGGCCCGAGCAGCTGCTCCTCGAGTGGTGAGCGGGCGATGGCGCGCTGGGTGCTCGGATTGCTCGTCGTCGTGCTGTTCGCGCCTTCCTGCCCGGCCGGCGCGCAGCAGCCCGCGAAAATCCCGCGGATCGGGTACCTCGTTCTCTCGCCGCTCACTGAGCCGCCCTCGCCGGAGCGCGCCGCGTTTCTCGACGGTCTGCGCGAATTGGGCTGGATCGAGAGCAAGACGGTCGCCATCGAGTACCGCTCGGCCAAATGGAATCCCGAGCTGTTCGAGGACCTCGCCGAGGAGCTGGCCCGTTTGAAGGTCGACGTCATCGTCACGGCAGGCGGCGACACAGCGCCAAAAGCCGCGCGGCGGGCGACGCGAACGATCCCGATCGTGATGGCGGCGAGCGGCGACCCCGTCAGCGAGGGTCTCGTCGCGAGTCTGGCTCGGCCAGGAGGCAATGTGACCGGGGTGTCGCTCATGGCGCCCGAGATCAGCGCCAAGCGGCTGGAGCTCCTCAAGGAAGCCGCCCCCCGCGTGACGCGGCTGGCCGTCCTCTGGAATCCCGCGTTCCGCGGCGGAGACCTCGAGCTTCGCGCGACGCAGGCAGGGGCCCACGCGCTGCGGCTCACCGTGCGGTCCTTCGAGATCAGGAGCGCCGACGAGCTGGCCCGCGCGTTCTCGGTGCTCGAGAGGGAACGGCCCGACGCCCTGACCATGTTCTTCGATCCGTTGACGTCGGGGTTCCGTGAGCTGGTCGCCGACTTCGCGAAGAAGCACCGCTTGCCCACGGTCTTCGGCGCCCGGGAGTTCGCGCAGACCGGAGGGCTCATGTCCTATGCGCCGAAGATCGCCGACGGCTTCCGGCGCGCCGCCGGATATGTGGACAGGATCCTGAAGGGTGCCAAGCCCGGCGAGCTGCCGATCGAGCAGCCGACGAAGTTCGAGCTCGTGGTCAATCTCAAGACTGCGCGAGCGATCGGGCTCACGCTGCCCCGGTCCATCTTGCTCCGCGCCGACGAGGTCATCGAATGAAAGCCGAAGACCCATGACATCGCCTGAGCCGCGCGATCGCTGGTCGAGCGGCGACGCCTACGAGCCCTACGTGGGCCGGTGGAGCCGGCTCGTCGCACGCGAGTTCATCGGCTGGCTCGGCGCGGAAGCCGACCTCCGCTGGCTCGACGTCGGCTGTGGCACCGGCGTTTTGACCGAGACGATCGTCGCGCGCTGCTCGCCACACGCGGTCGTCGGCGTCGACCTGTCCGAGGGGTACCTCGCTCACGCCCGGTCGCGCGTGACCGACCCGCGGGTCAGTTTCCGAGCCGGCGACGCACAGGCGCTGCCCGTCAAGGACGGCGAGCACGACGTCGTGGTCTCTGGACTGATGCTGAATTTCGTGCCGGACCAGGTGCTCGCGGTGAGCGAGATGAGGCGCGCGTTGTCGGCCGGGGGCACGGCCGCGGCATACGTCTGGGACTACGCGGGCGAGATGCAGCTCATGCGCCGCTTCTGGGACGCGGCGGTCGCCCTCGATCCGGGCGCGCTCGAGCTCGACGAGGGACGGCGGTTTCCGATCGCCAGGCCGGCGCCGCTCGTCGAGCTCTTCGAGTCAGCCGGCCTGACCGAGGTCCGCGTTCTCGCCATCGACGTTCCCACGATCTTCAGGGACTTCGACGACTACTGGTTACCGTTCCTCGGCGGTCAGGCGCCGGCGCCCGGGTACTGCATGTCGCTCACCGACGAGCGACGCGCCACGCTCCGCGAGCGGATCCGGTCGACCCTGCCGACCCGGCCCGACGGCAGCATCCATCTCATCGCCCGCGCCTGGGCGGTCCGCGGCATCGCCGACTGACCGGATGATCCGGCCGTGGTAATGGGCGATCTCGTCATCGAGGTGGACGTGGCCGTGGTGGGCGGCGGGCCGGGCGGCTACTCGGCGGCGTTCCGCTGCGCCGAGCTCGGGCTCGAAACGGTCGTCGTGGACGCCGCCAAGCGCCTGGGCGGCGCCTGTCTGTGGGAGGGCTGCATCCCGTCCAAGGCGTTGCTCCACGTCGCCGCGCTGATCGAGGACGCCGAGCGCGCCCGCGAGGTCGGGATCGACTTCGGCGAGCCGCGCGTGTCGCTCGACCCCCTCCGCAAGTGGAAAGCCGAACGGGTCGTCGGCCGGCTCGCGCGGGGGCTCGCGGCCGTCGCGAAGGCCAGGGGCGTCGAGGTAATCGGGGGCCGCGCGGTTTTCGAGAGCTCGCGCGAGCTGCGCGTCGAAGGCGACGAGCCGCAGAAGGTGCGCTTCAAGCACGCGGTCATCGCGACGGGCTCGGCGCCGACCAGCCTCCCCGGCCTGGCGCTCGCGAGCGATCGCGTCATCGACTCGACGGCCGCGCTCGAGCTCGCCGAAGTGCCGGACCGGCTCCTCGTGATCGGCGGAGGCTACATCGGCCTCGAGCTGGGTCAGGTCTACGCGGCGCTGGGCAGCTCGGTCACCCTCGCCGAGATGACCGACGGCCTCCTGCCGGGTGTGGACCGGGCTCTCGTCCAGCCGCTCGCCCGCCGTTGCGAGAAGCTCTTCACCAAGATCCGCCTGTCCACGAAGGTGACGTCGCTGCTCGAGCGGGGCTCGGCGATCGAGACGCGCTTCGACGGCGACGACGTCGCCGTCTTCGACCGTGTGCTCGTCGCGGTCGGCCGAAGGCCGGCCAGCGCCGGACTGGGTCTGGAGATGACCCGTGCGCGCGCCGATGCGCGCGGCTTCATCGCGGTGGACGACCGCTGCCGAACGGTCGATCCGGCGATCTACGCGGTCGGCGACGTCACCGGCGAACCGATGCTCGCCCACCGCGCGATGCGCCAGGGCAAGGTCGCCGCCGAGGTGATCGCCGGGCGCCCGGCGGCGTTCGACAATGTCGTCGTCCCGGCGGTCGTGTTCACCGACCCCGAGGTCGCCTGGTGCGGGCTCACCGAGACTCAGGCGGCGCGCGAGGGTCGCACCGTCAAGGTCGCCAAGCGCGAGTGGGCGGCCTCGGGTCGCGCCTTGACGCTCGGCCGCAGCGATGGCCTGACGAAGCTCGTCGCGGACCCTGACACGGGCCGCGTCCTCGGCGTCGGCATCGTGGGCCCGGGCGCCGGCGAGCTGATCGCCGAAGGTGCGCTCGCCGTCGAGACGGCGCTCACCGTCGAGGACCTCGCGGCGACGATTCATACCCACCCCACCCTCTCGGAGACGCTGATGGAGGCCGCAGAGTCGCTGCTGAGATCGGGTAGCTGAGAAGTCCTACCGGACCACCTTGCTGCCATCGGCGAAGAGATACGGCCCGTCGAAGTCGCCGATGTAGCTCGTGTGGCTGACGAGACCGGTGTCCGGTCGCCAGACGTGGAGCTGGCACGCCGGCGGCTCCATGACGAACGCTAGCGGGTTGTCGTCCTCGAGGTCGAGCGCCACCTGGTGCGCGGTGCTCGGCGCGGTGCTCGCGAGCGTCCCGCCCACGCGCGCCTGGATCGGGCGGTGCAGGTGTCCGCACACGACGCGCTCGACCTGCGGATGCCGGCGTACGACGTCAGCGAACGCGGCGGCATTCGCGAGACCGTGGCTGTCCATGGACGCGATCCCCGTCACGAACGGCGGATGATGCATGAAGATGACGGTCGGGCGCTGGCGCGCCTCGTCCAGGCGCGCCGCGAGCCAGCCCAGACGCTCGTCGCAGAGCAGGCCGCCGACCTGGCCGGGCACGAGCGTGTCGAGCGCCACGAGCCTCACCGGGTATTCCTCGACGACGTACTGCATGAACCGCCCGCCCCGTGGGAGGTAGGCATGGTCGGCGAACGCGGCGGCGAGCGCGTCGCGGTTGTCGTGATTACCCGGGATGAGGTAGACCGGCATCGGGAGTGGCGCCAGCAAGTCGTGCAGACGCCGGTATTCCTCGGCGGTGCCCGCGTCGACGAGGTCGCCCGTCGCCAGCACGACGTCGGGCCGCGGCCGCAGGCGGGTGAGGTGCTCGACGGCGCGGGAGAGGTACGGAGCCGTGTCCACGCGCCGGTAGGCGAGGACGCCTTCGGGCCTGATGTGCGTGTCGGTGATCTGGGCCATGATCATGGCATCAGGATAGCCCCGCGCGCGCCGGGAGGGGAGACGATCGCGATCCCGTGACATCCCGCTGGCCGATCCTCGCGCTCGTGACCCTGGCTCACGCTCTCGGCGCCCTCACCGCCCTGGCGGTGGCCCCGCTCGCGCCGTTCCTGCTCGACTCGCTCGCGCTGTCCCGCGTGCAGGTCGGGCTCTTCCTCCCCGCCGTGTATCTGGGCGGCGTGCTGATGGCGCTCCCCGCCGGGTGGCTCGCCGACCGCCTCGGCGTCCGTCTCACGCTGGCACTGGGTCAGCTCATCGTCGGCGCCATGATCACGCTCGCGGCCGCGAGCCCGAGTCTCGCGGTGCTCCTCACCCTGCTGGTCCTCGGCGGGTTCGGCTTCAGCGTGCTGAATCCCGCGACGGGCAAAGCCGTGGTGGAGTGGTTTCCGCCGCGCGAGCGCGGCATGGCGATGGGGATCAAGCAGACCGGGCTCACGCTCGGCGGGCTCGCCGCTGCGCTGGTGCTGCCGCCGATCGCCCTGGCCTGGAGCTGGCGACACGCACTCGCCGCCGCGGGCACACTCTCGCTCGTCTCTGCCGTGCTGGTCGCGGTCCTCTATCGCCGCAGTCCCATCGTCTCGATCACCCCTCTCGTCGACCGGCCTCGGCTCGAGGAGCTCGGCGCATTCCTCCGGCGCCCGCCGGTTCTCGTCGTCTTCGGCTGCGGGCTCGCGCTCTCGATCGCGCAGTCCTCGCTCCTGGCCTATCTGGTCCTCTACGCGAAGGAGACCTTCCTCGTCTCCGCGGTGAAAGCGGCACAGTTTCTCGCTCTGGCGCAGATCGGCGGGACGGCCAGCCGCGTTCTGTGGGGGGTGGCCTCGGACCGCTCATTCGGCGGCCGGCGCCGACCGGGTGTCGTGGTGAGCGCGGCGATCGGCGCCGCCTCGTACGCTACGCTCGCCCTCGGGAGCCTGCTGCCGACATGGCTCATGGTCCCGCTCGCCGTCGTCGCGGGCGCCGGGGCCTTCGGCTGGGTCGGGCTCTACTTCGCCCTCGTGGCCGAGATCGGGGGGCCGCGCTACGCCGGTCTCCTCACCGGCGCCGCCACCGCCTGCTCGTGGAGCGGCACGCTCATCGGTCCGCCGATCTTCGGCCTGGTGCTCGAAGCCACCGGAGACTACACACTGCCGTGGCTCTTCCTCACCCTCGTCGCGCTGGCGGTCGTGGTCACGCTCCCGCGCCTCTCCCCGCTCGTGCAGCGCGGCTGAGGCGCACTGTGGCAGACTGAGGTTTCGGGAGACTACAGATGGCGGAAGATCGCGTCATCCTCGTGACCGGGTTCGAGCCGTTCGCGGCTCACACCGTCAACCCCTCCGAGGGACTCGCCAAGGCCGTCGACGGACGCCGCGTCGGCGATTTCGGCATCGTCGGCATGGTTCTGCCCGTTCATCACGCGGACGCGACCGGGCGGCTCACGGTGGCACTCGCCGAGACCAGGCCGGCGGCGGTCGTGCACCTCGGTCTCGCGGGGGGCCGTGCGCGTGTCGCGCTCGAGCGCGTCGCCGTAAACGTCATGGACTACGAGCAGCCGGACAACGCGGGCTTTCGGGCGAGCGGGGCGCCGTGCGTCCCCGGCGGGCCGGCGGCATACCTCGCGACGTTGCCGCTGGCCACGATGCTGAAAGCGCTCGGCGATGAAGGCATTCCGGCGTACACCTCGAATGCCGCCGGTACCTATCTCTGTAATCAGACGCTTTACTGGACGCTCCACGCCGTGCGTGGCGAGACTCGCCCGCCCCGGGTCGGCTTCATCCACTTCCCGCTCCTTCCGTCGATGGTCGTCGCCTCGGGCCTCGAGCAGCCCAGCATGGACTTTCCGGTCATGCTCCGCGCGGTCGAGACGGTGCTGGGCGTGATCGCGCGCGCGGATGACCAGGCTGTCCGGGTCTAGAAAGCCCGGGTCCGAAGAGACCCAGTACCTCTACGTGACGACGACGGGACGGCGCACGGGTCGGCCGCGGGAGATCGAGATCTGGTTCACACGGCACGACGGTCGCTTCTATCTGGTCGCCGAGCAGCGCGAGCGGGCTCAATGGGTGCAGAATCTCCGGGCCCTCCCACGCGTGGGCGTGCGCATGGGCAAGCAGAGGTTCCTGGCGCGGGCGCGGGTGGTCGACGCGAGGGCCGAGCCCGAGCTCGCTCGTGCCGTAAAGGCGCTCTCGAGGAAGAAGTACGGCTGGGGCGACGGCCTCGTGGTCGAGCTGACCCGAGCCACGACGAAACCGTGAAAGCGCTGCTGTTCGACCTCGACGATACGCTGCTCGACTACTCCGGAGACGTGGATCGGAGCTGGGCGGAGGCGTGCTCGACGTGCTGTGATCCCGTGGGCATCGACGCGGACGCCCTCGTCGCGGCGATCGGCGACACCCGGCGGTGGTTCTGGGACGACCCGGAGCGCCACCGCCGGGAGCGTGTGAACATGCTCGGGGCCTGGCAGCACATCGTCGAGTTCGCCCTCGAGCGTCTGGGCCAGACCGCCACGGGCCTCGCCGAGAGGCTCGCGCGCGACTACGCCGCGCGACGGCGGGAGCGGATGCGCCTATTCCCGGACGCGCTCGCCTGCCTGGCGGAGTTGCGGCGACGTGGCGTCCCGCTGGCGCTCGTCACGAACGGCGACACAAGCCAGCAGCGGGACAAGATCGAGCGCCACGATCTCGCGCGCTTCTTCGATGCGATCTTGATCGAGGGCGAGTTCGGCGTCGGAAAGCCCGACGAGGCGGTGTACCGCCACGTCCTGGGGGCGCTCGGCGCATCGCCGGCCGAGGCGTGGATGGTCGGCGATCATCTCGAGTGGGACGTGGGGGCCCCGCAGCAGCTCGGGCTCAGGGGCGTGTGGATGGATCGCGGGGGGCTCGGGCTCCCGCCGGGCAGCGCGGTGCGCCCTCACCGGATCATCCGGTCGCTCGACGACTTGAGAGCGCTCGGGGGTTGAGTCCGCCGCTCAGCGGCGGCCGTGGAGGATGTCGCACCAGCGCCGGTTGTCGTCGCCGCCCGCCTCGGCGCTCCCCGACAGGTACGCGGACGCGGTCACCACTTCGTCGTCGGCGCCGTCGCGCGCCGGAGAGTGGGACTCGCACCAGCGCACGTCGAGGATCTCCTGGCTTGGATCGGCGTCGGGCTCACAACCAGGACAGTAGGCGCGGGCGACACATGGGGTGTCTGGAAGGTAATCCGTCACCGGTTTATGGCGAGAATCTGCATCGCCATTCCTTTCTCATATTAGAGTAGCCACCTCTGTATGCATGCAATATTTAAACCGCCGGGCACGCCTCGAGATCCCGGAAGGAGCGAGCATCAAGACGAGCGATTTCAACGTGATGCAGCCGCGGCAAAACGCCTGGAAAAGTCCTTACCGCAGTGCAGGGCTTACACGGTGACGGCAAATGAGGCCCTCCAGGCATTGGGCATGACGGAAATGTCAGCAGGTCCGAGACTGCCTGACATTGACTGGCCTGCGCCTTCCGGCTTGACGTAGACTCCTCCTGGCAACGTCTGGGACGATGCCTTCCATGGATTCGACGGCTGGCGACCGCTTCGTAATCGAAGGTGGGCATCCGATCGGCGGAGAGGTGACGCCGAGCGGGAACAAGAACGAGGCCCTGCCGCTTCTCGCCGCATCGCTCCTCGTATCAGGGAGCGTCGTGATCGACAACGTGCCGCGCATCCGCGACGTCAGCACGCTGATCGAGCTCATCCGCCCGCTCGGCGTCGACATCGACTGGTCGGGGGAACACGCGGTCGCCGTCGACGCCTCCCGGCTTCGGGAATCCTGCCCGGACGCGGCGCTCGCCGCGGAGATCCGGGCCTCGTTCCTCCTCGCGGCGCCCCTGCTCGCGCGAACGGGCCTCGCGGTCCTGCCCCGCCCGGGCGGGGACAAGATTGGTCGCCGCCGGCTCGACACCCACCTCCTCGCCCTTCGTGAGCTCGGCGCCAGCATCACACTCGACGACGCGTACTACCGCCTCAAGGTCAGCGGTCGCTTTCGGGGCACCGAGGTGTTCCTCGACGAGGCGAGCGTGACCGGGACGGAAACCGCAGTGATGGCGGCCGCGACCGCCGACGGCCGCACCCGGCTGTTGAACGCGGCTTCGGAGCCGCACGTGCAGGGGCTCTGTCATGCCCTGAACGCGATGGGGGCGCGGATCAGGGGAATCGGTAGCAACGTCCTCGAGATCGACGGCGTCCGCGAGCTCCACCCGGCCCGTCACCGCGTCGGGCCGGATCACATCGAGGTCGGGTCCTTCGTCGCCGTCGCCGCGATGACGGGCGGCGAGCTTCGCGTTCGCGATGTGGCCCCGGACCACCTGCGGATGATCCGGATGGTGTTCGCGCGGCTCGGCGTGGAGACCGCGATCGCGGGAACGACCCTCCGGGTGCCCGCGGCGCAGAAGCGGGTCATCGTCGCCGACATCGATGGCGGGATCGCGAAGGTCGACGACGCCCCGTGGCCGGGCTTCCCGGCCGATCTCACTGCACTGGCTCTGGTGCTCGCGACCCAGTGCGAGGGGACGGTGCTCATCCACGAGAAGCTCTTCGAGAGCCGACTGTTCTTCGTCGACAGCCTGATCGCGATGGGCGCCCGGATCGTCCTCTCGGATCCCCACCGGGCGCTCGTGATCGGCCCGAGCCGTCTGCACGGCGCCACGATCGTCTCGCCCGACATCCGCGCCGGGATGGCGATGATCGCCGCGGCGCTCGCGGCCCACGGCCGGTCCGTCATCCGCAACGTTCAGCAGGTGGACCGCGGCTACGAGCGCGTCGACGAGCGCCTGCGGAGCCTCGGCGCCCGGCTCGCCCGCAAGTAGCAGCAGGCCAAAACCAAGGAGGCCATGCATGCGTCGCATTCGAGTCGGCAAGAAATTCCTGGGAGCAATCGTCGGCATCGTGGCGCTCGTCGGGGCGCTCGAGGCCGGCGCGGACGAGACGTGCAACTCGCCCTACATGGGCAATCTGATCAAGGGGCAGGAAGACTACCTGTACGTCTGGGCGCTCGGGGTCAAGGGGTCGGGGGACGGCGCCGACAAGCTCGTCACGATCGACGTGAACCCGGCGTCGAGCCGCTACGGGAAGGTGATCCACAAAGTCCCCGTGGGCGGCGGCCGCGGCGAGGCTCACCACATGGGCTTCACGGACGATCGCCGGTTTCTCTGGGCCGGCGGCCTCGACAACAGCCGCATCTCGATCTTCGACGTCGGCAGCGATCCGGCGCGCCCCAAGCTCGTGCAGACGATCGCGAACATGCCGGCCAAGACCGGCTTCGTCGGCCCGCACACGTTCTACGCGATGCCCGGGCGGATGCTCGTCCAGGGCCTGTCCAACACCAAGGACGGGGGCGGCGTGACCGGGATGGCGCTCTACAGCAACAAGGGTGAGCTGATCGCCACCTACCCCATGCCCACGACCGACGGCGGCGACGGCTACGGCTACGACGTCGCGATCAATCCGCAGAAGAACGTGCTGCTGACCTCGAGCTTCACCGGTAGGAAGAACTACATGCGCAATCTGGGCGACCTGGTGAAGGACGCCGAGGCCATGAAGCGCTTCGGCAACACCATGGTGATCTGGGACCTCAAGGCGATGAAGCCCCGGAAGGTCCTGAGCGTTCCGGGCGCGCCGCTCGAGATCCGCTGGTCGCTCAAGGACGGTGACAGCTGGGCGATCACCGCCTCGGCGCTCACCTCGAAGCTCTGGCTCGTCAAGCCCGACGCCTCCGGCGAGTGGCAGGCGAAGGAAGTCGGCGTCATCGGCGACCCGGCCAAGATCCCCCTGCCGGTGGACATCAGCATCAACAAGGACGGCACCGGCCTCTGGGTCAACACGTTCATGGACGGCAAGACCCGCTACTTCGACCTGTCGAATCCCGAGCAGCCGAAGCAGACCTACGAGCGCGTCACCGGCAAGCAGGTCAACATGATCTCGCAGAGCTGGGACGGCACCCGCGTCTACATCGCCTCCTCGCTCCTCGCGAACTGGGACAAGGCCGGCGCCGACGACGAGCAGTTCGTGCGGGGCTTCCGCTGGGACGGCAAGGAGCTGACACCCGCCTTCGAGGTCGACTTCAACAAGGAGAAGCTCGGCCGCGCGCATCACATGAAGCTGGGCTCCAAGACGATGAAAGCCGCGTATGGACTCGAGCGCACCGCGAACCTCCGCTGAGGCGCGACGCGCCCGGATCCTCGCGGGCCTCGCGGCGGCCGCGTCGCTCGTGACGGCCGCGGTCGCAGTGCCGGGCACGGCGCACGAGCTCGACGACCGCCTGCCGGGCCCGGTCACCATGGACTTCGTGCCGCCCCCGCCCGGCAGCTACCCGCTGCACGCGATCATGCGGGCGCCGGATGGGCCAGTGCTCGATCTCGACGGCCGGCGTCTGCGGCTGTCACGCTTCACCGCCGGGAAGATCACCCTGCTCGGCTTCATCTACACCTCGTGCGCCGACTCCCGGGGGTGTCCCCTCGCTTACCAGGTCTTCCACACGGTGCGGCATCGCGTGGCGGAGGATCCCGAGCTCCGCCATCGCGTCCGCCTGGTGTCGCTCAGCTTCGACCCGGTCCGCGACACCCCGGCGGTGATGCGCCAGTACGCGGCCGAAGCGCCACGAAACGGCGTCGAGTGGGCCTTCCTCACGACGGAGCTTCCCCGGACCCTCGTGCCCCTCCTCGACGGCTTCGGCCAGGACGTCCGCATCGAGCTCGACGCACGCGGTCGGCCCGCGGGGCCGCTCGCGCACGTGCTCAAGGTGTTCCTCTTGGACGAGCGGGCGATCGTCCGGGAGATCTATACCGTCTCGTACCTCTTCGCGGACGTCATCCTCAACGACATCAAGACGCTGAGGCTCGAGGACAGTCCGCCGCGGCGGACCGTCCCGTGAGCGCGCCCGCGCGCGCGCCGGTGTCCTCGCCGCTCGTCTCGACCGCGTGGCTCGCCGATCACCTGGGCCGGCGAAACGTCCGGGTGGTCGACGGCTCCTGGCACATGCCGCAGCTCAACCGCGACGCGCGCGCCGAGTTCACCGAAGCCCACATCCCGGGCGCCGTCTTCTTCGACATCGACGCGATCGCCGATCGAGGCTCGCCCCTCCCGCACATGCTCCCGCGCGCCCCGGAATTCGCGCGCGAGGTCGGATCCCTGGGTATCGGCGCGCGCGACCGGGTGATCGTCTACGACTCGCGCGGCGTCGTGAGCGCCGCGCGAGTGTGGTGGACCTTCCGGGCGTTCGGCCACGATGCGGTCGCCGTCCTCGACGGCGGCTTCCCGCGCTGGCGCGCCGAGGGGCGTCCCATCGAGTCGGGCACACCGGCGCCGACGCCGCGCCGCTTCGTGGCGCGCTTGCGCCGCCGGCTCGTCCGCGACCTCGCGAGCATGCGCCTGAATCTCACGACCCGGCGAGCGCAGGTGCTCGACGCCCGTTCCCGCGGTCGCTTCCTCGGCACCGAGCCCGAGCCGCGCCCGAGCCTCCGCGCCGGACACATCCCCGGGAGCCTGAACCTCCCGTACGACGAGCTCTACCAGAAGGACGGGACGCTCCTGCCGAGCGACGCCCTTCGGCGGAAATTCGAGGCGTCCGGGCTCGACCTCGAGCGGCCGGTCGTCACCTCGTGCGGCTCGGGCGTCACGGCGTCCGTGCTGGCGCTCGGGCTCTACGTGCTCGGCCGGCCCGGCGTCGCGGTCTACGACGGTTCCTGGACAGAATGGGGCGGTCGTGCCGATACTCCCGTAGAGCGATAGACGTGGCCACCGCCGAGCTCGAGTTCAACCCGATGGATTCCGCGTTCAACGCGGACCCGTTCCCGACCTATCGCCGGCTGCGCGCCGAGGACCCCGTCCACCGGAGCCCGATGGGCTTCTGGGTCCTCACCCGCTACGACGACGTCGCGACGGTGCTGCGGGACGGGCGCTTCGGCCGCAAGGGCTTCGACGATCTGATCCGCACGCGCCTCGGCGAGGCGAGCGTCGACCAGTCGATGCTCTTCCGTGATCCGCCTGATCACACGCGGCTGCGGTCGCTGGTGAACAAGGCGTTCACGCCGCGCGTCGTCGAGGACCTGCGCCCCCGGATCCAGCAGATCGTCGATGGCCTGCTCGACCGCGTCCGGGACACGCGCGCCATGGACGTCATCGCCGACCTCGCGTACCCGCTGCCCGTCATCGTCATCTGCGAGATGCTCGGCGTGGCGGCGCAAGACCGCGACGTCTTCCGCGGATGGTCGGCCGACATCGCCAGGAGCCTCGACGCGATCGCGCTCCCGACCCAGCCCGAGGTGATCGAGCGCGGTAACGCCGCGCGCCGAGCGCTGGCCGACTATTTCCGCGCCCTCGTCGCCGAGCGTCGCCGACGCCCGAGAACGGATCTCCTCTCCGACCTGATCGCCGCCGAGGAGCAGGGCGACAAGCTCAGCGAGGGGGAGCTCATGGCGACGATCCTCCTGCTCTTCGTCGCCGGCCACGAGACCACGGTGAACCTCATCGGCAACGGGACTCTGGCGCTCCTGCGCAATCCCGACCAGCTCGGGGCGCTCCGCCAGGACCCCGCGTTGATCGCGACCGCCGTGGAAGAGCTCGTGCGCTACGACGGTCCGGTCCAGCGCACCGGACGGATCCCCAACACGGACGTCGAGCTCGGGGGCAAGGCGATTCCGAAGGGGTCCCTGGTCCTCGGCGTGATCGGCGCGGCGAACCGCGATCCGGCGCATTTCGCCGAGCCCGACCGTCTCGACGTCACGCGCGTCGACAACCGCCACCTCGGATTCGGCTGGGGCATTCACTTCTGCCTGGGGGCGCCGCTCGCGCGCGCCGAGGCGCAGGCGGCGATCGGCACCCTCGCGCGCCGCCTGCCCGGGCTCGCGCTCGCGACGGCCACGCCCGAGTGGCGTGGGGCCTCGGCGCTGCGCGGTCTCACGGCCTTACCGGTGATGTTCTAGCCTACCCAGGAGGACCCCCATGCCGCTCAAGCTCTCGGACGACATCAAGGCGCTCGTCAGCGGCGCGAACTTCGCCCATCTCGCCACGCTCATGAGCGACGGGTCCCCGCAGGTGGCGCCAGTCTGGGTGGATCTCGACGGAGATTCCATTCTCGTGTGCACCGGCGAGGGCTCGCTCAAGGCGAAGAACTCCAAGCGTGATGCCCGCGTGGGGCTGTCCGTCATCGCGATGGACAATCCGTACCGGGAAGCTCAGCTTCGTGGGCGCGTCGTCGAGCGACGGCCCGACGCCGACTTCAAGACCATGGATCGGATCTCGCGCAAATACACGGGCAAGCCGTTCCCATTCCGCGACAATCCCGCCCAGCGCGTCGTCCTCGTGATCGGGGTCGAGCGTGCGCGCTACGCCGTCCTGCCCTTCGTCCACGCCCCCGCGTAGTCGACGGCCGCAGCGTTCACGCGACAGGCTCCATCGTGCCGTACAGGAAATACCGTCCGCTCGCGCGCACGTCCCCGCGCCAGCCGAGCGCCCCGAGCCGGCGCTCCAGATCGTCTGGCTCGTAGTAGACCTTCACGATGTCGAACTCGCGCCCGTCGTTGAGTCGCCGTCGCGTGATGCCCGAATCGTCGAGCGGAATCTGGTCGCGGGCCGTCGAGTCCTGCAGACGCAGGTTGTCCACGAAGAACACCCGCCCGCCGGCGCGGAGCGCTGTGGCCACGAGCGCCCAGAACGCGTCGAACCGCGCCGGCGGCACGTGAGACAGCCAGAACGCGAACAGGACGAAATCGAAGGGGCGGTCCGGCCTCCAGGAGAAGATATCGGCGACGACGTACTCCACCTTCTCCGATCGGAGCCGTTCGCGGTTGAGCGCGATGACCTCAGGTGAGGCGTCCACGGCCGTGATCCGCCTGGCGCTCGCGGCGAGGTGCCGTGTCCAGAGTCCCGTCCCACACGCGAGCTCGAGCACGTCCCCGCGGGGACCGGCCGCGCGAAGCCCCGCCTCGACGGCGCCGACTTCTTTGAACCATTCGGCTCGCTGCTCGGGCCCCCGGTCGTAACGGCCCTCGCGCAGGAACCACTCGTCGTACTCCCCGGCGCGCGCCCGGTAGTACGCCAGTTGCTCGTCGAGCAGCCTCCCCTCCTCCGTCATCTCAATCGCAGTAGAGCTCGACCGTGTAGCCGTTCGGGTCTTCGATGTAGATCGCGCTGGTGCCGCGACGGCCGCGGATCGGGACACGAGCCTGCTTGACGCGCGCACAGACCTTCTTCCACTGCGGACGCGCGAAATGCAGGCCGAAGTGGTCGAAGCCGCCGGCCTCCGGATCGAATCGGGCTCGCGTCCCGACGAAGTTCAGGAGATCCTGCCCGCCGGGGGTCTCGAGGAAGATCATCCCCTCGTGGGGAAATGCGGGCTTGAGACCGAGGACGTCGATGTAGAAGCGCTCGGTGGCGCGCAAGTCGCGCGTCTTGAGGGCCAGGTGTCGGAGCCCACGGCTCATACGGCGCCTGTCCTGCGCCTCAGCGGAGGGCCGCGAGCACGCGCTCGGGCGTGAAGGGCATGGTGCGCAAGCGGGCGCCGGTCGCGTCGAAGATCGCGTTCGCGACGGCGCCGGGGATGGGGCACACGGCCGGCTCCCCCGCGCCGACCGACGGCTGGTCCGGTCGGTCGATCAGCTCGATCTCGATCGACTCCGGCACCTCGGGGAACGTGAGGATGGGATAGGACGTCCAGTCCAGGCTCGTCACCCCCGCACGGTCGAAGGCGACCGCCTCCTTGATCGCGCGGCTGATGGTCTGGATCGTCGCGCCCTCGATCTGGTTGCGCACGCCGTCGGGATTGACGATCAATCCGCAGTCATGGGCGACCCACACACGACGCACGCGCACCTCGCCCGTCCGGCGGCTCACCTCCACCTCCGCGACGCTCGCGGCGTAGGCCGTCTCCGTCTCGTACTGGGCGTAGGCGATGCCGCGGCCGACGGCGGCGTCGCCGCCGCTGCGCGCCGCGCTCGCCTTGGGCGACGGACGCGGGTCCCAGCGGGCGAGCGCCGCGACGCGCTCGATCACGGCACGCGCGCGCGCGTCGCTGAGGTGGCGGAGCCGGAAGCCGACCGGATCCGCGCCGGCCGCCGTCGCCAGCTCGTCGATGAACGACTCGTTGGCGAAGCTGTTCTGCGAGGCGCCGAGTCCGCGCAGCGCCGAGGGCCGGAGCGGGCTCGTGGCCTGCCAGCGCACGACGACCCGGTCGGTCGGGAACACGTACGTGTGCTTCGCGTTCCGATCGCCGCCGATGAGCCCGGCGCGCGGTGACATGCCGATCTCTCGACCGGCCAGGAGATTGCCGGCTTCTCCCTGCGGCCGCGTGCTGTGGGTCGGCGTCGTCACCATGTAGTCCCACGCCGTCACGCGGCCGGCCGCGTCGAGCCCACCGCGCACGTCGATCACCATCGCGGGGCCCTTCGGCTCCCAGCCGTGCTCGTCCTGCCGCGACCACTGCACACGCACGGGCTTGCCGACCGCCTGAGAGAGGAGCGCCGCGTCGCCGGCGACGTCGTCGGCGCCGTTGTGGCCGTAACAGCCCGAGGCCTCCACCCACACCACGCGCACGTCGGCGGGCGGCAGCCCGAGAAGCTTGCCGAGCGCCGCGCGCAGCCCGAAGGAGTGCTGGGTACCGGACCAGACCGTGGCGGCGCCCGGCCGCACGTCGGCGACGGCGCACGACGGACCGATCGAGGCGTGCATCTGCCACGGCGTCTGGTAGCTGGCGCTGAGCGACGTCGCGGCGCCGGCGAGGCCGGCCTGAACGTCGCCGAGGCTCGTCAGCACCTTCTCGCTCGCCGACGTGCGTCGGATCACGTCGTAGAGCGCCGCCAGGTCCGGAAGACTGTCGGAGGACCGCCAGGCGACCTTGAGCTCGCGCGCGGCGCGAACGGCCTGCTCCTCGCGCTCGGAGACGACCCCGACGAAGTTGGCGCGATGGACGACCTTCACGAGCCCGGGCACCGCGCGCACCGAGTCCGCGTCCACCGAGTCGACCGTGGCGCCCGCGGCGCGCGTGCGCACGACGCGGCCGTGCAGCATACCGGGCACGCGCACGTTCTGGACATACACGTAGCTCCCGGCCACCTTCGCCGGAATGTCCACCCGCGCGATCGGCCGACCGACGACCGAGTACTCCGCGACGCGCTTCGGCGGGGCGCTCTTCGTGATCGCGCGGCTCCAGCGCTGGCCGCCGACCAGCTCGGCGTAGGTGACGCGCCGCGCGCCGCCACTCACGACGCCATCCGCCACCGCGAGCTTGTCCACCGAGACGCCGAGACGCGCCGCGGCCAGGGTCAGGAGCGTCTGGCGCGCCTCGGCGGCGGCCTCGCGGATCGGCGGTCCGCCGAGCTGGATCGTCTTGCTGCCGACCGTCGGCCCCTGGTCGGGCGTGAGCGCGGTGTCCCCCTGGACGACCGTCACGCGCGCGACCGCCACGTCCAGCTCCTCGGCGACGATCTGCGACAGCGCGGTCTCGACGCCCGTGCCGAGCTCGACCTTTCCCGTGGAGAGCGTCACGCGACCGTCCTGGCCGATGGCGAGCCACGTATCCAGCTGGTCCCGCGCGCGCGACGGCGCCGGCGACTGGGCGCGGAGGATCACCGGGAGCGAGAAGGTGACGACGAGGGCGCCCGTGCCCTGCAGGAGGCGGCGGCGGCTCAGGGTGGGCGTCCTCATGCCCGCGCCGCCCGTCGCACGGCGCGCAGAATGCGCATGTGCGTCCCGCAACGGCAGAGGTTGCCCGCCAGCGCCGTGCGGATCTGGGCCTCGGTCGGCCGCGCGGTCTTCTTCAGGAGCGCCGCCGTGGTCATGATCATGCCGCTCACGCAGTAGCCGCACTGGGCGGCCTGCTCGTCCACGAATGCCTGCTGGACGGGATGGAGCCGCCCGAGCGCCCCCAGCCCTTCGAGCGTCGTCACCCCTTTGCCCGCGACCGACGAGACGGGAGTGACACACGCGCGCACGGCGTCGTCGCCGACGTGCACCGTGCACGCCCCGCACTGGGCGAGACCGCAACCGAAGCGCGGGCCGTTGAGGCCGAGCTCGTTCCGGAGCACGTAGAGCAGGGGCACGTCGGGCTCGGCTTCGACCCGGTGGCGGCGGCCGTTGACGGTGATGTCCATCATGGCTGCTCCGCGGGACCGACACCCTTGAACACGAACTTCTGGGCGCGCTTGCCGGTGTCGACCTCGGTCGTGTAGATATTACCCTTCGAGTCCACGGCGAGATTGTGCACCCAGTGGAAGTGACCGGCCTGGCGGCCGTTGCGTCCGAACTTCGACACGACCTGGCCGTTGTCGCGCAGGAGCGTCCACACGTGGTTGTTCTCGCCGTCGGCATTGTAGAGCCACGTCTGCGGCGCGTCGGGGGAGACGTCGAGGTCCCAGACCGAGCCGCCGCCGCGCGTGGCGGGCGCGACGACGAACGCCTTCACGAACGTCCCGTCCTTCCGAAAGACTTGGATGCGATTGTTCGCCCGGTCGCACACGTAGAGGAGACCGTCCCGGGCGAGCCGCACGCAGTGCACCGGATTGCCGAAGGGCTTCACGCCGGTCTCCCCCGGCGGCCGGCCGTTGGCGCCCCAGTGCCGCTTGTAGGCCCCGGTCTGCGCGTCGAAGACGATCACGCGGTGGTTCTTGTAGCCGTCGGCGACGAACAGCTCGTTCGTCGCGGGGTCCACGCTCACGTTCGCCGGTCGCCCGAGATGGACGGGGTCATTGTCGTCGCCGGTGACGTCCGCCTTGCCGATCTGGAGCAGAAACTTTCCGTCCCGGGTGAACTTGAGGACCTGGTGGTCCTTCTGATGGTTCCCGCCGATCCAGACGTGGTCCTGGTAATCGACGAAGATCCCGTGCTCGCTCAACGGCCAGTCGTAGCCGGCGCCCGGACCGCCCCACGCGTGCAGCAGGTTGCCATCGACGTCGAACTCGAGCACGGCCGGCGCGGGGGCGCAGCAGAGCGAGCGCGGCGGGGTCAGGGTGGCGCCGCGCTCGTCCTCGGTCAGCGTGCGCGGACGCTGGATGACCCAGACGTGGTCATGGCGGTCCACCGCCACGCCCGCAGCCTGGCCCATGAGCCAGTTGTTCGGCAACGGCTTGGGCCACCACGGGTCGACCTGGAACCGCGGCGCGACGCCGTCCGAGGACCGCTGCGCCGTCACCGACCCGGTGAGCACGAGCGTGAGGCCGACGACCGTCGCCAGCGCCAGCGTGCCGGCCGCGAGCCAGAGACGTCGCGTGGTCATGGGCCTGCCTCCTCGAGTCCGAAGACCCTGGCCAGGAGCTCGTAGGATCGGCGCCGCGCCTTCGGGTCGTGGGTGATCGTGACGACGATCAGCTCGTCCGCCTCGTATTCGGCGGCGAGCGCCTCGAGCCGCTCGCGCACCTGCTCGGGCGCGCCGGCCACCGTGCGCCCCCGCGCCTGCCGGAGGATGGCGAGCTCGCGCTCCGTGTACGGGTACGCCTCGGCCTCCTCGATCGACGGATAGCGGCCGGGGCGCCCCGTGTACAGACGGACGATGAAGAGCTCGCGGCTCTTCGCCAGACGCTGCGCCTCGGCCTCGGCATCCGCACAGACGACGAACACGGCCAGGCTCGAGCGAGGAGCGTCGAGCCAGGCGGACGGCCGGAACTGACGCCGATAGGCGCGCGCGATCTCGGCGCCACCGTCCTGGTTGATGAAGTGCGCGAACGAGAAGCCGGTGCCGAAGTGGGCGGCGATCGCGGCGCTCTGATCGCTCGAGCCGAGGAGCCACACCTCCGGCGCCGTCGGGCCGGTCGGCATCGCGAGCACGTGCGCGTAGGGATGGCCCGCCGGCAAGGTCCCGTGGAGAAAACCGACGAGGTCGGCGACCTGCTGGGGGAAGTACTCGGGGCTCGCGTCGTCCCGGAGCGCCCGCGCCGTCAGCTGGTCGCTCCCGGGCGCGCGACCGATTCCCAGATCCACGCGCCCCGGGAACAGCGTCTCGAGCACGCGGAAGCTTTCGGCGACCTTGAGCGGGCTGTAGTGCTGGAGCATGACGCCGCCCGAGCCCACGCGGATCCGCGACGTGCGGGCGGCGACCTGACCGATCAGCACCTCGGGGCTCGAGCCGGCGAGCCCCGGCGTCGAGTGGTGCTCGGCGAGCCAGTAGCGGTAGTAGCCGAGCCGGTCGCACGCTTCGGCGAGGTCGAGGGTCTCGTGGATGGCGTCCGCCACGGCGCCGCCGCCGCTCCGCACCGGGGACTGGTCGAGCACGCCCAACCGGAGCATCTAGTTGATCCGCTTCTCCCGGCCCTTCCACTCCTTCTCGCGCAGGACGAACTTCTGCACCTTCCCGGTCGACGTCTTCGGCAGGTCGCCGAACTCGACGGCCGCCGGGCACTTGAAATGCGCGATGTGCTCGCGGCAGAACTCGATGATCTCCGGAGCGGTCGCCGTCTGACCGGGCTTGAGCGTGACGAACGCCTTGGGGCGCTCGCCCCACCTCTCGTCGGGGACCGCGACAACGGCGCACTCGAGCACGGCCGGGTGCCGGGCGACGCATTGCTCGACCTCGATCGTCGAGATGTTCTCGCCGCCCGAGATGATGATGTCCTTCTTCCGGTCGCGCAGCTCGACGTAGCCGTCGGGGTGCCACACCGCGATGTCGCCCGAGTGGAACCACCCGCCGCGGAACGCCTCGGCCGTGGCCTCCCGCTGCTGGAAGTAGCCCATCGCGGCGTTGTTGCCCCGCATGATGACCTCGCCGAGCGTCTCGGCGTCTCGGGGCACGTCGTTCATGCTGCCGTCGACCACGCGCACGAGGTCGAACAGGGCGTAGCCCTGGCCCTGCCGGGCGGCCAGACGCGACTGCTCATCGGGCGGCAGCGCATTCCACTCCTCGTGCCACGCGCACACGGTGTGCGGCCCGTACGTCTCGGTGAGCCCGTAGACGTGGACGGGTCGGAACCCCAGCTCCTTGAGCCGGCCGAGCAAGGTCGGCGACGGCGGCGCCCCCGCCACGCACACGGTCACCGGCCGCGCGAGCTTGTGGGCCTGGGGGTCGTTGACGACGCCGATGTGGACAGTCGGGGCGCCGTTGTAGTGGGTGACGCCCTCCTTGTCGATCATGTCCCAGACGCGCCCGGGCTCGACCCGGCGCAGGCAGATGTGGGTGCCGCCCACCGCGGTGACGCCCCACGTGAAACACCAGCCGTTGCAGTGGAACATCGGCAGGGTCCAAAGGTAGCGCGTGTCGAAGCTCATCTGGGATTCGATCAGCTCGCCGAGGGCGTTGATCCAGGCGCCGCGGTGCGAGTACATGACGCCCTTGGGCCGGCCCGTCGTGCCCGAGGTGTAGTTGATCGCGAGCATCTCCTCCTCGTCCTCGAGCCAGCTCTCCACCGGCGTCGGCGAGCCGCCGGCCAGAAAGTCCTCGTAGGGATCGCCCCCGTTCCCGGTGTCGTCCACGCGCACGACGCGCACGCCGCTCAGCGGGAGCGGCTTCACGAGCGACTCGAGCTCGGCGTCGACGAAGAGGAACCGCGCCCCGGAGTGCTCGAGGATGTAGCCGACCTCGTCGGTGTTGAGTCGCGTGTTGATCGCGACGAGGACACCGCCCGCGGCCGGCACGCCGAAGTGCGCCTCGAGCATCGGCGGGATGTTCGGGCAGAGGAACGCCACCCGGTCGTGCTTGCCCAGGCCCGCCGCGCGCAGCGCCGAGGCGAGGCGGTTCACGCGCTCCTCGAGCTGCCGGTATGTGTACCGCCGCGAGCCGTGCACGACGGCGATCTTGTCGGGGAAGACGTACGCGCTACGGGTGAGGAAGCTCACCGGGGACAGCTCGGTGCGATACACGTGACGGAACTCGCTCATTGGCGCTCCTTCGAACGGGCTTGCGCAAGTTTACCCCAGGACTCTTGCGCTGGGCAGACGGCCCGCTTACGCTCCCCGCGAACGCACCCCAGGAGGAGCGCATGAACGATCTGTCACGGCGGCAGTGGCTCAGGTCGGCTGGAACACTCGGCGTCGCGGCGACGATCGTCGGCACGGCGTCCGCCCAGGGTCGGCTCACCGCGGACGATCTCGTGCGGACGGTCAAGGGCGCGCGCTTGTTCGATCTCTCGTTCACGTGGAGCGAGCAGTCGCCGGTGCTCAGCCTCAATCCGCCGTACTCGTTCGCGCTCAACCGGACCCACCGCATGACGCACGAGATCTTCGGTCAGGCTCCGGGGAGCCGCGTGTCCTGGGCGTCGGAGATCATGTACTTCAGCGGGCAGCACGGCGCGCCGACCATCGACGCGATCGGCCACATCGGACGCGACCTGAAACTCCACGGCGGCGTCGACGCCGTCGCCGCCACCTCCACGCCGGGCGGCATCGGCGCCAACCTCGGCATCGACAGCTTCCCGGCCGACCTGATGGTGAATCGCGTGGTCTTCCTCGACGTCGCGCGCCAGGTGGCGGGCGGCCGGTCCGACCCGTTGGCGCCCGGCTTCGAGATCACGGCCGCGCACCTCGAGCAGACCTCGAAGGCGCAGGGGGTCGAGGTGCGCCGCGGCGACTCCCTCCTCATCCGCACCGGGTGGGGGCAGTACTTCGCCAAGGACAACGCGAAGTACCTCGGCGAGCAGTCGCCCGGGCCGGGTCAGGACGGGGCGCGCTGGATCATCGACAAGGGCGTTCGGCTCGCGGGCGACGACACCGCGACGTTCGAGAAACGCCCGGCTGCGTACGGCAAGGAGCTCTTCAGCGTCCACATGATGCTGCTCGCCGACAACGGCATCTACATCGTGGAGAACGCGAATCTGGAGGCGCTCGGCGACGCGAAGGCGCACGTCGCGCTGCTGATTCTGACTCCGCTGAAGATCCAGGGCGCCAGCGGCTCGCCGCTCCGGGCGATCGCCCTGGCCCCCTGAACCGCCGACTGCCGAAGCGCCAGAGTGGCCCATGCCCGGGCGCGGGCTTTGCCCTCGCAATCCGTCCTGGGGGAGGCTTGGGAGGGGGCCGCCGAGGCCCCCTCCCAGGAAACTATCTGGGTTGCGGCGTCAGGCGCAGGTAGGGCTTGAGCACGCGCCAGCCCTTCGGGTACTTGCGGCGCGCCTCTTCGTCGGTGACCGCCGGGACGATGATGACGTCCTCGCCTTGCCTCCAGTTGACGGGCGTCGCCACGCGGTGGGCGTCCGTGAGCTGGAGCGAGTCGATGGCGCGCAGGATCTCGTCGAAGTTGCGTCCGCACCGAGCCTCAAGCTCATCGAGCTCCTCCTGTGCCTGTCGCCACCCGCACGATGTAGTCCGCGAACGGCTGAAACGGATCGAAGCCCAGCACCGCGGGTGCGTCGGCGACGAAGTTGGACGTGGCGTTGATGTCGTAGAAGTAGACGCGGCCGTCGGCGCGCCCGACGAGATATTCGATCCCGCCGACGTCGATCGACGCCGCGCGCGCGAGGGCGCGCGCCTGATCGATCACGACCGCCGGAGCCTCGTAACGCGTGACGCTGAGCGCCGGCCTCGGCTCGACGGGACAGGCGCCGAGGTCGTCGCGCGGGGGTGCCGCGGGGACCTGGCAGATGTCGGCCGGGCACAGATTGAAGTCGGACGCGGTACGGACGATCCGGATCGCGTAGAGGTACCGGTCGGCCAGCACCTCGACGCGCACGATCGCGCCGTCCTCCGACTCGACGTACTCCTGGACCAGCGCTGTTCCGTCGGGGCCGAAGTCGAGGGCGGACACGCGCGCCTCGAGATCGGCGCGCGCGTCGAAGCGCTCGATGAGCGCGCCGGAGCCGCCGACGTTCGGCTTGACGAGGAGCGGGAAGCGGAGCTCGCCGCTCGCTTTGAGCACTTGATCGCGATGATTCACGACGACCGTCCGGGGATAACGGACGCCCAGGCGCTCGAGGAGGCCGATCTGGAGCGCCTTGGATTTCTCGAAGCGGTACGCCCGGAGGGGATTGATCACGGGCACGCCCAGCGCCTCCCAGTGCGCGAGCAGTGCCTCGGCGTAGAACAGCACGCTGCCGTGGCCGCGCCGGTGCGACGAGGGGCTCGTGCGGTTCACGATGACCGAGTAGCGTCGTCCGCGGTCGCGCGGGTCGAAGGCGTGGCTCGAGTGGTCGATCTTCTCGAAGGGCAGCCGGCGGTGCTGGAGCTCGGCGATGAGCCGGGCCGACCACTCGGGATGCTCGTCGAGGATACCGATCGGCGCGGCGAGCTCCACGCTCACTGGGCCACCTCCAGGGGTACACGGTTGTCCTCGAACCACTGGAGCCGCTCGCGCAGCGCGACGACGGCGCCGATCACGATCACGACGGGCGGCTCGAGCCGGGCACGCGCCGCCCGGGCCGCGATGTCGCCCAGGGTGCCGGTGATCGTCTCCTGGACGCTCGTCGTCCCCCAGCGCACGAGCGCGACGGGCGTCGCCGGCGGGCGCCCGTGCTCGATGAGCGCCTGGGTGATCCGGGGCAGGCTCTTCACCCCCATCACGACCACGAGCGTGTCCACCGCCCGTGCGAGCCGCGCCCAGTCGACGCTCGACTCGCGCTTGCACGCCTCTTCGTGGCCGGTCACCACCGCGAAGGACGAGGCGACACCCCGATGCGTGAGGGGGATGCCCGCGTACGCGGGCACGGCAACGGCCGAGCTGACCCCGGGGACGACTTCGAACGGAATCCCGGCGCTCGCCAGCGCGTCGGCCTCCTCGCCGCCCCGTCCGAAGACGAACGGATCGCCGCCCTTGAGCCGGACGACCCGACGGCCGCGCCGCGCGTGCATGATCAGGAGCGCGTTGATCCGCTCTTGCGGCAACGCGTGATGGTCGGACTCCTTGCCCGCGAAGATGCGCCGCGCTCGCGGGGCCGCTTCCAGGAGGCGGGGGTCGACCAGGCGGTCGTAGACGACGACGTGAGCGCGCCGCAGCAGCTCGAGGCCGCGCACCGTCATGAGCCCGGGATCTCCGGGGCCGGCGCCGACGAGGGCGACCGTCCCTAATCTCGGTCTCTCGCTCGCCTCGGCCGGCGGGGCCCCAGCCCCGCGACGGCCTGCGGCTCGCACTACCGTACGCATGCCTCGACTCCCAGCAGCTCGAGCAGCCTGTGCTTGGCGTCGTCCCGCCCGCGCTCGACGATGAGCCGGCGCACCTCCGGGCCGAGCGCACGCCGCCAGGCCTCGGCCGTGACCACCCGGCCGGCCGCCCGAACCTCGCGCCGGGCCTCGGCCGCGATCGCGGCAAGCGTCGCGTACTCGGCGGTCAGATAGGCCTCCAGCTCTTCGCGGACGGCTCGGGCGAGCGCGGGACTGGTGCCGCCGGTCGCGACGGCCACGGTGAGATCGCCCCGGCGCACGAGGGCGGGCAGGATGAAGGTGCAGTGCGCCGGGTCGTCGGCGGCATTGATCCAGAGGCCACGCTCCCGGGCCTCGCGCGCCACGGCGGCGTTGACCTCGCCGGCATCGGTCGCGACGAAGACGAGATCGTTGCCCGCGAGATCGCCCTCGCGATAGCCGCGCGATTCCAGTCCGATGCGTCCCTCGGCGGCCAGCGCGGCGAGCGGCTGCGTCACCCGGGGACTGATCACCGTCACCTGCGCGCCGGCCGCCAGCAGCGCATCGACCCGGCGCTCGGCGACCGAGCCCCCGCCCACCATGAGGCAGCGGCGGCCCGCGAGGTCGAGGAGGACAGGGTAGTAGCCCATCTCAGCCATCGACTCCGTGGGGCGGACGCTCGGGCGCCGCGTCGCGCGCGACGGCCTCGACGAGCTCGCCCGCGAGAAGCGCGCGCAGCTCGTCGTCGGTGTGACGGGCGGCGAACTGGCGGAAGTTTTCGCTGGGGTGACGGTCGGAGAGGAAGCCCCGGAGCAGTCGCTCGATCGCCTGGGCGACCGCGGTCGCGGGCAGGCGGAGACCGATGGGCCGCGCCACCGCCTGATGACTGCCGACGGCGCCGCCGACGCAGAAGTAGTAGGCGTCGACCAGCGTGCCGTCCACCTTGATCTTCTTGCCCTCGATGCCGAGGTCGGCGATCCAGTGCTGGCCGCAGCTATTCGGGCAGCCCGTGACGTTGATCCGGAGGTGCTGGTCGAACCCCGGCAGACGCCGCTCGAGCGTCTCGACGAGCCCGCGTGCGAAGCCCTTCGTCTCGGTGAGCGCCAGCTTGCAGAACTCGGAGCCCGTGCACGCGACGGTGCCGCGCCGGAACGGCGAGGCATCGAGCGCGAAGTCGGCCGCCTCGAGCTCGCGCGCGAGCGCGCCGGCGCGCGCGCGGGGAACGTTCGGGATCATGAGGTTCTGCATGCTGGTCGTTCTGAGCGCGCCCGTGCCGTACCGCTCGGCCAGGTCCGCGGCGATCAGCATCTGCGCCGCCGTGAGGCGCCCACGGAGCACGGCGACTCCCGCATAGCAGTAGCCCGGCTGTTTCTGGTCGTGGATTCCGACGTGGTCTCGGTACACGTCGTCCGGCGGGTCGTCGGGCACCCCGGGCTCGAGCGGGGAGCCCAGGCGCTCCTCGAGTGCCTGCTTGAAGCGTTCGGGCGTCCAGCCGTGCTGGAGGAAGAGAAACTTGAGTCGCGCCCGCTCGCGGTTCTGACGAAGCACGTCGGAGTCGCGAAAGACCTCGGCGATCGCGAGGACCACGGCCAGTGCCCGACCCCAGGGAACGAAGGCGTCGAGCCGCACCCCGAGGTGCGGGTCGGTCGAGAGCCCGCCGCCGACACGGACGGAGAAGCCGATCTCCCCGGTCTCGGGGTGGCGGACCGTGGTGAGGCCGATGTCGTTGATCTCGGGATACGTGCACCAGGCGCGGCAACCCGCGATCGAGACCTTGAACTTCCGCGGCAGGTTGTAGAAGGCGGGGTTGCCGTTCAGCATGCGGGTCGCCTCGAGGACGAGCGGCGAGGCGTCCGCCAGCTCGTCGGCGTCAAGGCCGGCGACCGGACAACCGGTGACGTTACGCGTGACGTCGCCGCACGCGCCCATGGTGGTCACACCCTGGAGCCAGAGCGCCTGGAAGACAGCGGGGAGGCTCTCGAGCGGCACCCAGTGGAGCTGAACGTTCTCGCGGACGGTGATGTCGGCCACCCCACGGCCGTGCCGCTCGGCGAGATCGGCGATCGTCCGGAGCTGGTGGGACTCGAGGGCGCCATTCGGGATCCGGATGCGCACCATGAACCGGCGCGTGGCCTTGCCCTCGCCGCCCTTGCCTCCGACGGCCCCGACGCCGTCCCCCTGGGTGTAGATGCCCCACCAGCGGAAATACGTGCCGAGCCATTCGGGCGGGACCGCGTCCCAACCCTCGCGCGCGAAGCGCTGGATATCGGCATACGCTTCCCAGGGATTGAGCTCGCGCTTGAGCCGCTCCACGCGCTGTGCCTTCGTTTCCTTCACGGCTTCGCTCATGGATGCCTCCCGGGTCTTTTTAAGATCGCGTTGTGGATCACGACCTCGTCCGCGAGCTCGACGACGACCTTGGCGCTGCAGACCGGGCATCGCGAGCCAGTCGCCTCGAGACGCTGAGCCATGGGCAGATAAAGTACCCATTGTCGATCGAGATTGTCAAGATTACGCGCCGGCGGCTCCTGGGACGCCCGTGGTAGATTCCCCACGCCGCTCAGGGGCGGCGTCAAGGGAGGCTCGCCGATGGCGAAGAGCGTCTATGACGAGATGTATGCGCGATCGATGAGGGACCCGGAGGGCTTCTGGGCGGCGGCCGCCGAGGACATCCACTGGGACAGGCGCTGGGACCGCGTCTTCGACGACTCGCGCAAGCCCTTCTCCCGCTGGTTCACGGGAGGCGCGCTCAACACCTGCTACAACGCGCTGGACCTGCATGTGGATCGCGGCCGCGGCAAGCAGCGAGCGCTCGTCTACGACAGCCCCGTCACCGGCACGGTCAAGGCTTATACGTATCGCGAGCTCCGCGACGCGGTGGCCCTCTGCGCCGGCATGCTCCGACGCCAGGGCATCGAGAAAGGCGACCGCGTGATCGTCTACATGCCGATGGTGCCCGAGGCCGTGATCGCGATGCTCGCGTGCGCGCGCATCGGCGCGATCCATTCCGTGGTCTTCGGTGGCTTCGCGTCCAACGAGCTGGCCAAGCGCATCGACGACGCCAAGCCCAAGCTGATTCTTTCGGCCTCCTGCGGCATCGAGGTCAACCGCGTCATCCCCTACAAGCCGCTGCTCGACGGCGCGATCGAGCTGGCGGAGTACAAGGTCCCCCGCTGCGTGATCCTGCAGCGTCAGCAAGAAGCGGCGCCGATGGTCCGCAAGCGGGACCACGACTGGAACGAGGCGATCGCCGGCGCCACGCCCGCGGAGTGCGTGCCCGTCGCCGCCACCGATCCGCTCTATATCCTCTACACCTCGGGCACCACCGGGATTCCCAAGGGTGTCGTGCGCGACAACGGGGGTCACGCGGTGGCCCTCAAGTGGTCCATGGGCTCGGTCTACGGCATGGGATCGGGCGAAGTCTACTGGGCAGCCTCCGACATCGGCTGGGTGGTCGGCCACTCGTACATCGTCTACGCGCCCTTGCTCAAGGGCTGCACCTCCATCCTGTACGAGGGCAAGCCGGTCGGCACGCCCGATCCCGGGGCGTTCTGGCGACTCATCGCGGAACACGGCGTGAACGCGCTCTTCACCGCCCCGACGGCGTTCCGCGCGATCAAGAAGGAGGATCCGCAGGGGGCGCACATGACGAAGTACGACCTGGCGCGATTCCGCACGCTCTTCCTCGCCGGCGAACGCTGTGACCCCGACACGCTCCACTGGGCGGAGGACAAGCTCGGCGTGCCCGTCGTGGATCACTGGTGGCAGACCGAAACGGGATGGCCGATCGCCGCGAACTGCGTCGGCCTGGGCATGCTGCCGGTGAAAGCCGGATCCCCCACGAAGCCGGTGCCGGGGTACGACGTCCGCGCCCTCGGCGAAGACAACCAGGAGCTCCCCGCCGGCCAGATCGGCTCGATCGCCATCCGGCTGCCCCTGCCGCCCGGCTGCCTGCCCACGCTCTGGCACAACGACGCCGGATACGAGACGTCCTACCTCACGAAGCATCCCGGCTACTACCTGACGGGCGACGCGGGCTACAGAGACGAGGACGGGTACGTCTACATCATGAGCCGCGTGGACGACATCATCAACGTCGCCGGGCACCGGCTCTCCACGGGCGCGATGGAAGAGGTGCTCGCCGCCCATCCCGACGTGGCCGAGTGCGCCGTCGTCGGCGTCGCCGACGAGATCAAGGGCGAAGTCCCCGTCGGCTTCGTCGTCACCAAGGCGGGTGTCGCCCGCGGCGAAGCCGAGATCGTCCGGGAGCTGGTCGAGAAGGTGCGCGAGCAGATCGGCCCGGTCGCCGCGTTCAAGACCGCGCTCGTCGTCAAGCGCCTGCCCAAGACGCGCTCGGGCAAGATCCTGCGCGGGACGATGAAGAAGATCGCCGACGGCCACGAGTACGGCGTGCCGGCGACGATCGACGATCCCACGATTCTCGCGGAGATCACCGACGCGCTCGGGAGCAAGGGGTACCCGAAGAAGTAGCGGCGCCCGCGCTCAATCGCGGCGGAACCGCCACCACAGCGCGAGCGCGCCCAGGGCGGCGAGGCCGACGGTGCCGTTCCAGAGGAACGCCGCCGAGACGCCCCACCACTGCGAGATCGTGCCGACGATGAACGCGCCGATCGGGAAGACACCACCCGAGACCCATGTGTAGAGGCTCATCACACGCCCGCGCATCACGTCCGGCGCCTGGAGCTGGATCGACGTATTGCAGCTCGCCATTAGCATGATCCCCCAGTAGCCGGTGAAGAACAGGAGGGGCACGGCGAACTCGATGCGGCGCGTGAGACCGAGACCGAGCAGCATGCCGAACGAGAGCGTCGCCGCGGCGAACATCGAGCGAAGCGACGGATAGCGCGAGGCGCGCGCGCCGACCGTGAGCGCTCCCGCCACCGCGCCCACGCCGAGCGACGCCATGAGAAAGCCGAACCCCTCCGCGCCGAGGCCCAGCACGTTCTTGGCCAGGAGCGGCACGTACACGCTGAAATTGAAGATGCAGAGGCTCACCACGAAGACGAGACCCATCGCGAGCCGGAGCCGCGGCGTGGCCGCGGCGTAGCGCACACCCTCCGCGATCTCCTCGAAGATCGTCGCGCGCGCGGTGCGGGGCGGCGGCTCCGGCACCTTCATCCGGAGGAGCGTGACGATGACGCCGAGGAAGCCGAGGCTGTTGACGAAGAACGTGGGCGCCACGCCGAGGCGTCCGATCACGACCCCGGCGACGGCGGGCCCGACGATCCGCGCGAGGTTGAACCCCGCGGAGTTGAGCGCGACAGCGCTCGACACGTCGGCCCGGCCGACCAGCTCCATCACGAACGACTGGCGCGCGGGCTGGTCCACGACGTTGGCGAACCCCAGGGCGAGCCCAAGCACGGCCACGTGCCAGTACTCGACGTGGCCCGTCGCCACCAGCAAGGCGAGGAGGAGTCCCTGGCACGCGAGCGTCGTCTGGGTGGCGACGAGCAGTGGGCGCTTCGGCAAGCGGTCGGCGACGGCGCCGCTGACGATGGAGAAGAGCAGCACCGGCGAGAACTGGAGCGTCGCGAGGAGGCCAAGCTTGAAGGGGGAATTCGTCAGCTGCAGGACGAGCCAGGCTTGCGCCACGTTCTGCATCCAGCTCCCGATCTGCGCGGCGAACTGAGAGAAATAGAAGCGGCGGAAGTCGCTGTGGTTCAGCGCCCGCAGGCCGTGGGGAAACGCCATCAGCTCTGCGGCGAGCCTGGCCTAACCATGAGCGCAATACGCGCGAGGCGGACGGGTCCTGGCGCCGGGGGCGATCGGGTCCTCGGCGCTCACGGCGCCGATATCGTCCTCCGTCGGCTCGCCTCCGTCGTTTCGCCCTCGTTCAGGCCGACGCCAGGTTTGAGGTGCAGTGCGGGCACCGCTTCGCCTTCGCCGGGATCGCCGTCGCGCACCAGGCGCACTCCTTGGTCGGCGCCGCCGCTTGGGCCGCCGGCTTCGGGAACAGGTGGTTGACCTGCCGGACCAGCATGAAGACGGCGAACGACACGATGACGAAGTTGATCACCGCGTTCAGGAAGATGCCGTAGTTGAGCGTCGGCGCGCCCGCCGCCTTCGCGGCGGCGAGCGTCGGGAACGACTGAGCGGAGAGGCTCACGAAGAAATTCGTGAAGTCCACACCCCCGAGCAGCCGCCCGATCGGCGGCATGAGGACGTCGTTGACGAGCGAGGTGACGATGGCGCCGAAGCTCGCCCCGATGATCACGCCGACGGCGAGGTCGACGACATTGCCACGCATGATGAACGTCTTGAACTCGCTCAGCATGAGCCCTTCCTCCTACCCCAGATGCTGCTTGAGGAACTCAAGCGTCCGGGTGCGCGCCAGCTTGGCGCTGGCCTCGTGATAGCTTCCTCGTTCGTCGCAGTTGAACCCATGTTCGTCGCAGTTGAACCCATGGCCGGCCGGATAGACGTTCATCGGTACGTCCGGATGCTACAACGGGCGGCCGGAGAGCGCGAGGGGCGAGGTACCTCGGGAGGTTAGACGGACGAAACGTGCGCGCCCTCGGGGGCGCGCCGCTCGAGATCCGCCGATCGGGCCGTCGAGGCCTGGGCCTCCCGACCGGGACGAAGTCGGTAGAGGACCTCCTCGGCAACGAGCCAAAGGGGAAGGCCGAGCACGACAACGTACGCGATCAGGTTTTCCAGTGCCATGGTTCGTCCTCCTTGGCGGTGAGCGCATCGCATGGGTCGTGCCATCCCGGATGTCCCGGAATTACCGCTTTGCCGATCGGCGGACTCCGGCAAGAGCGGGCGAATCGCCCGATCCGCACGGTAAGCTCGCCCGACCGGTTCCCTGGTATCCTCTAGGCTCCGGTGAGAGGAGATCGCATGCGAATTCCTATCGCGCTGGTTGCGGCTCTACTGCTGACGGGCTGCGGCCCCCTCGACCTCCGCGGAACCGAGTGGAAGAAGGCCGGCACCATGTTCCAGGAGGTGTCGCTGGTCGAGGTGGAGTGTGCCCGCAAGGCGTTCGAGATCGGCCCGGGGCCGGATCTGGTCCTTGGGGGCCTGCTCGACGTTGGCCGTATTGCGGTCCAGGAGTCGAGGCAGGCTGGTGCGTTCAGCGATTGCATGACGAGCGCAGGATATCAGCGCTCGAGCTGACCACGATGCGTGCGGCGCTTCACCAGGGTGCTCGGACGTTCACGACCGGCGAGGCCGAGAGCATCCCGGCGGACCGACTGCTCGCGGGCGAGGCCAAGGCCTCGGACGGCACTACCGAGGGTCGGATCGAGTTCCAGCTCGGGCAGTGATGACCTTCAGCGAGATCCGCTACGACGTCGAGGACGGAGTCTGCACGGTAACCCTGAACCGCCGGGATCGGCTCAACGCGGTCACCGCGACGATGCTTGGCGAGCTCGGCGAGGCGTGGGATCGCGCCGACGCCGACGACGCCGTGCGTGCGGTCATCGTGACTGGGGCCGGGCGCGCCTTCTGCGCGGGCGCCGATCTCGGCGCCGGCGGCGCGACATTCGATTATAGGCGCGCCTCGGCCGGCGGGGCCCCAGCCCCGCGACGGCCTGCAGCGCGCACTGCCGGCGCCGGCTCGCGTGGCCGGTCCGCTTCCGCCGAGGACCACCGCGACGGCGGCGGCATCGTCACACTCCGAGTCTTCGACATGAAGAAGCCGGTGATCGCCGCGATCAACGGGCCCGCGGTCGGGTTCGGAATCACGCTGACCCTGCCGATGGACATCCGGATCGCATCCACGGCGGCGCGCATCGGCTTCGTCTTCGCGCGCCGCGGCGTCGTGCCCGAGGCCTGCAGCACGTGGTTCCTGCCGCGGCTCGTCGGGATCAGCCAGGCCGCCGAATGGATCTACACCGGGCGCGTCTTCAGCGCCGAGGAGGCGCTGGGGGGAGGGCTCGTGAGCCGCGTCGTCGCGCCGGACGCGCTGCTACCGGCGGCGCGAGAGCTTGCGCGCGAGATCGCCGAGAACACGTCCGCGATCTCGGTGGCGCTGGCCCGTCAGATGATGTGGAAGCTGCTCGGCGCCGACCATCCGATGGACGCCCACCGCCTCGACTCGCAGGCGATGTTCTGGACCGGCCGCTCCGCCGACGCCCGGGAGGGCGTCACCGCCTTCCTCGAGAAGCGTCCGGCACGGTTCACCCTGCGGCCGAGCGTGGACCTGCCGCCCTTCTACCCGTGGTGGCGGCCGCGCCCGTCCCCGTCGTCACGCGACTGACCACGGACGCGCGTCGACGTCGATAAGAGATCGTGATAGGTCCGATCACGAGAATTCACTCGCCTCGTCGGCCCTTCGGTGGCAGAGCGGAGCCGTTCGATCAGGTCAGCGAGACTGCGTCGACTTCCACTGCGCGACGTTGCTCTCGATCTGCCGCGCGTGGTTTTCCAGATGGTCGGCGTAGATCTGGAGCCAGTCCTCGGCGGTGTAGCGCCCGGACTCCGTGTGGTGGCCGACGCGCGTCCACGCTTCGTCGGGCAGGCCGCGGATCAGCGCTGCGGTGCTGGCGCGCACCGCCTCGACCACGGCGAGCGCCGGCTCGAGCGGCAGATGGTGATAGTCGAAGACCCCCGCCCAGTTGTCCTGGTCATAGCCCTGGATCGTCGGGGTCCTCTCGGCGACGACGAACCGGATGCGCGCGTAGGCATTCGTCTCGGAATCGGCGCAGTGGCAGACGATCTCGTGCGCCGACCATTCCTTCGGGGCCGGACGCCACGTGAGGGCCTGCGGGGGGACTTTGGCCAGCGCCCCGCGCAGGCGGGCGGGACCATCGGCGTACTGCTGGATCAGGGCCTCGCGCTTCGCGCGATCGAGCGGCATCGTCAGCGGCCTTCGAGCTTCCGGCGGAGCACCTTCGCGACCGCCTCGGGTGCGAAGCCGAGCTGGAGCAGCGCCTGGCCCGAGTCGAAGTATTCCCGGTAGGCCGAGATCTTGCCGTGCCCCAGCTCGAAGAGGCTCATGCCCCGGAACTGGATCTTCCGGCCGGCGCTCCGCGGCACCGCGTCGGTCACGACGTAACCGAAGGTCCACTCCGCGGCTGCCCGCTCCGCCGACTCCACCACGACGTCCATGGCCCACGTGTAGTCGCGGCCCTCGCGGAACATGCGCTCGAACATCGCGCGGAGCCCGGCATGACCCCGGTGCTCGCCGTAGAAGGTGTCGTGATAGGTCGCGCCCAACGTGAAGCAGGCGACGAGCGCGCCCACGTCCTGCCGGTTGAACGCCGTGGTGAAGTCGCCGACGATACTCATCGCACTCACTCTACTGAGCGCTCGGGACCCGCGCAACTGCGGACTTATCGGAACGCCCGGGACAGAGTATGATCTCCGTTACCGTCTACGCCCCACCATTCGGAGCGGAAAGGAACAGGCCATGAGCATCAAGCGTCACGGCGTCGGGCCCCGGCTCTCCCAGGCAGTCGTCCACGGCGACACGGTGTACCTGGCCGGCATGGTCGCGGCGGACCCGTCGGCAGACGCCAAGGGTCAGACCCAGCAGATCCTCAAGAAGATCGACGAGACGCTGGCGGCGGTCGGCAGCCACAAGTCGAAGATTCTGTCCGCCACCGTGTACGTCGCCAATATGGGGATCTACAACGACATGAACGCGGCCTGGGACGGCTGGGTCGACCCCGCCAACACGCCGGCGCGGGCGACCGTCGAAGCGCGGCTGGCGTCGCCCAAGTACCTGGTCGAGATCATGGCCGTCGCGGCCATCTAGTCAGCGCCAGGCGCGACTACAAAGTAAGGAGACCGTCATGAGAGAAGCCGTCATCGTCGCCAGCTCGCGGACGCCGCTCGCCAAGTCGTTCCGGGGATCGTTCAACCTGACGCGCCCCGACGACTTCACCGCGCACTGCATCAAGGACGTTCTCGGGAAGGTTCCCCAGCTCGACTCCAAGGAGGTCGAGGACGTGATCATGGGCTGCGGCCAGCCGCACGGCTCGCAGGGCCACAACATCGCCCGGGTGGCGGCGATGCGGGCGGGCCTGCCGGTCACTGTCGCCGGGCTCACCCTGAACCGCTTTTGCTCCTCGGGGCTCCAGGCGATCGCGATCGCGGCCAACTACGTCATCAACGACGGGGCCGACGCCATGATCGGCGGCGGCGTCGAGTCCATCACGATGGCCAAGCGCGACAGTGACCCGAACCCGTGGGTGAAGGAGCACCTCCCCGGCGTCTACATGGTCATGGGCGACACGGCCGAGGTCGTCGCCAAGCGCTACAAGATCACGCGCGAGACCCAGGACCGCTACGCGCTCCTGAGTCAGCAGCGCACGGCGCGCGCCCAACAGGAAGGGTTCTTCAAGGAGGAGATCGCGCCGATGCACGTCACGCGCGGCATCCTCGACAAGCAGACGAGCGCGGTCGTTGGCCAGGAGCCGTACTACTGCGAGAAGGACGAGTGCAACCGCGCCGACACCACGCTCGAGGGATTGCTGAAGCTCCCCCCGCACTTCGACAAGGACTCCGGTCAGGGCACCGTCACGGCCGGCAACTCCTCCCAGCTCTCCGACGGCGCCAGCGCGACGCTCGTGATGTCGATGGACCGCGCGAAGGCCCTGGGCATCCGGCCCAAGCTCGTCTTCCGCGGATTCGCCGTCGCCGGCTGCGAGCCGGACGAGATGGGCATCGGCCCTGTGTTTGCGGTGCCGAAGCTCCTCAAGCGTCACGGCCTCGAGATCGCCGACATCGACCTGTGGGAGCTGAACGAGGCGTTCGCCTCGCAGGTCGTCTACTGCCGTGACCGGCTCGGCCTCGACCCGGAAAAGCTCAACGTCAACGGCGGCTCGATCTCGATCGGCCACCCGTTCGGCATGACGGGCTCGCGCATGGTCGGCACCATCGCCAACGAGATGCTGCGGCGCAAGGCGCGCTACGGCGTGGTGACCATGTGCATCGGCGGCGGCCAGGGCGCCGCCGGGCTCTTCGAGGCGTGCAGCTGAAGACACTCTGCTTCGCCTGAACGAAACGCGGCCGCGAGAGATTCGGCCTCCGGCGGGCTCTGCTATGATCAGGAGCGCGCGTTGTGAGGAGGCCTTCCTGAATATCTCGATTCCGCCACTCGTGTTGCTCGCCATGGTCGCGGCCGGCTGCTCGACGGCGACCGGCCCGACCCCGGCGAGCGCGCCGGCCGCTCCTGCACGAGCCGCTCAGACCGAGAAGTCTCTCCCGAAGGGCACGCTCGATCCGCGGGAAGCCCAGGCGCGCGTACACCTCGAGGTCGGCCGCGCGGCGATCGCCCGGGGCGACATGGCGGCAGCCACGATCCTGTTGCGCGAGGCGCTCCGCTGGGAGCCAGAGCTGGTCGAAGCCCGGGAGAGCCTGGCGCGGGCGCTCTACGGCATGGGCGATCTGGACGCGGCACTCGACGAGCTGCGCGGGCTCCTGCGTCAGCGGCCCGATGCCGTCCAGGCTCGACTCACCCTCGCCACGGTGCTCATGGCCCGGCAAGACTGGTCATCGGCTCGCACCGAGCTCGAGGCGGTCCTCCGGCAGCAGCCCGATCTTGTCCAGGCGCACTACAACCTCGGCGCGGTGCTCTATGCCATGCGGGATCTCAATGGCGCGATCCACGCATATCGGCGAGGTCTCACCCACAGCCCCAATCACCCCGACGTTCGTTACAACCTGGCGCTGCTGCTGACGGTCGCGCATCGCGGTGCCGAGGCGACGCCAGAGTTCCTGGTCGCGGCGCAGGCCGGCCACGCACGCGCACAATACTTCGCGGGGATGGCGTATGCGCGGGGCTTCGGCGTCGATCGCGATCTGAGTCTGGCCATCACGTGGTGGTCTCGCGCCGCGGAGCGCGACGTCGGCGAGGCTCAAACCGTGCTCCGCGATCTGCGGCAGACCGCGCTGGGCCGGAGCGGGCGCACGCCGACCGAGCGCCAGGCCGCCGAGCAGGCGTTTCGGGACCATCGGCTCGCGCTGTGGAATGAGTTCCCGGAGCTGGCTCGAGCCGGGGCCGACGATACGGTCGGCGCGGCGCTGCTCCGGCAGGGCCGGGGTCGCGAGGCCGTGCGAATGCTGATCCGCGAGGCCTCGGCGTTCAGCGAACCGGCGCAGGGGCTCCTCGAGTCGCTCTACGACCACGGCGTCCAGGGACAGCTGCCCGCGCACGATCCGCGGATCCTGGAGTATTTCAAGACCGCCGCCGACGAGGGCCTGGTCCGCCCGCGGATCACGCTCGCGCGATTCTACGCGGCGGGCCTCGGCGTGCCGAAGGATATGGCGCGCGCGATCGACCTTCTGAAGGCCACTCCCCACGAAGACGCTCAGCGCCTCCTCCAGGAACTCTCGGCGGCCGGCGAGGCCGTTCCCGTGCCGACCCGTCCCTAGGGCGCGCACACCCGCGATGAAGACCGTGGCGCTGGCCGCGGTGATCGGCCTCGCAGCCACCCTGGTGGCCATCGGTGTCCTGGCTCTGGGGGGCGCTGGAGCGAGCGCGCTCGAGTGGTCGATCTACGACGGCTGGCTTCGCGCGCGCGCCTCTGCGCCGGTGCGCTCGGCGCTGGTGATCGTCGTCCGCGACCCGGCCAGCGAGGCCCGGTTCGGTACCGGCCCGTGGGACCGTGCCGTGCTCGCCCGAGTCATCACGAGCCTGTCGCGCGCCGGCGCGTCCGTCGTCGGCGTCGACGCCCCTCTGGGACAGCCGAGCGCGCCCGGCCACGGCGGCGCGTCGAGCGATGCGATGTTGAGTCAGGCGATCACGCTCGCGGAAAACGTCGTGTTCCCGATCGCACTCGAGCTCGCCGATGGGCGCGCGGCGGGGGACGCCTCCGCGGCGATGCCCGGGCACCGATCGTGGCCGGCCCTGTCCACGACGTCACGGGAATTTCCCGAGGCGCGACCGCTGGCCGCATTGATGCCAGGGCTCGCCCAGTACGCGAAGGGCATCGGGCACACACTGGCGCCTGCCGATCTCGACGGGGTCATCCGGAGAGTGCCGCTCTTCGTCCGCGTCGGCGATCGAGGCGTGCCGGCGTACGGGCTCGCGCTCGCCGCCGCCTTCGCGAACGTCGACCGCGCTCGAATCCCCGTCGACCGGCGAGGACGGGTGCTGATCGGTGCTGGCCTGTCGGAGGTTCCGCGCGGCCTCGAGGTCGTCCCGTTCGGCGACGCCTGGAGAGCCATCGAGGAGCGACAAGGTGAGAAACTGCAGAGCCTGGTCGCCGACCGTATCGTTCTGCTCCTCGTCGCGCCCGCGCCGGGGAGCGAGCGGCCCCCGCTCGGCCTCGCGTCGAAGCCGATCGTGATCCAGGTGAATCTGCTCGATACCATACTGGCCAGGTCCTGGCTGAGCGAAACGCCGCCCGCGGGGGCCGCGCTCGTCGCCGTTCTCCTCTCCGGGTTGGCGGCGTGGCTATGGCTGGCGCTTCGGTGGTGGAAGGCAGCGATCGGCCTCGCCGTCCTGGCGCTCGGCTACACCGCGGGTCTCGTGCTGTCTCCGTCGGCGGTCGGCGTCCTGCTCCCCCTGGCGGTGCCGCTGGGAGCGGTCGTCGTGTCCTCGGTGAGCGCGCTGCTCTGGAACCAGCTCTCGTCCACCCACCGGATTCGCCATCTCGAAGGCGAGGTCGCGGCGATCCGAGCGGCTCTCGTGCGTCAGGAATCGTCGGTGGAAGGGCTCGAGGAGGACCTGGAGGCCGCGCGGGCCGCGGTCGCTCGATCGACCGGCGGCGAGGAGGCGTTGCGTGCGCAGCTCGCCACCGCCCGAGCGCAGGAGGAAGAGACGCGCGCCCGGCTCGAGCGGCTGGAGCACCAGTCGCGGATGCTGGGCGGCGCCGCGGCGCCGCTCGGGGACGCCGAGCAGCAGCGGTTGCGTCACGAGTGCGAGCGCGTCGGCATCGTGACCCGCGATCCCGCTGTTCTCGCCGTCTTCCGGGATCTCGAGAAGGCCGCGCGCTCATCCTTATCGATTCTCGTGACCGGCGAGCCAGGGACCGGCAAGGAGCTCTTCGCGCGGGCCGCCCACCGCCTCGGTCCGCGCGCCGACGGCCCCTTCGTGGCGGTCAACATGGCCGCGATCCCTGCCGACCTGTTCGAGAGCGAGATGTTCGGCCACGTCAGGGGCAGCTTCACCGGCGCCGTCGGCGACCGGAAGGGGCTCTTCGAGCAGGCGAACCGGGGAACGATCTTCCTCGACGAGATCGGCGAGTTGCGGCCCGAGCACCAGAGCAAGCTGCTCCGAGTCCTCCAGGACAAGAGCTTCTACCGGGTCGGGGCGACACGCCCAACGACCGTCGACGTGCGCGTGGTCGCCGCGAGCAACCGCGATCTCGAGCGGGGCATCGCGGAGGGGTGGTTCCGCGAAGACCTCTTTTTCCGGCTGAAAGGACTCGTCGTACGGCTGCCTCCGCTCCGCGAGCGGAAGGCTGATATTCCGCTGCTCGCCGCTCGTTTCGTCCAGGACGCCGCCGCCGAGGTCGGACGTCCGCCTCTGCCGCTATCGGCCGCAGCCCTGGCCGCGATCGAACGGCGCGACTGGCCAGGCAACGCCCGCGAGCTGCAAAACTGCCTCCGCCAGGCCCTGGCCCTCGCCGACGGAGTCGCCATCGCCGTCGAGGACCTTCGGCTTCCGTCTCGCGAGCCCGGCCGGGACGACTCCGGCAGCGATGCGGCCGTCCTCGCCGCCTTGCGCCAGAACGGGTTCGACATGCAGGCGACCGCCCGCGCGCTGGGCTGGGACCGGAGCACGGTGACGCAGCGGCTCAAGGGGCTCGGCTTCCGCTCGCTGGTCGAGTCGGACGGCGACCGGGCCAAGGCCGCGCTGGCCCTGGCCGGCGACCCGACGCTCGGCCCCACCGTCGAGGTGAAGCTGCGCGAGTACACCGAGCACCTGCTGAGGGTCGTCGAGGGCTTCAATTCTCCCGACGACGCGACCGCCGCGTGCCGGCGGCGCTTCAAGAACCTCCCGGAGCGACACTTCCGCTCGCTGGAGCTCCTGGTCCGCCAGCACTTCGAGCGCCGCTCTCCGGCCGCCACGGTCCCACCCGCGCGAAGTCGTGAGGGGAAGAGCCCCGGGTGATGCGGGGATGCGGGGCTTCCCCGCATCCCGCTTGATCGGCCCGCCGTCGACTCCGCTCGCCAAGTCTCCGAACTCGCTGCGATTCCGCAATCCCCGCTCCGTCGTCCGGCATGGCGTGCGCGTTGCTCTGGGATGTCCGCCGGGCGCCGTCCGCATGGGGCGGATCGCGGCGGCCCGATCAGCGAGACGCGAAGCCGTCTCGAGCCAGAAAGGACAAGGGCAATGGCCGACACACAGCAGCGGACGACCGAGATGGGTGGTGTGAAGGAGCTGGTGATCCTCGTCGGGGTTCTCCTGACGGTGATCGCGGGAGCAATAGGAACGTACTGGGTTCGCTCGAAAGGGGTGGAGGCGGCGCCCGAGTCGAGCGCCGTCGCAGTGAGGCCGTCCGGGGAGACGACGCGGCCCCGCGCGATGGTCCCGGCGCCGCCCGCCGGCGTCTTCCACGCCGACGTCTACTTCGACTTCAAGAGCACGCGCCTGCGCGCCGATGCCGCCCGCGTGCTCCAGGAGACGACCGGGCTCGTGGATCTGGCAAACGCCTGGGTGGTGCTCGTCCAGGGCTATGCCGACCGCCAGGGCCCGGCTGAGTACAACCGCACCCTCGCTCAGCGGCGCGCGCAGGCGGTCAAGCAGTTTCTCGTCGAGCTCGGCGTCCCCGAGACCGCGATCAAGGTGGTGACGTTGGGCCAGGACGGAGCCCTGTGCGACGACCCGGGCAAAGAATGCCAGGAGCTCAACCGTCGCGTGCACCTCGAGTTCCACAAGCTCGCCGCCGCGGCTCCCGGCGCGCCGGCGGTAGCCAGGGCGAGCGCCAGCGATCGGTCGCAGGTCGACTCGACGTCGCCCGCCGGCGACCGGTAATCCGGTCGATGAGCCGCACCCCGCGGCACATCGCAGGTCTGATCTTCGCGCTCTTCCTCTCCGGCCTGGCGGCCACCGCCAGGCCGGAGAGCGCCGCTCACTTCGTTGTAAGGCCTCGCCGCTGAAGCGGCCCGGCCATGCGTCGTTTCCACGCTACGCTCCGGTTGGCGTGGGGACTCCTCCGTCGAACCTCGGCGGCGCTATTCGGGCGGATGTCCTGGGAGGCCCCGGGCTGGCTCTACTGGCTCGTCGTGACGGCCAGCCGGGTCGGGCGGCGTCTAGCGGCCCGGCCAGGACAGACGGCTGGTCTCGCCGGAGCGATCGTCGTTCTCGCCGGCGGCGGATTCTGGGGCTACACGTGGTGGCAGGCAGGCCCGGCCTCGGCCCGTGCTCGTCACGTTCACAGTGAGCGCGCCCGAGCGCACGGAGATCGAGAACGACCGGAAGCCCAATCTCCTGATCGTCACCTTCGACCGCTCGATGGCGCCGCTCGCCAACGTCGGCAAGGAGGTGACGGGCGGCATCGGCATCAGCCCCGCGCTGGCCGGCACCTGGCGCTGGACGTCGGACACGATCCTCAGCTTCCAGCCCAGGGATGACTGGCCGATCGGCGCGCTCTACACGGTGACGTTCGACAGGAGCGCGCTCGCTCGCGAGGTGCGTCTGGCCGAGTACCGGTTCACCTTCGAGACACCGGCCTTCGTGGCCACCCTGGCCAACGCCGAATTCTTCCAGGATCCGGTCGACCCCGCCTCGAAGAAGGCCGTCATCAGTCTCAACTTCAGCCACCCCGTGAGCACGGCCGAGCTGGAGAAGCGCATCGAGCTGAGGCTCACCGGCCAGTCCGCCGGCATGCTGGGCGTGGGGAAGCAGACGACGAAGTTCACGATCAGCTACGACAAGCTGAAACTGAACGCCTATATCCACTCGGCCGCCCTGCCGATTCCAAAGGAGGACACCGTGCTGACCGTCACCGTCGACAAAGGCGTGGTGGCGGCGCGCGGCGGCAAGGCGAGTGACCAGGTGCTCACGCGAGCGGTGAGCGTTCCCGGCCTCTACAGCCTGCGCGTCAGCCGTGTCGGCCCCACCGTGGTGAGCAACGCGGCCAACGAGCAGGAGCAGGTCCTCGTGGTCGACGTGTCGGCCGCCGTGCACGAAAAGGAGATGCACCGGAGGATCTCGGCCTGGGTCCTGCCCATCCAGCATCCGCAGTCTCCTCGCGAGCCGCTCCAGAAGCGCTACGACTGGCGCGATCCGAGGGAGATCACCGACGCGATCCTCGCCCAGAGCACGCGGCTCACGCTCGAGCCCATCGCCGCCGAGCGCGAGAGCGTCGAGACCCACTCGTTCAAGCACCGCGCCGACGTCGGGCGCTACGTCTACGTGCGACTCGACCGGGGCCTGCGCTCGTTCGGGGGCTACATGCTCGGCGAGCGGGTACACGCTCTCGTGCAGGTCCCTCCGTTCCCGCCCGAGCTGAAGATTCTCGGCCAGGGCTCGCTCCTCGCCGTGAGCGGCGAGCGCAAGATCGCCATCCTGGTCCGCGATTTGCCGGGCGTGCGCATCGAGATCGGCCGCGTGCTGCCCTCGCAGCTCCAGCATCTGGTGTCGCAATCGGCGGGCGACTTCGCCCACCCCCAGTTCGGCGACCGGTTCGGATCGGACAATCTGGTCGAGCGTTTCGAGCGGAAGGTGCCGCTCTCGAATCTGCCGCACGGCCGCCCCTATTACCACGCTCTGGATCTCTCGGACTACCTCCCGCCGACGGCGTCGAACGCCGCGGCGTCTTCCTCCTCACCGTGCAGCGATACGATCCCGCACAGGACCTTCCGGCCGACGGCCAGTTTGCCGACCGACGGCTCGTGCTCCTGACGGATCTCGGCATCCTCGTCAAGAAGGCGTTCGACGGCACCCAGGACATTTTCGTCCAGTCGATCCATTCGGGAACCCCGGTGACGGGAGCGACGGTCGACGTCATCGGCAAGAACGGCCTGGTCGTCCTCATCCGTGGTCAGGGGCTCGATCCCGGGGAAGGGGGGCGCGCGATCCCGACCGCGCTCGCGCGCGTCGAGGTCTGCGTCACGAGCGGCGACCTTCCCAACGCGCACTGTCGCGAGCGGACGACGACGTGGTTCATTCCGGGCAAGTCGCCCATCCGCGTCAGTAGCCTGCATCGTTCCGTCATCGTCGACACCCGCACGGGCCGCGCGGTCTGCGCGGAAGGACCGCTGACGCGGCGCGAGGTCTACGAGTCCTGGCCCTCCGACATGCTCCGACTCTTCCGCGAGGCCGGCATGCCGCGGCGCGAGCCTCCCCGGGTGCCCGCGTGCGACCGCAGCGACGCGCTGGTCGACGCGACGGCCCCCCAGATCGCCTCACCTGTGCGCGGCGCGGTCTACACGATTCGCCTGTCGAAGCCGATCGCTATCGACTTGCGGGCCACCGATTCGTCCCAGACCCTCTACTGGTTCGCCGACCAGGGGTTCCTGGGGCGGACCGGCTCGGCGGAGAGTCTGGCCTGGAACCCGACCCGAGCTGGACGATACACGGTGCGCGTGCGCGACGAGACCGGTCGCTCGGACGGGCGCGATGTGAGCATCGAGGTCGTTCCGTAACCGTCGGCGCCTCACGCGCCGACGGCGCGAACTGTGATATAAGACGCTCGGGCCGCATCTTCCCCCGAGGAGACGCGACGGTGCTCAAGACGCTCGCCTGGGTGTACGCCGCGGGGTTCGTGGGCGTCTTCCTCATCACGCACGCGCCCGGGCTCACAGACGCCCAGGGTTATCTCTTCGGCTTGTTCAAGATCGATCCCATCGACGACATCGTCCACCTGCTCTCCGGTCTGGCCGGCGGGGTCGTGGCGATCTGGGCGCCGGGCGCGATCCGCGCGTACCTCAAGGCGATCGGCGTCCTCTACGGACTGGACGCGGTCGTCGGTCTCACGCAGTCACGCGGATTCCTGGACCTCAGCCTCTTCACGCAGGGCGCGGGCGCGCCCGATTTCAGTCTGACGAACGTCCTGGTGAACCTGCCGCACATCGTGCTGGCCGGGATCGCGCTGGCGTTCGGGTTCGGCAAGAGCCCGTCGCGCGTACGTAGTGCCGCGTAGGTCGCGACCCCGCCGACGCACCTGGACCCTCGTCAAGCTCGCCGTCGTGATGGTGGCCGTGCTCGGTTTGATCGCCCTCGCCATTCCCGCCCGCTTCATCGGCGTGCACTGCTTCAGCGTTCGCAGTCAGTCGATCAGCCGATCGCCGGAGCTCGTGCGCGCCACCTCGGACGTGCAGGGCTATACCCGGAGCGAATCGTCGACCTTTCTCACCCTGCCCGAGTGGTACATCGTGTACAGCGCCGAGGAATACGCGTCGTTCGTCCGATCGCGCGCCCCCAGCGCGTTCCCGTACTTTGCCGCCATCGGGCAGTACTGGCGCTACTACGAAGCGATGTGCCGGGTCACCAGGCGCGTCTACCCCTTCGACGCGGGCGTCCATCTCATGCTCGGCGTCATCGGCCTGAGCTTCTCGATCGAGTACGGCGTCAAGGGCGCATACGAGAACACGGTCGGCGTGGTCACCGAGGGAATCGGCTTCTATCACACCGAGGAAGACGTGTTCGCGCGCAAGACCGCGCGCGAGTACGCGGCGTTCATGCACACGACGCCATGGTACGAGTTCCCGTTTGCGAGCAAGCTCGAGGCGCTCTGGAAGGAGACCCCGTTCTGGGGACTCGACGCCGTCCGCAAGTGGGAGCGGCGGCTCGTCCTGAGCGTCGAATACGCGATGAAGGCGGTGTACGCCGGGATCATCCGATGGTCCACCGGCGCCGTGTATCGGCCGGAAGACCTGGTGATCCACGCCTGGATCGACGATGCGCCCGAGCGCATCTTCGCCGACGGTCGGATCAAGAAGATCAAGGCGGTGGCCCCGCGGTCGTACATCGTCACGCTCCCTCGCTACGAGGCCTTCACGCAGGTCGTCGTCGCGTTGGCGAAGCAGGGCGTGCGGTTTCGCGACGTCGCGGGGAACGACGAGATTCTCCTGACGGCGATCGCGCCGGGCGCCTGGGACGATCGTCTCGGAACGGCCGAGCTCCTGTTCAGCGAGAGCCTCTTGACGAATCCGGCCGCCCGCCGGATCGCCGTGAGAGCGCCCGTGGCCTCGTTGCACTTGATCCTGGCCGACTTGCCGAGCCGCGGCGTCACCATCGAGCACCTCTACGACTACTGAATCGGGGGCGCCTCTGACGAGGTCCGCGCTGGGCATGGTGCGGCGGCTGATCGCACGGCCGCTCGTGATCGCCCTGCTTTGCGTGGTGCTGATCGCCTTCGTCGCGCTGCGGAAGGCGCTCTACTACGCCGCGGACCCCACGGGTGACAAGGACTGCCCGCCCCCGGCGCCCGGCGGGGCCGATCCCTCCAGGCCCGCCCGGATCCAGCTGGCCGCGCCCGCGTCACTGGTCTGGGTGCAGCGGGGCGGGACGCTCAACGATGCGAGCTGCCTCAGCCGGACACCCGTCTACGGCGTCGTGGCGGTGCGCGAGGTCGACGACGTGCGCGCGGCGCTGCACTTCGCCCGCGACAACGGACTCAAAGTGTCGGTGGCGGGCGTCAGGCACAGCATGGGCGGGCAGGCCTTCGCCCGCAACGCGCTCGTGCTGGACATGACGCGGCTGAACCGGATGTCGCTCGACGCCCAGACTCGGACGTTGACGGTGGAGAGCGGCGCGACCTGGCACGCCGTCCAGACCTTTCTCCACCCGCGCTTCGCGGTGACCGCGATGCAATCGACCGACATCTTCACCGTCGGCGGCTCGATCGCCGTGAATGCCCACGGCATGGACCACCAGGCCGGCTCCGTCGGGCGGACGATCCGCGCGATGCGCGTCATGCTGGCTGATGGCTCCATCCAGCACGTGAGCCGGACCGACACCCCCCGCCTGTTCAACCTGGTCGTGGGCGGCTACGGCCTCTTCGGAGTGATCGTCGACGCCGATCTCGACGTGACCCCCAACGTCGTCTACCGGTCCGAGCGTCGCGTCATCCGCTACCGCGACTTCCCCAGCGTCTTCGACGAGCAGATCCGCGGCGCACCGCACTACGGGCTGATGTACGGCCACCTCTCCACCGCGCCTCACTCGTTCCTGGACGAGATGCTGCTCTACGCCTACCGGCTGGAGGACGTCCGCGGGGCGACGATCCCACCGCTCGGCGAGGTCCGCGCCGTGCGCCTGCGGAGGCTCGTGTTCAACCTGGCCAAGCAGGGGACGCTCCCGATGCGGCTCAAGTGGCTGGCCGAGAAATACATCGAGCCTCGCCTCGAGTCCTGCCCGGTGAGCCGGAACCAGGCGCTGGCCGAAGGCGAGGCGTGCCTGGTCTCGCGGAATCACCCGATGCACGACTCCGTGCGCTATCTCAAGAACGCCCTCGACGGCGAGACCGACATCCTGCACGAGTACTTCGTTCCGCGGAGCCAGTTCGTGGCGTTCGTCGACGGCGTGCGGAGCGTGCTGCGAGCGCGTCGGGCCAATCTCTTGAACGCGTCCGTGCGCGTCGTGCATCGGGAGGACAACGTCCTCACCTACGCGCCGGCCGAGATGTTCGCCCTGGTGCTCTACCTGAACCAGACCACCGACGCCGCCGGGCACGCCGCGATGCGGGGGCTGACGGGCGAGCTGATCGATCTCGCCGTGGGTCTCGGCGGCACGTTCTTCCTGCCCTACCAGCTGCACTACTCCGCCGAGCAGCTCGGGCGCGCCTATCCCGGCATCAAGGAGTTCGTGGCGGCCAAGCGACAGTACGACCCCGGGGGTCTGCTCACGAACACGTTCTACGAGACCTACGCGCCCCGGGTGGGCGGCTAGCCGCGCGCGGCGATCAGCGCCCAGGCGGAGTCGGCGAGCGGGCGTGCGCGCCGGCCGCGCTCCTGCGCGTTCGGGTCGTTCGCCGTGCCCGCGACGACGCGGCCCATGATGCCCTGCGCGATCGCGCCCAGCCGGAACATCGCGAACGCAAGACAGAATTCCCAGTCCGCGATCGCGGCGCGGCCCGCGCGCCGGCAGTAGGCCGCGACGTACTCCTGCTCCGTCGGAATTCCGAGCTCCGCCAGATCCTTGTCCGCGAGACCCTCCCATTCGCGCGTGAAGCGATACGGCAGACAGTAGTAGGCCAGATCGGCGAGCGGATGGCCGAGCGTCGAGAGCTCCCAGTCGAGGACGGCGACGACGCGCGGCTCGGTCGGATGGATGATGACGTTGCCGAGCCTGAAGTCGCCGTGGACGAGCGCTGTCTCGTCGCCGGGTGGGATGTGCTCGGGCAGCCACGGGATGAGCCGCTCCATCGACTCGATCTTCTCCGTCTCGGAGGCGCGGTACTGCTGGGTCCAGCGGTGAAGCTGGCGCGCGAAGTAGTTGCCCGGCCGCCCGAAGTCGGCGAGGCCGAGCGCCTGCCAGTCCGCCGTGTGCAGTCGCGCGAGCACGTCGATGAGCGACTCGTAGATCAGGCGACGCTCCCGCGGCGTCACGCCCGGGATCGCCGGGTCGGTGATGACGCGCCCGTGCACGCAGTCCATGATGTAGAACGCCGTGCCGATGACCGCCTCGTCCTCGCACAGCACGAACGTGCGCGGCACGGGGAAGCCCGTCTTCCCGAGTGCCGTGATGACCCGGTACTCGCGGTCGACGGCGTGGGCGGAGGGCAAGAGCTTGCCCGGGGGTTTGCGGCGCAGCACGTACTCCCGGCCGCCGGCCGACAAGTAATAGGTCGGGTTCGACTGGCCGCCCCGGAACTGCCGCACCTCGAGCGACCCCCCGAAACCCTCCACGTGCTCGCGCATGTAGCGCGCGAGCGCGCCGACGTCGAATCGGTGCGCCTCCCGGACTTCGGCGGTCTGCGCGATCATCCCTCTCGATCTCCTCCCGTGCGCGCGCCAGTATAATCCCACTCGCGGTCTTTCCACTTCCGGAGGACGGCTCACGATGGTCGCGCGCAGGACGATCCCATGATCCGCGAGGTGCCGGGACGCCGGCCCCGCATCGATCCGGATGCGTACGTCGACCCGCAGGCCGCCGTGATCGGCGACGTGACGATCGCGGCCGGCGCGTCGGTCTGGCCCTTCGCGGTGCTGCGCGGCGACCAGGACAACTACGTGACGCTCGGCCGGAACTCGAACGTCCAGGACAACTCGGTGTTACATGTGACGCCGGAGTTCCCGTGCATCGTCGGCGACAACGTCACGATCGGCCATCGCGCGGTCGTCCACGCTTGCCGGGTCATGAACAACGTGCGCATCGGCATCGGCGCCCTCGTCCTGGACGGCGCCGTGATCGAGGAGGGCGCGCAGGTCGGCGCCGGGGCGCTGGTGCCACCCGGAAAGATCGTGCCCGCGGGCTGGCTCGTCATGGGCGTGCCGGCGAGGCCCGTGCGCAAGATGGACGCCGCGGAGCTCGAGGACATCCTGAAGAACGCCCGCGACTACATCGCCCTCTGGCACCGCGACTACCGCCCCCGCTGACCCGCTCGTGCCTCGTTCGAAAAAACATGTCGAAACGGCCACCGCGCGTGGAGCCGGGGCGTCGGGCGGGCGCGGGCGGTAGGGGTTGCCCGGACCCGTTCCCGCAACGCGGCGACGGGAGCCGCGCTCCGAGGTGGAGCCCAGCCGCCGCGGAGCAGCGCACGCGTGCGGCGTGGTCCGGGCGACCCGCCCGACGCCCCGGCGCGCACTAGTGGCCGTTGCCCCTGACTGCTTCGCCCATCGCTACGGCGAGATTGTGCCGCGCGCCCTGGAGCCGCGGATGGACGGCGAGGGCGCGCCGGAACACCGCCGCCGCCTCGCGGTGCCGGCCGAGCGCCATGTAGCAGAGCCCCTGCCCCGACAGCGCCCCGAAGTGGTGCGGGTTGCGCGTGAGCGTCTCCCCGCAGTCGGCGATCGAGCCCTCGTAGTTCTCGGCCACGTAGCGGACGGTCGCGCGCTTGTTCCAGCCTTCCGCGAACTCCGGGGCGCGGGCGATCACGCGGGCGAAGATGGCCTCGGCACCGGCGAGATCCCGGCGCTCCATCACCTCGATACCCTCGCGGATGAGCGCGTCGACCTCGCGGTCGCCGGAGCGGTGCCACATCTGCCACAGCGCGGCCTCGGCACGCGCCGCCGCGCCCGAGTCGGTTCCGATCAGAGCTTTCAGCGCCTCGGCCTCCGTCATCGCGCCCCCAAGCTTGCGTCGAGTCGGCGCCGAGAGCAAGATGGGCGCCGACCATGACGGGACGGTTCATCGGGAAGGTCGTGCTCATCACCGGCGGCGCCGGCGGCATCGGGCGCGCCGCCGCGGTGCGCTTCGCTTCCGAAGGCGCCCGCGTGGTTCTCGTCGATCTGGCGGCGTCGGCACTCGTCCACAGCGTAGCCGCGGTCGAGAAGACGGGCGCCGAGGTGCTCGCCGTGGAGGCCGACGTGTCGAAGCTCGCCCACGCCGAGCGCTACGCCGACGCCGCCGTCAAGCAGTTCGGCGGGATCGACGTCTTCTTCAACAACGCCGGAGTTCTCGGCGCCCTGAAGCCGCTCGTCGACTACCCGGAGGAAACGTTCGACCGCGTGATCGCCGTCAACCTGAAAGCCGTGTGGCTCGGGATGAAGGTGGTGGCGCCGCTCATGCGCGGCCGTCACGGCGGCGTCATCGTGAACACCGCCTCGATCGCGGGGCTCCGCGGCTCGCCGAACATCATCGCCTACACCGCGAGCAAGCACGCCGTGGTCGGCATGACGCGCGCCGCGTCGCTCGAGCTCGCCCGCCACGGCATTCGCGTCAACGCGGTGTGCCCGGCGCCGATCGACACGCCGATGGCGCGAGAGCTCGAGACCGAGGTCAGGCGCGAACGGCTCACCGCCACCATCCCGATGCGTCGCTACGGCGCGCCCGAGGAGGTCGCGGCACTCGTCGCGTTCCTCGCCAGTCCCGACGCGACGTACATCACCGGCGCGATCTATACCGTCGACGGCGGCGCGATGGCGTGATCGTCGCCGTCACCGGCTCGAGCGGCTTGCTCGGGTCGGCGCTGGTCGCCTCCCTCGTCGCGGACGGTCACGAGGTGATCCGTCTCGTCCGTCGCGAGCCGCGACCGGGCGAGCCGGCCCTCCGCTGGGATCCGCCCTCCGGCGCCATCACCCCGGCCGGCCCGGCGATCGCCGACGCCGTGGTCCATCTCGCCGGCGAGAACGTCGCGGGCGTCCGATGGACGGCGGCGAAGAAGCAGCGCATCCGCGAGAGCCGCGTGGGCTCCACGCGCCGGCTGATCGGAACGCTCACGCGCCTCGCCAAGCCGCCGGCCGTTCTCGTCTGCGCCTCCGGGATCAACTACTACGGGAGCCGTGCCGACGAGATCCTCGACGAGGACAGTGCGCGGGGCTCGGGGTTCCTGGCCGAGGTCTGCCGCGACTGGGAAGCGGCCACGGCGCCGGCGATCGCGCGTGGGATCCGCGTCGTCAATCTCAGGATCGGCGTCGTGTTGAGCCCCGCGGGCGGCGCGCTCGCCAAGCTGCTGACGCCGTTCAGGCTGGGCCTGGGCGGCGTCATCGGAGACGGGGCCCAGTGGATGAGCTGGATCGCCCTCGACGATCTGATCGGCGCGCTCCGTCACGCGCTCGCCACCGACGCCTTGCGCGGACCGACCAACGCGGTCGCGCCGACGCCTGTGACCAACGCCGAGTTCACGCGGACGCTCGGTCGCGTGCTCGGGCGCCCGACTCTCTTGCCCGCGCCCGCGTTCGCGCTGCGTCTTGCCCTCGGGGAGATGGGGGACGAATTGCTGCTCTCGAGCCAGCGGGTGACGCCGGCGCGGCTCCAGTCCAGCGGCTACACGTTCCACCATCCGACGCTGGAGGGCGCCCTCCGCTCCGTGCTCGGCCGCCCGCCTCTTGACCAGAAGTCCGTTGGGCCGCGGAGCTCGTGATAGCCCTGCTTCAGCCGCGGCTGGCACCAGCGCAACCGCGCGAGACTGTCATTCGTCAGTGGCCGTGCCCCGGCGCCACCGCGGCGGCTCTCCTTTGAGATAGCACACCGTCAGCAGGACGATGATCATCACGGCGAAGAACACCAAGAAAAGTGGGAGGCTGCGGCCAGCCAGATACGGGCTGGCCGGCAGGATGACGGCCAGCCAGACGGTCAGGAACAGCCAGCCTTGCCAAGTCTTCGGCGGACCCCAGCCCCAGCCGTAGCGCTTCGCCGGGAACCAGTACTCGTGATCAGCCCTGGCGCCGGAGTCACCGCGCTCGCGTGACAATCTCGTCTCCTCGCGTTCCCGCAGGGCCTGATGCCGGCAGCGGATTAGCGTCTCCATGCTCCGCGCAACGGTCGCCCGGAACATTCACGCCGGACTTCGCGGGCTGCGTGTCAGGAGCGCGGCAGGCGGGGCGGCTCGGCGCAGGTGCGCTCGACCTCGTCGACCGTCTTCGGCGTGCCGGCGGTGAGGACCTCGCAACCGACGTCGGTGATCAGCACGTCGTCCTCGATGCGGATGCCGATCCCGCGCAGCTCCTTCGGCACGGGATGAACGACCGTCCCGACCTTCGCCTTTTCCTCGTCCTCCATCTTCTTGGCGGCGGCCACGCCCAAGCGGAGGCGGCGCTCCCACATCTCGTCCTCGCTGTACTCGCGCAGGTGGAACGTCGCCGTCTCGCGCTCGGGGTCGAAGTAGAGGCCGGGCTCCACCGTCAGCACCATGCCGGGCTCGAGCACGCGGGATTTGCGGCCGATCTTGTAGTCGCCGACGTCGTGCACGTCCATGCCGAGCCAGTGGCCGGTGCCGTGCATGTAGAACTCGCGGTAGTGGTGCATCGCGAGCGACTCTTCGACCCCGCGCGGCAGCGCGCCGAGCGCGACGAGCCCCTCGGCGAGGACGCGACGGGCCGTGTCGTGGATCGCCTCGTAGCGGTTGCCCGGCCGCGCGGCGGCGATCCCGGCCAGCTGGGCGCGCAAGACGACCTCGTAGACCGCGCGCTGGGCTGCGGTGAAGCGGCCGTTGACGGGGAACGTGCGCGTGATGTCGGCGGAGTGATAGCCCCACTCGCACCCGGCGTCGATCAGGAGCAGATCGCCGTCCTCCATCCGCCGGTTGTTCTCGCTGTAGTGGAGGATGCACGCGTTGTGGCCGGAGGCCACGATCGACGGGTAGCCGTTGCGGGGCGAGCCGTTCACGCGGAAGACGTACTCGAGCGCGGCCTGCACCTGGTACTCGTAGAGCCCGGGCCGCGCATAGCGCATCGCCTCGACGTGCGCGTCGCGGCTGATCTCGCAGGCCCGGCGGTGGCGCAGGAGCTCGGCGGGCGAGCGCCGCAGGCGCAGCTCGTGGAGGATCGGGCCGGGGTCCTCGATCCGTACGGGCGCCGCGTGGCCCCGGGCCCGCGCCGCGCGCAGGTCGCCGACCAGTCGCGTGACCCGGCTATCGAACGCGCCGCTGCCCAGGCGATAGAAGACCACGGGCCGGTCGACCATGTATTCGCGCAGCTTGCTGTCGAGCCGATCGATCGTGTAGGCGGCGTCGGCGCCGTAGGTCGCGATGGCGCCCTCGACCCCGGCCCGGCGGCCGTTCCAGATCTCCATCTCACGGTCGCGCGGCCGGACGAAGAGCACGAACCGCTCCTTGGCGTCGGCCGGGTTGAAGACGGCGACGGCATCCGGCTCGTCGAACCCGGTCAGGAAGAAGAAGTCGGAGGCCTGGCGGAATTCGTAGTTGACGTCGTTGTTCCGGCGGAGCTCCTGGGCGCCGGGGATGATCGCCAGCGCGTCGCCGATCGCTGCCGCGAAGCGTTGCCGCCGCTCGACGAAGGGGGCTGGATCGAATGGGCTCATCGGCGCAATAATACAACGGCGAAGGGGGAGCGTCCCATGCACGTCGGAATGGCGGCTGTCTTCCAGAACCCCGGCAGGGCGCGCAGCGACCGCGAGGTCTACGGGTGCGAGCTGAGGCTCGCCGACCTCGCCGAGCCGCTCGGCTTCGAGTCGATCTGGGGCGTCGAGCATCACTTCACCGACTACACGATGTGCCCGGACGTGCTCCAGTTCCTCACCTACATGGCGGGACGCACGGAGCGTGCCCAGCTCGGCTCGATGGTGGTCGTGTTGCCGTGGCACGACCCGATGCGGGTCGCCGAAGAAGTGGCGATGCTCGACAACATCTCCGGCGGCCGGCTCATCCTGGGCCTCGGGCGCGGCGCCGGCAAGGTCGAGTTCGACGGCTTCCGCCTCTCGATGGACGAGTCGCGCCAGCGGTTCGTCGAGTCCGCCGAGATGCTGCTGGGCGGCCTCGAGACGGGCTACTGCGAGTACAGCGGGACGTTCGTCAAGCAGCCGCGCGCGGCCATCCGGCCGGCGCCCTTCAAGTCGTTCCGCGGCCGCACCTACGCGGCCGCCGTCTCGCCCGAGTCGCTGCCCGTCATGGCGAAGCTCGGCGTCGGCATCCTCATCATCCCGCAGAAGCCCTGGAAGGAAGTCGCCCGGGAGCTGGAGACCTACCGCTCGCTTTACCGCGACGTGAACGGCGTCGACGCGCCGCCGCCTGTCTCCGCTGGCTGGACGTTCTGCGACGAGAGCGCCGAGCGCGCCGAGCAGATGGCGCGTCGCTTCATCGGCGGCTACTACCAGACCGTCCTCGACCACTACCAGTTCCAGGGCGATCATCTCGCGCGGACCAAGGGCTACGAGTACTACGGCAAGATGGCCGAGAAAATCGCGCAGTACGGAACCGACACGGTGGTCGACTACTTCATGAACCTTCAGGTCTGGGGCACGCCGGCGCAGTGCTACGAGAAGATCCTCGACATCCACGCGCGCACCGGCATGAGCCACTACGTGGGCGTGTTCAGCTACGCCGGTATGCCGTACGAGGATGCCGAGCGGAACCTGCGCCTCTTCGCGCGCGAGGTGATGCCCGCGCTCCAGAAGCTGGGCGCCGCGCCGCCGACTTCTGGCCGGGCCGAGGTGGTGGGGCGAGCGGCGACGCCCGTGAACCTGGGGCTTCTCGGCTCATGACCACACCCCTGACCGTCTATCTGCCGTTCAATCGCGATTGCCTGCGCGGCGCGTTCGTTCCGGCCAAGCGCGGCACCAAGCCGCCGACCGAGCGCGGCAACTGGCTCATCGTCCAGCACCAGAAGCTGCTCGTCGTCCCCGACGGCGAGAGCTTCCGGCTTCCGACCGGCATTCGCCCGGCGAAGCTCGACGGCGCGCTCGGCGAATCGCTCTGGCTGGGGACGCTCGGCGGCGACACCGAGTGCTGGGTCGCGGCGCTGCCGCGCGATGCCGTCGTGCCGGACGAGTTCCAGCGTGAGACCCTCGTGCCGATGCAGGGCACGCGCCTGCCCGACGATCTGCTCTCGCTCGGCGGCATGGCCATGCAGGCCCTCTGGTGGGAATCGACGAGCGGCTTCTGTCCCCGCTGCGGTGACCGAACCGAGCGCCTCGAGGGCGAATGGGGCAAGCGCTGCCCGCGCTGCAGGTACGAGCACTACCCGCACCTGCATCCGGCCGTCATCGTCGTCGTCCGTGACGGCGACCGCGTGCTGCTCGCGCGGAAGTCCATCTGGGCGCCTAACCGCTATGCGCTCGTCGCCGGCTTCGTCGACAACGGTGAGTCGCTCGAGGGCGCCGTGGCGCGCGAGGTGAAGGAAGAGGTCGGAGTCGACGTGACGGACATCACGTACGTCGGCAGCCAGAACTGGCCCTTCCCGAGCCAGCTCATGGTCGGCTTCGTCGCCACCTACGCGGGCGGCGAGATCAAGGTCGATCCGGAGGAGCTGGAGGACGCACGCTGGTTCCCCTGCTCGAGCCTGCCCGGGCTCCCCTCGCGCCACAGCATCTCGCGCTTTCTCATTGACAACTTCGGTCGCTGACTTGTCCGGAGGGTGGATCGGCGATTCCGTGCTACCTTCGCTCCACCACAACGTCTTCGAGGAGGCGCTCATGCCAAACCGGGTGAGGGTCAATCTCGCGAATCCTGCGGAGCTACTCGAGCTCCCTGGCATCGGACCTGAACAGGCCCGGGCCATTCTCGAGTTTCGCGCCGAGCACGGGCCTATCCAGGATGCGGGTCAACTCGCGAGAATCCTGCGTGGGTGGCCCGTCGCCGAGGCGATCTGGGAGCAGGTGGAGTTCGATCCCGCGGAAGGCACCGCTCCCGAAGCGCCAGGCGCGTAGACGACCAATCGGCGTACCGCTTCGGTCGGTGGAGTAGCGAAGGAGGTCAACCATGGTGATTCGCATTACTTGGGGCAAGCTTCGGGCGGGCGCGTGGGGCGAGTTCGAGCGTACCTACCGGGAGAACGTCCTCACCAAAGGCAAGTCCCTCAAGGGCCTGCGCGGCCGGTGGCTGGCCCAGGACGAGGCGGACAAGGACACCGGATTCGCGGTGAGTCTGTGGGACAACACCGCGGACATGCAGGCCTACGAGCAGAGCGCGCTCTACCGCGAGATCATGACACCGCTCCAGCCGTTCTTCGTCGGTGAGTACAAGACCTATCGCTGCGACGTGAAGTACACCGACGTCGGCGCGTAGTCGCTGGTGGGCCGGGCCGGGCGGTGCCGAGCCCGCTCTCGTTCCCCGAGCTGAGCGTCAGTCCGACGAAGCGCCGGCGGGGACGGGAAGCTCGGCGCCGCAGCTCCGGCAGGTCCGGAGCGCCCGGCTCGCGTTGAACTTCTGGATGACCTCGCGCAGCTCCACCTCGATGTTCGCGCACGAGAAGGTCGCCTCGTGGAGCTTGCCGCCGCAGCGCTCACAGAACCACGCGAGCCGATCCAGCTCATCGGCTCGACGCTTGCGCTCGATGACGAGCCCCCAGGTGTCCGCCGGACGGATCGGGCAGTGCGGGGTGCCGGCTCGGCAGAGCATGACTTCGCCCTCGCGCACTTTGATATCGCGCGGCTTCCCGTCGGCGTCGATGCACCGCACGGTGATGTCACCCTTCAGCTGGTAGAAGATCTCGTCGCCCGGGTCGATGTGGAAGTCGTTCCGCGCGTTCGGCCCGCGGATGATCTGATAGATGAACTCGCTCTCGGGAAAGACTTCCTTGTTCGCGACCGGCCCGCTGAACTGCTCCTTGTGCTCATCGATCCACCGCATCAAATGCAGCGGCGCAATATTCGCCATCCCGCCCTCCTGTGAACGTCCGCCATCCTACGCCTGAACGTGCGCCATCCTACGCTCCGCCTCCACCACCGTCTACTGAAGCGCCAGCGGGTGTGGGTCAGGCGGGCGGGAGCCACACTCGTGCAAAACGTCTAACGTTGAACCTCGGCGACCCACGCGGTCGTCCGCCCGCCAACGGTGAGATAGCGGATGCGCTCGCCGCGCACCGTCATCGGGCGCCGATCGCGCTTGCTCCAGCGGGTGTGAAAGAGCCACTTCGGAGGGAACCGGTCGCCGTCGGCGCCGAGGCGCACCGCCGTGGTCAGCACCGAGCGCAACCGGGCGCGGAGCCGCCCGATCTCCGCCGCCGTGAGCGTGTGCGCGCGCCGGCGCGGGTCGATGCGAGCCTGGTACAGCACCTCGTCGGCGATCCAGTTGCCGACGCCCGCCGAAAACGACTGGTCGAGCAGCACCGCCTTCACCGGCGCCGCGCGCTCGCCGAAGAGCGCGGCGAGCCGGCGAAGGGGCGGCAGCTCGCGGAGCGCGTCGAAGCCCAGCAGGCTGATCGGCGGCTCGGCCGGTGGGTCGTGGCGGAGGCGCACGCGGCCGAGCCGCCGCGCGTCGCGGAACACGACCTCACTCCCGTCGTCGAGAACGAGGTGGAGCCGGCAGAAACGCGGCGGCCAGAGAGGCTCGTGGTTGCGGCGGCCCTCCATCACGAGCCGGTGGCGCCGGCGGCCGCGGACCTCGATCCCGCCGGCCATCCCGAAGTGAAAGCACGGCCAGGGGCGACGATCGAGCTCGAGCCAGAGGTGCTTGCCGTGGCGCCGCGCCGCGACCACGCGCCGACCGAGCAGGGCGCGACGCACGCGCGCCGGGCTCACGCCCTGGAACACGATGGGATCGTGCGCGCAGCGGACGGCGACGATGCGCCGCCCGACCGCCGCGCGGGTGAGCAGGCGTCGGGCCGCCTCGACCTCGGGCAGCTCGGGCATCGGGCGGTAGTGTACGATGAAGCGTCCCGCGAGCGGGGCGGAGACGGCCGACCGGCGCACGTGATACGCTTCGGCCTTAAACCCGACGAACCCGAGGAGCCGGCGATGGCACGGATGACCGGTGGCGAAGCGATCGTGAAAGCTCTGGCCCGCGAAGGCGTGCAGGTGGCGTTCGGGCTGCCCGGCGTCCAGCTCTACGGCATCGTCACCGCGTTCCGCGACGAGCCGATCCGCTTCATCACCGTGCGTCACGAAGGGTCTTCGAGCTACATGGCCGACGGGTACGCGCGGGCCGGCGGCGGTATCGGCGTCGCCGTAGCCGTACCCGGTCCCGGCCTCCTCAACGCGTCGGCGGGCCTCAACACCGCCTATTCCGCCTCCTCGCCGGTGCTGATGATCGCGGGCCAAATCCCGCGCAACCAGATCGGCAAGAAGATCGGTGTGCTCCACGAGCTCGACGACCAGCTCGACGCGCTGGCTGGCTCCACCAAGTGGCGCCGCAGCATCCACCAGGTCGCGGACGCGCCGAAGATCGTTCACGAGGCGTTCGGCCAGCTGCGCAGCGGGCGGCCGCGGCCGGTCGTCATCGACATGCCGTGGGACACGATGGAAGAAGAGGTCGACGTCACGCTGGTGGACGGCGGGCATCCGCCGCGCGCCGCGGCACCGGGCGCCGACATCGATCGGGCGGCAGAGATGCTGCTCCGCGCGGAGCGGCCCGCGATCTACGCGGGCGGCGGCGTCCACCTCTCGGACGCCCACGAGGCGCTCGCGGCCGTGGCCGAGTACCTCCAGGCCGGCGTCGTCGAGACGGCGGAGGGCAAGGGCGCCATCAGCGATGCCAACGAGCTCTCGCTGGGCGCCGGGCTTTTCCCGAAGAGCCCCCTGCGCCGCTACCTCGACGCCGCCGACGTCGTCCTCGCCGTCGGCAGCCGGTGCGCGCTGGCGATGTTCCAGCCCGAGCAGCAGGTGATCCAGATCGACGCCGACCCCGAAGAGATCGGTCGCAATCACAAGAAAACCGCCGGCCTCGGGGGCGACGCGAAGGCCACGCTGGAGAAGCTGCTCGAGCGGCTGCGCGCGGGCGGCAAGCCGCGCGCCTCGCGCAAGGCCGAGTATCAGGCGCTGCGCGCCGAGGTCGGCGGCCTGATGACCCAGGAGCCGAACTCGTCGATCCTCCGGTCGCTGCGCCAGGGGATTCCCGAGGACGCGATCGTCATCGCTGGCATGACGCAGATGGGCTACTTCTCACGGCCCTTCTTCCCGGTGTACCGCCCGCGGACCTACATCACGTCGTCCTACTCCGGCAACCTCGGATTCGAGTATCCGACCGCGATCGGCGCCAAGGTGGCCAACCCCAACCGCCCGGTGGTCATGATCGCGGGCGACGGCGGCTTCCTCTATTACGCCCAGGAGATGGCGACGGCCGTCCAGCAGCAGATCAACGTCGTCGCGGTCGTCTTCAACGACAACGCGTACGGCAATGTCGCGCGCGACCTCGACGAGCACTGGGGTGGCAAGTTCGGCGCGGAGCTGCACAACCCCGACTTCGTCCGGCTCGCCGAGGCGTACGGCGCCGTGGGCCGCCGCGCGAAGGAGCCGACCGAGGTGGGCAAGCTCATCGCCGACGCGGTCCAGATGGATCGGCCCGTCCTCATCGAGGTCCCGGTGGGGCGAATGGGGCGACCGGTGTTCTTCTCGCCCCTCAAGACGCTGCCGCGCTATCAGCACTGAGCACGGCGCGGCCGCTGAACTAAGGAGAGCCCGATGGAATTCGAGTACTCGAAGAAGACCAAGATGTACATGGAGCAGCTGACCGACTTCATGACCAAGTACATCTACCCGAACGAACGGGTTTTCCACGACCAGCTCAGTGCCGCGCCCACCCGCTGGCAGATCCCCCCGATCATGGAGGAGCTGAAGGCGACGGCGCGCGAGCGCGGGCTCTGGAACCTCTTCCTGCCGGAGAGCGAGCGCGGCGCTGGGCTCACCAACCTCGAGTACGCGCCGCTCTGCGAAATCATGGGCCGGTCGCCGATCGCGCCCGAGGCCTTCAACTGCTCGGCGCCCGACACCGGCAACATGGAGACCATCGAGCGCTACGGCTCGCCCGAGCAGAAGAAGCAGTGGCTCCAGCCGCTGCTCGAGGGCAAGATCCGCTCGGCGTTCGTCATGACCGAGCCCAAGGTCGCCTCGTCCGACGCCACCAACATCGAGTCGTCGATCGCCCGCGACGGCGACTCCTACGTCATCAACGGTCACAAGTGGTGGACGTCGGGCATCGGCGATCCGCGCTGCAAGATCCTGATCTTCATGGGCAAGACCGACGCGAAGAACCCCGATCGCTACAAGCAGCAGTCGATGATCCTGGTGCCGCGCGACACGCCGGGCATCAAGGTCATCCGGATGCTGACCGTGTTCGGCTACGACGATGCGCCCCATGGCCACGGCGAGGTGCTCTTCGAGAATGTCCGCGTGCCCGCCTCGAACATGCTGCTGGGCGAGGGGCGCGGCTTCGAGATCGCGCAGGGCCGCCTGGGCCCCGGCCGCATCCACCACTGCATGCGCCAGATCGGCGTCGCCGAGCGGGCGCTCGAGCTGATGTGCAAGCGTTCCCAGAATCGCGTGGCGTTCGGCAAGCGCCTGGCCGAGAACGACATCACCCTCGAACGCATCGCGCAGTCGCGCATCGAGATCGACCAGGCCCGGCTCCTCGTCCTGCACGCGGCCTACATGATGGACACCGTCGGCAACAAGGCCGCCAAGCAGGCGATCGCCGAGATCAAGGTGGCCGTGCCCAACATGACGCTGCAGGTGGTCGAGCGCGCCATGCAGCTCCACGGCGGCGGCGGCGTCAGCCAGGAGTTCCCGCTGGCGTCCATGTGGGCCCACTCGCGGACGCTGCGCTTCGCCGACGGGCCCGACGAGGTGCACCGGCGCCAGATCGGCCGGCTGGAGCTCCGCAAGCACGGTTAGGGGCGCCGCGCCAGCTCCCGGCAAGAACGCCCGACGCCCCGGACCGTCCCACGGCCGGTTTCCCCTTACGACGGCCTGGCGATGGTGGACGAGGGGAGGACCGGAACCTAGCCCGGTCTCCCTACGGAGACGCCCACGAGTTCGTGCTGTTCCACCGGCGGCGGTGAGGGCCGCCACCGCGCCTTCCCAGTCCCTCCGACGGTGTTTTGTCGGAACGATCCTCTCCGCGGCCTCCTCTCGAGACACGCGGGACCTGACGCCTCGTCTGGGGCCCGGGCCGGAACCCCAGAAGGATCGCCGTAGATTCTCTGGCGACCGCGGACTCTGGCACGGTCTCACCCTCGGCTCCCTGACTCGGGCTCGCACCGCGCTTCAAACGGGGGTCTCTCGTGTGACTCTCGCGTTGGTCCACGCCGCCGGCCCGACACTGGTCGTCTCTATGCGGGCGGCACGCGTCCATCCTCAATGCGGGGTGAAGAACGGGAGCCCCGGCGCGAATGGCCATCTACGCGTGGCGCACGGTCGGGGGCTCACGCCACCTTTAGGGGATTTTCCGGAAATAGGGATTTTCCACACAGCGATTACATGACCCGCCTGATTGGAAAGCGCGGACTCTCCGCCTAGGGTACCCCCCACAAGCAGGAGATGCCCTGCTTGGCCGATACCCACGTTCGCTCCCGAATGGTGTCGGCGCCGCGGGCCGGAGCGACGGAGAACGCCGTGGTCGACCAATCCCACAGCGGAAGCCCCGTCGCGATGGGTCTGCTCGACGCTTCCCCGATCGCTGAGCCCCGGCGACCGGCCGAGCCTCCGCCCATGCAGACGAATCACGGGAGTTCGCCGACGAGCGGAGAGACGAGTCGGTGGAAGGCGTGGGACGGCTTTCTCGAATCGAATGCCGCGACCGGATTCATGCAGTCCTCCTGGTGGTCGGACTTTCGCAGCACGACCGGATGGCAGTCCTTCGGGGTGATCCTCAAGCACGAGGGCACGATCGTCGGTGGCGCGACGGTGATGAAGTTCGACTACACCACCGACAGCTGCTTCTACTACATCCCGGAAGGCCCGGCCCTGCCCGAGACCGAGTCGAGTGCGGAACAGGTCTTTCAGAAGATCGTCGACGCCATCGAGAAACGGCGGGCGAACGAAGCGCTGGCGGTCAGCCACCTGCGCATCGAGCCGCGATGGCAGCACGTCCCTCCCTTTGTGCGCGGATTTCACCGGGCCAAAGCGTTCATGGAGCCGCGCAACACTATCTGTATCGACCTGCGGCCTTCGGAAGAGGCGATCCTCGCCCAGATGAAACCCAAGGGACGCTACAACATCCATGTCGCGCAACGACACGGGGTGTCGGTCGTCGAAGACGCTTCGTCACGGGGCCTCGAAGACTTCTTGACCATCTACGAGGATACGATCCGGCGCCACGGCTTGCGGGGAAAACCTCAGCGTTACTTTCGGACTCTGATTCCCCTGCTCTCAGCCACGAGGCGCGGCTCGGTGTTCTTCGCGGAGTACGGGGGCCTGAGACTGGCGACCGCGCTGGTCGTCTACTTCGGCCGTCGGGCGACCTATTTCTTCGGGGGATCGCTCGTCGTCCACCGCAACGTCATGGCGCCCTATCTCCTGCACTTCGACATCATGCGCCGGGCGCAGGCACGCGGCTACGAGTCGTACGACCTCTGGGGCGTCGCCCCGGAGGGCGAGCCCGACCATTCATGGAGCGACATCAGTGTCTTCAAGCGGAAATTCGGAGGACAAGAGCTGGCACTCGTGCCCACGCTCGACTACGTGTACGACCCCGCCGCCTATGAGCGCTACACGGCTTGGCATTCCTAGAAAGCGTGGGTCCGAGGGAGAAGCACGGCGGTGGCTGATCCAGCCAGCTCGAATGACACGTCTCGCGCCGTACCCGGTCGGCGCGGCCCCAGCGACCGCTCTGGTCGACGCTGGGCTCATCGCGGCCTCACCGAAGCCTAGGCCAGAGAGGAGGTGACCGTTGGCAGGAAGAGATTGGGACCGGGGCTGACAACCGTTCTGAGGCCCGTACTGGAATGTACAGGAGAGAACCATGCTGTTGACGCTCGAAATCGAAGAACTGGAGGCGCGCATCGCCCCCGGCCTGGTGTGTGCTCCCAGTGACGGCCACGCCAGCAAGGACGACCACGGCAGCAAGGCCAACGCCGGCAGCAAGGACGACCACGGCAGCCAGGCCCACGCTGGCAGCAAGGACGACCATGGCAGCAAGGCCCACGCCGGGAGCAAGGATGACCACGGCAGCAAGGCCCACGCCGGGAGCAAGGATGACCACGGCAGCAAGGGCAACGCCGGCAGCAATGGGAACGGCGGCAGCAAGGCTGACCACGGCAGCGCGGCCCACGCCGGTAGCAAGGACGACCATGGCAGCAAGTGCGCGTGAGTCCCAAGGCGTGCACGTCTTTCATCGCTAGCCTGATGCAATGAGCGATTCTGCCTGCCGTACCGAGACGTGGCCGCGCGGCACGCCACCGGGCACCAGGGCGCGCAGGGCACTGTCGTGTTCGCGCGCAGCTGAACGCCGGTCGTTCGTCGCGGTACGGCGGGCAGGGTCCTCATTGGCTCGCTCGGCTGAGGCGCGAGCGACCTCGTCATGACTCCAGGAGAGCTGCTGGTCGCCGGCCGGCCAAAGTTTCGGAGCGACGTCATCGTCACGCGCCACGAGGATGTCACGAATGCGCCGTTCGTCGCGAAGGACCCGCGCACGACACAGTTCTTCCGCTTCCGCGAGGCGGAACATTTCATTGTGAGTCAGCTGGACGGGGCAACGCCCCTCGATGTGGTACGGCAGAAAACGGAGGAGCGCTTCGGTGCGACGCTCCCACACGAGACGTTGACCCAGTTCGTGCGGACCCTGCAGAGCCACGGCCTGCTCGAGACCGACCAGGCGCGGCGCGGGAGCCGCTCACGGTCGAGGCTCAAGGGAGGCCTGCTCTCCCTGCGAGTCAAGGTGCTCGATCCCGACCAGCTCTTGACCCGGATGGTGAAGCCCCTGGGACCGCTCTTCAGCAAGCCCTTCCTCGGGCTTTCACTCGCGCTCATCATCGTCGCGGCCGCCACGTTCGCGTCCAACACCGCCGAGATCCATCGCGACCTCATCAGCCTGTTGAGCGTTCGGTCGCTCTTGGTGGCGTGGGTGCTCATCGTCGTTGTGGGCGCCGTCCACGAGTTCGCTCACGGGCTCGCCTGTAAGCGGTTCGGCGGCGAAGTCCACGACATGGGGATCTTCCTCATCTATTTCAACCCCGCGTTCTATTGCGACGTGAGCGATGCGTGGCTCTTCCCGCAGCAGTCGAAGAGGCTGCTCGTCACGTTCGCCGGGCCATACCTGGAGCTGGTACTGTGGGCGGTCGCCACGGTCACCTGGCGGGTGACCACGCCCGACAGCCTGCCGAGCTCGATGGCGCTGATCATCGTGGCGACGACAGGGCTCAAGATCCTCCTGAATCTCAATCCCTTGCTCAAGCTCGACGGCTACTACCTGCTGAGCGATTGGCTGGGCGTACCGAACCTGCGGCAGAGGTCCTTCGACTATCTCGGGAGATGCTTCTCTCGCCTCGGTGGACAGCCACAGGCGGCGACCAGCGTCAGCCGTCGCGAGCGCACGATCTATCTCATCTACGGCTCGCTCGCCACGCTCTACTCGATCGGTACCTTGTGGTTCGTGGCGATAAGACTGGGCGGCCTCATCCCGCGCTTTCAGGCGTGGGGGTTGCTCCTCTTCCTGGTGCTCTTCAGCGCGCGGCTCCGCAACCGGCTGCGCCGCCTTCCGTTCTGGCGACGCTCGGCCTCCCGGCCAAGTCCGGAGCCAGCCAGGGCGGCCCCGAAGAGGAACGGGCGGGTCGCTCTCGTGGCGTTGGCGGCCGCAGTGGTCGGCTCGGTGCTCGTCAAGATCGAGCTGCGGGTCACTGGGGAATTTCGGGTGCTCCCGACCAGGAACGCCGAAGTTCGCACCGAGGTCGAGGGCCTCGTCGCCGAGATCTATGTCCGGGAGGGCATGAAGGTCCAGCAGGGCGATCTCGTGGCTCGGCTCTCCGACCGCGACCTCGCGGCGGAGCTGAGAAAGACCGAGGCAGAGATCGCCGAGAAGCAGGCCACCTTGCGCATGCTACGGATCGGGACCCGCCCGGAAGAGATCGCGGTAGCGGAGAAGGAGGTGGAGACCGCGGAGGCTCGTGCGGTCGGGAGCGCCCGGCGGTACCGAGAGGCCGGAACGATGCGGGCGGAGAAACTGGTCCGGCAGGAGTCCACCGTGGCCAAGGCGGAGGAGCGTCTCAAGTACAAGCGCAGCAACCTCGAACGCACGCGGGCCCTGCGCGAGACCGAGCTGATCTCACTCAAAGAGCTCGAGCAGGCCGAAGAGGATGCGGTCGTCAGGGACAAGGAGCTCGACGAGGCGCGCGCCGAGCTACAGATCACGCGCGCCGACGACCTGGCTGAAGTGCGCAAGGAACTGGCCCTGGCCGAGACCGGGCTCGCCGAGGCCAAGGGCAGGCTGGCCAAGCTACGGGCGGGCTCCCGCCGCGAGGAGATCGAGGCGATGGAGGCGGAGGTGGCGCGCCGAGTAACGCAGAAGCGCCACCTCGAGGATCAGCTGCGTCTCACGAGGGTTCCAAGCACCATCACCGGCTTCGTCACCACGCCCGAGCGTCAGCTGCGGGAGCTGATCGGGCAGCACGTGAGCAAAGGCGATCTTCTCGCCGCCGTTCACCGGCTCGATACCGTCACGGCCGAGATCGCGCTCTCGGAGAAGGACGTCGGCGATGTGGCGACCGGGCAACGGGTCGCCGTCAAGGCGCGCGCCTATCCGAGCATGACCTTCGAGGGCACCGTGACCTCGGTGGCCGCGGCGGTGCGGACGGGGGCCACGACGCCGGTGGTCAAGGGCGCGTCGGCGATGACGCCCGTCCCCGAGGAGGGAGGCGGCGATCGAGTGGTCCTGGTCACCACGGAGATCGAAAACGCGGCGATGCTGCTCAAGCCAGAAATGACGGGTCGCGCAAAGATCTCGTGCGGGGAGCAGCCAATCCTCACGGTGCTCACGCGCCGCCTGGTTCGTGTCGTCAGGGTGGAATTCTGGTCGTGGTGGTGAGCTGATGCCGAGGCGTCCCGACGCGATCGATCTCGAGATCAGTCGTATCACGAGTGACGAGGCCCACCGAGTCGTCGACGAGTGCGTCTATCTCATCGGCCGACCGCCGCTCAACGACTTCAGGCACTTCATGACCGTCGTGGCCGAGAACGGTCACCTCGCCGACGAGCAGCCGCTCATCGAGGAATGGCGCGCCGCCGCCGCTCATGTCGCGGCGTTGCAGCGGCAGGAGGCCGGGATCGCGGATAACCCGCCCATCGAGCCGGTGCCCCGGCATCTCGAGGCCCTGCGGGAGCGCGTGCTCGCCGACCCCGTCTTCCGCCACGCCTTCAAGGTCGTCCCAGCCGACATCGCCTTCGTCGAGCTGGACCGGCTCGTCGTTTGGCAGAAGACGGTCAATCGAGGCCATCTCGATCTCCTGAAGCAGCGTCTGGGCCCGACGCCCACCGATGAGGAGATCTTCGAGATGTGCTTGCCGTACGACCATCCCAAGCCACCGGTGAAGTGGATGCAAGTCCACAGTGACACCTTCGTGCTCGTCTCCCCGTCGAACGACCTGCGGTTTCTCGATTCCGTCTTCCTGGAGCCGTCCCAGGTCGTCGGGAGGTCGCCGGTCGGTGCGGAGGCCGCGATCATCGGGCTGGTGGTGGGGTTCGGCTCGAATTTCCTCAACGCCGTCCATGCCGAGAACCGGCTCATCCTCATCAACGGCACCCATCGCGCCTATTCGCTCCGCTCGATGGGCTTCACCCACGCGCCGTGCATCATCCAGTCTGTCTCGACGCGAGATGAGCTGCAGGCCGCCGCCACCGCCGACGTGAGACGGAATCCCGATAGCTACCTGCGTCAAGCCCGGCCGTCGATGTTCAAGGACTACTTCGACCCTCGGCTGAGCAAGATCGTGTCGGTGCCGCGTCGACTACGGCAGGTCACCGTCAAGTTCGACGTCGACACCTCGGATTTTCCGGCGATGTGAGCTCCCGCCGACTCGCGCACACCTCTCCACGCTTGACCCGCCCCGGCCCTTGGGGCAAGCTTCCCGCACAGCGTGGACACGCAGCGGCGCACATCCCCGAGGCCTCGACTGGAAGACCCGCGACACCTACCGCGCTCGATTCGCTGGGGGCGCCGAGCGACGGGCTCGGCGCGCCCCTGACCGACCGTGGACCGCGGATCGCGTGTGGGCGTGGACGTGGGCGGCACCTTCACCGATCTCGTGGCCTGGGATGCCGCGACGGGGCGAACGAGCGCGCTCAAGGTGCCGACGACGCCCGAGAATCCCGCCGGCGGCGTGCTCAACGGCCTCGCCGCCATGGCCGATGCGGCCGGTCCCTGTGCGTCGCTCGCCCATGGGACCACGCTGGTCACCAACGCGATCATCGAGCGCCGGGTCGGCGCCGTCGGTCTCGTCACCACGCGCGGCTTCCGCGACGTGCTCGAGATCGGGCGAATGAATCGCCTGCACCTCTACCGGCTCGATTTGCCGGCCAAGCCCGAGCCCCTGGTGCCGCGACGCCTGCGGGTCGAAGTCGCCGAGCGCGTCGGTGCCGATGGCACGGTGCTCGCTCCGCTCGATCTCGGTGAGCTGCCCCTGATCATCGAGCGCTTTCGCCGCGAAGGCGTCGAGAGCGTCGCGGTTTGCCTGCTTCACGCCTACGCGAACCCGGCGCACGAGCAGGCCCTGCGCCTGGCGCTGGCGCCTCACTTCCCCTACGTGTCGGTCTCGAGCCAGATCAACGCCGAGTTCCGCGAGTACGAGCGCGCCTGCACGACCGTGCTCAACGCGGCGGTCATGCCGCTGGCTGCGCGCTACATCGACGATCTGGTCGCCCGGCTCGCCGCGACGGGCGGCACGGTCCCGCTCCACCTCCTCCACTCCGCCGGCGGCATGATGTCCGTCGATGCCGCGCGCGCGCGTCCGCTCACGATGGCGATGTCCGGCCCGGCGGCCGGCGTGGCGGCGGCCGCTCACCTCGCACGCGCGCTCGGTATCCCGCGCGCGCTCGCGTTCGACATGGGTGGCACGACGACCGACGTCTGTCTCATCGCCGACGGCGTGCCGGAGACGGCTCGCCAGCGGAAGCTCGGGGACTATCCGGTCCGACTGCCCGCGGTCGCCGTCGAGTCGATCGGCGCGGGCGGCGGGTCGATCGCGTGGGTCGAAGCCACCGGCGCGCTCAAGGTCGGGCCGCGGAGCGCGGGCGCCGTCCCGGGGCCGGCGTGCTACGGTCTCGGGGGCGTCGAGCCCACGGTCAGTGACGCCAACCTGATCCTCGGCTATCTCAACCCCGAGCGGATCTACGGCGGGTCGATCAAGCTGGACCGCGCGCGGGCCGAAGCGGCGCTCGACCCGCTGCGCCGCCGCTTCGGGCTCTCGCTCCCCGAGGCGGCGCACGCCGTGGTCGAGGTCGCCAACGCCAACATGCAGCGCGCGCTGAGACTGGTCTCGGTCCAGCGCGGCTACGATCTGCGCGAGTTCACGCTGATCGCGTACGGCGGCGCCGGGCCTGTCCACGCGGGCGCGCTGGCTCGCCAGGCCGGGATCTCGCGCATCATCGTGCCGGCCCACTCCGGCGCCTTCTCGGCGCTCGGGTGCCTGGTCTCTCCGCTCCGCTACGACGCGGTGCAGACGCACCGGGCGCGGCTCGAAGCCTGGGATGGGAAGCTCGTCGCCGACCGCTTCCGGGGGCTCGAGGCGCAGTGTCTGACGCCGCTTCTCGACGAGGGGCACCCGGCGGACCGCGTGCTGCGCAAACGCAGCATCGACCTCCGCTATGCTGGCCAGAACTACGAGCTGGAGGTGGACGCGACCGACGGCACGCCGGAAGCGTTGCGGGCGGCCTTCGAGCAACGCCACCGCCAGCTCTACGGCTACGCGACCGGTGAAAGCGTGGAGTGCGTCAACCTGCGCGTGATGGCGCAGCTCGTTCGGGACGACCTCTCGTTTCCGCCCGTCGTCGGCGACGGCGCCCCGACCGCGGTCGGCGAGCTCCGCGCGTTCTTTCCGGGCACTGGAGAGGTCGCGATGGCGCGCTACGAGCGCGCGACCCTGCCCGCGGGCCAGGTGGTCACGGGCCCGGCGCTGATCGAAGACGCATGGTCGACAACGCTCGTCTATCCCAGGCAGCGCGCTCGGGCCGATCGTCTCGGCAACCTCCTGATCGAGGTCGAGGCATGAATCTGCACCCGGCCACGCTCGAGGTCGTTCGCAACGCGCTCTACGCCATCGCCGAGGAGATGAGCGTGATCGTCATGCGCTCCGCCCGCTCGCCCCTTCTCAAGGAGGCGGGCGATCTCTCCTCGGCGCTGACCGACGCCGAGGGGCGGCTCATCGCCCAGGGGCGCGATATCCCGATCCACCTGGGCGTGATGGGGTTCACCGTCAAAGAGTTCCTCAAGCGGGTGCCGCCGGACCGGCTCCGCGACGGCGACGTCTGGTTCCTCAATCTGCCGGAGGTCGGCGGCAACCATCTGCCCGACGTGAAGGCGCTGCGACCGGTGTTCGTCGATGGCCGCCTGACCGCCTTCGCCATCAATCTGGCCCACTGGGCGGACATCGGCGGCGCGGTGCCCGGCAGCTACGTGCCGTCGGCCACCGAGTGCTACCAGGAAGGGCTTCGCATCGCGCCGATCAGACTGTTCTCGAGCGACGGTCCGCAGCGCGATGCGATCGACTTCGTGCTGGCCAATCTTCGCGGCCGCGACGAGCGCGCGGGCGATATGTTCGCCCAGTTCGCGGCCAACGACGTCGCGGCCCGCCGGCTCCGGGAGCTCTTCGCCCACCACGGCGCCGACACGATCGGCGCCTGCTTCGAACGGCTGCACGCCGAGTCGGAAGCGCAGATGCGGGCGGCCATCCGCGCGCTTCCCGACGGCGTCTGGGAGGGCGAGGATTGGGTCGACGACGACGGCGTCGACGAGGAGCCCATTCCGATCCGGGTTCGGGTCGAGATCGCCGGAGACGAGGCCCGCTTCGACTTCACCGGCACGGCGCCCCAGGTGCGCGGGCCGGTGAACACGACGTACTTCATCGCGTGCTCGGCGGTCTACTACGCGATGAAGGCGCTCGTCGCGCCGGAGGTGCCGCCGAACGAAGGCTGCTACCGTCCGCTGCACGTCCACGTGCCGCCGCGCACGGTCCTCAACGCCGATCCCGACCGTCCCGTCGTCGGCGGCAATCACGAGACCAGCCAGCGCGTCGTCGACGCGATCGTCAAGGCTCTGGCGCCAGTGCTGCCCGATCGTGTCTCCGCCGGCGGGCCGACCACGGCGGGCGTCCTGATCTTCGGCGCGCAGCAGGCCGACGCCCGCTGGTCGATCCTCTACGAGGTGCACGGCGGCGGCGAGGGCGCGACCGCCACGAAGGACGGCGCCTCCGCGGTGCGGGTGCACATGTCCAACGTCATGAACACGCCGATCGAGGTCATCGAGGGCGAGTACCCGATCATGATCGAGGAGCAGGCGCTCCGCCTGGGCTCCGGCGGCGACGGAGCGCACCGCGGCGGTCTCGGATTTCGGCGGGCCTACCGGATCCTGGCCCCCGAGGTCACGCTCACGAGCATGCTCGACCGCCGTGTGGTGCCGCCCTACGGCCTCGCCGGTGGCCGCGACGCTGCGCCGTTTCGGATCACGCTGAACCCGGGGCCACGCGAGCGCCAGATTCGCGGCAAGGAAACGCTTCGCCTGGCCGCCAACGACCTGGTCGTCATCGAGACGTGTGGCGGCGGCGGCTACGGTCCGCCGGCCGAGCGGTCGGCGGAGCTGCGAGCGCGTGATCGTGCAGAGGGAGACGAGGGATGAGGCTCGCCGATCGCATCGCCATCGTGACGGGCGCCGCCAAGGGCATGGGCCGTGACATCTGCCTCACCCTGGCCCGGGAGGGGGCTCATCTGACACTTGTGGCGCGCGAGTCGGGGCCGCTGGACACGCTCGCGCGCGAGGTCGAATCGCTCGGCCGGCGCGGGCTCGCGGCGCCAACCGACGTCACCGACGAATTGGCGGTCGAGCGGATGGTCGCGCGGGCGCGCGAGACGTTCGGGCGCATCGACATCCTGATCAACGCCGCCGGCGTCACCGGACCCATCGAGACCCCGGTGTGGGAGATCAAGGCCGACGACTTCGACCACGTGATCGCCGTGAACTTGCGCGGCACGTTCCTGCCGACCAAGCACGTGCTGCCCGCCATGATCCAGCAGCGCTACGGCAAGATCGTGAACATCAGCGGCACCTCCGGCCTCCGGGGCTACAAGTACCGCGCGGCCTACTCGTCCTCCAAGTGGGCCCTGCGCGGCTTCACGCGCACGGTGGCGCTCGAAGTCGGCCCCCATAACATCAACGTGAACGCGCTCCACCCCGGCATCGTCGGCGGCGACCGCATGGACAAGCTCTGTCGCGAGAAGGCGAAGAAGCGCGGCTGGACGTCGGAGCGCGTGTACCAGGAGTACGTCGACGAGATGGCCCTCAGGCGCGTGACGGTTGCGCAGGACATCGCCAACGCCGTGCTGTTCCTCGTCTCCGACGACGCGTCGAACATGACGGGGCAATCGGTCACCGTCGACGGCGGCTGGGATGTCTAGCATGCGCGCGGACGCCGGTGGGGCCCCAGCCCCACGACGGCCTGCGGCGCTCACCTCGTGCCGTCCTCTGGGGCGGCCGCTGGGCCGGAGCGAGCGGGGTTGGAGCGCGCAAGGTTGAAGCTGGCGGATGCGCTGGGCATGACGGGCGACGACGTCGTCGCTCTCGTCGGAGGCGGCGGAAAGACCACGGCCATGTTTCGCCTGGCGCGCGAGGTGGTCGAGAGGGGCGGGAGCGCGATCACGACCACGACCACGCGAATCTTCGCCGCGCAGATCGCGCTGGCGCCCGCAAGCGTCCCCGCCGCCGACGCGACACACGAGAGCGTCCTGGCCGCCCTGGCCGCTCACCACCACGTGCTCATCATCGGGGCGACGAACCCCAAGGACGGCAAAGCCGACGGCATCTCCCTGGAGCTCTTCCGGCACCTGCGCGCATGGTGTCCGGGTGTGTGCATGCTGAACGAGGCCGATGGCTCCCGCATGCGCCCCTTCAAGGCCCCGGCCGCGCACGAGCCCGTGATTCCCGCGGAAACGACGCTGGTCGTTCCCGTGGTCGGCGCCGATGTCTTCGGCAAGATTCTCGACGCCGATCACGTCCACCGTCCCGAGCTCGTCAGCGCGCTGAGCGGCGCGCCGCTGGGGGCGCCGATCACGCCCGAGATCGTGGCCCGTGTCCTGGCCCATCCTGAGGGGGGACGGAAGGGTGTGCCCCTCAGCGCCCGGGTCGTCGCGATGATCAACAAAGTGGAGGGTCTCCCGGATCGCGCACCGGCGCACGAAACGGCCGAGCGTCTCCTGCGCGAACCGACGATTCACTCGGTCCTGCTGACCATGCTGCGCGGGGAGGACCCGGTGCTCGAGGTCTGCAAGCGTTGATGGTCGACCTCGCGTCATGGCGTATCGCGTAATCGGCGCGAGCCCGGCGCGGGCGGACGCGTGGGAGAAAGTGCGCGGCCGACCGATCTACGCCGGCGACCTCGCGCTGTCGGGCATGCTCCACGGTCGGATCGTGCGGAGCCCCTACGCGTCGGCGCGCATCGTGCGGCTCGACACGCGCGCCGCCCGGGCGCTGCCCGGCGTGGTCGCGGTCCTCACCGCGAAGGACGTGCCGCGCAACGAGCTCCGGATGGAGCTCCCCGGCCGCATGGCCGAGGCCACGGCCGGTGCCGTGCTGGCCACGCAGCCTGTGCTCGCCGACGACCGCGTGCGCTTCCAGGGCGAGCCGGTGGCGGCCATCGCCGCCGACACGCCGGAAATCGCGGCTCAGGCCGCGGACCTCGTCGAGGTCGAGTACGAGGAGCTCCCGGGAGTCTACGACCCGCTCGCGGCGCTCGCTCCCGACGCGCCGGTGGTCCACGAAGGCGGCAACGTGCTTCGCCGCTGGCATCTGCGCTCGGGTGACGTCGCCGAAGGCTTCGCGAGAGCCGACGTGGTCGTCGAGCAAACCTATCGCACTCCGTTCGTCGACCACGTCTACCTCGAGACCGAGACCGGGATCGGCTGGGTCGACGCCGAGGGCGTGCTGACCCTGCGCGTGAGCACCCAGGTGCTCGAGCACTTCCGCGACGTGGCCGAGGTGCTCCAGCTTCCTCACGCGCGCGTCCGGCTCGAGGGCGCGTACGTCGGTGGCGGCTTCGGCGGCAAGGAAGACGTCACCGTCGAGTGTCTGCTGGGCCTCTTGGTCTGGAAGACGCGGCGGCCCGTTCAGCTCGTGTTCTCCCGCGAGGAATCGTTCATCGGCCACGGCAAGCGCCACCCCTACGTCATGCGCTATCGCTCCGGCGCCACGCGCGACGGCACGCTCACCGCGCTCGAGGCCGAGCTCGTCTCCGACTCCGGTGCCTACGCAGCGCTCTCGCCGTGGGTCTTGCTCTACAGCCTGGTGACCGCGACGGGGCCATACCGGATCCCGCACGTCCGGGTGGAGGCAACGACGGTCTACACGAACAACCCGGTGGCGAGCGCCTACCGGTGCTTCGGCTCCATCCAGACCTGCCTCGCCTACGAAGGACAGATGGACGCCCTCGCCGCGGCGCTCGGCATCGACCCGCTCGCGCTGCGCGAGAAAAACTTTCTCCGCAAGGGCGACGCGCTCGCCACGGGCCAGGTGCTCGAGACCGAGCCGCTGCTCGCCGAGACGATGCGACGCGCGTGGGCCGGGCTCGGCGAGCGCCGGGCGCGCCGCGGGCCGACACGCCTCGGCCGCGCGGTGGCCGCGTCGTTCACGCCGTACGGCCGGATGTGCTGGACGCGCGACTCGGCGAGTGCCTGGGTCGGCATGGAGCTGGACGGCACCGCCGTCGTCCGTTGCGCCGCGCCCGACGTGGGCGGGGGACAGACCGCGTCGCTCTGCGCCATCACCGCCGAGGTGCTGGGTCTCGACGTCGAGCGGGTGACCGCCGTCGGACGTGACAGCCATTTCACGCCGCGCGCGGGCACGACCACCGCGACGCGCCAGCTTCTGATGTCGGGCAACGCGGTGCTCAACGCGGCGCGCGAAGTCCGCCGCCATCTGAGCGCGGCGGCGGCCACGCTTCTGGAGGCCGCCCCCGGTGACATCGTGCTGGCCGACGGTCGCGCGTTCGTGCGCGGCGCGCCCGATCGCGCGTTCCCGCTGGCGAGCGTCGTGAAGACGGCGATCGCCGAGGGCCGGCCCGTCCAGGCGCTGGAGAAGTACGACGCGCCGGCGGCGCCGACGATCGACCCCCTCACCGGACAGGGCAAGGCGTTCAACGACTACACCTTCGGCGCGCACGCCATCGAAGTCGAGATCGACGAGGAGACCGGCCGGACCCGCGTGGGTCGGCTCGTGGCGTGCTACGACGCCGGCCGCGTGATCAACCGCGCGAGCGCTCAAGGCCAGCTCGAGGGCGGCGCGGTCCAGGGGCTCGGATACGCGCTCATGGAAGAAATCGCCCTCGAGAACGGCGTGAGCAAGAACCCGCACCTGGCCGACTACAAGATTCCGACCTCGCTGGACGTCCCCACGATCGAGACCGTGCTGCTGGAGTCGGGCGACGGGCTCGGGCCGTTCGGCGCCAAGGGGCTCGGCGAGCCGGCCATGACTCCGAGCATCGCCGCGGTCGCCAACGCCGTGTCGGCCGCGGTGGGGGCGCGGGTGACGGAGCTGCCGATCACGGCCGAGCGCGTGTTCGCCGCGCTCCGCGCGACGGCGTAGCGCGTGCCGGTCTTCGAGGAAGAGTTCTCAGTCGACGCGGTCCCCGACACCGTGTGGGATTTCCTGCTCGATCCCGCTCGGGTGGCCCCGTGTCTGCCCGGCTGCGAGAGCCTCGAGGTGCAGGATGCGACGACCTATCGCGTCCGCCTGACCGTGAAGGTCGGGTTCCTGTCGACCACGCAGAATCTCCGCGTCGAGATCGTCGAGTCCGATCGCCCGCGCCACCTCGTGTCGCTCGGGCGGGGTGAAGACCGGAAGCTCGCGAGCCAGATCGAGGTGCGCAACACGCTCGACCTCGCTCCGGCCGGCACGGGCGCGACGCTCGTGCGCTACCGCAGCGAGGTGCGGGTGCTCGGCCGGCTCGGCTCGGTGGGCGACGCGGTGATGAAGGTCAAGGCGAAGCAGCTCGCCGGTGAGTTCGCCACGAACGTCCGTGCGGCTATCGAGATGCCCACGTGAAGCTCGCGTTCACCCTCAACGGGCGGCCGTGCGCCACCGAGGCGCCCGCGCACTGGACGGTGCTCGACCTCCTGCGCGACGGACTCAGCTTGATGGGGACGAAGTACGGCTGCGGCGAGGGCGTGTGCGGCACGTGCACCGTGCTGGCCGACGGTCGACCGATCCGCGCTTGTCTCGTGCTCGCCGCCCACGCGCGCGGGCGCGCGCTCGTGACCGTCGAGGGGCTCGAGACCGAGGGGCGACTCGACCCGCTGCAGACCGCGTTCGCCGAGCGCGGGGCGGCCCAGTGCGGATTCTGCACGCCGGGCATGCTGCTGGCCGCGAAGGCGCTCCTCATCGAGAACCCGGCGCCGACGGCCGACGAGGTGCGCGACGCGTTGTCGGGCAATCTCTGCCGCTGCACCGGCTACACGAAGATCGTCGAGGCCGTGCTGGCCGCGGCGCCGGGCTCGGGGTAAGAGTGCGACTTCATCCTTTCGGCCTCGTCGAGCCCGAATCCTTGCGCGAAGCGCTCGACGTCTTCGCCAAGCTCGACGGCGAGGCCCGCTTCGTCGCTGGCGGCACGGCCCTCATCCCCATGATTCGGCTGGGCCTCGTGAAGCCGGATCGTCTGATCTCGCTGAATCGACTCGCCGCGCTGACCGAGATTCGACTGCTCGACGATGGCATGCTGGGGGTCGGCGCGATGGCCACCCACGCGGAGATCAGTCATGACCGTCTCGTGCAGGCCGGCTGGCCGCTCCTCGCCGAGGCGGTGAAGCGGGTGGCCAGCCCGGCCATCCGCGCGTCGGGCACGATCGGCGGCAACCTCGCCTACGCCGAGGCCGCGTCGGACCCGGCGCCGGCTCTCATGTGCCTCGACGCCGAGGTGCGCGTGGCCAGCCACGCCGGCCGGCGCGCGATGCCGATCAACGAGTTCTTTCGCGGGTTCTACGAGGCGGCGCTCGAGCCGGGCGAGATCGTCACGGGGGTCCGCGTGCCGCCGCCGCCGAAGGGCGCGCGCAGCGGCTACAGCAAGTTCACGGCGCGCTCGGCCGAGGACAAGGCGCTGGTCGGCGTCGCGGCGCTCATTGTCCTGGATGGCGGGCGGTGCACCGAGGCGCGCATCGGCCTTGGTGGCGTGGCGCCGACCCCGGTCCGCGCCCGTCGGGCGGAGGCGACGCTTCGCGGGGAAGTCTTGAGCAATGCGGCCGTCCGCGCGGCCGCCGAGGCCGCCGCCGCCGAGGCCGAACCGCTCTCCGACCTCATGGGCAGCGCCGATTACCGTCGCGAGATGATCCGGGTGTGGGTCCGCCGCTTGCTCGTCGCCCTACGCGACGGCACGCGGTAGGCAGCGCCCGCCCCGCGGCCTACATCTTCCAGTCCTGGTACCAGGTCGAATCGGCGCCTACGCCTTCGCGCGCCACCTTCACGTCGAGCACGTACGGCTTGTTCTCGCGGGTCGTGCGATCGACCCCGCGCCGGAGCGCGGGCTCGAGCTCCTTCAGCGTCTTCACGGTCTCGCCCTCGACGCCCTGGGAGCGGGCCAGCGCCGCGTAGTCGGTCGCCGGCGCGTCGAGGTAGAGCCCGGGGTATTTCCCGGTGTGCACCATCTTGCTGTCCGGGACCTCCCGCGCCCAGTTCGTGCGGACGACCTGGTAGGTCTCGTTGTTCGATATCACGGTCAGGATCGCCGTGTTGTATCGGGCCATCGTCCAGAAGCCGGCCGCACTGTACGTCAAGGCGCCATCACCCAGGTGGAGTACGACCGGCCGCTCGCGGCCGGCGGCGATCTTGGCGCCGATGGCGGCGCCCACGCCGAATCCGAGTGAGCCGCCGCCGCTGCGGGTCCAGCCCATCGCGTCGTGTCCGAACGGCAGGAGCGTCGTGCGCGCCGTCGAGCTCTCCTGGACCATGACGGTGTTCTTCGGCAGGAGCTGCGCCATGTGCGCTTCGAGTGTGCCGGGATGCACGATCGTGTCGTGCTCGTGCTCGCGGATCAGATCTTCCTCCCGCGAGATCAGGAGCTTCGCGTACTCGCGGACCTTGCCGCGTTGCCGGGTCCAGCCCGAGACCTTGTCCGACGCGTGCAAGCGCGTGAGGGCCGCGGTGATGCCGCGGAGCGTCTCGGGCAGCTCGCACTGCGCGGCGATGTCGAGCGGATAGTGGCGGCCCATGAGCACCGGATTGGGCCCGATCTGGATGACGAACGGCTCGGTGACGCCACCGTGCAAGCCCTGGACGCCGACGAGGAAGATCAGGTCCGGCTTCAGGCCGGTGACCTTCTCGAAGTCCTTGGAGACCGGATACATGCCGCAGTAGAGCGGATGTCGCGTCGGGAAGTTCGGGAAGATCTGCCGGGTGCTGAACGCCGGCGCCCCCAAGGTCTCGGCCAGACGCACGGCATCGGCCTGAGCACCCTCCCGCCAGACGTCGTCACCGAACATCAGCACGGGACACTGCGCCGCGCCGAGCCGTCGCGCGATCTCCTCGACCGTCTTCGCGCGCGCCGGCCCCGGCCGTTCGATCCGGTATCCCGCCGCTTCACCGATCTGCGCTTCCAGCCCCTCGCGGAGGAGCAGCTCGGCGCTGATCGAGAGGTACACCGGGCCGGTCGGCGGCGTGGTGGCCTCGCGGAGCGCCCGCGTCGTCGCGACGGTGATCGCCGCGGGGTTCGCCGCCACCTGATAGGCGGCGCGCGCGTCCTTGGTAATCGGGCGCATCGATTCGGCCTGGGTCAGGCCCGGGTATGGCGCCAGGCCGCGGAAGTCCTGGACCTCGGAGGCCCAGTCCCCGGCGATGACCAGCAGCGAGGAGCCGGCGATCTGGGCGTTGAAGAGCTGCCCGGCCAGTTGGTACGAGCCACCCATCACGTGGGCGATGATGACGCCCACCTTGCCGCTGATACGGTGGTAGCCGTCGGCCATCGCCGCCACGAGCCCCTCGTGTTTGCCGACGATGAGCTTCTGGTCTCCGTCCTCGGAGAGGGCCGCGAAGATCCCGGTCTCGGCGGATCCCGGATTCGAGAAGAGGTACTCCACGCCTGCATCCTTCAGGGTCTGGACGAGCAACATGCCGCCGGTGCCGGTGATGGTCTTGCGCATGGCTTCCCTCTCTCTCACCTCAACGGACTGGGAGCTGCGCGCGCGTCGCCTCGAGCGCCTCGCGCGCGACCTGGTCGGCGGGCCGCGCCCACGCCGCCGGGTTCGGCGCCTCATAGCTCATGAACCCGCGATAGCCCTTCCGATCGAGCAGCGCGAAGATCTCCTTGAACGGCACGCTGCCCCGACCGGGCGGCAGCCGGTCGAGCGCCTTCCCGGGCTCGAGCCCGGTGCGCGGCACGTCGCTGTACTGCACGTACGCGATCTCGCCGAGCGCCACGTCGTCGATCGCGGCCAGCGTGGCGCCGCTCCGCTGTAGATGGTAGGTGTCGAGCAAGAGCCCGCAGCTCGGGTGCGCGGCCTTGGCGACGACGCCGCGCATGACGTCGAGGTTGTTGAGCTGGTCGGACTGCGAGTTAAACTCGACCGCGAGCCGCACGCCGTTGGCGGCGGCGATGTCGGCGGCCTCACGCATGTTCGCCGCGGCGCGGGCCAGGTCGCCGCGCCCGCGGTCCGACGCGCTCATCACCGTCGAGCAGCCGAGCGCGTTCGCCCAGCGGCACGCCTCGGCGAACGCCTCGAACAGCCGCCGGCGCTCCTCGCCGTCGGCGAACATCCAGCCGAGCTCCACACCGACGCACGCGACGCGAAGCCCGCTCGCCTTCACGAGCGCCAGCACCTCCGCCGCGGCTTGCCCCTTCTCCGCGGCGCGGGCGAAGTCGACACGCCGCAGCTCGATGCCGTCCCAGCCCGCTGCCAGCGTGACCAGGAGAACGTCCGCGAGCGACGTCGAATCGAGAGTCCACGTGTGGAGCGCGAGCATCGGCGTCACTGTTTGGCCGGCGCCGGGGGCGCGCTGGTGGCGGGCGTGGTCCCGGTTGCCGCCTTCGCGCCCGAAGGGGGATTCGCCTTCGCGAACTCCATCGCCTGCTTCAGCTCGCCGCTGGCCTGCTTGACCAGCTCGAGCGCCTTGGCGCGGTGCCCACCGAAGTAGTGCTCGGCGCGCTCGAGATGGCGCTGAGTTTCCTCGAGCGACTTCGCCGCGGCATAGATCTGGTGCAGTCCAGCACGCGTCGCCGGCGGCTTGTCCTGCGTGAACGCCAGCGTCACGAACCCGAGGACGAACCCGACCGCCAGCACGAGTGCAGCCGTCACGCTCCGCTTCAGCATGCGTTCCTCCGGACTCCCGTACTTCATCGCCGGCCCCAGCGGCCGCCAGCTCGCACGGTCCTGCTCACACGGCGGCCGAGATCCCGCCGTCGAAGTTGATCGCGGTGCCGGTGATGTAGGCGGCGCGCTCTGACGCGAGGAAGGCCACGAGGTCGGCGAACTCGCTCGCCTCGCCGAACCGCCCCAGGGGCAGCCGCCGCTTCTCGGCGATCTCGCGGTAGTACGCGTCGAGGTCGCCCGTCGCGCGCCGCTCGTGCTGGGCGCTCTTCACCAGACCGAGGCAAATCGTGTTGACGAGGATCTTATCCGGCGCGTACTCGTGGGCGAGCGACTTCGTGAGATTGATGCCCGCCGCGCGCGTGACGCTCGTCGGCAGCGAGCGCGCGACGGGCGCCTTGCCGCCGACGGTCGTCACATTGATGATGCGCCCGCCGCCGCGGCGCTTCATGTGAGGGATGACGAGCCGGCAGAGACGGATCGCGCCCATCACTTTCAGATCGAAGTCGTATTGCCAGGTGGCCTCGTCCACCTGCTCGAAGCCGGCGGCCGAGGAGGTGCCCGCGTTGTTCACGAGAATGTCGACGCCGCCGAACTGCGCCACGGTCGCGGCGACGAAGGCTTCGATCTCCGGGCCGTGCGTCACGTCGGTCGCCATCGCGAGGATGTCGCCGCCGGTCGCGCGCCGGATGGCATCCGCGGCGCGCTCGAGCACGTCCTTGCGGCGGGCGCACACGGCGACCTTCGCGCCGCTCTTGGCGAATCGCTCCACACAGGCGCGGCCGAGCCCCTCGCTGCCACCCGTGACGATCGCAACCTTGCCGGCGAGACCGAGTTCGAGCGTGTCCATGACCGCCTCCAGATCCGGGATTGCCCGAACATATCACTCCCCGGGGCGGTTGGTATAGCCCGTCGCCGCTCGGATGTGACGCGGGGCTCAGGACCGGCCGAGGCGTCCGACGAGTGGCAGCTTGAGCGCCGGGCTCTTCAGCTCGATGCCGAAGTTGAGCGTGAGCAGATTGACTTCGATGCCCTCTTCCCAGCCAACCGCGAGCCCGGTCAGACCGAAGAGCGAGAGCTGGATTCCGGTGCCGCTCGGCGTGGTGTCGGCGACCGCGCCGGGCAGAAAGTCCTTGCCGATCGCCGTGGGCGGCAGCTTGAGCCTCAGCTCGGGCACGCTGCGACCGATCCAGGCCGTGAACGTGTTGCTGTTGGGGCCGGGCCAGGTGCGATAGCGGGCCGGATACGGATAGGACGCGACCGCGGCCTCGACCTGCGCGACGAGCGCGTCGACGCCGTTGCCGCGGAGATCGACGAGCCGTTCCGGCCGGTCGCCGAACCAGTAATTGTCGGGACCGGCGCGGTTGACGCGCACCGCGGGCGCGCCCCGATCCACGCCCCAGCCGATCACCTCGTAGCGCGTGTAGGCATCGGCGTCGCGCGGCTTCACCGCGATCCACGTGTGCACCGCGAAGAGCCCGCGCCAGCCCACCGTGCGGGCGGCGTACACCTGCACCACCGCCTCGCGCGTGACCGCGGGATCGGGCGCCTGACCCGACGGCCCACGCTCCAGCTCCCAGAAATTCCCGCCGGCTCGCTCCAACATGGCGCAGCCGGCCGCCACCAGCAAGACCACGAGGGGCAGGAGCCGCTTCACGCGCCGAGCTCCTTTCGGACGATCCGGGCCCCCTCGACCAGCGCGGCCAGCTTCTGCTTCACTACCCAGCGCGGCGTTTCCCAGAACCCGCAATCCGGGTTGAGCCAGAGCTTCTCGGCCGCGACGTGCTTCAAGAGCGCGCGAATCCGCTCGGCCACGTCGGCGGCCGACTCGGCCTTGAACGCCTTGACGTCGATCACGCCCGCGCCGAGCTCCTTGTCGGTCGGGAATTCCTTCCAGAGGCGCAGATCCTCCATGCCGCGGTTGGCGAACTCGAGGACGATCTGCGAGGCGCGGAGCTCGCGCAGCGCGGGATAGAGATTGCGGAAGTCGCGCACGGCCTGGAACGGGCGCCCGTAGAGGTTGCCGAAGCAGACGTGGACGGCGATCTTCGCCTCCACGCCATCGACGGCCTGGTTCACGCCCTGGTCGAAGCGCGGGGCCGAGCCGGCGTACATCCCGCTGTGGGGCTCGTCGATCTGGATGAAATCGGCTCCGGCCTCGACCAGCGCGCGGCACTCGGTGTTCACGATGCCGACCAGGTCGGCCAGCAGGGTGTCCTTGCTCTTGTAGCCGCCGCCGAGCCGGAGGGGCACGAGCAGCGTGTACGGCCCGGGGACGGTCGCCTTGAGCCGCTTCGACGTGAGCGCGCGCGCGAGCTTGAACTCTTCCACGATGCCGAGGCCGTTGGGCGCGCTGATCGTCTCGGTCACCTCGAACGGCGTGTTCGTGTCCCAGAGGGGCTGGCCGAGCTGGCGCGGCGCCGGCAGCGCCCGGATGCCACTGATGTGATCGTAGAAGCCGATGATGAACCTCACGCGCATCATCTCGCCCGTGCTCAGCACGTCGACGCCGGCGCGCTCCTGATCGAGGAGCGCCGCCTGCGTCGCGTCCTCCATCAGCTCACGGACGTCGATCGCGCCCATGCGCCCGGCCTCCATCGCCTCGCGGGCGAGCCACACCCACCCGGGAAGCCCGTGACTCCCCACCACCGTCGTCGGCAGCAGCATCATCCCCCTCCTCTCTCGCGGCTCCCGGCGCGGCCCAGGTACGCCTCGATCACGCGCGGGTCGCGGAGCACCGCGTCCGGCGGGCCGGCGGCGATCCGCTGGCCGAAGTCCAGCACCGTCACGGTGTCGGCCAGGTCGCCGACCAGCTCCATGTCGTGCTCGACCCAGAGCATCGTCATGCCCAGCTCGTGCTTGATCCTCAGCAGGAAGCGCGCGAGGTTCTCCTTCTCCTCCCGATTCATCCCGGTCGAGGGCTCGTCGAGCAGCAGCAGCGCCGGCTCCATCGCCAGCGCCCGGCCGATCGCGACGAGCTTCTGGACGCCGAACGGCAGGCTCGCGACCAGCTCGTTTCGCGTGCGCTCAAGCTCGAGGAACTCGATGATCTCTTCGACGCGGCGGCGGTGCGCCGTCTCTTCGCGGCGCGACCGTCCCCAGAAGAGCCCGCCGGCGAGGATCCCGGCCCGCATGTGCCGGTGGCGGCCGAGCAGGATGTTGTCGAGCACCGTCATTCCCCGGAACAGCTCGACGAACTGAAACGTTCGCGCGACGCCGTGCGCGGCGATACGGTGCGGCGGCAGGCCCTGGATCGCGACGTCGCCGAAGACGATCCGTCCCGACGTCGGCGCGTAGAAGCCGCCGACGCAGTTGAGGAGGCACGTCTTGCCGGCACCGTTCGGCCCGACCAGGGCGGCCAGCGCGCCCGCGTCGATCGACATGCTGACCCCGGTCAACGCACGCAACCCGTCGAACTCGAGCGTGAGGTCGTCGACGGCTAGAACCACTGGCGCCGCCTCCGATACTGCTTCACGTCGGTGTAGCGCTTGCGGCCGGGGCTCCGGCCGACGCCCAGATAGAATTCGCGGACGTCCTCGTGCGCGAGGAGCCGGTCGCCGGACCCATCGTAGACGATGCGGCCGTGCTCCAGGACATAGCCGTAGTTCGCGATGGCGAGAGCGGCCCCGGCGTTCTGCTCGACCAGGAGCACCGCGAGCCCCAGGTCGTCGCGCAGACGCGCGACCATCGTCATGAGGCTCTCGACAACCAGCGGCGCCAGCCCGAGCGACAGCTCGTCGACCAGCAGCACCCGCGGCCGGCACAGCAGGGCCGTCGCGAGAGCCAGCATCTGGCGCTCGCCGCCCGAGAGGTACCCGGCGAGCTGGCGGCGGCGCTCGGCCAGCACGGGAAAGTAGTGGAACACCTGGTCGAGCGTCACGGGCGGGCGCGCGGCGCCGCGGTCGGCGCGCCGCCCCGGCACGATCGCACGGAGATTCTCTCGCACCGTCAGCGTCTCGAACACTTTGTCGCGCTCGGGAACGAGGACGAGCCCGCGGCGAGCCAGCGTGTGGGGCGGGCGGCCCGTGACGGCCTCGCCCAGAAACACGACGCGGCCGCCGACGATCTGGGCGTCGTCGGCCCCGAGGAAGCCCGAGATCGCGCGCAGCGTGGTCGTCTTGCCGGCGCCGTTGGTGCCGAGGAGGGCGACGATCGAGCGCGGCGGCACGCGGAGCGACACCCCCTGGATCGCCGTCGCGACGTGGTGGTAGACGACCTCGAGGTTTTCCAGCTCGAGCACGGATGTCACGACGCGGGGCGCAGCGGACGGTAGCGAAGCGGCCACAGAGAGAACCAGTTGCGCGCGCGGCGCCAGATCCCGACGAGCCCCTGCGGCTCGAAGATCAGAAAGGCCGCCATCAGGAGGCCGAAGGCGCCGAACTTCAGCGGAAACAGATAGTACTCGGCGCCGCCCGGCACCCGCAGACCCGCGACGACCGCGTCGATCCCGTAGGGCAGCAGCGTCACGAACGCGGCGCCGAGCACCGCGCCCAGCGCCGAGCCAAGGCCGCCGATGGTGATCATCGCGATGTACTCGATCGCGAGAAAGAAGCCGAAGGCCTCGACCGAGACGAAGGCGCGCTGATACGCGAAGAGCGCGCCGGCCACGGCGGTGAGGGCGCTGGACCAGACGAACGCCAGGACTTTATACCGCGCCACGTCGATCCCGACCGACTCCGCCGCGATCTCACGGTCGCGGATCGCCATCCACGCCCGGCCGGCGCGCGAGCGCTGGAGGTTGACCGACAGCGCTACGACGAGCGCGGCGACCGCGATCAGCGTGTAGTACCAGGCGGTCGTGCCTTTCAGCACCCAGCCGCCGAGTCGTGGCGGCGGAATCGACACGCCCGTGTTGGCGCCCCAGTGGTTCTGGAACTCGCCGCACGCGTAGAGGACGACGTGGTGCAACGCGAGCGTGCCGAGGGCCAGGTAGAGCCCCTTGAGGCGGAGCGCCGGGATGCCGACGACCACGCCGAGCACGGCGCCCACCAGCGCGGCGGCGGGCAGTGCGAGCAACGGCGACGGCAGGCGGTGCTCGACCAGCACCGCGGTCGTGAAGGCGCCGGCGGCGATGAATCCGGCGTGGCCCAGCGAGATCTGTCCCGCGAGCCCGGTCAGCAGATTGAGCGCGAGCGCCCCGACGGCGGCCAGCGCCGTCTGCGCGACGAGGTCGAGGGCGAACGGCGACGTCAGGCGCGGCAGGACCAGCAGCGCCACGATCAGCGCGGCGAGCGCCGTGCGCCGGAGCCGTGTGTCCACCAGCGCCAGATCGCTCGCGTAGGTCGTCTTGAAATAGCCGCCGCCGTGCGCCATCTCCTCAGCGTCTCAGACGCGCTCCAGCTCTTCCTTCGTGCCGAAGAGCCCCCACGGGCGCACGAGCAGCATCGCGAGGAGGCAGAGAAACGGCGACACGTCGGCCAGGAGCGGATCGCCGTAGCGTACGGACAGCACCTCGATCGCGGCGACGATGAGCGCGCCCGGGATGACACCGCCCAGGCTGTCGAGCCCGCCGACCAGCGCCACCGCGAACGCCTTCAGCCCGAGGACGCCGAGCGAGGGATCGAGGCGCACGTTGTTCGCGTAGAGAATGCCGGCGAGCGCGCCCGCGAACCCCGCCAGCGCCCAGGAGAGCGCGAAGAGGAGCTGGAAGTTGATGCCGCGCTGGGCGGCGAGCAGCGCCTTCTCGCCGGCGGCGCGCATCTGGATCCCCAGGGGCGAGAGCCGCAGAAAGGCGAAGAGCGCCAGGAAGAGGGCTGCGGCCACGCCGACCGTGAGCAGATCGAACGTGGAGACGACCGCGCCGCCCGGGAGCCTCCGCGGCGGGTTGGCGAGGCCGAGCAGCGGAAGCGGGTGGCGGATGCGGTCGGTGTACACGAGCACGATCGCCGCGCGCAGCAGGATGCCGAGCGTGACCGTGACGAGGACCGCCGCGAAGATCGGATGCCCCGCCATCGGCCGCATGAGGAGATGGTAGATGAAGAAGCCGGCCGCCGCGGCGAGCGCCGCTGCCGTCGTGATCGAGAGCGCGGGCGAGCCCGGCGCCGCGGTGGTGAGCAGGAAGAGGAAGTAACCCCCGAGGGTCATCATGTCGCCTTGCGCCAGGTTCAGGACGCGCGTCGCGCGGTAGACGAGCACGTAGCCCGCGGCGAGCAGCGCGTAGAGACTCGCGACGACGACGGTCGTGGCGAGGACCTGCGTCACCGCGTCACTTGATCTCGAGCCGCGTCCAGCCGCCGACCGACGCGATGCCGTTCTTGGCCGTGTCCCAGCGGTAGACCTTGTAGTACGTGTTCTTGCGATAGTGATTGTCCGCGGTCCACTCGATGGGGCCACCACGGAGCCCCTTCGTATCGACGCTCACCCCGGCCATCGCCGTCGCGAGCTTGTCCTTGGGGCAAGGCCAGCCGCACTTCTTCAGCGCGGCCTCGAGCACCATCGCGGAGACCCAACCCTCTGCCATGTAGTGAGCCGGGTGCGTCGTCTGGCTCTTGACGAGGTTGACGATCTCCGCGTGGATCGGCAGGCTCTCCATGAAGAGCGTGTTGCCACCGAAGGCATGCAGGGTGGGCGCCTTCAGGCGCGCCAGCTCGTCCTGGGTCTGCTGGTGGCCGTACAGCAGGTACTTCCCCGGCCAGCCGATGCGCTGGAGCGCCTCGAAGACGCCCACCTCGACGTGCCAGAGCGCCCACGACAGCACCCAGTCGGCGCCGGCGTCCTTCAGCTTCTGCGCGAACGGCGTGAAGTCCGGCGTGTTACCCGGCACGACCACGACGGGGATGGGCTCGAGCCCGAGGTCCTTCGCGAGCTGCTCGGCGAACTCCAGCTCGATCCGAGAGAGCGGGATGTCCTGCGCCGCGAACCCGACCTTGACTTTTTTGCCGCCCGCCTGCTCCTTGATGAAGCCGAGCGCGAAGCGGCTGTCCCACTTCGAGCCGAAGGAGGTCGAGCAGAAGATCAGCGGGTTCGCGGGCGGAAACGCCTCGCGCGGGCAGACGCCGCCGCCGAACATGAGCGGCATCTTCTCGGTCTCCGACTCGGTCATGAAGGGCTTGTACGTCGCGGAGGTCGACGCGTTGACGATGAGGATGGACGCCTCGGCGAGCTTCTTGGCGTTGGCCGCCGCCCGCTGGGGCTCGCCGCGGTCGTCCTCGTACGCGATCTCGACCTTCTGGCCGTTGATCCCGCCGGCGTCGTTCACGCGCTTGAAGTAGACCTTGTACGCCTCGTACGTCGGCGCGTAGGTCGACGACGCCGGACCCGTGATGGCCGCGCTCATGCCGACGCGGTACTGAGCCGACGCCGGCGCCCCGAGGGCGACGACGGCCAGGAGCGATAAGAGCAATGTGAGGAAGGGCATTCAATCCTCCGGCTAAAGGCTCGCCACCTCGGCGGCGATCCTGCGTTCTTCGTCCCCGGCGTACATCGACTCCACCAGCGCGCTGTACCGCTCGGCCATGAGCCGCCGCTTCACCTTTCGCGTCGGCGTCACCGGCTCGCCCTCCAGCTCGGGGTCGAGCTCGCGGGGCAGGAGGCGAAACGCCTTCACCTGCTCGACGCGCGTGAGATCGTCGTTCGCCTGCTTCACCTCGGCCTCGATCAAGCCGAGCACCTCGGGGTGGGCCACCAGCGAGCCGTAGCCCGTGTGCACCACGCCGCGCTCGCGCGCCCACTCGGCCACGGTCTCGCCGTCGGCCTCGAGCAGCGCCACCAGATACTTCCGTCCCTCGCCGAACACGGCGGCCTCGCTGATGTACGGGCTCGCGCGCAGACGGTTCTCGACGTGCGAGGGGCTCACGTTCTTCCCCCCCGCGGTGATCAGGATGTCCTTCTTCCGGTCGACCAGCCTGAGCGACCGCTCGATGGTCCACTCGCCGACGTCGCCCGTCGCGAGCTTCCCGTCGCGGTAGAGAGCCGCGGTCGCCTCGGGGTCGCGCCAGTATCCTCCGAAAAACTCCGCCGCGGCCACGAGAATCTCGCCGGCCGGATCCAGCTCGATGGCCATGTTCGGCGCCTCGACCCCCACGTCACCCGGGAGCGGATAGGGCCCGCGCTGGCCGGAGACGAGCGCGCCGCCCGTCTCGGTCTGGCCGTACGCCTCGCAAAGGTTCACGCCCCACGCCTGCCACAGCGTCGCGACGGCCGGCGGGAGCGGCGCGCCGCTGGAGATCACGAGCTCCGCCCGCGCGAACCCGACCTTCTCCAGGAGCCAGCGGAACACGATCGCGCGCGCGAGCGCGGCGGACAGCCTCCAGGCGGGGCCGGGGCGCCGATCGCTCCAGCGTCGCTCGAGCGCACGCCGCCCGACTCTCATCGCCACGCGGTACGCGGCGCGCTTGACGGCGGAGCTCTGGTCGAGTCCCACCAGGAGATGCGCGGCGAACTTCTGGAGGTAGCGTGGGACCGTGAAGACGAACGTCGGCTGGATCTCGTAGAGCGCGTCGGCGAAGGCGTCGACGGACTCGGGATAGTGGGGCACGATGTCGGCGATGAGCGGCATCGTGATGGCGAGGTTCCGGCCCATCGCGTGACAGAGCGGCAGCATCGCGACGGCGCGGTGCTCGCCGCGCGCGAGGATCGGATAGTGCGCGATGATGTTGGCGCACGCGGCCAGATGCGGGCCGTGGCGGTAGACCGCGCCCTTCGGATGCCCCGTCGTCCCCGAGGTATAGATGATCGTCGCCGGGTCGTCGGGCGACAGCGACCGAGCGAGGCGCCCGAGCGCGTCGGGCTCGGCGGCGAGCGTGGCGCGGCCGCGGTCCACGACCTCGGCCAGGGGGCGGACGCGCGGGCGCCGGTACATGAAGAGCGCGCGGGTGTCGATCACCAGGACGGCGCGAACGTTGGGGCACTCGTCCAGCACCTCGAGCGTCTTGTCGAGGTGCTCCTGGTCTTCGGCGATGATTAGCGACGCGCCGCCGTGCTGGAGGAGGTGGCGCACCTCCCCGGGCGCGCTCGTCGGATAGATGCCGTAGCTGATCGCGCCGAGCGCCTGCGCCGCGAGATCGGCGATCATCCACTCCGGGCACGGGTTGCCGATGATCGCCACCGTCTCGCCCCGCGCGATCCCGTACTCGCGCGCGAAACCGCCCGCGAGCGCCGCGACGCGCTCGGCGAGCTGGCGCCACGTCGTCTCGCGCCAGATGCCGAGCTCCTTCGAGCGGAAGGCGACGCGATCGGGCCGCGCCCGCGCGCGCTCGACGAGCAAGCCCGGCAGTGTGCTCGCGCGCAGCGCCTCGAAATTCATGCCGGGCGGATTATACCGGAGGGGATTATCCTGGGGCCGTCATGACACGGGAGGAGCAGGTCAAGGCGATCGGCCTCAAGGCCGGCGCGCGCGTGGTCGGCATCGCGACGGTCGAAGCGTTCCGCGCGAAGGTGCCGGAAGGCTTTCGCCCGGAGGACATCCTGCCGGGCGCCCGCAGCGTCGTCGTCGCGGGCGGCGACGGGCCGACCGCCGGAGCGTGGCGCTGCCCCGACCACCGCGTGATGGAGATCACGGGGTACGACCTGCGCGAGAACGTCGCGATCCACGCGATGTGCGACTTCATCGAGGGCGCGCTTGCCCACCACGCGATCCAGGCGCCGTCGCTACCCGTCCACGGCCACGAGCCGCCGATGTCGATGATGCACGCCGCCGAGCTGGCCGGGCTCGGCACGCGCTCGCTCGCGGCGCACATCATCCTGAATCCGGAGTACGGCCTGCTCTACTACGCGGCGCTCATCACGACCTTGCCGCTCGAGCCCGACCCGCCCCTCGCGGAGCCCGCGTGTCCGCACCCGGGCTGCGCGGCGATGTACAAGCGCATCGGGACGACGCCGTGCCTGCGCGTCTGCCCGGCATGCCTCGCCGGGACGGTACAGGACGGGCGCATCCAGGAGTCCACGTACGATCGCGAGAAGTGTCACTCGCGGGCGCAGACCTACGGCATCGGCTCGTTCCAGAAGGGGCTGCTCCAGATCGTGAACGAGGACGACCGCGATCGCCGCCGGACGATGATCTACAGCGACTTCTTCACGAAGAGCCTTCAGTCGGTGGGGTTCTTCCGCGACTCGATCGCCCAGTGCTTCGAGTGCATGCGCGTCTGCCCGGTCGGGCGCAAGTACCGGAAGCTGAAGTGAAGCCGGCCAGCGCCTGCCTCAGGCCACCCTCGGTCGCCCCGGGCTCACGGACCCCGCGACAATAATGTCCGACCTTCCGCCGACCGCCACCGCGACGCTGAAGTCGGTCGCCCTCAAATCGGGAGCGACCGTCTGCGGCATCGCCGACGCGGCGGCCTTTGACTCCTATGCCCCGGAGAAGCATCGCCCCGGCGATCTCCTGCCGGGGGCCAGATCGGTCGTCGTGGTCGGCGGGGCGCAACCGCGTGAAGGCGACTGGGCGGCGACCTCGCCCTGGGTCCTCCAGACGATGGGGACGACCGAGCGCATCCAGGGGGTCGGCCGCCGGCTTGCCCAGTACATCGAGCACGAGTTCGGCTATTACGCGCTCTACGTCCCGCCCGGCACCGCCAGCGGCGACACGCCGTTCCTGTCGCTGATGCTCGCCGCCCAGCTCGCCGGCCTCGGCTCGCGATCGCTGGCCGGTCCCGTGCTGCACCGCGAGCACGGCTTCATGTACTGGAGTGCGGTGATCACCACGGCGCCGTTCGATGCCGACCGTGTTGAGACCGAGCCCGCGTGCCCGGCGCCGCCTTGCCGCGAGATGTGGGAGCGTGAGGGCACCACGCCGTGCCTCAAGATCTGCCCGGGCTCGGACGGTGGCTGTCTCTCGGGCAAGCTCGAGAACGGACGAGCCGTGCGGACCTTTTACGACGCCGCCCGCTGCAACACGCGCGTGCACACGCACTGGGTCGGCGGCTTCCAGAAGGTGCTCGAGGAGACGTTGAACGAGCCCGATCGCGACAAGCGCAAGATGCTCCTCTACGGCGATTTCTTCACGCGGAGCCTCTGGGCGATCACCTATTCGTCGACGAACGTCGCGCAGTGCTTCGAGTGCATGCGCGTGTGTCCCGCCGCCCACGGGCTCAAGGAGATGAGGTAAGTGGGTGTCTTCAAGCTCGATCCCGAGGTCTACAAGCGCTACAAGGACGAGGTGCTGAAGCTCTGCAACTCCTTCCAGCGGATCGACCAGCCCGGCCTCTCCGACAAGCAGATCGCCGAGCGCCTGGGTCTCGACGAGCGCACGGTGACCGAGATTCGCTGTGTCGCCGAGCGCGACTGCTATTCGCTGGAAGAATGGGAAAAGGCGATCGAGTTCAAGCGCAAGGCGACCCTCGAGTGGTCGGCGCTCGCGCTCAAGCGCCCAGACCTCAAGCCGGAGTGACGCTCTACTTCTTCGAGCGGATCACCGAGGACGATTTCATCGGGCCCGTGATCGTCGCGGCGCTCGACGAGGCGACGGCGTGGGCTCTTCTCGCCGAACGCGAGCGTTCCGATGTCGAGGCGCTGAAGACGCTCGGCTGGCAGATCGCGCAGGACCTGGCGGCGCTGCCCACACGCCCGGTGATCGTCTATCCCAGCCACTACCGTCGCGCCATCCTGAGCTAGGGCTGACCGGGCCCTGAAGCCCCTCCACGTCGCACTCGCGCTGCTCGTCGTCGTCATCTGGGGCCTGGCGTTCGTCGCCACGAAGATCGGGCTCGAGAGCCTCTCGCCGCCGCAGTTGACCGCGCTGAGATTCCTGATCGCGGCCGTCCCGGCCCTGGTGCTGCCCCGGCCGCCGCTCCCATGGCCGCAACTCATCGCGATCGGGGCGACGCTCTTCGCCGGCCAGTTCTTGCTCCAGTTCTTCGCGATCGCCAACGGCGTGCCGCCCGGCCTGGCGTCACTGCTCGTCCAGACCCAGGCGCTCTTCACCATCCTGTTCGCCGCGATGACGTTGCGTGAACGGCCGACCTCGCGCCAGCTGTCCGGCGTGGCCGTGGCGTTCGCCGGCCTGGTGCTGATCGTTCTCACCGTCGGCCACGATCTGACCGTCGTCGGCTTCTGCCTCGCGATGGGCTCGGCGGTCAGCTGGGGAGTCGGCAACATTCTTCTGAAGCGGATCGGCGACGTGGAGATGCTCGATCTCATCGTGTGGCTCAGTCTGGTGCCTCCCCTTCCGGCGCTGGCGCTCTCGCTGCTGCTGGATGGCCCCGCGGCTCTCGCGCAGGCCGTCTCGGGCTCATCGTGGCTCGGTGTCGCGGCCACGCTGTACCTCGGCCTGGTCGCGACCGTCCTGGCTTATGCGATCTGGGGCCGGCTGCTGCGCCAGTACCCGGCGGCCGCGGTGACGCCGTTCGCCCTGCTCGTCCCGTTCGTCGGCGGCTACTCGTCCGCCCTGGTGTTCGGCGAGCGATTCGGCCCGCTCCGACTGGCCGGCATGGCGCTCGTGCTCCTCGGGATCGCCGTCATCGTGCTGCCGTGGGATCGCGTGGCCGCCCGGCTGAGCCCGCGCGTCCGGGCGCGCGACGCCGCGCTGCTCGTCCGACCGGCGGGCCGCGCCGACGCGCCCGGAGTGGTCGGCCTCATCGGCCGCGTGTACGCCGAATACGGCTTCGTCTACGCGCCGGAGGTCGAGGTCCCAGACCTCTTTCGATTCGATGAGCACTACTCGGCCCCGCGCGGAGCGTTCTTCGTCGTGCTCGAGCGGAACGCGGTCGTGGGATCGGTCGGCGTCGAGCGGGTCGACGACGACACGGCCGAGCTCCATCGCCTTTATCTCGACTCTCGTCTGCGTGGCCGCGGGACGGGACGGGCGCTGGTCGAGGCGGTCCTGGACTGGTGTCGCGCTCAGAAGATCGGGCGCCTGATCCTCTGGTCCGACACGCGCTTCGACCAGGCGCACCGGCTCTACACGCGTATGGGCTTCAGCCGAACCGGCGAGCGGACGTTACCGGACGACCTCAACCAGACGCGCGAGTATGGTTTCGAGCGCCCGGTGTGAGGCGCGCGCTCAGTACCCCTTGCGCTTGTCGATCAGCGCGATCAACGGCTGGCCCGCGCGCATCCGCCGCAGGTTCTCGCAGAACGTCTCGATGACGCGCCCGGCGCGGCGCGGCGAGCCGCCGGCGGTGTGCGGCGTCACGATCGCGCGTGGGTGGGTCCAGAGCCGGTGGCCGGCCGGGAGCGGCTCCGGATCGGTGACGTCGAGCCCGGCGCCTCCGATCATCCCCTCGTCGAGCGCCTTGAGCAGGTCGTCGCCGTAGACGATCGCGCCCCGGGTCACGTTGATCAGGTAGCCGGTCTTTTTCATCTTCCGGAAGAGATCGCGCGTGAACAGATGGTGGGTCGCCTTCGTGAGCGGCAGGCAGATCACGACGGCATCGGAGGCGCCGAGCAGCTCGCCGAGGCGATCTGGTTTCCAGATCGCCTCGACGCCGGGCTCCGGGGCGACGTCCTCGATGTCGACCGCCAGCACGCGCATGCCGAAGCCGAGCGCCCGGCGCGCCACTTCGCGCCCGGTGCCGCCGAACCCGACGATGCCCATCGTCAGGTCGTAGAGCTCGAGCTGCAGCAGGCGGATCGGCTCGCGCAACGTGTAGTCCGGCTGGCGGATCGCGGTGTGCAAGCCGCGGGTCAGGCACAACAGCAGCGCGAACGCGTGCTCGGCCAGGTGAATGCCAACGCCGCCCTTCTCGCTGGCCAGCGGCACGTCGCTCTCGACCAGCTCTTGCGTGAGGATCGAGTCTACGCCGGCGCCGATCGACTGGTAATAGCGGATGCGCTTGTTCAGCGCGAAGATCTCGGGCGACACGCGGCCGAAGAGCGCGTCGGTGTCTACGATCTCGCGCCGCTGGGTGGCGGCGTCCTTCGCCTCGACGAAGGTCGAGCCCGGGCCAGCGGCCTCGAGGATGGCGGCGCGCTGCTCGGGGCTGACCGACGGCACGATCATCAGGGGCGTGTAGAGGATCTTCATCATCGGCTCCGTTTCTTCGATCGGATGGTGGCCATTGCGCGCTGGTGGTCGTCGGACGCGAAGCATCCGGCCAGGGCCGCGTTCATCTCCTCGCGGAACGACTCGAAGTCGAGGTCGAAGGCGCGCGTGCTCAAGCGCTTGCTCGCGGTCACGCTCACGGGCGGAAGCGCCAGGAACCGCTCGATCGTCTCGTCGAGCGCCTTGGGAAAGTCCGCCGGCGGCACCGCGCGGTTCACGAGACCGATACGCTCGCCCTCGCGCGCGGTGATCGGCTCACCCAGCAGGATCAGCTCCTTGGCGCGGGCCAGCCCGATCAGTCGCGGCAAGCGGTAGAGCGCCATCGAGGGGATCAGACACTCCTTGACGGCCGGCAGACTGAGCAGCGCGTCTTCGGCCGCCAGCCGGTAGTCGCAGACGAGCGCCAGCTGGAGGCCGCCCCCGATGCAGTGCCCGTTGATCGCCGCGATGACCAGCTTGTCCATGCGCTCGAGCGCGGTCATGGCGTCTTCCCACCGGACCAGGTCGGCGAGACTCAGCTCGCCGGCCGCGAGCGCCTTGAGGTCGACGCCGGTCTGGAACGCCCGGCCCGCGCCGGTCATGACGACCACGCGCACGTCGTCCCGAGCGCCGAGCGCCGCGACCACCTCGGCGAGCTCCGCGGCGAAGCGCGCATTGCCGGCGTTGAGCACGTCCGGTCGGTCGAACGTCATGCGGGCAACTTCACCCCGCACGTCCAGGCGGATCGTCCTGGCGTCGGTCATGGGGCAATGGTTTACCATAAAAGGCCTCGTGACGTCCCTGACCGCTCTGCTGTGCCTGACGACCTTCTCCAACATCTTTTCGGGAGGCGCCTTCCCCGCCGTCCTGCCCGACATGGCGCGCAGCGCTGCCCTGGCCGACTGGCAGCTCGGCCTCGTGGCCGGCGCCTTCGGATTCGCCCGCATGGTCGCGGCCATTCCCATCGGCCTCTTCCTGACCCACAACTTGCGCCGGGCGTTGTGGCTCGGGCCGCTGGTGCTGGCGACGGGCGCGCTCTGCGTCACCAGCGGCGGAGGATTGCCGATGCTCGTGCTGGGGCGGCTGCTCATGGGCCTCGGGCAGGCCCTCAGCATGGTGGGCGGACTGACGGCGATCCTCCGCTTCCAATCGGGGACGAACCTCGCCGCGGCGCTGGCCGCGTACGAGCTCTCGGCGATGATCGGGATGCTCGGGGGCGCCGCCGTGATCGCGGCGTTGCCGGGGTCCCTTCCGTGGAACACGGCGTTCCTGCTCACGTGCACGCCCCAGCTCATCGGTGTCATCACCGTTCCCAAGCTGCTCGCGGCGCTGCCGGCACAGGACGGCGCGGGGGCGCAGCCCCTCTTCGCGCGGCAGGCGACGAATGGCACAGCCGTGAACCCGACCTCGCACGCGGACCAGACCCGACGCCCGTCGCTGGTGCCGCTCGCCTTCGCCGCCGGTGGAATGATCGCCCTCACGTACTCGACGATGGAGCAGTTCCTGGTCCCGCTGCGCGTCAGCCGCGAGTTCGGGCTCGAGCGCGCGGGCGTCGCGCGGCTCTTCATGGTGCAGCAGGTCTTCGACATCGCCGCGCTGATCCCCACGGGCATCCTCGCCGACCGGCGGGGTGCTGCGCGCGTGCTCTCTGTGATCTTGATGGTGATGGCGACCGCGAACGCGCTCGTCGGCTTCGGCACGCTCCCGGTCGTCGTCCTCGGGTGCGCGCTCTTCGGCCTCTCGATGTCCGGCTGGATGCTACCCCTCAGCGTGCTGCGGCGGGAGACCGCGGCCGAGCAGGTCTCGTGGCGGACCGGGCTCTATCGCGTCTGCGTGGACGGCGGGCTCTTCCTCGGCCCGTTCCTCTCCGGTATCCTCGGCATGCACCTGGCCGGGTTCCTGCCCGCCCTCTGGACCGCCGCGCTCGCGCTCACAAGCCTGCTCCTTCTCGCGCGCGCTCGAAGCTCGGGTACCATGGCCGTGCATGGCTGACACCGGGCTGATCTTCGCCTGCTTCGGCTGCTGCTGCGGCCACACGAACAACGGCGCCGCGCGCATCGTGCGGCCGGCGCTGCGACGCGCGTTCGATGCGGCCGGCCTCCAGGGACGGGTGCGCCTGGCTTTCTCCGAGTGCCTCGGCCCGTGTAGCGAGGCGAACGTCGTCTTCGTGTACCTCCACGGGCAGCCGTTGTGGTTCAAGCGGATCAACACGCCCGACCTGTTCGGTGCGGTTCTCGCGTACGCACGCGCCGCCGTCGAGGTGCCGGGCGCTCCGCTGTCCGAAGAGCTGGCCGGGCACTCGTTCACGTGGACAGGCGGCGGCCTCGGCCCGGAGCCCGCCTGAGGAGAACGTCATGGACTACGCCGACTATCGTCACCTCACGTTCGAGCCCAAGCCGAACGGGGTGCTCCTCGTCACCATCAATCGGCCGGAGGTGTTGAACGCCGCCAACGCGCGTCTCCACTGGGAGTTCACGCAGGTCTGGCTCACGGTGGACGCCGACCCGAAGACGCGCGTGGTCCTCGTCACCGGCGCCGGCAAGGCGTTCTCGGCGGGCGGTGACCTGGCGCTGGTCGAGGATATGGCGGGTAATCCGGACGCGCTGACGCGCACGATGCGGGAAGCCTCCGACCTCGTCTACAACATGATCAACCTCGACAAGCCGGTGGTCTCGGCGATCAACGGCGTGGCGGTGGGAGCAGGCCTCGTCGTAGCGCTCCTCGCCGACGTCAGCATCATCGCGGAGACCGCGCGGTTCACCGACGGCCACACGCGCCTGGGCGTCGCCGCCGGCGACCACGCGGCGATCCTCTGGCCGATTCTCTGCGGCATGGCGAAGGCGAAATACTACCTGCTCACCGCGGACTTCATCGACGGCCGGGAGGCCGAGCGCATCGGCCTCGTGAGCATGTGCGTGCCGCTCGACCAGCTCATGGCGAAGGCCTTCGACGTCGCCGATCGGCTCGCCCAGGGCAGCCAGCACTCGATCCGCTGGACCAAGCGCGCGCTCAACAACTGGCTGCGTCAGGCCGGTCCGATCTTCGACCAGTCGCTCGCGCTCGAGATGCTCTCGTTCTCGTACCCCGACGTGCGCGAAGGCGTGAAGGCGCTCCGCGAGAAGCGCGCGCCGGCCTTCCCCTCGGCGAGATAACGGAGGACCACCGTCGTGGCTGAGCCCTCGCCGGCGCCGCGCACCGCCCATCCCTACTACATGCACGACGCGATCTACGCCCAGCCCGGCGCACTGCGGCTCGTCACCCGAGGCCAGGGTGACGCGATCGAGGCGGCCGCCGCGCGGCTGCGCGAAATGGATCACGTCCTCTTCACCGGCATCGGGACCTCGTGGCACGCCGCGCTGGTCGGCGAGCTGCTCTTCGCGCTCGCCGGTCGCCTGGGTCAGCGGGCGTGCGCCGTGCACTCGTTCGAGCTCGCGAGCTACTGGCCCGAGCCGGCGGCGCGCACCGGGGTGATCGGCATGAGTCACCGCGGCACCAACCGCTACACGCTCGAGGCGCTCGCCCGGGCGAAGGCCAGCGGCGGCATCGCCGTGGCGATCACCGGCAAAAGCACGGACGGCTCTGCGGGAGCGGACTGGACCTTCCGCACCGTGGACCAGGAGCGCTCGGGCGCCCACACGATCAGCTACACCGCGGCGCTGGCGCTCCTCGCGACGCTCGCCGCGACCGTTGGCGGCGACAGCGACATCCCGCGAGAGCTCGATGCGATCCCTGACATGCTGGCCCTGCTGCTCGGCCAGGAGTCGTGGGAGGAGCTCGCCGCCCGTTACGGCGACCGGCGCTGCTACTGGTTCGTGGGTGGTGGGCCGAACACGGCGACGGCCTGGGAGGCGGCGCTCAAGATGAGCGAGGCCAGCCACGCGATGGCGGCCGGCTTCAACTGCGAGCAGTTCCTGCACGGCGCCTGGGCGGCGCTGGAGCGTGAGGACGCGGTGTTCCTGGTGGCGCCGCCCGGACCGTCCCACGAGCGGTGCCTGGCCGTCGCGCGCGTCGCGAAGGAGATCGGCGTGCCGCTGATCGCCCTGGCGCGTGAGGACGATCGCGAGATCGCGTCGCTCGCCGCGGAGACGATCGCGATCCCGGAGGTGAACGAGCTGCTCTCACCGATCCTCACGGTGGTGCCGCTCCAGCTCTTCATCTACCACACGGCGATCCGGCGCGGGGTGAATCCCGACACGACGCGCAGCGACGAGCCCGCGTACGGGCGAGCGCGCGCCGGACTCTCGCTTTAGGGCTGAGGCGCACCCGGCGGGCGCGGTCCGCCTCCGCCGCGTCCGCGACGTCGGCGCCTCGGGCGCCGGCCGCCGGCGCCGTCGGGCGGGGCGGGGGGCGGTGGCGCGGCCGGCGCCGGATCGTGGCGAGGCCGCTCGGGTCCCCCGCGCGCGTGCTCGCGGCCGCCGCGGCGGCCGCGGTCGCCGAAGCGATCGCGCGCCGCCAGCCGGGCGCGCCGTTCCTCGTTGTAGCGCCGGCGCTCCTCCGCCGTCGGCTTGATCTCCGACAGAAAGAGGTCGTCGTCCGCCCACTCCACCGCGATCTTCTGGCCGATGAACTTCTCGATCGCCTCGAGCGCCAGGGCGCTCGCCTCGTCCACGAGGCTGATCGCCTTGCCGCCCGCCCCCGCGCGCGCCGTGCGGCCGATCCGGTGCACGTAGTCCTCGGCGTCCTGCGGGAGATCCCAGTTGACGACGTGGGTCACCGCCTCGATGTGCAGCCCGCGCGAGGCGACGTCGGTCGCGACCAGGATGGGCAGCCGCCCCTCCTTGAAGTCGTTCAGGATCTTGAGACGCCGCTTCTGGTCGACGTCGCCGGTGAGCGCGCGCGTCTCCCAGGCGTTGCGCGTCAGCCGGTCCTCGAGGCGACGCGCCTCCTCGCGCGTGTTCGTGAAGATCAGGATGCGGTCGCCGCCCTCCCGGCGCAGGAGGCCCAGCAGCAGCGGCAACTTCTCGTCGCGGCCGACGTGGAAGAGCGATTGCTCGACCCGCTCGGCCGTTTTCTGCTGCGGCATGATCGTGATCTGCGTCGGGTTGTTCATGAATTCCCAGGTGAGCTCGAGCACCCGGAACGACAGCGTCGCGGAGAAGAGGTAGGACTGCCGTTTCTCGTGCGGCGGCAGGCGCCGGAGGATGAACCGGAGGTCGGCGATGAATCCCATGTCGAACATCCGGTCGGCTTCATCGATGACGAGGATCTCGACGCGCCGGGGGGTCCACACGTGCTGCTTGAGGTAGTCGATCAGGCGCCCCGGCGTGCCGACGAGAAGATCGCAGCCGTCCGCCAGGGTCTCGCGCTGCTTCGCGTAGTCGATGCCGCCGTAGACGGCCAGGGTGCGGAACGGCGTGAATCGCCCGAGGAGCCGCGCGTCGGACTCGATCTGCACGACCAGCTCGCGCGTGGGCGCGATGACGAGCATGCGCGGCGAGCCCACGCCCGCCGGCGGCGGCGGCGCTGGCGTGCGCAGCATCTTGGTGAAGGCGGCGATCAGGAACGCGGCGGTCTTACCCGTACCGGTCTGCGACTGGCCGGCCACGTCCTTGCCGCGCAGTGCCAACGGCAGGGCCGCCTCCTGGATCGGTGTCGCGGTCACGAAGCCCGCCTCGCGGATCCCCTGCATCACGGGCTCGGGGAGGTCGAGAGAGGCGAAGTCCATCTAGGCCGATTCGGCGGGCGCGGGAGCCGGCGCCGGTGCGGGCTTTCGCCCGAAGACGCGCGCGCACACGATGCCGACCTCGTACAGGATGATCAGCGGCCCGGCCATCAGCGTCTGGTTGAACGCGTCGGGCGTGGGCGTCAGGACCGCGCCGGCGATGAACGCGCCGAGGATCGCGTACTTGCGGTTCTTCGCGAGCATCTTCGCGTTCACGATGCCGACGCGCGCCAGGATCGTGAGGGCCAGCGGCAGCTCGAAGACGGCGCCGAACGCGAGCGTGAACTTCAGCAGGAAGTCGATGTGGTTCTGCAGCGTGATCATCGGCGTGAGGCCCGGCCGCGCATAGCTCAGCAGGAACTGGATGGCATACGGCGTCACCACGAACAGGGAGAACGCGCCGCCGGCGAGGAACATCACCGAGCCGATGATCACGAACGGTGCCGCGTACTTCTTTTCGTGCCCGTGGAGCCCCGGGGCGATGAACGCCCAGACCTGCCAGAGGATCGCGGGCGCGGCGATGAAGATCCCGACGATCAGCCCGACCTTCATCTGCACCCAGAACGCCTCGGCCGGGGCCGTGAAGACCAGCGAGTAGTTCAGCCGGGTCACCGGCCGCGCCAGCCAATCCACGATGTACTGGCTGAACGGCAGTCCGATCAGAGTGCCGACGAGCAGCGCGATGAGGGCCCGGACGATCCGCACGCGGAGCTCGCCGAGGTGCTCCAGAAAGGACATCTTGTCGTCGACGGATGGCGCCATTGCCCTACCAGCTCGCGACGAAGTGCCGGAGCGCGCCGACCCCGCGCCCGGCCTGAAAGCCCTCGCGGATCGCCGCGGTGACGTACGCCTTGGCCTCGCTGATCGCGTCCTTCAGCGCGTGGCCGCGGGCCAGGCACGCCGCGATCGCGGACGCGAACGTGCAGCCCGTCCCGTGGGTGCTGGTCGAGGCCAGGCGCGCGGCCGTGAAGCGCGTGAAGTCGCGCCCGTTCCAGAGGATGTCGGTGGCCGCGTCGCGGAGGTGGCCGCCCTTCACCAGCACGTTCCGGGGGCCGAGCGCCAGGATCCGGCGCGCGGCCTCCTCCATATCCGCCTCGGTTGCGACCGGCATGTCCGCCAGCGCCTCCGCCTCGTGAAGGTTCGGCGTCACCACCAGCGCCTGCGGCAGCAGCTCCTTGATGAGCGCGGCCCGAGCCTCCGGCTGCAGGAGCTGATCGCCGGACTTGGCGATCATCACCGGATCGAGCACCACCCGCAGGGGGTCGCGCCCAGCTTCCTCCCGCGCATAAGCGCGCAACCGCTCCGCCACCTCGGCGATGATCGGCGCCGTCGAGAGCATGCCGATCTTCACCACGTCGGCGCCGAAGTCCGAGAGCACGGACTCGATCTGCCGGCCGACGAACTCGGGAGGCAGGTTGAAGACGGCCTGGACGCCGAGCGAGTTCTGGGCGGTCACGGCGGTGATCACGCTCATCCCGAACACGCGGAACGCCGAGAAGGTCTTCAGATCCGCCTGGATGCCCGCGCCGCCGCCGGAATCGGAGCCGGCGATCGTCAGCGCTTTGGGAACGCCCATAGACGTTCGAAGTATACACGCTGCCGCTCTGCGTCGAATGCGAAGGGCCGTGGTCCCCTGGGCTACGTCGCCGGAATCACCAGCGTGAACTCGCCACGCGGTTCGCCGGCGGCCAGCCGCGCCAGATGCGCCGGCGGCGTCGCCCTCACGATGTCCTCGTACTGCTTGGTGAGCTCGCGCGCCACCACCAGTTCGACCTCGCCGAACACCTCGCCGATCGCGCCGAGCGTCGCCACGATGCGGTGCGGCGACTCGTAGAGCACGACCGTCGTCTCGAGCGCCCGGAGCGCCTGGAGGCGATGGAGCCGCTTGCCGGGTTTCACCGGCAGAAACCCGTCGAACACGAACCGGTCGGCCGGAAGACCCGAGGCCGAGAGCGCCGCGACGACCGCGGCCGGGCCCGGGATCGGCACCACGGCGACCCCATGGGCACGCGCCTCTCGCACCAGCAGGATGCCCGGGTCGGAAATCCCCGGCGTGCCCGCGTCGGTGACGAGCGCGATCGAGCGCCCGGCCGCGAGATCGCGCAGTAGCGCCGGGCCGCGCGCGAGCTTGTTGTGCTCGTAGTAGCTGACGGTCGGCTTGTGGATGTCGAAGTGCGTGAGCAGGGCCCGCGTCCGCCGTGTGTCCTCGCAGGCCACCAGGTCGACCTCGCGGAGCACGCGGAGCGCGCGCAGGGTGATGTCTTCGAGGTTGCCGATCGGGGTCGCGACTACAAAGAGGGTACCGCTCAGGCCGTCTGTTCTTTCGCTTCGGAGACCAGGATCGGCCTTTCTCGATTGAGGATGACTTCGCGGGTGATCACGCATTCCTTCAGGCCCTGGATCGAGGGCAGGTCGTACATGATCTCCAGCATGACCTCTTCCAGGATCGCGCGGAGCCCACGCGCGCCGGTGCCGCGCTTGAGCGCTTCGCGCGCGATCGCCGCCACCGCGTCGTCGGTGAACTTGAGCCGCACCTTCTCGAGATCGAAGTATTTCTGGTACTGCTTGATGATCGCGTTCTTCGGCTCGCGCAGGATGCGGACCAGGGCCTGGTCGTCGAGGTCGTGGAGCGTCGCGATCACCGGCAGGCGGCCCACGAACTCGGGGATGAGCCCGTACTTCAGGAGGTCCTCCGGCTGGATCATCGCCAGGAGATCGCCGATCCGCCGCTCCTGGCGGCTCTTGATCTCGGCGCCGAAGCCCATCCCGGAGCGCCCCACGCGGTTCTCGATGATCTTGTCGAGCCCGACGAAGGCGCCGCCGCACAGGAACAGCACGTTGGAGGTGTCGACCTGGATGAACTCCTGGTGCGGATGCTTCCGTCCGCCCTGCGGCGGCACGTTCGCGACGGTGCCCTCGAGGATCTTCAGCAGCGCCTGCTGCACGCCCTCGCCCGACACGTCGCGCGTGATCGACGGGTTCTCGGACTTGCGCGCGATTTTATCGATCTCGTCGATATAAACAATGCCGCGTTCAGCTCGCTCGACGTCGTAGTCCGCTGCTTGCAGGAGTCGAAGGATGATGTTCTCGACGTCTTCACCGACGTACCCCGCCTCGGTCAGCGTCGTCGCGTCGGCGATCGTGAACGGCACCCGCAGCATCTTCGCGAGCGTCTGGGCGAGCAGGGTCTTGCCGGAGCCGGTCGGCCCGATCAGGAGGATGTTCGATTTCTGCAACTCGACGTCGCCCGTCTCGCCGCCCGACTCGATCCGCTTGTAGTGGTTGTGCACCGCAACGGCCAGGACCTTCTTGGCGCGCTCCTGCCCGACGACGTACTGGTCGAGGACGGTCTTGATCTCGGCCGGCTTCGGGAGGCTGCGGAGCTCGCGGGACTTTTCCTCTTCCCACTCCTCCGCGATGATGTCGTTGCAGAGCTCGATGCACTCGTCGCAGATGTAGACGGTCGGACCGGCGATCAGCTTGCGGACGTCGTTCTGGCTCTTGCCGCAGAACGAGCACCGCAGGGTTCCGTTGCCTTCGCGCGCGCGGGCCATCCGCTCCCTACCTCTGGATCGAGAGCGCTGCCGCTTCGGTGACAGGCCGGGTCGTCGGCTTGGAGGAGATCACGTCGTCAACGATTCTATAATCCTTCGCCTGCTCCGCGGTCATGAAAAAGTCCCGGTCGGTGTCGTGCTGGATTTTATCCATCGACTGGCCGGTGTGGTACACGAGGATGCGGTTCAGCTCCTCGCGCATCCGGAGGATCTCCCGGGCCTGGATGTCGATGTCGGTCGCCTGCCCCTGCGCGCCTCCGAGCGGCTGGTGGATCAGGATCCGCGAGTGCGGCAGGGCGAACCGTTTGCCCTTGGCGCCCGCACAGAGCAGGAGCGCGGCCATCGAGGCCGCCTGGCCCATACAGATGGTGGAGATCGCGGGCTTCACGTACTGCATCGTGTCGTAGATGGCCATGCCCGCGGTCACCGACCCGCCCGGGGAGTTGATGTAGAGGTTGATGTCCTTGTCCGGGTCGTCCGCCTCGAGATAGAGCATCTGGGCGATCACGAGATTCGCCAGCTCGTCCTCGATGAAGGTCGGCAGGAAGATGATGCGCTCCTTCAGGAGGCGCGAGAAGATGTCGAACGCTCGCTCGCCACGCGGGGTTTGCTCCACGACCATCGGGACCAGCGCCATCAGAATCTCCTGTGTTGGGCTCGCCTGATCAGGCTTTGACTTTCGCGTTGGCGACCAGCAGCTCGAGGGTCAAGCGGTCGCGCAACCCCTGGCGGAGCCCTTCGAGGTCGCCGCTCTTTTCCATCATACGCCGGACGGCGGGTGTCGGGCGCTGGCTCGCCTGCGCGAGCTTCTCCACCTCGGCGTCAAGGTCGGTCTCCGAGGGGGCGATCGCCTCCTTGTCGGCGATCGCCTCGAGCATGAGGGCCCGGCGCACGGCCTTCTCGGCGCCCGGGCGGAGCTCGGCGATCAGCTTGTCGTAGTCCCAGGGCATCCGCTCCGGATCGATCCCCTGGCGCCGGATGGACTCGCGCGCGTGCTCGATCCGGTGGGCGACCTGGCGCATCACCAGCGCGTCCGGCACCGTGAACTCGTGCCGCGCGATCACCGCGTCGACGATCTTTTCCTGCAGCGCCCGATGCTCGTCGTGCTCGCGCCGCGCCTCGAGCTGCTTCATGAGCTCGGCCCGCAGGGCCTCGAGCGTCTCGAACTCGCCGAGCGACTTCGCGAACTCGTCGTCGAGCGCGGGCAACGCCTTCTCCTTGACCTCGATGACCTTGACGGTGGCGCGACCGCCGCGCCCGCGCAGGTCCTCGCGCCGGTGGTCGTCGGCGAAGCGCAGTGTGACCTCGCGCTCCTCGCCCGCGCGCACCCCGACCACCGCGTCGTCGATCTCGGGCAGCACGTTCTTGGCGCCCACCAGGAACTCGTAGCCGGTCTGGCTCGACGGCTCGTGGCCGTCGATGGCCAGCGTGTAGTCGACCACGACCAGGTCGCCGGTCGCGGCCGGGCGCTCGACGGCGGTGAACTGCGCCTGCTGCTCGCGCATGTGTTCGAGCGTCGCCGCGAGCTCGTCGCCGCTGACCGGCGCGGGCGCGTGCTCGACCTCGACGCCCTTGTAGCCGCCGAGCGTGATCACCGGCTTGACCTCGACGACCGCGACGAAGCTGAGCGGCGCGCCCTCCTCCAGCCGGACCTCCTGGAGGTCGGGCTCGTTGACCGGATCGAGCTTCGCCTCGGAGAGCGCGCGCCGGTACACGTCGGGGATCAAGTGCTCGGCGACCTCGCGGCGCACGTCGTCGGAGAAGTGCACCTTGACGAGCGAGCGCGGGACGTGGCCCTTGCGGAATCCGGGCAGACGCGCCTGCTTCTGGACGCGGCCGTAGGCGCGCTCCCATTCCTGTTGCACGACGTCGACCGGCGCCTCGACAGCCAGACGCCGCTTGCACCCTTCGATCGCTTCGACCGCGACTTTCATCTACGCTCCGGGATGGTTTCGAGCGTTTGCATGGTACCACGCCCGTCGCTGGAACACATGCCGCCCGCCTTGCCAACCGGGCCCGGGGCGACTAGGATGCGTTGGCCGCCTGCCCATGGGAGTCTGATGCGTGCTCATCTTTGTCGTCGCCCGTAGCCGCCTGGACCGATACGAAGAGTTGCGCCGCCATTTCGAGGACTGGCGCGACGTCAGGGTCGTCCTCGACCGTCGTGAAGGGGAGCGTCGCTCAGCTGACCGCATGGTTCCGGGGAGAGAGCGGCGGCGATTCGAGCGACGCCATCGGCTCGACGTCGACCACGAAATGAGCAAGCTGGGCTGGTGCGTGGTCGACAGCGACGGTCCCATTTCGTGATCCAGTGCCCCCCTTGCCGATCTCGAAGAAACTTAGTGTCTGACCGAAGTCCTCGGCTACACTCGGTAGATCGATAGTTTGTCTATCGGCATGCCTCTGGAGTCAGCCGTGAGAGGTATGGTCGGCGTTCTCGTCCTCACCGTCGTACAGCTCGCTCCCCGACACACGTTCGCGGCAGGCGCGACGCAGCCGGTCGTCATCCAGGACGGAGTCGCAGGAAGTCCGCGTGTTGTCGCGATGAGCGCACGGTTCACCAAAGGAACTGATACGGTGGTCCAGTCGGCGTAGGGCTGTCAGAGGAGGACTGTCACATGAGATTCGCGCTCGCCGTCCTTACGTTCGCGGCTTTCCTGCCGGCGCCCGCTCTTGCAGGACCCAACGACTTCCGGGTTGTCTCTGGAACGCTCCTCCACCCGGCGAAACTCGGGTCTGGTGCGGCCGTGGTGGTGCTCAAGAGCGACGAGGGGGCCGTTTACTATGCCGACCTCCGTGCGGTTTCCGGCATTCCAACCCTGGAACGAGGGGCTCAGATGACAGTGGTCGGCTTCGAAGGGTCTCGCCCTGATCAGCTCGCAGCACAGGTGATCTACCCGCCCGACGTCCCGCCGGCGCCGGCGGATGTTCCTCTCGTGCGATCCCAACGCATCCAGGGGCGCATTGAATCGCTGGCCGGGGCCACGGCGGTGGTCCGGGCGGCCGACGGCAATGAGGTCACGCTCCTGCTTCGTGGCATCAGCGCCAAGACCCGTGGGCTGCTGCAGCGTGGTGACGTGGTCACGGTGTTTGGCCGACCCGGCGAAACCGACTTTGTCGTGACCGGCCTCATCCAGCGCCAGGACTGACGCCTCGCTGCGCACGGTCGTCTGCCGTAGCGGCGTACGGCAGGCGAGTCGCGCTCGCGCGCGGAGCCCTGCTGGTGCGCGTCGTGGCGTTCGGCTAGACTCCCCGGCAGTTCCTCAAGCGGGGTGCCCATGCGACGGATGCTGTTCCGAATCTTTGCACTGATCGTGGTCCCGCTTGCCCTCGTGGCGACCCTCGTCATTCAGCCGACATTCGTCACGGCCCTGCCGAGCGTGGTCGTCGACCTGTTGCTTGCCCTCGTCATCGTGTGGCCCATCCTTGTTATCCGGTCCCTCAGGCGGTAGGCGATTGAGTCGTGACTTTCGGCGTGAATCGCACAACGGTGTAACCGAGCGTAGAAACCTCGCCTTGCCGAATCCGCCGCGTTCTCACTAGTCGGCGCTCGTCGGCCACAGGGCCCTGGGCCCCCCGGCGATCCCCCACCCGTCGCTCCATGATCACCTTCACACCGCGCACGTCGGCGAAGGCGCGCTGGAGATAGTCGTAGAGCGCGGTGTCGTTTCGGCGCACGACGATGAGCAACTCGGCATCCGGAAATGACTTCGATGGGAGGAGTTCGAGGAGCCGTTCTCGATGGCGTGGGCAGATGCAGTGGGTCGTCGCAGGGTTTTCAAACGGCTCGCGCTCACCTAGATCGCCACGCCGCCCCTCGCTCTCACACCATGCACAAATTGCCTTCATGCTGTCGATGCACTCTGCCAACTCCGTGCCACCACAATTCCGGATACGAGTGAAGCAGCGTGCGGCCGATGCGTGAGCGGCAGCTATGTCTTGGGCCAGAACCCGCCATCGTGGAGACCGTTTTGGTCGTTGCACTCATCACAGGCACATTGGGCGGAGTGGAGCCGCGTGGGAGCGCACGCCACGGCACGCGGTTCAGGGGTGGCGCGATCTGGGAGTCTGGCGACGCGCTGAACAAAGACCTTGAAGCCGCTGGTCCCGCCTGTTACCTGGCCGCAGTGTGGACGTCCAGCCCGAGCCGAGCCCTACGCCGGGTCGCGAAACGGTTCGACACCGCTGGAGAGATCATCGAGCTGGTGACAGACGCCATCCGCGCCAGTGGCTTCTGCGGTATGAGATTCGGGCACGTCCGCGCGTGGGCGACGACTGACTCTCTCAAATCGGCTCCGCAGTCGTGGCAGAGATAGCAGCCGTCGCCGATCTCGGTCCCGAGCTGCTCGGGCGTGTAAGTTCGGCGGCATTTCTCGCAGAGCGCCACCGGATGGTCCGGGCACGACGCGAAGAGCAACGATCTGAGTCGGACAAACAGCATCACGGCGCGCGTATCGTCGTCCTCGAAACACGAGCCTGTCAAGCCGGGCAGCGAAATAATTCGGTGGAAGGTGTGGATGCGCGTGGATAACTCCAGACCGCCCCACGCTCTTCTCCCTCTTCTTCGGTGGATAGGTCTATCCCCGTTTGGAGGGACTTTTCCACCGGGCCCGAGCGCCTTGAGCACGTGAGCGCGACGCTCATGTAGATGCCTGGGCGCGTAGAGAATCGCGCGGCTCGGCGCTGGCGCGTATTCCATGAATATCGAAGCCACGAAGAGAGTGACGGCCGCGGTTGTGGGAAGCGACCTGGCCGAGTGTGGCTCTCGTGTCCGCTCCGCGTGGTCGGATGGCGATAAGACCCTCTTCGTGACGTCGGGAGCCCTGATCGGATTCGGCGTCGCGGCACCCGACACGATGAATCGGCTCGCTCAGGTCTACTCGGCGTGCATGGCCCCGAGAAGGTACAAGACGTCGTTGTGGGAGCCGGGCAGGTAGTCATGAGCATCCGAGGCGGGACCGTGGTGGCGCTGGTGCTCGGTTAGACACGCCAGCGACTATCTTGGACCGCATCCGTTTCACTGGAGCACGACTTGACGGTGCCTGTACACGGGCGCACACTCGGCGCGTCTTCTATATGTGGGAGAGATGGGAGAGAGATTGACGGTGAAGACGGCCCCTATGGTCGTTGCAGCCTCGCTGGCCCTGGCGATGGGTATGCTGGTTGCGCCGGGCTCCGCCCTCGCCCGGGCTCAAGGATTTCGCAATACTGGCCCTGTAGTCGGGGGCGCCACCTTGGGCACCAGTCGCTCGGTCGCGGTGCCATTCCCCCGCCATCCTTTCGTCTCACGCCCGTTCGTTCGCCCGTTTGTCCGGCCGTTCTTCCCGTTCGCTGTGGGAGCCGTCGCGCCGGCCGTCGTCTACGCGGCGCCGCCCGTGTACTATCCTCCGCCGGCTTACTATCCGCCGGCCTACTACGATCCACCGGCGAGCTATAGCCCGCCCGTTAGCTACGCGCCGCCGCCGAGCGCAACGGTCTCGGTCGCGCCTGCGCCAACGCCGAGCGTCGTGCAGTTTCCGACCGGGCGGTACGAGTTGCGCGGCGACGGGGTCTCGGCGCCGTACACGTGGGTATGGATCCCGAATCCCCCGACGGCACCGCCGCCGGCCGCGCCACCGCCTCCGAGCACACCACCGGTAGGAGAACCCACCTCGGGTAGGCCGTCTGCTCCGCGCATGAGCCGACTCTATCGCTGGACCGATTCGGTCGGTGCGGTGCACTGGACGGATCGCCTGGATGCCGTCCCCGAGCAGTACCGCTCCCGAGTCAAGCAAATCACGCCCTCGTAAGCACACCGCAAACTGAGCCGCCGCGGCCGCGCGGGCTGGATGGCGTGCGCGTGCGACCCGGTGCTGGTGCGCGTCGTGGCGTTCGGCTAGACTCCCGCCAGCATCCCCCACCGAGGTGCCCATGCGGCTGATCGGACTCGCAGTCATTCTCGCCATCCGGCGAGCAGTTCGGTGATGAACCGGCGCATGTTCCTCGGCGGGCTCACATTTTGGAGGTTGTCCGCGCCATTCGTGGGAGAGGCCCAGCAGACGGCACGGATCTACCGCGTCGGCTGCTTGTTGAGCTTTCCACGGACCCGCGAACTCCCCTTAGAGGCATTCGAGCAAGGCCTGCGCGACGCGGGCTACCGGCCAGGACTGAATCTCACGATCGAACTCCGCTCCCCCCTCTCCTGGGTTGATCCCAGACGTGATGAGCTACTGGCCGGGCTCGCGGCCGAAATGGCCGGTAGGCGCTTCGACGTGATCGTCGCGGCGTGGAATCCGGCGATTGCTGCCGTGAGACGAACAATGGCGAACACACCTGTCGTCATGGTTGGAGCGATCGACCCCGTGGGAAACGGTTTCGTCAGTAGCACGTCCCGGCCCGGTTCGAACATCACGGGGCTCATGTGGGACATTGGCTTCACCAAGCAACTCGACGTATTACGGTGAACTGACGACCCCTACCGAGATGAGAGTCGTCGACCAGAAGCTTCGGAAGGCGATCGAGAACGAGGGCCGCGTCGCCCGCATCGAGGGTCTGTGGTGGCAGTTTTCCCTGACGGAGCGCAGCCTGCGGGAGCCTTCCGCCGTAAGCCTCCTGCGGATCTCGCGAGACCGCGACGGCGGAATGGAGCTGGGCGGCCGCTCATGGCAAAAGGATGGCAGCCTGTCAGCGAGATACTGGAGCGAAGCGGCGAAGGAGAAGAAGGAGCCTTCGGGCGTCTTTTACTATTGGAAGGGAGAACGGCCCCTGGACCCGAACGCGCCGCAGGTGGACCGGACGGGGGAGATCCGGGTGGAGTCCGCCGATCGCGCGGCCGGGTACTTCACGACTCATGCGGACACGCGCCTGAGAGTGAACGCGCGGACGGCCGGTGTTTACTGGCGCGCCGATCCAGAGGACATGAACATCCTGGACGGACGCGACGATCGGCAACGCGCGGAGTTGATCGCAGAGCGACTGAGGCATTGGAAGTCGATCACGAACGCCTGAGATCAGCGCCCCAAGCTGGACATCGCCAGGATGCCGAAGCGCCCCGAGAAGAAGCGCCAGAAGGCCAGGGCCGTACAACCTCAGTCACCTGGTATGCCGCCGCCTTCATCCGCGCGCCGCGCGGCATCCCAGAGGCGGAAACATGCGACGTGAAACGGAATGGCTGCCCTGCCACCCGCAACAGTAACTACCGTCACCAACTGATCCTTCGTGGCTTGCGGGTCCAAGCGTCGCCTCTCGGGTAGGACCCGCGGAAAGCGCCGGCATGCGGAGGATAGCGCAGGACGGTGACGGTGTAGCACAGCCGATCAGGGAGGGTGACGATCAATGATGCGACTCCAACGAAGGGCCTCACTGCTCGCCACGCTCTCCCTGCTCACCTCGACGGCGACGGCCTACGCCGAGGGCGCGTGGGTGCTGTGGGAGCACTCGTATGAGGTCTGGGTCGACAGCAACAAGGAAAATCATCGGCGCGATGGCTATTGGAAGAAAGTCACCGCGACGGCGGCCAAGTCGGACTGCGACGACCGCACGGTGCGCGAGGCGCGAGCCGAGTACTACACACTGACCGGTAAAGGTGTTGGGGCGACACTAGCGGGCTCTGAAGTGGGATTTGACCAGAGAAACACGAGGTATAAGCACGGGTACCGTAGCTTCGAATGCTGGCCCGACACCGTGGACCCGCGCGGGGTGAAGGGACGTGCGCGATGAGGCCCAGGAAACGCCAGCCGGGCGTGAGGTCCGTGCTACGCTCTGTCCGCCTGCACCCCGGCCTTACGGGTTGACGCTTCCTGGCGTCGAGACCCAGGTGAATCTGGCATTTGTTGCGCCGCCGGTATCCGAGTCTTCATCTAGCGCCACGCTCGCAACCGGCATTCGGATGATGGCTGGTGTGTGCCATTCGCCAGCCATTCGCCCAACCCAGGAGAAGCCTGTGCTGCACTTCAATGTCGGTGAGGTGGTCGAACGGAGAGAATTGTCTACCACCACGCGCGGCACGGTCGTCCACGTGACTGCCAACGGTTACGTTGTGACCGTGCAGTGGTACGGTTGGTTCGGCCTAGCAGGCCGAGAGAGTACGCACCGTTCTGATGAACTCGTACGGGTGGCCGACTGAGCCATTCTTCGCAAACTGTACGAGTCGCCACAAGTAACCCTCATGTGTGGGTCGAAGGGGAAGTGAGCGCGACCTAGTCCCAATACGCGGGCCAAAAGAACACGACCCACGCGGTCAGTAGCGCCATGACGAGTAGGATTCCGCCGAGCCCGATCATACGCTGTGCCTCCGTCAGGCTCTTGGCTCGAAGGACGACGACGATACCCCACACGGCGATTCCGGCGAACGCTCCAATGACAACCAGGGCTAGGATCACGCGAAATGGGAAGTTCACGATCTACTCCTGTACTCGGGCGGTTGGCCTGACCCGGCTGAGCGAGCTACGGGCATGAGACGGACTGGACGGTGGCCACGTTCCTGCGGGCATCGCCCTCATGGCAGGAGAGGCCGGTGGCCTGCTTGATGCGTGGGCGTCCAGTCCGGGGCTAGTCTACACCGCTACCGAGTCCCCACCATCCGGGCGAGCACCATGAAGCCGAGTTATCGACCAGCCGGATAAGCAGCCTCCAGCGACCGGCTGATGGTAGCGCCGCACAGACAGCTTAGCCAACCGAGTCTGGGCTCGATCTATCTGCGGGGCCGGACGTGGCATGTCGAGTATTGGCGGAACAACGTCCAGCATCGCGAGTCGAGCCACAGCGAGAAGGAGCGCGAGACCTGGAGAACGCCGGGACGCCGCGGAAGGTGGCCAAGTCGATCACGGGCCACATCACCGACTCGGTGTACGAGCGGGTATCACCTGGTCAATGAGGACGATCAGCGAGCGGCGCTGGCTCGGGTCGAGGCGAGTTTTAACTGCGAGCCCGCACAAATCGCCCGATTTCCCGCACAACGGCACCAACGGCCACGTCAATGTCCCTGCCCGCGAGGGTGCGTAAGGTGCTAATTGGGCGGTGGTGCGAGAGGGGGGAGTCGAACCCCCAAGGGCTTTGGGCCCACTGGATCCTAAGTCCAGCGCGTCTGCCAGTTTCGCCACTCTCGCGTGTCCATGTTTCCAGGAGTTTACCTCGCCTTCACGGCTTCTGATGAGCCTGAATCACGGTGCTTGTGCCCGTGATTGTGCCCGTCGCCGCGTGAAGCTGCTCCGCCGCGTGGTGAAGGTCGGCTTCGCTCACGATGGCGTAGCGGCGATAGACGCTCTCAGTTTTGTGGCCGTCATCAACATCGCCACAGAGCGCGGGACGCCCGCCCGCTCCAGATTCCTCACAGCGGTTCTCCTGAGATCGTGGAACAAGCGCCCGGGGACGCCCGCAGCCTCGCACGCTGCCTTCCACGCCCCCTGAAGCAAGGAAGCCGTTGCAAAATTTGGCTAGCCGCTGAGTGCGGACTCGCGCCGCATTAATCGGCGCTAGGGGTACGCGTCGCCAACGCTCTGTAGGGCGCGCAACCCCGCGTCCACGATGGTTGATGCGTTGGCCGGCGGCGCCACTCCTCCGCTGCCGAAGGCGTAATAGTGGGGGATCGCACCGTCGTCGAGCCGCGCGAGTAGCGGCGACCCTCCTTCACCGATCAGCACCAGCACACGGCGGGTCGGGCAGGCGTTTGCCACGCACCCGGTGACCGCGACGTAATCTTTCCCCGCGATACTGACCATCCGCAGCGGCCCGCCCTTTTCCAAGAACGCCGCCGCACCCAAAGCGACCTGCCCGCGCCCCTGTGAGGCGGGCATCCAATCCGCTCCGAAGAGACCGGAGATCTTGTCCCGTAGTTCCGGACTCTGAATCACCTCGCTGATCGTGCGACCGTAGACGAGCGCACGCGCGTCAGCGGGCAGCACTTGAGCTGGCAGCGCAGCCGACGAGCCCGGCGCAGGCGGGATCGTGCATGCAGTGGCGGACAGGACAGCCAACGCCCAGACGCATCCGTTGAGCAGCAAGCGGCGCATGCGACCCCCCGTCCCAATGTTTGCTACGCCTTGGCTCAACGCGCCAGCGCGCCTTGTGTTTAGAGGAACATGTCAAGGGACTGGACGGTACCACGCTCCTGCGGGCATCGCCCTCATGGCAGGAGAGGCCGGTGGCCTACTTGATGCGTGGGCGTCCAGTCCGGGGCTAGTCTACCTCTCCCTCAGCTTGAACGCGATCAGCTCGCGCACGCGCAAGCCAGTCTCCAGGTTCTCCCGAAGCTTCACCACCTGCACCTGTGATACGGCGCTCAGTCGCGTCGATAAGTCGCCGCAGAGTGGTAGTGGCGCGAATGGACCACGAGGTGCCCGACTCGGCGCTCGCGCGCCCCAGGTCCGCACCTTCACGCCACCGGACTGGCCCACCCGCTGGACCCGCACGTGCGCATTCTTTCCGCCAGCCGTCGTGTAGGGTCGGCCGATGACCTGCCACTCCTCGGTCTCGTCCTTGATCCGGTCTCCGATCTGGAACTGCATGGGGAGGACGCGGGTGGTCCCGGGCGGTGAAGGTGGCGGCATACCAGGTAGCTGAGGCTGAACGGCCCTGGTCTTCGCCTTCTTCCAGGTCGTGATTTAGCCATCCAGAATCACGCGCCGAGTCTAGCGCAGTCGCACCGGATAGTGCTGCGTGCTACGCTTTGTTTGGTCCCAATGAAGACGCGATGGGCGATGATCGGCGCTGTTGCGCTGTTGTTGACAGCGTGCGTCGCGGTCCCGGGGCCGGTCCCAGGCATCGTGATTGACCCGGCGGACCCGTATTACTACTCGCCCGAATACTGTGTCGGGTGCTGGTACGGTCAATGGGGCGGGCGCATTGGCTACCACCGGGGCGGCGGGCGCCCGTGGGAGCGCCCGCACAGCGAGGCGGACCACCACGGCGAAAACCGCGGGCGCGACATCATGCACGAAGGACACCGGTGAAATTGTTCTGCGCGTGATCCGTTAGAATTATGAGTTCCTACGGGGCGTCGCCCGCCGATTCTGACCGCCCACCGTCCTCGCACCTCATCAAGCGACAGGCGGCAACTCTCGACATCGCCGCATTCCTTCTCCTCGTGTCCCATCCCTCGCAGATCGTGTGGACAGCGATTTTTCCCCTGAAAACAGTGAACCGAGATTATAGGCCGGCGCAGCCTGAGAGCTGCCCGGAGGAGCTGGCCACGTGGGTCGAGCACGGGCTATTCGATCAACTGGTCTGCGCGCAGCAGCAACGTCTGCGGAATCGTCAGCCCGAGGGCCTTCGCGGTCTTCAAGTTGATGATCAGCTCGAACTTGGTGGGCTGCTGGACCGGTAGGTCGGAGGGGCTGGCGCCCTTTAAGATTTTGTCCACGTAGCCGGCGGCCCGGCGGAAATTATCCGAGACGTTCGGGCCGTAGGCCATCAGGCCACCCGTCTCAGCGAATTCTACCTCGGGGTATATGCCGGGCAGCCGATGGCGAGCCGCCGCGGAGACGATGTGCGCCCGCTGGCTCCACAGGAATGCATCCGCGACCGTGAGTATCGCGCTCGCGCGGCTCCGGGCCACGCTGCCAAACGCTCGGTCGATCCCCTGAGCGTCCCGCCCTTCGACCACTCCAACGTGGAGTCCTAGCCTCTTGGCGGCCGTGTCGATTGCGTCGAGCGCCCCACGAGCGGCTTCATTGCGGGGGTTCCACAAGATCGCCACCCTGTTGAGACTAGGCAGTGCCTCGCGCAGCAGCTCCAATCGTTTGCCGTTAAGCTCGGGCCCTGTCGAGATCGTGAAGCCTGTGACATTCCCGCCGGGACGGGCCAGGCTCGCGACCAATCTGAGCTGCACGAGGTCGGACGCGGTGGCGCCGATAACGATAGGAATCGTCGCAGTCGTCTGCTTGGCTGCGACCGCCGCCGGGCCGCCGTCGGTGACGATGACCTGTACGTTGTGCCCTACCAGCTCAGCCGCCAGCGCGGGTAACCGATCCATCTGCCCCGCCGCCGCCCGTACTTCAAGAGTGATGTCAGGATAACCGAGAGCGCGCATCCCCTCCCGGAACGCTTCGACGTTGTCCGTGTGAACCACGCTACTCGTCAACCAGCCGATCCGGGGAGGCTTCCCTGCCTCCTGCGCGTTGGCGGCGAGCGGCGCAAGCGTGAGGCTGAGAGCGAGAAATACCGCGAGCCCGATCAGCCGCATGGGCACCTCGGTTGAGGATGGCTGCCGGGGAGTTTAGCCGAACGCCATGACGCGCACCAGCACAGCGCCGTAGGAGTACGTTATCCAGACACGCTCGCCGTCCACGCCACTGCTAAGGTCGCCAGCGCCGGTGCTCCAGGTAAAAGACTCGAGGTCACGAGGGAACGTCATATCACGTAGGCATTCAGCTCTGTCCTCCCTGCCAATATGAGTGAGACAGTGACTCCCGGGACGCTGCCTCGGCATTCGGCGACGATTAGGGTTCGGGTGCGTATTCTCCATGGGGTCTTGTGTTAGCAATTCTTAACAGTTTCTTGCGGGGCCCGGGGAGGGAACCTCGCAGACAGTGAAGAAGGCGAACTTTCCGAAAATGGCACTCGGCTTGCCCGTGACCCATCGGTAGTCTGTTTCGTCTTGGTTGTGTAAAGAAAGCCGACAAAGGCGTTCCAGGACATCGGAGGCTTTAGTATTCTCGGCACAGTAGTTAAGTCGTCTGCGCGCGTCCACTTCCAGGCTGGGCGAGCCGGTCGTCGACTTGTGCCGATGCTTGTCGGCCGCCTTGTCGCGATGCTCGTGGCCGGCGCGCTTGTCGCGCTTGTCCCACTCGCACACGCCAGTCCTACCGATCCGACCTGGATCTCAGGCCTTTACGACGACGCAGACCACGACGATGCCGTGCTCGCGATCACCGAGGGAGTTGGTTTCCCAGCGAGTGACAAGCCGCCCAACGTGACCGCAGACTCATCGAGCACACCTATCGCTTGCGTTGGTCCGACGTGGCCTCGCGAGCGTTCCCGAATCAGTCCCGTCGACCGCGCCCCGCCGCTCAGCTAGACCCCTTCGTCACTTAACTTCTTGCGGCGGTGTTCCCAGGCTATCTCGGCCGGAGAACGCGCCTATCGATCCGGGAAACAAAGGAGGTCGAAGATGACACCTCGTTGGCTCGTAGCATCAGTCCTGATGGTCGCGGTCACCTGGTCTTCGCCTGCGACGGCGACTCCCTTCTTCTTCAGCACTGGCAGCCCGGATGGCCTGATCGCCACCGCTTCCCGCCCCGAGAGCCCTGGCAAGATCGAGATCGAATCGGCCGACGATTTCGTCGTGAGCGGAGCCAACACGCTTACGCTCACCAGCGCAACGTTCCAAGGTCTCCTGCCGAGCGGGGCTCCCCTCAGCAGTGTTGCTAACGTTCGTGTCGAGATCTATCGGGTCTTCCCTAACGATTCAGCCAACCCTCCATCCGGCAACGTCCCTACGCGGGTGAACTCACCGTCCGACGTAGCGTTTGCCTCACGCGAAAGTGCTGCGGGCGATCTGACCTTTACGCCCGGCATAGTGAACTCCAGTTTCACGGCAGCGAAATCGGTCCTGAATGGGATCCATCCGCTTCCGAGTCAGACGACTGGGGGCGAAGGTCCGGTCACCGGGGAACAGGTGCAGTTCAACGTGGTCTTCTCGACGCCGTTCACGCTGCCCGCCGACCACTATTTCTTCGTCCCACAGGTTCAGTTGACAAGCGGGGACTTCTTCTGGCTCTCAGCGCCGAGGCCAATCGTGTCGCCCGGCACGCCATTTCCAGCGGGAACGACAGACCTTCAGAGCTGGATCCGCAATGGGGATCTGGATCCGAACTGGCTCCGGATCGGCATGGATATCGTCGGCGGCAGCCCCGCTCCGACATTCAACGCCACCTTCACCCTGTCCGGTGAGAGTGTTCCGGTCTCGGAGCCGTCAACGTTGCTCCTCTTGGGTTCCGGACTCACCGGGCTGTGTGGGCTTAGGTGGAGGCGCCGTCGCCAGTACTCTTTCTCAGCGCCTTCCATTCGGCCCCCTGAACCGCGTGCCGTGGCGTGCGCTCCCACGCGGCGCCCGTTGCGCTCGTGGGGGAGTGCTTCGCCCACTTCTCGTCGTAGCGGGTGAGCTGGAGGTCGTTAGCCCTGCCTGGCCATGCCGACCCGCGACACGGCCGATGCCGGACCAGGAGTCGAGCCAGGTGCGGAGACCCCAGAGGGGTGTGTCGTACGACCGAACTTGCCGAGGGGTTTTTCTTTGGCTTGTTGGCCTTCTTTGGGTGGTTTGGGGTTGCCAGTTTCGCCACTCTCGCAGATGTGATGGCTGCAAGAGTTTACCGCGTCTCCGTGCTCGGAGCCGCGGCTTCTGGCCGAGACGTTTCCCACCAGGCCGCCGCCGCTGCGCAGCAAATGCCGAGGAGAAAACCTCCGAACACGTCCGAAGGCCAATGGGCGTGGCGTACGATGCGGGCCCAGCCGACCGCGAGCATGAAGCATACGGCCAGCGCCACGACGGCCGACCGCTGCCACCGGCTGAGTCGCTCCCGGCTCGCGACATAGATCAGCACCACGGAAAAAGTCGCCGCGGCGGTGGCATGGCCGCTGGGGAAGCCGAGGGAAGCGCCGTCCGGGCGTGACCGGCCCACCAGGAACTTGACAACGTTCTGGAGCAGCGGGGCGCCGATCAGCGCCAGGCACCAGAGCCACCACTGACGCCGCGCCACCGACGACAGCCAGAACAGCAGAATCGTCCCTGGCAAGAGCACCTGCGCGCGGCCCCCATGGTTCACCCAGCGCGCGAGCCCGATTGCGCCGCTGCTGTCGTTCACCGTGAGCTCTCCGCGGAGGAACGTGTCGCTCGGCAGGACGCCGGTCGCAGAGACCGCGAGGCCCACGCCAAGGAAGAGGCCCAGCGAGATCAGGCAGACCATGCGCCAGCGCGTGGCTCCCGACGAGGACACGCGAGCTATTTCTTGGGCTCGCCTTTCACGACTTTCACCAGCTTCATCGTCCCGTCGCTCACCATCCCGATGCCTGGCGCGTAATACTTGTACTCCGTGGTGAAGCGCGCCAGGGGACTGGTCTCCTCGATCTTCAAGCAGTTCTTGAACTCCCCGGCCGGAGTCTTGACGGTCTCGGTCATGCTGACGATCGTGGCACGGTCCATCGCGATCTTAGGGGCAACCTCCTGGTAGTACCTCGAATGCAGCAACACTCGACCCGGCATCATGAGGCCGAACTTGCTGCCGTTGACACCCGAGAGCCACGTCCCATCGTGGTTGACGACCTTGCCGTCTTTGTACATGTCGACGTCTTCTCCGAAGTAGAAAACGTCGTTGGTCCGCTTGCTGATCGCGAAGTAGTTCCTGGCCACCTCGGTCAGCTTGCCGCCCTTGGTTTCTCGCTCCTCGACGACCCGCGTCTCGACGCCGTCCACCTTCTTCGTCTCGTTCAGGACGGTGATGGTCAGCTGTGCGCCCTCTCCCTCTAGAACGAGCGTGTAACCCGGTTCCAGGATGAAGTAGGGGTTGCGCCCCACGGAGACCAGCTCGTTCGGCTCCAGCAGGAACGCGGACGTCCAGTCGCCCGACTTGACGCACGCCGCGAGCACCCCGACCGCGATTCCGACGACGGCGATCAACGGCAACGCGAGCCACAGAACTTTACGCATGCGCATGATGCACCGCTCCTTCGTTGGTGTCGTGAGCTTCGTCGTCCCGCCGGCTTCTGTCCACGTCCTTCACGATGCGCTCGGTCGAGAGATCGAGAGGGAGGCGCGCAGTGATCGAGACAACCTTCGAGCGCGCCGACGACTGTTGTTGCCCTTGCCCGGGCGCGGTATGGTCCGCCGCTCGAGCAGCGGCGCGCAGAGCGCTGCGCCAGTGGCGAGCGCGATGAAGGGAAGGGTCGGCCGAGTCGCGTCCATCGCTCCGTCGGTGTCCATCAGACGCTCGGCGGCGGCGGCGGCGAAGAACTCGGCCAGCGCCCCGATGAGCCGGACGTCCTCCTCGAGGCGCGGCGTGAGCTCCATCCTGAGCTTGCCCGCCCTGGTACACGCTGCCGGCGCGCCCGGGACCGACGCGGCCGTCGCACGGACCTTGCGTCCGGCGTGGATCGAAGTCGGTTGGGCCGCGCCGGTGGCGAGCGCGATGAGGCGGAGCGTCGGTCGCATGGCGTTCCTCCTTGATTTGCTGGATGCGACCTTAAAGGTGCGTGCCTGAACGGGCCGTGAGCCCGCCATTCATCTGCCGTTCAGGTAGCGCTGCTGTATTATCTGGCATGGGCTACCGCCGCCGTTTGGGCCTCGTCGTTCTCGCTCTGGTGCTCGCCTGCGCCATGGTGGCGAGGGCCGACGATGATCATGCTCGTGCCAAAGCGGCGCGTGACGCGGGCGAGATCGTCTCGCTCCGGGCGATCCTCGACCGGGTGGAAGCGGAGTTCACGGGATCTCCAGTCGAAATCGAGCTCGACGACGACGACGCCGGCCACTGGATCTACAAGGTCAAGTTGCTGGCGCCCGGTGGGGCGATCGTGAAGCTCGAGTATGACGCCCGCGACGCAAAGCTGATTCGTGCCAAGGGCCGCGGCGCTGACGCCGCGCGGCGGCGCTGAGCCGACTGATGCGGATCCTGATCGTCGAGGACGACCCGCTCCTGAGCCGGCAACTGGCGGACACCCTGTCCCGCGCCGGCGATGCGGTCGATTGCGCCGGCGATGGCGAGGAGGGACATTTTCTCGGCGACACCGAGCCCTACAATGCCGTCGTCCTCGATCTCGGCCTACCCCGGCTGGACGGGATCACAGTGCTCAAGCGGTGGCGAGCCGCCGGCCGGACCATGCCGGTCCTGATCCTGACGGCGCGCGGCAGTTGGGCTGAGAAGGTGCAGGGCATCGATGCCGGGGCCGACGACTACCTCGCCAAACCATTCCAGACGGAAGAGCTCCTGGCCCGGCTCCGCGCGTTGATCCGCCGCGCCCATGGGCATGCCAAGACCGAGCTGACATGCGAGGGGGTGACGCTCGACACTGGCTCCGGCAAGGTGACGGTGAACGGCTCCCCCGTCGATCTCTCGGCGCACGAGTACCGGGTGCTCCGCTACCTGATGCACCGCAAAGGCCAGGTCGTCTCGCGCAGCGAGCTGGTCGAGCACATCTACGCCCAAGACTTCGATCGCGACTCCAACACCATCGAAGTCTTCGTGGCTCGCCTCCGGCGCAAGCTCGGAGTCAACGTCATCAAGACGGTCCGCGGGCTCGGCTACCGGCTGGAAGAGCCGGGGTGATCGCTGTCAATTCCCTGCGCCTGCGGCTGCTCGTCGGCGCCGTCATCTGGATCTTGCTCGCCCTGGCCGCGGCCGGCACAGTCCTGGCGGCGCTATTTCGCGCCCACGTCGAACGCCGGCTCGATGCCGAGCTGGCGATCCAGCTCGAGCAAATCGCCGCAGCGCTGGAGCGCCCAGGGACGGAAAAGCTCATCCTGACGCACCAACCGAGCGACCCTCGATTCCGCAAGCCGTATTCGGGATTCTATTGGCAGGTCGACAATCTGGAGGGTCCGATATTCCGCTCGCGCTCGCTTTGGGACGTCGCACTCCGTCTGCCGCTCGAAGCATCGCCGGACGGCCAGGTCCACCGCCATCGGATATCTGGCCCCGAGGGACAGTGGCTGATCGCTCTGGAGCGAACCGTGACGCTCCCCGACGTTCCAGGGGCCTACCGCGTGCTCGCCGCCATGGACGAAACGGAGCTGATCGCCGCGGCCGCGGCATTCACGCGCACGCTCGTCCTCTCCCTCGGCGTCTTGGCCGTCGCCCTGGTCGCGGCCGTCGCGATCCAGGTGCACGTCGGGCTCCGACCGCTCCACCGACTTCGCGCCGGCGTGGCGGCGATCCGCGAGGGCCGCATCAAACGGCTCGAGGGGCCCTTCCCGACCGAGACCCAGCCGTTGGTCGAGGATCTCAACGCACTGCTTCAACGCAACGAGGAGGTCGTCGCGCGGGGCCGTACACAGGCCGGCAATCTCGCGCACGGCTTGAAGACGCCGCTGAGCGTCCTGGCCAACGAGGTCGACCGCCTCGCCGCCGACGGCGCCTCCCAGCTCTCCGCCGCGATGCGCGGCCAGATCGCGACGATGCGACAGCAAATCGACTACCATTTGGCGCGGGCGCGCGCGGCCGCCTCGCTCGATGTGCCGGGCGCGCGCGTGCCGGTGGCGCCGTCGGTCGCGGCGATCCATCGCACGCTGGCGCGCCTCTATGGCGACCGCGAACTGCAGTTCGCGATTGAGATCCCGGCCGATCACGTTTTCCGTGGCGAGCAGCAGGACCTCGAAGAAATGCTCGGGAACCTAATGGACAACGCCTGCAAATGGGCCCGGGGCCGCATAGCGGCGACGAGCCGCCGCGACGATGGCCACCTGACGATCACGATCGAGGACGACGGGCCCGGCTTACCAAGTGAGCAGCAGGGCTATGCGCTGGCCCCAGGCGCGCGATTCGACGAGAAGGTGCCGGGGACCGGCCTGGGGCTCGCGATCGTGCGCGATCTGGCGACACTCTACAACGGTTCCATCAAGCTCGGGAGCTCTGGTCTCGGCGGACTGAGAGCGGAGCTCACCCTGCCGGCCGGCTAGAACGGGAGGACGCTCCGGCCAAGGAGCGTCTTGCGGAGGGCCCGCAATGAGTTCTCGCGACTACGCCTTGTTCGCCATGCTGATCGCTACCGCTGTCGCCGGTTGCGCCGAGTTGCACTGGACCAAGCCGGGTGCCACCGTCGAGGACTTCAACCGGGACAGTCACGCGTGTGGCCTCGACGCGCAGCGCGGGGTCTTCGTTGGCGCGCCGGTCAACACGCGGGTCTACCGGAGCTGCATGTTCGCCCGCGGTTACCGACGCGTGGAGGGCGGGCCGTGGGTCGGGTTGAGGGACTAGCTCAGCCGCGTTCGCTTGTCGGCTCGCCTCACCATTCGTAGGTCAGCCGAAGGATCCATGCGTCGGAATCCCTGCCCGTGCCACCCTGAATTTTGGGGTAGTCCTGCTCGTTGGCGTATTCGAGCGCGAGTCGGATGTTGTCCGACAGCCAGCTGCCAACGGTTCCGAGCAATCGCCGTTGAGGAAATCCCCCCTGCAACCCGGCGGTCGCCGAGTAGTTGAAGGCGCCGTACGGTCGTAGGCCGAAGAGCTTCGTCATATAGCCAAGCTCGACCTGCCACGCCTCGGGCATGGTGCTGACATCGCGGCGCGATCGCGTGAAGTGCACTCTGTTCATCGCCCCGTCGTATTCCGCGATGAGTGAGAATCCGGCCATGCCGAGGCGGCCGTGCACGGAGATGCCAGGCGTGTAGGCACGTTTCGGGCGCGTCTGCAGCTCCGCGAACGCGGCGGTCAATCCGTCGGTATCGAAGACGGAGTCGATCCAGTCGACACCGACATCGAACGACAGGAGGTCGGTCTTCATCTCATAACCAACGGTGGCGCCGTAGTGTTCGAGGTGTTTTCCGCGCTTCCGGTTGTCCGTCGTGCCGTTGTAGACATAGGCGCCGGCATTGAATCCAAATTTCCTGAAGCCAAGGAGCACGTAGTCCTCTTTAGCCTCGAACACCTCGATGGTCAGCGGGCCGGTAATCGTCAACGACTCTTCGAATCTGGCCGCAACGGTGGTGCCCGTGGAGACTCCGAACGGCACCACGCCGCGGCCCGTCTTCAGGTAGACCGGAAGCACCGTGGGCTTCGCAATCGTGATCAGCCCCTCGTTCACGGTGATCTTGTCGTTCGCGCTATCCCACTGAAGCGAGAGCTCTGCCTTGGCCCAGTCGACGACGTCGGCTTCGAAGTCGAACTCGGCCGTGGTGAGAGCGAAATCACTGGAACGCAGGCGGTCGAAGTCCTTCCGCGTGCCCGCTTCGACCTCGAGGGCGCCTCCGAGTTGGATCTTTTCCCGGGCCGTTTTGAGGGGCCCGGGGGGAGGCTCTACGGCCACCGATTGGGACGGGTCCCTCGGCGCTTCTCCGACCGCCTCTTTGGGCGCCGCCGCAGGCTGCTTGCCCACCGCGTTTTCCAGGTCGCGGACTCGTTTTCTCAGCTCCTCGTTTTGCTTCAGGACCTCCTGCATCATCTTCTTGAGAGCTTCCACGTCCCCGGGCGCTGCCTGTTGAGCCTGGGCCGCTGACCCGGACAGGACACAGAACACAGACGCCGCGATCAGGCTCCGCTTGAATCTCCAGTCATTCATTTGCGCCGCTCCTGAAGACCGTTGTCGCTTCGAGGACTTTTCACATCTTCAGCCGGGCACTACGGAGGACCAAGCTTCGGGACGTGTTCCGACGGAAAGCACGTGCCCTACAAGCAACTATAGGTTGACAGGGTACGCGAACCAAAAAAAATCGCGGGCCGGAGGGCCTACCTCGTGACGATGGCCTCGGTGGGAGGCTTCTCGAGGAACTGGGCCGGGCTCAGCACGAACTGATCGAACGCGACGCCCTCCATACCGGCCTGGACCTTAACGGTGACTTCCCGGCTGTCGCGGAAATAGATCAGGGAGTCGGTCGACTTGGAGTCCGCCTCGCACGGGACCCATTTCCAGCCTTGCCGAAGGGGCCCTTGAACGGTCAGGTAACTCGCGGTGTTAGGCCTGAAAACGTTCTTGTCGGCCTTGTCCACCGCCTGCGAGATCTGGACATAGAGCCGGTTGGCTTGCGATATCCCCATCGGCTCTCCCACCAGCATGCGGACCCAGCAGCGGTAGGGCACGCCCCCTTGAACCTTGACCTTGATCGTTACGTGCGGGTCCTCCTCGGGAGGAGGGTTCAGCTTGTCCCCGGTCTGGATGGTTCCGACCATCTTGCCCCCCGGGGATTGCCGGCTCGGCCAGAACTCGAACTCGAACAGCGCACGCTCCGACAGATCGGATGCGTAAACAACGATCTCTGACGCGACGAGCGTCTTCTGATCCTGGCTACTCTCAGGGGCCGGTGTCTTGTCCGGGATTTCCAGCTTTGGTGCCGGCGTCGTCCCCTGGCTCTCGGGCAGAGCCGCAGTGTTCTCCTGGCTGTTGACTGAGGGCAATGACTTCTGCTCCTGATCCTCGGCAACCGGCGCCGGTGCCTTCTCCTGGCTCTCGGGCACAGCCGCGGTGTTCTCCTGGCTGTCGTGTGGGGTCGGTGACTTCTGGTCCTGACCCTCCACGACCGGCGCCGGCGCCTTGTCCTGACTCTCGACGGTGGCGGTGAATCCGACCACCGCCACCGCGAACATCAGCGACGCGAACGTCGCTGTTGTCGACGTCATCGCTTCTCAGCGCTCGGCAGATGCTCCGAGGGCGGCGTGGCCGCATACACTTCCCTGCTGACGCTATAGGCGCTCTTCTCGAGTTTCAGCGCCGCCTCGCGAGCCTTGGCCAGGGCCTCCGGGCCGAGCTGCGAGAACTCGGTCAGCTCGAGGACCTCCTGGAGCTTTTCTCCTTCACCCCTCCAGCCGACTCGAACCTTGCCGACACCGCGCACGTAGTACTTGAGCTGCTCCGCGTTCGGCTCCGCCTTGCTGGTCTCAGCCACGATCAGAACGTCGTCGTAGCAGCGAAGCGGGACACAAGTCTTCTGGCCCATCTGGTCCACCTTCCCCCGGTCGGTCCACAGGACCGACGGGGCCCACCCCTGGGAGTAGCCGGGGGTATTGAGCCGCGGCGCCGCCGGCATCATGATCCCCGCTAACGACTCGTTCAATCCGTGGATCCAGGCCGGAGCCCTGATCATCCTCCCGTTGAAGTATTCCTCGGGGTACTCTCCGAAAGCCCAGACGTTGCCGTCCTTGTCCTGAGCGTAGAAGGCGAGCTCCGCCTCATCCAGCTTGCCTTCCTTGTAGTCCTCGACCCAGACCACGACCGTGCGTACGCCATCGAGGACCTTGGTCAAATCGGTGACGACGGTGACCAGACGATGGGCGACGCGCTTTCCCCTCTCGGTGGTGGACCCTGTGTGAACCCACCGCATTCCCGGCTTCAGCGGGAACCAGGGGTTGTCGATCTTGGTCGAACGGTCGAAGTTGTCGCGGTTGAAGTCCTCGAACTCCTTTTCGGGAGCATCAGGCTTCTGCGCTACCGCGCCGCCGGGCAGCAGGAGACAACTCGACGCGAGCAGGATCGACACGAAGATCCTCGCGATGCCGAACGCCCTATGACGAAGTCTGCCGCATTTCACTGTCATCATGTCCCATCGCTCTCCATGTAGATGGATCGAAGGTTCAAAAATTCCTTATGCGGGCCGCTGCTGCGACCTCCCGAAACGCAAGTACAGGGAGGGCACGACGAACAGATTCAGCAAGGTGGACGTGACCAACCCTCCCAGGACGACGATGGCCAGCGGGTGCTCGATCTCGTTCCCGGGGATATTGCCGGCGATCACCAGGGGAACGATCGCCAGACCGCAAGCCAAGGTAGTCATGAGAATCGGCGAGAGCCGTTCCCGAGCCCCCCGGACGACGAGCGCAGGGCCGAACGTCTCGCCCTCGTGTCGCTCGAGATGCTGGAAATGGTTGATCATCATGATTCCGTTGCGGGCGGCGATACCCAGGATCGTGAAGAACCCGACGAGCGAGCCGAGCGAGATGACGCCGTCGGCGAGGTACACCGCGAGGGCGCCGCCCACCAGGGCCGAGGGCAGGGTCAAGAAGGAGAGCGTGGCCAGCCGCCAGCTCCGGAAGGACGTCAGCAGGAGGAAGAAGACCCCGATCACCGCCGCGACCGAAAAGGTCAGTAAGCGCCTTTGAGCGGCCTGCCGCTCAGCGTACTCACCGAGCACCTCGGCGCGGTACCCCAGCGGGAACTTGACGTCCTTGAGCCGACGCTGGACGTCGGCGACGACGGAGCCGAGGTCGCGGCCGCGGACGTTGGCGCCAACGTCGTGCCGGCGCGAGAGGCCTTCATGCTCGATGCTGTCGGGCGTCGGCTTGACGCTCACGTCGGCGACCTCGTCCAGGCGCACGTGAACAAAGTCTTTCGGCGTGTCGATCAAGAGCTCCTTGATGCTGGTCAGACTTTGGCGCGCCTTGGGCTTGCTCCACACCCACACGTCGTACACCTTGCCGTCCCGGTGGATGTCGGTGACCTCGATGCCGGACACGACGGTCGCTGCCGCCCGACGAATGTCGCCGGGCTTGAGCCCGAAGTGATGAGCGGCGTCGAGGTTCACCTTCACTTCCACCTGCGGAACGGGCCGGTGAACCTCCATCTTCAGATCCACGAGCCCGGGGATTCCGGTCAGGGCCTGCTCCACCTCTGCGGCCGTCTGGCGAAGGACCTCCAGATCATGGCCATAGGTGCGCACCACAATCGCTTGCTTGCCTCCTGTCAGCACCTCTTTGATGCGTTCCTTGAGATACGTCTGGACGTCGCGATAGAGCCCGGGGTAGCCGTCGACGAGCTCCTGAATCTTGGCCAGCGTCTTGTCGTAGTCCACCTTGGGGTCGATGCTGATCCAGTTCTCGGTGAAGTTGACGCCGTACGGCTCGTCGCCGGTGATGGCGCGGCCAACGTGGGCGCCGCAGTTGCGGACTCCGGGAATTGACATCAGCTCTTTACACGCCTTTTGCGTGATCCGGACCATCTCCGGATGCGAGGTGCCGGGAGTGGTCACCCAGTGCATCAGGAAGTCTCGCTCCTTGAAGCTCGGGAGCAGGGACTGCCCGAGCCAGGGATAGACCACGGCGCCGGCGAGCACGATGACGGCGACGGTGACATACGCCGGGCGCGGGGTGCGAATGATCCGGGCGAGGAGCACCTCGTATCGCCGCTGCAGCCACCGCACGAGCGGAGACTCACGACGCTCGATCGCCGCCGTGCCCAGAAGCATCAGGGCCAGCGCCGGGGTGACGGTCAGGGCGATCACCATCGAGGCCAGCACGGCGAGTGCGTAGGAGAGGGCCAGGGGTTGGAAGAAGGCGCCAGACAGGCCTTCCATGAGGAAGACCGGTATCAACGTCACCGCCACGATCAGCGTCGCGTAGACGATGGCGCTTCTAACCTCGAGCGAGGCCTCGAGAATGATGGCGGCCGTCGACTTGCGGCTCCCCTCTCGGCGATGCTGACGCAGCCGCCGCACGATGTTCTCGATGTCGATGATGGCGTCGTCGACGACGACCCCGACGGCGATCACGAACCCGGCCAGGACCATGGTGTTGATGGTGGTGCCGCGCACGTAGAGTACGAGGGCTCCGGCGACCAGCGACAACGGGATGGCCACCACACTGATCAGCGCGGCCCGCCACTCGAAGAGAAACGCGCCGAGCACGACGATGACGAGCAGGCACCCGATCAGCAGAGCGGTCGCGAGATTTTTGAGCGCCAGCTCGATGAAGGTCGCGGGCCGAAAGATCTGGGCGTCGATCTCGATCCCGGAAAGACCGGGCTTCAGCGCCGCCAAGGCCTCGTCCACCCCGCGCGTCACGTCCAGGGTGTTGGCCCATGGCAGCTTCTCGACGATCATCATGAGGCCCGGACCACCATTGATGACCGCGTCCCCGATCATCGGCCAGGTATCCCACTTCACCTCGGCCACCTTCCCCAGGAGCACGGACTTCCCGTCGTGGCCCTCCAGGGGAATCTTGGCCAGATCCAGCGGCTCGATAACCGGCAAGACGTAGCGGAGCGCGAGCCGCTGATTGGGAGTATCGATGAACCCCTCGGTCTGCAGCTTCGCGTGCTTGGAATAGGGGAGGGCCGAGAACTCCAGGGCTTCCCCGACCGCCTTCTCGACGTCGCCGAGCGTCAGGTCGTACACCCGCAACAGCTCCGGGTCCACCAGCACCACCAGGAGCTTGATTCGCTCGCCCCAGATCGGGACGTTGGCGACGCCCGGAACCTGCATCAGGCGGAACTTGATCGTCCAGTACGCCGTCATCGAGAGATCGATCAGGTCGTGCTCTTTCGAGGTAATCCCGATCTTCATGGTGCGGCTGGTCGCTGACAGAGGCTGGAGCATGATCGGCGCGCCGGCCGAGAGCGGCAGGGTATGAGCCGCCAGCGCGAGGCGCTCTTGCACAAGCTGCCGGGCATGCAACTGGTCGGTCCCCATCTTGAAGATGAGGCGGATCGCCGACAGACCGGTGACCGACTTGGAGCGCAGGATATCCAGCTCCGGCGTGCCCCTGAGCAGCTCCTCCAGGGGCAGGGTGATCAGCTCCTGCACTTCCGACGCGGTCATGCCGATGCCTTCGGTCTGGATCTCCACCAAGGGCGGCGCGAACTCGGGGAAGACGTCGACCGGCATGGAACGAATGCGCTCCATGCCGAAGTACATCAACGCCGCCGCGATGGCGATCACCAGGAAACGGAACTTCAAACTGGATCCGACGATCCAACGCATCATCGCCGTGGACCTCTCTGGGTTGTCATTTTCTGCCGTATTCGGTACCGAGCAGCTCCGCCGCTCCGACCGTCACGACCGCCGTACCGGGGGCAGGACCGTCCGACAGCACGACACGGTCCCCATCGATGTGGTCGACCGTGATGGCGTGTCTGACGAACACCATAGGCTCGGGGTTGGTGTAGACCCAGGTCTTGCCCTTCGCGTCGTAGAGCACTGAAGAAGTGGGGACGACCCTGCGCATTGCGGCCCCGGACAGCGCGAGCTCGACCCGCACCCGTTGCCCCAGGGTGAAGCCGTCGGCCTGATCGACCGCGTAATGCAGGGCCGTCAGTTCCTTGGCGCCGTTGAGACTGGCGATCGGTCGCGCCGTCGTGCCGCCCGTGACGTCCGCCAGCGATGCGATCTGGGCGGGCTGGTTGGGGGCCACTGAGCGAAGGTCCGCGGGGGACATGGTCACCCGGACCCAGACTTTGCTGCCGTCGATGGCGGCGGCGGAGGCCGGCCTGGGGATGACCTCTCCGGCGGCCAGTCGTTTCCGCGCCGCGATCCGCTCCTCACGAATCGCGCCCGTCTTGATGTCGAGCCGTTCGACTGCCTTCGGAGTCAGTGTCAGGCGACTGAGCTCTGTTCCCTGGACACGCTCGACCTTGGCCGGTTTGATCTCGCTCTGTATCTCGGCCTTCTGGGTACACGCGGCCGTTTGCAGACCAGCAAGGATGGCGACCACAGCCCACAGTCGATAGTCACGTCGCATGATTTCCTCCTCGATTGCGTTCGGTTTTGTGCGCCATCACTCACGCTCGCGCCGACGCCGCGCTGGGCACATGGTCGGTAACGTCCACTCGATAGCTACCCGCTCGCAGCCTCAAATAGAGGGCGGGGATCACAACCAGGGCGAGCCATGTCGATGTCAGCAGGCCGCCCAGGATCACGAGCGCCATCGGACGGACGATCTCGAGGCCTGCGATGTCGCCGAGGAGCACCAGGGGTACCAGCGCGAGCGCGGTGGTGACCGCGGTCATGAGAATCGGCGCTACCCGTTCGCGGGTTCCTCGCAGGACCAGCGCCGGGCCGAAGGGTTCACCCTCGTGCTCCTGGAGACTCTGGTAGCGGTCGATTAATAGAATTCCGTTGCGCGCGGCGATCCCGAGCAACGCGAGGAATCCGACCAGCGACCCGAGCGAGATGCCCCCGCCGGCGAACGCGGCCAGCACTCCGCCTACCAGCGCCACAGGGAGGGTCACGAGGACCAGCGTGGCCAGACGCCAGCTGCCGAAGCACGCCTGTAGCAGGAGAAAGATGCCGGTCGCGGCGGCAATGGCGAAACTGAGCATGCGCTTCTGAGCAGCCTGTCGCTCCGCGTACTCACCGAGCAGCTCGGCTCGGTACTCGAGCGGGAACTTCACCTCCTTCAGACGATGAGCGACGTCGCCGGCGACGGACCCCAGGTCGCGGCCGCGCACATTGGCGACCACGTCGATCCGCGGAGAGAGGGCTTCGTGGTGGATGACCGTGGGCGTGGGCACGATGTGCAGCTCGGCCACGTCACCCAGGCGCACGCGAGTGTCTCTGGGATTCTCGAGCGGGAGCTCGCGAAGATTGGTGAGGTTGCGGCGGGCTTCCGGCACGCCCCAGACCACCACCTCGAACACTTTCTGTTGCTCGAACAGGGTCCCGACCTGGAGGCCGGCGAAGGTGGTGGCGACCTGCCGACGGATGTCGCCGGGTTTGAGGCCATGGCGCTCGGCCGCGGCGATGTCGACCTTGATCTCGATCTGGGCTTCCTCGGCCTGACCTTCCACATGCAGGTCGGAGATGCCCTTGATGTTCGCCAGGGCCTCGCGCACCTCCTGCGCCGTGCGGTTGAGCGTGGCACGCTCCGGACCATAGAGGCGCACGACGATGGCGTCGTCAGTCCCCGTGAGCACCTCTCGCACCTTCTCGCGCAGATACGTTTGCACGTTCTTGGCGAGTCCGGGATAGCCGTCGACCACTCTTTGAACGGCGGTCACCGTCGCCTTGTAGTCCGCCTTGGGATCGACGCGCACCCAGAGCTGGCTGGCATTGATCCCCACGACCTGGTCGCCCGTCACTGCACGCCCCAGATGTGCGCTGACGTTTGTGACTCCCGGCACGGCCCGCAGCTCCCGAGCCGCATGATTCATGACGCGAGACATCGCCGGATGAGAGGTGCCGGGCGCGCCCACCCAGTCGATCATCAGGTTCCGCTCCTTGAACGCCGGCAGGAAAGACTGCCCGAGCAAGGGCCACACAGCGAGTCCAACTGCCATCAGCACGACCGCGGTGACGGCTGCCGTCCGTGGAGCGTGGACCATCCGCGCAAACAGTCGATCGTAGCCGTGCTGCAACCACCGGACGAGCGGGGCCGCACGGTCCTTGATGGGCGCGCCGCCCAGGAGCATCAAGGCCAGCGCGGGAGTGACGGTGAGCGCGACCACCACCGAGGCGACGACCGCCAGAGCATAGGAGACCGCCAGGGGCGTGAAGAAGGCGCCCGACAAGCCCTCCATGAAGAAGGCGGGAGCCACCGCGAGCAGGACGATCAGCGTCGCGTAGAGAACGGGTCGGCTCACCTCGAGCGACGCGTCCCAGATGATCGAGGCGGTCGACTGGTCGCCGTCGTCAGGCCGGCGCTGCCGCAGCCTCAGCCCGATGTGCTCGACGGCGATGATGGCGT
>QHSU01000030.1 GCA_003220535.1 Candidatus Rokuibacteriota bacterium
GCAACGATACTTTGTTCGACTCCAATGCGGACACTTGAGCGAAGCCCTCTCATTGGCGGCAGAGGTGCAACGAAGCAGTCGCCTGCACGGTTTCTTGCTGAGTCGCTGTAGCCAGGACGCCAAAGACGCCTTTCTTCGTATCCTCGAATTCGTTCGAGGGGGATGTAGACGACAGGAGTTCGAGCGCTATATCGTCAGCGTACGAGACAAGATCACGTTCCATTACGACCCGGCCCCGACTCGCGCGGCCCTCGACCATCGAGCAGATCACGACGCGACCCGATACTCCAAGGTGACGGATGGCACGGACATTGATCGATGGCGTTTCGATATCGCCGATGATCTCGAGGATTCCATCGTTTGCCGCCAACTGTGGGGAATTCCGATGCATGCCGATCTCCGAACAGAGGCCGACAGGATTGCGGATTTCGGCTCAGATCGGTGCATCGACTATCTGACCTTTTCATGTATCTGACCTTTTCATGCGAATTGGCCTTTCGGTTCATCAGGGAGATCGCGCCCGGCTGAGCCGCCAGAAAAGGAGGAACTGATGGCCGTCCGACGGATCAAGAATCATGGCAGGTGGGTCTGGCAGGCGCGCGTGGCGTACCGCGGGCTGCGAAAGGCCGCCTTCCGCGCGACGAAGGATGAAGCTCTCGACGCCCAAAGTGAGCTTCGGAGCGATCTGAAGGCACTCGCCGGCCAGGCCGAGCAAGAGGCGCAGCGGCCGGCGACCCTCCGTCAGCTCCTCGAGTTCTACGCGCTCGACATGCGGGCCCGCGGCCGCGGCGAAGAAAGCGTCGGCCGGGTCGACTACACGCGGCGCTCGATCGAGGCCCTCGTCCCGGAGCTCCTGGACAGGCCGGTGAGCGCGATCGGTGACACCGAGATCTTCGCGTTCAGGAACGCCAGGGCCCGTGAGGGGACCGTCGTCTATCAGGTCGTCGCCGGCAAGAAGGTGCCGATGCGGGTCCCGAGCAAGCCGAGCACGATCAACCGCGATCTGCGGACGCTCCGGGCCGCGCTCAAAAAGGCCCGCCCTGAGTACCGCTTCCCGGGCGGCGCGTTTTTCCAGGAAGACGAGACGCGCGTCCGGTGGCTCCGGCCGGAGGAGGAGCTGCTCGTCCTCGAGCCGATGCCGTCACCGTTCCGGGAGATCGCCAAGCTGGCGGCGCTGACGCTGATGCGCCAGGGCGAGCTCCGCGAACTCCGCCGCGAGGCCGTCCACCTCGAGCAAGGCGTAATTCTGCTCCCACGGGCCAAGGCGGGCGCCAGGCCGGTGATCCTGAGCGATGCCGCGGCGAAGATCCTCCGGCAGCAGCTCGAGGCTCACTGCGGCTCTGAGCTGGTCTTCCCGGGCCCAGGCGGGCGGCCCTACAGCCGCGAGCAGGTCGGCAAGGTCTTCCGGCGCGCCGCCCGCGCTGCCGGCCTCAAGGACTTCCGATTTCACGACCTCCACCACCACGGGGCAACGATGGCGCTCAACAAGGGCTTCACGGCGCCGATCGTGATGGCCCTGGGCGGCTGGAAGACGGAGCGGATGATGCGGCGGTATGCGGCGGTGACGGATCAGACGCTGAGGGCGGCAGCAGAGGCCGTCAGCGGTAGCGAGGTCGCGGCCAAAGCGCCTCAGATGCTGGACCACCCTTACGCATCTCGGTCAGCTGGCCCGGCAAGATATAGGCAAACGCGGGGCGGTCCTTGTGGCTGTGAAAGCCCGCGACCCCGCCCGGCTCGAAGGTAATCGTGCGCAACCGTAGCTGATGACCAGGAAAATCGGGACCGAGATCAATCGTGCTCTCCACCTTCGCGTCGAGCCCCTTGTTCTCCCGCTCATCGGGACTCGTCGTGCTCTCTCAGACTCGATCGTGAAGGGATCGGCTTACGAGCCGACGCCGTGGCGGGCGGTGCAGCGGGCGGCGCGGGAGGCGCTATACGCGATCTGAATACGCCACGAGCGCCGAGGGTGACTCGACGCCCGTGCCTGCGATCGCCTGCGAAGGTTCGAGGCTACCTCCGGTACCGTCTCCACGCCATGCCCGCCAGCCCCACGAGGCCGGAGCCGAGGAGGAGCAGAGAGGCGGGTTCCGGCACGACGGCTTCCGCGTCAGAAAACGCATTGATGACAAGCGGGATGGCGGCGCCTGTGGCCGTCGTGAGGCTTGCAGTAACAAACGGGTTAGGGGGGGTGGTGGTACCCGGGTTGAATTCGGGCTGGGCATTAAAATTCCCTGTCAGCGTAAGAGAGCCTTCGGGCGAGTCCGACGTAAACGAAATCGTGACCCCGGTCGTCGTCCGGCTAATCTGGATAATATCGCTGATTTGATCGGGATTGCCCGGCTCGGTTAGCGCGAGCGGCAGGAGCAAGCTCTCCGGCGCGGTGGCAGGGAGAATAGCGCCGGTGATGGTCACGATCAGACTTTCCGGTGTTGTGCCCAGGCCAATCGTAGCGGTCACTCCGGTCGGAAGATCGGTGCTGACATCCGCCGTCAGCGTGCCCTCCGACCGGTCGTTGAACGTGATGGTGATCGCGTCGGCGTGACCGGACATCAAGGCCAGCACGCCAGCGGTGAACGCAGCGAGCAACCACGGGCGTTTCATCGTCATCCTCCTCGCACACCAACGTTGGTACTGATGCCAGAAAAATAATTCTCTCTAACAATCATAAAATGCGGCAAGAAAGATGCCATTTCCGGAAATGCCAGAGATTCGGTCACATCGGCGTGGTGGGATGAGGGCCGGATGGCATTCTGTAAAGTCCTTCGACGATCTCTGTAAATCTGCTGTAAGGCGAAGCGCTTGGTGTGGAACGGGTTGTCGGCCAGGAAGACGAGCCGTTCCTGCTTCACCTGGACCACAACGCCGGCAGGCCACGCGCCGGACCTCGACCGCGAGGTAGAATCCGCAGGTCCTGGAGACTCGTGGCCGTCAGCCTGCGGGAAATCTCGAAAATCCGCGCGTCGATCATCTGGTCTAGGCGAAGAACGGTAGGGCCCGGAGGCTTCATTACGGAATCGCGGGATTGCGCCTTACCTCCGTGCTGGCGGGCGTCGGGCATGCCGTCCAAACTATCGGTAGCATCAGTCCCGCCTACCAAGCGCTGAAGGTCGCCGCGGCGTTGATTGGGGTCCAGCTCCCCTGAATCGGCGCCGGCTCCGGCCACTGGTCGTTCAGAAGCGGGGTGGCAGCGCACCGTGGCAGCAGACCGCTAACTCCGCGTCAGTGAAGGCGGCCCCGCGACCCTTTCAAGGTCGAGATCGCGGGTTCGAATCCCGCCGGGGTCACCACCGAAACTGGACTGGCGGTCCCGGCCAGCAGCCGTCCCAGCGACCCCCGCCCCGAGAACTCGTAGAGACGAGTCTCCGGGCGGGGCGTGAAGACGATCCGGCCGACGATCAGGTTCCGGAGGATCTCGCGCGCCTCGGGGACCTCGCGCCGCAGCATCGCCCCAGTCGGCCAGGCGGTGGCGGATCTCCCGCTCCAGGCGTGAAAGGTCGCGCTGCCCGATCTTGGCGGTCGCATCCAGCTCGAGCAGGGCGCGCTCGCCGCGCTTCCGGGAGGCTTGCCGTTCCTTCAAGGCAGCGAGGAGCACCGGCAGGTCGCCACCGCTGGCGATCGCCGAGGTGAGGTGAGAGAGCTCACTATCGAGCCGCCGCATCTCGGCGAGGATGTCAGCCCGCCGCTGATTCAGCGTGTCGCCGTCAGGACGCAGCCCGTCGATCGCCAGCTCGATCGCCCGCTCCACGATCTCTGGACGCAGGAGATCGTGCTCGACGGAGGCGAGCACGGCGTGATCCGCCGTGTCCATCGACAACCTGCCCCAGGGTTACCGCGAGCTGCTCTTCTACAAGCGGATCCAGCCGTGACGCGGAGTGGCTAGCGCCCGAACCGGACCTTGCACTTGAGCCCGGCTGGCAGGCGGTAGTCGCGATTCGGTAGCTCGAGCCGCACGCCGAAGGTTCCGCTGGCTGCGTCCACCACCCGATCCACGACCGTCACGGTCGCAGTATAGCTCCCACCCATCGGCGCTTCGGGCTGCACCTCGGCCCGCATACTCGTGGTGATCTTGCCCAAGAGCGCCACGGGCGCGATCACCTCGACGCGAAGGGGGTGGATCTGCGCGAGCTTGACGATCGCCGTTCCCTTGACAAACTCGCCCGGCGAGAGGACGCGCTCGACGACGACGCCGGTGACCGGGCTCTTCAGCGTTCGCTGCGCGAGGGCGGCCCGCGCCCTCTCCAACTCGAGCTCGGCGATGTCGCGGTTCTCCTTCGACTCGAGGACGCCGAGCTCCGCGAGGATCTTCGCTGTCTCAGCCTCGTCGAGCTCCTTGAGGGGTACGAGATTCTTCTTGTACATCTCGTCTGTCCTGATGAACCGCCGGACGCCAAAGTCCACTCGGACCTGGTTCGACTTCATGGCCGACTCGACACGGGCGCGCGCCGCCGCGAGCGCAACCGTCGCCTTCTCGACTAACGACTCGAGCGTCGCGAGCTCCTGGCCTTCCTTGACGAGGTCGCCGCGGTCGACGGCGACGGTGTTGAGCACCCCCTCGGTCGAGAAGCTCACGGCCACGACAAGGTACGGGTTGATGAGGCAGTCGAGGGTCTGAGCAGGCGCAGGCAGAGCGATGACGGCGACACCCAGAAGCGCCAGGAGCACCACGCGGGCAAGGGACATCTCCGAATTTTGCCTCACTCGGGCCGTCCGGCAAAGGCGAGCGTGGTCTCGAGCCGCTCGTCGTATCTGACCAGGTCGCGCCGGACTCGGGAGTGGAGCCGCTCGGCCGAGCGCTGAGCCCGGCGCACCACGAGCGCGGCCAGCCAGTCGCCCGCTCTCCCCGGCGTCCGAGTCGCGAGGGCGGCGAGCCAGCGTCCGACCCGGCTCGCGTTGACCGTCACGATCTCGTCCTCGAGGGAGACGAACGCCTGATACGAGCCGGGGTCGCCTTGCCGCCCGCAACGCCCGAAGAGCTGGCGGTCGATCCTCCCGGCCTCGTGACGCTCGGTCGCGAGCACGTGCAGACCACCGCGCTCGGCCACGCCCGGGGCGAGCCGGATGTCGGTACCCCGGCCCGCCATGTTGGTCGCGACCGTGATCCGCCCGGCCTCGCCGGCGCTGGCGACGATGTCGGCCTCCTCCTTATCCTGACGGGCGTTCAGGACGCGATGCGGGAGGCCCGCCGCAGCGAGGAGCCCGCTCAGGTGCTCGGAGGCGGCGACCGAGCGCGTGCCGACCAGGATGGGTCGCCCCCTGCGCCGGACGGTGGCGATCCGTCTCACCACCGCCCGCCACTTCGCGTCGGCCGTCGCGTACACGTGGTCGGGGTATCGCCGGCGGCGAAGCGGTCGATTGGTCGGGATCGAGACGACCGCCAGCCGGTATACCGACCACAGCTCGGCGGCCATCTCACGCGCCGTGCCGGTCATACCGGCAAGCCGAAGGTAGCGACGGAAGAACCGCTGGTAGCTGATGCGCGCGAGCGCGTCGTGCCGGGCCGTGACGGGACAGTCTTCCTTGACCTCGATGAGCTGGTGCAAGCCGTGCTCCCACGAGCGATCCGACATGAGCCGCCCGGTGAACTCGTCGATGATGTGCACCTTCCGGTCACGCACGATGTAGTGGCGGTCACGCTGGAAGAGGTGGAGCGCGGTGAGCGCCTGACGCACGAGCTCTTCCCGACGGCGCCGACCGGCCCACACTCCACCCAGGGGCTCAGCGAGCTCGTCGAGACGCAGCTCGCCCGCGTCGGTCCAGCGCACCGCGCGATCCCGCTCGTCGATCAGGAAGTCACGCCCACCCGTAAGTCGGGTCGCCAGGGCGAGCGCCGTGGCATACACGCGACGCTCGTCGGGCGAGCCGCCGCCCGAGATGATCAACGGCGTGCGGGCCTCGTCGATGAGCACGCTGTCCGCCTCGTCGACGATCGCGTAGTTGAGACCTCGCAACACCACCTTTCCGAGCCGCGTCTCATCGCCGGCGAGCCGCTCGAGCAGGAGCAGCGTACGGCTCGTGCGGGGCCCGATCGCCAGGCGATCCCGCAGGTAGTCGAACGCCACTTCCTTGTTCGTCACGTACGTGACGTCGCACTCGTAAGCGGCGCGCCGGGCCTGATGGTCCATTCCGTGAGTCACAACCCCGACCGTGACGCCGACGCCACGGTAGATCGGTCCCATCCACTCGGCGTCACGGGCCGCCAGGTAGTCGTTGACGGTGATGATGTGGACGGGGATCCCGGCGAGCGCGGCGGTGCACGCGGCGAGCGTCGCCGTCAGGGTCTTGCCCTCGCCGGTCTCCATCTCGGCGACCCGGCCCTCGAGCAGGACTCGCCCGCCGACGAGCTGGACGTCGAAGTGGCACTCGCCTAGCGTCCGCCTCGCTGTCTCGCGTACGAGCGCGAACGCTCTCGCGACGGCATCGTCCCTGTAGCCGCCGGCGCGAAGCTCCCACCCGAGCGTTCGCGCCGCGTCACGGATTGCGTCGTCGCTCAGTCTCGAGAGCGCGGGGCCATACCGGCCGACGAGCTCGGGAAAACGCCGGCAGCGCCGGCGGCGCGCGGATCGGCGGCGCACCATCGGGGCCACCGCGCGAGCGGCGAGTCGATCCAGGGTGCCGACCGGCCGCTCGAGGCGCTCGGGGTAGGCGCCGAGCGTGGCTTCGGTGCTGAGCGTCAGACTAGACATTGAAGCGCGCGAGGAAGAGCTGCCGGAGCATCAGGTACCACTGCACGGCAAGCGGCTCCCATCCGTGGTCGAAGCGCACGTAGGCGCGGCCGCCCACATTGAGTCGAGACGACGAGGCCGGAAGCTCGACGTCGACTTGGAACACCTTCTGAACCGCCGTGACTCCCTTCGGGTCCCGGGGGTCGATGATGATTTGGCCTCCACCCTCGCTTCCGAGCGCCGTCGTCGGGAGCCGCTCGCTCGCTCCGGGCACCAGCCGCCGAATGACTCCGGGCACGACCTCAGTCAGGTGCTCGGCGAGGCGCACCTCGACCTGCCGCGTATGGAAACGCACCAGATCGATCGTGCCCTGGGGAACAACGGCCCGAATGGTGAGGGTGCCGAGCTCGACGACGTATGCGAGCTGCTCGCCCTTCTTCACGAAGCGGCCGGGCAGGTCCTCGGGGGTCGGCACGACGAAGGTACCGTCCAAGCCGCTGCGAATCGTCAACTCGGACGCACGGTGCTCCGCCCGGGCCAGATCTTCCTGCGCGTACCGCAGTTCCTCCAGGACGATCGCCACCTTCACTTGATCGACCGGCTTCTGCTCGTCGTGGCGAGCCTGTAGCTCACGCACGCGCCCGGTGAGCACCTCCACCCGGGTGCGCGTCTCGGGATCGCGGAGGACGATCAGCGTTTCGCCGCGCCTGACCCGGGCGCCCGGGGTCGCGATGACCTGCTCGACGAATCCCTCGGCCCCCGCCCGCACGAACGATTCCTCGGGGATCCACACCACGCCCTCGATGACGCTCCCGTAGGGCACCGGCACCCACCCCAAGGCGTAGACGATGGCCGCGACCGAGGCGGCGGTGACGGCAAGAGCCCGGATCCGACGCCGGCGGAGCCGAGGGCTCTCCACGAGGAACCGCGCGCCCTTGGCGAGCGGGACGCCGATCCAGGCGATCGCTGTCGCGCAGGCGAAGAACAGGGCGAGCCAGAAGTACCGGTCGGCGATGAACGCGATGATCGCGACCACGACGAGGGCCCGGTAGACGAACGACGCCGTCGCGTAGGCGACGAGCCACGCGCGCTCGCCCGGCGTCGCGACGGGTGGCTCTGCGTCACGCCGACCGAACAGATAGCGCTCGCAGAGATACCCGAGATAAGTCGTGGACCGCTGGTGCAGATTGGGGATCTCCAGCAGGTCCGCCAGGATGTAATAGCCGTCGTAGCGCAGCAGTGGGTTCGCGTTGAAGAGGATCGTGGTCAGTCCCGCGATCAGGATCGTGTTGTAGGCGACAGCGCTCAGCATCCCGGGCTCCGCGCTAAGCCAGACGTAGAGGGCCAGCGCCGCCAGGAACACCTCCACGACCATGCCCGCGGCGCCGACGAGGATCCGTTGCCACTTGCTCTGGAACGCCGAGGCCGACGAGGCGTCGACGTACGGCACCGGGGTGAAGACCAGGAACATGACACCCATGTCATGCACTTCGCCGCCGAACGCTTTCGTGGCGTAGGCATGCCCGAGCTCGTGCAGCGACTTGATCACCGGGAAGAGAAGCCAGACGACGACCAGGGTCTGCGCGGAGAAGAGCCGGTCCATAAAGTCCCGCGTGAGATCCGTCCAGTGCATGCCGGCCAGGAAGACCGCGGGCGCGACGACCGCGAGCCACACCATGGCCCCGGTCCAGCCGAAGAAAGGCCGCACGACCGGCACCGTCGCCCTCAGGAATCGCTCGGGGTCGACCAGCGGAAACCGCCAAGACAAGAAGCTGGAGAGGCGGCCCAGCCGCTTGCGTCGCTGTTGGCGCTCGTACCGCTCGAGCAGCTCCGCCGCGTTGGGAGGGACGTCGCACTGGAGCACGTCGCTCGCATGGAGCTGGCTCAGGAGCTGGATGACCTCGTCCTGCGTGGGGCTGTCGTCACCGAGGCGCTCGCAGGCGGTCTCCCACAGCTCCTGGACGGTCCTGCGCCCGTCCATGAGCCCGATCAGCAGATGGGCCTGCAGGGTGAACCGGTGAAAGCGCTGGCTGGCCCGATCCTCGAGGACGTACCAGGTCTGACCGCGATACTGATGCCGATGGATGTGCGCGTGGCTCCGCAGTCGTGGCTGGAGTTCCGCCACCCGGTACCAGGAGCTGCTGAAAAACGGCTGGGTTACCGACACGCTACGGCAACCACGCCCAGAGCTTCAGGCGGACCCAGTCGATGGCCTGCCGAGTCCAGATCCAGACCAGGAGACGGCGGTCGACCACGATCTTGCCTACACCCTCCATCCCGGGGCGCAGCCGGTCCGGCGTTCGGTCGAGCTTCGCTTCGACCCGAAAGTAGTTGTGCCCCTCACGGGCCGTCGAGACCGGCGTGATCGTCTCCACTGTGAACGACACCGAGTCGGCGGGCCAGGCAGTCAGGAGAAGCTCGCCGCGCTGGCCGACGGCGACGTCGGCGATGTCCCGCTCCTCGACCTGGAGGACGACGCGGTAGTCGGCCAGCGGCGCCACCTCGAAGAGGACCTGGCCGCGCTCGACGGGCGCACCGAGGGACTGACTCAGATCTCCCGTCACGATACTGCCATCGAACGGCGCCACGACCCGGGTCCGGGACAGCTGGTCGTCGAGCAGGCCGATCTGCGCGCGGGCCTGGTCGATCTGCGCGCCGACGATCTGGACCGCGGCGGCGTCGCGCTTGGCGAGCGCCTGGTCACGCTGCCTCACGAGCTGCTCGGCCTGGCTCAGCCACTTGAGCCGCTCGAGCCGGAGTTCGCGGTCGTCGAGCGCTGCGAGCAACTGGTTCTCGCGGACCACGCTGCCGGCGCGCACCGGCGCCTCCTTGATATAGCTGTTGAACGGGGCGACGGCGGCCAGACGCGTCCGAGCCTCCATCACACTCCGCGCCGAGACCCGGTAATCGCCCTCGGCGTATGCGAGCAAGGCGACGGCGGCCGCCAGCCCGACTACGCCGAGCTTGAGCGCCATGTGTCGCGGACCGATCACGTGAGCGAGCTGTCGCCGGCCGGCGTCGGCCGCCTTGACGATCAGCCAGCGATCGTCACGACGCTGGACCTCCAGAATGGGCCCGGCCACCGCGGCGAGCACTTCGCAGAACTCCACCGTGACCGGATCGAATGGCCGATCCGCAGGCCGCTCGAACGTCAACGCGCCGACGAACTTCCGTCCCTCGGTCAACAGCGTGGTGCAGACTGAGCCGACGTCGGGCTGGCGCGCGAGCCCGGCGTGGGCGCGGGTGACGCGCGCGTCGCCTCGCGACCGCGACGGATAGACGACGGTCGCGTGCTGGTCGAGCGCCTCGTCCATCGCGGCGCCGATGGCCCGCACCAGGTTGGTCTGCTTGCCGAAGTTCGCGCTGTGCGAGACGGCCCGCACGCGCATCCGACCACCTCTGAGGAAGCCGATGCTCACCCGGTCGCAGGCGAGCCGTGTCGCCAGCCCGGTCACGAAGGCCGTCGCCGCGCCGTAAAATCGCTCGTGGCCGAGCGCGCTGGCGACGAGGTCGAGGACGAGTTGGAGCCGCTGCTTCGACGCTTCGGCGCTCCCGGGCTGGAGCCGTGCGGCGCCCAGGCGATGCACGAGCACCTCGATCCAGCCGGCCCCCCACTGGAGCTGGCGCAGGACCGCCTTGAGCTCGGGCTCGGGGCGCGGGGCGATGCCCAGCGCGACGACGCTGGAGACCTTGCCGTCGTCGGTCTGGATTGGATAGGCGACATCGTACCGCTCGCGGCCCGGCGCCGCGGGGTCCGCGTTGCCCTCGCGCTTCAGGACAATTCCACGCCGCTCTGCGAGGGCGCGCTCGATTGCTTCCGCCAGATGCGCGGCCGCGCGATGACCATCAGGCCAGAACGCCGCGGGTACGAACCGGCGGGTGCTCGGGACGGCCGCGACCACGACGCCGCTTCCAACGCCCGAGACCATTCGGCACTGGAGCGCGAGCCACACCCGGTAAAATGCCTCGGGAGTGGCCGCCTCCGCGAACTCGCGCCAGAGGAGTTCCTCCGGGGACGGGTCCCCTTCGGCCAACTGGGTGGGACTGGAACGGCGGACGTCTACCATAGGGGCTCGATTACGGGTCAGACATATCCCTGGCAGGGGCGCCCTCAACGATCGGCGGGCCAAGCCGTGTGGTCGGCGGTGGGGCTGCGCTGGCACGGTCCGTCAGCACTTCTCGTACAAGCTCGTCTGCCATTTCTCCTCCTCCGGGGCGGCTCGCCATCATAGCAGACGGCATGAGCGAGCAGGAACTGCTCGCTCCGCAGGTGCTGGAACGTGTCGTCCTCGCACGTCTTGACAAGATTTTCCGAGCAGCGTAAAAGGGCGCTGCAGATCGAACACTGACCTGTAGGTCAAACACTGACCAACAGCGAACTAGCAGGGCACCGGTCGACGGGAAGGGAGCGCCACCATGTTGCGGTTACCCAGCTTGTTCGGGTTGCTCAAGCGCAGGGAAGGCTCGAAGGTGGTCGGTGAGGGCAGGGCAAGGCGCTCGAGAAATCCGCACCGCTTCCGGATCGAGCCGCTGGAAGATCGGGTACTGCTGACGACCACCCTGTTCATGGATTTCGGCGTCGGGGTGGGCATGGGCAATACCTTGAACACCACGGCCGCCGCGTACCGCGACATCTTCGGCGCAAACACGGGCACGAATCTGACTGACAACACCCCGGTCAACGTCCCCGCGGCGAACTCCCTCGACATGACCCCGCTCAACTACGACTTCGATGGGAACGGCACCACGAACAACGCGGACCTCACCGCGCTGGCCAATGCGGTGGTGCCGCTAGCGCAGCGGGCGCTCGAGCCGTTCGACATCAACATCGCGGTCGGCAACGCCGCGAACCTGGCCGCGGCAGGAACGGCGGTGGCTGCCAACGCCGGTGACGCGACCGGACAGTTCGACGCGTACGTCTACATGATGGCCGTGACATCGAATACGTTCACCACGGGCAATACATCCGTCGGCAACCAACTGGGCCTGTTCGGCGAGGCCGCCGTGCTCGACCTGAACGCCCAGGCCGGCAACACCCGGGACGAGGCGGCGCTCACCTTCGCGGACGAAGTTTTCAGGCTCTCGGTCGGCGTAGCGGGCACGGCCGCGTTCAACGCGGATCTGGCGCAGCGATTGGCGTACACCGCGACGCACGAGGCGTTTCACACGTTCACGTTCACTCACACCCCCGACGAGGGCCCGCCGGGGCCTGTCGCCACCGCCGACCAGCGCCTGCTGGCCAGCGGCGACGTGATCCGCCTCGGCTCCGTGACCCGAGGCAATCCCTTCATCGTCACCCGGTATACCCTCGGGCACCAGCCGGCGGTCGCTCAGCCGAACAACGACCTGCTGGCGGCCAACGACGCGGACATCGGCTTGCGCGACGCCAACAACAACGGCCGGCCCGACCTCGGGTACGTTACCGGCACCGGCGCCAACGACCTGATCACCCTCGGCAACGGCGGCGCCGGGATCGTGAACGTCGCCGTCAGCCCGTTCAACAACCAGGCCCGCACGACCGCCATCGGCGCCGGCGAGAACTACACGATCAACCTCGGGACGCAGACCGACGGCACCCTCCTCGTCGACGCCAGCATCAACGCCGACGAGGTCCGGGTCGACGCCACCATCAACGCCACCATCCGCGCGCGCGGCGGGGTTGGCGCCGACAGCAGCGTGAGCGCCACCGCCGACCAGGATCTCTTGACCTTGCAGGGCAACGGCCTGAACGGGACCTACACGCCCGACGGGACCGGCGCCGGCTCCGTCGTGTACGCCGGCGGCGCGACCATCAACTTCTCCGAATTCGAGAACCTGGAGGCCACCGGCGTCGCCATCGCTGTGAACCCCCTGACGCTCAGCACCAACAACCTGAACGAGGGCGACTCCCTCGATCTGAGCGGCGCCTTCGTGAACATCGACACTCAGGACACCCACCAGGTCGTGATCGCGTGGGGCGATGGTTCGGCCAACACGACCCTCAACCTGGCGGCAGGCGTCCGCACCTTCAACGCGTCGCACATCTACCGTGACGACAACCCGACCGGGACCGCCGCGGACGCGAACGCCATCTCCGTGACGGTGACCGACCAGGACGGTGACTCCGGCAACCGCGGCGCGAACGTCACCGTCAACAACGTCGATCCCGTCATCCAGACCTTCGAGAGCGACGCCACCTTCGGCAACAAGGGCAAGGAGGGCGTGCCCCTCCACATCACGGGCAGCTTCACCGACGTCGGCGTCCTCGACACCCACGTCGGCACCGTGGACTGGGGCGACGGCACCGTGGAAGGCGCCACCCTGGTCCAGGGCGCCGGGTCGGGCACCATCTCGGCCAGCCACGCCTACACCGTCGGCGGCATCTTCACCATCACCCTCACGGTGACTGACGACGACACGGGCACCGATCAGGCGACCACCCTCGCCGTGATCACCGGCGTCGGCCTCAGCAACGGCACCCTCTACGTGATCGGCTCGGCGGACAACGACTCCGTGCACATCAACGCTCAGGGCAACGGGATCCTCAAGGTTCACGCCTCCTTTGTCCCCGAGCCATTCCGCGAGTTCGACATCTCCGCGGTCAACCAGATCATCTCCTACCTGTGCCAGGGGGACGATCAGCTGACCATTGCGGGCAACGTCTCCATTCCGGCCATCATCCACGGCGACGCGGGCAACGACGATCTGCACGGCGGCGGGGGCCCGACCGTGCTGCTCGGCGGCGCCGGCGACGACATGCTCACTGGGCAGTCCGGTCGGGACATCCTGATTGGCGGCACCGGGAATGACCGCCTGATCGGGGGCAGTGGGGACGACGTGCTGATCGGTGGACGGACCACGATCGATCACAACCAGGACGCCGCGCTGACGACCGCGCTCTCGCTCTGGACGAACCCGGCCGCGTCGTACGCCGTCCGCTCGGCCGCGATCTCTACATTCCTGACCGTGCTCGACGACGGCGCGAGCGACAAGCTGACGGGCGCCGCGGGCGCCGACCTGTTCTATGCAGGGCTCGCCGACGTCCTGACCGATCGGAAGGCGAACGAGCTGGCCGTCTGACGCAGCGACTTCTCTTGGTGCGCGGAGGCAAGGGCCGCCGGTCGACGGCCGCCGAGGTAGGCGCGGCGGCCGTCAAGGCTGCAGCGTAGTCTTTCGCGCGACGCGGTCGGTGGACTATGTCCCGCCGGGGTCACCACCAACCTGTCAGCGCCGTCGCAGTCGGACTGGCGCTCGAGGGCGTGCCAGTCTTCTTCTTGCCCTCACGTTTGTCGCACTCACGCCTGTGATCGCGCCCGCCCAGCCCTGGTCGGCAATCATCGCTGCCTCGCGCGCGACCGACTGGAGCTCGGCGGGCGCCACGATCGTCAACCGCACGAGGCAGTGCGGCGCGACCATCGCCGCGTACTCCGGTACCGCCGCGAAGATCAACAATGCGATCTCGGCGTGTCCGGCCGACCGGTTCGTCCAACTCGGCGCGGGGACGTTCAACCTGTCGACGGAAATTCAGCTCTCAAAGAGCAATGTCACGCTGCGTGGCATGGGAGCGGACCAGACCAATCTCAACTTCACTGGGACCTCGGGCAACAGCGCCTGCGCCATCGGCGAGAACCGCGTCGTGAGCTTGTGCACCGGCGGGCGCAACATCGCCGTTGCTGACCCGGAGCACACGGCGACGTGGACGGCGGGCTACGGGAAGGGCACGACCGTCGTCACGCTCAGTCGCACGAGGGGCCTCGAGGTCGGGAGCACGCTGTGGCTCGATCAGGTGAATGACGCGTCCGATGGCTTTCCCGCCGCCGGCGATCTCTGGATCTGCTCAGGCGAGGCCGGCTGCAGCAATCAAGGCGGCGGCGAGTCCTTCGCGCGCGCTGGACGCGGCCAGGTAGAAGGACAAGTCGTCACGGCGATCAACGGGTCCAACGTCACGATCGCCCCCGGTCTTCGCATGCCCAACTACGGCGCCGCGCGAAGTCCAGGGGCCTGGTGGGGCAACGCGACGACAATCCTGAAAAATACCGGACTGGAAAATCTCACGGTTGACCTCACCAACTCCGGGGGAGCGTCAGGAATCTACGTGGTGAACGCCACGAATTGCTGGGTGAGTGGCGTCCGTGTCGTCAAAGCGGATACCGGTGGCAGCAATATCCGCCAGCTGTCGACCATCAATGCCCTGAATGTCACGGTGAAGGACAGCTACTTCTACGGCCCGCCGACGACGCAACTCGTCTCGGTGTACGGGATCTCGCTCCACGTCACGAGTAGCTCACTGCTCCAGAACAACATCCTGCACAAGAACTCCGCGCCGATCGTGCCGAACTCGGCCTACTACGGCAATGTCCTCGGCTACAACTACGTGGACGCCGGCCTCGGCGCCAGCGTCGTCCTGCACGGCGTGGGGGCGATGAACCTCTATGAAGGCAACAACTGGGGGGCATTTTCCGGTGATGTGATTCATGCGTCCCACGCTTTCGAGACGCTCTTCCGGAACCATCACGACGGTCGGGAGCACAATCCCAACGACACGGAGGCGTCGGCGGCCATTTCCCTGTACTCGAAGAATCGCTTCTTCAACATCATCGGCAACGTGCTCGGTACGCCCCACTGGACCAGCTATCAGAGCAGCCAGGCGCACCACCAACATGCGATCTATGAATTCGGCTGGCAGGGGACGGGCAGCGGGAACCCGGTCCCGAGTGACGCCCACGTGCTCCGCACGGTCCTGCGGTGGGGCAACTGGGACAACGTGAACAGCGCAACGCGCTTCCTCGCGAGCGAGGTCCCCAGCGGCATCCCGAGCTTCCCCAACCCGGTCCCGGCCTCGCAGGCTCTCCCCACGTCGTTCTATCTTGGCCGCCAACCGGCCTGGTGGACCACCCCGTTCGGCACGCCGCCGTGGCCGCCGATCGGCCCGGATGTCGCGGGCGGGAACATTTCAACCTCGCCGACGGGCGGACACGCGAACAAGATTCCGGCGCGTCTCTGTTTCGAGAACAGCGGCCTCGATCCCGCGTACCCCTCGAGCAACCCGAGGATCAAGCTCTTCGGAGCCTCCAGCTGCTACCCGAGGAGCGGCGACGGTCTTTGAGGACGCTGGCGAAGCGCTCCTCCAACCTCGTCGAGGCCAACCTGAAGGACAGCGATCTCAAGGGCGCCAACCTCACTGCTGCGAACCTCACCGGCGCCAAACTTGCCAGGCCAACCTCAAGGACGTGATGTGGTCGAGGACTCTCTGCCCGGACGGGACGAACAGCGACAGGAACGGCGAATCCGATCGAAGCGGGGAGGCTAGCCCCGGGAGCGGTCGGCAAGGTGGTGTGCCAGCCTGGCGCGATATGCTGGACAAGCCCCACCCCGAAGGGCTGACCGGGCGATCACCCCGACCTCGCCCGATGCGCACGCGCTCACCTCACCATGAAAAAAGTACTCGCGAAGGCTTCCGAAAGGCTCTGATCGGCTGACCAATCCCGGCCGGCGCCGGCCCTCGAGCCGTCGGGTGTCCACAGAGCTTGACGTGGCCCCCAAAATCGTGATGTATGGATAGCCTGTACCTGTTTAGGGAGGTTCCATTGACGTCCGACGAAGCCCACATGATCGGCGAGATTGTCTGTGGTGATTTATGGTGAACAGAGACGCCGCGGCAGTCCCGTCCGTCCAGCGTGGTGAGCACTTTCCGATCGGGCTGCGCGTCCGGGGTCGCTATCGGGTTGTCAGCGAGCTCGGCGCCGGAGCGTTCGGGACCGTGTGCATCGGCGAGGACGAGTCGACCGGCCACCGCGTCGCGATCCGCTTCTTCCCGCGTAGCTTCGTCGAGGCCCCGCACGCCACGCAAGCGGTTCTGCGCATGGCGCGGTCGGTCATCGCGGCATCGAACTCTCATCCTGGCATGGTGCGCGTGCTCGAGTTCGGTGAGCTCGAAGCGGGCCGGCCCTTCACGGTGTCGGAGTTCGTCGAAGGGCACCGTCTGAGCGAGATGCTCGCGGCGGGCGGGCCTCCACTCGAGATCGCGGCCGCGATGCGCCTGGCGCTCGATCTCGGCGCGGCCGTGGAGACGCTCCACAACATGGGGTTCATCCACGGGGCGCTCCGCCCCCGCAACGTGATGGTGACCGACGACGGGCGCGTCAAGCTGATGGACGTCGATCTGGCCGGCCTGCGCGACGCGCGAGAGATGCAAGGCCTCGTCACCGTCGAGCCGCTCGCGGAATACCTCTCGCCCGAGCAGATCTCGAAAGCTCCGGTCAGCGAGAAGACCGACATCTACGCGTTCGGCTGCATCCTGTACGAGCTCCTGTGCGGCGCCCCGCCGTTCCGGGCCTCGACGCGTGAAGCCGTCCTCGCCAAGCACCTGAAAGAGGGGCCGGTCGCGATTCACAAGCAGCGTTCCGCCGTTCCCGGCTCGGTGGAGCGCGCCGTCACGCTGGCACTCTACAAACAGCCGGAGCCGCGGCCGTTGATGGGAGACATCCTCAACCTTCTGTGGACCGGGGCACACGGTCCGACGCCCCAGCGGAAGCGGGCCGCCGTGATCGTTAGCGGCGGTGCGCTCGCGGCCCTGGCCGTCGTGGCCGTGATCTGGGGCGCGCTGGCCCTACGCCCGTCGACGCCGGCGCTCGTGGCGCCGACCGTGCGCGAGCCGGCGCCCCCGGCAGCATCCCCGACCACTCCCGTCACCGATACGCGCGCGGTGCCGGCGCTCAAGCCGCCCACCCCCGGACTGGTTCCTGCACCGGCGGTCGAGCGAGCCCCGGTGAGCACGCCGACACCGAGTGTTCGCGCGCCGGAGCCCGCACCCGTGGTCCGGCCGACGGTGCCACCCCCGGTCGAGCGCGCACCGGTAACCGCGCCGCTACCGAGCGTTCGTGCACCCGAAGCGGCAGTTCGGCCCACCGCACCGCCGGCGGTGTCGCCGCTCCCGGAGCGCGCGCCGGTGACCATCCCTCCGACGTCGGCGGCTCCGGTCCCCGAGGCTCGCCTCGCCCCAGCGGCTCGGCCGCCGCTGCCACCGATGCCGGCTGCGCCGGTGACGCCTGCGCCGGTAGTGCCAGCCCCATCGGCTCGAGCGGCCACTCCACCGTCGACGTCAGCGCCGGCGGTAGTTCAACCGAGGGTTGAGAGCCGAGAGCAACCACGGGCGCCGCAGGCTCCCGGCGCCGCGGCACCAGAGCGGCCGGCGCCCTCGGTCGACGCCGACGACCCGCGCGCCGTCATCGACTGGCTGCTCAAACCCCGCCAGTAGGAGAGACCGGGCAGTCTTCCGCGCTATTGGGGCGGGCGCTCGACAGGGGTGCTCGACAGGACGGGATCGACGCGCTCGATCAATGCGAGCGTCGTCTCGTGGGGGACTGCCAGCCGGAGCGACGTCATGACGATCTCCGGGTTGGTACCGAGGCGAAGCCGGCTAGCCTGCTCCTGGAGTATGAGCTTCGTGCGTGCCAGAGTGTGCTCCAGCTTCGAGATGTTCTTGATCTCAGCTTCGATCGCCGCCAGTAGCCGCTCGCGTTGCGCAGACACTCTGTCCTCCTCGATACCGCTAAAAAAACTCTGCGGCGACAGCGCGGAGTTGTCAAGTATTCGAAGCGCCTGACACGAGCGACTAGCGCTTCGTGGGCTGCGTGGCGCAGCCCCGTCCCCGGGACGACGTTCTCGCGCATCTGCGTGACCCCCACGGCAACGTGCTCACGCTGCTCGGCCAGCCGCGCTAGGCCGATCGACTACGGGGACGCGCCCGGCTGAGTGCGGGAGGCGAGGAAGGACATGGCGTCAGCCGCCCGCGATCACCACCAGTTGCCGCGCTTGCGCACGGCGGTGAGCGCCGCGGAGGCCTCGCCGACGACCCGGCCGGTGTCGAAGGCCGTGAGCTTGCCGCGGCGTTTGAGAATGCGGCCGTCCACGACGACGGTGTCGACGTTCGACGGCTGGGCGGCCTCCACCAGGGTGTGCGCCGGGTCGGTGAACACGCCGATGTTGACGTCGCGCGTCGAGACCATGATGAGATCGGCGCGCTTGCCCGGCTTCAGCGAGCCCACGCGATCGGCGACGCCCATCGAGCGGGCGCCTTCGATCGTCGCCAGCTCGAGCACGCGCCGCGCGGGCAGCTTGAACTCGTTTTCGGTCTGGCTGTTCTCGACGTTCTGGATCGCCTTCATGATGGCGAACATGTCGGCGTTGCCCGACAGCACCGTCGTGTCGACCGACAGCCCGACGGTGACGCCGCCGGCGAGAAGCTCGCCCGTCCGGGGAAACCCGAAGCCGATCCGCAGCTCGGTGTACGGCGAGAGACTCACGGACGAGCCGGCGGCCGCGAGGCTCTGGATCTCCTCCGGCGTGATCCAGATCGCGTGGATAACCTGCACGTCCTTGCCGAGCAGGTTGGCCTTCGCCAGCGCGTCGACCTGGCCCGCGCGCGACCGCAGATTCGCGACATGCACCGAGATCGGCAGGCCCGCGGCGCGCGCGGTGTCGAATTCTTTCCGGTAGACCTCGGGCGGGATCGGGGCGGGCGCGGCCCCCATGCCGCGCCAGGCCAGGCCGAGATCGAGGAGCCCCCCGTTCGCGTGGCTCTTCCAGTCGCGTCCGAGCCGCTCGAAATCGACGAGGTCGATCGTCTCGGTCGGCGGATGGGCCTGCGGTGTCCCGTAGGAAAAGCGCCCGCGGAGCCCCGATTCCTTCAACGCTCGCAGATTCGCGACGGCGAAGTCGGGGCCGCGGACGTTGTGGCACCAATCGTGGACGAAGGTGAATCCGCTGGAGAGCGCCTCGGCGGCCGACAGGCGCGTGCCCTGGTACATGTCGTCCGGGGTGAACACCTTGCCCAGCGTGGCGACGGTCGGGAAGTACCCGAGCTCGCGCTTGTCCCCGGCCATGCTCCGGAGCAGCGTGTTCCACATGTGCCAGTGCGTGTCAACGAAGCCCGGCAGCACGATGGTGCCGCGTCCGTCGATCACCTGAGCGCCGGCGGCCTTGAGGTCGGCGCCGACGGCAACGATCGCGCCTGCCTTGACGTGCACGTCGCCGCGGGCGATGTCCCCGACCGTCGGGTCCATCGTCATCACGTAGGCGCCGCGAATGACGAACTCGCCACGCGCCGGCAGCTTGCCCGCCGCCGGCTGGGCGCTCTTGCCCTCGACGGCAGCGGCGATCCCCGCCGTGCCGACCGTGCTCATCGCCGCGGCGCCGCTCAGAAAGGCCCGTCTGCTCATCCTGGCTTGCATGGTTGATCCTCCGCGGGGAAGGGATAACGTCGCCGCACGTCGCCTGTCAAGGTATAGTCTCGGCGGTCCCTCACGGGCCCGCCCTGACTGAAAAAGGAGAAGCGCCATGAAGCGTTGGGACAGCGATCCGGGTGTCCGGCGTCTGGTCGCCGAGAAGCAAGAAGGAGTCCTCGGTCGCCGCGCGTTCCTGGCGCGGCTCGGCGGCACCGCGGCCGGCGCCGCGGCGGCGTCCTTCATCGGCGACGCGCGGCCGGCCCGGGCGCAGAAGAGGATCGTCGTGACGATGTGGGATACGGAGCCCAACCCCGCGACCCGGGCGGCCGTGAAGGCGATCGTCGAGGACTTCCACAAGCTCCACAAGGACATCGAGATCCACGCCGAGGGCATGGGCTGGGCCGATATGGATAGGAAGCTCCAGGCCGCGATGGCCGCGAAGAGCCCGCCGACCGCCTCACACACCCAGACCTACGTCGTGACGTCGTTCAAGGCCAAGGGACTCATCGAGCCGGTCGACGACCTCGTGAAGGCGCTGGGCGAGGACCGGATCTTCCCCTCCGTGCTCCGGTGGCTCAAGTATCCCGACGGCAAATACTGGGGACTCACCCACGCCTGGGGCGCGGACAACCTTGGCGGTCGCGGCGACTACTTGACCGGCAGCGGCGTCGACCCGCGGAGCTGGAAGACGTGGGACGACTGGCTGCGCGATCTCCCGAAGCTCAACAAGGCGCCCCAGTATTACGGCCTCTCCCTCGCCGGCATCCCCTTCTTCGTCAACGAGGACGTCTACATGTGGACGGGGTCGAATGGCGGGAGCCTCTTCGACGACAAGGGCAACCCCGCCCTCGAGAGCCCGCAAGTGCTCGGCATGCTCGAGTTCTGGAAAAAGCTCAAGGCGTACCTGCCGGCCGGCTGGGCGTCGCACGACTACCTCGAGACGCTCTCGGCGTGGGCGGCGGGAAAGACTGCGCAGGTCTACATGTGGGGTCGCACCGCGGGCTACATCGATCAGTACGCTCCACCCGACAAGCGCAATCCCGAGATCTTCCAGATGTGGCCGAAGACCATCGGTCCCATGGGCAAGGCGCCGCTCACCCAGTTCGACAACGAGCCGTGGGTCTTCTACGCCGATGCCCCGAAGGACGAAAAGGCGGCCGCGAAGGAGTTCCTCAAGTTCTTCTTCAAGAAGGAAAACTACCGCCGATACTGCGACTCGGTCCCGGTGCACCTGCTCTCGATCTTCAAGGAAGACTTCCAGGACGCCGCCTACATGGGGCATCCCGAGCGCAAGCGCTGGAAGCCGTGGCTCGACGCCCAGCTCAAGTGGGTGGAGATCGGGCGCGCCCATCCGCTCCTGGTCTGTAACCCGCAAGACATGCTGATCCCATGGATCGGCGACGTCGCGGCGGCGCCGATCCTGGCCGACATGGTCATGGCGGTCGTGGAGCGAGGCCGAGACCCGCGCGCGGCGGCGAAGGAAGCCACCGACAAGATCTCGCGCGACATCATCGGCAAGCCGAAGGGCTGAGACCAGCCGACCGCTGATGTCCGCCCGCGTCGCCACGCTCGCGCTCGCCCGCAGCGGGGCGGGGCGCCGCCGGCGAGAGGCCCTGATCGGGATGGGGCTGCTGCTGCCGTCCGCGGCCCTCGTCCTCGCGTTCACCTTGTTTCCGGTCGGCTACAACGTCTGGCTCGGCTTCTACGCCAAACACTCGCTCCGCGCGACCAGCGCGTGGGTCGGCCTCGGCAACTACGCGCAGATCTTCAGCGACCCCGACTTCTGGCGCAGCGTGTGGCTGGCCACCGTCTACGCGGTGTCCAGCACGGCCCTCCAGATCGTCGCCGGCGTCGCCGGGGCGCTGATCCTGCACCGGCGGTTTCCCGGCTGCGACTTCCTCCGCGGAGTCGCGCTCTTCCCGTACATGATCCCCACGGTGATCGCGGTCTTCGTCTGGCGGTGGCTCATGAACGACCTCTACGGCGTGATTCCCTACGTCCTCGGCACGCTGTCGATCCCGGGGCTTCCCCAGGCCTGGCTGACCCACTCCACGATCATGTGGGTGCTCGTCGTGCTCTCGGTCTGGACCTTCTTCCCCTTCGTCCTCGTCAACGTCCTGGCGCGGCTCCAGACCATTCCGCCCGAGCTCTACGACGCCGCGCGCGTGGACGGGGCGTCGCCGCTCGGTCAGTTCCTGCACGTCACGCTGCCCCAGCTCCGGAACGTCCTGCTCATCGTCCTGCTCCTGCGCGGGATCTGGATGTTCACCAAGTTCGACGTGCCCTGGCTGCTGGGCTTCGGCGGCGGCGCCGGCGAGGCGATCCGGACGCTGCCCGTCTTCACGTACCAGCGCTCGTTCACCTACTACCAGGCGGGGATGGGAGCGGCGCTGTCCAACGTCATGTTCGCGCTGCTGCTGATGGCGGTGACGCTCTACTTCGTGGCGTTCCCACCCGAGGGGGACGAGAACGATGCGTGAGGGCGGCGCGCGCCGGCCCCGCTCGCGCACGCGGCGCGGGCGGCCGCTGTCCGCCGCCGGCGCCTGGGCGCTGCGCGCCGGCCTGTTCGTCTTCTGCGCCTTCCCACTCTACTGGATGCTCGTCTCCTCGCTCAAGGTGAGCCACGAGCTGCTCGCCGCGCCCCCGACCTTCGTGCCGCACGAGTGGGATCTCCGCGCCTACCGGAAGCTCTTCGTCGAGACGAACTTCTTGACCTACTTCCAGAACACCGTCATCGTCGCCGCGCTGACCACGGTCATCGTCATCGTGGCGGGGGTAATCGGCGCCTACAGCCTGACCCGCTACGCCTTTCCGGGCCGCACGCTGGTGGCACGGATCACGCTGCTGGCCTACATGTTCCCGCCGATCATCATGCTGGTGCCGCTGTTCCTGCTCGCCCGCGAGTTCGGGCTGACGAACTCGCTCCTCGGGCTGGCGCTGACGTACATCTCGTTCGCGCTGCCCTACGCGCTCTGGATCCTGCGCGCGTTCTTCCAGTCGATCCCCGTCGAGCTCGAGCACGCCGCGCTCATCGACGGAGCCAACCGCGCGCAGGCGCTGGCCTACGTGGTGATGCCACTGGCCCTGCCCGGCATCATCGCCACCGCGATCTTCACCTTCATCGTCGCGTGGAACGACTTCCTCTTCGCCCTCGTGCTCATCGGGAAAGACGACTGGAAGACGCTCGCCATCGGGATCAACGACTTCTTCCACATGGCCGTCGTCGACTGGGGGCTGATCATGGCCGCCGGCGTCATAGTGACGATCCCGGCGCTCGTCTTCTTCGTGGCCGTCCAGCGCTATCTGATCGCGGGCTGGGGTGCCGGCGGACTCAAGGGCTAGTCCGGGACGACCCGGCTGGCCGCGGAGCGGTTACTGCGCGGTCCAGCCCCCGTCGATGACGAGCTCGCTGCCGGTCACGAACGCCGACTCGTCGGAGGCCAGGTAGAGGACGCCATACGCGACCTCGTCGGGCTCACCGTATCGGCCGAGCGGGATGCGCGAGATCATCAGCTGCCGCTGGGCGGGATCGGCCCGGCGCCGCTCGGTCATCGGCGTCACGATCGGCCCGGGGTGGACCGAGTTGGCGCGGATGCCCTCGCGCGCGTACTGGATCGCGGTCGCCTTCGTCAGGAGACGGACGGCGCCCTTGGAGGCCTGGTACTGCGGGCTGCTGTTGTCCGTTCCGACGAGCCCCAGCTGCGACGAGATGTTGACGATCGATCCACCGCCGGCCCGGCGCATCGCGGGAATGACGACCTTGGTCCCGAGGAACACACCCTTGGCGTTGATGGCCATCATGCGGTCCCAGTCCTCGACCGTGGTGTCCTCGATCCGGCTGCCACCGCCGATGCCCGCGTTGTTCACGAGGACGTTCAGCTTCCCGAAGCGGCTCGTGGCCACGCCGATGGCCTGCTGCCAGTCGGTCTCGCTCGTGACGTCCAGGCGGACGAAGACGGCCTCACCGCCCTTGGCCTTGATGTCGGCCTCGACCCCTCGGCCTTCGGCTTCGAGGATGTCGCCGATCACTACCGGGGCGCCTTCCCGGGCGAACAGCCGCGCTTCCGCGGCGCCCATCCCGCGCGCGCCGCCGCTGATCAACGCGACCTTTCCGGCGAGTCTCACCGTGGCCTCACGCGAACGGGCCGCCGGCCTGCTCAGCCGCCGAAGCGCCGCACGCGCTGCTGGTAGGCTCGAACGGCGCGGAGGAAGTCGACCTTGCGGAACGCGGGCCAGTGGGCGTCGCAGAAATAGAACTCGCTGTAGGCGCTCTGCCAGAGGAGGAAGCCCGAGAGCCGGATCTCGCCGCTCGTGCGGATGATGAGGTCCGGGTCGGGGAGATCGGGCGAGTAGAGATACTGGCCGATCGTTTCCTCCGTGACGCTATCGATGATCGTTTGAATATCGTCTCCCTGCTTGGTCTTCTCGCGGAGCATCGCCTGCACCGCGTCGATGATCTCCTGGCGTCCACCGTAGGCGACCGCGAACGTCAGCAGCATGGCCCGATTGCCGGCGGTCGCCTCTTCGGCGGCGTGGATCGCGGCGATCGTCGAATCCGGCAAGAGGTCGAGCTTGCCGACGGCCCGCACGCGCACGCCGAGCCGACTGGAGCTCGGCTGGCGCGCGAGCAGGGTGAGCTTCGATTCGACGGCCGAGAGAATGCCGGAGATCTCGGTCGGCGGTCGCCGAAAGTTGTCGGTCGAGAACACCCAAAGGCTCACGGCCCGGATCCCGATCTCTGCGCACCACTCCAGCACGTCGTCGAGCTTGTCGGCCCCCAACGCGTAGGCTTCGCGAAGGTCGGGAACCCCGCGCTCGAGGGCGTAGCGGCGGTTGCCGTCGAGGATGATGCCGAGATGCCGGGGCACGTGCCGGCTGCGAACCTGCCGCAACAGGCGCCGCGCGTAGAGATAGTAGAGGAGGCCGCGCATCTCTGAAATTCACGCTAGCCCGCTCGGGCCGAGAGAGTCAAGAAACCAAAATCTTCCACGGTGCGGCCCGCATTATCTGGTCGCACGATAAACCTGAATGTGAAGAGTTTTTCATCTTTGTGCAGCGGGCTTCCGATGCGTCGTCCCGGGTCATCAGCGTCGATCCTAGGAAAATCAGATGATTACGTTGATTCCGGGAATTGGCAGTCGGTTTGCGCGGGCCTTTCTCGCCTCTATGAACTGCCCACAGGCTCGCCTTGCGCTCGTAGGCGCCCTACTCCTCGCATTCATCGGCTCCGCAGTCATGGCGGGCCCGCTCGGGGCGGAGCCTGTCTTTCCCGTCAAGATTGGGCCGACGGGACGTTACCTGGTGGACCAAAACGGGGTGCCCTTCCTGATCGCCGGCGAGTCGCCCCAGGCGATGATCGGCAATCTGAGCGAAGCCGAGGCCGAGATGTTCCTGGCCAATCGCAAGGCCCATGGCTTCAATACCGTGCTGATCGACCTGCTGTGCGCCACCTATACGGGCTGTCGCGACGACGGCAGCACGTTCGACGGTATCTTGCCGTTCACGCAGCAACTCAGCAGCACCTCAGTCCCGGACCTTACCACGCCCAACGAGGCGTACTTCGCGCGTGCGGACCGCATCCTGGCGCTCGCCGCTCAATATGGCTTCCTCGTCCTCCTCGACCCGGCCGAGACGGGCAGCTGGCTCAGCGTCCTGCGAGCCAACGGCGCCGACCGGGCGCGCCAGTTCGGCCGCTACCTGGGTCAGCGCTACGCGAATGTCGCGCACCTTGTCTGGTTCCACGGCAACGACTACGGCGATACCAGCGAAGAGAATGACGAGGTGGTGACCGCGGTCGCGCTGGGCATCAAAGAGTTCGACACGCGGCACCTCCACACCGTGCTGTTCAACACCTCGTTCGACAGCCCGCCGGTCTTGTCCACGGACAACCCCCGGTGGCTCTCCATCGTCGATCTCAACGCCGCCTATACCTATCACGCCACGCACGAGGTGGCGCTGAGGGGCTACGACTACGCGCCACCGATGCCCGTGTTTCTGGCCGAGTCCGGATACGAGTTCGAGGACATCGCGGTTCTCGGCACGGCGCCCCGCAATCTGCGGGCGCAGGAATATTGGACGCTGCTGAGTGGCGCCTCGGGCCAGGTCTACGGCAACCGGTACACCTGGCCGTTCTCCTTGACTAGGAATCCCGACCAGTCCTGGCAGGACCGGCTCGATACGCCCGGGGCGGTGCA
>QHSU01000052.1 GCA_003220535.1 Candidatus Rokuibacteriota bacterium
CTTGGCGAGCGCCGCCAGCTCGATCTCGTGCTGCACGATGCGGCGCTCGACCTCATCGATCTCCTGGGGCAGCGAATCGATCTCGATCCGCAACCGGCTCGCCGCCTCGTCCACCAGGTCGATCGCCTTGTCGGGGAGGAAGCGGTCGCCGATGTAGCGGTGGGAGAGGGTCGCCGCCGCCACGAGCGCGTTGTCCGTGATCCGCACGCCGTGGTGCACTTCGTACCGTTCTTTCAGGCCTCGCAGGATCGCGATCGTATCCTCGACCGACGGCTCGCCCACGTACACCGGCTGGAATCGGCGCTCCAACGCCGCATCCTTCTCCACGTACTTGCGGTACTCGTCGAGCGTCGTCGCGCCGACGACGTGCAGCTCGCCCCGCGCGAGCGCCGGCTTGAGCAGGTTCGAGGCGTCCACGGCGCCCTCGGCGCCCCCCGCCCCCACGAGCGTGTGCAACTCGTCGATGAAGACGATGTAGCGCCCCTCGGCGGCCGTGATCTCCTTGATCACGGCCTTGAGGCGCTCCTCGAACTCGCCGCGGTACTTGGTGCCCGCGATCAGCGCGCCCAGGTCGAGCGCGATCAGGTGCTTATCCCGCAGCGAGTCAGGGACGTCTCCGTTCACGATCCGCTGCGCCAGGCCTTCGACGATCGCGGTCTTCCCGACGCCCGGCTCGCCGATCAGCACGGGGTTGTTCTTGGTACGGCGCGACAGCACCTGCATGACGCGGCGGATCTCCTCGTCCCGGCCGATCACCGGGTCGAGCTTCGCCTTGCGGGCCTGCTCGGTGAGATCCCGCGTGAACCGCTCGAGCGCCTGATACTTCTGCTCCGGCTGCTGGTCGGTCACGCGATGGGAGCCGCGCACGCCTTCGAGCGCCGCCAGCAGGTCGTCGTGGCCCACGCCCCCCGCCGACAACAGCTGCCGGGCCGTCGTGCCCTTCAGGTCCGCCAGGGCGAGCAGCAGGTGCTCGGTCGAGACGTAGGCGTCGCCCAGCGCCTTGGCCTCCGCCTCAGCACGGTCGAACGCCTGGCTCACCTCGCGCGATAGCGTCGGCTCGGCCGCGGTGCCCGACTGCTTCGGGAACCGCTCGATTTCCCGCTCCGTGTCCGCCGCGAGCTGGGTGACGTTCAGCCCCGCCTTCTGCAACAGCGGGACGACGATCCCCTCTTCCTGCGTGAGGAGGGCGTGGAACAGGTGGGCGTCGTTGACGACGGGATTCCCGCGCGAGCGCGCCGACGCGCCGGCCTGCTGCAGCGCCTCGGTCGCCTTCACGGTCAAGCGTTCGGGTCTGATCATGGCGCCGGCCCCCAAGGCAACGTCCGTGCCGGGGAAAAATGCCGATCTGGCAGGAGGAAAGTCAAAGGAGGAGGGCGGGAGTAGCAGTCCCGCCCTCGCTGCCCAGTCTTGCGCGGCGAGATCGCCCGGCCTTCCAGGGAAAGGCTCTACGACTGCCCTCACCGCCGCCAGGCCGGATTGAAGCCGTTCGTGAACGGCACGCCCGCCCACGCTTCCGTCCCGTCCAACCGCATGACGTGGATGGTGGTAGACAAGGAGTATGGGTCCGTGGACACGTAAGCGATCTTGCGACCGTCAGCGTACCACGCAGGATCGGTGTGGGTCTCGGCCGCCGTCAGCTGTTCGACCCCGGACCCGTCAGCGTTCATGACGAAGATCACCGAGGTTGGACCATACTCCGGATTCCACACGACGCGCGAGAACGCGATCCTGGCACCGTCGGGCGACCAGGCCGGCCCTGCGTCTCCCGGCGCGGAGCTTGCCAACCTCGTGACGCCCGAGCCGTCCGCATTCATGACGTAGATACCGGCAGCCGCGCCGTCGCGACCGCCCGTGAAGACGATCTTCGCCCCGTCGGGTGACCAGACGGGGTCTCTGTCGCCGTACGGCAGATTCGAGAGATTAACGGGATTCGTGCCGTCGGCATTCATCACGAAGATCTCGGAATTCCCGTCGCGATCGCTCACGAATGCAATCTTGCCGTCGCGCGACCACGCCGGAGCATAGTCTCCTGTGGCCTCGTTCGTGAGCCGCACCGGATTGGTGCCGTCCGCGTTCATCACGTAGATCTCGGCATGGCCGTCGCGGTCGCTCGTGAAAGCGATCTTGCCGCCGTCCGGAGACCAAGCGGGCTCCACGTCCCGCGCCGGGTGCGTAGTGAGGCGCGTGCGCCCGGTGCCGCTCGAGTTGATGACGTAGATGTCGGCGTTACCATCGGCGGTGTCGGAGAACGCGAGCTGCGTGATCGGGGCGCACGCAATATCGAACTCGACCGCGGTCGCGCCAGTCCTAAGCGGGTTCGGGCTCGTGACGTCGCAGTTCGGCGCCACCGGACTGCCGCCGAAGACGGGGGTGAGCTCCAGGCGATAATCCCCGCTTCCTGGCGTCCGCGCGGGGATTGTCGTGATCCCGTTGGCAGGCACGGTGACACTGGCAACAAGTTGAAAGGCCCCGCCCCCGTACAACACGTTGAACACCGCCAGCCCGTAGCCGTCCTGATCGCGATCGACTCCGGTGGTCAACGTCGTCACCTGGAAAGTGTTACCCGGCCCGCAGGCGACGCCGAAGCCAACGTCCGTTGTGCCGCTGTTCACGCTGATTGAGCGGGGGTTGACCCCGTCTACGACACAGTTCGAGGCCACCCCGCCGAGCAACACTGTGTGATTCCCGCCCGAAACATTGGCTATGGTGATGCTAGCGTTCGTGCCCACGAGCTGGTCCGGTCCCCCGTCCACGCGCACGAAATAGCCATCGGGATCCGGGTAGGCGCCGGTCGTCGCCGTCGTGACGTGGATGCTGCCCGGCTGCGGCGGGGTCGCCGTCGTCGCGCACGCCGTGCCGGAGAACTGCGAGTAGCCGGTGTTGCGTCCGGTCGTCTGGAACGCGCGGACCTTGTAGCAATACTGCGTCGCGGGGGTGAGGTTTACGTCGCTGTAGGTCGTGGCCCCCGCCCCCGTCGAGGCCACCAGCGCGAATGCACCGCTCGCGCCCGCGGTCGAGCGGTGCACTTCGAATCCGGTCTCGGTGGACGAATTATCCTGCCACCCGACGTCGATCCGGCTCTCGGACACGGCGACGGCGTTGGTTCCCGCGGGCGCCTCCGCCGCTCTGAATATCGGCGTTGGGGGGCCAACCGGGCTGGGGTCGCAGCCAATCAGAAGGGAAAGCACTAGAAGCGGAGTGCCCGCGGAGTAGCGTTTCACAACGACCATACAGCCCTCCCTATACCTACTCAGAGTGTGTCCGTCGTTTAGCGCCACCGCAGCTAGTGCTGCGCGGGCCCAGCCGCGACATCACGTCCCCCGTGCGGTGGCTCGCCCAGCAGGTAGCGCCACGCGTCGCGCAGCAGCGGCGTGCCGTCCGGGCCGAGCGGTGTATTGGTGTCCTTGGCTGTGCTCTGGTGCGGGTTGGGACGGTCATATCCCAGCGTCGGCCTCAGGTCCGTGAAGAGGATGTGCGTTCCACCGTACGGTGGCTCGCTGAGCTCCGCCTGTACCGGAGCGCCAAACCGGTCCATGTCGAGCGCCGGGAGATTGAGGCGGATCCCCACGACGAGATGATCCCGGTCGTGGAACAGCGCGAAGTACTTCGCCGCAGGCGTCTCGCCGATGGAGATCCACGGGTCGACTTGCTGTGGCACGCGTTGCTCGGGCGGCCCCGAGAACATCACGACACGATCGACGTGGCGGAGCTTACCGATCAGCGCGGCCTGGCCTGCCCCTTGCGATGTGCCGCTCACCGCGATCTGCGACCACTTGGGCGTGCCGTCGTCCTCCATGAACCGCGACCATCCCTCGGCCGGGTACTGGTCGGCCAGGTATCCGAGGAGCTTCGCCAGCCGGTTGTCGATGCTGTTCGCCGGTGTCACGGACACGTTGGCCGAGACATCGGCACCGGTGAGGACCTCGAGGCGCAGGTTTCCAGAGCAGTTGGGGTCAAGGCTATGTCCATCGGGGTTGAAACTCCCGCCGCACTTGCCGACCACCTCCACGTCGTTCTGGTACACAAGGCCGATAACGTGATAGCCCAGGCGCGCGGCCTCCTGCTCGAAGAGCTGCCAATTGGCCGGCACGTTACCGGCGCCCGGCATGAAGACGAGGAGCTTGGGATTCCCCCGCGCCGACGGGTCGAGCCAGACGTAGTGGTTAGCGAGTTCGGGATTGACTGCCGGAACCCAGGTGATCTCCGGGTCGGTCGTTTGCGGTGCGATGAGGTGTTGGATGGGCGGCGCGGTGGATTCCGTCACACGCGACATCATCGGTTTTGCGCTCAGCGGCCGCGCGGCGTGGTCAGGCGCCGTGGCATCCTGACAGCCGACGAGCGCGAAGGCAATCGAAGCAGCAGCAAGGATGTTGCGTGCGACTCTTAGCATGATTCACCTCCTGTAGGCGCTCCGCTATGCCCTTCGCGTGATGAGCACGGGTGTCGTTGCGGAGCGATTCCCGACACCGTACGTTCGGGTCGACGGGACACAGTAACGGCGCCGTGTGAGCGGCCTGTTACGCCCGCCGTAACGGGGCGATGACGCCATCCGCTCATGCTTGGGCATGCGCGGTGCCGGAGGTGTTGGGAGAGGTTCCCGTGGTCGAGTTTCGGATTCTGGGCGCGCTGAACCTGCTCGGGGCCGGGGGGCGCGAGCTCACGTCGGTGCTCGCCCAGCCCAAGCGCGTTGCGTTGCTCGCCTACCTCGCCGCCGCCACACCCCGACGGTTGCATCGGCGCGACTCCCTCGTCGCCCTGTTCTGGCCCGAGCTCGACCAGGAGCATGCTCGCGCCGCGCTGCGCCAGGCGCTGCACGGTCTGCGTCATGCGCTCGGTGACGGCGTGCTCGTAACCCGCGGTGACGAGGACATCGGCCTCGACCAGCAGCAGATCCGCTGCGACGTGGTCGAGTTCGAGGGCGCGGCTGAGGCAGGCCGACTGGCCGACGCCCTGGACCTCTACCGGGGAGATCTGCTCGAGGGGTTCTTCATCCGCGGCGCGCCGGCATTCGAGCAGTGGCTCGAGGACGAGCGCGCGCGGCTAAAAGCCGTCGCGCTGCGCGGCGCGAGCGCGCTGGCGCAGCAGAGCGATGCCCGCGGCGGCCTGGGAGAATCGGCGCAGTGGACGCGGCGGGCGCTGCGCATCGCCCCGCTCGACGAGCCGACGTTGCGGCGCCTCATGCAGACGCTCGACCGGCTCGGCGACCGGGCGGGGGCCCTGGAAGCGTACGACGCATTCGCGCACCGCCTCACGACGGAGCTCGAGGCCGAACCCGCGCCGGAAACGCGGGCGCTCGTAGGCGCCGTCCGCGCGAGGGTGGCCACGCTCTCCCAGAACGCCACCGAGCTGGCTCCGCTCGAGACCGTGGCGACCGCCTCCGCCCCTGTGCCTCGCCGCAGCCGCCGCCGCTGGCTCGGACCGGCGGCCGCCGCTGTCGGTCTGGCGGTCGTGGTCGCGGCAGTCACCCGACAGCCGCGCGCGCCGGTGCCACTGAATGCCAAGCGCGTGCTGGTCGTCCCCTTCACGAACCGCACCGGCGACAGTACGCTCGATCTCGTCGGGAATCTGGCCGCCGACTGGATCACTCGCGGGCTCGATCTGACCGGAGTGCTCGAGCTCGCTGACCCTGGCGCGATGGTACTGGGTGGAAGGACGGTCAGCGCCAATCGAGCCGGGCAAAACGCCCACGAGGACACGGATGCCCGGGCGCTGGCCCTGGCCAGCGGCTCGGGCCTCGCCGTATGGGGTTCGATGTACCTCCGCGACGACGGGATCGAGTTCCACGCGCAGATCACGGACGAGGTGAGGGGGCGAATCCTGCACACCCTTGATCCCGTCCTAGGCGATCCCCGGGAGCCACGCCCGGCACTCACGCTGCTGCGGGAGCGAATCATGGCCGCGCTCGCCGCAGCGGTGGACTCGCGGCTCGGCGCGTTGGCGTCGAGCGCCGGCACGCCCCCGCGCTACGACGCGTACCTCGCGTTCAGCGCCGGCGTCGAGATCTTTTATGGCGGACGGCGCGCACGCGACGCATTGCCCTACTTCCAGCGCGCCGCCGCCCTGGACTCGACGTACGCCCTGCCGCTGATCTGGGCGGCCTGGGCCCACGCAGGGACCGCGCTCGATCAGTGCGACTCGACCGCCGCCATCGCCGAGCACCTGACCGCCATGCGGCTCACGAGTCTGGAGCAGATGCAGATCGACCGCGTGATGGCCCGCTGCCGCGGCGATCTCGCCGGCGCCTACGCGCTGGGAAGCAGGCTTGTCGAGGCGGTCCCCCGCTCGGAACTGATGTGGGAGCAGCACGCCGTCGACGCGCTCGACCTCAATCGTCCGCGCGAGGCGGTCACGATTCTCGAGCGGTTGCATCCCGACAGCGGCGCACTCAGCGGACGCGCGGGCTACTACAACTGGCTGACCAACGCCTACCATCTGCTCGGCGAGCACGACCGCGAGCTGGACGTTGCCGAGCGAGCCCGGCAGCAGTTTCCGAGGAACCTCGCCACCCTCCGCATGGAGCTCGTGGCGCTGGCGGCCCTCGGACGCGGGCGGGAAGTGAACGAGCGCTTCGACGAGATCGATGCACTCCCGCCCGACCCGATCCGCCTGCCGGCCCCCGTCATGCGCGAGACGGCCCTGGACCTCGCGGCCCACGGCGACACCGCCGCCGCCCGCGCCGCCCTGGACCGCACGCTCGCCTGGCTTGCGAGTCGGCCGGCCGCCGAGCAGGCGACAGAGTATCTCCGCTTCGAGCGGGCCCTGACACACTACGCCGCGGGGCACGCGGACTCCGCGCGTGCGATCGTCGCTGCGCTGGCGCTCGCCCACCCGCGGAACGAGCGGTACGCGGGCCTCCTCGGCGCGCTGGCCGCGCAGCGCGGCGACCGCACGGAGGCCGCCCGCATCGACCGCGTGCTGGTTGCTGTCGAGCGACCTCTCGGGCGCGGACAGGCCACCTACTGGCGCGCCTGCATCGCGGCGCTCTTGGGCGAGCGGAACACGGCCGTGGACCTGCTCGCGCGGGCCCTCGACGCAGGATACGTGTACCAGGTTCGCTTCCTCAATGCGCACGTGGAGCCCAGCTTCGCGGCCCTGCGCACCTACCCGCGGTTCCGCGAGTTGCTGCGCCCCAAAGGATGATCCCACAGCTTCGCCTGCTCGCCATCGGGGTGGTCGCGCTGAGTCTGGCCACGCGTCCACTCGGCTCGCAGGGCGTCACATTCGCTGCGCTTCAGGGAAGCGTCGTCCAGGATGACGGGACGCCGATCGACCGCGCCATTGTCAGGGCGACCCTGGCGGCGAGCGGCGCTCGCTGGCAAGTCGTGACCGACGCCGCGGGACGCTACTTCGTGGAGAACGTGCAGGTCGGCGGGCCCTACGTCATCGAGGTGAGTGCCGTGGGCTTCAAGCCGACCAGCCGGAGCGGCGTCCTTCTCGCGCTCGGCCAACGCCACCGCGCCGACTTCGTGCTCGAACGCATGGCCGTCGAGCTGCCCACGGTGACGATCAGCGCGAGCGCGGATCAGCTGCTGAACCCCGGACGCACGGGACCCGCGCACATCGTCTCCGAGGCGGAGCTGGGTGGTCTGCCGAACCTCGCTCGGGACTTGAGCGTCGCGGCGGCGCTCGGTCCCCTCGCCACCCTGCGGCCGTTCGGGGGCGTCTCGATCGGCGGACAGAA
>QHSU01000031.1 GCA_003220535.1 Candidatus Rokuibacteriota bacterium
CTTGAGGTTGATCACGAACTCAAACTTGGTGGGCTGCTCGATCGGCAAGTCGGCGGGCTTGGCGCCTTTGAGGATCTTGTCCACGTAGGTGGCGGCGCGCCGGTGCAAATCTGGGACGTTCGGTCCATACACCATGAGGCCCCCTGCATCGCGGACAAACTCCGTCACCGAGTACACTGCCGGCAGCCGGTGCTTTGCCGCTAGGTCGACGAGGCGTTTGCGCTCCCTGATGAGTAGGGCGCTTGGCAACACAGTCAGCGCACCCACACGCGCCTTCGTCATATCCGAGAAGGCCCTGTCGAAATCGGCGGGACTTCGCGCCTCGACGAACTGAAGCCGCACCCCCAGCGCCCGCCCCGCGCCTTCTGCCGCCGTCAGCAACTCCTTTTCCGTGCGTTCGGGGTAGGCACCTGGCTGCCAGAGGACAGCGACCCGGCTGACTCTCGGAACGGCCTGCGTGAGGTGTTCCAGACACTTGCCGACCAGATCTGGGAGGAGGCCGGACAACCCCGTGAGATTGCCGCCCGGCCGCGCAAGGCTGGTGACGAGCCCGCTGGTCACCGCATCGAGAGAAACGAAGACAATGGGGATGGTACTGGTCGCTTGCTTGGCGGCGAGGGCAAAGGCTGTGGCTGGCGCTACGACGACATCAACCTTGAGCGCAACCAGTTCGGCCGCAAGAGCGGGGAGCCGCTCGTACTTTCCGTTGGCATCTCGGTAGTCAACCACCACGTTGCGACCCTCGACGTACCCGAGGTCACTCAGTCCTTGGAGAAAAGCATCGTGGTTGGGTTTGTTGCCAACCGTGCCGCCCAGATAGCCGATTCGAGCGATCTTGGCCGCTTGCTGGGCCTCGGCGATGAGGGGCGCAAGACTGAGAGCGGCAGCGAGAATGACCGCGAGCCGGATCAGTCGCATGCTGCCGGGGAGTCTAGCCGAACGCCACGACGCGCACCAGCACAGCGCCGCGCGGAGCCTGGCAAGAAGAGTGAGACAGTGGGTTCGCAGAATTAGTTTAGGAGTGCGCTCGCGCAGCGATGCTCATGCTGACTCCTTCATCTCCGCCTCCGCTTGCTCCAGCCAGAACCGCATATCCATCTCGCGGTACGTAGGCGGCTCGGCGGAGACCCGCTGCCTCGAGGGCCGGGAGTCTCGTTCCCGTCGAGGTCTGGTGGCGGATCGTCATTTCATGATTATTACCTCCGGACTCTACGGTGCACCCATGCGCACCAGGGGCGGTTCGTTTCGGCGTTGGCTTCGCCAGCAGAGCTCCAAGCGATCCGGTCGACGCTCGCTTTGGTGTCCTCGGCGCCCTCACACGTGGGTCGGTGTTCGTCACACCAGCAGACTGTCAGAATCTCGCGAAGGGGATCACGCTCAGGGTCGCAGCCAGGACAGTACGATGAGGCGCGGTTGGGGGTGTCGACGAGCTCGCTACTCATGGCCGTCTCAGCTCCAGGGAGGCCGGATCGTGCCGTCAGCGGCTGCCGCGCGCACGAGGGCGCAGAGCGGGAGCCACACCGACTCGGCGCACGTGAGGCAGTAGCACTGCAGTTCCTCCGTGCTGCGGCCTTGCACCAGCAGTCGCCGGCCACACCGCGCGTGGTGAAGGCTGCCGTCGGGTAGCCGATACACGGTCGCGATCTCAGCGGAGACTGGGATGGCCATCGCCGTCCCCCTTCTTACAGCGCACTTCGAGGTGAAGGACGCGGAGCGGGATGGTGTCCGACCAATATGCGCGGACGAACGCGTGGCAGCCCCGGCGGGGAAGCCCTTCCTCCATCTCGGCAACGGGCTCGGCGAGCTGCGCCCTGACGTCGTTGCCGAAACGCTGGTCACCCTGCCGCGGGCCCTCACAATCGCCGTTCCCTCCGAGGTGGTTCTGGAGTCTAGCTATTGTGGGCGGAACGGAAATCAGGCAAACGCTGCTACTGAGGCTGGGAAATCCCTGCTTGCTGGGTCTGGAAATTCTGATTCCTATTCCGGAAATTCTGGCGTGGGCTCGGTCGCATCAGGCCGAGGCGGTCAGTCACGGTAGGTGGGTTCTAGCTTCGTCGGCTGGATGCTACGCGCGACCCGGCGCAATCAGCCGAATTACCCACAGCAGGATGACCGCTCCGACGAAGGCGGTGAGCAGGCTGACTATGAAGCCTCCGCCGACCACGCCGAGCATAGTCGACCTCCCAGTCGACCATCTCAGCCCACTCCGGGGCCCGCAGAGCGGAGAGATCACTTGCTACGAACACCGGACACATCATGTGCTCCCTACATGAGTCCCCGGTGTCTCTTGACCGATGAGCGCTCCGGTTATAGGGTCGCGGCATCTAATCTCTCTTGGGAGGAACAGCCATGGTGCGATCCAAGTGGTTTGTGTGTCTCGTCGGCGTGTGCGCGCTGGCCGCGGGCTTTGGGCTAAGGTCCGCTGTGGGTCAACAGAGCCCGCCCATGGAGAACAAGGGGCTCGACGCGAAGATCGAGAGCACGATTGATCTCGGTCCCGATTTTCCTGGTCATCAGCTACGGCTGCGTACGATTACCTTCGAACCGGGCGGGGTCGCGGGCTTTCACAGCCACAAGGACCGCCCCGCGTTTGCCTATATCTTGCAGGGCCAGCTGACCGAGATGCGTAAGGGCGGCCATGCGAAGACGGTAGGGCCCGGAGGCTTCATTACGGAATCGCGGGACGTCGAGCATTGGGCTGAGAACCACGGCGCAGCAAAGGTGGTCCTCATCGGCGTGGACGTGGTCAAGCCCTAGAGACTAGGCGCCTGGGCAGCTTCTCGTGCTGTGCGTGCATGTCACGTGACGTCAAACTCACGCGCTCGGAGGAAGGCCATGCAGGCGCGCCGGGTCGGCCTTCACTTCACGAGACGTGCGTGGGCAACTTGGGGGACACGTCGATCCCTGGGGACCGTACGCACCCCGGGGACGTGCTCAGCGACGCGCCGGCCGACGTCGCCGGTTCTTGCCAGGTTTGAAGACGTCGTTCGCGACCCCCACCAGGCGGCCATCGCCATCGGACCTGTACGGTGGCGCAGCGTTCACCCAGAGTCATCACTTCTCCCTGAAAGGAACCTGGATGGCGTGGCGGTGGCCGACCGCGTCGACAAGGTCCGCGTTTGTCGTCAAGGCGACTCGCTACCGAGTAGACGGCTGTGGCGTGCTCGGTGGCGATGGGGCCTGCGTTCGTGCGGGCTGCTTGACCCGTTCAAGGATCGGGTCGTCGACGAACGTCGCATAGCCCGGGGTCACCAGCGTCACCGTATCGCCGGCGTCCAGCAGCACGTCCAAGTCGGCCACCTTCTGTGTGAAGGTGACAAGCATCGGTCCCTGGGCGGTAGTGATCTTGACCAGCAGGCGGTTGCCGTCACGCTGCTTGCGTACTACTTGACCCTCGATACGTTCACCCGGTCCGCTCACGCCCTTCGGCAAGTATGGGGCAATGAGCGCGGGTCCTCTGTTCGCCAGGCCGACACCGACGACAGCCCCGACGAGGAAGGTGCCAATGAGGATAACCCATCCTCTCACGGCGAGTTCACCGAGACCTGCTCAGGCTTTTATGGAAAGGCCGGACGCTCCCACGCGATGGCCTTGACCCTAAGGATTTTGGTACAGGGCCCGCCATCGACACCATCGCGGCCTACTGTACAACCGCGCGTGGCCGAACGAAGTCGATGAAGCCGTGCTCGACGTCGGTGTGGATGAGCTGGACGCCCACCCGATCACCGACGTCAAGGCCCTCGAAGCCGCGCACGACCTTCCCCTCCACGGGTGGCTGGAGGATGCGGACCCACGTACCCTTCTCGGACGCGCCGGTCACGATCGCGTCAAACCGCTCGCCGATCCGCGATGTGAGAAGCTGTGCGGCGGCGCACTTCCGCACCTGCCGCTCGACCTTGGCCGCGTTGTCCTCCTGCTCGGTGCAGTGGCGAGCCAGCGCGTTCAGCTCGTCGTTGCCGTACGGGACCGGCCGGTCGGCGATCGCCGCTTTGAGCAGCCGCTGCGTGACGAGATCCGGGAAGCGCCGGTTGGGCGCCGTGGAGTGGGTGTAATCCTTTACCGCCAGCCCGAAGTGCCCGTCGACCCTCTGGCCGGGGAGCTCGACCACGTACTCGCCCGAGCCCAAGAGCTTGACCACAGAGAGCGACAGATCGGGAAATCGCACGGGGTCCGCTTGGCGGCGTTTTGCGAGGAACTCTTCGAGGGCACGGGCGCTCGGCTCCGTCGGTAGGCGCTCGCCCAGGCCCGCGGCCAGCTCGACAATCCGCTGCCACCGCTTGGGTGTGCGCAGGACCCGCCGTAGCGAGGGGCATCCTTTCTGCTCGAGGAACTTCGCTGTCGCGCCATTCGCCGCGATCATGAAGTCCTCGATCAGCTCCTTGGCCCGATTCTTCTCGTCGGGCACCAGATCGGCCAGCACGTCACCGTCGAATACGGCCCGCGCCTCGAGGGTCTCCAGGCTCAGCGCGCCGTGCTGGTGGCGCAGATTCTTCATCGCCTGCGCGACACGATCCTGGACGCGGAGCTGCTCATCGAGCCCCGCGACCGCCGCGAGCCGTTGGGGCGCCGGCCCCCGGCCCTCGATCCAGACGGCAACGCCGTTGTAGGCCAGCTTCGCGCGATTCAGCACCACCGCGCGATAGACGCTGGACCCCGTGATTGCACCGTCAGGAGCGACCACGATCTCGATGACGATGGCCAAGCGCTCCTGACCCTCGCCAAGCGACGTGCGGTCCGTCGAGAGCTTTTCGGGAAGCATCGGAAAGACCTCCGCAGCCGTGTACACCGACGTCGTGTTGGTCCGAGCATGGGCGTCGATCGCGGAACCCTCTTTCACGGTGGCGTCGACGTCGGCGACGGCCACGAGAATCTTCACCACACCGTCTGCCATCGGCTGCGCGACGGTGAGCTGGTCCAGGTCGCGGGAATCGTCGTTGTCGATCGAGGCCCAGAGGAGACCCCGCAGGTCGCGGATCGACGGGCCTGCCTGGGCGGCGGCTTTCGCGCTGGCCTCCGTCTCCGCCAAGGCCGCCGGAGAGAAGTCCGGCAGTAGGCCATGCTCGACCATTGCCCGACGGGCAATGCCCTGGAGCGTGCTCCGGTTCGGGACGGTAGGCCGAATCATCTACTTACTGGCCGGGGTGAACACCCAGCGGCGAGGGAGGCGACGTCCCCGAAGCCCAGCTCCTGCTCCAATCGCGCGCGTCTGGCGGGATCGAGGACGTCCTGGAACCGGCCAGACATCATGCGCGGGGTGTCGGCCGGCGGCGGGTTAGCGAGCAAGCCGCGGAGCCATGCCGGGCTAGGAGAAATACACACATCCCCGGGGTTTTGACAGGTTCCCGCCCGGCACACAGCCCCGCGTCGAGGGTTCTCATCTAGCCACCGACGTCTGGCGCCGGTGAAGATTGCGTAGGCGAAAGGCCAGGACCAAGAGCACGATCCCAAAGACGATCGCGTACGCTCCGATCAACCACAGCAGAGTGAGGACTCCAGCGCTGGGCCAAATGACGACGAGGAAGCCGAACAGGACGGACAAGACGCCATTGAGGATCAATAGCCACTCGCCGTGAGCACGATGGAGGTGGACCGCCGCCACAATCTCCAGGACGCCGGTCACGATCGCCCACCCAGCGATCAAATAGAGCAAGGCCAATGCGGTGAGCGCGGGCCAGACGAAGGCCAGCACTCCGGCGGCAATTCCGACGAGCCCCTTGAGGATCGGAGACCACCATCGCTCATATCGCTCAGCGGCTCGAATGCCCGCGATAATCGCGAGCACTCCGTCGACGACCGCGTAGGCGCCAAAGAGCGCGACGAGCACGGCCAGCGTGACTCCAGGGAGCACGAACGCCGCGAGGCCCATGAGGACTGCGAAGATCCCGCGCAGTGCGAGCGCCCACCAGTTTCGCGTCAGCACCGTTGTCATTGCCAGGCTCCTTCTAGCGTTCCAGTGACCGGGCCACCAGGGTGCTGACGACGACACCCAGCTCGGCCGGATCAACCGGCTTCACGATGTGGGGATTGTCCGACATGAAAATGGCGATGCGGGCTGCCCTGGGAACCGCGGCGTGCATCAGATCTACGGCCTTCACGGCCAGTTCGGTGCCAAAGTCGGTCGAGCCCGTAACGTTGCCGTCAGGGCGAGCGAGACTCGCTACAAGCCCGGTGTCCACCGGGTCCGAAACATTGAACATAACAATCGGGATCGCCGCTGTCGCCTGCATGGCCGCAATGGCCCCGGGGGTAGTATCTACGACAATGACGTCGGGTTTCAGTGCGATAAGCTCGGCGACAAGGATAGAAATAGTCCCGAGGCGATAGACGTTCGCCTGCTGCGCCTCGGGGGCTAGCGGCGCAAGAACGAGGCCGACAGCAAATGTGAGAACGAGCCCGATCAGCCGCATGGGCACCTCGGGTCAGGGAGGCTGCCCGGGGAGTCTAGCAGACGTCTCGGCGTGCGGCTTCCAGCGTGACGGGGAGCAGTCGGCGGAGACGGTCAGTCAATGGGCCTCGGACTCCCAGCACCCCGTCGAGCCCCAGAGCCCGGCTCCCGTCCCCAGATTGAGGCCCGTCGTCGCAGCGATCTGCTTCCGACCCCACTCACATTGCTCCTTGGTTGAAAAGGGGCCTTGGGTGGCGGCCGTCAGCACGCCGCTCGGGTGCTGTGAGACGACCATGAACCACCAGAACGCCACGGTCGCCCCGCGGCGCACTACGGAACCGTACGTTACGTTGCTCTTGTCCATCGTCGCCTCCTCAGCGCGCGGTCGAGTACCATGGTGGCGCGAATCGACCGAAGATCCGTTATCAATTCCACCCAGCGCGCAGATTCGGTCAGCAGGATATCCTCCCTCGTGTGCAGTGCAGTGAACTCTGCGAGATCGGCGAGGAGGGCCCGGGGCAGGAGACTCCTTCAGCGGGAGCAGCTACCGTGAAGGCCCCGGAGGCGGCGGTGGGGGCATTCCAGCCGGCGGAGGGAGGATGTTGGACGGAACCCTCGCAGTAGCCGTGCACCGGAACACCTCCGCTTGAATCCTCGACAGGTCATCGGTGTCGAACGAAAGAACGGCCGCATTGCCCCCTGCTTTCACGATCTTGCGCCGCAGATCCTTGACGGAATCGTCGCTCACCAGACCGATCCGGCGCATCGGTGAGCACTGCCACCGCGCCTCGGTCCATCCTCGACACCGCGCTTTTGATGAGCCGCACGACATGTGCTCAACCCGGCAGGCCGCTAGGATCTCAAGGGCGGGGCCCTGGGGTAGGGTGGGGGACCGGTTGCCGCGCCTGGCCGCGTCGGAGCATGGCAAGCGGGACACGCAACATTGACCGCTCGGCCGGCGGCCCGGTATAGTCTGCGCGTTTCACGGAGGGCCTGTCATGGTGGATGTGGACGGCCAGCCTGTGGGGACCTCCAGGTGAGCCATACGATCAACATGGGCATCATCGGCGTGGGCTGGATTGGCGGGCTCCGAGCCCGGACGTGTGCCACTCATCCCCTGGTCGAGAGCCTGCACCTCTGCGAGGTTGACCGTGAGCGGCTCCAGCAGATGGCCAAGGAGACGGGCGCCCATAGCGCTACGACCGACTATCGCGAACTCCTGAGCCGTCCGGACATCGATGCCATCATCGTGACCACCACGCCAGAGCAGACCCACTATCCGTTCGCGCGCGACTGCCTGCTCGCCCGCAAGCACGTCCTGCTCGAAAAGCCGATGGGACTCGAGTTGAAGGAAGCCGACGAGTTGATGGCACTCGCCCGGGCCAACAGCCTCAAGCTCACGATCGGCTACACGCAGCGGTTCAATCCGAAGTTCGCCTACGTGAAGCAGTGCCTCGCCGACGGCACGCTGGGGCGCCCGGTGACGGCGTTGGTGAGCCGCCATCTGTCCCGCTCGCTCGGCAACAAGATCGGAGGCCGGGTCCACCTGTCGCCGGCAGTCATGGAAGCCACCCATGACATCGACTTCGTCCTCTGGTGCATGGAGCCGCGCAAGCCCATCCGCGTGTACTCGCAACACGCTTACGGGGTCATGAAGCAGGCGCACGGTCTCCCCGATAGCCAGTGGATCATGGTGACCATGGACGACGGCACCGCGTTTACCATCGGTGCGGGCTGGGCTCTGCCACCGGGCTACCCGCACTTCTCGACCGCCACCATCGAGTTCCATGGCACCGAGGGCGCCCTGCTCATCGACGATTCCCATCGCGACATCGTGCTGAACACGATGGGCAAGGGCATGGTGCTGCCGCTCTCAACCATGCCCGGCGAGTCGGTCGGCCACGTCTACCAGGGTCCGATGCAGGCGGAGACCATCCACTTCATCGAGGCGATCGCCCTCGACCGCCCGGTACTCGTCACGCCGGAGCAGGCACGCCAGGTCATGGAAGTGACGCACGCCGCTGATCTTTCGGCGGAGCGCAATAGCCCCGTTACCCTGCCTCTCGAGTAGACCGCCGGCCTTGCTCATTTCCCCTTCGGCTCGCGTGGGTCCACGGTGTCGGGGAGACACTCGAACCGGAGGAAGACCGGCATGCTGCGCGCATCCTGCTTCACATCAAGGCCTGCTCCCGGCGCGCTCACGTTGAGGGAGCGGTAGGTAGCGACGCGGTCAGCCTCACATTCCTGTCGAGTTCGCCGTGCCGACCGCACGTTCCAGACTGAGGACAACATGTCCTTGTCCTCGCCCCACAACACCCACGCGCACTCGGCGTAGGCCGTCGCAGCGGTCAGCAAGTAAAGCATGGTGAGCAGCGAGGCTGTTCGACGACATATCATCGGCTCCGCCTCCAGTTGGTGTCGCTCACGCACGCCTCACTGCGATACGCTGATGCGCGCCCCAGGTCCGCTCCTCGATGACGGCGGGCTGATCGACCCTCCGAACTCGAGCATGGGCGCTCTTGCCGCCGGGGGTCGTGCGCGGCCGCCCAATACTTCCCACTCTCCAGCCTCGTCGGAGAAGCGGTCCCCGATTTGGAGCTGCATCGGCAAGACGCGGCGTGTGGCGGGCGGCGCCGACTCGGGCTTCTTCTCGGGTCGTCTAGGCACCCGGGCGGGCCTTTTGCAACACTCGGCGCAACGCGCGCCAGATGCGTGTCGCAAGGTGTTCCGCGTTCGGCGCCTCGGGCCTCAGGCCGCCGCGGTTTCCCTTACTGCGGCGCGAATTGAACTCACGAAAGGGCGGACGATTTTGGTGCATCCTCCCGGAACGATCCCATGAGGTTCGCTCACTGGCGGGAGTCTAGCCGAACACTGGGATCGACGCACGTAGAACGGACGCAGTTCCTATATGAGCGACTTCGTCATGAAGATGCGACTGGTGCCCGGCGGAAGGCATGGTACGGTGCCGAGGACCCGATAGCCGTGGCGTTCGTAGAAGCCCGGCGCCTGGAAGTTGATCGTGTACAGGACTGCGCCGACGCAGCCGCGCTGCCGAGCTTCATCCTCTGCGAGCCGCAACAGGCGACTGCCGAGTCCGTCGCCCCGCAGATTGTCGGGCAGGAAGAAGAGGTCGATGAACAGGAGGCCGACCCGGAACCGACCGCATGCTCCTCCTCGGCCGTAGGCGCGTCGGTGAGGTTCACGATGGGTTCGAGGCGAGCGGCACCCGGCATGGCCGGAGTCTACCCCAGGCGGGCCAGCCCCCTGAGTAGTAGGTTCCGCGTGGTGGCAGAGTATATAAAAAGAAGAGACATGAAGGTCTGGGCTACCGTCCTCTGGATCCTGAGCGTCATGGTCACTCCTACCTTTGGAGAGCCGCTCGACACCGTCTTCCTCGAAGAGCTGACGTGGCCGGAGCTGCGGACGCTCGTCCAAGCGGGGAAGACGACGATGATCCTCCCGATCGGCGGCACCGAGCAGAACGGCCCGCACATGGCGCTAGGCAAGCACAACGCGCGCGTCAAAATGCTTTCGGAGCGGATCGCGCGCACGCTCGGCAACGCGTTGGTCGCACCGGTCATCGCGTATGTGCCCGAGGGCGCACTGAGCCCGCCGACGGGTCACATGCGGTTTCCCGGAACAATCACGGTGCCCGAGGACGTGTTTCGGCGCTTGCTGGAGTCGGCGGCCCGCAGCGCCCGACTCCATGGCTTCCGCGACGTCGTCTTCCTCGGCGATCATGGCTCGACCCAGGTGGGCGAGAAAGTGGTGGCGGCGCGGCTGAATCGCGAGTGGGCAACCACGCCGGGCCGGGCACACGCTATCGAGGAGTACTACCACGCGGCCACGGCGGGATTTCGCGCCCTTCTGAGCGCCCGCGGCTACCAGCCCGAGGAGCTCGGCGACCACGCCGCGCTGGCCGACACCGCGCTGACGCTTGCCCTCGATCCGAGCCTCGTGCGGACCGGCCTGCTACGCGACGACCGGGCGCCAGGCGCCGGCTCGGGAGCCGACGGCGATCCGCGACGCGCGAGCGCGGAGCTCGGACGGCTGGGCGTCGATCTCATCGTCGCTCGCACGGTGGCAGCGATCAAAGCATCAACCACTAACCGTCGGTAGAGGACTCATGCAATCGACGACTCGGCCCCGTCTCCTGGTCGCAAGCCTCGTGGTCGCTGTTGCCTTCTGCGCCGGGCGCGCTGGCTCCCAAGACACCACCGGCATCCAGACCGTGCCTGGGATGCCGCCGGTGGTCGATCCGAGGAACCTCTACAGCGAGACTCGATCGGACAACTTGAGCCCGGCGGTCGCCAATGCCCCGGCGCGTGTCTACGTGCCCCATCTGCAATCGAACGACGTCTACGTCATCGATCCGGCAACGCTCAAGGTCATCGATCGTTTCAAGGTGGGCAGGAACCCGCAACACGTGGTCCCGTCGTGGGACCTCACGACGCTATGGGTGACGAACAACGCCGAGGGCCGTACCGATGGCACGCTGACGCCGATCGATCCCGTGACCGGCAAGCCTGGCAAGGAGCTCGCCGTCGACGATCCCTACAACATGTACTTCACACCCGATGGCAAATCCGCTGTCGTCGTGGCCGAGGCGATGAAGCGCCTCGACTTCCGCGACCCGAAGACAATGGCGCTGCAGGCCTCGGTGTCAGCACCTAGATGCGGCGGCATCAACCACGGCGACTACTCGGTCGACGGCCGCTACCTGATCATGACGTGCGAATACGCGGGCCGGCTCGTGAAAATCGACTGGGTGCGCCGAAATGTCCTCGGCTACCTGACGCTGCCCGACCGCGGCATCCCTCAGGACGTCCGCGTCAGCCCGGACGGCAAGCTCTTCTACGTGGCGGACCTGCGCGCGGGGGGCGTGCATCTGATCGACGGTGACGCGTTCAAGCGTGTCGGCTTCATCAAGACCGGTGTGGGGACCCACGGGCTCTACCCGAGCCGCGACGGCACGAAACTCTATGTGACCAACCGTGGCTTCTCGAAGATCGGCGGCAGGCGGGGCGTCGGCAAAGGCAGCGTATCGGTGATCGACTTCGCCACACAGAAGGTCGTCGCCGTGTGGCCGATTCCGGGCGCCGGGAGCCCCGACATGGGCAACGTGAGCATCGACGGCAAACAGCTCTGGCTCTCGGGCCGTTACGACGATGTCGTGTACGTGATCGATACCGTGAGCGGGGAGGTCAAGACCATTCCCGTCGGCCGGGAGCCGCATGGTCTCACCGTGTGGCCGCAGCCGGGGCGCTACTCGCTGGGCCACACGGGCAACATGCGGTAGGTTCAGCGTCGAGGTCAGATCTGCTCCCATCGCTCTTGAGAGTGCCACGGATGCCGGGGCAACGGAGACTCTGTGAGGTGGTCACGACTACGATCGGGGCCTCTCGTACTTCACCAAGACCGTCCGGTTCCCGCGGCCCCCCGGACTCTCGGTCGAGACCTCGTCGACGAGTCGTTGGATCAGGAAGAGGCCGTAACCGCCTTCGGCCAGGCCCTCAGGTGGGGGCGCCGCGGCCTCCGCAATTGAGAAAGGTTGCGCCGTGTCCAGCACCGTCACCCGGATCGCGTCCTGACCTCTGGTGAGGTGGATTTGAATTTCCCCTTCGATCTCGCCGCGGTAGCCATGTCGGATGATGTTCGTGCACAACTCGGTGACGGCCAGCACCAGATCGGAGGCGACCTCGGCCGAGACTGCCCACGCCGAGAGCAAATCGGCCATCCAGCGGCGGACGCTGGCGACGCTGGCAACACGACTCGGGATCGTCCGCACGGCGGCTGCCATCCGTTCCATTCCTGCCGGAACGACGACGGGCTCATCCGATTCGAGGCATCGCAACACTACCACCGTCAGGTCGTCGGGAGGTGGGCCGGCCAGCCCCGGCAGCCTCACGAGCCGCTCTACAATCTCTTCCGCGCCGGACGCAGAGTCCAGCACGCCGGCGAGCACGGCGGACGTGAGCGGCCGGTCGCGGCAGGCGTCGATGAGACCGTCACTGTGGAGGACAAGGACATCACCGGGGTCGAGATGCACGACTCCCTCCTCGTACCGCTCGTCCGGGAAGATGCCCAACGGCAGCCCCCGCGGCAGGAGCTCCGCAACGGCGCCATCCCGCCGCCGGATGAAAACCAGACCGTGCCCGGCGTCGACATAGGTCAGGCGGCGGCCGGTGACCTCGAGCTCCGCGTTGAAGAGCGTGACGAAGCTGCCCGATCGGTCGAAGTCTGTCGCGAGCGCGCGCTGCGCCAGATCCACAGTGGCTGCCGGACGGTTCTGATGAGCGACCGCGCGCAGGGTAGCCCGAATCGTTGCCATCAGAAGCGCGGCTGGCATGCCCTTCCCGACGACGTCTCCCAGGGTCAGCGTCAATACGCCCGGCTCCGGCTCTTGCCAGTCGAAAAAGTCCCCGCCGACTTCCCGCGCGGGCAGACACCGCGCGGCGAGGTCGAACCCCGGCAGGACCGGGCATCTGTCCGGCAGGAGGCTTGCCTGCACCGCCGCGGCTCTCGTGAGCTCAGCCTCCAGCTGACGGTGGAGGGCGGCATTCTGCACGCTGAGGCGTCGCGCCCGGAGGAGGATCCGCACCCGAGCTTCCAGCTCCACCTTTTCGATAGGCGTCACGATCAACTCGTCGACGCTCTGCCACACCCGCGCAGAGTCCATCGTGACGTTGTGTCGGGCCGTCAGCAGGAGAAATGGGAGCAAGACAGGCTGCTCGGCGCGCCGCCGGGCTTGTACCCGCTCCCACAGACGGCTGAGGGCCCGCCCGTCGATGATGCCGAGATCGAACGGCGTGTCCAGCGAGTCCTCGGTGCCGGCGGGCAATACCGCGTGGCTCCGGGCCAACCACGCCTCGAGGAGCCGCCGGTTCTCCGCGTGCTCCAGCATGAGTAAGATCCGATCCATGCTCACGGCCCCAGGAGACTCCGAATCAACCGCGAGAGCTCCGTGGTCGCCAGAGGCTTGACGAGCATTCCTCGGGCGCCGTGGGCCAGGCTGGCCTCCTGCACCGAGGCGCTCGGGCGGGGCGAGATGACCAGGAACGGGACCTTCGCGCGGCGCAGCCGATCGCAGCGGTCCCAGATCTGCTTATCGAAACCGGCTAGATCGACGAGCGCGAGCGCGATCCGATGAGTTCCCTCGAGGACCTGATCGAGTTCCTCGAGGCTCGTGGCGCCGATTCCGCTGTACCCGGCTCGGTCGAGGAAATCAGTCATCAGCTGGAGATTGCGGGAATTCCTATCGACCGCCAGGATCACCGAACCCTCCTCCATCGCTGTGCCCGTCCCGCCTGCAGATTCTGGGGTTCCCCCCTCCGCGACATCGTGGCTAGCGGTCCCCAAACTGCGGCGTTCCTGTCAGGATGCCCCGGAGGTTGGTGAGTGGCTTGCCGACTTTGATGCCGTAACGCGTGATCTCGAGCTCGCGCAGGCTGTTCTCAAAGTCGCTCATCCGCTTCTTGAGCACCCCGATCGCCTTGTGCAGCTCGCCGTTGGTCTCCAGATAGCGCAAGAAAAGGATGTTGTCGGCCAGGTAGCTGATCCCAATCTCTGTGACACGGAACTCGCCGCCCGTGATCGACTCCGTTTCGTTGATGAGCAACGCGGTCACTCCCATGTTCTTCAGGTATCGGGTCAGGGCAGCAACATGAGCCACGAGGTCCTCTCCCCGAATGCACATCCGATACCCCGCAATGCTGTCGAGCATGACGATGCGGGCGTTTCGCTCCTCGACTTCGCGGCGCACGAGACGGTTGAACTCGTCGGACGAGTAACGGGCCGGCTCGACCTGCACGATCGACAGAGTGCCACGCTCGACCATGGCCTGGACCGGGATGCTGATCGCTTCACAACGGTGCACGAAGCTCTCCTTCCACTCCTCGAACAGGTACACAACCGAATGCTCGCCCCGACCGGCCAGCTCTTTCATGAACTGAACCCCGACGGTGGTCTTTCCCACACCGCTGGGGCCGCTGATGAGCGTGACCATCCCACGGGTCATACCGCCGTGCAGCATTTCATCCAGTTCCGGAACGCCCGATCGGATGATATCCGGCTGGAAGGGCCGCATGAATTCGTCCGACGCGAGCTTCGCGAAAACCTCCATGCCCTTGTAGTCCAGCCGTAGCGTGTGGGGGCCGCTGCGGAAGCCCGAGCCGCGGAGCTTGAGCACGGTGACGGATCGTCCCGCTTGGGTGCGGTCGAGTTGAATGACGCCGTCGCTGACGAATTGCAGATCGTCGTCGGGAGCCGTCGCGCTCACCTCCGAGCTGAATAGCACCGTCGCGCCTTTGTGCATCAGGAATCGCAGAAAGGACAGCACCTGCTTGTGGAACTGGAAGGAGTCTGGCGTCAGATAGCGGAACTGAGTCATAGCCTCGAGATAAATGCGCTGCGGCTGCAACTCCTCGATCTTCTCGACGATCTTTTGCGTGGTCGGTTCTCGGTCCACCTCGGCGGGGGCGAAGAGGTCGTAGCTCTGCGTCTGCGTGAAGAAATCCGCAGGCGGGCTCAGATCGAGAAACATGATACCGGTCAGGTCGAGACCGACGGACCTGGCGTTCTGACGAATTTGCTGCTCGGTCTCCTCAAGGGTGATGAACAGACACCGTTCGTCATTGGCGGCGCCCTCAGTGAGAAAGTGAAGGCCAAGGATCGTCTTCCCCGAGCCCGGCCCGCCCCGTACCAGGTACGCTCGCCCTGGCACGAGGCCCCCGTTCAAGATCTCGTCCAGTCCGGCCACGCCCGTGGCCAGCCGCGTCGTTGGCTCTTTGTCATCGGTGTTCGGCATGGCAATCCCTCCGTTCAGCGGACTCTGGTCGCCGAGCAAGGCTCCGCGGATCGTCAGGGCCCGAATTGTGATGGGGCGTCGAGACCGAAGGCGCGCGCGTCACCCGGCGCCCCCGAACGCACGGACAGCTTCAGCCACCGCGCCGTCGATGTCGAAGGCGCGGTCCAGGCGAGTCAGCTCGAAGACCCGGCGAACGGGGCGCTGAAGGCCGACGAGCCGGAGCCTGCCACCTCCCGACCGGACCCGCTTGAAGAATCGCACCAATGTCGACAAGCCCGAGCTGTCCACGACGCTCACGCCTACGAGATCGATGACGAACCGCTGCCGACCCGTGGCCAGGAGCTTCTCCAGCGACTCGCTGACCAACGGGCTACTCGCCGCGTCGAGCTCGCCCGCGAGGGCCACGACCGTCACCTCTCGATCCTCTCGAACGCTGACATCCATAAGCTCACTCCTTGACGCAGATCACTCGTCGCCGTGCATCCCGACGCCTGCCGTCGCCCGCGCCGCGCTATCTCTCCTCCCCGAGGAGCTCGAGGATGCCGAGGAGAGGAACGCGGACCCAGTCCGGCCGGTTGTTGAGCTCGTAGCCGAGCTCGTAGAGCGCCTTCTCCAGGACGTAGGCGTCGAGGAGCACCTGCAGCTCCTGCGTCGACGGCGGCAAGAGGGGTGTCTGATTCACCACTTCGAGATAGGCCTTCAGGAAGCTCGAGCTCGCCCCCAGATACCAGAGGCGCGCCCAGGGCTCCAGCGACGGGAAGTCCTCGGGCCGCGTCCCCGCCACCTGACCGAGCAGGGCCGCATGCGCGGCGTAATGGAACGACCTCAACATCCCGGCGACGTCGTGGACCGGGGAGCGTTTGAGCTGACGCACGCTCAGAGGCCGGGCCGGCTCTCCTTCGAAGTCGATGATGACGAAGTCCTTCCCCGTGTACAGGACCTGCCCCAGGTGATAGTCGCCGTGAACACGGATGCGGAGGCCGGAGATCTTGCTATCGCGCAGCAGCCGGAAGCGCCGGTGGAGTCTTTCCTCGAGATCGAGGACTCTCTGGGCCTCTCCCTGCGCACCGTTGGGAAGGCTGGCGAGGCGCCGGCGCAGGAGCGGTAGGGTCTGATTGGTCAGGCTGAGCATGCCCTGGTACACCGCCTGCCTGTGAAAGTCGGACAAGGGCTCGGGCGCGAAATCGGGGTCGTCCGTCTCTCGGGCGAGGGCGACGTGGAGCTGGCCCGTCCGCTCGCCGAGGAGCCGCGCTTCCTCCACGTAGAGGCCGACCCACTCACGGGCCTGCGAGGGGAAGTCCTCCTCGACGAGAAGCGGCAAGGGCTTGCTGGGGAGGGACGGCGTCGGCGCGTCGCCCCGTCGCGCCAACACCTCCTCGAAGTAGCGTCCTAATGTATCCAGGGTGTAGCGCCAGGCGTCTCCTTCGTTCGGCAGGAAGCTTTGCAGAATCGCCAGGGTCGCCAGCCCTCCGTTCTTCGGCCGGTACTCGAGGGCGCCGGCGACGGGAGCGATGTTAGGGAAGTTTCGCTCAGTAAGGAGGCGGCCGATCCCGAGGTCGGGGTTCACTCCTGGCTGCAGGCGGCGAAAGAGCTTCATGATGAAGACGTCCCCGTACACCACCGAGGTGTTGCTCTGCTCGGCTCTCAGGACCGAGGGCTCGAGGAAGTCTCCCGCTGAGCTCAGGAGCGGCCGGAAGTCCGGCGAAGGGACGGCGATCAGCTCGCCGAATGGCCCGGCGAAGTGCCGGCCGCGCGCGATGACTTCGAGAAGGGCCGACGCGAAGGCACGATCCAGGAGGGCGTCATGCAGCACACCTTCCTGCTCCTGGTCCTTCCCCAGCACGCGCAGACGGGCGACGACGGCTCGCGGGTCCTGGACGTCGGCCGCTCGGGCACCCGGGGCGAACGTCAATGGGAGGACGTAGGTCTCGGGCTCCCCTTCCGCGTAAACGACCTCGATCACCGTGATGTACCCCACGGGAGCGTCGTGGGGCACGGGGACCGTCTCCACCACCTCGACCGATTGGATGGTGCGGGCCTTCCCGCCGAACCACCGGCGCACCATGAGGTACGGAGGCAGGACCGCCTCGAGAGCCGCCTTCTCGCGGCCCTGGAGGGCGTTCTGCCAGGCGCCCGTCACCGTAAGCGTGGCCGGCTCGACGGCAGATTCCGCGGCTGCGACCGGGCTTTCGATGTGCTCCGGCTCTAGCGCGAGCCAGTAGGAAGAGTGGGGCCCCAAGGTGAGGGCGTAGAGACCCTCACCAACGGGGAGAAACCTGGATTGCCCGAAGAGCTCGAGAGGCACCATCCCCTTGAAGGCGGAGAGATCGAGTTCGACGGGTTGCGCGAAGCGCGACAGGTTCGCCACGACGAGGAGGCGCTGGCTCTCGTGAACGCGGATAAAGGCCAATACCTTCCGGTTCTCGGTGTGGAGGAGCTCGAGTCTGCCACGTCCGAGCACCGCAGAGTAGCGCTTCCGGAAGGAGATCAGACGCTTCATCCACCAGAGGAGTGAGTGAGGGTTGCTCTGCTGAGCTTCGACGTTGACCGCCTCGTAGCGGTACTCCGGATCGATGACAACGGGGAGATAGAGGCGTTGGGGATTCGCCCGGGAGAACCCAGCGTTCCGATCGGCGCTCCACTGCATCGGGGTTCGCACGCCGTTCCGATCGCCCAGGTAGAAGTTGTCTCCCATGCCGATCTCGTCGCCGTAGTAGATGACCGGGGTCCCCGGGAGGGAAAACAGCAGGCTGTTCATGAGCCTGATCTTGTCCCTGTCGTTCCCCAGTAGAGGCGCCAGGCGCCGACGGATTCCCAGATTGATGCGCGCCTGAGGATCCAGCGCGAAGAGCCGGTACATGTAGTCTCGGTCTTCGTCGGTCACCATCTCCAGAGTCAGCTCGTCGTGGTTCCGCAGGAACAACGCCCACTGGCACGTGTCGGGAATCGAGGGGGTCTGCTGGACAATGTCGATGATGGGGAAGCGATCTTCGCGCCGAATGGCCATGAACAGCCGGGGCATGAGCGGGAAGTGGAAAGCCATGTGGCATTCATCGCCGTCGCCGAAGTAGGCGATGGCGTCGTCCGGCCACTGATTGGCCTCGGCCAGGAGCAGACGGTTCTTATACTTCCGATCGACGTAGCATCGCAGCTCCTTCAGGAAAGCATGGGTCTCGGGCAGGTTCTCGCAGGAGGTTCCCTCGCGCTCGTGAAGGTAGGGGACCGCGTCCAGCCGGAGGCCGTCGACCCCTAACCCGAGCCAGAAATCGAGGACGCGCAGCACGGCCTGCCGGACGTGAGGACTGTCGTAGTTGAGATCGGGCTGGTGAGCATAGAACCGATGCCAGTAGTAGGCGTTGGCGACAGGATCCCAAGTCCAGTTGGACAGCTCGAAATCCCTGAAGATGATCCGGGCCTCTCCGTACCGCTTGGCCGTGTCGCTCCACACGTAGAAATCGCGCCAGCGGCTGCCTGGCTTGGCGCGCCGGGCCCGCTGGAACCAGGCGTGCTCGTCGGAGGTGTGATTGAGGACGAGCTCGGTGATCACGCGCAGGCCCCGTTGATGAGCCTCGCGGAGGAACATCCTGAAGTCGCGCACGCTGCCGTAGGCGGAGTGGACGGCGGTGTAGTCGGCGATGTCGTAGCCGTCGTCCCTCAGGGGGGACGGGCAGAAGGGCAGAAGCCAGATCGCTGTGACCCCGAGGTCTTGCAGATAGTCGAGCCGCTGGGTGAGCCCCCGAAAGTCGCCGATGCCGTCTCCGTTGGCATCGTGAAAACCGCGAACGTGGAGCTCGTAAATGATCGCATCCTTGTACCAAGAGGGATCGTCGTGCAGCTGGAAGTCAGCTTCGGCCGTGCTCATTTCACCGCGCCTTAATTCGCGCGGACACGTAGGCAAACTCTGGCGCCTTCGCCCCATAAGCGGAAACCCCCGGCAAGAGCAGTGCTCATGCCAGGCGCCGAGGGGATCGGGGGGGCGGGAAACTGGCTGATGCGACGATGCTTTTGAGGACGAGCCGCCTCTGAGCCCGCCGACAGGGGCCGGACTGGAACTGTTTGCGTTGTAAGCGTTGCACGCTCGTGTAAGGCTTACACGTCGGCGGGCCGAAGAGTCCAAGCGCCAGGGGCGGCAGGCGGCGCAGCGAAAGCGGGCGCGGACCGGCGTCGAACGCCGGCGTAGTAGACCTGATCAGAATTCAGGGATCCACATCAAGAGACTTTCGATCAGGTCCTTCGCCATTTGGGTCGCATAGGTATCAGCGCCTTGCCTGGTCTTGAAGCTGCGGTTGAGCACGATCTGCGTGTAGATGGCTCCATCGTCATCTGCCCCCACGAACGTTTTGGGACACCATCGATCGCCATGCACGCGGCGGAGAGGAAAGGGCATGACTTGGCGCTCCGGCGCCGGTCCGACGGCAACGACCGACAGAACGAGTCAGCGTCCGATCAGCCCGGCCCTCAGCTCGGCCGCCCGTCACTCTTCAGGGCGACGCGGCGGGCAGTGGTGGCAGCTGGATCGATGCCGCCGTTGACCAGCACGCACCCGTAGTCGCGCTCGGTGCCCTCTGCGGTGACGTAGCCGAGATCGAGATCGCGCTGCACCTCATCCACCGGACGATCGAGCGGATCGCCGTAGCCGGCGCCGCCGGCCAGCCGAATCTCGAGGATCTGGTCAGGCGCCGAGAGCGTCACGAGCGCGCCGATGCCATAGTCGTGAACGACCCTGCCAGCCGGGTCGAGCATCACACCGCGCACGGCGCCACCGGGGCGCCCACCGAAGAGGCCCGGCGTCCGGGTCATGACCCCGTCCGGGTGCAGGCTGGCCAGCGTTGGACGGCCGTCATCGAGGAGCTTGCGGACGCGGACCACCTGACCAAGACCGCCCCGGTGACGGCCGGCGCCGCCCGTGTCGGCGACGAGCCCCTTTTCGAGGACGAGCACCGGCGTGCGCGTCTCGAAGAGCTCGACCGAGGTGTTGGCGGCGCTGGTCGGCCACAGCAGCGCCGACTTCCCATCGCCCCGCGCTGACGCGCCCTGCCCGCCCCCTTGGAAGAGGTGGTCATTGTAGACACGGCCGTCTGGGCCAACGCCGTACGCCAGCAGCGAGGCCGGGAGGCCCGTGAACGCTTGGACCTGCTGTGGTACCGCGCGCGCGAGCGCCATGAAGAGATTGGGGGCGATGTACCAGCCGGTGCGGGTGCGCGTGTTGACGGCCATCGGTTTGGTGCAGTTCAGGATACTGCCCTCGGGCGCGGTGACGGTGAACGGGCGGTAGGAACCGGCGTTGGCGGGCACCGCCGGCGAGAGGATGCACTTGAGCGGGTACGTAGTGTGGGCGGCGGCGTAGCCGAACGTGCAGTTGGACCCGCCCCGCGGGGCCTGCGGCGGCGCGCCCTCGAAGTCGACGGCGATCGTGTCGCCCTTGACGACGACCTCGACGGGAATGCGCTCGGGCGTGCCCATGCCGTCACTCCAGATCTCGCTCGTGTACACGCCGTCGGGCACGCTGCGGATCGCCTCGCGCATGGCGGCCTCGGCGCGGTTCTGGATCACCGTGGCCAGCGCCTCGAGATCCTCGAGCCCGTACTCGGCCATGAAGTCGAGCAGCCGCCGGGCGCCGGACGCATTGGCCGACACCATGGCGTGGATGTCGCCGACCACCTGCTCACTCTTGCGGACGTTCTCGGCGAGCAGGGTCACGAGGTCCTCGTTCAATACGCCGGCTCGGTAGAGCTTCATGGGTGGGATCTGAAAACCCTCCTCGTAGATCTCGCGGGCGTTCAGGCTGTCCTTGGTCCCGCCGATGTCGGCGACGTGGCCGATGGTGCCGATGATGGCCACCACGTTCCCGTCGCGGAAGACGGGCGTGACGATGGCCACATCGAAGAGGTGGCCAGCGCAGATCCACGGATCGTTGGTGGTCAGGATGTCGCCGGGCTGGAGCGTCTCCACCGGGAACCGGGCCAGGATCGCCTTGACCGCGAGCGGCAGCGTCAGGTTGAAGACCGGCATCGCGCGTGGCGAGTGAGCGAGCGAGTTGCCGCGCGCGTCGAGGATCTCGCAGGCGAAGTCCTGGGCCTCGCCGATGATCAACGAGAACGCCGTCCGCCAGACGGTGAGCCAGCATTCCTCGACGAGGTTGACGAGCCGGCTCCACATGATCTCGAGCCCGATCGGGTCACGTTCGATCCGGGCCATCGCCTGCTCGAGCGGCAGGGCGGCCGTGCGGAGCGGCTCCAGCGGAGTGTTCTGACCGATGGTGAGCCGCAGGTTGAGGCCGTCGTCGACGGCGAGCCGGTCTCCCGGCGGCACCACCGTCGTCGACTCGCGCTCTTCCACGATCACGGGCCCCTCGAGCGAGTCGCCAGGCCTCAGCGCGTAGCGATCGTAGACCGGCGTCTCCACCCAGCCTCCGGACTCGGCGAACCAGGCGCGCCGCCTGGCTTTGATAAGGGCGCGCGGGGTCGAATCGAGGCGTGGCTCCATGACGCTATCTGGATTGGCGACGTGGATGTCCGCCGCGCGAATGTTCGGAGCAGGACCCGCGCAGAGCACGCGCCAGTTGATCGCCTGGATCACGGTTCCGGTGTAGAGGTGGGTGTAGAGTCTCGTGTACTCGGTCGCGAACGCGGCCTTGACGGCGTCCATGTTCCCGCACGCGAGTGCCTCGGCCGGGAGCGTCACCGTGATGTCGTGCACCTGGCCGAGCAGACGCATCTCGGCCCGCCGCGTGACCGTCATAGCGGCGGGCGCCACGTCGGCCTCGGTCAGCAGGGCGCGTCCTTTCGCCTCCAGGTCACCGAGCAGCGCGTTGACCGCGTCGAGATCCAGCTCGTCGAGTACGCCGGGCAGCGAGGTGACGAACTCGAAGCTGATGGGCGCCACGAGGAACCCGAGCGCCGCGGCCGCACCCGACGCGGGCGGAATCACGACCTCGCGCACGCCGAGGATGCGCGCGACCCGAGCGGCGTGCGCGGGTCCGGCTCCGCCGAACCCCACCATCGTGTAGCGCCGAGGATCTCGTCCCTTCTCGACGATGTGGACGCGGGCCGCCGCGGCCATGCTCTCGCAGACGATCGTGTAGACGCCCCACGCCGCCTCCAGGGTGGACAGCCGGAGCGGCTCGGCCACACGCGCCATCGCTGCCTCCGCCGCCGCCCGGCCGAGATGCATGCGTCCGCCGAGGAAGAAGTCGGCATCGAGGTAGCCGAGCAGCAGGTTGGCGTCGGTGACCGTCGGCTCCTTGCCCCCGAGACCGTAGCAGGCGGGGCCTGGATCGGCCCCGGCGCTTCGCGGGCCCACCTTGAGCAGGCCGAGCTGGTCCACCCGGGCGATGCTGCCGCCGCCGGCTCCGATCTCGATCATGTCAATCACAGGCGCCTTGATCGGCAGCCCGCTGCCCTTCTTGAAGCGGTGGACGCGTGCGGCCTCCATCATTGGCGCCACGTCGGGCTTGCCGGCCTGGATGAGGCATGCCTTGGCGGTGGTGCCGCCCATGTCGAACGAGATCACGTCGCGATGTCCTGCCTGATCGCCGAAAAACGCGGTAGCCAGGCCGCCCCCGGCCGGGCCCGACTCCAGCAATCGCACGGGGAACTCGCGCGCCATGCGGGGCGAGGCCGTGCCCCCAGAGGATTGCATCAGGGCGAAGCGGCCGCCAAAGCCGCGCTCGGCGAGCGCGTCTTCCAG
>QHSU01000053.1 GCA_003220535.1 Candidatus Rokuibacteriota bacterium
CCGGACGCCCCGTATCCCGCGTCGGTGCAGGACGCGAACTACGGAGTGCGCTGGCTGAAATCGAAAGCGGCGGAGTGGAATGGAGATGCGGTGAAACTCGGCGTGCTGGGCAGCTCCAGCGGCGGGCACGTCGCCGAGCTGCTCGCTCTGCGCCCGCGCGATGCGCGCTACAACGCGATCCCGTTGTCGGCGGCCGCGAGCGTCGACGCGACCGTGGCGTACGTGGCGACGCGGTCCCCGATCAGCGACACCCATGCGCGCTACCAGCAGGCGGAGAAGATGAAGCGCGAGCGGATGATCAAGAACAACAAGACCTACTTCCGGCCGTGGGAGACGATCGTCGAAGGCAATCCGCAGCAGATCCTCGATCGGCGCGAGGCGGCGACGCTGCCGCCGCTGCTGATCATGCAAGGGGCGCTCGACGACAACGTGCTGCCGGCCGTGCAGGAGAAATTCGCCGCGTCGTACCGCGCGGCGGGCGGCGATTGCGAGCTGTACGTCTTCGAAGGGTGCGAGCACGAGTGGGTCGCGAAGCCGGGGCCGCAGACCGACCGCGCCCACGAGATGGTGAAGGCATTCATCGCGCGGAATGTGACGGCGGCGCGCCGCGCGCCGTAGGTAGGCAGGAGCTTCCAACAACCTCACACGGAGGGCAGGTGGCCATGTACCAGACTGATCAGTACGAAGGCATGATCGCCGAAACGGTGTCGATGAAGGGGCACAACGGGGACGCCATCAACGCATACGTGGCGCGGCCACTGGGCTCGGGCCCGTTTCCCGGCATGGTCGTCATCCACCACGCGCCGGGCTGGGACGAGTGGTACCGCGAGTGCACGCGACGCTTCGCCCACCACGGCTACGTGTCGATCTCCCCGAACCTGTACTTCCGTGACGGCCACGGCACGCCCGAGGACGTGGGGGCCAAGGTGCGCGCGGCCGGAGGCGCCCCGGACGCCCGCGTGCTCGGCGATCTCGATGGCGCGAACGCCTGGCTTCGCTCGCTGCCGTACGTGAGCCGCAAGGTCGGCATCTTCGGCACGTGCTCGGGAGGCCGGCAGGCGTTTCTCGCCGGCTGCCGGCTGAAGGGCCTCGACGCCGTGATCGAGTGCTGGGGCGGACGCGTGGTGCAGTCGAAGGAAGAGCTCACCCCGAACCAGCCGGTGGCGCCCATCGAGTACACGAAGGATCTCTCGTGCCCGATCATCGGGCTCTTCGGCAACGAGGACAAGTCACCCACACCCGAACAGGTCAACGCGCACGAGGCGGAGCTCAAGAAGCACGCCAAGCAGTACGAGTTCCATCGCTATGACGGCGCGGGCCACGGCTTCTTCTACTATGACCGTGGGGCGTACCGTCAGGAGCAAGCCGTGGACGGCTGGAAGAAGGTCTTTGCCTTCACCGAGAGAACCCTGCGCTAACCGGACACGAGGAGCCAGCCATGTGCACGATGATCGCCCACCAGGTGAAGATCCAGGGCCGCGGAAAGAGCGGCCCGGAGTGGTTCGAGGTCCAGGAAGCCAACGTCTCGTACGACCATCCGTACGATCTGCCGCTGGAGCACGCGCTCAACATCGACTTCGTCAACGAGGCCCTCGGCCCGGGCGCGCGCGTGGCCGTGGAGCTGAGCGTCGACGCGGCGCGACAGCTCGTGAAGACCATCGAAGCGGTGCTGGCCCAGGCCGACCAGCGCGGCGTGCTGGAGGACCTGCCGGTCGCGGCGGCGCCCGCTCGCGATCCCTCCAGGGCGTAACAGCGTCATCGGAGCCGCGCGGGGCGGGTCCCCGACTCGCCCCGCGCGCTACCCTTTCACGGCGCAGTGCTCAATACACATTCCGCCGGCGATCTGAGGAAGGAGAAACACCTCGCTGTCGGGAGCGATCGGCTCGAGGAGGGCATCCTGGTAAATCTGACCATCGATGGCCACCGCGACGCCCTCGTCCAGATGACGCCCGATCGCCGGATACATTTCGGTGAGCTGCTGGAAGAGATGCTTCACGGACGTCGTCGAGAGCTGAAACTCGGCGACGCCCCCCGTGAGCTGCGCGAGGTTTCCGATCAGCACCACGCGCGCCATTTAAAGTGGGGGCCCCGACATGGCCCCCACACCCCCCGCGCTCGTCACGCCCCGGGGGACCCGGGGCGCTCCTCGACACCGCATGGCGCTACGCCGGGGCCCCGACATGGCCCCCACACCCCCCGCGCTCGTCACGCCCCGGGGGACCCGGGGCGCTCCTCGATATCGCACGGCGCTACCCCGCGGTCGCGCCCCGCTCCTTCAGCGCCTTGAGCACCTTGGGAGGCGACATCGGTAGCTCGGTGAAGCGGATGCCGGTCGCGTTCTCCATGGCGTTGGCGATAGCCCCCAGCGGCGGCACGATCGGCGTCTCGCCCACCCCCCGCACGCCGTACGGGTGCTTGGGGTTCGCGACCTCGACCAGGATCGCGTCGATCATCGGCACGTCGGAGGCCACCGGCATGCGGTAGTCGAGGAACCCTGCGTTCTGCAGCTTGCCGTCGGCGCCGTAGATGTACTCCTCGTTCAGCGCCCAGCCGATCCCTTGCACCGCGCCGCCCTGGAACTGGCCCTCGACGTAAGCCGGGTGGAGGGCCCGCCCGGCGTCCTGCGCGACCGTATAGCGCAGAATGGTCACGCGCCCGGTCTCGGGATCGACCTCGAGATCGACGAGGTGCGTGCCCAGGCTCGGGCCCGCGCCCTGCGCGTTGATCCGGCCGTAGCCGCCGATCGGGCCGCCGGTCTTGCCGGCGATCTTGGCGAAGTCCGCGATCGACATCGGCTTGGCCTTCTCGGCCAGCGCGCCGAGCGGCCTGACGTGGCCCCCGGAGAACTCGACCTGCTCCGGCTTGGCCTCCCAGAGCTTGGCCGCACGCGCGCAGAGATCGGCCTTGATCTGCTTGGCCGCCTCGACGATCGCCATGGACCCCGAGAAGGCCGAGCGGCTGCCCCCGGTAAGGAAGTTGAAGCCGACTGAGCCGGTGTCGCCGATGATCGGCCGCACCTTGTCGTAGGGGATCCCCAGCTCGTCGGCAGCGACCATCGACAGCGAGGCGCGCAGACCGCCGATGTCGGGCGTGCCGGCCATCAGCGACACCGTGCCGTCCTCGTTGATGGTGAGCGAGGCGCACGTCTCGCCGCCGATGTTGAACCAGAAGCCCGAGGCCACGCCGCGCCCCTGCCACTTGCGGAGCGGCGTGTTCCAGTGCTCGGTCTTCTTGATGGAATTGAGCGTCTCCTCCAGCCCGATCGGCCCGAACTTCGGCCCGTAGGCCGCCTTCGTTCCCTCTCGCGCCGCGTTCATCATGCGCAGCTCGATCGGATCGAGGCCGAGCTTCTTGGCGATCTCGTCGACCACGCTCTCGACCGCGAACTCTGAGATCGGCGCCCCGGGCGCCCGGTAGGCCGCCACCTTCGGCCGGTTGGACACGACGTCATAGCCGATGACTTTCACGTTCTCGATGTCGTAGGGGGCGTATGCGCACATCACGCCGGGCTGTACGGGCGAGCCCTGAAAGGCGCCGGCCTGGTACTTCAGCTCGGCGAAGCCGGCCACGAACTTGCCGTCCTTCGTCGCCCCCATCTTGACGCGCACGGTGGCGCCGGAGGTCGGGCCGGAGGCCTTGAAGACCTCCTCGCGCGACATGACCATCTTCACCGGCCGCTTCGCTTTGCGAGAGAGCGCGATGGCGAGCGGTTCCAGGTAGACGACCGTCTTGCCGCCGAAGCCGCCGCCGATCTCCGTGGCGGTGACTCGGACCTTGCTGATGTCCAGGCCCAGCAGCCGCGCGCAGTGCGCGCGCACGATGAAGTGGCCCTGGGTCGTGCACCAGAGCTCGGTCGAGCCGTCCTCCGACACGGTGGCCAGGGCTGCGTGCGGCTCGATGTAACCCTGATGGACCGGCGCGGTCCTGAACTCGCGCTCGACGATCACGTCGGCCTTGGTGAAGCCGGCCTCGACATCGCCCAGCGTGATCTCCACACGCTTTGCGACGTTAGAAGGCTTGTCCGGCTTCGGCTCGACGCCGACCGTGAACAAATCGTCGTGGAGGAGCGGTGCGTCAGGCCGCATAGCCTCCACCACGTCGATCACGTGCGGGAGAATCTCGTACTGCACGTCGATCAGCTTGAGGGCGCGCCGGGCGATGGCGCCGCTGGTGGCGGCCACGGCGGCCACCGCGTGGCCCTCGTAGAGCGCCTTCTCGCGGGCCATGACGTTCCGGACCACGTCCTTGTAGTTCATCATCATCTCGCCGGCCGGGATGAACTCCGACGACTGATCGGCGAAGTCGTCGCGGGTGATGACGGCCTTCACGCCCGGCAAGGCCTCGGCCTTCGACGTGTCGATCCGGAGGATACGCGCGTGGGGATGCGGGCTGCGCAGGACGCGCCCGATGAGCTGGCCGGGCAGATTGAAGTCGGCCCCGAAGCGGGCGCGGCCCGTTACCTTGTCGACCCCGTCCGGTCGGATGGTGCGCGTCCCGACATACGTTTGCGCGTTCCCGTTCGTCTGCGTCTCGGCCATGGCTATCCCTTTCTCAGCGTCGCGGCCGCGTCCTGCACCGCGCTCACGATCTTGTCGTATCCGGTGCACCGGCACAGATTGCCGGCTAGCCAGTAGCGGATCTCCGTCTCCGACGGGTCCGGGTCCCTCTCCAGGAGCGCCTTCGACGCGACGAGGAAGCCCGGCGTGCAGATGCCGCACTGTAGCGCGGCATGCTCCAGGAACTTCTGCTGCAGGGGATGGAGCGCTTCGCCCTGGGCCATCCCCTCGATCGTCTCGATGCGCCGCCCGTCGACCTCGCAGCCCAGCACGAGGCACGAGCACACCAGGCGCCCGTCCAGCGTGACGCTGCAGGCGCCGCAGTCACCGGAGGAGCAGCCTTCCTTGCTACCGGTCAGGTGGAGCGTGTCCCGGAGGACGTCGAGCAGCGTCTCCTCCGTCTCGCACAGAAACTCGATCGCGTCGCCGTTCACCGTCGCCTCGATGTGGTGCTTGGCCATCAGCTCGTCCTCGCTCGGTCCAGCGCGATCAGGGCCGCCCGGCGCGCCAGCACGCCGGCGACCTGGATGCGGAAATCTACCGTGCCGCGCTTGTCGTCGATCGGCGCGCAGGCCGTCCTGGCGGCGGCCTCGAGCCGATCTTGGGCCGCTTGCTCGAGGCGGCTGCCGACGATGGCCGCCGCCGCCTCGCGCACCAGCAATACACGCGGCGCCACCGCCCCCAGCGACACGCGCGCGCCGGTGATCGTCCCGGCTCCGTCGACCGTGAGACTCACACCCGCGCCCACGACCGCGATATCCATTTCCGTGCGCGGGATGAAGCGCAGGTACGCGTCGCTCGAGCGCGGAGGTCGCGGCGGCAGGAGGAAGGAGACGACGAACTCACCTCGGGTGAGGGCCAATTGGCGGGGCCCCAGCATGACGTCCTCGACCGCGATGTCGCGCCGTCCCTGGGGCCCGGCCACGGTGGCGACGGCCCCCGCGGCGATGAGCGCCGGCACGCTGTCGGCAGCGGGCGAGCCGTTGCAGAGGTTGCCACCCAGCGTCGCCCGTCCCTGCACCTGGGTCGAGCCGATGAGGTTGGCCGCCTCGACCACACCCGGCCAGACTTGCTTGAGCCGAGGGTGCTCCTTGAGCTCGGCCCCCGTCACGGCGGCACCGATGCGCCAGCCGCCACCCTTCTCCTCGGTGACCTTCCGGGTTTCGGCGATTCGCTTGATGTCGACGATCAACGCCGGATCGACGATATCGCTGCGCATTTGCACTAGCAGATCCGTCCCCCCGGCGAGGACGCGGGCCTCGCCCGTGGTTCCCACGAGCAACGCCGTCGCGCTTTCCACTGTCTCGGGTGCCTCGTATCGCATCAGGTCTCGTTCCTCTTTCGTGTATGTGAGGTGCGCTAATCGCGAGCTTTGATCCCGCATCCGAGGGGCCCGTCGGGCGACGAGCCCGGGCGGATCAGCATCGGGCGCAGTTAAGTATATAGTCCGGCTTTCAAGAGCATACAAGCCCACATTGTCGAGCCTGACCTGGGCGCGCGGGGAGGGTACCGCGGATCTGGCACAATCACCTGCGAGGTGGCCGCGGGGTCGATCTGATGCGGGTGCACGACGGGAAGGTCGTGGAGAAGCTCGCTTACGTGAAAGGATGCGACGTCCTCAACATCGGGAGGTCGAGATGAGCTCATTCGACGAGTACGCGAACAAGTACAAAACCGCGCGGATGGAGCGACGAAACGGGGTGCTCCAGGTCACCTTGCACACCGATGGCCAGTCGCTCCGCTGGGGGTTTCTGCCGCACGGCGAACTACCTGAAGCGTTCCACGACATCGGTGCCGACCGCGAGAATCGCGTGGTCATCCTGACCGGGACGGGCCACGAATTCTCGGGGCCGCGCGCGACCCCTGGGACGTCGTCCTTCCCGACGCGGCCGTCGATCGAGCGGATCGATCGCATCCACTGGGAGGGCCGACATCTCTTGATGAACCTTCTGAACATCGAGGTTCCGGTGATCAGCGCGATCAACGGCCCGGCGTGGCGGCACTCCGAGATCCCCTTGCTGTGCGACATCGTCCTGGCTGCCGACACCGCGCAATTCCAGGATTCCGCGCATTTCGCATCGGAGGTCGTGCCAGGCGACGGCATGCACATCGTTTATCCGCTTCTGCTGGGAATGAACCGCGGGCGCTACTTTCTGCTGACTGGACAAACACTCGGCGCGGCCGAAGCGCTGCGACTGGGACTCGTCGCTGAAGTGCTCCCGGGTGACAAACTCTTGGGGCGCGCCTGGGAGCTCGCGGAAGATCTGGTCCGCAAGCCGACCTTGCTGCTCCGCTACACGCGGCTTCTCTTCACCGAATACTTGCGTCGGCAGATGCACGACCTCCTCGGTTACGGACTCGCGATGGAGAGCCTGGCGCTCTTTGAAAAGCCGGAGGCGCCCGCGGAAACATGAAAGCCCTTGGCACGAGGGGCGCAGTCGACTGGCGATTGCGCCGGTCCCATCCCCGGTTCACATCCCCGCGCGGTGCTCGGCGGGGCGCAGGGCCTGCGAGAGGTTGCAGGCGCTGTTGACCAGCGCGATGTGGGAGATCGCCTGGGGGAAATTCCCGAGCAGCCGCCGGGCCCGCGGCTCGTACTGCTCGGCCAGCAGACCGACGTCATTCCGCAAGGCCAGGAGGCGGTCGTAGATTCGGCGGGCCTCCTCGCGCCGGCCCAGCAGCACCAGGTTGTCCACCAGCCAGAACGTGCAAGCGAGGAAGGCCCCTTCGCCAGCGGGCAGGCCGTCGACGCCCGACTCCGTCGTGTACCGGCGGACGAAGCCGTCCGCCATCAGCTCGCGCTCGACGGCGGCGACAGTGCCCCGCACCCGTGGGTCATCTGGCGGCAGGAAACCGACCAGCGGGATCATGAGCAGGCTGCCATCTAGCCTCAATCCGAAATAACTGAGGGCGCGACCAAGTGGCCGAAATGCATCAGAGGGGCGAATCCACGGATCAAAAGAGTCGATGTCCCCACATCACTCTCCGATTCGAGGAGGCCCCTCTGATGCGGTTGAGCGTAGGCACGTTGCAACAG
>QHSU01000032.1 GCA_003220535.1 Candidatus Rokuibacteriota bacterium
CGGCCGCCAGCGGGTTGGCCGGAGAGCTGGGTCCAGTGATCGCGGAAGCGGCGGCGCTGCCACCGCAGAATGGTAGCAGGGGCTACGATCACGAGGGACTGCCGCCACCCGGTCCAGACCCTGGCCAGCCCGACCCAGAAGAGGCGATCCATCGTGCGAAGCTTGGGCCGAGGCTTCGTCCTCCTGTACACGGCGAGCTGGTGGCGCAAGGCCAGGTTCTCGAGGGCGAGCTGGCGGTGGCCGCCGCAGAGGAACGGGAGAAGTCGAAGCAGGTGGAGCAAGAGGATGATCATCGCGCCGAGATTCTCTCCGGATCAGCGCCGACAGATCAACAACTTGCCGCCGGCCGAGGTTTTGGCGAAGGACAGGAGGTCGGCCCAAGGTAACCTATTCGAGCAACCGTCCCGGTCTGCTGCGCGTCGGCGGCGAGCGGCGACGACGGTGAGCGCAGCGCGTATGGTCATCATGCCGCGGGGCCACACGAGGCCGACGGCGCGTCGCAGCCCGGCATTGCCGTTGATGATGGCGAGCACCGGTGCCCGCAAGCCGCGCGCGACGAGATCGTTCTAGCCGGCCAGGCGCTCATTGAACTCGGTAATGGACAGAGGGTTACGCTCTAGGACCCGCCGCGGGTCGTATGCCACGTGGGAAATACGTCCGTCCTCGCGGACATCGAGGAGGCGGTCGAGCATCACGAGGTTGAGTCCTGTCGACGCGAAGTAGTTTCGCCGTAGTCCAAGAGGCAGTTGCCAGGCTGCTTCGTAGAGCCTGAGGTTTTTTCGTCGTCGCTCTTCATTGTGGAAATCGACTCTCTTGTCATATTGATGGTCCAGTGGGACGCCGAACTCCGGATCGTTGTGAGTGATGAACTGCGGCGTCGGTGGACCACCCCAATAGCTCTGCGATAGCGACGCGGCCGCCTCGCGCGACATGGCGGGATGCTCGAGGCTCAGGATCATCGCATCGGCGGATGCTGGACGCCGTTTCCACTCGGCGACCGGACGACCAAACGAGATCAGTCGCAGACCGAACTCGCTGTCCTCGGACCCCCAGCCGAGGAAGGCCGGGTTGTAGCCGTTGACGGTAATGAAGTCATCCGTCCGCACCTTGCTCGATCCGGCACTGAGAAACCAGGTCAGATTCGTCGGTTCGGGGCGGTAGTCGACGCCCCGGATCGGAATGACGTCCACGTCCTGGAAGATGAGGTATTTCGGCCTGAAGGCGTGAATCGCGTAGAGGGCGCCAACATTCCGGCTGAGAGCCAAGTTGAACGTGTCTCCCGGCGCCTGCTCGGCGACGCAGATCCGGAAGTTGTCTATGCCCTGGCTTTCGACGTACCGCGGCACCCGCTTAACGAATATGTCCAGGTATCTTCGCCGATTGCGATAAGGAACGACGATGACCAGATCGCAGTCAGGACCAGCGCTCGACATGACGCGAATCCGTGGTGGTCCAGAGCGACAGCGAGTACCGCAGGCCCTGGACGACCGGTATCACCTCGTGCTGGTAGGCGCGGTGGCACGGGAAGCCCACGAGCAGTCCCGCACGCGGGGACACCTCGACGGCGAGTGGTGGAAACCGCAGCTCTCCGCCAGTGTAGTCGGCACCGCAGGTGTTCAGGTAGACGACCGCCGCAAACTCCCGCCATGGCGTATGGTTCGGAATCCACTTGCCCGCGGGATCCTGACGCTCGTTGTCCGAGTGCAGCGGATGGCTGTCGCCGGGGGACATCTCGCTGAGGAGCGTCAAGTCCACGGCGAGCGCGGTGGGCGTCGGGTACCGTTCCTGGAGGAGTCGAACGATGTGGTTGCGCACCCGGGTCAGCAGGTCGTGAACGTTCGACTCCCCCGCGTCTTTGAAGGTCCTGGCGGGGATCTCGATACGAAGCGGAAACCGGCGGAGGCCTCTCGCGCCGGACGAGTTCAGGCGACGAAAACCGTCGATAAGCTTCGCACACTCTTCCGGCGACAGGAAGTTCGGCACCTCCAGGATCAGTGGCGGCGGGCTCGATGGCTCCGGCGGAGCAGGAGCCGACGGCTTCTCTGCCTGGCCCGCCAGGCCCGCGAAGGGGCGCAGGTGGAGCTTCGTGCGATGCTCGGGCGCGGGTACCCCGTCGGGCAAGAGACCCCGGAAGTAGTGCTTCTGCCATGGCTCATGCGTCGCCAGGAAGCCTGGCGAATGGAGATTGCGAAGGAACTCGCCTCGGCTCTTCGACCATTCGGTGTACGCATCGCGCGTGGCGAGGTCGCCGGCGAGGGCCGAAAGCTCCGGGGCAAAGGCCTCCAGCTCCCCTACGCGAAAGGGAACCACCATGCAGATCGGTTCGTCCGCTTCGAAGGTTATGGGATGGTGGGGGCGCGTCACGATCCAGTTCATCGTGAAGGTCGCCACCGACCAGTCCGTCTCGACGATTCCTTCGAGCGGATAGACTCCGTCCTTCGGCGAGTTCGCGGGCCCCCTCACGAGCAGGCTGTAGCCGGCGGGAGTTCGGAACAAATAAGGTAGGGTCCAGGTCAGGATGCCGTGGCCGAAGTGACTCACGGCCGGAGCCGGCAACCAGGCCCCCACAGACTCGATGCGAAGACTGTCCTGGGAAGTTCCTCCCGTCCATGTGACGCGAAAGGCACGGGAGTTGAAGACGAACCATCCCGCCTGGTTCGCAATCAGTAGAGGGAGACAGCGATTGGCGAAGTGCTGATTGGTGGCGTCCATCCAGGCTCGCGCCGACGGTGCGGGCCTGATCGGCAGCGCCGGGCCGCTGACCACGAAGGCCGTCAGCTTGGGTGGTTGGGAAGAGGTACCGCTCACCTCCCGAGGGCTCCTCGCCGAGGCCGGTCTTGAGGCGGCCTCCCCTCCGAACGGCGCCCGAGCGCTGTTCGTCAGGGCGCGCATCATCCGTGTGGCGAGAGCCTTGATAGTCATAACTCTAGCGCCTTCAAGGGCTTAGGACTGCCGCTGAGTCTCTCAAACCAATGCTCTGCCGCGCAACAGTGAAGAACACCGCCCCGAGACGATCAAAGGCCAAGCCGATCGGATGGCGGCCGTCGGTGTTAGGAAGAATCTCGAGCGGCCCGGACGCCGTCTCTGGGTGGGGATCCGCACGAGCACGCTTCTCGCATGTTCGCATTCGCTCTGCAGGCTCGCAGCGACTGCATGGCGCTGGTCTCTTGACGGCGATACTTGGACGTCCTTGAAGTCCCGGGCAAACAGCGAGAGCACGCCGTCGGGCCCAATTCTCGCGCTCATCGGCACCATCGCGACCGTCGGGCTCCCTGCGATTGGTGTCTAGAGAATCGACGATCGTAGGTCCGTCGTCGATTCACCCATGATAGCAATAACAACGCCGATCAGATACCTTTCCCGCCGTCTGCGCGTCCGCGGTGCGCGGCGCAGCGAGGAGCGAGACAGAGCCGGCCAGGAACGCGCGATGGTCCACAATGGCGGTACGTTATTGCTTCAGGCGAGGGGGCGTCAAGCGGGGATGACCCGCCTGATGTCTGAATAGCAACCAGACCGCATACGATCTTTGGCATTGACACTTCTGTAGTTCGAGCGTAAAAGCGCCGCATCCGTCGCTGGTCCTGTTCGTGGTGACCTTTGGGGGCAGCATGGATTCAAGAATCACCCGACCTCGAGGAGGTGCCTCGAGGCGGGGGCCCAGCCCGCTTTTCAGATAGGCCATGGCCTGTAACATCACAATCACCTCGGTCCTCGGGGTTGGAAGCCCCCAACCCACTCGCGTCCGGGTGACAGGGACCGCGATCGACTGCCCCAGTGTCGCTGTCGAGGTGCAGTGCCTCTCGTTTACTGTCAATGGCTTCGCTTTCGTGGATTCGGCGGGGAACTGGCTCGTCGAAATCACGGGTCTCTCGTCAGCCAACTTCTGCCGATGCAGCGACCAGTTTTCCGTTAAGGCGGTCTGCGGTGCGGACGCGAACTGCGTGGACAACTTCACTGGAGCCCTTCAGTGCGTCACCGTACCACCGCCACCGCCTCCCCCGCCCCCGCCGCCTCCACCGCCTCCGCCACCTCCGCCTCCACCACCGCCGCCGCCTCCGCCTCCGCCGCCTCCGCCACCTCCGCCTCCATGCTGCGGCTTTGCAATCATCCTTGTTGCAGCAATCCTAATCGGCCTGGCGGCGGCGGCGACCGTGGCGCTACTGGCCCTCCAGCTTTGTGTACACGTGCCAGTCCCTGGGTTCCTGTGGTGGATCGTGGCAGGAGTTGCCGCACTAGGCCTCCTGATCTTGCTCGCCTGTTACATCAGATGCTTGTTTTTCGGTTGCGGCTGTCCAGGCCGATGCGATTGGCTCTTGATCGCTTGGGAATCATCTTTAGTGGGCGCGCTTGTTGCGCTTTACCTTGCGCCCTGCTGTGGGTGGGCGTTGTGGTGGCTGGCCATTGTTTTCGGTTTCGCGCTTGCGTGGATCGTGACGTTCTTGCTTTGGGTTAGACGATGCCACCCGACCTGCGTCCAGATTTTCAGCGCACTTGGAGGCGCGTTAGGCATCGTCATCACGATCGTCAGTTATCTGAACCAGTATGTCCTTGTCACTCCGCATAATTGCGGCTTGCCATTGCTGCCGTTCATAGGCGCTTTGATCATTCTTCTCAGCGCCATAGCAGCACGTTTCTGTCATCCCTAAGGAGCCGATAAGTACCACGCCAAAGCTAGAGCAAACGCACGGGGTGCGCATTTCGGTCATCGTGATCACTCAGATCGGGCGATCGTGATCAGCGAGATCGGCGGATCGTGATCGGAGCGAAGCGACGCGGGGCGATTGGTCACTCGTCGAGCTTGGCCTCCTTTCTCCGCGAGGGTCCTTTTAACACAAGGCGGTGGGCGGCGGTCGCAGATGGCGTCGGCGAAGGTCGCCTCGCCGAGGTTGTCCCTTCTAAAAACTCGTCCGTCTTGATTCTCTTGCGTTTCTCGGGTCGATCAGGCTATCTGGCCGGTCATGGTCAGATGGCTTGGGATTCTCATTGGGACACTGCGGTCGACCGTTCGCACGCACCGGGAGTTGGCGCTCGAGAACCTCGCGCTGCGGCAGCAACTCGCCGTGTGGAAGGCGCACCAGCCGCGGCCACGGTTAACGGCGCTGGATCGGATCTTCTGGGTCGTGGTCTCCATGGTGTGGAAGGGTTGGCGGAATTCGCTGCATGTGGTGCGGCCTGAGACCGTGGTGGGATGGCATCGGCGGGGGTTCAGGCGCTACTGGGCGTGGAAAAGTCGACACCGACGCGGTCGTCCCGGGATCGAGACGGAACTCCGAGACCTGATTCGGCGGATGAGCCGCGCCAATCCGCTCTGGGGCGCGCCGAGGATCCATGGCGAGCTACTGAAGCTGGGTCTGACTGTCTCGCAGGCGTCGGTGTCGAAGTACATGCTCCGGCTTCGGCGGCCGCCGTCCCAGGCGTGGCGCGCATTTTTGAGGAACCACACCAAGGATCTGATCGCGTTGGATTTCTTTACGGTGCCCACGGCGACCTTTCGGGTCCTGTTCGTGCTTGTGGTGCTGAGCCACGACCGGCGTCGACTGGTGCATTTCAATGTCACCGAGCATCCGACCGCAGAGTGGACGGCGCGGCAGCTGCTCGAGGCGTGCGGGCTGGAGGAGAGCCCCCGGTATCTGATCCGCGACCGGGACAAGGTCTATGGCGAACGATTTTCGCGTCAGGCCAGGATGTTGGACATCCGAGAGGCTGTTATTACGCCACGCTCGCCGTGGCAAAACGCCTATGCGGAGCGTGTGATTGGCTCGATCCGACGGGAATGCCTTGACCATGTCGTGGTGATCGGCGAACGACATCTGAGGTGGATCCTGTCGGAGTACGTCGATTACTACAACGGGACTCGGACACACTTGTCGTTGGCCAAGGACGCGCCCGAGCCACGGAGGGTGCAGCCGCCGAGCCTGGGCAGGGTTGTGAGGGTGCCACGCGCGGGTGGTCTCCATCACGAATATCTCCGCCGAGCGGCGTGATCACGGTCGGACGAATAAGTAGAAGGCACAGCCGGCGGACTGGGCGTCCCGGGCTCATGAAGGAGATCGCGGCGCTCATCGTGCGGATGGCGACGGAGAATCCAGCCTGGGGCTACAGCCGGATCCAGGGCGCGTTGAAGAACCTCGACCACCGCGTCGCGAGAAGTACGGTCGCCAAGGTCCTGAAGGACAATGGGATCCCACCGGCGCCCGGCCGGCCTTCATCGTGGCGCACCTTTCTGCGAGCGCACTGGGGCGCGATTGCCGCGGCCGACTTCTTCACGACGGAGGTCTGGACCTCTCGCGGGCTGGTGACCTACTACACGCTGTTTGTGCTGGATCTCAAGAGCCGGCGGGTGCAGATCGTGGGCTCGACGCGGAATCCCGATGCGGCGTTCATGGCCCAGGCTGCGCGGCGGCTCACCGACGCCGTCGATGGGTTCCTGGCGGGCCATCGCGTCCTGATCTGTGACCGAGACGGTAAGTGGACGGCCGCATTCCGGGGCCTCCTCGAGGGAGCAGGAGTGCGCATCGCCTTGACGCCCGTCCAGGCGCCGAACGCCAACGCTTACGCAGAACGGTTCGTGCGTTCGATTCGCGAAGAATGCCTGGACCACCTGATCCTGTTCGGCGAGCGGCGGCTACTGCACGTGCTCAAGGAGTTCGTGGTGCACTACCACGAGGAGCGGAATCATCAGGGCCTCGACAACGACTTGATCGCGCCGGCTCCCCGCGCGCTCGGCAGCGCTCGAGTTCGTTGCCGCGAACGCTTGGGCGGCCTGTTGCGGTTGTCCCTTCTAAAAACTCGTCCGTCGCGATTCTCTTGCGTTTGTCGAACGGATCAGGCTACTTGGCCAGTCATGGTCAGCTGGCTTGAGATTCTCATTGGGACCCTGCGATCCACGGCTCACGGCCGTGGACCGGATCTTCTGGGTCGTGGTGTCCAGGGTCTGGAAGAGCTGGCGGAATTCGCTGCGGATGGTGCGGCCAGAGACCGTGGTCGGCTGGCACCGGCAGGGGTTCAGGCGCTACTGGGCGTGCAATAGTCGACGCCGACGCGGTCGGCCGAGGATTCGGGCCGAGCTCCGCGATCTGATTCGGCGGATGAGCCGCGCCAATCCCCTGTGGGGTGCACCGAGAATCCACGGCGAACTGCTGAAGCTCGGCCTAACGATCTCGCAGGCGACGGTGTCGAAATACATGATCCGGCCTCGGAGGCCGCCGTCACAGGCATGGCGAACATTCTTGAAGAACCACGCCGCAGATGTGATCGCGTTGGATTTCTTCACGGTGCCCACGGCGACGTTTCGAGTCCTATTCGTGCTCGTGATGGTGACCCACAAGCGGCGCCGGCTTGTGCATTTCAATGTGACGGAGCATCCGACAGCGGAATGGACGGCGCGGCAACTGCTGGAGGTCTGCGTGCACGAAGGGGCGCCCCGGTACCTGATTCGCGACCGAGACCAGGTCTATGGCGCACGATTCTGTCGTCAGGCCGAGACGTTGGACATCCGGGAAGTGGTTCTTACGCATCGCTCGCCGTTGCAAAACGCGTATGCCGAGCGGGTGATTGGCTCGATTCGACGCGAATGCCTTGACCACGTCGTGGTGATGGGCGAGAGGCATCTCCTGAGAATCCTGTCGAAGTACCTCGCCTACTACAACGAGACCCGGACCCACCTATCGCTGGGCAAGGACGCGCCCGAGCCGCGCAGTGTGCAGCCACCAGCTCAGGGAAGGGTGGTGGAGGTTCCTCGCGTCGATGGGCCTCATCACGAATATTTGCGGGCGAGCAGCGTGAGCCGATCGGACGAATAAGTGGAAGGCACAGGGTGCTCGTCGTCGGCACGCCCGGCACCGGCGTTGCTGGCCAAGGCCGTCGCCGGGGAGGCCGGCGTGCCGTTCTTCAGCTTGAGCGGCTCGGACTTCGTGGAGATGTTCGTCGGCGTCGGAGCCGCCCGCGTGCGCGATCTCTTCGCCCAGGCTCAGGAGAAGGCGACGAGCTGGATGCTATGGGCAAGGCGCGGGGCGTCAGCCCGATCGTGGGTGGCCACGACGAGCGGGAGCAAAACCTGAATCAGCTCCTCGCGGAGCTCGACGGCTTCGACATCCCGACGGGCGTCATGATCCCAGGAACCCGCACGATCGGCACGATCGAGGAAAATTCGCACACGGGATCAACCACCGGCAAACTGATCCGGCCTGGCCTCGGGCCCCATACGCCCAGACGGGCCTCGAAGACCACCGCGGCATGTGGAGGCGTCTCTGGAGGCACTCCAGGAGTTCGTCAACAACTTCACGTATCTCGGCGTCTTCGCCGTCCTCGTGCTCGGCAGCCTGGGAGTGCCGATCCCAGAGGAGATGCCGATCATCGCGGCTGCCGTGATGAGCCACGAGGATATCGTCCACTGGTGGCTGGCGTTGCCCGTCTGCCTCCTGGGGGTGCTGTCTGGCGATATGGTGCTCTACTGGGTCGGGCGGTACTGGGGCGAGCAGGTCCTCCACTGGCGACTGGTCCGACTGGTACTCTCGCCCGCGAGGCAGCAGTGGCTGAAGGCGGCCTACCGACGGCATGCGCTGAAGACCGTTGTCACGGCGCGGCACGTCATGGGACTCCGCGCCGCCGCGTTTCTGACCGCGGGCAGTGCGCACGTGCCGTTCTGGAAATTCGTGGTGGCGGACGCGGGCGCCGCCTTGGTCGGCGTCCCGTTGGCGTTCGGGTTGCATACTTCTTCACGGATCAGATCAAGGCCATCATGGCCAATGTGCATCGCGGGGAGCGCTGGCTCGGTCTGGCAGGCCTCCTAGCGCTGCTGACGCTGCTGGTCGTCGGCGTGTGGCGATGGCAGCGTCGCCTCGGGAAAGAGCGTCGGGATCGGGGGCGGGCCGACGCACAGTCCGCAGTGAACCCCTTCTACGCCGTCGTGAGGGCGATCGCGCGGTTCTGGATCTGGTTCTTCTTCGAGCGCGTCGAGGTCCGGCGCCCCGAACGAGTCCCGCGCATGGGTCCGGTGCTGCTCTGCATCAACCATCCGAACAACCTGATCGATTCGCTGCTGGTGGGGTCGGTGCTCTCGCGCCAGGTGCACTACCTCGCCACTGGGCTACTCTTCCGCAACCCGCTCATTGCGCGGCTCCTCGTCGCCCTGGGAGTGATTCCGATTTACCGGAAGGCGGACGACCCGGACAGGATGGACCGCGGCGTGAAGATGTTCGCGGCGTGCGACGAGGCATTCGACCGCGGCCGGCTCATCGCCATCTACCCCGAAGGGATTACCCGCGCGGAGGCGCACCTGCAACCGATCAAGACGGGCGCGGCCCGGATCGCGCTCGGTTACGAGGCGCACGCTCCGGGAGGCCTCACGGTCGTGCCGGTCGGACTCAGTTTCGCGGCCCGTAGAAGGTTCCGCGGGCGCGTCCTCGTCTCGTTCGGCGAGCCGGTCGACGTCTCCTCGTACCTCGCGAGCTACCGTGAGGAGCCAGCGAAGGCGCTGCACGCGCTCACGGCGGCGATCCAGGGGGCGATGGAGCACGAGGTGGTCCACGTCGAGCGCATCGACGCGGCGGCGTTCGGGCATGCCGTGGAGGCGCTCTATCGCGGCGATCTCGAGCGTGAGCTGTGGGATGAGCGCTGGCTCGCGCGACGACAGGTCGACCCGTTCCAGCCCTCCGGGTCGATTGCGGCCGCGGTCGAGCACTTCCGCGCTCACGACCCCGAGCGTATCGAGCGGCTCTGGCAGCGGATCCTCGGTTACCACCTTGGACTTACTGCCTACCGGCTGCATGACGAGGCGGTGTGGACTCGCCTCGAGCGAACGGCGGAACGGCAGCGCGTGGCACGATCCTGGCAGACGATCGTGGGCCTCCCCTTCTTTGCGTACGGTGCGGCCGTGAACTTCCTCCCCTACTATGTGCCCGGCTGGCTCGCGGAGCAGACGTCGCGTCGGCCAACGGACTACGCGACGATCCGGCTCCTCGCGAGCATCGTCGCCTTCCCGCTCTTCTGGGCCCTCGAGACGGCGCTCGTCGGCTGGGTGACCGGTCTCCGGTGGGCGCTCGCCTTCTTTCTCTCACTCCCGCTCGGGGGTCTGGTCGCGTATCGGTACCTGGTCGGCACGGGGCGGTTGCGTCACCAGCTCAGGTTCGGCGCGCTCCTGCTCACCCGCGCGCAGGAAGCGAGGCGCCTCCTCGCTGAGCGCCGCGAGATCATCGAGGAACTCGAGCGCGCCAAGCGTGACTGCTGGCGGGGCGCGAAAGGACCGAGCGCGTGAACGTCAGAATCGCGACCCGTTCGCGCGACGCGCTCATGCCACCGACGTGGCGCGAGCTCTGTTGGCGCGCAGCGCCGAGTGGACCATCAGAAACTCGCCGACGTTCTCCATCGTGAGGACGCCGACCAGCTCGCGGTCGCGCAACACTGGCTGGGCCGGACAGCCCGAGGCCTTCAGGCGCTGAACGGCGCCCTCGAGCATCTCCGAGGGTGCCGCGCAGTCGAAGTGTGATGTCGTGGCTGTCGCGACGGGCGTGTCGGCGCCGGTCTGCGTCAACCCTTTCACGAGGTCCGCCCGCGTCAGCACGCCGACCACCCGCCCCGCGTCGACCAGACAAATAACGCGATGAACACCAGGAACGGATTGCTGAAGAGGCCGACGAGCCCGAACACAGCGCCAGCCCCTGGCCGATGTGGGCCGCGATCTGCGTGGCCCGCACTTAATCCATCCGCATGGCCAGCACGGCGCGCCGGGCACGCCCGCCGTCCATCGGAAAGGCCGGAATGAGATTGAAGACGGCCAGGGTGACATTCACCCACAGAGCTTTGACAGGAAGTCGCCGCCGACCCATTGAACCTCGTGCCGCGCCGTGGGTGTCACCACAGCGAGCAGCAGCGCGGCGAGGGCCACGTTGACGGCCGGGCCCACGAGCGCGACGAGCAACTTCTGCCTCGGGTCATCAGGCATCCGCTCCAGCCGCGCCACGCCACCGATTGGCAGGAGCGTGATGTCGCGGGTACGAATGCCGTAGTGCGTGCGGTTAATGCATGGCCGAGCTCATGGAGCACGATGATGGCGAAGATCGCGACGATGAACACGACGCCCGCCCCGGCGTCGGCCAGGCGGTGGCGCTGGAGATAGTGACTTACACCGACCCAGGCCAGCAGGATCAGAAACGTCCCGTGCATGTAGACGTCGATCCCCGCCACCCGGCCGAGCTTCCACGACCATCCGGTCATACGCACCCCTGATCGCGATCAAATCACACCGAAATGCCGAAGCGCCTCTTCGATCGCCTCGCGCTTTTCCTGTGGGCACGGCTCGACGTCACGACCGCGACGGGCCCGGTTTGCTCCACGCAGCGTCGGTACGCCATGAACTTCCTTGACATGAGCGATCCACCCCGTTTTCGGGATGAAGCCGTGGTGACGCTGCACGAATTTCCGAATCTCGGCGTCCGTGGCCATTTCATGCCCTTCCTGATCGTACGTCCGCGTTGCGATCTTTTCGGTGGCGCGACCACCACCGAGTACTTATGGGCTGGAGGGAAAAGCGGCCTCGAGCTTGGCCAGCATCGCCGCCTCCGGAGCCGAAATCTTCGAACCAACGCCGAACAGACCGCCGGTTGCGGCGGCCACCGCGCGCGCTCGATCCAGCAACCCCATCTTGAGACGAGCGGCCTCGTCTGGGCCGAGTTGCTCGGACATGGCCTGGACCAGGTGCGTCCACGCGATGAGAAGTTTGGGGTCGGGGCGGCGATCGAGCCAAGCCTCGAGCAAAGCTCCTGTCGTTGAGTCCCGATCGACCCCAGCCCGTTCAACAATAACGCGACGCTCCTTGGCATCGAGCGCGCCATCGGCCCATGCCACCTCGACGAGCGGGACGATGGATAGAGCAGCGACCGTTTCCGCCCGTATTCCGAGCTCCATAAGCTTCTCAAGGACGGCCGGCTCGGTAATGCCCGAGGCTTTGCGGAGTGCCTCGCGGGTCGCCTCGGCTGCCCTCAGCTCGTTCAAACGCTCCGTCAAGCGTTTGTCCTCGCGGCGGAAGAATTCGTCCTCGAGACTCTGTCCCCGGTCGCGCAAGATCTCCGGCGGATTGGGTGTCATTAGCTTTGCCCTCGCATTCTAAGAGTGTTTGGGGGGGCTCTCTCGCAGATCCATTACCCCTGCGAAGATCGACCCCAGACAGCCTACGCCTTCCATCGTTCGAGGTTCGTCGGACGGGCCGAACGATTTTTCTGAAATTCACTCTTCCTCTTCGCCGCCGCGGTTTGCGCCTCCCGGTCCGACAAGGCTTGAGCCCATCGATCGTGATGCCTGCGGCGCGCGCTTGAGGGGTTCGTGGCACACTACCATGGGTAGGGGAACCAACAGGGGCTCGGCAACAATTTGATTGCGCCGATGCCCGGTGCGTTCGGCGGCACCCGAATTCGTTGTCGCGACCGGTTGGGCGGGCTGTTGCGCTACTACTACCAGGCGGCGTGAGCATGGGATGAATTTTCGGACACTACGGGGCACGGCAACTCCATCGTGGGCGCGACCGTCCCCCTGGAGACCCCGGCGACTAGGATTCCTGCCTTGACACCGTAGAGCCGCGCGCGCAGAGTTTCCCCACCGCCCCGACGTCGAGACTGCCCGGAATGAGGTGTCCACATGGGCAAGATCATCGATTGCCACAAGGTCAACCCCACCAGCGACTGCCAGCATGTCGTCCGAGGCGCCAATGAGGAAGAAGTCCTGCGCAACGCTGCTGAGCACGCGAAGGAACACGGGCTCGCACCAACACCCGAGTTGCTTGCTCAGGTGAAGTCGTTCATCCAGCACGAATAGCGAGCACTCGCCCCACCCCAAGTGTCGGGATCCCACGAGCGTCGAGGCCACCCTCGGCGCTCGTCGCGCGTTGAGTCGCGCACCTCCTACACTCCCACTCAGCGGATCGAGACCGAAAGTGGTGCCGGAGCGGGAATCGAACGCGCACGGGTCTCGCTCGCGCTCGACGGTGCGTTCACTCGGCCCCCGCCGACATGGCACCGGTATTTCACGCCCTGCACGCGCCCAGCACGTCGCAGCCTGGGCTGGGCAGAAACGGCGACGTCCAACCCCGTCTCCTCCCGCACCTCCCGCAGGACCGTCTCGTCGGGCGACTCGCCAGCCTCCCCTGCGCCCCCGGCAACTCCCAGTTCAGGCGTCCGTAGGTCTGCTTGACGAGCGGCACTCCGCCTTCGTCATTGACGATGACAGCCGCCGCGCCGATCCTCCTGTTCCGCATTTCCCTCCCAACGCGCGTAGTGCTCTATTCATCGGCACCCACAACAAGAGTTAGCGTAGGACGAAATCCCGAATAACCGCGAGGGCACGCTCAGGCGCATCGGCGAGCACGCCGTGCCCACACCCCGGAATCTCTGGGCTCGATTCCCTTCGGTTTCCCGACGCACTCGTTCGTAGTCTGGAACACGCCGCCGGAAGACCGCACGCGGCGATCACACGGCCAGTCACTGCGGCCACACGACTCGCCCGTCAACCGCAATGGAGGCGACCAAGTGCGGCTCTAGCGTCATCCTTCGACCACGCTGGGGGGACAGTAGCTCCTCGGGCTGGAGGTCGCGAACCCGGAGGAAGACCAACTGGCCGCCCTCCATTCCCTCGAAGCTCATTCCGCCGAAACCCACACGGGCGGTGCCACCGCCATCCTCGGCGAAGACGATCTGATCGGTTGGCAGGGGCACCGTCGCTCCGTCTCCGAAGACGACAGACGTTCCAGGGGGACCGTTCTGCACGATCGGCAGCTTCGACACGACCTTCGGTTCGCGGCTGATGCGGGTGCCGGGCACGAACTCGATGAGCAGCGGATAATCGTTCACTCTCGTCATCCTACGCCGTCGGCGTCGCGGAGGCGCGCCCTCGGTGGAACAATGCCATTATGTTCCATGGCGGGGCCTCTCCTCTCTGCGGCGTTGACCGCGTGTGTGCTCTTGTGGGGCAGCGTACGCCACCACGTCGAGCGAGAGGCCAGCCGCTTCATCCCATCCAGGCTCGCTCGCCGCTGGACGAAGCTTAGACTAAGGAACTGGCGGCGGGGGTGGAGCGCGCCGTGGCGGCCTTGCCATCAAAGGAGGCGCAGGTCATTCGCCGCCGGTTCGGGGTCAGTCTGGAGGCCGCGGCCCTGAGCCGGCTCGCTCGCGGTCGGCGCGCAAACTCGAGGACCGAGTCATCGGCGGAAGAGGGGGAGATCACCATGACGTACGTGATCGTCGAGCCGTGCATCGACGTCAAGGACAAGGCCTGCGTCGAGGTCTGCCCGGTGGACTGCATCTATGAGGGGCCGAACCAGCTCTTCATCCACCCCGACGAGTGTATCGACTGCGGGGCCTGCGAGCCGGTGTGCCCGGTGAAGGCGATCTTCGTCGAGGACGAGACGCCGGAACAGTCGAAACACTTCATCGCGCTGAACAAGCAGTTCTTCGTCGACAACCCCGGGGTCAAGCCTTGCACGACGAAGAACTGAGTTGGCGAACCCTGAGGGAAGCGGCTGAAGGAAGGAGCGGTCGAAGACTGAACCGACCCAGAGGAGGAAGGGGCGATGCCCAAATTCATGAATGTGGCCACGACCGATGAGCTGGAAGACCAGCAGGCCAAGCTGGTCGAAGCGGAAGGCCAGAAGATCGCCCTCTTTCGGGTGGGACAAGCCTTCCACGCGCTGAGCGATACGTGCACCCATCGAGGAGGGCCGCTGTCCGAAGGGACGGTCGAGGGAGCCGAAGTGACCTGCCCCTGGCCACGGGGCGAGGTTCGACATCAAGACCGGGGCTGTCCTGAGGCCGCCGGCGGGACGAGAGGTCAGGAGCTACCCGGTGCGGGTCACCGGCGCCGACATCGAGATCGAAGTGTGAGGCCTGGACTCCAGACAGGTGCCATGCCTCACACGTTGAACGGGCTGCGGGTAGTCAGCTTCGAGAGCCGCCGGGCGGCGGAGATGGCTGAACTGATCCGCAACTACGGCGGCGAGCCGATCCAGGCGCCGTCCATGCGCGAGGTTCCGCTGACCGACGAGCGCGAAGCGCTCGCGTAACTATGGGACTTTCACCGGCCGGGCGGACGCGGCGTTACGTGCCCGCACTCCGCCGCCGCCTCCTCTTCCGCCTCGCCACCAGCGACACCTACGAGCGCCTGGTCCGCGCCCTGCCTCCGATCGCGACGGCGGCGCGCCGCCGCGCCCTCCGCTACGTGGCGGGCGAGACCCTCGACGACGCCCTCGCGGTCGCGCGGACGCTGCATGCGCGGGGCCTGCGCGCGGCCATCGACTTCTTTGGCGAGCAGGTGCGGGACGTGGCCGAGGCCGAGCGGGCCGTCGACGGGTACCTCGAGCTGGCCCGCCGTCTTTCGGAAGCGCCGCCGACGGCCAGCGCGGCCCTGGACCTCTCGCACGTGGGACAGGACGTCTCGGCCGAGTTCTGCCTGCGCCAGCTCGAGCGCATCGTCGACGCGCTGCCGGCGGGCCGCGGGCTCGACGTGGGCGCCGAGGACAGCGGCCGCATCGACGCCAGCCACCAGATCCTCGTCGCGCTCGCCCGGCGCGGCGTGCCCGTGCAGGCCACGTTGCAGGCGAACCTCCGCCGCAGCGCGGACGACTGGCCGCGCCTGGTGGAGGCGGGGCTCGGCATCCGGCTCGTCAAGGGCGCGTACGTCGAGCCGGAGCGAGTGGCTCATCGCTACGGGCCGGCCACCGACGATGCCTACCGTCGGCTCGCCCGCTCGCTCCGCGCGGCGGGAGCACGCGTGACGCTGGCTACCCACGACGCGGCGCTTCGCGACGGCCTGCTCGCCGAGCTCGGCCCGATGGTCGTGGAGATGCTGCTCGGGGTCCGGCCCGAGGACCACGCGCCGCTGCTCGCGCGGGGCGTGACGCCCCGGCTCTACGTGCCCTACGGGCGCGACTGGTTCCGCTACTGGATGCGGCGGGTGGCGGAGTCGCAGGGCGCCGGCTGAGCCACCACGCAGGCTCGGCCGCGCGCCGAAGACTTACCGAAGCGCGCCGCGCCCCTCTGAGACCAATGGCGGCAGCACGCGATCTGGTTACACGTCGAGCGCCCGCGCCGGCTGGGTCGTGCGGCGGGAGCACCGGTATCGAAGTCTCAACATCTTGCTTTGTGCTGGGAAATGAGAGGGGGGCTGTTTGGCCGTGTTTTGACCGTGAACTGGGCGCAACGGGCCTCAATAGGAGCCTCCGCTGCATTGGCGGGTTATGCCGCCTCGGGCCTGGCTCTTCATCTGCCGTGTCTGCGGCTCAGGTCGATCGCGTAACGAACAAACGCGATCGTGGACTCGACGTCTTGCTCGTGAGCCGCTTGATGTACTTTGACCCACGGATCGGGACGCTCATTCCACGCCCCCCTCGATCAACCCCGACCACTGGCGCTCCAGCGACCGCAGTGCCCACAGGGCCCCGGCCCGCTTGGACTCCACCCGCCCCGTCTCCAGCGTCTGCAACATGCGGCAGAAGCTGAGCACCACGTAGGGCTGGCCCTACCTCGTCTTCACGTAGGCGGGGCCGCCGAGGATCGCCGTTCCCCAACCCTCGATCTTGCGGCGAATCTCGTGGCGAAGCTCGTCGGCAGGCACGGGATCAACCAATGCCTTGGGGTCCGGCCCGCTCAAGACGATGCCGTGCTCGCGCACCACCCATCGGACGACGAGCGTGTCGTCGTGGTCCGACCGCTCGATGACCCGGCTTCCGTTGTCGAGGTACGGCAACGGCACGCCGGGCGGAACGTGCCGCCGCAGCACGTGCAGGGGCACGTACGAACCCTCCAGATGCCGCGCCCACTCGGCGGCGGCGGTGTCGTAAATACGCTGGTGCATCGACTCGAGTGCTTGGACCTGCGCATCGGACAGCTCTCGAGCTGTGGCGATCAGGAAGTCAACGTCGCTGTGCTCGTCGGCGTCACCCACCGCAAATGAACCTTGCAGGTAGACCCCCACGAACGACTCGGTGAGTGCCGAGCGTGCGCCACGAACCAGGTCCTCGAGCACGGCGTTGAGCGTGGGATACGGTGTGGGAAACTCACCGGATGGCGGCATCGTTTCAGGCGGCCTAATCAATCTATCTTGAACCACGTAACACGGTGAACGCTGCGAGTGCGCAGTGTAGCACCGCGCGCCGTATCTGGGATGACCGGTGGAGCGGAACGAAAAATCAGAAGGTTGCCGCGCGGCTCCCGCTGGGAGGGTGCCTTGCTATCTTGCGAGCGCACGTAGTGTAGCACAGGGTTCTTCAGCGCCTCGCTCAAGTCCGAAACATCCGGATCCGCGGGGCTGCGGACCGCCGCCGGGCCGCGGTTCAGGACGTGCGCGTAGATCATGGTGGTGCTCACGTCACGTGTCCGAGCAGTTCCTGGACCGTGCGAATGTCGTAGCCGTCTTCGAGGAGATGCGTCGGTGGCTGGTGCCGGACAAGCGCGCTCCGGCTGCGACCGGCGCGCCACCTTCTTCCTCGTCGGCATCAGCGCACCGGCCAGGCCATTGGGCCGGCGTCGACGACGATCGCCTCACGTACACTACCCCCATGACGCCGGCGGAGCTCCTGCGCCGAGTCCACGGGTGCGCCTTCGACGACTTTCTGCTCTCGCCGCAGTTCAGCGTGGTGGCGCGGCGCGATCCGGCCCGGATCGACCTGACCTCCCGGCTGACGACGAAGCTCGTCCTCAAGCGGCCGATCGTCTCGGCGAACATGGACACGGTGACCCGGGCGCCGATGGCGATCGTACAGGCCGAGGAAGGCGGCCTCGGCATCATCGATCGAGGCTTCCGGCCCGGGGAGATCGAGGGACAGGTCCGTGAGATCCAGATCGTCAAGCGGACCCAGCACGGCGTGGTGTCGGATCCGTACACGATCCCACCCGACGCCGGCCTCGAACAGGCGATTCAGCTCATGCAGCGCTCGGGCGTGGGAACGCTCGTGGTCGTGGACGCCGCCCGCCGGCTGCTGGGGCTCCTGACCGAGCGCGACGTCCGCTTCGTGTCGGGAGCGGCGCGCGTGGCGGACCGCATGACCCCCGCCCAGCGGCTCACCGTCCACGAGGGCACCATCGGGATCGATGAAGCCGAGCGGGTGATGGTGGAGCACAAGGTCAAGAAGCTGCCGCTGGTCGAGAGCGGCGGCCGCCTGCTCGGCCTCATCACCGCCCGGGACATCAGCAAGCACCGCCGACAGCCGTTCGCCACGCGGGACGCGCAAGGCCGGCTACGCGTGGGCGCCGCGATCGGCGCCACCGGCGACTATCTCGAGCGCGCCGCCGAGCTGATCCGGGCCGAGGTCGACGTGATCGTGATCGACATCGCCCACGGCCATTCCGTCGTGATGGCCAGCGCCATCGAGCAGTTCCGCCGACGGTTCGGTGGCTTCGAGCTGATCGCGGGCAACGTGGGCACCGCCGAGGGCGCGCGCTTTCTCGTGGAGCGCGGCGTCGACGGCGTGAAGGTCGGCATCGGGCCCGGCGGAGGCTGCACGACGCGCATCACCACGAGCTTCGGCGTGCCGCAGGTGCAGGCCCTCGTGGAATGCCGCCTAGCCATCGGCGACCGCGTGCCGATCATCGCCGACGGCGGCATCAGCCGCGACGGCGCCCTTGCCCTCGCGCTGCTCTTCGGAGGCGACACGGCGATGCTCGGTAGCGCCTTCGCCGGTACGCTGGAGACGCCTGGCGAGATCGTCCACAAGCCGGTCGTCCTGCCGGAGGGCCAGCGCACCGTGCGCGTCCCGTTCAAGGTGCTGCGCGGGATGGCGTCGATCGGCGCCATCAAGGACCGCCTGGACGTGGAGGACGCCGCCGAGGTCGATCTGGACGCGATCGGCGCCGAAGGGCTGGAGACGAGCGTCCCGGCGCGCGGCTCGGTCCGCCCCGTCATCCAGGACATGCTCAAGCATCTCTGCTCGGCCATCAGCTACGGCGGCGCCGAGAGTCTCGCGGACCTGCGACGGTCGTTCTGGAGCGACCCCGATCGCTACCTCATCCGACTCTCAGCGGCCGCGCGGCGGGAATCGTACGACCGGTCGTGAGGATCCCGGCGGACCTTGCGGCGGGGGACAATCTCGTGAGACTTCACTGCTAGCTGTCCCTCGCCAAAACCTTATCCGACTCGCTCAGGAGCCCCGAGATCCGTCAGTCCGTCCACAGGCCCAAGACCGCGAGGCTAGTTGGAGGCAGGACGACCGGCATCGTTAGACGTTGGCCTTGCACGGTCACGCCGGAGTCGCGATTGGAGGACGGGGCGTGGGCGGGCTGGGCGGCTGAGCTGGACCGGTGACGCGTGTGCGTTGGTTGTCCTTCCTGAAAAGTCGTCCGTCGCGATTGTCTTGCGATTTGGCGGGCTGATCCGCTACTGATCGGTCATGATCAGATGGCTTGGGATCCTTCTTCGGACATTGCGCTCCGCGGTTCGCACACGCGGCGAGTTGGCGCTGGAGAATCTCGCGCTGAGGCAGCAACTCGCCGTGTGGAAAGCGCGTCAGCCACGGCCATGGCTGACGGAGATGGACCGGATCTTCTGGGTCGTGCTGTCGAGACTGTGGAAGAATTGGCGGAGTTCTTTGCAGGTGGTGCGGCCCGAGACCGTGGTGCGGTGGCACCGCCGGGGTTTCAGGCTGTACTGGGCAAGGAAGAGTCGACGCCGATGGGGTCGGCCCGCGATTGGGAGGGAACTGCGGGATCTGATTCGGCAGATGAGCCGCGCGAATCCGCTCTGGGGTGCACCGAGGATCCACGGCGAGCTGTTGAAGCTGGGCCTGACGGTTTCGCAGGCGACGGTTTCGCAGTACATGCTCCGGCCTCGGCGGCCGCCGTCGCAGGCATGGCGCGCCTTTCTGATGAACCATGCCCGAGATCTGATCGCGTTGGATTTCTTCACGGTGCCGACGGCGACCTTTCGAGTGCTCTTTGTGCTGATCGTGCTGAGCCACGGCCGGCGCCGGCTGGTGCATTTCAATGTCACCGAGCACCCGACGGCGGAATGGACGGCACGACAACTGATCGAGGCGTGCGGGCAGGACGAGAGCCCTCGGCATCTGATCCGGGACCGGGATCAGGTCTATGGCGAACGATTTTCGCGTCAAGCGCGGCTGTTGGACATCCGGGAGGCGGTCCTTGCGCCACGCTCGCCATGGCAAAACGCCTATGCGGAGAGGGTGATTGGCTCGCTGCGGCGGGAATGCCTTGACCATGTCGTAGTAGTCAGCGAGCGGCATCTGCTGGGGATGCTGTCGAAGTACGTCGACTACTACAATCGGACCCGAACACACTTATCGCTGGCGAAGGACGCGCCGGAGTCGCGGAGTGTGCAGCCACCGAGCCAGGGCCGGGTGGTGGCAGTGCCACGCGTCGGTGGGCTTCATCACGAATACTTGCGGCAGACGGCGTGAGCCCATCGGCCCAATAAGTGGAAGGACCTCAGGCCGCATAGCGCCCCCTAACCTACACGAAATCTCGCGATCGCTCCACGGGAACTCGTGATTCACGAAACCTCGTGGTGACGCCGGCCACCTCATGGTAGTGGAGTGGAATCGGCGGGAAGTCAAGCAGTTGAAGTACGGTACAGTGTGGCACCACGGTTGCCAGAGGCGCGGACATGTGCACGAGTCAGGAGGAACGCAGATGAACACGATTACGGTGAAGGACGGCACGACGATCTACTACAAGGATTGGGGCCCCAAGAACGCGCAGCCCATCGTCTTCCATCATGGTTGGCCACTGAGCGCCGACGACTGGGACGCCCAGATGCTCTACTTCGTGGAGAGGGAGTATCGCGTCATTGCTCATGACCGGCGGGGCCATGGCAGGTCGAGCCAGGTCAGCGATGGGCACGACATGGACCACTACGCCGCGGACGCCGCCGCGGTCGTCGCGCATCTCGATCTGCACAACGCCATCCACGTTGGCCATTCGACCGGCGGCGGGGAAGCGACGCACTATGTCGCGCGCCACGGCAAGGGCCGAGTGGCGAAGCTGGTGCTCATCGGTGCCGTGCCGCCGATCATGGTGAAGACGCCAGCCAATCCGGACGGCTTGCCGATCGAGGTATTTGACGGCCTCCGGCAACAGCTCGCCGCCAACCGCGCGCAGTTCTATCGAGATCTCGCGAGCGGGCCGTTCTACAGCTACAACCGGCCGGGCGCGAAGGTGTCCCAGGCCGTGATCGAGAACTGGTGGCGCCAGGGCATGATGGGCGGTGCGAAAGCGCACTACGACGGCATCAGGGCCTTCTCGGAGACCGACTTTACCGAAGACCTGAAACTCATCGAGGTGTCGACGCTCATCATGCATGGCGACGACGACCAGATCGTCCCGATCGCCGATTCCGCGCTGCTGTCCGCGAAGCTCCTCAAGAAGGGCACCCTGAAGGTCTACGAGAAGTTCCCGCATGGCATGTGCACGACGCACGCCGACGTGGTCAATGCCGACCTTCTCACCTTCATCAGGGGCTGAACCAGCATCAAGGGCTGAACCAGCACGCTGTGCAAGCAAGGAGAGATCCAAATGAAGATCGTCGTGATCGGCGGCACCGGCCTGATCGGCTCGAAGACCGTCGCCATTCTGCGCCAGGGCGGCCACGAGGTCGTCGCCGCCTCGCCCAATACCGGCGTCAACAGCATCACCGGGGAGGGCCTCAAGGAGGCCATGGCCGGCACGCAGGTGGTGATCGACCTCGCCAATTCGCCCTCATTTCAGGACAGGGCGGTGCTGGAATTCTTCGAGACCTCCGGCCGCAACCTTCTCGCGGCGGAGGCCGCAGCGGGCGTCCGCCACCATGTCGCGCTATCCATCGTCGGAACCGACCGGACGCCCGAAAATGGCTATTTCCGCGCCAAGGTCGCCCAAGAGAAACTGATCGAGAAAGCCAGCATCCCCTACACCGTCATCCGCTCGACCCAGTTCATGGAATTCCTCGGCGGCATCGCCGCTTCAAGTACGGATGGAAACATGGTCAGGCTTTCGCCCGGCCTGTTCCAGCCCATCGCGGCGGACGACGTTGCTGCCATCGTCGCCGATGTGGCGCTCGCGGCGCCACGAAACGGCATCGTCGAGATCGCCGGCCCGGACCGATCACCGTTCAACGAAATCGTCGCCCGCTATCTGAAGGCGGTCGGCGACCCGCGTGAGGTCGTACGTGACCCCGAGGCCCGATACTTCGGCGGCCGCGTCGAGGAGCGCTCGCTCGTGCCGCTGGGCGAAGCGCGCCTCGGCCGCATCGGTCTCGACGAATGGCTCCGCCGCTCAAAGGGAAGAGCCTGATCCTGCCTCCGAGGTATGCCCAGGGATCTCACCCGCTGCCGCGAGCTGGCTGGCAGGTCCTCGGCACTTCGCACAAACACTCAGACTGAGAATCCAGAGGCATTGATTCTGCGATAGCGTGTCCCGACTACGATCCTGAAAGGAACAACATGAAGAAACCCCACGTGTACTTCCGCGCTTACCTGGCGGCACTCCTGATGGTCGCAGCCGTCCCGGCCGAAGCCGCCGACGTGAAGGAGCTGTTCGCGATCGACCTTGCGGACTATGCGGGCAAGGAGGGTCGCATGATTGAGGTGTCGTATCCGCCGGGCGCACGAGACATGGTCCATCGGCACGACGCCCATGCGTTCGTCTTCGTGCTCGAAGGCCAGATCGTCATGCAGTTGAAGGGCAAACCTGCCGTCACGCTCAAGGCAGGGCAAACGTTCTACGAGGGTCCTACCGATGTTCACGTCGTGGGGCGCAACGCCAGCAACACGGAGCCGGCCAGGTTCGTCGTGGTGCTGCTTAAGGCCAAGGGGGCTCCCATCCTCACGCCGGTGAAAGAATGATGCTCGGCGTCGCCGGCGGCGGCCAGTAGGGGAGGTGATCCGGGGCGGACGGCATCGAGATCCGGTGCGGTGGCGACCAGTGATCGCAGCCTCACGAGGTCGGCGACGTCGAAGCCATGGCGCTGACTGAACTGTGCATGGCGCTGACAGCGGCGATCGAGGAATTGCCACCGGGCTACCGCACCGTTCTCATCCTGCACGATGTTGAAGGTCTGTCGAATGTCGAGGTGGCGGAGACCCTGGGCCTGGGTGTCCCCAACGTGAAGTCTCGCGTGCACCGCGCCCGGTTGTTTCTCCGGAAGCGGCTGGCCGCCACCTGTGTCGACCTGGGATGCGACGACCGCCACTCGGGGAGCGTCATAAAGGAGCCGGCCCAGCCACGCCCGACGCGCGAAGAGCGACTCGGCGAGGGAGATGCAGGCAAACGTGGAAGCGACACAGCGTGACGGCGAGGCGAGCGTGGTACGGCTTGCGACGAGAGTCGTCGCCGATCAGACCACCGGGGGCCTGCCCGTGTGCCGGCTCCGACGTGTGGCGCAGTACGTCCAGGACAACCTGCACCGGGAGCTTCGGCTCGCGGAGCTCAGCGGCCTCGTGCACATGAGCCCATTTCATTTCGCGCGGCTGTTCAAGCAAAGCACCGGAGTGTCCCCCCATCGGTTCCTGGTTCAGCGGCGGATCGAGCAGGCGAGAGCGTTGCTCGAGGCTCGGACGCTGCCGATCGCCGAGATCGCACGGTCAGTTGGATTTCGTACGCCGAGTCACTTCACGACGACGTTTCGGCGCGTGACCGGCATCACGCCGAGCGTATATCGCAGCGGCGGAGAGGCTGAGGTGAAGGCGCTCAGTGTACGCGCTGGGCACCCATTTCCTCGGCAGGCTCGCTCTGCGGCCGCGTTGAACATAGGCACAAAGAGATGAAGTCAGACTGTTTACGCGACGGATAGACGGCCTGATCGTGGCGCAACAGCAGAATCGAACACTCTGCGGGGCGCATCTAAAGTGCCGAACACCGGCCTCCGTCATCTGCGATACTCGCCGCATCGTCGGATGAATCTTCGAAGCTTACCCGGGCATCTTCTCAGTGCTGAGGCGAGAATGATGATGGACGCTCTCCTTACGAGTGCCGAGGTCGACGAGCCGTCCGGAGCCGTTGGGGCGCTCGAGGCTGATCGGGCCCGCGGCATCGACGATCGCGAGCTCCTGGACTCCTACTCGCGAGCGGTCGTCGAGGTCGTGGAGCACGTGGGTCCCGCGGTTGTGAGCATCGCCGCCGGGAGCCGCCGCCCGGGTCGGGCTGCGGGCGTCGTCGGCGCGGGTTCGGGTGTGGTCTTCACGCCGGACGGATATGTCTTGACCAACAGCCACGTGGTGCACGAAGCGACGGATCTCGGCGTCACCCTGACCGATGGGGCCACCCTTGGGGCGACGCCCGTCGGCAGCGACCCGGCGACGGACCTCGCCGTGATCCGGGCCGACGGCTCGGGTCTTCCGATCGCTCAGTTTGGGGAATCCGTGTCGCTGCGAGCTGGACAGCTCGTCGTTGCCATCGGCAATCCGTTCGGGTTTCAGTCGACCGTGTCGGCGGGTGTGATCAGCGCCGTTGGTCGATCCCTGCGAAGTGCCACAGGGCAGCTGATCGAGAACATCATTCAGACTGATGTCGCCCTGAACCCGGGTAACTCCGGCGGCCCCTTGGTTGACACGCGATCACGGGTGATCGGAATCAACACCGCCATCATTCGGATGGCCCAAGGTATCAGCTTCGCGATCCCGATTGACACCGCCAAGTGGGTGGTCGGTGAGCTGCTCGCGCGCGGCCGTGTCCGTCGCGCTTACCTTGGCATCGTCGGGCAGCCCCGGCCGATCGAACGCCGCGTCGCACGACGCCATACGCTGTCGGTTTCGCACGCCGTGGAGATCATCTCCGTGAAGCCCCACGGTCCAGCCGCGATCGCCGGGCTGCGCGAGGGCGACCTCATTGTCGCGCTCAACGAGCGCGCCGTGCGAACGGTAGACGACATGCACCGTATGCTGGTCGGCTGGCCCGTTGGGAACGATCTCAAAGTCAGAGTGATCCGCGGGGATCGCCTGTTCGACGTTTCTATGGCGCCCGTGGAGTCTCTGTAGCGGAGGTCCAAAGCATGAGCCAATTGTCACGCTCAGTGGCCCAGGTGGTGACACCCGACCCGGTCGTGGAGGGAGCGGGTGTTCACCTCCAGCGCAGCATCGGGACTCGAAAGCTCGACCACCTCGACCCCTTCTTGCTCCTCGACCACTTCGAGTCGATCAACCCCGGGGACTACAAGGCAGGCTTCCCATATCACCCGCACCGCGGGATCGAGACGGTAACGATTGTCCGGAGGGGAGAAGTACAACACGAAGACTCTCTGGGGCATCGTGGGACGATCGGCACGGGTGACATCCAGTGGATGACATCGGGGAGCGGCATCATGCACGAAGAGATGCCGCAGGTCCGTCCCGAGGGTATCGCCGGTCTGCAGCTCTGGCTCAACCTGCCCGCTCGCGAAAAGATGACGCGGCCGAAGTATCGCGACCTGCCAGCGGATCGCCTAGTGGAGACGAAGCTAGACGGGGGAGCGAATGTTCGAATCATTGCGGGTGAGGCGACCAGCCAGCGGCTCAGGGGGCCGGTCGAGGGCCTGGCAGTCGCGCCGAAGTTCGTCGACGTGACGCTACCACCCGGCACGGCCTTCCGCGAGACGGTGCCACGGGGCCATACGGCGTTCGCGTACGTCGACCAGGGCGATCTCCGCTTCGGGCCGGACCGGACTCCCGTTCATGGGCCCGCCCTTGTCGTGTTCGGTGACGGCGACGTCGTGGAAGTCTCAGCGGCCGCGGGTGGCGGGCGCTTCCTCCTGGCCGCCGCTCGACCGCTTCACGAGCCGATCTCCCGCTACGGGCCGTTCGTGATGAACACGCGCGCGGAGATCGAGCAGACGCTGGAGGATCTTCGCACTGGTCACTTCATCCGCGATGAGCCTCGCGACGAATGAAGCAGGGGACGTGCTCCACGAGTACGAGGTGAAGGGGCCGGCCTGGGGCGCGCAATCCGCGATCTGTCGCAGATAACCTCGAGAGAGCTGAGTGCAAAAGCATCGAGTCGGAGGTGCGTCATGAATCGCCGCACGTTGTTCAAGGTCGGTGGCCTCGCCGCATTGGCGGGCGGTGTGCACGTGTTGCCCCGCGCCGCCGCCCAGACGAGCCCGTCGAGTCCCGCCGAGGCGCGCGCCGACTACACGATCCGTATCGGGACAGGTCTGGTGGAGCTGGCGCCCGACCGCATCCTGTCCACGACCACCTACAACGGCCAGTTTCCCGGGCCGCTGTTGCGCTTCAAGGAGGGCCAGCGTGTCGTCGTGGATGTCCACAACGACACGGATACTCCCGAGCAACTCCACTGGCACGGGCAGACGGTACCCGCCGACGTGGACGGCGCGGCAGAGGAGGGGACGCCCTACATCCCGGCGCACGGCATGCGTCGGATCACATTCACGCCTGGCCCGGCGGGCTTCCGCTTCTATCACACGCACCGGCGCGGCGGCAATGACCTGCGCCTCGGGCAGTACAACGGCCAGGTCGGGCCCGTCTACATCGAGCCGAAGCGCGAGCCGGGCGCCCACGACCGGGAGGTGTTCCTGGTCCTGAAGGAGTTCGAGCCCTTCTTCAGCCGTGGCGGCGACATGGAGCAGCATTTCCTCGCGCCTGCCACCCTGGTCAAGACGCTGGAGGACGCGGGCGAGGCCGCGATGCGGGCCTCGCTGGCCAAGGGCATGCCGCACGGCTACGAGGTCGGGTACCAACTGTTCTCGATCAACGGCCGCATGCTGGGACACGGCGAGCCGATCCGGGTGAAGACGGGCGAGCGGGTGCTTTTCCACATCCTCAACGGCAGTGCGACCGAGATCCGGAGTCTGGCGTTGCCCGGGCACACGTTCAGGGTCGTGGCGCTCGACGGTAACCCGGTGCCGACACCGGTCGAGGTCCCGGTGCTCTGGATCGGCACCGCCGAGCGCATCTCCTCGATCGTCGAGATGAAGCATCCGGGTATCTGGGTGCTGGGCGACCTCGCCGACGACGATCGCGGCCGTGGCATGGGGATCGTCGTCGAGTACGCAGACCGCAAGGGCAAGCCGCAGTGGGCGAAGCCCAGACCGTCCCGCTGGGATTACACTCGATTCGCCGCGTCCCGTGGTCTCGCGCCCGCGCCGGACGAAACGATCGACATGACCTTCGAGAAGCGCAATGCGGCCGATCACGGGTTCAACGAATGGACCATCAACGGCGTGCCGTTCGCGATGGACAAGATGGAGCCCCTGTTCCGTGTCCGTCAGGGCCGGCGTTACCGGTTGCGGATGAGGAACGCCAGCGACGATATCCATCCCATGCATCTGCATCGTCACAGCTTCGAGTTGACCAGGATCGCCGGCAAGAGCACGGCCGGCATCATCAAGGACGTCGCCATGCTGGGCGGCTACCAGGAGATGGAAGTCGACTTCACCGCCGACAATCCCGGGCTGACCCTGTTCCACTGCCACATGCAGCTACATATGGACTACGGCTTCATGGCCCTCTTCGACTACGTCTGACGATCCGTGGACAGCCTTCGCGCGATTCTGTGGACGTGCCTTCTTGTGGCGACCCATACGGCCTGGATGAGCTCGCCCTACTGGAGGCCGGCCGCGCAGCGCCACGATCGTGATCCGCCGCGCCGACGGGGGGTTGATCGGCACTTGATCGTGGCAGGCGCGCTGTCAGCATTGTCGTGAATGGTTCCGGGAGCCCGGACCCTGCCACGGGCCGCTGACCAGCGGCTGCTCACGTTGATCAGCGGCCGCAGGCGTTGGTCTCTCGCCGGCCACTCAGCGAACCGGCGGACCGAGGCCGGCGAATGTCGGCCGGCTGGCTTCCACATGGCCGCGATGCCCAATCTGTACTCGACGGGGCATCGGCCGCTCCTCGACTAAGCAGACGCCACCCGCGCTACAGGGTCACGCGGTCCGCCGGGGCAGGAACAACTCGATCGGATTGCCGGAGGGGTCGTCCAGCAAGGTCTGCGATCCTCCCGGTCCAGTCACGATGTCGTTGCGGAAACGCACCCCCGGCGTTGCGGAGGCGAGCCACCTCGGCCTCGATATCATCGACGACGAGGTGAATACGGTTCCAGCCGCCAGGAGTGGGCCGGCGCCCGTCCGGCATCGGCCGCCCGGCCGAGCTCGCCGGTCCACTCAGCAGCAACCTCAGGTCGCCAAGGGCGACATCGGCGAACGCCGGAAGTGTCTTTGAGATGAGCTTGAAGCCGAAATGCGTCGTGTAGAAGGCCGCGGCTGCCTCGACATCGTCGACAATGTAGCGGACGTTGACGGTCGGCATCACTTGTCCTCCTCCGTGCAATGGTCGGGAGCCCGATCGGCTCCACGTTCTCAGCGAACAGTTCCGCTGGTCGCAGTGGCGACACGGGTTAATCGTCTCCCCGACGCGCGGGACCGTATTGGAAAAACTTGACCCTATCCGGCCAGCGGAAGGTGGTGCCGCTTCAGGTGTACTCCTCGCCGCTCGAGCTCTTGGAGATGCCCGGCGAACTCCGCCGGGCTGAAGCCAGAGAACTCGACGAAATCACGGATTAGGTGGGACTGGTCGAAGAATCCACAATCGACGGCCAGGTGGCTCCATTCCAGTGCCGGGACCCGCCGCACGTGTGCCAGGATCCGTTGAAACCGCTGCACCCGGTAAAACAGCTTTGGCGTCAGACCGACCTGTGCCTTGAACACCTGGATGAACCTGCGATGGCTGAGACCGACACGCTGGGTGACATCATGCACGGTCGTGGCGCCCGATCGACTGAGCGCGTCGAGAGCATACTGCACCACGTCGCCTTGTATCGAAAGACGGCGTAACCGTGTTACGAGCATCGCTTCGAGGACACGAAACTTGTCGATCGGACGGGTCGCATTCCGGAGCCGCTCGCGAAGCTCCCCGCCCGTCCGACCCCACAACGTCTCGAGCTCAACGTGAGTATCGACGAGCTCACTCATTGGCAGGCCGAAGAAGGGGAAGGCGCCGCCAGGCCTGAAGTGCACGCCCAACAGCGACGCTTCCTCTGCCGTATCGATCACGAAGAATCGGTCGTACGTTCCGGAGACGATAGCCCCGGAGAAGCGCTCGCAGACACCGGGCGCGCGCGATCATAGATGCGCAGCTCGTCATCTCGCAGGTTGATGACGAGCTCGACGGTTCCGCTCGGCAGGATCCGCTCCTTGGAGATGTCGCGGCCTGTAGTCGTCACCATAGAGCCAGAAGTCCTCAACGAAATCAGCGAGTGGTGACGCGGGGGCGTAAGACCGGTACAACATGCCGTCAAGCATACGCCCGTCGCACTCTGGACCGGAGGCGGTCCTCGCGAGAAACGGCGTCAGTGAAACGGCCGCGCGATCTCAAGCGCCGCGCCAGGCACCCAGAGCTGCGCCTGTCAGCGCGCGGGAGCAGCCGGAGCGCGGTCATGAGGCCTGGGTGCTCCGGCTGCTCGGCGAACTGGCGTCTCATCGCCCGGCGCCTGACCTCGATCGGGCGGCCACCCACTATCGGCAGGCGGATGCGATCGCCCGAGAGTTTGGCATGCGCCCACTGCAGGCGCGCTGTCATTTCGCCTTGGGAGAGCTTCACGTAAATGTCGGGAAGCCCGACGATGCGCGGGCGCAACTCGCCGCGGCGGATGAACTCTTTGCCGTGATGGGGATGACGGATTGGAGAAAGCGAGTCAACGCGCCGGGGGTCCTGCTGAAATCGTGACGCCAGCTTAGACGCAACTCTACATGCCACCGCGCCTAGCGTGATGCCAAGTCAGATCACGGGCGGCGATCGGGGCGAAGACAACCAGTCCCGCTTCCAGTACGCGCTCCGAATCCTCGGTAATCCGTCGGGGTATTGTCCTGGCCGAGCCGATCGCAGAACGTGTTTCAATCGCGTCGCGCTTCTTCGAACTAAACAACGTGTAACCTGCAACGACTTCTGGCGAAAGCTGGTCGTGATCAACACGGGTTCGAATCCCGTTGGGGCGACCACCGAACTTGCAGAAATTAACCCTAGAGAAGTCTAGAGAGCGATCCCTCGCCCGTGAGCTCGTAGATAGACCGCGGTAGGTTCCCGCCTTGCTGAAGCAAGAAGGTAAGAGGTAGGGATGCGTCCAGGCGTCAGGCGGATCGCTACTTCTGCGGGGTGGGCGCGGACGTTTCTCCCAGCTTGAAGATCTGCGCGCCCGCCGCCTCCTCTACCTGCGCGTTGCGGACCCGGAAGAGGCTGAACCCGTCGATGCGGTCGGTGTGCGGGCCGGCCTCGAAGGCGCCGCGCACCTTGTAGACCCGAAGCGGATCGTAGCGGACCTTGACCCCTTTCGGCGCGTATACGTACACGGTCTCATCCTGCCCGACTGGCACCTCGCAGCAGTAGTTGCCCAGCGCGGAGACGCGGCTGAGCAGGAAGAACGAGAGGTCGGGGGGCCCGGCCGGAATGATGAAGCCGTGGATCTCGACTTCCTTGCCGTTGTAGGACTTGATGGTCTGCGTCACCTCGAAGTTGGCCCTGATCGAGTCGACCAGTTGCGCAAACGTCAGGCGTCGAATCTCTTCTCCGTACGCCGGCGGACCACAGACCGCCAGACCGAAACTCGCGCACGCCAGGCACAAGCTCGCCACCAGCGTCGCGCGAGCTCGCTCGAACGTCCAGACTCTACGAGAGTGGCGCAAGATTCTCAGCCACCTCCGTGCGATACGCGAGCACGGCCGGCAGCAGCCCGGCGAGCGCCCCCAGAGCCACGGCGCCGATGAAGACCACGAGCTCCAGTGCGTCGACGGCGAAGCGATTCGCGACCGGGCCGCCGCGGCCGGCGAGCACGGACGCGCCCAGATACGCCAGGCCATGTCCACCGGCGATCCCGAGCGCGCTGCCGATGACCGCCAGCGCGCAGGACTCCAGCAACACGATGCCCAAGATGGTCGTCCGCCGGGCGCCGAGCGCGCGCATGGTGGCAATCTCGCGCTTGCGTTCCAGGGTCGCGCTGTACATCGAGACGAACAGGTAGAGGCCCACGACGAGGCCGACGACCACCAGCATGATGGCCAGTACGTCGCTCACGAGGCTGAGGATATTGAAGATGCTGAGCAGAACCGCGCTGGGAAAGACCGCCTGGGCCTCCGCGGTGACGTTGAAGCCTCGGTGCAGGCTTGGCAGATCCGACATTCGCTTGGACCGTACCAGCACGGCTGTGAGCGGCTTGACCTGCATCTTCCGGGAGACTTCGTTCATCTCCCAGTAGCTCGCCAAGGAGATGAAAATCGCGCGATCGTCGGCGCTGCCCGTCGAGCGGAGGATCCCGACCACCGTCAGCGGATACTCGGCCGCCTCCTCTCCCTCGTGGAACCGGCCCCCAACCCGCAGACCCGTTCGGCGCGCGACGTCGGCGCCCAGCACGGCCTCGTACGAGGGTTGCTCGGCCGGATCGTCGCGGAAGAACCGTCCGTCGGATATCGCGAAGGTTTTCCGACGCCACGGGAAGGCCGCGAAATACTCGCCCGTCGTCGCCACGTAGCGGTAGCCTTGGTACGCGTCTCCCATCGCGACGGGCACGGCGACCTCGATGCGGGGGTCGTCCTGCAGGCCGCGATAGATTCTGTATGAAATGTTCGGAGTGGGCACGTCCATCCGGAAGACGACGTTCAGCACGAGTTGGGTCGGGGTGCCCTTGGCGCCCACGAGCAGGCTGTAGTCGGTCGTCCCCTCGATGAACCCCTGCTTGATGCCGCGACTGAGGAGCACGCTCGCGATGACCAGGCTGACACCGAGGGCGACGGACAGAGACGTCAACGCGCTCGCGACGAATCGCCCCCGCAGGTATTTCAGGGCGACCGTGAGAATCGTCACACGCGCTCCACGGAGCGCGCGGGGTCCTCCAAGCGATTGATCGCCGTGATGTCGACGATCTGATCGCCGGCCGTCAGCATGGCAGGCTCGTGCGAGACGACGAGCAGGGTGGTGCCATCCCCGCGGCAGATGCTCAGGAGCGCGTCGAGCACTCCGCGGGCGGTGCCGGCATCCAGGCTGGCACACGGCTCATCCGCGAGGATCAACGAAGGGTGGTTGGCCAGCGCGCGTGCGATCGCGATTCGCTGCTGCTCGCCTCGCGAAAGCTGCTGAGGCTTGTGCGACAGCCGGGCGGCGAGACCGAGGCGCGCCAGGATCTCGGTGGCTCGCCGCCGATGCTCGGCCTTCGGGATCGCGCCGGCGAACATCATGGAGAGCATCACGTTCTCGAGCGCGGTGAAGGCCGAGAGCAGGTTGAACGTCTGGAAGACGTAGCCGACGTGCCGCGCCCGGAAGCGGTCGCGCTGCGGCTCGGGCAGGGCCGAAACATTCGTGTCGTGAACGGCGATCGTGCCCGCGGTCGGTAGCGACACGCCCGCGATGAGATTGAGGAGCGTCGTCTTGCCGGAGCCGCTCGGGCCCGTCAGGACCGTGCAGCGCCCCGCCGGAAGCGCCCAGTGCTCGATGTCGAGCACGTCGAGCGCGCGGCCGTTCCCCAGCGGGAATGCCTTCTTCACCCCTCGCAGGGTGACCGCCGGCGGCACGTCTATCATCGGTCGTCGCGCGGGCGGGGCTCCACGCATGAGGCCCCGCCCGCGATCATCGGGTTACCGGATGGCGATGGGGTTGATCGGCACGCCGATCCCACCTCGGAGCAGCAGCGGCCCGAGGACGAAGAGGAACTCGTACGCCTGGTCCTTGGCCAGCTCGTCGAGGTTGAGGATCTCCATGATGTAGGCGCCGCGGTTCCAGAGGAAATCGGTGTGAACTGGTAGCGCCAGGAAGCCAAAGGCCTTTCGCTGATACTTCGGATCCGGCGGGAATCCCCACTCCGCCGCCGCGTTGTCGGAGCCGAGCGCCACGATGTCCATGTCGTTGAAGAACTTCAGGCAATCGGGGCCCACGCCGGGCTGGGGCTGATGCCACTTCGTGTGGGCCGCGTCGAGACGCCCGGAGGCATCCGGCTCGTCCCACGTCTTGCGCCAGCCCGTCCGGACCAGCACGATGTCGCCCTTTCGAATCTCGATGTTCTGCGACTTGGCGGTGTTTTGAAGGTCCTCCAGCGTGATCCAGTAGTCGACGGGAAGGGGATCGCTCTTCTTGTATTTCGCGACGTCGAGCAGCACCCCGCGGCCGACCATGAACTTCACGCTCGCCGCATCGCCGTGCTCCGTCCCTGCCGGCTTGGGCGGCGGCATGTTGTTGTACAGCGAGTTCTCCCGGTAGATGTGCGCGAACGTGTCCAGATGCGAACCGGTGTGGTTGTGCATGATGGTGAAACTGGCCGCGCCTTGATAGCGCTTCGGGTCGAAGTTGCCCGACGTCGCCGCGGCTCGATCATAGCCATCGAGCTCCTGGACGACCTGGACGCCGAAACGCGCCGGCCGCACCACGCGGGCGACGTCACCGTGGAGCTCCTCGCCGAGGGCATACGCCTTCCCCGTCTTCACCAGCCTGGCGGCCTGGACGATCATCTCCGGAGTGATGACGTTGAGCATCCCCCGCTTGTCCTGCTCACCCCATCTACCCCAGTTCCCGCGCTTACCCCACTTGCCCGGCACCGTCCACGGCGCCGGCTCGCGCGCCAGCTTGTCGTCCAGCGGGTACTGCGGCGCCTGCTGCGCGCTCGTGCCCGCGGTCGACAGGAAGAGAACTCCGAGCGCCAAGGTCCCCATGCCTACGAGCCGAGATCTCAGTTGTCGCATGGCTTGTCCTCCCCGGAAGGTCACTGCATGGCGCCTGGACGCAGTTCAGAGGAGCGAAAGAGACATACACGCCCCTTCTTCGACTGCTGGCTTCGCCGGCTCCCAGATACAGCGCGGACAGCGGCCTGTCAAACGATTTTTGCCCGGTCGCGCATGCAACGCGTCGCCCGCTGGCCGAGTCCGCTGGGGTGACGCTGGAGCAGGCGACGAGGACTCGGCGCCTCATGGAGCGCACGATGGCGGCGGGCTACCGGGACAACTACTACACCGCCGTGATCCGGACGATCGCTGCGACTTAGGGACTCCTTCGAGTGCTATCGCGGTTCCCCGGATTCAAGAAGGCGCCATCGGCGCCGGCCCGGCGGACGAACGGCGCAAAAGTGTCAGCCTTTAGACAGCTCCCACGCTTTGGGGACGTCTACGTAGGAGCGATCCAGCTCCGCGACCGACCGGCATCCGAGCAGCCGCAGCGTCCGATCCACGTCGGCGCGCAGGATCTCGATGGCGCGGGTGACGCCGGCTTCCCCCGCAGCGGCCATGCCGTAGGCATACGCGCGACCGCACAGCACGACGTTGGCGCCGAGGCAGAGCGCCTTGACGATGTCTGGGCCGCGCCGGACGCCGCCATCCAGCCACACTTCAACCTGACCTCCAACGGCCGCGACGACTTCCGGCAGGGCCCGGATCGATGCCGACACCGAGTCGAGCTGCCGGCCGCCATGGTTCGACACCGAGACGGCGACCGCGCCCGCGTCGACCGCCCGGCGCGCGTCGTCGCCCGAAAGCACGCCTTTGGCCACGATCGGACCTCGCCAGCAGTCGCGAATCCACGTGAAGTCCGCCCAGGTCACCGTGGTCTCGGCGAGCGCGGCGCCGACGTCCAAGAGGGCCAGCGGCCCCTGCCCGGGGACCACGACGTTCGGCAATGGCCGAAGTCCGCCATCGAGCAGGAAGCTGGCCAGCCAGCGCGGATGTGAGAGAACGTTCGGCAGGAACGGCACCTTGTCCAGCAGGCCTCCGCTGATGAGCTCTTTCATCCCGTTGCGATGATCACGCTCGCGCATTCCAGCGACCGGCGTATCGATGGTGACCAGCAGCCCGGCGTAGCCGGCCTTCCGCGCTCGTTCGAGCACGGCCTCGGAGGCGGCGCGACCACCGACGAGATAGAGCTGGAAGAATACCGGGCCCGCCGTCGCCGCTTTGACGTCTTCGAGCGGATGGCCGGAGATCGTGGAGAGGCAATAGCCCGTGCCGGCCTTCCCGGCGGCGCGAGCCGCCGCCGCCTCGCCGTCGCGGTGCATCATCCGCGTGTAGCCGACCGGGGCCAGCATGAAGGGCAGCGCGAGATCCTGACCCAGCGCGCGAGTGCGCAGATCGGTCCGGGCCACCGCCACCGCCTGGCGCGGTCGGAACGTCAGGTCCTCGAAGGCCCGGCAGTTCTCCCGAAGCGTGACCTCGCCTTCCGCGCCCCCGTCGAGATAGTCGAAAACGGCCTTGGGTAGCCGGCGACGCGCCAAGGGTCGCATATCCTCGACCGAGACGACGCGCGGCGATGCCACCTTGCGATGGGCTCGGGGAAGCGGGGCCATGATCCTGGCGATGCTGCGCCAGTGGCCCCGCTGCCGTCAAGAGCCGAGTGGAAGCGGTGTCAGCGCGTGGCTTTGGGATTCTCTTCACCGCGAGGGTGTACACGGCGATCATCGACAAGCAGGGGACCTGTTTCTCAAGCTTTCGCGAAAAACGTGGCTGGACTCAAACACGGGTTCGAGGACGCTCGTTCCCGACCAGCGGGCGGCAGTTAGACGCGGCTAGCGCGGTTCCATCGACCGCGAACTTAAAGCGGGCATTCCACCCGCAGTCAAATCCCGTTGGGGATTCGAACCCGTTCCTTTGGGCAAGACGGGTCGCCGACCACACCAAAGGGTGCTCGCGCGCCCACACTGCGTCGTGAAGAGCCCCAGGGGGTGAGACCCCGCGCACGCGTCAACCAAACGTGGATCCGCGAGCGGCAGCTCGCAGCCAACGGGACGCGGGGGAATCTCCTAACGGCACAGGCACCTGCTCGCGCTGGGGGCCATGCGACGGGTTAGCTTATCTTGTTGATCGTTCGTGTTCCCACTGCATCCAGTCCTTCCATCAGCGAGGTGTTTGGTTCCGTCGATCAGATCCCATGGTTCAGGCCCGATGAAGTCCAGAAACACCGCCGGCGGGGCGGATGTTAGAATGGCGTAGCTATGAAGGGTCTGCGGGTGACGGTCGCGGTCGTCGTTGTCCTCCTATGGGGCGGGTTCGTCCCTGTAGCAATGGCGGCCGATCACTGCGCGGCGATGAGCGGGATGTGCGAGGGGCCATGCGGGGCGTCATCCACGGTGGCGGGTCCGACCGTGCCCGCATCCACCGGCCTCGTCAGTAACGCACCCTCTGTGCCGCTACCCGCGGTTCCGCAGGTCGCGCCTCCGACGCTCGAGCTTCCCCCGAAGTCCCTCTCCCTCTCCGCGTAGCTCGTAGTCTGTCTTTCGAGTCGTAACAGACTGAAGACGGCATCCGTCCGTATTCTCGGTGGGCGGACGCCGGGGGAGAGGTCTCGCGCGTGGTCAACTGGCTCATTGAGGTCTCGCTCAGGAACCGCTTCCTGGTGATCGCGTTCTTTGTGCTCGTGGGCGCCTGGGGGTACTGGGCGCTGCTCACGACGCCGATCGACGCGATCCCCGACCTCTCGGATAATCAAGTGATCGTCTTCACCGACTGGACGGGACGCTCTCCGCAGGAGGTCGAGGACCAGATCACCTATCCACTCACGGTCAGCCTACAGGGACTGCCGGGCGTGCGTGTCGTCCGGTCCTCGTCGGCGTTCGGCTTCTCGATGATCAACGTGATTTTCGAGGACAACGTCGATCTCTACTTCGCCCGCTCGCGAGTGCTCGAGCGGCTCCAGCTCCTGAGCAAGTCGCTGCCGTCGGGCACGGTGCCGACCCTGGGTCCCGATGCGACCGGCGTCGGCCACGTGTTCTGGTACACCGTTGAGGGGAAGGGCCACACCCTGCGCGACCTGCGCTCCATCCAGGACTGGTTCATCCGGTATCAGCTCAACGCGGTCCCCGGCGTGGCGGAGGTCGCCAGCATCGGCGGGTTTGTCCGGCAGTACCAGATCGACGTGGATCCCAACCGCCTCCGTGCCTACAAGATCTCGCTCTCGACGGTCGTCGATGCGGTCATGCGCAGCAATCGCAACGTCGGCGGCAACGTCGTCGAGGCCAGTGGGACGTGGTCCGTGGTGCGTGGTCTCGGCCTCATCGAGAGCACGCGTGACCTGGAGGACGTGGTCGTCGCCGCCGAGAACGGCGTCCCGGTCTTCGTTCGGCAGCTCGGCACCGTGAAGATCGGCGACGCGTTCCGTGCGGCGTCCCTCGTGAAGGGCACCGAAGAGGCAGTCGGGGGTGTCGTCGTGGCCCGCTACGGCGTCAGCACCGTGGACGTGATCAACCGCGTGAAGGAAAAGATCCAGGCGCTCCAGGCCGGCCTGCCGGCGGGCGTCAAAATCGTCCCCTTCTACGATCGCTCGTCGCTCATTGACCGGGCGATCCACACGCTCCGGCGGGCGCTGATCGAGGAAACGATCGTCGTCACGATCATCAACATCATTTTCCTTTTGCATTTTCGCTCCGTGCTGATCGTGACGATCCCGCTGCCTCTCGCCGTGCTCACGGCATTTCTGTTCATGCGGTACCTCGGGATCAGCTCGAACATCATGTCGCTGGCCGGAATCGCGATCGCGATCGGGGTCCTGGTCGACGCCGCGATCGTGGTCACCGAAAACGCGTTCCGGTTCATCGAACGGCGAGGCGTCAATCCGCGTAATCGGCGACGGGTCACCGAGACGGTCCTCGAGGCCACCCGGCTCGTCGGCCGCCCGATCTTCTTCTCGATGGCCATCATTATTCTCGCCTTCATCCCGGTGTTCGCGCTCAC
>QHSU01000085.1 GCA_003220535.1 Candidatus Rokuibacteriota bacterium
CGAGGGGGTCCCACTACGCCGGTTGCGTCCCCCCCGGCCCCGCCGCCCGCCCCGGCGACTCCACTGGTTGGGCTTGCTTTCAATTCCCGTAGCACCGCTGCTCGTTCGGCGGCGTCGGCTTGAAGAGATGCCCCGCTGAGTCCAGCTTAGGACTTGGATGCTATGATGCGCGGCATGGCGGTGCAGGGATTGTATGCGCTGCAGAACGGCTTCATGGGCTTCGAGCGCTCCGGGCTCTTCTACGACGAGTTCTCCGGCGAGCGCGTCCAGATCCCCATCGCCTGCTGGCTCGTGCGCACCTCCGAGGCGATGATCCTGTTCGACACGGGCCTGTCGCCGCGAGCCGTCCCGGGGCTCATGCGCAACGACCCGCTCGCGCGCTTCACGGAAGAGGATCTGCTGGTCCACCGGCTCGACCTCGTCGGCCTCGAGCCCGACAACGTGGACCTGGTCGTGCTCTCACACCTCCACTTCGACCACGCCGGGGGCGCCGCGCTCTTCCCCAAGTCCGAGCTGATCGTCCAGAAGGACGAATACGCGTACGCGCACTACCCGAGCTCGTTCTTCGAGTCGTTCTACTACCGGAAGAATTTCGACCTGCCGGGCTACCGATGGCGGCTGCTGGACGGGGACAGCGAGCTGCTGCCCGGCGTGACCGTGCTACGCAGCGACGGCCACACGCCCGGTCATCAGTCGCTCCTGATCGAGCTGCCCGAGACGGGCCCGGTCATCCTCACCGGGGACGCGTGCTACTGGCAGGAACACGCTGACAAGGAGCGCGTGCCCGGCGTCGTCTGGAACCCGACGCTCGCGCTTCACTCCCTCAGGAAGCTGAAGACGATCGCGCGGCTCGTGCGAGGTCGCATCTTTCCCGGGCACGACCCGGCCTTCTGGAAAACCGTCAAACAGGCGCCGGACGCCTACCGCTGAGGGACGCGCAGTGCGCGCTGCAGGCGCGCGTATGAACAGGAGAGTGTCATGAAAGACGGATTCAGGTTCGTGGACAGCGACATGCACATCATGGAGCCTCCGGATCTCTTCGACCGCTATCTGGACCCGACGTTCAAGGACCGGATCAGCGTCCCGGTGGGCGCCGACGGCCGGCCCAAGCGCGGCGCCGCGGGCCTGACCGTCATCGACGGGATCCCGACGTCGGACATGGACCTCCAGCAGTACCGAAAACGCGTCCGGAACAGCGGGCCGCAGAGCACGCAGCCCCTGTCGGGCTCGCGGCTCTTCGACACCGGTCGGCTCGACTTCGCCGTCGAGCGCGACTACGACCCGGTCGCGCAGGTGATGGGCATGGAGATGGAGGGCGTCGACATCGCGGTGCTGTATCCCACCGCCGGCCTCGCCTTGCTCGGCCGCGACAACATGGACCCGCGGCTCTCGCTGGCCATCTGCCAGGCCTACAACAACTGGATCCACGAGTTCTGCGCGTACAGTCCCGATCAGCTGAAGTGGGTGGCGATGCTGCCCGTGCACGACGTGCACCTGGCCTGTCGTGAGCTCGTCCGCTGCGTCCGCGAGCTCGGCGCGGTCGGGTCCTTCATCCGCCCGAATCTCGTGAACGAGCACTACTGGCATTCGAACTACTGGGACCCGCTCTACACCGTGCACGAAGAGCTGAACGCCACCTGGGGGTTCCACGAGGGCGTGAGCGCCATCTACTCTCGCATGATCCCGCTGTACGGCGAGAACCGGTTCTACCGTCACGTCGCCAGCCACTGGATCGAGATGCAGCAGGCCCTGATCGCGATGATCATCGGCGGCGTGTTCGAGTTCCATCCCAAGCTGCGGGTCGGTTTCCTCGAAGCCCAGAACTCCTGGGTGCCGGGCCTCCTGTCCCGCATCGAGTGGGACTACCCCCAGTACCGCGACTCGCACGCCCCGTATCTCGCGCTGATGCCGCGCGAGTACTTCCGGCGCAACTGCTGGGCGGCGGTCGAAGGGAGCGAGCCCGAGATCGAGGCGGCGGCGGGCCTCATCGGCGCCGATCGGATGTGCATCTCGACCGACTACCCGCACTTCGACTCGAACTTCCCTCACGTCTCGACGAATCTCCTGAAGAACGTCCCGCGCGAGATCGCGGCTCAGATCCTCGGCGGCGGGGCGCATCTCTACGGCTTCACCGAGGAGCACTTCAAGAAGGCGGACGCCGCGGCGGCGAAGATCCGCGCGCGCCGGTAGCGAGGTCGCGGGGGGCGGGCGGCGGGGCCGGGCGCGGGCGCAGGGTACGGGGCTTCGAGAACACCACTCGCCCCGGACCCTGCGCCCGCGCCCGGCCCCGCCACCCGCCCCCCGAGCTCGCTACCGGGACGGGCGTAGGCGGGGGTCGACGGCTAGCAGGAAGAACAAAAGGTACGCGAGCCCCCCCGCGGCACCTCCGAGGACGTCGGTGAGCCAGTGCGACCGGAGATAGAGCCGGCTGGCCGCGATCCCGAGGATCAGCAGCACCAGGAACACCGTCCCCGTCCACCGCCAGAGGCGGCGCAGCTCGATCGTCCAGAGGACGTAGATCAAGCCACCGAAGAACACGACGGCGCCGAAGGTATGGGCGCTCGGAAACCCGTACGGCGTCATGCGCGGGCGAGGGCGCGCGACGATCCACTTGGTGAGCGCAAAGGCCACGAACGATCCGATGACCATCGCCGGGACGAAGGGCGCGACGCGATGGCCCTGGCGCCTCAGGACTACGAATGTGAGCGCGCTCAATGGAATGAGCGCCCAGCCGGAGCCCACGTCGCTCAGCGTCTGCATGAGAGCCTTGAGGCGCGGGTGCTGGACCGACCGGGCGAGCGCGAGCGCCGCGTGGTCGAGATCGAGGAATCGCTGGTTGAAGGCGAGCGCCGCGAGGACGAGGAATGCGAGCAGAGACACGACTGCCAGAAGGAGCACCGCCCACCGGAGCGCTTGCATCGGCCGGCCCCGATTATGACACGGCGTCGGAGACCTCCTCCCCGCACTCGTGATATCGTGCCGGAGATGAGCGCCGCCGCCCGCCTCGCCGAGTTCATCGTCAAGACGTCACTCGAGGAGTGCCCGTCGGACGTGATCGTGCAGGTCCGTCGGGCTGCGCTCGACACGCTGGGCGTCATGCTGGCCGGCGCCGGCGAGCCCGTCGCGCGCGTCGTGCGCCGCGTCGTGCGCGCCGAGGGCGGGATCGCGCTCGCGACCGTCGTCGGCAGCTCGCTCAAGACCTCGCCCGGCTGGGCGGCTCTGGCCAACGGCGCCGCCGGGCACGCGCACGACTTCGACGACACGAACTTCGCGCTGCTGGGGCACCCGAGCGTGCCGCTCCTGTCGACGGCGCTGGCCGCCGGGGAAGCCGAGATGGCCGACGGCCGCGCGCTCGTGCTCGGCTACGTCATCGGCTTCGAGGTGGACGTGGCGCTGGGCCTGGCCCTGAACCCGGACCACTATACCCGGGGATGGCACGCGACCTCCTCGATCGGCACGCTCGGCTGCGCGGCGGCGGCGGCCCGCCTCATGGGCCTCGACGTCACCCAGACGCGTCACGCCCTTGCCATCGCCGCGTCGCACGCCTCGGGGCTCAAGGAGAACTTCGGCTCGATGACGAAGCCCTACCACGCCGGTCACGCCGCGCGGAGCGGGCTCCTCGCCGCCCAGCTCGCGCGCGAGGGATTGACGGCGTCCGAGACCGCGCTGGAAGGACGGCAGGGCTACGTGGCCGCCTTCGGCGCCTCGCACAGGCTCGATCAGGCGCTCGAGGGCCTCGGGCGCACCTGGCAGCTCCTCGGATCGGGGATCGCGGTCAAGCCCTATCCTTCGTGCGCGCTCACGCACTCGGCCATCGACGCGCTGATCGAGCTGCGAGCGGCGCACCGGCTGAGCCCGCGCGACGTGGCCGCCGTCCAGGTCGGCGTCAACCGCGTCGTGCCCGACGTGCTCGCTCACGCGCGGCCGACGACCGCGCTCGAGCGGAAGTTCTCGATGCAGTTCTGCGCCGCCGCCGCGCTGGCCGACGGCCGGGTGGACTTCGGCTCGTTCACGGACGGCGAGGTCGCGAACCCCGAGGTCCGCGCGCTGATGGAGCGGATCGCGATGGTCGTCGACCCCGGCCTGCCCGAGGGCGCCGAGCAGCACGCGTGGACCCGCGTGACGGTGCGGCTCGGCGACGGGCGCACGCTCTCGACCGAGGCGCGGGGGGCTCGCGGTCATCCCGACACGCCTCTGTCCGATGCCGCGCTCCGCGAGAAGTTCCTCGCCTGCGCGAAGGCGGTCCTCGCGCCGGACGAGGCCGAGAGCGTCGCGGAGCAGATCGGGCATCTCGAGGACATCCCTGACGTCCGCGCGCTGACATCGCGCCTCGAAGGAAATCTGGACTAGGTTCTTTCCAAGGAGACCGGAATGGGCGTGCTCGACGGGATCAGGATTCTCGAGCTGGCGCGGGTGGCGCCGGCGGAGCTGCCGGCGATGATGCTCGCCGACATGGGCGCCGAGGTGCTCAAGATCGAGACGCCCGAGCCCGACCGCGCGATCAGCGACGAGTGGGTCCGGCGCACGATCCACACCTTCGTCAATCGCAACAAGCGCTCGATGACGCTGAACTTGAAGTCACCGGAGGGCCAGGCCGTCTTCCGGAAGCTCTCCACGACGGCCGACGTCATCGTGGAAGGCTTCCGTCCGGGCGTGATGAAGCGTTTCGGCGCCGACTACGAGAGCCTCCGGGCGCTCAATCCGCGGCTCGTCTACTGCTCGCTCTCGGGTTTCGGTCAGGACGGCCCGTACCGGAACTACCCCGCGCACGACATGAACTACCTCTCGCTCGCCGGTGTCCTCAACCTCATCGGCGAGGCGGACCGAAAGCCGGTGATCCCGCTCAACCTGGTCGCCGACTACGCGGGCGCCAGCCTGCACGGCGCGCTCGGCATCGTGCTGGCGCTCTTCGCCCGCGAACGGACGGGACGCGGCCAGCACGTGGACGTCTCGTACCTCGACACGACCGTCTCGCTCCTCGCCGCCACCCCCAACATGCGCTTCTTCTTCAGCGATGGGCTGGCGCCCCGCCGGGGCGAGGGATTCCTCGGCGGCTCCTACCCCTACTACGCCATCTACGAGACGCGGGACGACAAGCTCCTCACGATCGGATGCACCGAGCCGTGGCTCTGGCAGAACTTCTGCAACGCGATCGGGCGACCCGACTTCAAGCGCTTCGCCCGGAGCGCCGACCAGTTCTTGCGCGCGGCCAACGCCGAGGAAGAGGCGGCCCGGCGTGAGATCGAGACGCTCATCAAGACCCGCGATCGCGACGAGTGGTACGAGCTGCTCGTGAAGGCCGACGTCTGTGTGGGAAAGGTGTACGACGTGGACGAGATGGTCGCCGATCCGCAGATCAACCATCGCCGGATGATCGTGGACGTCGAGCATCCGACCCATGGGCGCGTGCGGCAGATCGGCGTCGCGATCAAGCTCTCCGACACGCCCGGGACGATCCGGAGCACGGCGCCGATGCCCTCCGAGCACACCGAGGACGTGTTGAAGGATCTGGGGATGACGACCGCCGAGATCACGGAGCTCAGACGGAAGGGAATCGTCGAGTAGCGACGGCGTGACGCGGGCCTGGCGCCAGCTCACGCTCCTCTCCCTCGCCGAGCTGCTCGCCCTCTCGCTCTGGTTCAGCGCCTCCGCGGTCTTGCCGGCTCTCAAGCACGAGTGGGCCCTGGGCGACGGCGGCAGCGCCGGCCTGACGATCGCCGTCCAGGCCGGCTTCATCGTCGGCACGCTCGCCAGCGCGCTCGCCAACCTCCCGGACGTCTTCTCGGCGCGCCTGGTCATGACCGTCGGCATCGCGTTGGGCGTGGCGACCAACGCGGCGCTCGCCCTCTGGGCCTCGAGCCTCGGGCCGGCGCTGGTGCTCCGGTTCGCGACCGGGGTGTTTCTGGCCGGCGCCTATCCGCCCGCGATGAAGATCATGTCGACCTGGTTCCGCGAAGGCCGCGGGCTCGCGATCGGGATTCTCGTCGGCGCCCTGACCGTCGGATCGGCGACGCCGCACCTCGTGCGGGGCCTGACCGAGCTCCCCTGGCGCACTACCTTGCTCGTCGCCTCCGCGCTCGCCCTGGGCGGTGCTCTCGTCGTCCAGCTCTTCGTCGCCGATGGCCCTCACCGCTTCCCGGCGGCCCGCTTCGACATCCGGATGGCGGCCGCGGTCTTCAGTGCGCGAGGGCCCCGCCTGGCGTGTCTCGGCTATCTCGGCCACATGTGGGAGCTCTACGCGATGTGGGCGTGGATCGCCGTGTTCCTGGGGGCGAGCCTCGACGCAAGCGGCGGCGACAGCTACAGCGGACTGAACCCGAGCGGCGCCACATTCCTCGTGATCGCGCTCGGGGCCTTCGGCTGCTGGGCCGGCGGCCTCGCCTCCGACCGCTGGGGGCGAACGACGCTCACGATGATCTCGATGGCGCTCTCCGGAGCCTGCGCGGCGACGATCGGCCTGACGTTCGGCGGCCCGCCGCTGCTGACGCTGCTCGTCGCCGCGGTCTGGGGCATCACGGTCATCGCCGATTCCGCTCAGTTCTCGACCGCGATCACCGAGCTCTCGTCGCCGGCCTACGTGGGCACCGCGCTCACGACCCAGACGTGCGTCGGCTTCACGCTGACGATGGTCTCGATCTGGCTGATCCCGCCGCTCGTGACACGCGTGGGCTGGCAGTGGGCGTTCGCCGCGCTGGCGATCGGTCCGGCGCTCGGCGTCCTGGCGATGGGCCGACTGCGCGCGCTGCCGGAGTCAGGAAAGCTAGCCGGGGGCCGCCGCTGACGGCCGAGGGGTGGAGCTTCGATAGACGAGCCGGCTTTCGAGCGCGGGCTTTGCCCGCGCCACTCTCATTCCACTCGACGCTGAGCCTTGCCGGTGGGGGGAATCGGGGGGAGCTGCGCTCGCTCCCCCCGATCTCCAATCAAATCGGTTGAGGAGCGGCCTGGAGCCGACGCAGCAGCGGGAGGCCCTGGCCCGGGAGCCACTCCTTCGTCGACTCGTATCCGAAGCGAAGCGCCGCCCGGCTCGCCTCGAAGCCCATCGACGGGCCGAAGAGCGGCGTGTCGTCGCGCGTCGGCTGGATGAGGTGGAACTCGGTGCGCGGATGCTTGATCCGGAGCGTCGACAGGCCGAGCTGCAGGAGGTTCTGGCTGTAGATCCGGCCGGCCTGCTCCATGATCGTGTAGAGACCGCGATTGCGGAGCGGGACCACGCCGCTATCGGGATTCGGCACGAGCGGGTTCACGACGATCACGACGTCGGCGCCCGCCTCCGCCGCCAGGTCCGCGTGCCCGCTGAAACCGACGCCGCCGTCGACGTAGTCGCGCCCGCGCAGGGTGTAGGGCTCGAAGAAGCCGGGAATCGCCGACGACGCCGCCACCGCCTCGCTGATCGGGACGTCCCGAAGCCCGTTGCGGCCGAACACGACCCGCTGCGCCCGATCCAGGTCGATCGCCGGGATCAGGAGCACGCGCTCGAGCGCCGTGAAGGAGTTCTGCAGCCCGACGGTCGCCAGCGTCTCCCGCATGTAGCGCTCGAGCGCCGCCAGCGAGAAGAACCCGGCGGGAAGGTCGCGTTCCGCGGCGGCCAGCATGTCGGGAACCGAGCCGCGTACCGCGGTCATCGCGTTCTTGCCGACGGCCCAGAGGAGCCTCCCGAACCGGCCGGCCGCGTGGCGGAAAGAATTCGACGCGTAGACGGCGCCCCGCCGGAAGTTGAGGGGGTGCTCCAGATCCTGGTCGATGATGCGATAGATCTCGGAAGCGCGCACGCCGTTGGCGAGGAGCGTCGCCACGACGGAGCCCGCGCTGCAGCCCACGTAGATGTCGAAGTCGCCGGCGCCCTTGAGCCGCTCCTCGATCGCGGCGATCACGCCGACTTCGTACATACCGCCGATCACGCCGCCGCCAGCCAGGGCGAGCGCGTAGCGCGCCCGCCGCGGCCGCCAGCGCCCGACTACCCGCTCGAGGAGGTTCATGCTCGCCTCATTGTAGCAACCTAGCAGCAATCGAGTTGCCAGCCCCCGCCGTATCCGGAAACTGTTAATTTCGCTAGCGAACGTTCTTCCGCCCACCTGAGGAACTTGCACATAAAGTGGCAAGTTCCTGGACACCTGGTAGATCTCTACTAGATCTGGTGTCGGATCTTTAGACGTCGCGAACCGCACTCTCGGTCAGGTCTGCACCACCTCCGGAAAGAATCTGGGCTCGGCGCCACGCTTACGGCGGTGTCGGTCGGATGCCACGGCCAGAAACGACGCTGGTTTACGGCCGCCTTCTCCGCTTGGTATCGGCCTTGCTGACCAAAGGCGGCACGATGATCAAGCTCGAAGGCGCGCGCGCACCGGGAGTGCTCCGATTCCTGCGGCCTGACGTGGCGGGCGCGATCAAGCTCGCCGGCGCGGGCGGTCTGCTGATCCTCTTCGTCCTGACACTCGCCTTCGGGTATCAGCAGCGTCAGCTCGCTCGCACCTGGCAGAAGGTCGCGTGCACGCAACGGCTTCAGGAGTCGGTCCGGCGCACACCCTTCATGGCCGGCGTCCTGCTAACGCCCGACTCGTGCGCGACGCTCGAGCATCTCGGGCTGAACCTCGACATCCCCGGCCAGCTCTCGCCGGAAGGGTCCTGACCGCATGAAGGCGCGGCTCCGGGCCGACCTGCACATCCACACGAACGAGGCCGAGCCCTTCATCGCCTACAACGCGCGCGACGTGATCGCCCGCGCGGCGCGCGAAGGCTACCGCGTGCTCAGCATCACCAACCACGACACGCTCACCTTCAGCGGCGAGCTGGCCGCCTACGCGCGCGATCACGGCATCGTGCTGATCCCCGGCGTCGAGGCCACCGTCGAGGGCCGGCACGTCCTCGTCTACAACGCGGACGTCGCGGTCGACAAGCTCCAGACCTTCGCCGACCTCCGCCGCTACCGCACGCCCGAGTGGCTCGTGGTCGCCCCCCACCCGTTCTTCCCGGCGTCCTACTGCCTACGGGAGCGGCTGTGGCAGGAGATCGAGCTGTTCGACGCGATCGAGTTCAGTCACTTCTACACGCCGCGCCTGGACTTCAACCGGGCGGCGGTCAAGCTGGCTCGCGCGGTCGGTCTGCCGCTCGTCGGAACGTCCGACAGCCACTTCGACGAGCAATTCGGGACGACCTTCTCCCTGATCGAGGCCGAGCCGTCGGTCGAATCGCTGCTGTCCGCGATCCGGAAGGGCCGCCTCAGCATCGTGAGCCGACCGCTGAGTCTCGTCCGGTGCTTGAGCATCGTCGCCCGCCACGCCCTGGCGACCGGCCGGGAGCGCGCGCGAGCCCGGCCGCGACCGAGCCCACCACCCGAGACGATCCTCACACCGCGCTAGCGCCCTCGCGGCCTCCTCCCGGAGCACCGCGCAGCCAGGCCTCGGCTTCGGCGAGGTCGAGGAAAACCGCGAAGCCGGGATCGCTATCCGTCCTCCTCCAGAGGTCGTGCGCCACCTTAGGCCAGGTCGAACACCAGCACCTCGGCGGGCTCCAGGCCGATGAGGCGGAGCGAGGGCTGCGCGCTGACGGCGGCGCCGTCACTCTGCCAGAGGGGCTGGCCGTTGAGCGTCACGGCGCCGCGCGCGACCTGCACCCAAGCGTGGCGCTCGGGGTGGAGCTCATGAACCACCTCCTGGTCGCGCTCGAGCAGCACGGAGTAGAGACGGACATCCTGCTGGATGGTCACGGCCGAGCCGCTTCCCCGGGGCCCGGCGATCAGGCGCAGCGTGCCCTGCTTGTCCAGGTCGGGGATCGCCTTCTGCTCGTAGCTCGGCTCCGAGCCTCGCCGCTCCGGGACGATCCAGATCTGGAGGAAATGAACGAGCTCGGTCTGAGAGGGATTGAACTCGCTGTGGGTCACGCCGGTGCCCGCGCTCATCCGCTGGACTTCACCGGGCCGGATCACGGAGCCGGTCCCCAGGCTGTCCCGGTGCTGGAGCGCGCCGGCGAGCACGTAGCTGACGATCTCCATGTCTCGGTGCCCGTGGGTCGGGAACCCGCGACCGCGCTGCACGCGGTCCTCGTTGATGACGCGCAGGGCGCGGAACCCCATGTGGCTCGGGTCGTAGTATTCCCCGAACGAAAACGTGTGAGAGGTGTCGAGCCAGCCGAAATCGAAGTGGCCGCGGGCCGCGGCGGGACGCAGCGTGATCACGTCCCGGTACCGGCCCGGCCGGCCTCCCTGATCCGGCGCAGTCGCTCGAGCTCGGGCTCGACGTACTTCGTACGGCACTCCGGACAGATCCCGTGCGTGAACTGGGCGTCGGAATGGCCCTCGATGTACGTCTCGACCTGCTGCCAGTAGTTCTGGTCGTCGCGGACCTTCTTGCAGTAGGAGCAGATCGGCAAGAGTCCCTGGAGCTGCTTCACCCTGGCCAGCGCCTCTTCGAGCTCTCGCACCCGCTCGGCGAGGGCGGCCTGGAGCTCCAGCATCCGGAAGCCGACCTGGACCCGCGCACGCAGCTCCTCGCGCTCGAAGGGCTTCACGATGTAGTCGTCGGCGCCCGCTCCGAGCCCGGTCACGACGTCCTGGGTACGGGCCTTGGCCGTCACGAAGATGAGGTACGGCTTCGGCTCGCGCCCGAGGGCGCGGACCCGCGTGCAGAGCTCGAGGCCGTCCATTCCGGGCATCGTCCAGTCGAGAATGGCGAGCGTCGGCGAATCGTCGCGCTGAAAGATCTCCCACGCCTGCTCGCCGCTGGACGCCGAGATGACCTGGTAGCCCCACGCGGTCAGCGAGGTCTCGTGCAGGCGCCGGACGATCGGCTCGTCGTCCACGATCAGCACCCTCACGGCGCCGCCTCGATGTCCAATCGTTCCGTCCACGCCGGGTCGGCGAAGAAGGCGCCGACGGCTTCGAGCTCGCGCGCGATCTCGGCGACGAGGGGCGGCCCGGTCTCCAGGCGTCCATCGTGGGCCGCGTCCTCGAGCGCCGTCGCCGCCTGCTGCAGACGCGAGGCCCCCAGAATCGCGGCCGAGCCCTTGAGGCTGTGCGCGATTTGCTCGAGCTGGTGGACGTCGACCGCGGTCATCGCCGCGCGCAGTGCCTCGAGCCGCTTGGGACCGTCTTCGACGAAGATCCCGACCAGCTCACGCAGCAGCCGCTGGTCGCCGCCGAGCCAGCGCAGCGCCACCGCGAGATCGACGGGCCGCTCAACCGCTCCGTCCACGACGTCACACCTCCGCCAAGTCCTCGTCGACGGCGATCGCGCCCGCGTCGCGCGGCGCCCGGCCGACGTCGAGCGCCCCCGCCTGGACGAGCTGGGCGCCGACGCCAGACCCGGCGTCGACCAGAACGCGCTCGTCGCCGAGCGAGAGGAGCGTCGCCGGGGCCCGCCGCTTCGGGTTTGGTGGTGGGCTCCCAGTGCCAAGAAGGACTGCGCGCATCGGCCTTGCGAGCGATACTAGCACAGGCCCGCAGTCGCTCCCGGTGTTCAGAACAGGCCGACGACGTTTCCTCTCTCGTCGATGTCGATCTCTTCGGCGCCGGGCACTTTCGGGAGGCCTGGCATCGTGAGGATGTCGCCCGCGTACGCGACGACGAACCCGGCGCCGGCGGAGAGCGCGGCGTCACGCACGGTGATCGTGAACCCGCGCGGTCGGCCGGGCCGCTTCGGGTCGTCGCTGAGCGAGTTCTGCGTCTTCGCCACGCACACCGGCAGACGGCCGTGGCCCAGCGACTCGAAGCGCGACAGCTTGGTGGCGGCCAGCGGCGCGAACGCCACCCCGTCGGCGCCGTACACGCGCTTGGCGATCGTCTCGAGCTTCGCCGCGAGCCCGAGCTCGTCGGGATAGAGGTAACGGAAGGCCGAGCGGTCGCTGGACCGGATCGCGTCGAGGACCATGCCGGCGAGATCGGTTACGCCGGCGCCACCGAGCTCCCAGCCGCGCGACACGCCGAAGGGCACGCCGAGCGCGCGGCAGCTGGACGCGACCGCGCTCACGGCGGCATCGGTGTCGTCGGTGAAGCGATTCAGCGCGACGACCGGGGGGATCCCGAAGAGACGGACGTTCTCGACGTGCTTGGCCAGGTTTTCCTCACCGTGCATCGCCAGGGCCCGCGTCGTAACGACGATGACCGCTGCCGAGGGCACCAGTCCTCCGGTCCGGCACTTGATGTCCACGAACTTCTCGGCGCCGAGGTCGCTCGCGAAGCCGGCCTCGGTGACGACGATCTCGCCGAGCTTGAGCCCGAGGCGGGTGGCGATGAGACTGTTGCAGCCGTGGGCGATGTTGCCGAACGGCCCGCCGTGGACGAGCGCGGGCGTGGCCTCGAGCGTCTGGACGAGGTTAGGCTTGATCGCGTCCTTCATGAGGACCGCCATCGCGCCGGCGGCGCGGAGGTCGCGCGCCGTGACGAGCGTCCCCTCGCCCTTCTCGGCGACGACGACGCGCTCGACACGCGCCTTGAAGTCCTGCAGGTCGCGCGCCAAGCAGAGGATCGCCATGACCTCAGAGGCGACCGTGATGTCGAAGCCGCTTTCTCGCGGGACGCCGTGCGCTGGCCCGCCCATGCCGACGACGAGGCGTCGGAGGGCGCGGTCGTTCATGTCGATAACGCGCTTCCAGAGGATCCGCCTGACGTCGAGCCCGAGCGTGTTGCCCTGCGCCAGATGATTGTCCAGCATCGCGGCGAGGAGGTTGTGCGCGGCGCCGATCGCGTGCATGTCGCCGGTGAAGTGGAGGTTGATGTCCTCCATCGGCGCCAGCTGGGTGTGTCCCCCGCCCGTTCCGCCGCCTTTCACTCCGAACACCGGCCCGAGCGACGGCTCGCGAATCGCGACGATCGCACGTTTCCCGAGCCGCCGCAGCCCGTCGGCGAGGCCGATCGTAGTGGTGGACTTGCCTTCGCCCGCGGGTGTCGGGGTCATCGCCGTCACCAGGACGAGCGCCCCGTCCGAGCGAGCGCTCGCTCGCTCGATCGCCTCCCAGCGGATTTTCGCCTTGTAGCTCCCGTAAAGCTCGAGGTCGCTGCCATTCAGCCCGAGCGCCTCGCCGATCGCCTGGATCGGCTGGAGCTTCACTGCGCGGGCGATGTCGATGTCCTGTTTTCCCATCGTTCGGTCCTCATGTCGGCCGCTCCGGGCGCGCGTCCACGCGGCGCAGGAGCGACTCGGGGCGTATCGGAAGCTTCGTGATCCGCGCGCCGAGGTGACGCACGGCGTCGGCGACCGCGTTGGCGATCGTCGCGGGCGCGCCAATCGTCCCTCCCTCGCCCATCCCCTTCACGCCTCCGGGCGTGAGGGGCGACGGCGTCTCGAGATGGCTGATCTCGAGCGCTGGGAGATCGTCGGCCTTGGGTAGCGCGTACTCCATGAGCGTCGCGGTGAGGAGCTGGCCGTCGGCGTCGTACACGACGGCCTCGAGGAGCGCCTCCCCGATGCCCTGCGCCACCGCGCCGTGGATCTGGCCTTCCACGATCATCGGGTTGATCACGGGTCCGCAGTCCTCGACGACCGCGTAGCGCTTGACCGTGACGCGTCCCGTGTCGGGATCGATCTCGACGACCGCCGCGTGGACCGCGCCCGAGAACGTCGGCCCGGGCGGGTCGAAGTAGACGGTCGCTTCGAGGCCGGGTGCCAGGCCGCCCGGCAAGCCGCCGAGCGGCGGCGCATACGCGATCCGCGCGATCTCGGCGAGACCGATGGCGCGATCGGGAAAGCCGCGCACCCACGCGCGTCCGCCGCCGAGCACGACGTCGGCGGCGCTCGCTTCCAGGCGGTGCGCCGCGAGCGCACGAATCTTCTCACCGACCACGTCGGCGGCGGCGCCCGCGCTGCCGAGCATCGAGATCGTTCCCCGGCTTCCGAAGGTGCCGCTGCCGCGCGGCGAGCTGGTCGTGTCGACGGGCTGCAGGCGGACACTCTCCAGAGCCAGGCCCAGACGATCGGCCACGATCTGGGCGACCGTGGTCGCGTGTCCCTGGCCCTGCGTCGGGAAGCTCACGGCGCACCGGACGGTGGCGTCCGGGTCCACCCGGACCGTCGCCGCTTCGATGCCGGGCACGTCGGTCATTCCGCGCCGCCGGAAGACCGACGATCCCATCCCCGTGTACTCGGTGTAGCAGGCGATGCCGATCCCGACCAGACGCCCGGCCGCGCGCGCCGCCTGCTGCTCGCGGCGCAGCTTTTCGTACTCGATCGCGGCCAGGACCTGTTCGAGCGCCTTCGGGAAATCGCCGCTGTCGTATGTGAACCCGGTCGCCGAGGTGAACGGATAGGCGTGGCCAGGGATGAGGTTGCGCCGGCGGGCTTCGGCCGGGTCCAGACCGGCGCGCTCGGCGACGAGGTCGAGCAGGCGCTCGATCACGAACGCCCCCATCGTCATGCCGACACCGCGATAGGCGCCGAGCGGCGGTTTGTGAGTCGCCAGCGCGAGCGCCTCGTATTCGTACACCGGCGTCCGATAGGGGCCCGGCAGGATGCTCGCGGTTCCCAGGGGCTCGAGGGCCCCGGTCGTCGGGTACGCGTGATAGGCGCCGCCGTCGGACAGGACGCGCGCCCGCAGAGCGAGCAACGTGCCATCGGCCGCGGCGGCGACCTCGACCGTCGTCCGCTGCTCGCGTGCCTGAGTCGCCGCGGCGAGATTTTCGCGGCGCTCCTCGATCCATTTCAGGGGACGGCCGAGCTTTCGCGCCAGCGCGGCCACGGCGACGTCCTCCGGGAAGACCTGCATCTTGAGCCCGAAGCCGCCGCCCACGTCGGGCGTCACGATCCGCACGCAGCTCTCCGGGAGGTCGAGGGCTGTCGCCAGCGCGGTGCGCATGATCGACGGGCTCTGGCTGGGCGACCAGACCGTGAGCACCTCGCCGTCCCAGTCGGCCACCATGCCCCGCGGCTCGAGCGGAGAGGGCGCGCAGCGACCGTGCCCGAACGTCTCGCCGACGACGATCGCCGCGCGCGCGAAGGCGCCGTCGACATCGCCCTGCCGGTGGCGTCGATGGAACAGCACCTGGTCCGCCGCGAGTGCCTGGTCCAGGGTGGCGACGGCCGGCAGCGGCTCCCAGTCGACCGAGATCAGCTCCCGCGCGTCGGCCCCGACATCTGGGCTCGCGGCGACCACGGCGGCCACCGCCTCGCCAGAGAACCGCGCGACGCCGTCGGCCAGCGCGGGCCATGCCGTCGAGGTGAACCCCTCGCCCTCGAACCGGGGCGTGAGCGGCTTCGCCACCGCCCGCAGCTCGTCGCCGGTGACGACCGCGAGAACGCCGGGCAGCGCTCGGGCCGCCGTCGCGTCGATTCGGCGGATCCGCGCGTGCGCGTGGGGGCTCCGAGCGAAGCTCACGGATAGCACCGTGGGCAGCATCAGATCGTCGAGAAATCGTCCGCGACCCGTCAGGAGCCGCGGGTCTTCGAGGCGCCGCACGCGCGTCCCCGTATAGCGATGGGTCATCGGAGCCACGGCCGGCCTCTCATTCGCCGAGGCGATGGAACACGAGCCCGTCCAGCAGCTTGGGATAGAAGTGGGTGGATTTCTGCGGCAGGAGCTCGCCGCCGCGCACCACCGCCTGGAGCTCGTCGGGCGTCGTCTCGGCGATCAGGAACGCCGCCTGGCACTTGCCCTCGCGCGCGAGCTGGATCGCCTCGGCGCGGTCGGCCGTGTAGTCGACGTGCGTCTTCGCGTCGAGCCTGGCGTCAGTGATGCCGAGCAGCGGACGGAGTAATCCCTCGTGGAGAATCGACACCGCGAGCCCACGCCAGCTGGCTGACGTCTTTTCGGGCCACGCGATGCGTTCGAACTCGGCGGCCTTGAGTCTCAGCAGGGCCGCGTCCGATCCGCTGACGACGCCGATCATCCGAGTCTCGAGGCGGGCGGCCAGCGGGTCGGGCAGCGGGGCCACGTCGAACCAGCGGGCCGCCGCCTGCATCAAGTCGTCGAAGTCGAAGCCCTGAACGTTATGCACGAGGCGATGGTTCGGGAAGATCGTGAGCCCCGGCGCCTCGAGCGTGAAGAACGCCATCAGCTTGTGGGCGGCGCCGGGATGGTGCTCTGCGTAGGCCACCGCCGTCTCGTACCGGTGGTGCCCGTCGGCGATGATCACCTGGCGCGGCGCCATCAGCGCCTGGACGCGCGCGATCGCGGTCTCATCCGTCACCCGCCAGAGCCGGTGGCGCTCGCCCTTGAGGTCGCGCGCCTCGACGATCGCCGCGCCGACGGGGGTCGTGGCGCGCCGGAGCTCGCCGTCCGGGTCGCTCGCCAGCATGAAGAGCAGGCCGACGTCGGCCGCCGTCGCCTCGAGCAGGTCCCTCCGGTCACGCTTCGGCCCGGCGTGCGTCCGCTCGTGCGGCAGCACGACGCCGCGGCCGTAGTCGCTCACCTCGCCGAGCGCGACGAAGCCCGTCCGCGTCACCGACTGGCCGGCGACGGTGTAGGTCTGGTCGTACGGATAGATCGCTGGGCGCTCGTCACGCCGCCACACGCCCTCGGCCAGCCAGGCGTCCAGCACCTGCCGCGCCCGACGGTACTTGTCGGCGGCGTCCTTCGGGTACGTGACCCGGACGATGTTGTGGGGGCTCATCGCGTAGAGGCGGTCCTGCGTCTCGACGCTGATCTGGTCGTACGGGGGCGCGACGACCGTCGAGATGTCGCGCGCCGTGTCGCCGCCGTATCGGTAGCCTCGAAGGGGCTTGATCTCCATGTCTATCGTCGCGGCCCGTGCCGGACGTCGCGCGAGGAATGTCAGACCAAATCCGTGAGAAGTCAAGCTGCCGGAGCACGCGCCCAAGGTCGATTCGCGGTAAACTGTCGCCCACGAATCACCCCGGGGGCGTGAGCCCTCGTCGGAGGCGGCGGATGGGCAACGTGGAGCGCTGTGACAAGACGCTGCCGGTCAACGAGATGATGTTCCACGTCCGCCGCGACGCCGCACTGCGTGCGCGATTCGTCGACGACCTCGAAGCGCTCGCGCGAGAGTTCGGGCTGAGTCGCGCCGAGTACGAGGCCCTGCGCGACAAGGACCCGCGCCGGATGATGGACCTCGGCGTGCATCAATACTACGTGCCCCAGATCCTCCGGCTGTTCTTCGGCGCCGCCCACAACAGTAACGCCAGCGCCGCGCTCGAGTGTTACCAGCGCGCGTACCCCGAGGAGACGGCGAGGGCGATGGCCCTGCAGGCCCGGCTCGAAGGAGCGCGGTAGTGGCCCGCGTCGTCGCCGTCATGGCCATGACCCATTCGCCGGGCCTCACAGGGTGGTTCACGCGGGCCTCCCGGGAATACCAGCAGCTGGCGCTCCAGGCGACCGCCGAGATGCGGCGCCGCCTGGAGGCGGCGCGCCCGGACGTCGTCGTGATGTTCAGTAACGATCACCTGCTCAACTGGCCGATCAACAACATGCCGGAGTACACCGTCGGCATCGGCGAGGAGCACGTCGGGCCCGCCGAGTGGTTCGACGAGTGGCTCGCGATGGAGAAGTACCGGGTACCGGGCCACGCGCCGCTCGCGCGGTGGATCGTCAACGAGGGCGCGCGGCGCGGGTTGGCGCTCGCCTACCTGCGCGAGATGCAGTTCGACGACGGCATCTCGGTGCCGACTCACTACTTGAACCCCGACGCTCAGTTCCGGCTGGTCCCGGTCACGATGAACTGCACGGTTCCACCGATCCCGACGCCCGAGCGCGCGTACCACGTCGGCACGCTCATGCGCGAGATGCTCGCGCAATTTCCCGGCGACGAGCGCATCGCGGTGATCGCGACCGGCGGGCTCTCGCACGAGCCGGGGGGACCGCGCTACTTCTGGGTTGACGAGGAGTTCGATCGGTGGTTCCTCGACCTCTTGAAGCAGGGTGACCACGTGGCCTTGCTTCGCGAGTGTACGCTCGAGCGCATGGAAGCGGCCGGCTCGGGGGGCACCGCCGAGCTCCTCGCATGGGTGCTCGTCCTCGCCTTCACCCGAGGCCCGGCGGACGTCCTCGCCTACATGCCCGCGGTGGCCTGGCGCTCGGGCACGGGCATGGTGGTCTGGAACGAGCTGGCGCGATGACCGGAGGGTCCTGACACGATGGCGAGCACGCACCACCTCGACCGCGAGACGGTTCACCGCGAGTGGAACAACGCGCTGCCGCCACGGCTCACGATCGATCCCGGGGACACGGTCGTCTTCGACACGCGCGACGCCGCCGACGGCTACTACTCGCCGGCCTCCTCGCACGCCGACGTCATCGGGCGCGGTCCGTTCCGCGGGCACCCGCTGACGGGGCCGGTCAGCGTCAGGGGTGCCCGGCGCGGCGACGTGCTGTCGGTAGAGATCCTCGCGGTGAAGCCCGCCGCGACGTTCGGCTGGACGGCGATCCGGCCCGGTCGCGGTCTCTTGCCCGAGGCCGAGTTCCCGAAACCGTTCCTGACGATCTGGGACCTGAGCGACGGCACCCACGCCCGGATGGGGCGCGACATCAAGGTCCCCATCGCGCCGTTTCCGGGAGTGATGGGCGTGGCCCTCGACGAGCCCGGCGGTCACAGCACGATGCCGCCGCGGAAGAACGGCGGCAACATGGACATCAAGCAGCTCGTCGCCGGGACGACGCTGTCCCTGCCCGTGTGGGTCGACGGGGCGCTCTTCAGCGTCGGTGACGCCCACGCGGCTCAGGGCGACGGCGAGGTGTGCGTCACGGCGGTCGAGATGATGGGGCGCGTCACGCTCCGCTTCGGGCTCGAATCCGGGCGGGGGATCCGGGAACCGCAGTTCAAGACGCGCGGGCCGCTCCCGTTCGCGTTCGAGCGCGGGCCCTGCTTCGCGACGACCGCCCACGGCCCCGATCTCTTCGCCGACGCCCAGCAGGCGATCCGTTACATGATCGAGCACCTGGTGGAGGAGCGAGGCCTCAGCCGCGAAGAGGCCTACATCCTCTGCAGCGTGGCCGTCGACCTCAAGATCAGTGAGATCGTCGACGCCCCCAACTGGATCGTCTCGGCGTTTCTTCCCGAAGCGGTCTTCGCGTGAGGCTCGACCGCCCGGGCGCCTCACGATCACGCTCGAAAGGCACGACGGCCTGAGTGGTCGCGGCCATGAACCGAGGAGGGGCCATGCACTACGGCGTCTTCATCTTCCCCACGGACTACTCGATCCGGATCGACGAGCTGGCGCGGGCAGCGGAGGAGCGGGGGTTCGAGTCGTTGTTCGTGACCGAGCACACCCACATCCCGACGAGCCGGCGGTCGCCGTTCGCAGGCGGCGGCCCGCTGCCGAAGGAGTACTCGCACACGCTGGATCCGTTCGTCGGGCTCACCGCCGCCGCGGCTGCGACGCGCACGCTCAAGGTCGGCACCGGCATCTGTCTCGTCGTCGAGCACGACCCGATCACGCTGGCGAAGACGATCGCAAGTCTCGATCTGCTCTCGAACGGACGGTTCCTGTTCGGCATCGGGGCCGGCTGGAACGCCGAGGAGATGGAAAACCACGGCACGGTCTTCAAGACGCGCTTCCGACTCCTGCGGGAGCGCGTCCTGGCCATGAAGGAGATCTGGACCAAGGAGGCGGCCGAGTTCCACGGCGACTACGTCAACTTCGATCCGATCTGGTCCTACCCGAAGCCGGTCCAGAAGCCGCACCCACCGGTGCTGCTGGGCGGCGAGAGCGGCCACACGCTGCAGCGCATAGTGGACTTCTGCGACGGCTGGTTCCCTCGCGGACGCAACGCCGAGGCGATCCTGCCGGGCCTCGCCGACCTGAAGGCGCGCGCGGCACGGGCCGGCCGGGATCCCGAGTCGCTGTCGGTATCGGTGTTCGGGGCCAAGCCGGAGCGCGCTACGCTCGACGCCTACGCCGCCGCCGGGATCACGCGCGTCATCTTGAGATTGCCATCGGAGGGCCGGGACGCCGTGCTGGCGCTCCTGGACGAGCACGCCAAGCTGATTCGGTGAGAACAGACCTTCCCGCGTTCGCCACCGAGCTCTTGTACCAGAGCCGTGTCGCGCGGCTCGGCACGGCGGACCGGGCGGGTCAGCCGCTCGTCGTGCCGGTGTGCTACGTTTTCGACGGGCGGGCGTGCTTCTCCGCGATCGACGGAAAACCCAAGCGTGTCGCGGCGGCGAGACTGCGGCGCGTACGCAACATCGAGGAGAACCCCCGCGTCTCCTTGACCGTCGATCGCTACGACGAAGAGTGGTCGCGACTCTGCTGGGTGATCGTCCAGGGCCGCGGCGATATTCTCACCGAAGGGCCCGAGCGGGCGGCGGCCGTCGATCTCCTGTTGGCCAAGTACGCGCAGTATCGCGCCATGCCGCTCGACCGGGACACCGCAACCGTGATTCGCATCTCGCCCGAGCGAACACTCTTCTGGCGCTGGACCAATCCGTCGGAATGACGCCGACTGCGGTACGCAAGGCTGACCGAGGCCCCGTCCGATGAAACCTAGCGTCTCTCGATCTGGAGGCCGGCCTGCGAGACCAGGACGCCCGCCTGCCCCGCCTGCCGCATCGCCTGCGCGAGCCGATGCTTCTCGATCCACGCCCTGATCTCCAGATCCCGGTGGCTGTCGAAGAACTCCGCGGTCATGGTGATCAGCTGCGTGACCTTCCCGTGGTTGTCCTGGAGCTGAAAGACCTGCGAGTTGCGCTGGAAATCGTAAAAGTCGTAGACCGTGCACAGCGGGAACTCACGCTGCAGGTACCCGCGCACGACCGCGATCTTCACCTCGTCGAGCGCCGGGTGATCGAGGAACTTCCGCCACTGGGGCGCGAGCTCGCCGTTGTCCGGGAGGGTCAACCCCTGGAAGAGGCTCCGCTGCTTCTCCGTCAGCTCCCCCACCGGGTCGTGTGACTCGTCCTGGATTTCGTCGGGAGCGACATCGTGGTGGGCGACCTCGATCTCAGCCGCGAAAGGCTGGATCGCGAGCGGCGGAGGCGTCGCTGCCGGCGGGACACTCGCGCGGGGCGTCCCCGGCTGCGGCTGCGGCGCCGGCCGCGCGTCGAACGTGCTCGTCAGCTTGTCGAGGAACTTCCGCCAGGTCGGCGCGAGGTCGCCCTTGGCCGCGTCGCCCTTGGGAGCGTCGCCCCTGGCGACGTCGTTGTCGCTTTGCGGCAGATCGTTCTTCGCCACGCCATTCTTGGCGAGATCGCTCTTGGCGAGACCACCTTTCGCGTTGAGGTCGAGCCCCTGGAGCATCACGCGGGGGTCGGCGGCGGGCGCCGGTTTCGGCTCGACGTTCGACGCGCGGGCGGCAGCGGGCGGTGCCGGGGTCTTGCCGACGTCGCGGGGGGCCGGCGTCCGTTCCTCTGCCGGGGCTCGCAGACTGTCAGGAACCTCACGCGGCTTGCGGCGGGGCGAATTCTCCGCAGGCGGACGCAACCCCTTGAGTATCACCGGCGGACGCTCCGAGCCTTGGGTCGAGTCGTTGCCGAGGGACCCATTGGTCGCCGCCGGCTCGACGATCCGAGGGGCGGCCTTGCTCTCGTGCAGCATCACGATCCGGGGCTCCTCGAGCGGGACGACCTTCGGCTCTTCGCGGGCTGCGACCTTCGGCTCCTCGCGCAGCACCACGACCTTGGGTCCTTCGCGTGGGACGATCTTCGGCTCCTCACGCGGCACGACCTTCGGCTCCTCGCGCGGGACGATCGGTTGCTCGACGATCGGGTGCTCGACGCGCTCGGGCCGCTTCGCGGCGATCGTCTCGGGGAAGACGGCCGAAAGCGGCGCCCAGTCGACCCGGTCTAGGTAAAAACCCGTCGTCCCATTGGCCTCGACGTAGCGAAACTCGAAGCAGTCGACCGTCGAGAACTTGAGCAGCCGCATCTTGCGCACGAACGACTCGAGCAGCCGCTCCGCCACGAAGACGACGCGCGGTGGACATCCGGGCTGGACGGTCGCCGGGACGAGCCGCTGCAGCGACTCCGGATACTCGAGACACCACGCGTACGCCTCGAGCGCTCGGATGAGCATGGCGTCGTCCGCGGTGAGGCCGAGGGTGATCAGGACAGGCGCCTGCGCCGTGTCGATCGCGGCGAGCTCGATGGTCGTCCGGCCGAGATTGAAATTCGAAGCAAGGATCTGCAGACCGGGCTCGATCGCTTCGGCGTTCTCTGCGACGAGTGCTCCGAGGTGTTGCAGATTCTTGACTTCCCGGCGCTTGAATGTCAGGTTCATACAGACATCCCCGACGCCCGTCGAGCAACCGCTGTGCCAGGGGAGATCCAAGAGTTTGGTAAGTGAAAACAAGCGGTTGCGCTGCTCAGTCTCGCCAGTGCGTCACAAAGTCAAGACAAAGTGGCACGATCGCATCAAGCGCCTGCCACGAGGTCACTACAAATGTTCCCAGTCGACAAAAAAATGGTCAACGGGTAAGAAATTTCTTGGTCAGGGAGTGTCCAGAGGGTAGGTTCTTGTCACGACGGAGGGGTCGATCTTCCAGATTTCATAGACTATTCCCCAAAATGGTCCCAGTAAGCTCTAGTGGCATTCGGATTGCTCGGTTGTCTCGCGCATCAGTCTGACTCGGGATTTTCTGGGAGGCGCGGATGCGGACCTCGGAAGCAGTGGCAGGCAGGGTGCCCCGTAACAGCCGGAAGCGCCGTCCGTGAACCTGACCCAAGCTTTCAGAGAGCTCGTGCAGATCGGGATCACCCTGACCAGCGAGCAGGATCTCGCGACGCTGCTCGAACGGATCCTCACCGAAGCCCGTCGGTTCACCCACGCCGAGGCCGGGACCTTGTTCCTCCGCGAAGGCGATATGCTCCGCTTTTCCGTCGTCCAGAACGACAAGCTGGCGCGTGAACTGGGTCAGGACGAAATGCGGCGCCGTCTCCAGGCTGAGCCCCTGAGCCTCCGGGAGCTGAGCCTCGCCGGTCACGTGGCCCTGACCGGCGATATCCTCAACCTGCACGACACGTACATGATCCCGCCGGATCGACCCTACTCCTTCGACTCGCGCGTCGACGAGCGGCTCAACTACCGCACGCAGTCGATCCTGGTGGTTCCGCTCCAGGACCCGGCGAACAACATTCTCGGCGTGCTCGAGCTCATCAACGCTCTCGATCGGGGACGCGTCGTGCCCTTCGACTCCCAATACGAGAGCCTCGTGCGCTCGCTGGCGTCGCAGGCGGCCGTCGCGCTGCGCAACGCCCGGCTGGAGGATCTTTCGTTCAAGGACGCGCTGACGGACGTGTACAACCGTCGCTACTTCACGATCCGGATCGAGGAGGAATTCAAGCGCCACTGCCGCTTCGGCGAGCCGCTCTCGCTCGCGCTCGTGGACCTCGACCACTTCAAGGAGGTCAACGACCGGTTCGGCCATCGCGCCGGCGACGAAGCCCTGCGCGAGGTCTCCCAGCTCCTCGTGAAGCACTCGCGCAGCTTCAGCATCGTCACCCGGTACGGGGGCGATGAGTTCGCGATCATCCTCGTGAACACGGCGAAGGCAGGCGGCATCACCTACGCGGACCGCATTCGCAACGTCATCGAGCTGCACCCCTTCCCGCACGCGCCCGTCACGGTCAGCCTCGGCGTCGCCAGCCTCCCGGAAGACGCCACGACCGTCGACGACCTGATCGTCGCCGCCGACCAGGCTCTCTACGACGCCAAGCGGCTGGGTCGGAATCGAGTCGCCGTGCCGTGAGTCACCTCACGATGTTCGACCGCGAACAGCTCCTGGCGGAGCTCGTCGACATCAGCATCGCGCTCACCAGCGAGCGCGACCTCTATGCTCTGCTCGACCGCGTCCTCGAGGCGGCGCGCCGCTGCACGCGGGCCGAGGCCGGAACGCTCTTCCTGCGCGAGGGCGACCACCTCCGCTTCGCGGTGGTGCAGAACGATTTCCTGCAGCAGAAGCTGGGCGCGCTCGAGCTGCAGCAGCGGTTCCAGGCCGAGCCCCTGCGGCTGACCGAGCCGAGCCTCGCCGGCCACGTCGCCCAGACCGGAGAGATCATCAACGTCGCCGACGCGTACGCGATCGGCGTGCACGAGACCCGGGCGCACAACCAGCGGTTCGACACCACCAGCGACTACTCCACGCGCTCGGTGCTGGTCGTCCCCCTGCAAGATCTGAGCGGGAGCATCGTCGGGGTGCTCGAGCTCCTGAACGCCCTCGACGACGCCGGCGCGATCGTCCCGTTCGATCCCGACCACGAGAAGCTGGTACGGGCGCTCGCCTCCCAGGCGGCGGTCGCGGTCCGCAACGCCCGACTCGAGGATCTCTCGTTCAAGGACCTGCCGACCGAGCTCTACAACCGGCGTTACTTCGACCTGCGGATCGACGAGGAGGTCAAGCGCCACACGCGGTTCGGGCACCCCCTCTCACTCGTCGTCCTGAATGTCGATCACTTCAGGCAGCTCAACACGGATCATGGGCGCGCCGTGGGCGACGAGGTGCTCAGCGAGGTGGCGCGGCTGCTCGTCAAGCACTCACGCAGCTTCACCATCATCGCCCGCCTGGACGGCGACGACTTCGCCGCGCTCCTCGCCAACACGCCGAGGGCCGGCGCGGTCACCTACTCCCAGCGGATCCGCGGCGTCATCGCGAACCATCGCTTCACGCACGGGGCGATCACCGCGAGCTTCGGCGTCGCCGGCCTTCCGGCCGACGCGGCATCGGCCGACGAGCTGATCGCGGCGGCCCACCGGGCGCTGAGCGACGCGAAGCGACTCGGCCGGAACCGCGTCACGGCCCTCTAGCCGTCGACCCGCTCCCCGATACTTGACTTGGATCGGGCTCGTATGTCATTAGGTTCCGCACCGAGGGAGGAAGTCCATGAGCAAGAGCCCATTCCGCGTCGAGCTCGAGGCCGCCGTCAGCGCTCGGCACAGCCGCCTGAATCCTTTCACGGAGAAGTGGGTCAAGGGTGAGTTGACGCGGGCGCAGCTCGGCGCCTGGGCGGCCCAGCACCATCAGTACGTCTCGCAGTTCCCCCGCTGGTGCGCCACCGTGTACGGCGAGTGCCCGGATCCGGACGCCCGCGACTTCCTGCTCGAGAACATCATCGAGGAAGAGTCGGGCACCAAGCACGTCGACCTCCTGATCCGGTTCGCGGAGGCGTGTGGCGTCTCACGCGCCGAGGTGGAGTCGAAGCGCCAGCTGTCCACCACCCGTGGGCTCACCGCGTGGTGCTACGAGATGTCCCACCGCCCGTTCCACGTCGCGGCGGCGGGTCTCCTCGTCGGGCTCGAATCCCAGGTGCCGGGCATCTATCAGCGCAACCTGCCTCCGCTCCGGACGCACTACGGCTTCACGGACCGCGAGGTCGAGTTCTTCGCGATCCACATCGAGGCCGACGAGGTCCACGGCGAGCGCGGCTACCAGATCGTCGAGCGGCATTGCACGACCGAGGCCCGGCAGGCGGAAGCGGTCGACGCGGTCCGCCAGGCGACGGAGATGCGCTGGCAGTACATGACCGGCCTCTACCGCGCCTTCGTCACGAAGGAGGACCTGTGAGTCGGTGCCGTGTCGCACGCCTGGAGGATCTGCCGGCGGGCCAGCTGAAGCTGGTCGAGGCCGACGGCACGCGGGTCGTGCTGGCCCGGGTCCTGGACGAGGTCTTCGCGTGCAGCGACGAGTGCTCGCACCAGGGCGGTCCGTTGAGCGAGGGTCGTCTCTCCGGCGCCCGCCTCGCCTGCCCCTGGCACGGCTGGATGTACGACCTGAGGTCCGGCGAATGCGCCATGCCCGCGCGCGGTGCGCGGGTCGCCAGCTATCCCGTGACAATCGAAGCCGGAGAAATCTGGGTCGAGGTTCCCTGAGGTGGCGCTGACGCGGGCGCGGGCGCGCGAATGCATCGAGCGGGGCATCGCGAAGGCCCTGGCCCTCGGCTTCAAGATCGCCATCGCCGTCGTCGACGACGCCGGTCATCTGGTGGTCTGCGATCGGATGGACGGTGCCCTCTGGGTGACTCCCGAGATCGCCCGCGGGAAGGCCAACGCGTCGGCGGCCTTTCACGCGACAACGCTCGATCTCGAGGAGCGCTTCGGCACGCGCCAGCTCTTCGCCGACAACGTCGCGACGCTCGGCGACTACCGGTTCGTCTTCGGCAAGGGCGCGGTTCCGCTGCTAGACGACGGACGGATCATCGGCGCCGTCGGCGTGAGCGGCGCGGTTCCCGCCGACAACGACCACACGATCGCCGACGCCGCCGCGGGTCTCTTTCAAATCGGGGGGAGCGGCGCCGCTCCCCCCGATTCCCCCCACCGGTTTTCCTGAGGCGACCGAGGCTTCGATTCGTTGCGCCGGCAAAGCCGGCGCTCGAACGGCGGCCGCACGGGTCGCAGAAGGCGAGCCCCGCCCGACCCTCACCGCCGTAACACCAGGTGACCATTTCTAAGGTAGAGTGGCGGGCATGCAATTCGAGGTCGAGGTGCATCGGAACGAGCTCGGCGAGTGGGTCGCCGTTGCAGTCGCCTGGGGCGTCCAGGCCACCGGTCACACCGAGAACGAGGCGCTGGCCCGGGTGATGGACGCGCTGGCGCAGCATTTCAAGACCACCGCACGCAAGTGAGCGGCGCGCTCGCCGGCCTGCGCGTCATCGACTGCTCCCGCCTGATCGCCGGCGGCGTTCTCGCAACCCTTCTCGCCGATCACGGCGCCGACGTGATCAAGGTCGAGAACCCGCGGGGCGGCGACCCCCTGCGCACGTGGCTCAGGGACCGGGGCGAGCTCTGGTGGAAGGTTTACGCGCGCGGCAAGCGCGCCGTGACGCTGAACCTCGCCGATCCCCGGGGGCAAGCGCTCCTGCGGCGGCTGAACCGGAGCGCCGACGTCCTCATCGAGAATTTCCTTCCCGGCACCCTCGAGAAATGGGGACTCGGCTGGGACGCCTTGTCCGCAGACAATCCACGGCTGGTGCTCGCCCGCGTGTCGGGCTGGGGCCAGGACGGCCCGTATCGGGACCGACCGGGGTTCGGCACGATGGTCGAGGCGATGAGCGGCTTCGCGGCGTCGACGGGGCCGGCCGACCGGCCGCCGACGCTGCCCTCGTTCCCGATGGCCGACATGGTCGCTGCGCTCTCGGGAGCGACCGCGGTCCTGGCGGCGCTGCGTCACCGCGATCACGTCTCCGGGCGAGGCCAGGCGATCGACATCTCCCTCTACGAGCCGCTGCTCTCCGTGCTGGGCCCGGCGGCCGCCGAATACGCGCTGGACCGCACGGTGCGGGTACGCCACGGCAACCAGTCCGATAACGCGAGCCCGCGCGGGACCTATCAGACGCGCGACGGCAAGTGGGTCGCGCTGTCGGCGTCGACGCCCGCCTCGGCGACGGCGCTCTTCGAGGGCCTGGGCCTCGGCCGCCTCCTGAGTGATTCGCGATTCGCGACGAACGACGCGCGTGTCGCCCACAACGACCTCGTGGACGAGGCGCTCGCCGGCGCCATCGGGTCACGCACGCTCGACGAGATGCTGCGCCTCTTCGAGACGACGGAACTCACGGCCTCTCCGGTCTACGACATCGCCGACATCACCAAGGATCCGCACGTGGTCGCGCGGGGGATCCTCGTCGACGTCGCAGATCCCGAACTCGGCACCGTGCGCATGACGGCACCCACGCCACGCCTCGGTGAGACGCCGGCGGCGATCCGCTGGGCAGGACCCGCCCTCGGGGCGCACAATCGCGACGTCTACGGCTCACTTGGCCTCGACGATGCCGAACTCGAAACCCTGGCGCGCGCGGGCGTCATCTAGTGAGACGCCAGCGCGGCCGGGCGCCGGGCGGCGGGGCCGGGGGGTACGCGACCGGCGTAGTGGGACCCCCTCGTCCCGTCCGTAGCTCGAAGAGCTGCGATTCGGGAGAGTGGGTGACGGAGCCGGTCGCGTACCCCCCGGCCCCGCCGCCCGGCGCCTGGCCGCGCTGGCGTCGCGCGAGCCTCATCATAGGCTTCCTCGTCGTGTGGGGTGCCGTGCTGAGGATGGGGCCGGCGTGGGGCGCGGATTATGGTGGACCGCTGATCGACGCCCACTCGCACGTGCCGAACGCCACCGCAATCGACGCCTACGTCGCAGCCATGAAGCGACACAACGTCGTCAAGGTGGTGCTCCTGGGCGTGGGCGGGCTGCAAAAAGACGACACGATCTGGCTGACGGCGGCGGGCAAAAAGCACCCCGACCGCGTGGTCGCCGGCCTGCCTCTCCCCGACCCGACCTCCGAGAGCGCCGCGAGCCAGCTCGAGGTCCAGCTCGAGCGCGGCCGGCCCCGGGTGATCGGCGAGGTCCACCTGCGACAGGTCGGTCGTCGCACGATCGATCGCGACCCGAACGGCGCCGCGTTCGGCAAGATCCTCGACGTGGCGGGGAAACTCGGCGTTCCGATCGTCATCCACTACGAGCTCACCGACCCGGCGGAAGCCGCCCTGGACCGGGCCCTCGCCGCGCATCGGAAGACCACGATCGTCCTCGCTCACGGCGGCGAAGGTCCGCCCCGCCGGCTCGACCGGTTGCTGACGCGCAACCCCAACCTCCTGGTGGACCTCTCGGGCATGCATTTCCAGCGGACACCAGCGCTTGCCTCCGAGACCGGCGCGCTCGATCCCGGGTGGAAGGCGCTGATCGAGAAGATGCCCGATCGGTTCATGATCGGAATCGACCTCTGGGCGGCGCGGCTCTTCGAGCCGGGGATGCTCGACCGGCTCTTCCTCTGGACACGGCGCATCCTCGGTGAGCTCAAGCCAGACGTCGCCGAGCGCGTCGCGCACCGGAACGCGGCAGCGCTTTTCCACATCGAGTAGGCATCGGTGGTGGTCAACCCGTTCGCCGAGGCGACGGCGCGGGCGATGCTCGACGCGGCCGCCGCGCGCTGGGGCGAGGGCCTCGGCCACACGATCTTCAAGGGCCGGCTGCGCGAGACGCTCCGGGTCAGCCATTTCATGGTCGCGCCCGGCGAGATCGAGGCGTTCCTTATGTCCCATCCCGAGGTCGTGCAGGCGTTCGTCGTCGGCGTCCCCGACCCGAAGCTGAACGAGGCGCCGGTCGCGTACGTGATCGCCGCCGAAGGCTCGAGGCTGACCGGGGACGAGCTGCGGGCGTTCTGCCGAGGCAAGATCGCGTCGTACAAGATTCCGATCGTCGTGCGGTTCGTGAAGGACGTCCCGCGCACACCCGGTCCGCACGGCGACAAGGTCCAGCGCGCCAAGCTACGCGAGCAGGCGCTCAGGGAGGCTGTCCCATGACGTTCCGCACGACGCTGTGCGAGCTCCTCGGCATCGAGTACCCGATCGTTCAGTCCGGCATGGGCGCGATCGCCGGTCCGGACCTCGTGGCGGAGGTCTGCCGCGGCGGAGGGCTCGGCATTCTGGCCGGGCTCAGCGTTCCACCCGACGACCTGAGAAAGATGATCCACCGCATCCGCGAGCTGACGAACGGCCCGTTCGGAGTCAACCTCTGGCTGCACCGGGCGCTCCGGCCACCCGTCGATCCCGAGGCGATCGGCGAGGAGACGCTACGCGGCGCCCAGGGGATGCTCAACCACTTCCGTCAGCACCTCGGCATCCCGACGACGCTGGCCCGACCCGCTCGGATGCCCGATCTCGTGGACGCCGCGGTCAACGTCGTGCTCGACGAGCGCCCGCCGGTCTTCTCGTCGGCCCTCGGGTGGCTCGAGCCCGGGCTGGTGGAGGACTGTCATCGGCGCGGCATCAAGGTCATGGCCATGATCTCGACCGTGGAGGACGCGCGCACCGCCGCCGCCACCGGCGTCGACGTGATCGTGGCGCAGGGAGGCGAGGCCGGCGGCCACCGGTCGATCGACGGCAAGCCGGCGTCACCGGACGCGACCACGGTGGGGATGATGGCCCTCCTGCCCCAGGTCGTGGATGCCGTGCGGGTGCCGGTCGTGGCCGCGGGCGGGATCGCCGACGGCCGGGGTCTCGTCGCCGCCCTCGCGCTCGGGGCGGGCGGCGTGCTGCTCGGCACGCGCTTCGTGGCCACGCGCGAATCGATGGCCCCCGAGCTCTACAAGAAACGCCTGCTCGAGAGCGAGAGCGGCGCCACCACGGTGACGGACGTGCTCAGCGGGCTCTGGGCGCGCTCGCTCGCCAACCGCTTCACCCGCGAGTACGCCGAATCCGGCGCGCCGGTGCTTCCGCCGATGCTCCAGCGCAGCGCCGCCAACGACGTCTACACCGCCGCGCTCAAGCAGAACGACCCGGAGTACTACCCCATGATGGCCGGCCAGAGCGTCGGCCTCGTCCGCGACCTTCCGGGCGCCGGCGAGGTCGTCGAGACCATCATCCGCGAGGCGCGCGCCGTGCTGCAGGCGCTCCCCGCGCGGGTCCGGCAGACCTAGCCCGCCTCGTCGACCCTCCGCGCCCGCCGGGCCGCCGGCGCAGCTCGATCGTGGCGCCGGCGACCCGACCGGCGCATCGGCGACAGAAGTACTTGATCTCCACCGGATGTCCGCACGCGGCGTGCACCAGCGCGGTCTGTCGGTGGACATAGCGCGAGCCCCAGGCCGCGAGCGCGCCCACGACGACCCCCAGCTCGCGCCCCTTGTCGCTCAGCGCGTACTCGGCCCGCGGCGGATGGTCGGAATAGAACCGCCGCGTCACGAGTGCGTGCTCTTCCATGAGCTTGAGCCGGTGGGAGAGGATGTTGGGCGGGATCCCCGGAAGGCCCTGCTGGAGATCCTGAAACCGGCGGGGGCCCAGCAGCATGTCCCGCACGAGCAGGAGGGTCCAGCGGTCGCCGACGAGCTCGAGCGACTTGGCGACCGGACAGGCCTGACCGTAGCGCTTGGGCACGTCACGAGTCTACCGTGGGTCTTGACAGAAAAGCTAGTGACTATAGAATTAGTATCTACTCATGGACGCCACGACACGGCGCCTCCTCGAAGGCCCGATCGCGCCCACGCTGCTCGCCCTGGCGGCGCCCAACGTCGTGATGCTGGTGGCGCAGGTCGCGATCAGCGTGCTGGAGGCCTACTTCGTCGGCTGGCTCGGCGCCGACGCGCTGGCCGGCGTCTCCGTCACCTTCCCGCTGGTCATGCTCATGCAAACGATGTCGGCCGGGGGCATGGGCGGCGGGGTCGCCTCGGCGGTCGCGCGGGCGCTCGGGGCCGGCCGCCGCGCGGACGCGAGCCGCCTGGTGGCGCACGCGATCGTCATCGCGCTCGCCCTGGCGATGCTGTTCACCGCGGTCGTGCTGGCCGGCGGGCGCGCGATCTACGGCGCGATGGGCGCGCACGACGGCGCGCTGGCGGCCGCCCTCGCCTACTCGAACGTGATCTTCGCCGGCGCGGCGGCCGTCTGGCTCTTCAACACCCTGGCGAGCGTCATCCGCGGCACCGGCAACATGCGGCTCCCGGCCGCCGTGGTGCTGGGCGGAAGCCCGATCCTCGTGGTCCTCTCGCCCGCCCTCATCTTCGGCTGGGGTCCGGTTCCGCCGCTTGGCGTCAGGGGCGCGGCCGTCGCCGTCGTCGCCTATTACGTCCTCGGGGGGCTGGTCTTCCTCGTGTACCTCCTCTCCAACCGGAGCCTCGTCCGGCTGTCGGTGAAGAACCTGCGTTTTCGGCGCGCGCTCTTCGGCGAGATTTTGGCGGTCGGCGCGCCGAGCCTCGTCAACAACGTCCAGACGAATCTGACGGTCGTCCTGCTCACCGGGCTGGTCGGATCCTTCGGCACCTTCGCTCTCGCCGGCTATGGCATGGGCGTGCGCCTCGAGTACCTCCAGATCCCGCTCGTCTTCGGCTTCGGCTCGGCCCTCGTGACGATGGTCGGGACGAACGTCGGCGCAGGCCAGGACGCGCGCGCCCGGCGCGTGGCGTGGACCGGCGCCGCGATCGCGGCCGGTGTTACGGAGGTGATCGGGCTCGCCGCCGCGCTGTTCCCACACGCCTGGCTCGCGCTCTTCAGCGCCGAGCCCGAGGTGCTGAGCGCCGGCGCCAGATATCTGAGGATCGTGGGGCCCACCTATGGCTTCTTCGGGCTGGGCCTGGCGCTCTACTTCGCCTCACAGGGTGCCGGCCGCCTGCTCTGGCCGCTCCTCGCGGGGCTGAGCCGTCTCGTCGTCGCGGCGGGCGGCGGCTGGATCGCTCTCCGCGTCCTGGGCGGCGGCCTCTCCGCGGTGTTCGCCGTGATGGCGTTCGCGCTGGCGCTCTTCGGCACCGTGGTCGCCGTCGCCATCCACCGAGGTGCCTGGGGCCTCAGGAGGGAACCCTGAGCTCGCTAAAAAGCCCGATGCCCAGGATGCTCGACCTGATCCGCATGATGCAGCGCGGGGAGGTGCCGCCGCCACCCGTCGCGACCCTGATCGGGTTCGCGCTGACAGCCGTCGAACCCGGCTGCGCCGTCGTCGAGTTCACGGCGGAGGCGCGCCACGCCAATCCCATGGGCACGCTCCACGGCGGCATCCTGTGCGACCTGGCCGACGCCGCGATGGGCATGGCGTACGCCGGGACCCTGGAGGACGGCGAGACCTTCACCACGCTCGAGCTCAAGATCAACTTCCTGAGGCCGGTCTGGACCGGCCGCCTCGTCGCGACCGGACGCGTCGTCAAGGGCGGGCGAACGGTCGGCCTCGTGGAGTGCGACATCGTCGACGACGAGAAGCGGCTGATCGCGCGGGCGACCTCCACCTGCATGACGCTGCGAGGCGACGAAGCCAAGGGCCGCTAGACCCGCTACAATGGCCTATCCCGACTCAAGGAGAGGCCCCGTGAAGCTCGACGTCGGCATGCTGACCCACGATCTGAAGTCCATCCCCGCCTACGCGAGGAAGGTCGAGGCGCTCGGCTACGACTGCCTCTGGTCCTCCGAGACCCAGCACGATCCCTTCCTCCCCCTCGCCGTCGCCGCCGGCGTCACGACACAGATCCGCCTGGGCACGGCGATCGCCGTGGCGTTCCCGAGGAGCCCGATGATTCTCGCGCACATCGCGTGGGACCTTCAGAAGGCCTCCGACGGGCGGTTCATCCTCGGGCTCGGCACGCAGGTCAAGGGGCACAACGAGCGCCGCTTCTCCGTGAAGTTCGAGTCGCCCGGGCCGAAGATGCGCGAGGTCGTCCTGGCGCTGCGCCACATCTGGGACTGCTGGCAGAACGGGACGAAGCTCGCCTTCAAAGGGCAGTTCTATCGCTTCGATCTGATGACGCCCTTCTTCAATCCAGGAGGGATCGCGCACCCGAAGGTGCCGATCTACATCGCGGGCGTCAACCAGTACATGTGTCGGGTCGCCGGCGAGGTCTGCGACGGCCTGCACGTACACCCGTTCAACAGCCCGAAGTACCTGCGCGAGTACGTCAACCCCGCGGTGGACGAGGGACTCAGAGCCTCGGGTCGGAAACGCGCGGACTTCACCTACATCACCATGACCTTCGCGGTCGTCGGCGACACCGAGGAGGAGCTCGCGCGGAACCGACAGTCGGTCAAGCAGCAGATCGCCTTCTACGCGTCGACCCGGACCTACGAACCCGTGCTCGCGGCCCACGGCTGGCAGGACCTCACGCCGGCGCTGCACCGGAAGTCCGTGGAGGGTGACTGGCAAGGGATGGCCGACCTGATCACCGACGAGATGCTCGATACATTCGCCGTCACCGGGACGTACCAGACGATCGGCCGTCAGATCAAGGAACGCTACGCGGGGTTGCTCGACCGCACGGCGCTCTATCAACCCTATCAGCCAGGGCTCGACGATCCCCGGCTCCCACGCCTGATCAAGGAATTCAACGCATGATTGACCTGTGTGAGCTCGGGGAGCGACCGCCACTCGGCGAGGTGCCCAAGCGGATGCACGCGTACCTCGTCCGACAGAGCCGCTTCGGCCAGCCGCGCGACGCCTGGCGGCGCGAGATCATCCCCACGCCGACTCTCGGCCCCGACGAGGTGCTGGTTTACGTCATGGCCTCCGGCATCAACTACAACAACGTCTGGGCTGCGCTCGGAGCGCCACTCGACGTGATCGCCGAGCGCCAGCGGGCGGGCGAGCGCGAGGACTTCCACGCCGGCGGGAGCGACTGCTCGGGCATCGTCTGGGCCGTCGGCCAGGACGTGACGAGCGTCAGGGTGGGCGACGAGGTGCTCGTGCACAGCGGCTGGTGGCGCCCCGACGATCCCTGGGTTCGCTCGGGCAAAGATCCGATGCTCGCCGAGAGCACGCGAATCTGGGGCTACCAGACCAACTACGGGAGCTTCTGCCAGTTCGCCCGATGCCAGGCCCATCAGTGCGTTCCCAAGCCGAAACGGTTGACGTGGGAGGAGGCGGGCTGCTTCCTGCTCTGCGCCTCCACGGCCTACCGGATGCTCATGGGTTGGCCGCCCCACGTGGTCGAGCCGGGCGACGTCGTCCTCGTGTGGGGCGCGGCCGGCGGCCTCGGCAGCATGGCGCTCGAGATCACGCGCGCCGTCGGCGGGCGCGCGGTGGCGATCGTCTCCGACGACGCGAAGCGCAAGTTCTGTCAGGAGCACGGCGCCGCGGCGGTGATCAACCGCGGCCAGTTCACGCACTGGGGTCCGATGCCCAGCACGGAGGACGCGAAGTCCTACGGCGAGTGGGCGAAGGGCGCGCGCGCGTTCGGCAAGGCGATCTGGGACGGCCTGGGCGAGCGGGTCAGCCCGAAGATCGTCTTCGAGCACCCGGGCGAGGCGACCTTGCCGACGTCCGTCTTCGTCTGCGCGACCGGCGGGATGGTCGTCATCTGCGCCGGCACCACCGGCTACACCGCGACCATGGACCTGCGCTATCACTGGATGCGCCAGAAGCGCTTCCAGGGCAGCCATCTCTCCAACGACGTCCAGGCGGCGGCCGTCACGAAGCTCGTCGGTGACGGCAATGTCGACCCGTGTCTCAGCCATACCTACGCGTTCGACGACATTCCGGAGTGCCACCAGCTCATGCTCGAGAACAAGCACCCGTACGGAAACATGGCGGTCCTGGTCAATGCCCGCGAGCCCGGTCAGGGCGCCTCGAGATGAAGGGAGCGCCGGAATGATGATGCGGGGCATCGTGACGACAGTCCTTCTTCTGTTCCCGATCGTCGGCGTCGCCCCCGTCGCGGCGCACCACGGCTGGAGCGGCTACGACTCGACCAAGGAGCTCACGCTCACCGGCACCATCAAGGAATCGGGCTACGAGCATCCGCACGGTCACGTGCGCCTCGAAATGCCCGGCAAGGTCTGGCTCGTCGTGCTGGCGCCGCCGACGCGCATGGCGAGCCGCGGACTGCCGGCCGTCAAGCTGCGACCCGGCGCCACCGCCACGGTCGTCGGCTATCCGCACCGCAGCACCGAGGATGAGATGCGCGCCGAGCGCATCACGATCGACGGCGCGACGGTCGAGCTCCGTTGACCCAAGCCGGCGGCCTCGGCTGGCTCGCCTGGCTCGAGGCCACCGCGGTGGCGACGGCGATGCGGCAATCGATGTGGCTCTACCCGATCGTCGAGATCCTCCACATCCTCGGGTTCGTCGTCCTCGTCGGCAGCGCGGCGATGTTCGACCTGCGGCTGCTCGGGTTCTCGAGGCAGCTTGCAGTCACCGACATGGAGCACCACCTCCTGCGCTGGGCCCGGGCGAGCGTGCTCGTCATCGTGCCGACGGGCAGCCTCATGTTCGTGGCCCACGCCACCGAGTTCGCGTACAACCCGGCATTCAGGCTGAAGCTCATCCTCCTCAGCGCCGCGGCGCTCAATGCCGCCGCCTTCCGCGTCCGGCCGTTCCGGCAGGTCGACGAGTGGGACTTCGGCGCACGCGCTCCCCTCGCGGCGCGCGTCGCGGCGGGACTCTCACTGGTGCTGTGGACGGGCGTGATCGCCTGCGGGCGCCTGCTCGCGTATTTCTGAGATTTCCGCGCCGATCGGTAACGGCCCGCTGCGCCTCGTTCCCGGACTCAATACCCGGGCTCGCCCGGCATGAGGACGCGTCGCTTGCCGCCCTCGATGATCACGCGCGGCAGGATCGTTCGCACCTCGCGCCCCTGCAGTCTCTCGAGCGCGGTGGCCGCCGACGGCGCGCCGTCGAAGAGCTCCAGATTCTTCACCGTCGGATTGCGCAGCGGCAGCTCGCCCCTCCCGTTCGCATCGATCGCCTCGCGCGGCGCGAGCCATCGGACCTCGGTGATCTCGCGCTCGTCGGCGACGGCTTCCTGTCCCGGCGGCATCGCGCCCGCGAAGAAGCGGGTGTCGAAGCGGAGCGGTTGCGCTTCGGGGGTGATCCAGTGGGCGAAGTACACGAGCCGGTCGGTCGCGAGCGTGAGGCGCTCGGCACGCAGCATCGCCCAGAACGCACGGTGATCGTCCTGGCAGGCGCGTCGGTGGACGGCGTAGCGCGGGTCGTCGACGCGAGCAGGTCGCCCGTCGGGGGCGTAGGCGAGCAGGATACCCACCTCCTCGAAGGTCTCGCGGATCACCCCGACCCAGTGGCCGATCGCGGCATCCGGAGCCGCCGCGAGGTCGAGGGCGCGCGCGGCGCGAGACGCGTCGAGGCCCCGGCACCAGGCCGTCGCGCCGCCGTCGAGCCCGTCGCTGACCTCGATCTTGCCCCCCGGGAACACGAAGTCGCCGGCGGCGAATTTGCTCGCGCCATGGCGTCGGATCAGGAGAACCTCGAACCCACTCGGGGAGCGATCGCGGAGCAGGACGAGCGTGGCGGCCGGCACCGGCGTCGCCGGCGGAGGTTTGACGGGCACGAGGTAGTGTGCCACGATGACGCGGCCGCTGTCATTCAGTTCGTGGAGGACACGTCGCGATGAGCGCAGAAGCTCGCCTCAAGGAAAAGAACATCACGCTTCCCACGCCGACCAGCCCGATGGCGAACTACGTCGGCGCGGTGCGGACCGGCAATCTCCTCTTCGTCTCGGGCCATGGTCCGGTCCGCGACGGCAAGGCGACCGCGCGGGGCAAGGTCGGCAAGGATCTCTCGGTCGAGCAGGGCTATCAGGTCGCGCGCGAGGTGGGCCTGTCCCTGCTCGCCACGGTTCGCGCGAACCTCGGCAGCCTCGACAAGGTCCGGCGCGTGGTCAAGGTGCTCGGCATGGTGAACTCGGCGGACGGCTTCGGCGATCAGCCGAAGGTGATCAACGGCTTCTCGGACCTGATGGTCGAGGTGTTCGGCGAGGCCATCGGCAAGCATGCGCGCTCGGCGGTGGGGATGGCCGAGCTGCCGGTGGGGATTCCGGTCGAGATCGAGATGGTCCTCGAGGTAGAGTAGGGCATGGCCTTCCTCCTCGACGCGTGCGCGATGCTGATCTCGCTCGTCTTCCTGGCGATCGTCGGCCTGGTCGCGGGTGTCGCGATTCCCGGGCTGTTCATGGTGGCCGCCGCGCCGTGGCTCGACTGGCTCCTGCCCCTCAAAGAGACGAAGTAGCGGCCGGGTCGATCAGTCCCGGCAGTGTGCGGAGGGCCTCGGCGATCCGGGGCCCGTGCCAGGAGAAGGGCTTGCCGTCCACGAGGTAGATCCGCCCGTCGCGCACCGCCGGAACCTCCGGATAGCCCGCGAAGTCCGCCAGGTGTGCCCGCCGGAACCGGAACGGCTCGTCGGGTAGCAGGATGACGTCGGGCCGTCGCGCGGCGACTTCGTCGAGGGTCACGGTCGGGTAGCGCTCCGGCCGGTCGCCGAAGACGTTCCTCGCTCCGCAGACTCGCAGCATGTCGTGGATGTACGTATCGCCGTTGATCGTCATGTATGGTTCGCGCCAGATCGGGTAGAACACCGCGCGGGCCGGACGACTGGCGCTCGCGCGGCGGACGCGCTCGTACAGCGGCTCGATGTCCCGCAGCACCTCGGCCGCGCGCGCCTGCGTGCCCGTCACCGCCCCAAGGTCGCCGATGAGCTGGATGCCCTCGCCGACCGTGCGCGGGTACGTGACCCAGACCGGGATCGACCACGCCCGCAGCGTGGTGATGTGCTCTCGGACGTTCTCCTCGACGTTGGCGATGACGAGGTCGGGCTCGAGCGACCGGATCTTCTCGAGGTCGGGATTCTTCTCGCCGCCGATCCGAGTCTTGCTGCGGACGACCTCGCGCGGCGCGACGCAGTAGACCGTGACGCCCACCAGCGCGTCCGCGAGTCCGAGCGCGCAGAGCGTCTCGGTGATGCTCGGAACCAGCGACACGATCCGCCGCGGCGGCGCCAGGAGCGGGAGGGCGACGCCCGACGCGTCGACGCGTGCCGCCATCAGGCGATGCGCCGGCTCCGCAGGCGCTCGACGAACGCGATCGTCTCGCGCGTGCGCTCGGCGACCTCGTGATCCCACTTCATGATCTCGTCCATCGGCGCCCGGCGCTCGATCGCGTCCTCCAGGCTGGTCACCGCCACACCGAAGAGCTTCAAGAGGCGGCGCGTCTCGTCACTCGGCATCCTCGCGTCTCCTTGGTCTAGAGCCGCAGCACAGTCTAGAACCGCGCCTCGGCCGGCGGGGCCCGGTGCCTACAGGTCGAGCGCGGGCGCCTCGCTCCAGCGCGGCTCGCCTTCGGGCTTGAAGTTCCGCGTGTTCACGAAGTGCAGGCCGTGATGGAGGTTCATCTTGAACTTCCCACCGCCGTAGCGGGCGCCGATCCACACCGTGGGGTCGTCCAGGAGCGGCGTCATCTCGCTCGAGGGCAGGCGCACGAGCCACTTGAAGCGGATCGTCCCGGCCCACGGCTCCTGCACGCCGATGGTGGCGGTGAACTCGGGCCACACGCGCCCGAACTCCTCGAGGATCTGCCGGCGCGTGGGGTGCGCGACGCCTCGATTGACCAGATTACGCTTCAGATACGGCTCGATGAGATCCCAGCACCACGGCGCAATCACTGCGACGCGCAGTGTATCATGACGCCGTGCGGACGACCCTCCGGCGCCGCGCGTTCTGGGCGTTGCTCGCCGCGAAGCTCGTCGGCGGCTTTGGCGTCGGCTGGGACATCCGCTGGCATCTCGTGATCGGCCGCGACTCGTTCTGGATCGCCCCTCACCTCATGACCTATGCGGCCGTGGTGGTCGCCGCCGCGATCTCGCTCGGCGTGCTCGTCGTGGAAACGTGGCAGGCGCGACGCGGAACGCCGCCGCCGGGTGTCGTCGCGATCGCCGCGCTCAGCGGCACCAGGGGATTTCACCTGGCGTGGTGGGGCATGGCCATCGTCATCCTCGCGGCGCCCGTCGACGACCTGTGGCACCGTCTGTTCGGGCTCGACGTGACGCTCTGGAGCCCGCCCCACCTCCTCGGCCTCGCGGGCTCCCAGGTCTCCAACCTCGGCGGGCTGCTCATCGCGCTCGAGGTGTACGAGGAGGGCTGGACCCGCCGGGCGGCGCTCGTCGCCACAGGAATCCTGTTGCTCGGGACCTTCTATATCGTCGTCGACCAGTCGGCCCAGACCGCGTTTCGTCGGGGTTCCGTCTTCTTCTTCACCTTCGCGGTGCTGGGCGCGATCGCCTTCACGTTCGCCCTGGTCCTCGTCACCCGACTCGCCGAACGCCAGAGCGTCCCGCTCACGCTGGCGATGGGCTCGCTCGTCGTCCAGCTCTCGATCATCCTGGTCGGCGACATCGGCTTCGCGCTGCTCGACCCGACCCCGGCGATCGAGGAAGCCATCGCCGCCGATCCGACGTCGCCGATCGCGGTGGCCCACGAGATCGCACGCCGGAACGGCACGATCCCCGGACGCTCGGTCACGCTGCGCTTGATTCCTATCGTTCCGGCGGCGCTCATGGCGATCGTGAATCCGCTGAGGCGCTGGCAACTCGCGGCGGTCGTCTTCGGCCTCACCATCGTCGCCGTCTCGGGCGGCGTGCTCGGGCGTTTGCCGGCGATGAGCCACGCGCTCCCGTCGTTCGCCGACACGGCGTTCGCCCTGGCGCTCGCGGGAGCGGCCGCGGTCGCCGGCGCATGGTGCGCGGTGAAGCTCGCCGACGCCCTGGCGCGTGGGGCGCCTCGTCTGTCCGTCGTCCCTGCGCAAGTCGAGCCCGCCGTGGCGAAGAGCGGAGCCTGAGCGACAAGCCCGAGATCCGCGAGCACGTCTGGGCGCTCCTCACGGCGCGCCGCGTCGGCCGCTTTCCCCTGCCCCTGCACGACCGGGTTCCGAACTTCGCGGGTGCCGAGGCCGCGGCGCGGCGGCTGGCCGAGCTGCCGGAGTGGCAGGCGGCCCGGCGGATCAAGTGCAATCCCGACGCGCCCCAGCGCGCGGTCCGGCTGACGGCCCTACAGCAGGGCAAGACGGTCGTGATGGCAGTCCCGCGGCTCCGCACGGAGCGCTGCTTTCTCCGCCTGGAGCCGCGAACGCTCCAGGGCAAGCTCGCGCACGCGGCGACCATCAAGGGCGCGACCGCGCTCGGCGTACCGGTCGCGCCCGAGAAGATCGGTCGGATCGATCTCATCGTGGCCGGCAGCGTCGCCGTGGATCTGACCGGCGCGCGTGTCGGCAAGGGCGGGGGCTACAGCGACCTCGAGTGGGCACTGGCCCGTGAGCTTCGCATCGTCGACGACGACACGCCGGTCGTCACCACGGTCCACGAGCTTCAGGTTCTCGCAGACACTCTTCCGATGACGCCCCACGACGTCCCGCTCGACGTGGTCGTGACACCGGAACGCGTGATCCGTGCCCGCCACCGGCCGAAGCCGGCCGGCATCTTCTGGAACGAGCTTTCAGAGGAGCAGCTCGCCGCCATGCCCGCGCTCGCGAAGCTCCGGGGAAGTCGCAAGCGGTCGTCGCGAAGTCGCGCTTGACTCTCTCGAGAGCCGGCGCCGGCGATCTGCGCGCGATCGAGCGCGAGAACGCCCTGCGGCTCGTGCCGCGGCTCAAGACCTAGCGATCGCGCCGCCACTTCCTGATCGCGACCGTCGTGCCCCTGCCGAGCCGCGACGCGATCTGGAGCTCGTCCATGAGCCGCCGCACGCCGGGCAGCCCGAGGCCGAGGCCCCCGGACGTCGAGAACCGCTCCTGGAGCGCCTGCTCGATGTCAGCGATGCCCGGGCCTTCGTCGATCACGACCACCTCGATCCCACGCGCACGCTTGTTTTCGATCGTCCGGAGAATGACCTCCCCACGCGTCGCGTAGGCGATGAGGTTCCGCACGAGCTCGGACACGGCCGCCGCGACGCTCGCGGAGTCGGTGGGTGACAAGCCGACGCTGACCGCGAGCTCGCGCCCTCGATCGCGAGCGGAGAGGGCGTCGGTCTCGTTGGCGACCGGCAGCAACGCCTCACTCCGGACCCGCGCGGGCTCCATCCCCGGACCCAGTGACCATCGCGTCGAATCGGACGCGGCCTCGGCGTCACGCCGCACCAGCGCCCAGCCCGAGGTCTGCAGATCCGTGGTGATGTCGCGGTGGCGTCGGTCGGTTAGCCGCCTCTCCATCGTCACCCGGGAATCAGCCCGACGCCGCTCGCCGCTCCGCCGGTCGAGGACCACTTCCATGGTCTCACTGACGAAATTGCGGGTGAGCGACGTGTATTTCGGCAACTCCTCGCGTGCCACGACGGCGAGGAGAGAACCGGAGAGTCCACCCGGACGCGGACTACCCTCCATATCCCTCCAGTAGGCACAGTAGGCAGGAAAGGAAGCCACCGCAACCCAGGGAAATACCGGAGGGCCGTCGAGGCCCTGACTCAGCGGGAGGTATCGGAGGGGGCCGCCGTGGGAGTGCCCGCCGATCCAAGAGAATCCGGCGCGCGCCACGCGGCGAAGCGATCGAGCAGATCGCCCGCCGTGTCGGCGAAGAGGAGCAGCGCAGCGTACTCCGGGCGCACGAAGCCCTCCGCGACGGCGTGCTCGAGCATCCGCCGGAGCCCGTCCCAGTAACCCGCGACGTTCAGCACCCCCACGGGCTTGGCGTGAAAACCGAGTTGCGCCCACGTCAGGACCTCGAACGTCTCGTCCAGCGTCCCGAGGCCTCCGGGCAGCGCGACGAAGCCGTCGACGAGCGCGCTCATCGTGGCCTTGCGCTCGTGCATGGAGCCGACCACGCGCAGCTCCGTCAGGCCGGTGTGAGCGAGCTCGCGCGTGACGAGGGGCTCGGGGATGACGCCGATCACCTCGCCGCCCTGGCGGAGCACGGCGTCGGCGAGCACGCCCATGAGCCCGACGGCGCAGCCACCGTAGACCAGGCCGAGCCCACGCGCGACCAGCTCGGCGCCGAGGCACCGCGCGGCGTCCGCATAGACGGGGCGCACCCCCTCGGACGCGCCGCAGAAGACACAGACCCGTTTCATATCGACGCGGCGAACTCCGGGGACAGTGTCCCCCGATAGACCTCCTCGACGGGGCCGTCGAGTCGAAGCGACCAGTCCGGGCGCACCTCGATCGTGAGCTCGCCGCCGGGCATGCGGACTCTCACGCGACCGTGGTCGCAGAGCCCGTTTCGCACCGCGGCGGACGCGGCACCGCACGAGGAGGACCCGGAGGCAAGGGTGTAGCCGGCGCCGCGCTCCCAGATGAGGATATCGAGCGTATCGCGCGCCGCGACGCGCGCGAACTGGACGTTCGTCCGGTTGGGGAACGCCGCGTGGCGCTCGATGAGCGGCCCGAGCCGCCGGCACTCACCGTCGTCGAGCCGCTCCACGAAGGTCACGCAGTGGGGATTGCCGACCGAAACCGCCGTGACGGCCAGCGTGGTGCCGTCCCCGAGCTGGAGCGGCACGCCGACCACCTCGCGGTCCGGTCCGTTCATCGGGATGTCGGGGGCTCGGAACGTCGCCCGCCCCATCTCGACGGTGACGAAGCCCATCCGCCCACCTTCCACGCGGCACTGGCATTCGACGATGCCCCCCTTGGTGTCGACCGTGAACGTCGTCTTCTTCGTGCGGCCGTGGTCCCAGAGATACTTCGCGAAGATGCGCAGCCCGTTGCCGGACTTCTCCGCCTCGCTGCCGTCGGGGTTGAAGATGCGCAACCCGAAATCTGCCTTCCGGCTGGGCACCAGGAGCAGGATGCCGTCCGAGCCCACGCCCCAGTTCCGGTCGCAAATGCGAACGATCGCGTCAGTCGAGAGCGGGCGCGGCAGTTTCGCCTCGTCGATGACGATGTAGTCGTTACCGAGCCCGTGGCCCTTCGTGAAGGGGATCATGGCCGCGGCAACTCCACGCGGCGCCCGGTCGCCGCCGACACATAGCCCGCGTAGATCACCTCGACCACCTCACGGGCCAGGAGCCCGCCCGAGAGCGGCTCGCGGCCGTCGCGGATCGCCCCGACGAAATCTTCCAGCTCCTGCGGATAACCGCGCATCCAATCCTCATCGGGGCTCGGGAACTGCCAACCGGCCTTGGTCTCGACCTTCTCGGTGATGTATTCGTCGCCCCAGACGGCGGCGTCCGGCGCGTACACGGTCAGCGTGTTGTTCGGATTGATGTTCGCCTGGATCACCGCGTTCGTGAGGTACGCGGTCACGACGTTCCGGACTCCGCCCAGGGTGATGTCGTTCGAGTGGATCGTGGCCATCGTGCCGTCCTCGAAGGTGAGGACGGCGACCGACCAGTCCTCGACATCCTCGGCGCGGGTCGACAGATGCCGCGTGAGCCCCGAGACCGCCGGGAGCCGGCTCAGCGTGGCGACCTCGGCGAAGACCGCGCGAACCCGCACGGGCCGACCGCGGCGCCGCACCCCCTCCCAGTGCTTGAGGTGGAGCACGGCGCCGACCGGATGCGAGCCCATTCTCAGGAGCGCGCCGCCGCCCGCGCTCTTCCAGCGACGCGCGTACGCGGCGTGAGAGCCCGAATGGCTCTCCTCGGCACGCAGCTCGAGGATCGCCCCACCGCTGGCGTCGAGCAGGCGCCGCAGCTTCGCCACCGGCGGAGCGTAGACGAAGTCCTCCGCGTAGCAGAGGGTGACCCCCGCCTTCGCGACGGCCTCGAGCACCGCGTCGGCGTTCGCCAGCGCGGTCGCGAGCATGACGTCACGCGGCTCCGTCGCCTCGCAGAAGGCGCCCGTCAACGGCTTCTCGACGATGACGTGCTTGCCGGCCCGCGCGGCCGCGATCGCGATCTCGTGGTGGCGATCGGTCGTCGCGCAGATGTCGACCACATCGACGTCGGGCGAGGCGACGAGCGCCTGATAGTCGGTGAAGACGCGCGGGATGGCGTGACGCTCGGCGAAGCGTTCGGCTTCTCCCCGCGTGCGCGAGCAGACCGCGGCCAGCGACGCCCGCAGACCCAGGAGCGGCCGATAGTTCGTCGCGTGCAGCTCGGCGGCGAACCGAGCCCCGACGATGCCGATCCGAAGGGGACTCACGCCAGGCGCGTCCTGAGCCAGTCGCGCAGCCGCTCGCGCGGGCCGCGGACGTCGCACGGGAGCCGGTGGCGGTACTTGTCGGCGAAGCGCACCAGCGCCGAGTCGCGAAGGGCCAGATCGGACGGCTCGCGCGCCGGATCGCTCGCGAAGTCGCGCGTCCGCGTGCGGCCCCCGTGGTGGCGGAACGGCGCGTCGACGACGAGGCATCGCCGGCCGCGCTCCAGGACGGCGAGCGACAGGTCCCGGTCGTGACCGTGATAGAAGCCGTAGCCCTCGTCGAAGCCCCCGACCGAGTCGAGGAGGCGGCGCGAGAGGCACATGCAGACCGAGTCGACGAAGGCCACGTCCTCCCACGGCGCCCTGACGGTCGGCCGCGGGGAGAGGCTGTGGACGATGGTCCGGCCGACTGCCCGGCCGTCGGCGCGCAGACGCTTGGCGCCGTAGAGCCCGGCGAGCCCGGCGTCGGGCTCCGCCAGCGCCCCGAGGAGCCGCGCGAGCCACGCGGGTTCGAGCATCTCCGTGTCGTTGTGGAGGAAGCACACGAACTCGGTGTCGGCGAGCCGCCAGGCACGATTGAGCGCGGCGATCACGCCGTCGTTGGCCGGGCTCCGGGCGAAGATCAACGGGTACTCGTACGGAAAGCGCTCGAAGAACTCCGGGGTGCCGTCGGTCGAGCCGTTGTCCATGACGACGAGCCGGAACGGCTCCGTCGTGACCCCGAGGCTCTCGAGGCAGACTCGGGTGTCCTCGAGCCCGTTGAAGACGCACATCACGAGGCTCACGCGCGGCGCGGCGCGCACAGCCTCCCTAGCGCCGGTCGATGGGGACGTACGTCGCGTGCGTGGGGCCGGTGTACTCCGCGCGAGGCCGGATCAGTCGGTTGTTCGCGTGCTGCTCCATCACGTGCGCCGCCCAGCCGACGACCCGGCTCATCGCGAAGATCGGCGTGAACTGGTCGGTCGGGATTCCCATGGACGCGTACGCGGCGCCGGAATAGAGGTCGACGTTCGGGAAGATCTTCTTCTGCTCGCCGACGACCCGGACGACCGTGTCCAGGATCTGGACGGCGCTCGTGTCCCCCGCCTGGCGACCGAGCTCCGTGGCGAGCCGCTTCAGATGCTTCGCGCGCGGATCCTCCACGCGGTACACCCGATGGCCGAAGCCCATCACGCGCCCGTGATCGGCGAGCGCCTTGCGGATCCAGGCGTCGGCGTTCGCCGGCGACTTGATCTTCTGGACCATCAGCATGACCTGCTCGTTGGCGCCGCCGTGGAGCGGGCCCTTGAGCGCGCCGATCGCCGAGACGATCGACGAGTGCAGGTCGGACATGGTCGCGGCGGTCACGCGGGCGGCGAAGGTCGAAGCGTTGAACTCGTGGTCGGCGTGGAGGATCAGCGCCACGTCGAACGTCTTCACCGCGAGGGGCGTCGGCTTGGTCCCGCTCATCATGTAGAGGAAGTTCGCGGCGAGGCTGAGCTTCGGGTTCGGCGCCACCGGCGTCTTGCCGCGCCGGATCCGCTCCCACGCCGCCACGAGGGTCGGCATCTGGGCCGTCAGCCGCAGGGCCTTGCGGGCCGTGGCGTCCTTGGAGTTGTCGGCAGCGTCCGGATCGAACGCCGAGAGCGCCGAGATCCCCGTGCGGAGCACCTCCATCGGGGTCGTCTTCTTCGGCAGCGCCTTCAACAGCGAGACGAGCCCCGGCGGCAAGCGCCGGTTCGCGGTGGCACTCAAGGCCTTCATGATCTCGACGAGCTCCTTCTTGCTCGGGAGGCCGCCGTGCCAGAGGAGAAAGATCACCTCCTCGAAGGAGGAATGCTCGACGAGATCGTTGACGTCGTATCCGCGATAGACGAGTCGGCCTTCACGCCCGTCGATGAAACAGATATCCGACGTCGATACGACGATGTCCTCGAGACCGCCTCGGCTCCCGCTGCCCATAAAAGCTTCCCTCGTCGAAGGTGTGGTGAAACCGGGTTTGCTTTTACCATACGTCAGGTCATGCTTCAAGGCACCCCCGGGCGGGTGAACGAGTTCTACGATCGCCATCCCATCAGTGAAGCACGGGTGCTCGCGGCCCTCGCCCGGCAAGGGCTCGGCCGCCCCGGTCCCCTGACCGCCGACGACCTCTTCGAGTTCGACCAGGACCACTACGGGGGGCTTGCCGCCGTGGACACCCTGGCGCGCCGCGCCGGCGTCGGGGCCGCGAGCCGGGTGCTGGACGTCTGCGCCGGACTCGGCGGGCCCGCCCGCTTCGTGGCGAGCCGCCGGGGCTCGACTGTCGTCGCGCTCGAGCTCCACGCGGGCCGCGCGGCCGGGGCCGCCCGGCTCAACCGCCTGGTGAGACAGACGCGAGTGACGGTTGTCCGCGCGGACGCGACCGCGCTCCCCTTCAGGCCCGGCGCCTTCGACGCATGCCTGAGCCAGGAGGCCCTGATGCACGTGGCCGACAAGCCGGCGGTCCTCGCAGAGTGTCATCGCGTGCTGCGCCGGGGCGGGCGCCTCGCCTTCACCGACTGGATCGCCTACCCGAGCCTCGGCGACCGCGAGCGCCGACGACTCTGGGAGTGGATGGCGGCCACGACCCTTCAGACGCTCGACAGCTATTGCGGGCTGCTCGGTCGCGCCGGGTTCACGTCGGTCGAGGCCCAGGACCTGTCGTCGGAGTGGCGACCGATCGTGCGAACGCGGTTGGCGCTCCACCGGGCTCTCCGCGAGCGAGGGGTGGCGCGCTTCGGCGACGCGCAATATCTGGAATACGACCAGCTCCACGAGTTCTTCGTCGGGCTGGTGGAGGACGGCAAGCTCGGCGGCGGGCGCTTCACCGCGACTCGTTAGCGGCGAAAGCGCTTGAGGAGATCCTGGATCCCGCTCTCGACCTTTTCCCGGTCGACCTCACCCGTGAGCGAGGACGGATCGATCCTGATCGACGGCGAGGCGGCGTTCCCGGTGAGCTTCGCGCGGACCTCGCCGCGCCCATGGCTCGCGCGCAGGTCGACGTTCATACGTCCGGTCGCCAGGCCGTATTCTCCCGCGATCGCGACCTTCAGGGTCCGGCTCGAGTACAGGAGATCCTTCGTCGTCAGGACGCCGTTCGTGATCTGGTAGGTCCCGGTGATCGAGTCGAAGTCGACCGGCGACGAGGTGAGCGCGCTCGGGATGTCGGCGGCCAGCACCGACGATACGGCGCCGCCCACGCGCGTCACGACGCCGATGAGAGCGAGCGCCTGAGGGCCGACCACCTTGCCCGGGCCGATCCTGAGCTGGCCCGAGCCCCCGAGCGTGTTCCAGAGGTCAGCCGGGCTCGTCGACAGGGCGCCGGTGAGATCCAGCGGCCCGGCGACCGCGTAGCCCTGGCAGAGGAAATCCACCAGGACCTTCTCGACCGGCAGCCCCTTGATGGCCAGGTCGCCGAGCTGCACGTGCACGCCATGGTCGAGCGTCGCCGTGAGGTTGGTCGTGATCGTGCCGTTGGCGACGGAGGTCGTGACGGGACGGCTCTGGAACCGACCGCCGTCCCACGAGGCACCCGTCAGCTTCAGGGCCCCGAGCGCGAGGGTGCGTCGCTTCGGCTCCGGACAGGCCTGGTTCGCCTGCGTCACCTTCACGCTCGTCAGCTCGACGTTGCCCGAGACGCGGGGCACCCCGAGCGTACCGCCGAGGGCGAGATCCCCCTTGATCGGCCCGGCGATGGCCGGTGTCGGGCCGGCGGCGGCGGCGACGAGCGGCTCGACGTCCTTGGCCTCGATGCTGACGCGGCCGCGGACCGGCGCCTCGAGCAGCGTCTTGGCGCCGTTGAGCGCGACCACCCCATCGGCGAGCTTGAGCGCCAGATCGCCGGGCTTGACGCGGAGCGCGCCCTTGAAGCCGAGCTGCGTTCCCTGACCGACCAGCGTGAGGTCGAGGTCCTCGATGCGGTACGGCGTCGGCGCCTCCCCTTTGCCGCGCGCGACGTACGTGATGACGCCTTTGTCGATCTTCACCTGCGAGACGATCGCGGCGGCCGCGCCGCCGGTCCCGCCGCCGCTCGTCCGTCCGGGCCTCGAAGCGGTCTTGGACTCGGACGGAGGCGCGAGGGTCGCCACGTTCAGGCGGCCGTCGGCGCTCTGGATGAGCGCGATGCGGGGCCGTTCGAGCGTGATGTCGCCGAACTCCACCCGGCCGCCGAGCAGCGGACGGAGCTTGAGATAGACCCGACCGGTCTCGAGCATGAGGAAGGGCGCAGTGCCGAACTGCGGGTCCTCGGCGACCTCGAGCTTGTGCAGCTCGATGGACGGCAGTGGGAACAGGCCGACCGACAGCGACTCGAACCTCACCGGACGCCCGATCGCCTGCGCCGCGCTCGAGGCGATCATCGCCTGGACGCGCGGCGTGTCGACGAGACGGGGGAGCGCGATCGCCGCCCCGACCAGCAGGAGCACGGCGACCGCGCCGATCCCGACGAGCCATTTCAAGGCGCGCTTCAACCGCGCACCTCCGGAGCGACTACGCGGTCTGGATCGCCGACAGCCGCCAGGGCTTCGGGCCGACCGGTCGCGTGAAGGTCCAGTACTCCTCGATGTCCACCGGCGTGGTCGTCCCCTCCACCACCGCGCCGGTCGTGTCGTCGACCGTGTAGTCCACGAGCGAGACGGCGAAGTACACCGTCACCCAGTCCTGCCCGCTCTCCTGCCAAGCCTCGGTCGGCTGCGCCCGCCCGACCCGGACGCGCTCGATTCGGTTCGTTCGCCGTGCGCCTCGGAGCTGGTCACACTGGGCCTGCAGACGCGCGTACTCCTGCGGTGTGAGTCGGTCCTGCACTGCGCTCAGATCCCGCTTGGCGACACCGCCCTGGATATCGGTGAACGCGACCTTCGCCCACTCGGCGAAGCCGTCGGGATCGAAGCTCGAGTCCATTCCACGGATGTGCCCGAGACCGCGCTCGAGGTCGGAGACGCTCGGCGACGCCTCGAGGGTCGCGCCACCGCCGCCGGTCGACCAATCCTGGCCCCCAGCGCCGTACGCGCTGCTGCTCCCGGCGCCGGCGTACGCAGGCTCGGGCGTGGTCGCCTGGCGCCCGCGGAGCATGCGGAACAGGAAGAAGATCGCGCCGCCGATCAGCAAAAGCTCGAGGAGGCCGACGCCGCCGCCGAAGCCCCCTCCGAGACCACCGAATAGCATGGAGCCCAGAAGCCCACCCAGGGCGAAGCCGGCGAGGCCTCCCATGAGACCGCCGAACATGCCCGGCCGCTGCTGCGGCGTGGAAGTCGTGGTCGGGGTCGTCACTCGCGAAGGACTGGACGGAGAGGACGGCGTGGCCGGTGACGAGTACGAGCGGGAGCCGCGGCTGCCGCCGCTCCCGGCGCGCGCCCACACGCTGGCCGTGTCGGTCAGAAGTAAGGAAACGAGCGCCACTCCGATCAGGATCAGAAGGGCTCGAGGTTTCATACAGTGCACCTCCGGGCTCATTCTACGCTACGCAAGCGCCGGTTCACGGAATGAGGAGCACCTTCCCCGTCGTCTTCCGCCCCTCGAGCGCCCGGTGCGCTTCCGACGCGTCCTTCAGTGGGAACTCGAACTCCGTGCGGAGCTTGACCTTGCCGTCGCGGATCCAGCCCAGAAGCTCGCCCGACCGCTGCAGGAGCTCAGCACGCGTGATGATGTGGTGGTTGAGGCTCGGCCGCGTCAGGAAGAGCGAGCCCTTGGCGTTGAGCGTCTGCGGGTCGAAGGGCCCGATGGGGCCGCTCGACTGGCCGTAGAGCGCCATCATGCCGAGGGGCGCCAGGCAGTTGAACCCCTTGTCGAACGTCGTCTGGCCGACCGAATCGTAGACGACCTGGAGCCCCTTGCCGTCGGTGATCCGCTTCACTTCGGCCTCGAAGTCCTGCCTGGTATAGAGAATGACGTCCGAGGCGCCCGCCTCGCGCGCGAGCTTGGCCTTGTCCTCGGTGGAGACCGTGCCGATGACGCGGGCACCGCGCATCTTCGCAATTTGGCAGAGCAGCAGCCCGACGCCGCCGGCAGCCGCGTGTACCAGGCAGGTGTCCCCACTCTTCAGCGGATAGGTCGAGCAGGCGAGATAGTGCGCCGTCAAGCCCTGCAGCATCGCCGCCGCGCCTTGGCGGGTGCTGAGCCCGGTCGGTAGTACCACGAGGCGCGCGGCCGGGACGACGGCATACTGCGCGTACGCGCCCGGCACGCCCGTGTAGGCGACCTTGTCGCCGGCCTTCACCTCGGTCACGTTGGCGCCGATCGCGGTCACGGTACCGCCGGCCTCCAGGCCCAGCGTCATGGGCAACGCGAGCTTGTACTGGCCCGACCGCTGATACACGTCGACGTAGTTGATCCCGGCGGCGTCGACCTTCACCGTAGCCTCGCCGGCCTTGGGTGTGGGCTCGGGCAGGTCCTCGTAGCGCAGAACTTCCGGGCCGCCGGGCATGTTGACGCGGATCGCTTTCATGAGGGTACCCTCCGTGGGTTTCGGCTCGATGCGGGCGGATTATAGCACCGGCTCCGCTGCGTGCTGGCCGAGCCGCCCGCGGAGCCAGTGGTACATAGCGTACACCTCGAGCGCGAACGGAAGGAACCCGAGGTAACCAAGCATCGGCATTTCGAAAATCCTGATGCCGCCGAGATATGGAACCGTATAGGTCCAGCGCGCCGCCGCCCAGTAGTTCCAGAACTCCCAGAGCGCGCCGCAGACCGCACCGCTGGCCAGGAGCGCCAGCAGGCGAGAGGCGTCTCCCCGGCCGATGTCAGCGAGCCACGACGGCCAGCCGCGACGGTAGTTCAGGGGCTCGAGGAGAAGCGCCCAGCCGACCCAAACGAGCGGCACCAGCCACACGGACACGAAGGCGAGCGGCAGGACGACGCTCACTACCCCGGTGGCGGTGGCGAGCCCGAGCGTTCGCGGCGACGGGCGCCACGGCGTCACGCGGGCACCGGCGAAGAGCGTCGCCCGCAGGGCGGCCGCGGTAAGAAACAGCGCGGGAAGGATCGTCGCGAAGGACCAGTCGTAGCCGACGCGCCGCAGGAAGAGGTTCGGCTCGAGGTCGTGGTATTGCCACCAGAGCCCCACCGCGTCGACGCCACCGCGCCAGAAACGCGGGGCGTTGTAGAGCTCGAAGAGCCACCAGCACCCGACCGACGCAAGCGCGACGAGCACGCCTTCGACCCGGTCGGTCGTCAGGTACGAGCGGAGGGTGAGACGCGCGACCAGGGCGTCCACGAACAGGACGTACCCGGTCCACACGATCGGCGTGAACCAGCCGGCCACCGTCGACTCCCCCCAGACGAGGAGCAGCTCGGCAGCGCCGACGATGCCGAGCCCGACCCAGCCGTGTGCTCGCATGCCGGCGGCGTGGCTTCGTCAGTGCATCGGCGATGCGGTCACCGCATCGCCGCGAGGTCGATCGTGAAACGGTCGACCTCGCGGCCATCCGCGTCGCGAACGACCAGAAGCAGGCGGGCCTTCGGCGTCAGCTCCTTGGTGGGGAACCCGTACACGCAGCGCGCGAGGTAGGCACCGACGTCCGTGCGCACCGCGGTGCGCTCGTTCTGCACGAAGGACGGCTCGATCTCGCGATCGCCGAAAAGGATCCGCGGGGCGTAGAAGCGCGCGAAATCTTCCCGCGGGCCGCGGAGGTGCGCCCAGATCACCAGCCGGTCCTGCTGCTCACGCAGGAGCTTCTCCGGGCTCTCCTTCAGCCGCTCGTTCTTGAACGCGGCGTGCCGGGCGGCCATGACAAGCCGATGGAAGGGGGTGATCACGACGACGCTGGCGCCCGCCGGGTTCGCCACGCGCCACTCGGCATCGAACGACTCGAGCGTGATCGAGCGGGCTCCCGCCCGGAGCGCGTCGCTCTTCTGCTGGGGCTCCAGCGTGAACGAGGCGGCCGTGACCACCGGCGGCCCGGCTAGGCTCAGGACGAGGAGCGCCGTGACCGCGAAGACGCTCACTTGACCTCGCCGACGATGACAAGGCTGAAGGCCGCCGGCGGGAAGTACTTGGCCGCGACACGCTGGACGTCTTGAGCGGTGACGCGCGCGATCCGCTCCCGGTAACGATCGGCATAGTCGAGGCCCAGTCCCCGGTCTTCGACCGCGACGAGGAAGTCGGCGACCTTGCCGGACGTGTCGAGGCGGAGCGGGAAGCTCCCGATCAGGTACTGCTTGGCGAGCGCGAGCTCACGCTGGGCGACGGGCTCGCGGGCCATGCGGGCGAGCTCCTCGCGAATCATGCCCACCACCTTCGGCGCCTCGACCGTCCGGGTCTGGGCGGATACGACGAACGACGAGCCGTAGCGCGCGGGCGAGACCCAGCTGTACACGGAGTACGCGAGCCCCGCCTCGTCCCGGACCCGCGCGTAGAGGCGGGACGCTGAGCCGCCGCCGAGCACATAGGACGCGACGGACAGGGGAAAGTAGTCAGGGTCTGTCTGTGAGATGGCCTGGCGACCGAACATGATCGTGGACTGCGTCAGCTCGCGCTTGACGGTCTCCTCGCGAGGCGCTGCTGGGGGCGTCGCCGACGCCACCGACGAGGGTGGGCCGTCGGGGCGGCTCCATGAGCCGAACCGGGCCATCACCTCACGACGCGCCTCGTCCACCGTGACGGCGCCGACCACCGCGACGATCGTCGTGTCGGGGCGAGCGTGCTCCCGGTAGAACTTCACGACGTCGTCGCGCGTGAGGCGAGCCACGGACTCGTGGGTTCCCTCGACGGGCACCCCGTAGGGATGGCCCAGAAAGACCAGCCGAGCGAGAACGCGAGAGGCCACGATGTTCGGGTCTTCCTCGGACCGCTTGATGGCCGCCTGGATCTCGGAGACCTTCCGGGTGATCTCGGCCTGGGGGAAGGCCGGCGACAGGACGACCTCCCCCAGGAGGTCCAGCCCCAGCGCCAGGTCCTTCTTCTGCGCGGTCAGCGACACCGTGAGGCTGTCGCGGCCGGCGCCGGCCTCGAGGCTGCCGCCGACGAACTCGATGGCCGAATCGATCTGCGGTCCCGTGTGCTTGGCGGTCCCGCGCGTGAGCACCGCGCCCGTCAGATTGGCGAGCCCGCCGCGATCGTCGGGATCGAAGACGGCGCCGGCTCGGGTGAGGACGCGCACCGCGACGATCGGCACCGCCGGCCGCTCGGCCACCAGCAGGACGATGCCGTTCGGCAGCACCTCACGGTGGGCGAGCGGCGCCGCCGCGGCGGGCCCGAACACGAGCAACGCCATCAGGACGAGCACGACGCGCACGGTCACCGGTCCGGGAAGACGTGGCCGCATGAGACCGCCAGTCGTCATCAGGACTTCGGCAACAGGACGCCGACGCTCTTTTTGTCCGGCGCGAACCAGGCGCGGGCCACCCGCGTGAGGTCGGCGGCCGTGACCGCGCGGATCTTCGCGATGAAGGACTCCTTGAGGGCCCAGCCGCCGATCAGCTCGAAGCGTGCGAGGAGGGCGGCGCGCCGGTGGATCGAATCCTCCTGGAAGACGAACGAGGCTTCGATCTGATTCCGCGCGCGCGCCAGCTCCTCGTCGGTGACGGGCTCCGTCTTGAGCCGCTCCATGTGAGTGGCGAGCTCCGTCTCGAGCGTCTCCGCCTTCTGCCCCGGCATCGGCGTCGCCCAGAACCAGAAGAGGTTCGGATCGATCGAGAAGTACGAGTACTCGCCGCCGGCCTCGAGCGCCAACTGGCGCTGATAGACGAGGTCGCGGTAGAGCCGCGAGGCCCGGCCGCCCGCGAGGATCGTCGACAGAACCTCGAGGGCCGGGGCGTCGTCCGAGCGCTGGTTCGGCACGTGCCATGCGAGATAGACGATCGGGAGCTCGGCCTGCTTCTTGACCGTCACCCGCCGCTCACCGTTCTGCGGCGGCTCGACGGTGAGCACCGGCGGCGGAACCTTGCCGCGCGGAATCCGCCCGAAGCGCCGCCGGATCTTCTCGAGCGCGTCGGCGGCCTTGAACGCCCCCACCGCCACGACGATCGCGTTGTTCGGGACGTAGTACGTCTTGTAAAAGGCGCGGATCTCCGCCGGCGTGATCCGTTTGATGTCCTCCATCCAGCCGATGATCGGAACGCCGTAGGGGTGCGCCTTGAACGCGATGGAGCTAACTTCCTCGCCGAGGTACCCGCCCGGGTCGTCCTCGGTACGGGTCCGCCGCTCCTCGATGACCACCTCGCGCTCCGAGGCGATCTCCTTGGGATCGAGGAGCAGGTTCTGCATCCGGTCCGCTTCGAGGTCGATCACGAGGTCCAGCTTGTCGGCCGCGATGTCGACGAAGTACGAGGTGACGTCCTGCGAGGTGAACGCGTTGTCCTGGCCGCCGTTTTCCTCGACGAGCCGCGCGAACTGCTTGGGCCCGTGGGTCGGCGTGCCCTTGAACATCAGGTGCTCGAGGAAGTGGGCGATGCCGGTCGCGCCCCGCTGCTCGTCGCGCGAGCCGACCCGATACCATACCTGGAAGGACACGATGGGGCTGCGCGGATCTTCGAGCAGGAGCACGCGCAGCCCGTTGTCGAGCGTGGTGGCGACGACGCGGTCGGCGGCGCGCGCCCCCGACGGCACGACGAGCGAGAGGATCAACAGGAACGGGAAGACGATGCGCACCGGCCGATTATACCGCCCGCGGAAACCCGACCGGTGTATCATCCACCGTGATGCGCGTGCTCGCGGTTCTGCTTCTGGTCGCTCTTCCAGCGTCCGCCGTCGCCCAGTCGCCCTGCACCGAGTCGCTCGCGGCGCTCTTCGAGCGCGTGTCGCCGACTGTCGTGTCGATCCAGGCGACCAAGATCAACAAGGCGAAGCCTCAGCGTCGGTTCGAGACCGTGGTCGGATCCGGGGTCGTCATCGAGCGCGAGGGGCAGGTGTTGACCAACGCCCACGTCGTCGACGGGGCCGCATCCCTGTCGGTCACGCTCGACTCGGGCGCGCGGACGCCGGCCCGCGTGCTCGGAATGGACACGGTGACCGATCTCGCGCTCTTGCGCATCGAGACGCCGTCGCCGGTGCCCGTCGCGCGCCTGGGCGACTCGTCGGCGCTGCACGTCGGCGACGAGGTGGTCGCGATCGGCAACCCGATGGGCCTCGAGCAGACGATGACCCGGGGGATCGTGAGCGGGCTCAACCGCATCCTGCCGGGCCTCGCCGAGCAGCCCATGATCCAGACCGATGCCCCGATCAACCCGGGGAACTCCGGCGGCCCCCTGGTCGATCGGTGCGGCGCCGTCGTCGGGATCAACACGTTCATCTCGGAGGAGGCGAACTCGATCGGCTTTGCGCTGCCGATCAACGCGGCCAAGGGCGTGCTCCGTGACCTGCGGGAAGCCGGCCGCGTCGTGCGTCCGTGGCTCGGGCTTCAGGGGCGTGAGGTCGACTCCCAGGTCACGTCGCTCCTCCGGATGCCGCTCGCGCCCGGCTACCTCGTCGAGATCGTGTACGACGGCAGTCCCGCCGAGCGCGCCGGCGTGCGCGGCGGCAACCTGTCGGTGGTCGTCCAGGGCGAGGAGTATCTCGTCGGCGGCGACATTCTGACCGCCATCGATGGCACGTCGGTTCGGAGTCACCAGGACTATCTCGCGAAGGTCAAGACCCTGCGACCCGGGCAGCGCGTGCGCATCACGATCCTTCGCGACGGCCAGCGCCACGAGCTCTCGCTCACCGTCGCCGAGCGGCCGCGCCTTCCGGCTGACCTGGTGGATTGAGATCGGGGGCCACGAAATGGCCCCCCATACCCCCACCGCGGGTGCGTGAGCTCCTCGATTTTCCCGTTGCTCACGGGCGGTCCAGGAGACGGCGGGCGGTCGTGAAGACCCCTCGCAACATCGGCCGGGTCAGCTTGCCGGTGAAGGTGTTCTGCTGACTCGGATGATACGAAGCGATGAGTGTCACCCCGTCGTCGAATCTCGCCAGCGCACCGTGCCCGAACTGCGGGGCCGGCCGCATTGCCGGCGCCCCGAGCGCGCGCCGCGCCCTCAGGTACGCCTGCCATCCGATCCGCCCGAGCCCGACGACCACGCGCACGCGCGTGAGGAGCCGGAGCTCGGCGAGCAGGTAGGGCTCGCAACAGGCGATCTCCGCGACCGTCGGCTTGTTGGCGGGCGGCGCGCACCGGACCGCCGCGGTGATGTACGCATCCCGCAGTTCGAGACCGTCGCCGCGGCGCTCCGACGTCGGCTGGTTGGCGAACCCTGCGTGGTGGAGCGCATCGAAGAGCCAATCGCCGCTGCGGTCTCCCGTGAACATTCGCCCCGACCGGTTGCCGCCGTGGGCCGCCGGCGCCAGGCCGACCAGCAGAAGGCGCGAGCGCGGATCGCCGAAGCCGGGCAGCGGCCGCGCCCAATAGCGCTGGCCGAGATAGCGTCGTGGCGGAGCCGCCGCCACCGCTTCGCGATGGGCCACCAGGCGGGGACATCGGCGGCAGCGGATGATGCGCGCGGCGAGGTGCGAGAGCTCGCGAGGGTCTTGCAATCCGCCGCGATTGTGCCACGGTGGGGGCCATGCCGTCACCCGCCGAGCGCGCCCCGGCGACTCGCGTACCGACCATCATCGTCCACGGCGGCGCCGGCGCGGATCCGTCCGAGAGCCACGAGTTCCGTCCGGGCATGCGCGCCGCCGCGCTGGCCGGATGGCGGGTGCTCTCGGCCGGCGGTGCCGCGCTCGACGCGGTCGAGAGCGCGGTGCGCGTGCTCGAGGACGATCCGCGTTTCAACGCGGGCCGCGGCTCGGTCCTCACCCGAGACGGCACGGTCGAGCTGGACGCGTCGATCATGGAAGGTGACCGCCTCCAGTGCGGCGCCGTTGCGGCCGTCACCCGCGTCGCGAACCCGGTCACCCTCGCCCGGCGCGTCCTCGAGACGCGCCGTCACGTCCTGCTCGTCGGCGACGGCGCCGTCGCGTTCGCCCGGTCCGTGGGAATCCCGGAGTGCGACCCCGCGTCGCTCGTCACGGATCGCCAGCGACAACGCCACGCCGAGCGTGCGGCGAGATCCGCCGCGCTCGGCGGCACGGTCGGCGCCGTCGCGCTCGACCGGAACGGCACCGTTGCGGCCGCGACGTCCACCGGCGGCACCGCCGGCCAGCTTCCAGGACGCGTCGGCGACAGCGCTCTGATCGGTTGCGGCACCTACGCCGACAGCTCGATCGGCGGCGTGTCGTGCACCGGCGACGGTGAGGCCATCATCCGGGTCGTGTTCGGGTGCCGGGCGCTCCACTACCTCAAGGACGCCGACGACCCGGACTACGCGGCGAAGGTCGCCGTCGATCTTCTGGTCGAGGAGGGCCGCGGCCACGGCGGGCTCATCGTGATCGATTGGCGCGGCCGTGCCGGGTACGCGACCTCGACGCCACTGATGCCCGTGGCCATCATGTCCCCCACCCTCGCCGAGCCGCGGACACTGTTCTGAGCGGAATGCTCGAGACCGCCGAGATCGAGGCCGCGCGCCGGCGGCTCAAGGGGGCGATCTACGAGACACCCTGCCCGTACTCCCAGACGCTCTCCGAGCTGAGCGGCGCGCGCTGCTTCGTCAAGCTCGAAAATCTCCAGATGACCGGATCGTTCAAGGAGCGGGGCGCGGCCAATCTCCTCCTGCAGCTCGGCCCTGCCGAGCGGGCGCGGGGCGTCGCCGCGGCCAGCGCCGGCAACCACGGCCTGGCGGTCGCGTTCCACGCGGCGCGACTCGGGCTCGGCGCGGTGATCGTGATGCCGGAGTGGGCGCCACTGATCAAAGTGACGTCCGCTCGGCGCTACGGCGCCGAGGTGATCCTCTCGGGCGCCAACTACGACGAGGCGTACGGCCGGGCCCGGGAGATCGCGACCGAGCGCGGCCTCATCTTCGTGCACCCCTTCGACGACGCGCGGGTCATCGCCGGCCAGGGCACGCTCGGCCTCGAGCTGCTCGAGCAGCGCCCGGACATGGACGCGGTCCTGGTGCCGATCGGCGGCGGCGGGCTCATCGGGGGCGTGGCGCTCGCGATCAAGGCGGAGCGCCCGGGAGTGCGCCTGATCGGCGTCCAGGCCGAGACGCTGCCGGCGATGAGGCGAGCGCTCGAGACGAGGATGCGCGTCACCCTGCCGCCGGCGTCGTCGATCGCCGATGGCATCGCGGTTCGTCAGGTCGGCGAGCTCACGCTCGCGCTGGCCGCGCGATGGGTCGACGAGGTGGTCACGGTGACGGAGGAGGAGCTGGCCCACGCGATCCTGCTCCTGCTCGAGATCGAGAAGACCGTCGTCGAAGGCGCCGGGGCGGCTCCCCTCGCCGCGCTCCTGAACCGCACGCTGGGGCTCGACGGCCGCAACGTCGTGCTCGTGCTCTCCGGCGGGAACATCGACGTCACGATGATCTCGCGCATCATCGAGCACGGCCTCGTCAAAGACGGACGCCTCGTGCGCCTCGGCGTGATCCTGCGCGACCAGCCGGGCGCGCTCGCGCGGCTCACGGCGCTGATCGCCGAGGCGCGCGCGAACATCCTCCACATCGAGCACGACCGCGCGTTCTCCTCCGCCGCCATCGGAGAGAGCCAGGTCGAGCTGACCCTCGAGACCGCGGGCCGCGAGCAGATCGACGTGGTGAAGCAGCGTCTCGTCGAGCTCGGCTACCGGGTCGAGGAGCGGCGGGTCTGACGCTGTGCGCCCGGCGCCGCCGGGACAGTGCCCAGGGCACCGGTGATGACGGCGCGGGCCCGTTCGGCGAGCGCGCTGGCGGCCGTGCGCGACTCCAGTGTAGGATCGGGTTCGAGCGGCGGGTGATAGGTGATCGTGATCCGTCCCGGGCGTGGAAGCATCCGTCCGGGTGGCCACGACTCGTGGCCGCCGGCGATCGTGACCGGCAGCACCGGGACTCGCAGCGACGCCGCGAGACGGAAGGCGCCGAGCTTGAATCGCTCCACGCTCCCGGTGAGCGTTCGTTCCCCCTCGGGGAAGATCATGACGACGTGGCCCGCCTGGAGCAGACGGACCGCCTCGCGCATCGACGACGGATCGGTCGACTCCACCCGGACCGGAAAGGCCCGGAGCCGCCGGATCATCCAGCTGAACATCGGGATCTCGAAGAGCCGGCTCCAGGCCATGTAGTAGACGCGTCGGCGGACCGGGATCGTCACGAGCGCCGGGTCGGCATAAGTCTGGTGGTTCGGCGTGATGATGAGGGGCCCGTCGGCGGGAATGTTGTCGGTGCCCGCCAGCTCGAGACCGAAGTAGGCACGGCAGAGGCGGCGAAATCCGGGCCGAGCGAGATCGAGGACGGGGGTTCGCACGACCCTAGCCTACACAAAAAGCGGGGCCGGAATCCTCTTCCGGCCCCGCAGGAACGTCCGACCTCGATCTCAGTTAGTCGTCTTCGCTGACCGTTTCGAGCTCGTCCTCGCTCGGCTCGAACTGGCGTCCCAGACGCTCGATGCGGTCCTGGCATCGCACGCAGGTCGTGACTTCGGGCAGCGCCTGGAGCCGCGCGGGAGAAATCGGCTCCTCACATTCTGTGCACACACCATAGGCCCCGTTGTTCAGCCGTTCGAGGGCCGCCGAGAGCCGGTTGACCCGGTCTACCAGCAGCTCGCGGGTCGCGAAGCCGATTTCGCGCCGCTCGTTGGCCTGGATCTCGTCGACCTCGTCGGCAAACGGCGAGTTGTCGCCGATCGCTCCGGGTAGCTCCTCGACGGCAACCGCCCCGCCCATCTGACGGAGCCGGCCGACCGCCGTTCTCAGATCCTCTTCCAGTCGCTCTCGAATACTCTCCATGGCTTAGGCCTCCCTAGTACTCCTGCCCTTCGTACTGGGCACGTCCTGGGTGCAACTGCTGTGCCTGCCATGAGACGTCGGACCCCAGGGAACAATTCACCAGGAATCATACCGACTTCGGAGGTACCAGGGAGTCTCTCTTCGGGCGGACTGCCCTTTTGGCCTGACAATTTTGGCGGCATCCTGGGAACATTTTGCCCAGCGGCGGGGGCAGCATGGTCCGAGACACCAGGAACACTGCCTGGATTCCGGAAATCTGTCCGACCGGGCCCCGCGCGGGGAACCCTCGTCCCTCCGACGGGACCCGATCGAGACTCGGGCGGCTACTCAGGCACGACTACGCGACGCCTCGATGGCGCCTTCCTCCCAGATGCTGTGCTTGCGCGTCTCTGGCATCACGAAGATGGCGATGAGGAACATGACGGCCGGCACCACGATGGGATAGATCAGGGCATACCCCACGCTGCCGGTCGAGAGGTACATCGAGGTCGTCACGATCGGGACCAGACCGCCACCCCAGCCGTTGCCGATGTGATAGGGCACCGACACCGAGGTGTAGCGGATGCGGCTGGGGAAGAACTCTGCCAGGAACGCCCCGATCGGCCCGTAGGTCATGCCCACGTAGTTGACCAGGATCACGACGATGAGAATCGACATCGTGTAGTTGACGTTCGTGGGATCGGCGTAGTTGCCCAGGGCGGAGTAGAGCGGATAGTACGTGAGGGACGCCAGGGCCATGCCGCCCAGGATGATCGGCTTGCGGCCGACCTTATCTGAGAGCCAGCCCCAGAAGATCAGCGTGGGCGTGGCGATCAGCAGCGCGATGCCGACGATGTAGCTGGAGGTCAGCACGTCGAGCTTCTTGACCGTCTGCAAGAAGTAGAGCGCCCAGAACTGCCCGCTGTACCAGTCGCAGCCCTGTCCCAGCACGACCACGCTGGCGATCGCCACGTATTTGAAGTTGTTGCTGAGAAACGCCTCGCGCCACGGGTTGGTGGTGGTGCGACCCCGCGCCTTCATGTCCTGGAAGATCGGCGTCTCCCCGAGCGAGAGCCGGATCCAGATCGCGATCGCGACCAGGAGGAGTGAGATGATGAAGGGCAGCCGCCAGCCCCAGTCGTTGAACGCCTCGACGCCCAGATAGGTCCGGATCCCGATGATCGTCGCCAGCGACACGACGATGCCGAGGGTGGGCGAGGTCTGCAGCCAGCCGGTGTAGTACCCGCGATGCTCGTCCTCGATGTGCTCCGCGACGTACGTGATGGCGCCGCCGTACTCCCCGCCCAGGCAGAGACCCTGGATCAAGCGCAGCGCGAAGAGAATGAAGGCGGCGGCGAGACCGATCGACTGGTAGGTCGGTACGAAGCCGATGAGGGCCGTCGCCAGGCCCATGCCGGTCAGCGTGACGATGAAGGTGTACTTCCGGCCGACCTTGTCACCGAGCCAGCCGAAGACGAACGCCCCCAACGGCCGGATCAGGAATCCGACCGAGAAGATCGCCACCGTGCTGAGTAAGGCCGCCACCGGGTGACCCTTCTCGAAGAACTTCACCGCCAGGATCGA
>QHSU01000111.1 GCA_003220535.1 Candidatus Rokuibacteriota bacterium
CGCTCGACGAAGTCGTCGCCGGTGTGGCTCGTGAAGAGCACAACCGGACAGTCGGTCGTCGCGCTGACGTGCGCGGCCGCCTCGATGCCGTCGCCGTCGGGCAGGCCCACGGCGAAGATCGCAACGTCGGGGATCGCGCGCTTGATCAGCGCGTCCGCGTCGGCACACCGCGACGCCTCGCCGGCGACCTCGCCGCCGGCGGCCGCGATCGCCCCGCGAAGCGCAGCGCGGGAGGGCTCGTGGTCGTCGAGAATCGCCACGCGCCAGCGCGGGGCTCGAGCCATGCCCTTTGCGTGTCGCAAGCGGGATGCCAGACGTTGGCCACGAGGAAGATCAGCAACTTAGGTCGAGCGGGGCGACCGGCCTGCCCACCAGCTCGGCAGCAGGCGGATGGACTGCCTATTACAGGAGCAAGTCCCGCGGACTCAGAAGAACGAGTAGTACAGCGCGACCGAGATGGTGTCCTGGTTCTTCAGCGCCGGCCTGGTTCCGTGGTCCACGAGCTTGAAGACCTTCTCGTTCGCCTGGTCGTGACGGTACTCGAGTCGACCGACGAGCCCTTTCCAGATCTTGTACTGGAGCGTGCCGGTCACCTCCCAGAGGGAGGTCCTCCCGCCCACGGCTCGGGCCGCCGTGCGCACGCTCTCGGGGTCATCGAAGTACTCCAGGCGCAGGGCGGTTCCCAACTGCTCCGTCCAGTCGTATGCGGTGTACCCGGCGATGCCCCACCATGTGGCGTCCGTGTCCGCTCGCGTCCCCGACGCGACGAGCGAGGCCTCCTTGGGCTCCCAGCCGTAGTCGAGGTTCGCCCCCAGCGTCACCTTCTTGATGCCGGTGTAGGTCGCCGTCCAGTCCAGCACGGTCCGGGGGTGCGTCGTGTTCGACGCCTGCTCCGGACCGGTGATCCAACTGAAGGTCGCCGTGACGTCCTTGAACGGCGTCAGCGCGAACTGACCCGTCACTGACATCGAGTTGTTGTTGTCCTTGGCTACGTCCCAGCCGACGACCGGGCCGGCCGTGACCGTGAGCCAGTCAGTGGGCGAATACGACAAGAGCGCCCCCACGTGCGTGAACGGGATCGCGAAACCAAACAGAAAAGAGCGCGAGAAGTTCGGGTTGTTGGGCGACTCGATCACCTCGTACCCGAGCAGCGTGACGAACTTACCCGCCTTCACGGTGAGCCCGCTCCCGAGGGGCACCTTGTAGGAGCCGTAGGCTTGTTGCAGATCGCCCACGAAGGTGTTCCGGAACGGGAACGCATCGTCACTGTCGCGGAAGATCCCGAGCGCGTGGTTCTTCTGCGCGTCCTGGCCCACCGTCAGGACCACGCCGAAGCCGAACGGGTAACGCTCGGACGGATCCTTCTTCGCGCTGAACTCCGCGATGTTGAACGTGTAGCCGCTGTCGAAGTCGTAGAGGCGCAGCTCGTTGTGGTTGCCCCGGCCGTTGCCGTTGAGGTTGAACACGGCGCTGTTCTCGATGTACGAGAACAAGGCGATCTCCTCGAGCAGCGTCTTCGGCTTCTCGGGAGGCTTCTCCGCCGGCTTCTCCTGCCCGACGGCGGCGGTGGCCGTGAGGCAGATCGCCGCCACGACGGTCAGCCGACTCCCGACTCGCGTCATGGCCGTCCCTCCCTGAGCGTGGGTGGGCGCTCGCCCGTCGGGATGTTAGCACCGGCCAGCGCCTCGTGCACGTTACCGACCTTGAACGGCCGCATGATCGCCTCGATTTTCCGCATCGTGGATTCCTCAGGGGCTCCCTTCTGGAGCCATCGCGCTGGCCGACACCGCGTGCGCGCGCGCGGGCGCGCCGGTGAGTCCCCGCACGACAGGGCTCGGTCCCTGGATCTCCGGGTAGCCGTGGGTGCCCATCTCCGGGACGTCGAGGCCTTCCAGCTCGACCTCGGCCGACACGCGCATACCCATGACCGCGTCCACGGCCTTGAAGAACACCCACGACGCGGCGAAGATGAACCCGAGGTTCGTCATGGTCCCGATGATCTGGGCCATGAACTGGCTGGGATCGCCATAGAGGAGGCCCCTCACCGTGCCGGGCACATTGTTGAATCCGTCGCCGTAGGTGCCGTCCGCGAACACCCCCAGGCTCAACACGCCCCAGGCGCCGCAGGTCCCGTGGACGGAGACGGCCCCGACCGGGTCGTCCACCTTCAGCGTGTTCTCCACGAAGAACACACTCCAGCACACGAGGATGCCGGCCACCGCGCCGATCACGAATGCCCAGAGACTGGAGACGAACGCGCAGGGCGCGGTGATCGCCACCAGCCCCGCGAGCATGCCGTTCGCCATCATGCTCGGGTCCGGTTTGCCGAAGCGGGCCCACATATAGAACATCGCCATGATCGCCCCCGAGGCCGACGCCAGCATCGTGTTGACTGCGATGACCGAGATGCGGAGGTCACCGCCAGCCAGCGTGCTCCCCGGGTTGAAGCCGAACCAGCCAAAGGCGAGGATGAACGTCCCGAGGATCGCCATGGGGATGTTGTGACCCGGGATCGCGTTGGCGCTCCCGTCCTTGTTGTACTTGCCGAGCCGTGGGCCGAGGACCCAGGCGCCAGCCAGCGCCGTGACGCCGCCGACCATGTGAACTACCGAGGAGCCTGCGAAGTCCACGTGCCCGTGGCCGAGGCCGAAGTTCTTGCCGAGCTGGGAGAGCCAGCCACCACCCCAGACCCAGTTCGCGTATAGCGGGTACGTGATCATCGAGATGAAGAACCCGAACACGACGAATGAGGAGAACTTCCAGCGCTCGGCCATCGCGCCCGTCGGGATCGTCGCCGCCGTATCCATGAACACCATCTGGAAGAGAAAGAGCGCGAACACCGCGACGTCATAGGTCGAGCCCGCGAGGAAGAACCCCTTCGTGCCGAAGAGGCCGAAATCCTTGCCGAAGAGACTGACCGTAAACTCCCCGTCGAGCACGCCGCTCCCGCCCATCGTGCTGATCGGGCCGAGGCCGCCCATCTGGAGCGCGAACCCCATGATCCAGTAGCCCGCCATGCCGATCGCGTAGATCATGAAGTTCATCATCATCGTGTGGGCGACGTTCTTCGCCCGGGTAAACCCGGTCTCGACGAGGGCGAAGCCCGCCTGCATGAACATGACGAGGAATCCGGTGATGAGCGTCCACATGATGTTGATGGCCACGCGGTTGTGGCCCGCGAAGTCGGCGACCTCGACGAGCGTGGGCTTGCCGGCCTCCTTGGCGGTGACGTCGGCGATGCCGCCCGTGGCCGTGCCGCCCGGGTCCGGTTTCGGCGGCGGCGCTGGAGCCGGGGCGGCGGCCGCCGCCGGGGCCGCTGGCGGCGCCGGCTTCTGGTCCTGCGCCTTGACCGCGGCAACCGTCGCCGCGAGCACGAGCATGACCGCGAGCGTTTTCCACGTCCTCTTCATTGTCGTCTCCGTTCTCCTGCGTGTATTCGGTCGAACCCGCCACCCTCGTCACAAAAAAAACGCCCCGGCGGGGCGTCGTTGTCCCTGTCATCCGCGACGTCAGCGTCGCTTGGCGCAGTGCGGTAGCAATGCGTATGCCGAGGCTGGCCGTCGAGCGATCGTCAAATCCGACACGACCTTAGCGCAGACGCGGTCGATTCCGGCTGCCCTCCGGATGAGCAGCGTCGAAGCGCCTGCTGAAGGAAGCAGCACGGCCGATCAGCGCGAGCGACGCGCGCCCCTGGGAAGGCAACGGCCCCGGCGATGTCTCACCGGGGCCGCAAAGGCGCCTGCATGGGCTTGGCCCGGGCGCCACGCGAACGCGGCGGGCGTGGCGACAGCCCGGGTGCCTGCCGCTTATATGTCGAAGTAGAGCGCGAACTCCCACGGATGCGGGCGGAGCCGTACGGCGTCCACCTCGTTCTTGCGCTTGTACTCGATCCACGTCTCGATCACGTCCGGCGTGAAGACGTCGCCCTTCAGCAGCCAATCGTGGGACTGCTCGAGGTTGTCGAGCACGATGCTGAGGTCGCCGGGGAGCTGCTTGATCTTCTTCGCCTCGGTGGGCGGCAGCTCGTAGAGATCCTTGTCGATCGGCTTGCCCGGATCGATCTTGTTGGCGATCCCGTCGAGCCCCGCCATGAGGCAGGCCGAGAACGAGAGGTAGGGGTTGCAGGTGTTATCGGGGGTGCGGAACTCGATGCGCTTTGCCCCTTCGGACTTCGAATAGACGGGGATCCGCACGCACGCCGAGCGGTTGCGCTGGCTATAGACGAGGTTGATCGGCGCTTCGTAACCAGGGACCAGCCGCTTGTAGGAGTTGGTCGAGGGCGCGATGATCGCGAGCAGCGCCGGCGCGTGCTTGAGGATGCCACCGATGTAGTAGAGGCAGTTCTTGGAGATGTCGGCGTAGCTCCCCCGCTCGTAGAAGAGGTTCTTCCCGTTCTTCCAGAGCGACTGGTGGGTGTGCATGCCGGAGCCGTTGTCCTGGAAGAGCGGCTTCGGCATGAACGTCGCCGTCTTCCCCCACTTCCGCGCGGTGTTCTTGGCGCAGTACTTGTACCACATGACCTTGTCGGCCATCTTGGTCAGCGTGTCGAAGCGCATGTCGACCTCGGTCTGACCCCCGGTCGCCACCTCGTGGTGGTGGACCTCGATGCGGACGCCCACCGACTCGAGCGCCAGGACCATGTCCGAGCGGATGTCCTGGAACTTGTCCATCGGCGGCACCGGGAAGTAGCCCTGCTTGTAGCGCGGCTTGTAGCCGAGGTTCGGCTGCTCGGGCGTGCCCTCCTTGCCCGAGTTCCAGAAACCCGCCTCCGAGTCGATGAAGTAGTACCCAGAGTTGTAGTTCTGGTCGAACCGGATCGAGTCGAAGAAGAAGAACTCGAGCTCAGGACCGATGTAGACCGTGTCGGCGAGGCCCGTCTTCTTCAGGTGCGCCTCGGCCTTCTGGGCGATGTAGCGCGGGTCGCGCGAGTACCACTTGCCCGTGACCGGGTCCTTCACGTTACAGATGAGCACCAGCGTGGGCACCGCCGTGAACGGGTCCATCGCGGCGCTCGACGCGTCCGGCACGAGCAGCATGTCGGACTCGTCGATCGTCTGGAACCCTCGGATCGAGGAACCGTCGAAGCCGAGCCCTTCTTCGAAGATGTCCTCGTTCAGCTCGGACATCGGGATCGAGAAGTGCTGCCAGAGCCCCGGCAAGTCGATGAACCGGAGATCGACGATCTTGGCGCCCTTCTCCTTGGCCAGCTTGAGCACGTCCTTCGCGGTCATGCGGAACTCCTTTTCATCAGTGAGTGATGGAATGGCCCGATTACCTTATGGGAACTCCCCCGCCGAATCAAGCGCCTCAGCATGGTGGAGACGACTCAGTGAGCCACGCGGGGCCGCGCCTCGCTGAACGTGCCCGGGTGCCCCGCCCCGACCTCGCCGTAACCGCCGCCGGCGGCGTACGCCGTCTCGGAGTGCTGGGAGAGATCGAGGCCGGCCACCTCGTCCTCCTCGGGGACCCGAAGCCCCATGATGGCGTCAAGAACCTTCAGGATGATGACCGTCCCCACAAAGGCCAGCACCCAGGATGCGACGACGGCGATGATCTGGGCCTTCATCTGCCCGGGGTTGCCGTAGAAGAGTCCGTCAGCGCCGTCGGGATTGATCGTCTTGGTGGCAAAGAGCCCGGTTGCGATGGCCCCCCAGGTGCCGCCAATGCCGTGGACCCCTACCACATCCAGCGAGTCGTCGTAGCCGAGCTTCGATTTTACGTTGCAGGCGTTGTAGCAGAGAAAGCCCGCCACGGCCCCGATGACGATGGATGCCAGGGGGTTCACAAACCCGGAGGCGGGTGTGATCGCCACCAGTCCCGCGACGGCCCCGGAGGCCGCCCCCAGCACCGTGGGCTTACCCCGCATGACCCACTCGGTGAACATCCAGCCGAGCGCGGCCGCCGCCGTGGCGGTATTGGTCACGACGAATGCGCTCGTCGCAAGCTTGCCGGCCGACACCGCACTGCCGGCGTTGAAGCCGAACCAGCCGAACCAAAGGAGTGCGGCGCCCGCGACGGTCAGGGGAAGGGAATGGGGCTGCATGGGCTCACGGCCGTACCCCTTGCGCCTGCCGATGACCAGGGCGGCAGCCAAGGCCGAGACGCCAGAGCTGATGTGAACGACCGTGCCACCGGCAAAGTCCAGGGCACCCAGGGCTCCTAGCCACCCGCCCTTTCCCCAGACCCAGTGGGCCAACGGGTCGTAAATGAAGGTGGCCCAGGCCAGCGTGAAGACGATGAAGGTGGAGAACTTTATCCGCTCGGCGAAGGCCCCGGTGATCAGCGCCGGGGTGATGACGGCAAACATGAGCTGGAAGACCATGTACGCCTGGTGCGGGATCGTATCGCTGTACGGGCCTGGATCCAGGCCAACCCCTCTGAGGCCGATCCACTCGAGCCCTCCGACGATCCCTCCCTTGTCCGGCCCGAAGGCCAGGCTGTACCCCCAGAGCACCCACTGCACGGAGATCAGCGCCAGGATGATGAAGCTCTGCATGATCGTCGCCAGGGCGTTCTTCTGGCGGACCATCCCGCCGTAGAAGAGCGCAAGCCCCGGCGCCGTCATCAAGAGCACGAGCGCCGAGGAGGTGAGGACCCACGCCGTGTCGCCAGAGTCGATCTTCGGCGCCGGCGGGGCGCCCGGCGCGGCGGGCACGGCCTGAGCGACGGGGGCGGGCGGCGCTGCCGGAGCGGTGGGCTGCTGAGCCAACGCCACGATCGCCGTGGCACTCACAACCAGCACCATTGCCAGTGCGAGACTGAATCGCTTCACGTGATCCTCCTTGTGGAACGGGTCGACTAGAGCGCGCTCTCGTCGCGTTCGCCCGTGCGGATGCGCACCGCCGTCTGGACCGGATTGACGAAGATCTTGCCGTCGCCGATGTTGCCGGTCTTGGCCGCGCCCGCGATCACTTCGGCGACCTTGTCGACGAGGTGGTCCGGAACGACGACCTCGATCTTGATCTTCGGAAGGAAGTCGACGGTGTACTCGCCGCCGCGGTAGAGCTCGGTATGGCCCTTCTGGCGGCCGAAGCCGCGCACCTCCGATACGGTCATCCCGATCACCCCGATGGAGGTGAGCGCCTCCTTGACGTCGTCCAGCTTGAACGGCTTGATAATCGCCTCGATCTTTTTCATCGCGGACCCTCCCGGCTGCCTGCATAGCAACCGCCGTGCCGGGGGTGCTCGCGACGAAGGCGCGGGAAATCAGGCGATTCGACGACGCTGACGGGTGCGGGACGCCGCCCGCTTGCCTACGAAATGGGCACGAGTCGGGAAAGTGCCCGCGTTTCGGGCGGTGGGGAGCCGG
>QHSU01000112.1 GCA_003220535.1 Candidatus Rokuibacteriota bacterium
GTACCCATTCCATGTATCGCGTAACGTCCGGACACCGGCTGCCCTCGAGGTGGCCGGGCAAGGTCGGCGCGACGCTGTTCGGGAAATGCCGGCGTTGATGGTGGAACGCGTCAGCGCAGGCGCCCGCGCCGGGTCCGTGGAGAAACACGAGCTGCGGCATGTAACGCTCCTTCCCGTGCGTGACGTGTGAATCATAGCGCGACGCATCTGGACCGTGCGCTCGGGGTGCGCTTGCGTTGCTCTCGCGGCTGGAATAAATTACCGACCATTCCCACCCGCCGGATGAGGAGACGTCCAATGATCGATATGCATGCCCACTGGAGACCCGCCGAGTTCACCGACGCCCTGCGCGCCCGGACCACGGAACCGCGCGTCGTGCGCAACCAGGCCGGCGTCGAAGTAGTGAAGACCCGGATGGGCGAGGAACCGCTGTCCAAGGCGTTCGACGAGGTCGACTTCCACCTCGCCAGGATGAACCGTCAGGGCGTCAGCACCAGCGTGCTGTCGCTGCTCGGCTCGTTCTGCTGGATCGAGGCGCAACCGCTCGATGTATCTCTCTCGCTCTGCCGAATCTTCAACGACAGCGTATCCCGGCTCTGCCAAGAGCACGAAGGCCGCTTCGTCGCCTATGCGGCGCTGCCGCTGGTGGACATTTCGGCGGCTGCCGTGGAGTTCGAACGAGCGTTGGGGCTGCCGGGCATCGTCGGGACGCAGGTGCCGGGCAACGCGTTCCTGACGCGCAAAGATGCCGAGGCCATGCGCCCTGTGCTCGAGGTCGCGAACCGGCATCGCGCGCTCGTCTTCATCCACCACGGCCCGCGGCCGGGTGACACCTTCCCCAAAGTCGCCGGGGACACCGACAATGCGCGCCGCCGCAACGGGACCCTCGACATGCAAGCGAGCCTTTCGTCGGTGATGGTGACGCTGTGCCTCACCGACTACCTCGCGTCCTACCCCGATGCCTTGATCCACGTCCACAACCTCGGAGGCAACATTCCGTACGAGGTCGAGCGCATGGACCACCGCTGTCTGCTCGACACGCCGAAAGAGGAACTGCCGTCGGCACGCATCCGCCGGTCGCAGGTGTATGTGGATTGCAACTCGTTCGGCGCGCGCGCGATCGAGGCCGCGGTGCGCCTGTACGGCGCCGATCGCATCGTCTGCGGCACCGACGGCACAGAATTTGGCTGCGAGTGGACCAGCAAGGCGCTCGCGGAAGCGGAAATCGGCGAGGAAGCGCGCGACAAGATCCTGCATCGCAACGCCGCCGCCATGCTCTCGCCGCTCGCCACGATCGCGCCGCTCGAACGAGCGGCCGCGTGATGTGAGGCGAAGCTCGTCTACGAGGTCGCGGGCGAGGCATCGCGATCCAAACTCTTCGCGAAGTCAATGATCGATGCGTAAGTAATGTCCTATCTCAGCCACGAGAAGAGAGGGCGGAGCGCAATGCTCTGACGGCAACAGCCTCGGCCCCGCTGGAGTTCCGCATCCGGGTGCTGTGTTCTAACGTCCTCTTTTAGTCTCGATTGTAACGGTGATGCGGTTACGCGTATGCGCGTGACCACGCGTCCTGAATTCGCCGACCGATCGCTGGATACACGATGAACCGACGAAACGGGTCGATCAGGGCCATGTAGAGCGGCGTGAGGCGAGTTACCGGTTTCACGTAGACAGCCAGATAGAGCACGTAACCTTCTGGACGACGCCGGAGGGCAAGGGCTAAAAACGCGTGCACGGTCGCGTTGCGCAGCTCACTGAGGGCCTCGTCACCGAAGACGTAGAGCACTCGAAAGGGACCGTCGCGAGCGCCCGGAGGGACCTGAGAGCGCGAGCGATCGGCCGATGGTCCACCGCAACGCGAAGAGGCCTCGTACCGCCAGGTTGGTCGGCGACCGTCGGTCGGCGAAGAGGATCGCGCGAACGTCATTGATCGTCCGGGCGGGTCCACCGTCATCGAGTGGAACCGCCCAGACGTCGTGGAGAGGCACGTCCCTGAGAAACCCGTGGCAGCGCAGGTCGAGCTTTTGGAACTCTGCCGGATCGGCGCGCATGCTTGTCATTACCTCCCATGGCGGGACGCGCACGCTATCCCCGGAGTGCGGCGCGGTTTGCCTTGAAGACGCGGATCCACTCCCCCTTCACTGATCCGCCGGCGAAGCGGAATAGGCATCATGGGCGTCGGATCGCCCGAAGAGATGTGTGGCGCACGGCCACCCTGCGATGACGCATCGCGCGCGGGCTCACCAAGCGACGATCGCGGATGGAGGCATAGCTCGATATCCCCGAAACGGAGGAGGATCAACCGGCAAGAACGCGTGAGCAGTTGACACGGCCAACGCACTTAGAGATATCCACGTAGGTAGCGGCTTGCCGGAATAGACCGTAGAGGTTCGGGCCGTAGCTCATCAGGAGACCAGCCTCGGTATAGATGGAGAAGATGCTCGTTGTGGGCAGCCGATGCCTTGTCGCGAGGTCGCCGATCAGTTTTCGATGGAACCTAGAGGGGACGGGATAATCATGAGGGCTCCGCTGCGCGCCCTGACTGGCACTCTGAACGCGCCTTCGAGGTCGCCCGACCCTCCGGCCTCCACAATTTGGAGCCGCAGACCTAACGAGCGCGCAGCGACCTCCGCGGCGCGAAGCGGTGCCGGGTCCATTCTGGGATCCCGCAGAACGGCGACGCGGGTGATCCCCGGGATCGCTTCCTTTGGCAGCTGGAGCCCCTTGCCAGACAACTCCGGGAGATCGAGGAAGACGCCGGTGAGGTTTCCGCCCGGTCGGGCAAGGCTAGCGACGAAGCCACTGGCGACAGGGTCTGACTCAACATCGAGTCCAACGATGGGGATCGTCTTCGTCGCTGCCTTGCTAGCCTGGATTGCTATGGAACTTATCGCAAAGATCACATCGACCCTGAGACGGACCGCCTCGGTCGCATACTCGCGCAGCCGATCCTCGCTGCCCGCCGCGAATCGCTCCTCGATGCGGATGTTCTCTCCCGGAACGTAGCCGAGCTCGCGAAGAGCTTGCCGGAATACCCTTTGTTGCTCTTCAGGGCCTGAGGTGGGAGTTAGCTCGACGATTTGGAAGATTTTCGTTGAGTGCTGCGCCTCGGTGCTGAGCGGTTCAAGAACGAGGCTGACAGCGAGAGCGACCGCGCGCGATCAGCCGCATGGGCACCTCGGTGGAGGATGGCTGGGGGGAGTCTAGCAGACCTCTTGGCTTGCGGGTCCGCGCGTTCGGCTGATGGCAGCGCGCAGGCGCAGCGGAGTCAACGCGGGGCTCCACCACTCTTATCCGGAATCATGGGTGGCACGGTCATGGCAGCGTCGCGTGGTCAGGATGAAGGTCGTCTGCGCGTCGTGCGAGCGGGAAGGCAAGCCCAGCTACCTGGGTGAGCGGGAACCCTATGACAACCCAGCGACGACGCACGGAATCTGTCCGCGTCACAAGGAACTGGCTCTCGAAACCCTGTCCTCGCAGTCGTTTCCGGATGTCGAGATGCTCATCGTGGTGAGCCGGAACGACACCGATCTCTACGAGTACCTTCTGCAGAGGTTCGCCGGTGTGCCAGGTGTGAAGGTGATTCCGGAACGTCGCCAGCCCGACCGCCCGGTGGAGGAGCGCGATCGCAAAGAGCGGCGCATCCGACAAGGCACGGTTTCTGCGCTGGGCTACACCGTCGTACGATTCAAACGGAAGCCGCCCGCGGGGAATGAGACGGACCGCGTCGACCTGTGACGTTCGTCGCAGCGTGCAGCAGATCCAGTTCGGCATCCGAGGCGTCACCCAGCGTTCAAATGTGACCCCACACGGGCACGCCACGGTGAGCAGGTAGCCGTTCCAGGCGGGCTCGGTCGCGTCGCCGGTCATCGGGCCGTGGGGGCGATGATCGTGAACGAAGTCCTCAAGGTCGGCAGGAGGTTCACTGGGTTCGCGAGACGATTTCGTCAGTACCGACCACAGACCAACCGAGCTTACTCAAGCTGGACTCGAGACGATGGCGTCGCTCCATTCCTCATTCTCGGGAATGGTCGAGGAGGCGCTCAACGGCCTCGACAAAGTCTCTCACCTTGATTGGCTTACTTTGTGTCGGCCGTAGCGAGCACGGAACCCGGCTTGGCGATCTGCTCCATCCGCGCCGCCAGGTGCGTGGTCTGGCCCACGGCGGTGTAGTCCATGTGGAGGTCGCTGCCGATGGCCCGCACGATGACCTCCCGAGTTGAGTCCGACGCGGATCGTCACCGGCACCCCCTGAGACCGCTGAACCTCGTCGGCATACCGCGTGACGGTCTCTTGCATCCTCAGCGCCGCATAACACGCGCGCACGGCGTGGTCCTCGTGGGCAAGGGGAGCGCCGAAGAGCGCCATGATGCCGTCGCCCATCACCTGGTTCACGGTGCCCTCGTAGCGGTGGACGGCGTCCATCATCAGCTCGAGCACCGGGTCGAGGATCTTGCGCGCCTCCTCAGGATCGCGATCCGCGAGCAGCTCCATCGAGCCCTTCAGATCAGCGAAGAGGACCGTGACCTGCTTGCGCTCACCCTAAAGTGCGGCCTTCGAGGTGAGGATCTTCGCGGCGAGGTGTTTTGGCGTGTAGGACTCGGGCGAGTTGAATCGTGACTGGAGTTCCTCCGCCTTTACGGGCGCCCCGCACTTGTTGCAGAACCTGGACTCGGCTGGAAGGTCAGCACCGCAGGAAGCACACGCGACGGCAAGGCGGGCTCCGCACCCGAGGCAGTAGTTCGACTGCGGCGGATTCTCGTGCTGGCACCGGGGACACTTCATCATGTGCTCCCAACCGCCGGCCAGTGAAGCTCGGAACGGTGGGCCGAGAGTAGCGATGGGGCCCCGGATGGTCAAGGATGCCGGGCGCCTGTGATGCCGGGCGCCTGTGAAGGCGCGAACCCGTTGCCCGCCGCCCTCTCCCTACTCGGTCCCCGTGTGGTCTTCAGCCTTTCCTTGAGGGAAGGGGACATTGTGGCCATTACGGTCAGTCCCCTACTACCTGTGGGGAGTGCTGGGCTGGCGCGAGGGACCTGAGGCCGTCGCCCCCGTTGACAGCGGATAGTGAGCCGGAGACACTCCAGAAACTATGGCGCGCGTCCTCGTGGTCGACGATGATGCTGCCGTCCGCGAACTGATGGCCGCGGTGATGATGAGGGCGGGCCACTCGGTCGACGTCGCCGCCAACGGGCGCGAGGCGCTAGCCTTCCTCGAGCGCGGCGCCTGCGACCTCATCGTGTGCGACCTCAAGATGCCTGTGCTGGACGGCGCGGGACTGTATGACCAGATCCGCGATCGTTGGCCGGCACTCCTCAGGCGTCTTCTCTTCGTGAGCGGTAGCGCCGCGATGCCCGAGTATCGAGACTTCGTGCGAACCGCACAACCGTACATCCTGCCCAAGCCGTTCGCGATCGCCCACCTGGAAGAGGCAGTGCGACGAATGCTTGAGGTGGCGCAGGGAGCGCAAGCCTAGCCCTCCTCGGTTCCAGGCGAACCTATGCGCGCATCGACGCACCGCCCTCTGGTTGTCGAGTCGCTGAGGTGACGATAGGCGCTGGGCACGGATGCTCGTTCCCATATCGGTCGGGCTGGTTGGGCTGAGGCTGTTCATCTACGGGGATCGAGCCGGAGACAGGCTCCTGCGCGCCATTGGCCTTGTGGTCATCGCGATGACGGCCGTGATCTCCACTTTTTGGCGAGCCGCGCGAATAGAGAGCGTCACAAACCGCCTCGCCGGTGTCACACAAGCCCGCGATAGGGCGGAGCGGCTACAAGAATCCTCGTCGCTGATTCAAATCGAGGGGACGCTTTGGACGACACCGCAAGACAGCCTGGCCTTTCGCTTTGAGATCTCGTGGATTCTGCGACGGGAATCGGCTTCGTAAATGCCCTGGCGGGGCCACGCAGCTATGCTCCCGAAGGCTTGACTCGTAGGACCGTTCTCAACGGTGAATGATTTCGTCTGCTGGGGGCCAGGATCGACTGGGGAATCGTCAGCCCGAGCGCTTTCGCGGTCTTCATCTTGGTAACCTGCTCGAACTTCGTGATTGGGCGGCCGTCTCCCCTCGATCCTCTCCAGTCGCGGATCTTCGCGCGACGTCCTCCGGCGGCGCCCGCCCGGCGATGTCATCGCAGGCCCGGCGTCAACAACGTCCTTGCCTCGCGAGTCCTGGAGGGCAACCTTTCCCCTCGTCCCGACGCCAGGGCTACTCGCGTTCACGCCAGTTGCGCTCGTGCGCTTCTTCGCGCCACTCACGTCCGTAGTGTGACTCCCACTGCGGCGGCCCATCACGCCGTCCCTCCACTCCGGAGGGGGCACAGGGTAGTAACGGACCGGGACTTGGAGCATAGGTGGCGGCACGTACACCGGTTCAACGACCGCCCATGGACCATTCCAGGTAGGCCCGACGTACCATCCACCATTCGCAAAGACCCAATACTGATGGGCGTAGAAAAAGACGTTCGCCGGAGCGCGAGGAGCATAGTAGACAGGAGCGCCTGGGATGACCACGAGTGCCGTGGGGGCTGGGAGCTGAATCCCGATCTCGACCCGCACTTGGGCGTGGACGGGTGCCGCGACTGCCGCCACGAACAACGGAACGAGCAGGAGGATTACCGTGACTGCGGCCCCGCGGGTCATATCATGTCATGCTCCCTTCCATAGCCCAGGTTGCGTACGGGACCGAGCCTCGCCCGCCGAGCGCGCCCGGCCGCCCAGGAGCGGCGACACGGTCCTTGTCAGAAGCGCAGCGCGAGTCCCAGGGAACCTCCCCAGTCAGCTGCGCCGTCGGTCAGCCCTCTGGTCACTGACCCCGTCAGCTTCAGCGCCTTGATCAGCCTGAGTTCCGCCCCGACGCGGAGCTCGACGGGATCGTCCTGACCCCGCGCGATGGCCGTCGAGCCCTCGAGGAAGGCGAACACGGACAGAGGCTGGAGCACCGCGTAGGCAGCGCCGACACTCCAGCCGAACGAGTTGCGGAAATCCGTGCCTGGCGGGTCGCCGATGAACGTGTACGACAGGGTCAGATACCCGAACAGCGCGTCGAAGAGACGCTTGCTCACATCGACGCCGAGGGTCTCATCGAACTCGCCCGTGCCGAGCCCACGATCCACATCCGCCGTCGGGAACTTGATCTTCAGGTAGGGCGTGATCTCGGGGATCAGATCTCGTTCCTCGGCGACGACGATGGACGCCTTCAGCAGCACGTCGCCGAGGCCGCTCTCGGTGGTGGAGCGCGCCGGCTGCGCGAGCTTGCCCTTCTGCTCTTTCCGGGACGCGACTCCCCCACCGGTGAGGACCACGTTCTGCGTGTCCTGATAGATGAACGGCACCGTCAGGCTCAGCCAGAAGCGGTCAAGCGGCCGCACGCCCAGCGTGAACGGGACGTAGACGATCGTCGTGTCCTTGCCCGTACCGTAATCACCGACCGAGTAGTTGACAGAGGTCGAAAACTTCAGCCAGGGCTCGTCCTCGGCCAGCGCGGGCGCCGCGCCGAGCAGGACCAGCGCGACTCCCATCACGAGTCCGCGATGCTGCATCCCTCGTCTCCTCTCGTTGACAGCTGGTGACTACCGGCCCGGTTTCTCGGCCTTCTCCGGTTTCTCGGGCCGTTCCGGCTTCTCGGGCTTGTCCGGCTTGTCCATCTTCCCGCTCTTGTCGGGCTTCTCGCTGCGCTCCATGGCGACCTTCGTCACGTCTTTGTCGGTCGCCTTCACGCTCTTGAGCACGGAGCCGAGGTTCTTGTAGCCGAGGTCGCGCGCGAGCTTGCCCCAGCCTTCGCCGGCCTGGCGCATGGCGAGGATCTCGCTCACGGACTTCGCCGTCGCCGAGTTGGGCTGCTTTGCCGTCAGCGCGAGCAGGATCGAGATCTCTCCATACCCGAGCTTCTTGGCGCGGAGGTCGTGCACGTCCTGCGCCGTGAGCTCGCGGGGCGCGCTGTTGGGGTCGAACTTGAACTTCGTTCCCTTCCACTCGTCGACGATCTTGGCGGTCACGCGGCCTCCATCGCGGTCCGCCGCGCTCTTGTCGATCTTCTGCGTGAGTTGAGTGAGCTCTTTGTCGCCTTTTGAATCCACGTCTTGTGCGGCCGCTTGGCCGGCGACGAGGCCGATGATCAGGGCGATCGAGGTGAGTGAGAAAGCGGCTCCAACGATCTTGAGCGTGGTCATAGCATTGCCTCCTGGGAGTCTCCCATGCGCCCGTAAGCCGCGGGATCCCTGTCCGAGACCGTGCAACTCCCATGCCCTCACCAAACCCAATGCTAAAAGGTCCTTCCAATTCCCGGACATTCTGGCGGTGTTGATGATCTGACACCGGTGCCGACTTGACCTGAT
>QHSU01000086.1 GCA_003220535.1 Candidatus Rokuibacteriota bacterium
CTGCCACTGAGCTACACCGGCGCCGGAGGATCACGCTAGCACAAGTCCGCGGCGCGAGCGAGCGTCCGCCGCGCCGGGCGTAGGAGTGATAGAATGCCGAGGCTATGAAGTTTCTGTGTCTCGACTGCGACGCGCCGATGAAGCTTCACTCGACCGAAGGACCCGACGAGGGGTCGCTGAGCGTCACGTTCCGCTGCCCGGAGTGCGGGTTCCGCGTCGCGATGCTCACGAACCCCTTCGAGACGCAGATGGTGAAGAGCCTCGGCGTCAAGGTGGGCGGCGGCACGGCCCAACCGGCGCCATTCGAGCACGTGCGCACGATGATGGCCAACCCGCGCGCCGACGCGTTCGAGGGGGATCTCAGCGAGGTCGGCGCGGGCGCCTCTGCGGAGGGCGCCGGTTGCCCCTTCGCGGCCATGGTCAACGAGGGCGCCGCCGTGGCGCCGGCGGGGGTCGCGTGGTCGGCCGAGGCCGAAGCGCGGGTCGAGCGGATCCCATCGTTCATCCGGCCGATGGCCCGGCGCGCGATCGAGCGGTTCGCGGCCGAGCACGGGTACACGACCATCGACGAGGCCGTGATGGACCAGGCGCGCGGCGCGTTTGGGATGTAGTGGCTCATGACGAAGGCCGAGATCGTGACGCGGATGGCAGCGGCGGCCGGGTGGCCGAAGGCCGGAACGGAGCGCGCCCTCCGCGCCGCGCTCGCCGGGATCCGCGCCTCGCTCAAGCGAGGCGACGCGGTCACGCTCGTCGGCTTCGGAACGTTTTCCGTGGCGCGGCGCAAGCCCCGCACGCTCAAGAACCCGCGCACGGGCCAGGCGGTGACGGTCGCCGGACGCATTCCGCGCTTCAAACCGTCGAAAGAGCTGAAGCAGGCCGTCCGCTGACCTGTTTTTGCTTGCCGGTCGCTTCGAGCGCTCGCTAGAATCGGTCCCAGTGCATCGGGGCCGTACGCTCGCCGCCCTGGCGGTGCTCGTCGCCGCCTTTGCTCCCCTCGCCGCGACCGCCCAGCCCGGGCGATCCGTTGCCGATGGACGCCCGCTATCGCTCTCCGCGGAAGCCGTCTTGCTGCTCGACCCCGAGGGCCGCACGCTCTTCGCCAAGAATCCCGACGAGGAACGGGCGCCCGCCAGCCTCGTGAAGCTCATGACGCTCTACCTCGCGTTCGAGGACATCGAGGCCGGGCGCGCCGAGCTCGACGAGCTGGTCCCGGTCAGCCGGTACGCCGCGCTGACGCCGCGGGCCCGGATGGGCCTGCGTGCGGGCGAGTCCGTCCCGCTCCACGTCCTGCTGGAGGGCGTGGCGATCGCATCGGCGAACGACGCGGCGACGGCGCTCGCCGAGCGACTCGCCGGGGACGAATGGACCTTCGTCGGCCGGATGAACGCGAAGGCGCAGGAGCTCGACCTCCACGCGACGCGCTTCGCGAATCCGCACGGGCTCCCCGATCCGGCCCAGCGTAGCAACGCCCGCGACCTCGCCCAGCTCATCGCCCGGCTGCTCCGAGACCATCCCGCTTCGCGGCCGATGCTGGGCGGGCAGACGTTCGTCTACCGCGGGCGCGTCTACGCGCGCCACATTCCGCTGTTCAACGACCCGCTGGGTGTGCAGGCGCTCAAGACCGGGTTCACTCTCGAGGCCGGCTACAACCTGGCCGTGTCGGCGTGGCGCGACGGGCAGCAGTTCGTCATGATCGTCCTCGGCTCGCGCACCCGGGCGCTCTCGTTCCTCGACGCGAAGAAGCTCCTGAAGTATGGCTTCGTCGAGGCCGGGCTGGACAGTCCACCGGAGCCGCGCCCGACGCCGAAGAAGCCGGCCCGCACGCGGCGCACGACGCTCACGCAGTGAGCCCGATCCGAGGCTACGTCTTCGACGCGTACGGCACGCTCTTCGACGTCCACTCGGTCGTCGAAGCCGGCCGCGAGGTCACGAGCGACCCGGCGACCCTGTCGGCCACCTGGCGCCAGAAACAACTGGAGTATACGTGGTTGAGGGCGCTGATGGGCGCCTACGTCGACTTCTGGGTCGTGACCGAGTCGGCGCTCCGCTACACGATCCGCCGGCTCGGCCTCAGCGCGACCGAGGACCAGGTGCGGCGCCTGATGGAAGCCTACCTCGCGCTCGCCTGCTTTCCCGAGGTGGCGGCCGCCCTCGAGCGCCTCGCCGGTCGGCCGCGCGCGGTGCTCTCGAACGGAGCGCCGAAGATGCTCGAGGCCGCGGTCACCGGGAGCGGGCTCACCGGACATCTCGAGCACGTCATCTCCGTCGACCGTGTGAAGACCTACAAGCCCTCGCCGCGCGTGTACGCCCTCGGCCCCGAGACGCTCGGCATTCCCGCCGGCGAGCTTCTCTTCGTGTCCTCGAACGGCTGGGACGTCGCCGGGGCGAAGGCGTTCGGCTACCGGGTCGCCTGGTGCAACCGCACGGGCGCGCCCGAAGAGGAGCTCGGCGCGCGCGCCGACGTGGTCGTCGGGACGCTCGACCAGCTCCCGGGCTGAAGCCGTCGAGGAAAAACGAAGGCGGCTCGCTTTCGGCGAGCCGCCCGAGACGGCTCTCGTGCAGCCGGAGTGCTCTCAGCGCTTGCCGGAGAGCTTCTTCCGCTTCACGTAGGCCCAGAGCTTCTTCGTCATCTCGGACGGTCCGATCGCCGAGCTGCCGAAGACGGACTCGACGGAGTCCTTACACCCCTTGAAGCTGATCGAGTACCCGCCGAACGCCTTCTTCCCCTTCGCCATGGTCCCTCCTCACGTCGTGATGGGTCTCGTCTCCGGACTGCCTCGGGGGTATTCCTACCACAGGTACGAGGGGAGGAAAAGAAAAAACACCATACCTTGGGCCTCGCCGCCGAGGGGAAGATACCCCGTCAGGGTATTGGGTCGCCGGTCCCCCGCTGCACAGCCCTCAGCGCGTCTGGAACGCCGGCATCACGTCGCGGGCGAACCAGCGGAGCTGCTCCTTGAACTCCTTGACGGAGAGGCCCTCGGCCCAATGGATCATGAAGTCTTCGAGCCCGGGATACTTCGCGGCGACGGTCTTGATGCCCGCGATCACGTGCGACGGCGGACCGCAGAACCACGCCTTCTGCTGGATGCCGTCGGCCAGCGAGGGCACGCGCGCGGGCGCGCCCGGCGTGCCCCACGTGCGACCGTGCTCGTCGGCGTAGCGCACGAAACCGAAGGGCGCGAACCACTTGTAGCGTTCGTCGTGCGACGGCTCGACGCGACGCTTGGCCTCCTCGGGCGTGTCGGCGAGGTAGAGCCCGGCACCCCAGATCATGTCCTGGCCGAGCTGTTTGGGACGGCCGTGCTTCGCGCAGGCGTCGCGATACGCCTTCACCACGTCGTCGAGGATCTTCTCGCCGTTGAGGGTCACCATGGCCTTGAAGTCCTTGCTGGCCATGTAGTCGATGGACTTGCTGCTCGCGATCGGCATCCAGATCTCGACGGGCAGGTGCTTGGGCCGCGGGACGCAGGTGATGTCGGTGAGCTGATAGCCGCGGTACTCTACCGGCGGCGGACACTCGTAGCGCTTGCCGTGGTGGCTGAACGACCCCTCGTTGAAGCACTTGAGCAAGAGGTCGATCTGCTCTTCGAACAGCTCTCGGTTCGCCGCCTGGTCGATGACGGGCGCCCCGAACGTCTCCACCTCGCGCGAGTGGTACCCGCGCCCCACGCCCATGATCACGCGACCGTCGGTGACGATGTCCGCCATCGCGTAGTCCTCGGCGAGGCGGATGGGGTGCCACATCGGGACCACGTTGAAGGCGCAGCCGAGCTTGAGGCGCCGCGTCTGGGTGGCGAGCCACAGCGAGAGCTGGACGAGGTTCGGGAAGCACTCGTAGCCCTCGCGCTGGAAGTGATGCTCGGCCGTCCAGAGCGCGTAGTATCCAAGATCGTCCATCAGCTGGGCGACGTCGCGCGCGGCGAAGAACGGCTCGCTCAACCGCTCGTTGCTGTAGCGCCTGGTGTTGGCCGGCGTGCCCTGCAAGCCGATGTTCTCCAGGTCGACCTGGCCGACGTAGAGCACGTGGAATCGCTTGATCATCGCGCTGTCCATCCTCCGTCGATCACGAGCGTGTGGCCCGTGACGTAGTCCGCTTCCTCGCTCGCGAGATAGCACGCGGCCGCCGCGACCTCATCGAGCGTGCCCCGCCGGCCCGCCGGGGTGATCGCGCGCACGGCCGCCTCGTCCCCTCCGACGCCTCGCATCTCGGGCGCATCGGCGCCCAGGATCCGCGTCGAGTTCGCGCGCAGGCCCGTCTGGACCGCGCCGGGGCAGATCGCGTTCACGGTGACGCCGCGCGCGGCGTACGTGATCGCCAGCTGCCGCGTCAGGCCGACCACGCCGTGCTTGGACGCGGTGTACGCGGTGCCGCCACCGGAGCCGACGAGCCCGGCGACCGAGGCGATGTTGATGATACGCCCGCGTCCGCGCGGGAGCATCTCGGCCAGCGCGCGCTTGCTGCCATAGAAGCTCCCGGTGAGGTTGATGCCGATGACGCGCTCCCAGAGCGCCGGCGTCATCCCGTCGGCGGACTCGTAACCGTCGAGGATCCCGGCGGCGTTGACCATGATCCCGAGGGGGCCGAGCTCGCGCACCGCCGCGGCGACGGCGCGGTCCACGTCGTCCCAGCGGCTCACGTCGCCGCGCAGGAGCGTCGCGCGCCCGCCTTTCGACGTGATCGCGGTGACGGCGTCCTGGCCGCCGTCCGGGAGGAGATCGAAGATCGCGACCGCCGCGCCCTGCGCCGCGAGCGCCTGGGCGATCGCGCGTCCGATCCCCGAGCCGCCGCCCGTGACGAGTGCGCTACCGCCGAGGAGGTTCACGCGCCGAGGAACTCCACGATCGCCCGCGCCGTCGCCTCCGGCGCCTCGTGCGGCACCATGTGGCCGCCGGGCAGGAGGCGCAGGGCGGCGCCCTTGACGCGTCGCTGCCACTCTTCGGCGTAGACGACGGGATTCGCGCGATCGGCGTCGCCCCACAGGAGGAGCGTCGGCGCCGCGACCCGATGCAGGCGCTTGCCCAGTCCCTTGTCAGGGATCGGCCACACGAACTTGGCCATGGACGACCGCCGCCGGATCGACTCGACCTCGGCGGCCAGGCTTTCGGCGTCGCTGCTGCCCGGAGCCGCCGCCCACTGCGGGGCGACGCCGGCGGCGGGGTCGCGCCAGAGAACCGCGGCCAGCTCGTCGGCGGGCAGGATCAAGGTGTCGGCCGACGGGGCGTCCGCGCGCCAGAGGCCGAGAGGAGAGACGAGGGTGAGGCTTCGCGCGCGCTGGGGAAAGACCGCCGCGAGCTCGGCGGCCGCCATGCCGCCGAAGGAATGCCCGACCAGGTGGGTACGCTCGAGCCCGAGCGCGCCCAGAAGCTCGTCGTAGGCGAGCGTGAGGTCGAGGAGATCGTCGAGCGTCTCGACGCCGGTCGAGCCAGCGACCCCGGGGTGAGACGGCGCGTACACGCTGAACGAGGGGGCCAGGAGATCGAGGAACGGCGACCAGGCGCTCCGCTCGAAGTACGAGTGGAAGTAGACGAGCGGGGCGCCCTGACCGGCGGCGAGCACGCGAAAGGTGACCGCGCCTCCTCGAATCTCGACGGTGCGATCGTCAGGCATCAGCCGCTCACGCCGACCCGTTGCGAGCGCCTGATGGCCACCAGCGGTCCTTGTAGCCCGGCCACTGATCGCGGACGTGGGGCATGACCTCCTTCGCGAACAGCTCGGTGTTCTTGAACGCGAGCTCCTTGGGCATGCTGCCGATCTGGAGCAGCACCATCAGGTGGCCGACCCGCAGGCTCTTGATACATTCGGTCAGCTGCTGCCGAACCGTTTGCGGGCCGCCGGCGATGACGTAGCCCTGGTCCAGGTACTGACCCCAGTCGAGGGACTGGCGGACGCGCCGCGCCGCGGCGCCGACCTGCGCTTTCGTCCCGGCCTGGACGGTCTTGACGGTGCGGTAGCCCGGCGCCTCCGCGAAGCCTTCCCAGACGTTCAGACATTTCTGGTAGAAGTAGTGCACGTGCGGGAAGTACTCACGCTCGGCCTGCGCGTCGGTCTCCGACACGCACACGAGCTGCAGGAACCCCGCCCGGAACGGATTGTCGTCGGCGCCGACCCGCGCGATGGCCTCCCAGAAGCCGTCCATGGTGACCTTGCCGCGCTTGTAGCCGAAGTACGAGAGGTAGCAGTAGACGTAGTCGAGCTTGGCCGTCCACTCCCATGTCTCGACGCTGCCGCCACCGGGGATCCACACGGGCGGATGCGGCTTCTGCAGTGGCTGCGGCCAGATGTTCGCGTAGCGGACCTGCGTGTACTTGCCGTTGAAGGCAAAGACCTCCGGCCGCGTCCAGGCCTGCATGACGAGGTCGTGGGCCTCGTAGTATCGGTCGCGCAGCGTGGCCGGGTTGATCCCGTAGGCGAAATTCATGTCCATCGACGTGCCGACCGGGAAGCCGGCGACGAGGCGACCGCCCGACAGGACGTCGAGCATCGCGAATTCCTCGGCCACGCGCAGCGGCGGGTTGTAGGCGGCCAGGCTGTTGCCGAGGACGACGATCGCCGCCTGCGACGTCCTGCGGGTCAGCGCTGCCGCCATCAGGTTGGGCGACGGCATGAGCCCGTAGGCGTTGTTGTGATGCTCGTTCACGCATAGCCCGTCGAAGCCCTGCGCCTCGGCAAACTCGAGCTCGTCCAGGAACTCGTTGTAGAGCCCGTGCGTCTTCTCGGCGTCGTAGAGATGATGGGGAACGTCGACCCAGACCGATCGGTACTTTCGCTCGAAGTCGTCGGGCAGGAACCGGTACGGCATGAGGTGGAAGAAGCAGATTTTCATGGTGATTCGGGATCATACCACTCTCTCGAGCGGCGCGCGCACGGCGTGGCGCCGATTGGACCGAGCGCTCACCGAAGCGGTGCGGCGTTTCGCTTGAATGCCGCGGCGATCCGGCGTAGCCTACGGCAGAGTTCCGGTCCAATAACCGCGGGAGCTCGGGGAACCGGGCTGAGAGGGCGGCTCACCGCCGCCGACCGCATGAACCTGACCTGGTTAATGCCAGCGAAGGGAGGCTTCGTATGTCAGAGCCCCGTCCAGCGTCCCGGAAGATCTACGTGCAGGGGTCCCGCTCCGATCTCCGCGTGCCGATGCGCGAGATCGCGCTGTCCGGCGGCAATCCGCCGCTACGCCTGTACGACACGAGCGGCCCGTACACCGATCCCAGCGCCGACCTCGACCTCAAGCGCGGCCTGCCGCCGCTCCGACTCGCCTGGATCCGCGGCCGGGGCGATGTCCAAGAGCTGCCGGGTCCATCGTCCGTATACCGCCGGAGCCGCGAAGAAGATCCGGCGCTCGGTGGCGTCCGGTTCGCGAGCGTGCGGCGGCCGCTGCGCGCCAGCCCGGGTCAGCGCGTCACCCAGATGCACTACGCGCGGCGCAGCGAGGTGACTCCGGAGATGGAGTTCATCGCGTTGCGCGAGGGCCTCCCGGCCGAGGTCGTCCGTGACGAGGTCGCGCGGGGCCGCGCGATCATCCCGTCGAACGTGAACCACCCGGAGACCGAGCCGATGATCATCGGCCGGCAGTTCCTGGTGAAGATCAACGCCAACATCGGCAACTCGGCGGTCGCCTCCTCGATCGAGGAAGAGGTCGAGAAGATGACGTGGGCGACGCGCTGGGGCGCCGACACGGTGATGGACCTCTCGACGGGCAAGAACATCCACGAGACGCGCGAGTGGATCCTCCGGAACTCGCCGGTGCCGATCGGGACGGTGCCGATCTACCAGGCGCTCGAGAAGGTGGGCGGCAAGGCCGAGGAGCTCACCTGGGACGTCTACCGCGACACGCTCATCGAGCAGGCCGAGCAGGGCGTGGACTATTTCACGATCCACGCCGGCGTGCGGCTGCCTTACATCCCCCTCACGGCCAAGCGCGTGACCGGGATCGTCTCGCGCGGCGGGTCGATCATGGCCAAGTGGTGCCTCGCCCACCACCAGGAGAGCTTCCTCTATACCCGGTTCCGGGAGATCTGCGAGATCATGGCGGCGTACGACGTCGCCTTCTCCCTGGGCGACGGTCTCCGGCCCGGCTCCAACGCCGACGCCAACGACGAGGCGCAATTCGCCGAGCTCGACACGCTCGGCGAGCTCACGAAGATCGCCTGGGGCCACGACGTCCAGGTGATGATCGAGGGCCCCGGCCACGTGCCGATGCACCTCATCAAGGAAAACATGGACCGCCAGCTCGCGGTGTGCCACGAGGCGCCCTTCTACACGCTCGGCCCGCTGACGACCGATGTGGCGCCGGGCTACGACCACATCACCTCGGCGATCGGCGCGGCGATGATCGGCTGGTTCGGCACCGCGATGCTCTGCTACGTGACGCCGAAGGAGCACCTCGGACTGCCCAACCGCAAGGACGTGAAGGACGGCGTGATCGCGTACAAGATCGCCGCCCACGCCGCCGACCTCGCCAAGGGCCATCCCGGCGCCCGCGACTGGGACGATGCGCTCTCCCGCGCGCGCTTCGAGTTCCGCTGGCAAGATCAGTTCAACCTCTCGCTCGATCCCGAGACCGCGCGCGAGTTCCACGACGAGACGCTGCCAGCCGAGGGGGCGAAGATCGCCCACTTCTGCTCGATGTGCGGGCCGCACTTCTGCTCGATGAAGATCACGCAGGACGTCCGCGACTACGCCGCCACGCACGGCATCGCGGAGGAGACGGCCGCGATCGCGCAGGGGCTCAGGGAGAAGGCCGAGGAGTTCAGGAAGAGCGGCGGCGAGATCTACCGGCGGGCCTGATCCGAGGGCTCGAAGCGTTCCCGGAGCTCACGGAGGGCGGGCTCATAGGCCGGCCTTCGTCAGATGAGACTCGACGGCCTGGATGTAGCGAGGGTAGAGCTGCAAGAGCACTCCCACGGACGCCAGGACCTTCGCGTCGTCGATCATCGAGGGACGCCGCGATCCGCTGGAGCTTCCGGCGGATGATCGCCGCATCGATGGGGCTCACGCGAGGCCCTCGCGCTCCAGGAACGCGTGGATCGCCCGCCAGCGGGCGCGACGGAGCTTGTCGGTATCGCAGTACCGCCGAGAAGCGAGGGACTGGAATTCCCGGAACGCTCTCGGTCACGATCATTGATCGAGGGTCTCGGCCACGTGCCGAAGCACCTCATCAAGGAGAACATGGAGCGTCAGCTCGCGGTGTGCCACGAGGCGCCCTTCTACACGCTTGGTCCGCTGACCGATGAAGATCACCCAGGAAGATCACTCGGGATGTCCGCGACTACGCCGCCAAGCACGGCATCGCGGAGGAGACGGCCGCGATCTCGCAGGGCTCCGGGAAAAGGCGGAAGAATTCAGGAAGGGCGGCGGCGAGATCTACCGGAGCGCCTGAACCGAACAGCAAAGGCGTACGCGCAGGAAGTTTCCGGAAATGAGCACATTTTCCTGTTGACAAGCGCCTCGTGAGTACTGATACTGCCGCCCGTCTCAGGCGAAGTCTTCAGATTCATAGGTGGTCTTACTCGCCAGACGCGGAGAACCGCGAATGGCCACAGACAACCCCGGGCGCTTGAGCCCGTGTGAGCACGATGTATCTGCTTCCTGCATTACAACGGGACTTCACTGCGTCCGTGTTCGCCATGCCAAACGGGTAGACGGCGCGCCAGTGTTTTCGGCCTCGTCGCCACCTGCGGGCTCGTTCGGAACGACCGTTGCCCTGGAGCAGGCCATGACCAGCATCACGCGCGTCTTGCTCGTCCTAACGTTTCTCGGATTCCTCGTCGCCGTAACCGCTCACCACTCGGTAGAGGCCCAGGAGGCGCGGTTCTCTCTTGCGCTCGGACAGTCGGTGAGGGTCGGTCAGTACACGCTTGTCTTCAGAGGACTAACGAGGAACCTGCCGTCGTATGACCTCTATGTGGGCTCGGATTTGGTCGCCCACTTTCCCCCGTCCGCCTTTCTGCCGCCGAGCGGACCCGATTATGCGTATGCCAACGTCAGGATAGTCACGATCGCGATGTCGTCGGACGGAACGGCCGTGACCGGGATCGTAACGGCACAATGAGCGCCGTGGCGTATTCCGCACCGGATAGATTCGAAATGGTCTCCAGTAGGACAAGCGAGGTCGAACCGTGAAGACGTCGGAAGCGACGACGATCCCCAGGTCGAGACGCGTCAGATTCAGCGTCCTCCTTGGCGCAATCACAGTCGTTGTCGGAATCGGTATTGGCTGCCCAGTCCACGCGCAGACAGGGACACTTCTCGCCGGACCCTTTGCTCCAATAGGTGGGGATGGTAACGGGCGAGGCATGGCATTTGACGGCGTCAACCTTTACATCACTCAAGTAGACGACTCAAACGTCTACAAGATTACACCGCCGCTGCCCACGGGACCGGTCGTGACAATATCAGTTCCTGCAGGTGATTCCCGAGTTAGTCTTGGAGGGCCCCTTACGTGGGATGGCTCCGCCCTGTGGACCGTGGACTACAGCACTACTCTGACTCTGTATAGAGTCAACGCTGCTACCGGTGCAACACTCTTCTCCTGCAGTATACCTTCGGCAAACCCGGGTAGTCCTGCACTACCGGGACTTACCCTCCCTGACGGACTTCATTGGACAGGCATCGCAGGCTCAGAACTCGTGCTGAGCGGCGAAATAGCGCAAGAAGGTAGACCTACCGCGGTGGCCTTCATTAAGGCTGCGGACTGTACGATAACATCGTTCTTCGTCTTTCCGTCCAGCCCCGCCGAATGCTGCAGCGGTGTCGCGTTCGACGGCGCAACGCTATGGCATGCCACGGATGGTGCCGCGACGGTCTTTCAGACCGATCTGAGCGGTGTGCCGACAGGTGTCTCATTTCCAACTTCTCAGGTCCTAGGGTTCGAAGACTTGGAGTTCGATTCCAAAACGTTTGCACCGAAGTGTGCTCTATGGGGAACCACGGCGAGCACACCTACGGTCGCTGCGTATGAGATCCCCTGCCGGCTGGTCCTGACCGTGCCGGGGCCGATCACCGTGAATGAAGAAATGCCGTTTATGTTCACGGTGAGCGCGACCAGCGGGGGCGGCCCTTCCCCTCTTATCTTCTCCGCGAGGAATCTCCCCGCTGGGGCGACCTTCGCCCCGCAAGAGGGCGGCACGAGTGCTGTCTTCAACTGGACCCCGAACTCGGCTCAGGGTGGACCCGCCGCCTATTTCGTCGATTTCACGGTCAGCGATGGCCAGTTCTCCGACACGAAGACGGTCGAGATCACCGTTCACGACACCCTCGTCGACACCGACGGGGATGGGGTGCCCGATTCCCGGGATAACTGTAAATTCGCGTATAACCCGGATCAAGCCGATGTCTGCACCAACAGCCCCCAGACGGTGACCGCGCAGACGAGCGTCACCCCACCGGGCTCCCTCACGGGGTCGCTCAACCTAACAATGGTGGTCAGGTTCAGCGGTGGGACGAGCGGGATTAGCGTCCTGCCACCAGACCTCTTCAATACGATCTGCCGGGTGATCGATAATGCAACTGGACAGGAGCTGCCGCAGGCAGGCGTGCCAGAGGGCCCCCCGGTCGACCTCAGCGTAAAGACTCTGAGCAACCCGAACGGCAGCCTGGTCTTCGTCGCCGCCAACACCACCCAGACATTCAGCACAAGCTTCGACTTGAGGCGCTTCTATTTCCCGAACTTGGTGGAGGGCAGCTTTACGATCAACTGCGACTACGTCAACTTCGCACATATTCCGCTGCCAGAGCCCGACGACCCCACCATCTGGACCGGCCTGGTCTCCGCCCTAACGCAGACCGCCTTCATCGGCAAGTACACCTTCAACGGATTCTTCTCACCGATTAACAATCAGCCCTTCAACCTGGGAAGGGTCGTGCCAATCAAGTTCTCTCTGAAGGACAGCCACGGCGCGTTCGTTACGACAGCGACCGCCAAGGTCTTCGTCCAGCAGTTGAACAAGCAGGGCAAGCCGGTCGGGAGCCCTATCCCCGCGACTCCGAGCGACGGAACCTCAGGCAACATCGCCCACTACGACTTCAGCGGCCAACAGTACGTCTTCAACCTGAGCACAAAGAGCATGGCAGAGGGTAACTGGCAGATCCAGGTGCGGCTAGACGATGCCAGCACCAAAACCGTCAACATCAGTCTGACCAAGTAGACGGACGGAGCGAGATCGCTATGAAGAAGCGTCGATGGGCGATTGGTGGGGTGCTCGGTGCGGTCGGGTGGATCGCGCTCGGGTGGGGCGGGGCTCAAGCTGGAACAATCCTTCCGACCGACCCCACGACCAAGTTGACCGTCCCCTCGTCGCCGGTCACGGTCTCCCTCTATCAGCTCGACAGCGACCTTCCGTCGGCTATTACTCTGCAATCTCCGTCGCGGTGCATCACGACCAGAACTACCTTCTACCGAGACGTTACTGACTGCTGGCTCCCTGAATGGAAACCAACGGGCGGGAAGAGCATTTTTGTCGTCGTCAACGGTTCAACCAACGTACCCTCGCTCGTACCGCACGCGGCCGTTCCCGCGTTGCCACTCTCACCGACGGCAGCGAATCCCTTCGTGGCTGCGCTGACCACATCGGCCTATCCGGGCCAGTGCACCAACGTCGGGTCAGGAACCGAAGACGATTTCACGCTGAACTCGACCCAGGAGACGCTGGCCACCTCACCCACGACGTCAGTGGTGGGCTACAAGTTGACACCGAATGATTGCGGCGGGATGGCGGTCATCCAAGTCGGAGGCCTCAAGTTCATTCTTCCCAAAGATGGGACACCCACCGTTCCGGCGAATGGCATTCCCGACGCATGGGAGAACCTCTACGGTGGTGCCCTCAATCCTGCGACGGACGTAGACATCGGGCCCATCGGCACCTCGCTGTGCTGTGACGGTATCGCGACCTTCGATGAGTATCGCGGATTCATCGTCTCAGGCAACCAGATCCGCACCGATCCCACGCAGAGAGATCTCTCGCTCCGCCTCATGAACCCTGTCTGCCCCGGCACCTCAACAAGCACGAGCCTCCTCGGCGGTGGCACGACGACGTACCCAACCCCCACAAGCCTCGGCGCGACGCTCACGCTCCCGGCGACGGCTGTGACGGCGGGAAGCATCGGCACGTTCACCGCGAGCGCGGGCGTGTTCTCCAATGCTCACACTCTCGGCGAGATCATTGGAATTTCCGGAGGAAGCGTTGTTGGTCGGGCGACGATCATCGCCGTCACGAACTCGACCAGCGTTAGCGCGCAAATCACGCAGGCCTTCTCCACCACGCCGACATCCTGGCAACTCCGCGAGTCAGTCTTCGCCACCGTTTTTAGTCTTCTAGCGCCTAACCAGGTTCATCTCCTCGCGTACATCCCAGGTGGCACAAACTCAGCAAGTAATACCGAGTGGCTTGACACCTTTGTAAGTCTCACGCCGTCAACGAGCGGCCCGGCAACGCTCAGCGTGGCCGACAGCACCTTGGATCGCACGATCAATCCCAACCGGCTCTACGGTCCGCCCCAGAAGGGGCTTCGGGTGATGGAGTGTCAGGATTCGGCCTCGCCGGCATCCTTACTCGGGTGGGCGTACGGAGTTGGATCGCCCAACGCGGTCGGCAACGTCATCCTGTACACGCAGACCATCCTCAACTACATAACAGGATTGGCCAGCTCCGCGACGACCCTGAAATACTCTACGGCCTCCTTCGTGAACGCGGCATGGACGTGGTCTACCCCGATGGTCGTGGACCTCAACTTCATCGTCTCGAGGGCGATCCAGTTCTATACGGCGATGGAAGTCGTGCATTCGCTCAGCCTGACTCCGGGCGTTCAGGGAACGAACAAGACCTCGTATGGTCACCACTGGGCTCCCGGCACCGGCGACTGCGTCGACCAGGCAATTACGACGACCTCGAAGAGCGGCACGGTCACGTTCTATATCCCGTCCCTCTGTGGCACCGCCGACCAAGGCACGTTCGTGCTTCAGTGAGAGCGTACGCCGTGAGACGACGAGCGGCAGGCTCTGTGTTGCGTAGAGGCTTGATCTAGTTGCGAAGAGGCTTGATCTAAAGGAGGCAGTGATGAGAAGAGCTGGAGTAGTCTTAGCCGTTGTTTCAGTCGTGTTCCTGCTGAGCGACTCCGACGTTCGGGGCGGCGCGGGCGGTCTGGTTGTGCCTCCCAAGACCACCGGGCCGGCCGTGAGCTTCACCGTCGTGACCGTCATTGCGGACACGGCGGTTGTGAACGGTGATCACCCCGTATTGACCAAAGGGCAGACCGCTCTCAGAGTGCAGAAGTCGGGCACGTTTGACGGAGCATTGTTCTTCAGCGGCCGCGTTTTTAGTTTCAACCAAGGCTGCATAATAACGCCCGGCTTCACGCTTCAGAGTTCCACAGAAGAGCGCTTTAAGGGCTTGATGGACCTGTGGGTTCCTTTTGGTGTTCGAAGCCAGCTGTTCTTGAAATTGGGGGACCCGAATAAAGCCGCGGTCACCGACATCAACGATATCGCCTGCAGCACAGTAGACGGCGTGACGAGCTTGTCGTTTACGGGTACGATCCAGTTCGCACCGTAAGCACCAAACGTAGTGCGTTCCCCGGCCCTCGGCCTCGACGGTCGTCGAGGCCGAGGATCGGGCGTCAGACCTGAGCGGCAGCGGGCGACGAGCGCAGGAGGCTTGGACGCCGGCCGTACACCAACCATCGCAACACCCATTCCACCGGCCCCAGGGCGAAGTAGCCGAGCCAGGCGGAGGACGCCAGCAACTGGAACGCCCAGACTCCCAGCACGATTAGGAACTGGCCGGCCCGATCGACGCGCCCGAAGAGGCCGAGGCCGTGGCCATAGAAGACCGTGGTGCAGATCAGCGTCTGTAGCAGGTAGTTGGTGAGAGCCATTCGTCCCACGGCCGCCACCCGGCCGAGCTGCCAGCCGCGCTCGCAAAGCAGCATCACGAGGGCCACCCAGCCCAGAGCCACCAGGAGGTTGCCCCAGTACCTGAATTCCTGGCTGACCAGCACGTAGTCCAGGAGGTCCCACTCCGTCGCGAAACTCCGCCAGAGCCCGAGCGAGATCAACAGGACGCCGCCCCCGAACCCGAACGCCCCCAGAGCCCGATAGGAAGCCCTGGAACGGGCGGCGCTGAGGACGCCCAGCCTGAAGAGCGCCATGCCGATCAGCATGAGACCGGTCATCTGCCAGAAGAGGCGGGTGACGAAGTACCAGGTCTGGATCTCCCAGGCCGCCGGCACCCGATGCGCCATCTGCGCGGCCCACCCCCCTCGGTACTGAGCGATCTCGACGGCGACGATCTCCGGCCGCGGCGTCCACTGCTGCCTCCATGCCGCCAGATCGGCCGGGTGGGCCTGGGCCGCAGACCACGTGAGCGTAAGGGTCAGTATCGTGCCGGTCGCGAACGCCAGGCCGCCGAGGGCCAGGAGCCACCTGGGTGAGAGCCGGCGCGCCAGAAAGACGACGGCGCCGCAGAGGGCGAGGGGAACGAGCATGTCGCCGTACCAGAGGAGGTACGCGTGCAGGAGGCCCAGGACCAGCAGCGCCCCCATCCGAAGCACGTGGGCACGCCAGGCCGGAAGGGCTCGGTCGCCGGCGCGGCCCGGCAGCATGACGATGCTGGCGCCGAGCAGCATGGCGAAGATCGAGATGAACTTCCCGTCCGCGAGCACAGACGTGGCGAGCCATACCCACCAGTTGACGCCGTGGAGGTCACCGTAGGCCGTCGGGTTCCAACGTGCCAGGCTGGGGAACGCGAAGAGTTGGATGTGGGTGGCGAGCATGCCGAGCACGCCTACCCCCCGGAGCACGTCGAGCGACCTGATCCGCGTCGGCCGGTCCGACCTCGCACGGCTCGGCGCATTAGAGTCCTGCGCTCCCGGGGAGGCGTTCGTGGCAGGCGACCGGTCATCCACGCGGTTCCTCACTCCCCGTGATACTCAACCCATGCGATTGCAACATCCCCTTGACGTGCTGCCGGCGTCCCTCGTCAGTGATCCTCGGCCCGCCACCGGGCGCATCCAGGAAGACGCGGATGGGGCCGCCGGAAGCGAGCGCGCGGCTCAGGTACTCGTAGAGACTGCGATGATCGCTCGCGACGATCAGCAGGCGTCCCAGTTCGCTCAGTGACGAAGCTGCCTGCTGGAGCCAGAGTGGCATGTCCATCACGATGAACAGGCGCGTCGCGGTCAGGAGATGGTCCTCGGCGCGGTCACGGTCGCTGGCGCGCAGGTACAGGCGGCCGATCGCCAGGTGGCCGCGCGCGAGCAGGGGACGCATCTCCAACTCTCCCGACAGAGCGATCGCCGCTAGGTAGTGGTGCTCGGCCTTGTCGATGTCGAGGGCGTTGCGCGCGGCGGCTTCGCCGAGCACGTACAGTGCGGCAGCCGCATCCCCGCGTTGACCTCGCTCCCGGGCGAGGGCCAGCGCCCGCTGGGCTGCGGTCGATGCCTCGTCGACGCGATCGGCAAAGAGGCAGGCCTCGCCGAGCAGTGCGAGCACGGCCGCCTGCTGCATCAGAAGCTGCCTCGACTCGACCTCCTCCGCGGCCTCTCGCACCAGGGCGACACCCTCGTCGATTCGCCCGGCCAAGAGATAGGCGCCGCCCAGGAGCCGGGTGGCCTGCGGACGCAGCAGCGTGAGGCTCGCCTCACGGGCGACGCTGCAGGCTCGCTCGAGCACGGGGCCGGCAGCGCTGAGGTCTCCCCGGACGAGGGAGCTGTATCCCAGGCCGATGCAGGCCGCGGCCAGGCTGTACGGGCTGCCAAGCTCTTCGGCGAAGGCCACCGCCCGGCGGCCGGCGACGACGCCCTCCTCGAACTCCCCGCGCTCCGCGAGACACCGCGCGAGCCAGGCAAGGTTGATGGCCTGATACGCCTCCCACGACCCGATGAACGTGCCGCCGAACGCGCCTGTCCGCCACTCGGCCTGTGGCGACTGCAGGACGGCCCGCAACAGCTCCGAGGCGCGCCGGTAGTCGCCGAGGGCGTGGCAGGCAAGCCCAAGGTAATGGCTCGCGTAGAGCTTGAGCGGGAGGTCCTGCAGCTTGTCGCCCAGGGCCAGCGCCTGCTCGGCGAGCGTTCTCGCCTCGCCGAACCGTCCCGTTTGGCGAAAGTATTCGCCCATGTGAATGGAAACCAAACCGAGCCGGCGCGCATCGGAGATCGCGCTGGCCATGGCCTCGGCCTCCCGCAGGTAGGTGATCATCCTCTCGAACTCGCCGAGTTGGTAAAACGAGCCTCGAAGTTGGAGGCGCACATCGATTTCTTGCTCCCGCGTCTCCGGCGTCTCAGGGAGGTGGCGTAGCGCCTCCAGCGCCTCTTCGAGGGAGTCCAGTGCCTCCCGGTGCGCCGACCTCGCCTGGGCCTTGAGCGCGGCCTGCCTCTGATAGGTCGCGGCCTTGTTCCACACCTGCCCGCGCCCGAAGTGATAGGCGACCAGCTCGACGACGTCGTCGATGCGGCCGGCGTACAGGTCTTCGAGACCGTGACCGGCCGCCGCGTGGTGTTGACGTCGCCGACGCTCCAGCACGCCCGCGTACACCACGTCCTGGGTCAGCGCGTGCTTGAAGCTGTACATCAGCTCGGGTTGCTGCGCGCTCGGGAAGACGAAGTCGAGGGCATGGAGATCCCGGAGGTGACCCGCCACCTGGTCGGGAACGACCTTGAGGACGCGAGAGACCAGCGAAATTCCGAAGCGCCGCCCGACCACTGCCGCCCCCTGGAGCGTGAGTTTGAGCGGCTCCGCGAGGCGGTCGACGCGGGCGGCGATGATGTCGTGAATGGTCGCCGGCACGTGTACGTCGGGGCGGCTGAGCCGCGCTGCGCGGTTCTCGACGACGATGCCGCCCGTCTCGAGGAGCTGGCGGAGAATCTCCTCGACGTAGAGGGGATTGCCCTCGCTCTTGTCAGCGAGGATCTTGAAAAGCTGCTCGGAGACTTCCTCCGCGGCGAGCAAGGCCTGGACCATCCCGCGGACGTCGCCCGTGCCGAGGCCTTCGAGGATGATCGTCTCCGCCAACTGAGGCCCAAGCCACGAGGCCGAGTAGCCCGGTCGAGTCGTCAGCATTAACAGGACCCGATGGCCGGGCAGGCTCCCCGCAAGATGCGCAAGGAATTCCTCGGAGGCCGTATCGATCCAGTGGAGATTCTCAACCACGAGGACGACGGGCGCCGACTCGCTCACCCGGAGAAACACGTCGCGAAGCACGCTGAAAGTGCGCTCCTTGAGCTGAGGGCCGGACAGACGATTGAGGAATTCCGGCGGAGCGGTCGCGCCGAGGAAGTGGGCGAGCAAGACGGACGGCTCCTCTCCCTCTAGGCCCAGGAATTGAGGCGCTTCGGCAACGTGGCTCCGGATTTCCTCGCCGGTGGCCCCGAGAGAGAGACCGAGGTATCGCCGGAGCAGCTCTAAGATTGGGCGGTATGCCATCGAGCGGCCGTACGATACGCAGGTCGCCTCGAGCTCGAGGACTCCGGCCCCATCGAGGCGTTGCAAGAACTCGTAGAGCAAGCGGGATTTGCCGACACCCGGGTCGCCCACGAGCAACGCGATGGTGCCCAGGCCGCCAGCGATCCGGCGGTACACTTCGGTGAGAGACTCGAGCTCGCGCTCGCGGCCGACTAGCGGCGTCAGCCCGCGCTCCTTTGACACTTCCAGCCTAGAGCGCCCAGTCACCTCGCTACTCAGGGCATACGCGCGAACCGGCTCGGCCTTCCCCTTGACCTGGAACTCGCCCAGGTCCTCGAAGCTGAAGACCCGGTCCCGAAGGTTCTGCGTGCGCCGGCTCGTGACGATCTGGCCCGGTTGGGCGATCGCGAGGAGCCTGGCCGCGAGGTTGGTGGTGTCGCCGACCGCCGTGTAGTCCATGCGGAGATCGTGGCCGATGGCGCCGACGACCACGGGCCCCGTGTTGATCCCCATCCGCATGCGGAACTCGATCCCGTGGGCGCGCTTGACGTCTTCGGCGAGTGGCTTCAGGCCCTCCTGGATCGCGAGCGCCGCGCTCAGCGCACGCTGGGCGTGGTCTTCGTGGGCGATCGGCGCCCCGAACAGCGCCATCACCCCGTCACCGAGGAACTGGTTGACCGTACCCTCGTATCGGTGGACCGCGCCCAGGATGACCTCGAATGCGCGGTCCATGATCGCGTGGACGTCTTCGGGATCGAGCCTCTCCGACATCGCCGCGAAGCCGGACACGTCCGAGAACATCACCGTGACGATCTTCCGCTCGCCCTCGATGGCGCTCCTGGAGGTCAGAATCTTCTCGGCGAGGTGCTTGGGAGTGTAGGCCTCCGGGGACGCGAAGCGGGCTGCCGGCACGACAGGGGCTCCCGCTACCGCCGCGGGCGGCGCCGGGGCGCCGCCCGTCAGCCGCTGGCCGCACTCGCTACAGAACTTGTTGGTAGGAGGGTTGACCGCCTGGCAAGCGGGACAGAGCGACTGGAGTCGCGTCCCGCACTCCCCGCAGAACTTGGTCTCTGGGGGATTGACGTGCCGGCACTGAGGACACTCCATCCTAGCCTTCCACGGTTTCGACCGATGGAAGTCGCCACAAAACTAAGGGATACACCCCAAAGAGTCAAGCCAACCGCCGGCGACGTCCAAGCCCGGGCGCAACGCCGCCGTCTGTCTGCAGGCTCGGGCAGAAATCCCGGCCCGACCCCAGCCTCAGCGTCATCTTTCCCCATACTTAGCCATGGCATCGGGCTTGCGTTTCGAAACCTCCGACGTCTGGAGCTCACGAGGAGGAGACGAAATGGCGACCAGCGGCGTCGGCGGGCTCAGTGAGGGTGTAGTGGCGCTGGGACAGTCGCGGCGGCCAGGTTGTCTTCGGTGCCCCTTGGAGCGGCTGGCCGGCCGGAACTACTGCGGGGCGTGCGGCAACCTGCTTCGCCCCCGGTGCGAGCGCAGACAGGTGAGCGTACTCTTCGCGGACGTCTCCGGCTTCACCGCCCTGTCCGAGCGACTCGATCCCGAGCAGGTCAGCGAGATTATGCACCGCACCTTCGAGATCGCGTTGGAGGCCGTGCACGAGCACGGTGGGACGGTGAACCAGTTCCTGGGCGACGGGGTTATGGCGCTCTTCGCTGAGGGCCCAGGTGAGCACCATGCCTGCCGAGCGCTGAGCGCCGCCCTTGCCATACAGGAGCGCCTGGAAACGATCCGCCGCGAGGTGCGGCAGAGCCATGGCCTAGAGTTCCGGCTCCGCATGGCCATCAACACAGGGCCCGTCGTCGTCGGCACCATCGGCGCCGCTCTGCGCACCGACTACACCGCCACAGGCAACACGACCAGCCTCGCCTCGCAGCTGCTCCGCATCGCTGAGCCCGGCCAGATCGTGCTCACCGGCCACACGCGAGAGCTTGCCACCGTCCGCTACGATGTCGAGAAGCTCAGCAAGATGCCTCTGACGGGATCGCTCGAGACAGTCGAGGCCTACGCGCTGATCCGCGAAAAGATGGAGGACGTCGGGAGCGGGTACCTGGCCTCGGTCTAGTCACTCTCTCGTCGTCTTGTCCGGGTCGATGTCGTGCTCGACCAGCTTCTTGCGCAGGGTGTTCCGGTTGATGCCGAGGATCTGCGCAGCCCGCACCTGGTTTCCGCCCGTCTCCCGGAGCACCGCGCGCAGGAGGGGCTTCTCGACGAGGCCGATCATCAGGTCGTAGAGGTTGGCGCTGGCGTGCTCGCGGAGGCCACGGACGCACTCGATGAGCTTCCGCTCGATGACCTCCTCGAGCGGCGCGTCCACGGCGACCGAGGCGGCGGCCGACACCGGGCCGATCGGCAGGTGCTCGGGCAGGATGATGCCGCTCGTGGCCATCACCATCGCCCGCTGGATCACGTTCTCCAGCTCGCGCACGTTGCCGGGCCAATCGTAGCCGATCAGGCGATCGAGCGCCTCGGGCGCGACACCGCGCTCGCCGAGCTCCCCGGCGTACTTCGCGAGCAGGTGCTCGATCAGGAGGGGGACGTCGCGCCGGCGCTCTCGGAGCGGCGGCAGGTTCACCGTGACGACGTTGAGCCGGTAGTAGAGATCCTCCCGGAAGCGCCCGTCCTTCATCAGCACCTCGAGGTCGCGGTTGGTGGCGGCCAGCACGCGCACGTCGATGCGGATCGGGTCCTGACCGCCCAGGCGCTCGATCGTCCGCTCCTGCAGCGCGCGGAGCAGCTTGCTCTGGAGCTCGACCGGCATGTCGCCGATCTCGTCGAGGTAGAGCGTGCCGCCGTGCGCGAGCTCGAGCTTGCCGAGCCGCCGCTCCTTGGCGTCGGTGAACGCACCGCGCTCGTGCCCGAACATCTCTGACTCGAGCAGCGTGGTGGGGATGGCCGCACACGAGACGGCAACGAAGGGCCGGCCGGCCCGGCGGCTGTAGTGGTGAATCGCGCTGGCGACCAGCTCCTTGCCGGTACCTGACTCGCCGCGGAGCAGCACCGTCACGTCGCTGGCCGCCACGCGGCCGATGGTCTTGTAGACGTCTTGCATGCGCGGGTGCCGGCCGATGATCGCGCCGAACTCCCACACCTCCTGCAGGCCGCTCTTGAGCCGCGTCACCTCCTGGGTCAGGCGCCGCGCCGTCAGGGCCCGCTCGCTGAGTAGCAAGACCTCGTCGAGATCGAAGGGCTTGGCGAGGTAGTCGTAGGCCCCGCGCTGCATCGCCTGGATGGCGGTGTCCATGGTGCCGTGCGCGGTCATCACGACCACGCACGCGTCGGCGTGGATCTCCCGGAACCGGGCGAGCGCCGTGAGGCCGTCGACCCCCGGCATCCGCACGTCGAGGAAGACCAGGTCGAAGGCCTCGGCTTCGAAGGCCCGGAGTGCGCTGTCGCCGTCCTTGACGGCGATGACCTCGTAGCCCGCCTGGCGCAGGCCCTTCTCCAGCACCCAGCGGAGGCTGTCCTCGTCGTCAGCGACCAGGACCCGTGCCTTGCTCACTTGGCGATCGGTAGGAAGCAGGTCACGATCGTGCCACGACCCTCCGCGCTCTCCACCTGGATCGCGCCACGGTGCTCCTCGAGGATGCGATGGCAGATCGCGAGGCCGAGCCCGAGACCCTTGTCCTTGGTCGTGAAGAAGGGATCGAAGATCCTGGCGCGGACGCCGGCGGGGATCCCGGAGCCCTCGTCGGCGACCTGCGCCTCCACCATGCTGCGCTGGCCGGTCCCCAGGTCCATCTTGCCGAAGAGCGGGTTGAGGCTCACGCGCGTCGTGAGGGTCAGGCGTCCACCGTGGCCCATCGCGTCCAGGGCGTTTCGCACGAGGTTGTGGAAGACCTGCAGCAGCCGGTCCTCGTCACCGAGGATCGGGGGCAAGCTCGGATCGTAGCGCCGGATCAGCGCGACCCCTCGCTCGCGCGCGCCCTCCTCGCTCAACAGGGTGACCCGCTCGAGGAGCTGGTGGAGGTTGAGCGGCACCGCGCGAAGCTGAATCGGGCGCGCCAGGTCGAGGAGCATCTCGATGATCCGATTCACGCGGTCGACCTCGGTCAGGAGCACGTCCGTGTACTCACCCAGGCGTGAGTCCGCGCCGAGCTCGCGCTTGAGCAGCTGCACGGCCCCGCGGATCGCGCCGAGCGGGTTTCGCACCTCGTGGGCGAGCCCCACCGCCATCCGCCCCGCCGCCGCCAGCGTCTCGCCCCGGCGCACCTCGGCCTCGAGCTGGTGGATTCGCGAAAGGTCGCGGAGCACGACGACCGCGGCCTCGACCTGCCCATCCCGCCCGCAGAGCGGCGCGGTGACGACCGAGACGGGCACCCGGCGACCATCGCCGCGCTCCACGAAGCTCTCGGCCTCGGAGCGGCTCTCGCCCGTGGCCAGCGTCTCGCCGAGCCGGCGCACGACCGAGGCGTCGGGAGTAAAGACCTCCTTGACGAAACGCCCTTCCGCCCGCCGCGCCGAGCGCTCGGTGAGCACCTCGGCCGCCGAATTCCAGAAGACGATACGCAGATCGGGATCCACCGCGATCACCGCGTCGGGGAGTCCCGCCAGCACGGCCTCGTAGTTCATGACGCCAGCGCCAGATCGGGCGCGGCGTTGAGCGTCAGCGGCGCGCGCTCCCCGGCCGCGAGTCGGACCGTGCCCGCCGCGGTGATCATCGCCGCGTTGTCGGTGCAGAGGTGGCGCGGCGGGATGTGCAGGCGGAGCCCGCGCTCGATGGCCGCCGCCTCGAGCGCCTCGCGCAGACAGCCGTTGGCGGCGACACCGCCGGTCAGGACGACGCGCTTGATTCCGTGGTGCAGGGCGGCTTTGACGGTCTTCCGCACGAGCATCTTCACGACCGTCGCCTGGAACGACGCGGCGACGTCCGCGACGTCGGCCGCCCGGAGCGGCGCGCGCTGCTTGACGTGCAGGGACACCGACGTCTTGACGCCGCTGAACGAGAAGTCTGGCGCGCCGTCGGTCATCTGCGCCAGCGGAAACGTGATCGCCTTCGGGTCGCCGCCGGTCGCCGCGCGCTCGATCACGGGCCCCCCCGGAAAGCCGAGACCGAGCAGCTTCGCGACCTTGTCGAACGCCTCACCGGCGGCGTCGTCGCGCGTCTGGCCCACCAGCGCGTACGTGAGCGGCGCCGAGGCCAGGTAGAGAGCCGTGTGGCCGCCCGAGACCACGAGCGCCAGGAACGGATGCTCCGGCGGGTCGTCGGTCAGGAACGCGGCGTAGATGTGGCCCTCCAGGTGATTGACGGCGACCAGCGGCAACCGGTGCACGTACGCGAGGGACTTCGCGACGGCGCAGCCCACGAGCAGGGAGCCGACGAGCCCGGGCCCTTGCGTCACGGCGATCCCATCGAGGTCCGGCAGCCGGACGCCGGCCTCGGCCAGCGCCCGCTCGACGACCGGCACGATGACTTCGAGGTGGCGCCGCGAGGCGAGCTCCGGGACGACGCCGCCGTACGGCGCGTGGATCGCGTCTTGCGAGGCGACGACGCTCGAGAGCACACGGCGGCCGTCGGCGAGCACCGCCGCCGCCGTCTCGTCACACGAGCTCTCGATCCCGAGCACGACCATCGGTCGTCCTTTTTAGCCGCGCCGGCACAAAAAACAAAGGCGATGCGGCCGAGTCCTTTTCACCCGGCCTGGCATCGCCCTTGATGCGAGCGTCGTGACTACTGCGGCCGGGCCTGGGCTTGCGGGTTCTGCCCCGGACGCTGCTGCTCGATGATCCGCATCGTCTTGATCACGTCGAGCGCCCGCTGCACCTGGATGTCCTTCTTGAGCTCCTCCATCGGATCGAGCGACGGCTGCGGCCGGTCCCGCGTCGCCGCCGGATCCTTCTCCTTCGGGATCTCGACGACGATGTCCGGCGTGATGCCCTTGCCGTGGATCGACCGGCCCTTGGGCGTGAAGTACTTCGCCGTCGTGAGCCGGAGCCCCGAGCCGTCCGAGAGTGGGATGATCGTCTGCACCGACCCCTTCCCGAACGTCTGGGTGCCGACCACGATCGCACGGCCCCAGTCCTGGAGCGCTCCCGCCACGATCTCCGAGGCCGACGCGCTCCCCTGGTTGACCAGCACCACCATCGGCAGGTTGGGGTAGGACTTCTTCGCGTGGGCCGAGAAGCGCATGTTCTGGTTCCGGACGCGCCCCTCGGTGTACACGACGAGCTTGCCGTCGTCGATGAACTCCTCGGTGACCTCCACGGCCGCCGTCAGGAGCCCGCCCGGATTGTTGCGCAGGTCGAGGACGAGCGCCTTCATGCCGGTCTTTGCAGCCTTCTCGAGCGCGGCGCCGAGATCGCCGGGCGACTGCTCCTGGAACTGCCGGAGCTTGACGTAAGCGACGCCGCCGCCCAGATCGTGGGAGCGCACCGACTGCACCCGGATCTGCTCGCGCATGATGTCGAAGTCCTTCGGCTCGGTCCAGCCCTCGCGCACCACGGTGATCGTCACCTTGGTTCCGGGCTTGCCGCGCATGCGCTTGACCGCGTCGGGCAGCTGCATGTCCTTCGTCACGAGGCCGTCGATCTTCACGATGCGATCGCCCGTCTGCAACCCGGCGCGATGGGCGGGCGTCCCCTCGATGGGCGACACGACCGTGAGGACGTCGTCGCGCAGCGTGATCTCGATGCCGAGGCCGCCGAAGCTGCCGCTGGTCTCGACCTGCATCTCCTTGTAGCTGTCCGGGTCGAGGAAGGAGCTGTGGGCGTCGAGGCCGCGCAGCGTCCCCTTGATCGCGCTGTAGATCAAGTCCTTCGGTGGGACCTCGTCCACGTACTGGTTCTGGACGATGGAGAGGACCTCGGTGAAGAGTTTCAGTTGCTCGTAGGTCGCGCTGCTGTCCGCGCTCTTGCTGGCCACGGACCCACCGAGGGACAGCGTGAGCACCACCAAGAGGGAGCCGATCACGAAAGCCTTCTTCATGGATGTCCTCTCATCCCGCGCTTTTAGCCACCCTGGCGCAGCCACTGTTCCGGATCTTGGGGCTTGCCCTGGTAGCGCACCTCGAAGTAGAGCCGCGGCCCGGCGAGAGACCCGGTATCTCCCACCGTGCCGATTCGCTGTCCCTGTCGGACGTCCTCGCCCTCTTTTGCCTCGATCTCAGCGACGTGGGCATAGAGCGTATAGTACTCGTTCCCGTGGTCCACGATGATCAGGTTCCCGTATCCCTTGAACCACCCCGTGTAGATGACGTGACCCGCGTGCACCGCCGAGACGTCACGACCCACCGCCGCTTCGATGTCCACTCCATTCCGAAAAGTCCGGGTCCCGAATCGCGGATGCACCTGAGCGCCGAACCCCGTCACGATCCGCCCTTCGGTCGGCCACGGCAAACGCCCCTTGAGGGTTCCGAACCCGACCGCGGGAGGCTCGATCCCACCCTTGGGTGGCGGCACCTTGGCCAGCTTCCGCTGCTTGGCCTGAAGCTCGCGGATGAACGCTTCGAGGCGGTGGGAGGCTTCCGTTAATTCGCCCACCATGCGTTCGTGATAGGCGCGCTCGTCGCGCACCTTCGCGAGGAGCGTTCGCCGCTTTGCGGCCTCGCGATCGACCTCCGCCTGCTCCTGCTTGGCCTCTTCGTGGAGGCTCGCCAGCTCCCGCTGCTGCGCCTCCTCGCGGCCCTTGCGGTCCGCTAACCTTTCAGAAGTAACACGATACTCTTGAATCAGGCGGGCGTCCAGGGCCGCAAGACTCGCGAGGTGGCGCACGGCGACGGCACGCGTCACCGGGTCGTCGCCACTGAGGATGACCGGCAACGCGCCGCCCTGGGCGTGCACGCGGTACATCACCCGGAGCCGGCCGGCGAGCGCTTGCATCTGGCCGGCGCGGTGGCGTTCGAGCTTCGAGATCTCACCGCGGAAGAGCTGGACGTCGGCCTGGGCCCGCTTGATCTGCGCCTCCAGCCGCGCGACATCGCGCTGCTTGGCGGCCAGTCGGCGATCGATATCCTCGAGCTCGGCCAGGAGCGACGTCTCACGAGCCCGTGCCGCCGCGGCCCGCTCCCGTTCTTCCTTCAGCTGCTTCTGGGTCTGCTGCAGCTTTCGCTGCTCCGCCTGCAAGGGATCCTCGCGCTTGGGCTGGGAGGCAGCCGGGATGGCGACGGAGATCGCGAGCATCGCCACGAGCGCCGCGCGTCTCATGGCTCGCGCCCGGCGCGCGCGAGCCAGCCGCCGAGCCCGCCGAGCAGGGTCCCGGCGGCGAGCAACGCCACGACGCCGACCGGCGTGAAGAAGACGAGCTGGGAGAGGCCGAGCGTGAGGTTGACGAGCGGCTCGAGGCGCGGCGCCACGAGCGAGTGCGCGACGACCAGCGCCACCAGGGCCAGGACCGCGCCGGCGAGCCCCTGCATCATTCCCTGGAGCAGCAGGGGCAGCCGAATCGTCACTTCGGACGCGCCGACCAGCCGCATGATCTCGGTCTCGTGCCGCCGCGCGTGCAGGACGAGGGTCGTCGCCGTCGTGACGGTCAGGATGGCGGCGATCGCGAGCACGGCGCCGACCCCGAGGCCGATCGTCGTGAGGAGCCGCTGCCAGTGCGAGAGCTGCTCGACCCAGTCGGCGCTCCCGGCGACCTCATCGGCCTCGGGCAGCGCGTTCAGGCGCGCCAGCAGGTCGCGCGCACCCTCCGGCGTCGCGGCTGCGGCCGCCGGCGTCACCTCGAGCGACGCCGGCAGCGGATTCGCCGGAAGCTGGTCGACCACACCCGCGTCCTTGCCGAGCAGCTGCCTGAGCGCCCGAAGCGCATCGGCCTTGCCGATGAACACCGCCCCGGCGACGCCCGGGATCACCCGGACGCGCTCGAGCAACGCGGCCACGTCGGCGGCAGGGGGCTCGCGCCGGAGATAAACGACGATGCGAACCCGGTCACGCCACTGCGCGACGGCGCGGTCGAGGTTGGACGAGACGAGCCAGAAGCCGCCGAGCGCGGCCAGCGACAGCGTGATCAGCACGATGGCGCTGACGGCGACCCGCCCCGCCCTTCGGAGATCGCGCAGCGCCTCGCCGACCAGGAATCCAAGCATGCCGCCTCAGCCCTCGTCCTTCACCACCCGGCCGCCGTCGAGCGTGAGGGTGCGCCGGCGGAGCGCCCTGGCCAGCCGCGCCTGGTGGGTGGCCAGCACGATCGTCGTCCCGCCCGCGCCGATGTCCTTGAGCGCTTCGACGATCTCCCCCGCCATCGCGTCGTCGAGATTCCCGGTCGGCTCGTCGGCGAGGAGGAGGGGCGGGCGTCTCACGATCGCCCGGGCCAGCGCCGCCCGCTGGGCCTCTCCCTGCGAGAGTTGGGCGGGGTACGCCTGCGCGCGCGAGGATAACCCGACCACGCGGAGCGCGTCGAAGGCGCGCTCCGTGATTTCGCGCCTGGGCGCGCCGAGGACACGCAGGACGAACGCGACGTTCTCGTAGACCGTGCGGACCGGAAGGAGCTTGGAGTCCTGGAAGACGACGCCGATCGAGCGACGGAGGGCCGCCACATGGGAGCGGCGCATCGGGACGAGGTCATAGCCGAGGACAGCGATGTCGCCCTCGGAGGGCAGGTCGTCGCGATAGAGAAGCCGGAGCAGCGTCGTCTTGCCGGCGCCGCTGGCTCCGGTCAGGACGACGAACTCGCCCTTGGTGATCCGGAACGATACCTCGCGCAGCGCAGGGACCTTCACGGGCCCGACCGAGTACACCTTCGAAACCCGGTGAACCTCAATCATGGCGGGCCCTTCGATTATAGCCGCCGCTTCTACATTTTCGAGAGCTTGTCCTCCAGGAGGCGGTCCACGAGCGTGGGGTTAGCCTTGCCGCCCGTGGCCTTCATCACCTGCCCCACGAGGGACTTCTTCGCGACCGTCTTGCCACGCTTGAAGTCCTCGATCGCCCTGGGGTTGGCGGCCATCACCGAGTCGACAATCCCGCCGAGGACCGCTTCGTCGGCCACCTGGGTGAGGCCCTCGCGAGCGACGATCGTCGATGCGTCCTCGCCCGAGGCGAGCATCTTGCCGAACACGTCCTTGGCGATCTTGCCGCTGATCGTCGCGTCCTCGATGAGCCGGAGCAGACCGGCGAGGTGGCGAGGCGGAACCGGCGAGCTCTGGATCGCTCGCTCGTCGTCGCCGGGGAGGACGCGCAGCAGCTCCGACATGATCCAGTTGGAGACGACCTTCGGACGATCGCCGGTCCCCGCCGAGGCCTTGGCGGCTCCAGCAGAGGCCGGGGCCAACTCCCGCACCGTGGCCTCGTAATAGTCCGCGAGCGCCCGTGACTGGGTCAACACCTCGGCGTCGTAAGGCGGCAACCCGTACTGGGTGACGAATCGCTGGCGCCGGGCGCGCGGCAGCTCGGGGAGCCCCGCCCGGATTTCCTCGACCCACCGCCGATCGATCTGGAGCGGGACCAGATCCGGCTCGGGAAAGTAGCGATAATCGTGCGCGAACTCCTTCGACCGCATCGCCCGGGTGTAGCCGCGGTCGGCCTCCCAGAGGCGTGTCTCCTGTACGATGCGCTCGCCCGCGTCGAGCGCCTGCGCCTGTCGTCGCACCTCGAACTCGAGCGCTCGCTGGACGTTCCTGAACGAGTTCAGATTCTTGATCTCGACCTTCGTGCCGAGGGCGGCGGTCCCCCGCGGGCGTAGCGAGACGTTCGCGTCGCACCTGAGCGAGCCTTCCTCCATGTTGCCGTCGCAGACACCGAGGAAGACGAGCACGGCGCGGAAGGCCTTGAGGTAGGCCGCGGCCTCCTCCGGCGAGCCGAGCTCCGGCCTCGACACGGTTTCCATGAGCGCCACCCCGGCGCGGTTGAAGTCCACCAGACTCGCCTGCGCCGACTCGAGCGTTCCCTCGTGGAGGAGCTTACCGACGTCCTCCTCGAGGTGGAGCCGCTGGATCCCGATGGCGCGCCGGGCGCCCTCGAGGTCGATCTCGAGGACGCCGTCCTCGGCGAGCGGCTCCTCGTACTGGCTGATCTGGTAGTTCTTCGGCATGTCCGGATAGTAGTAGTGCTTTCGCGCGAAGCGGCACGCCTCGTTGACCCGGCAGTTGAACGCGAGCGCGGTCCGGATCCCGAACTCGACCGCGCGCCGGTTGACGACCGGCAGGACGCCGGGCATGCCCTGACAGACCGGGCAGGTCTGGGAGTTGGGCGGCGCGCCGAACGTCGTCGGGCAGGGGCAGAACATCTTCGACCGTGTCAGCAGCTGGGCGTGGACTTCCAGTCCGATCACGACGTCGTAGTTCACGTCAAATCCGGGCGGCGCCCGCGCCACGGCGTCGCCTGCTCGTAGGCGTACGCCGCGCGCAGCACCCGGGCCTCGTCGAGCGGGCGGCCGAGCACCTGGAGCCCGATCGGCAGCCCCGCCACGCTGAAGCCGCACGGCACAGAGACGCCGGGGATCCCGGACAGGTTGCCCGGGATCGTGAAGATGTCGTTGAGGTACATGGACAGCGGATCTTCCTTCTCGCCATGCTTGAACGCGACGTTGGGCGTCGTCGGCGCCACGATGAGGTCCACGCGCGCGAACGCGGCCGCGAACTCGCGACGCACGAGCGTCCGGACGCTCTGGGCTTTGCCGTAGTACGCATCGTAGTAGCCGGCCGACAGCGCGTAGGTGCCGAGCATGATCCGGCGCTTGACCTCCGCGCCGAAGCCCGCCGCGCGCGTCCGGCTTTCCATCTCGACGAGATCGCGGCCCGGCACGCGCAGCCCGAACTTGACGCCGTCGTACCGCGCGAGGTTCGACGACGCTTCCGCGGGGAGGATCAGGTAGTACGCAGCGAGCGAGTGCCTGGTCGTCGGCAGCGACACGCGCTCCACCTGGGCGCCGAGCCCCTTCAGTACCTCGATCGCTTCGCGGACGGCGCGCTCCACGTCCGGGTCCATGCCGTCGATGAAGTACTCGTCGGGGAGCCCGAGCGTGAGGCCGGCGACGCCCTTCGTCAGCTCCGCCATGTAGTCGGGGACGGGCGCCGCGATGGACGTCGAGTCCCGCCGGTCGTGCCCGGCGACCGCGCCGAGCAGGAGCGCCGCGTCCTTGACGTCCTGGGCGAACGGGCCGATCTGGTCGAGCGAAGACGCCAGCGCGACCAGGCCGTAGCGCGACACGCGGCCGTACGTCGGCTTCATGCCCACCACGCCGCAGAAGGCAGCGGGCTGTCGGATCGAGCCGCCGGTGTCGCTGCCGAAGGCGCCGGCCGCGAGCCCGCCCGCGACCGCCGCGGCCGACCCTCCGGAAGACCCGCCCGGCACGCGGGCGAGGTCCCAGGGGTTGCGCGTCGGATGAAAGGCCGAGTGCTCGGTGGATGAGCCCATCGCGAACTCGTCCATGTTGGTCTTGCCGAGGATCACCGCGCCCGCCGCTCGCAACCGCTCGACGACCGTCGCGTCGTAGGGCGGCACGAACGTCTCGAGCATCTTCGAGCCGCACGTGGTCCGCACGCCGCGGGTGCAGAGCACGTCCTTGAGGGCCAGAGGAACGCCGTCGAGCGGGCCCAGCGGCTTGCCGGCGCGCCAGCGATGCTCGGACTCGCGCGCCGTCGCCAGCGCCTGCTCCCGCACGACGGTCAGGTACGCGCCCACCCGGCCGTCGAGCGCGCCGATACGCGCCAGGTAAGCCTCGGCGACCGCGGTCGGGGTCAGCTCGCCCCGCCGGTAGGCGTCCGTCAGCTCGTGGATGGGCTGGTGCATCACTCCTCGATGATCCGCGGAACGCGGAAGAACTCACCGCTGCGGTCCGGGGCGTTGGCGAGCATCGCCTCCTGGGGTAAGCACGGCTCGACCTCGTCCTCGCGCATGACGTTGACGATGTCCACCGCGTGCGAGGTCGGCTCGACGCCTTCGGTGTCGACCGCGCGCAGCGTGTCGAGGTGCGCGAGGATGGAGTTCAGCTGCTCGCGCATCAGCTCGAGCTCGGCCTCGGTCAGGGCCAGGCGCGTCAGGCGCGCCACGTGCTCGACGTCCTTGCGCTCGATCATCGGCTCACAGCTCCTCGAGGTGGGCGTACTGCAGCGAGAGCCGCTTGCGGCCCACGCTGGCGAACCCCACCGTCACGACGAAGTCGGCGCCGTCGCGCTCGATCCCGACGACGAGGCCCTCGCCGAAGCGCGCGTGGCGCACCCGGGCACCCACACGGAGCGGCAGATCCTCGGTAACGGTGTCCGCGGCCGCAGCATAGGCCGCCGCGTCGGCGGCCCAGCCGGGGGGCGGCTCGCGCCGGGTGTTCAGCGAGGCGAGCTGGTTCTCCGGCATCTCGCGCAGGAACCGCGACGGCTCGCCGACGCCGTAGCCGTGGATCCGGCGATGCAGCGCGTACGAGAGATAGAGCCGCTCCCGGGCGCGCGTCACCCCGACGTAGCACAGGCGGCGCTCCTCCTCGATTTCCTCCTCGTCGCTCATCGACCTGGCGTGCGGAAACACCCCCTCCTCCAGACCCGTCATGAAGACCGCCGGGAACTCGAGCCCCTTGGCCGAGTGGAGGGTCATCAGGGTCACACGCGCGCCGTCGTCTTTCAGCTCGTCGATGTCGGCCATCAGGGCGACACCGTCCAGGAACCCCTCGAGCGTCGGGGTGGGCTCCGCTCGCATGTAGTCCTCCGCGGCGTGAATCAGCTCCTCGAGGTTCTCGAGGCGCGCTTCGGCCTCGGGCGAGCGCTCCTCGCGCAGCGCCCCCCGATAGCCCGAGACGTTCAACAGCTGGTCGATGAAGGCCGGCGGCGTCATCCCCGCTCGGCGGTCAGCCAGCCCGCCGATCAGCGCCGCAAACTCCTCGAGCGCGCGCCGCGGCTTGCCGGAGAGCGCGGCCGGCGGCTCGGCGGCGACGGCGAGCAGGGCGCGTCCCGCACGCGCCTCGTCCAGGCGCGCGAGCGTGGCCGGCCCGATGCCGCGAACCGGTGTCTGGATGGCGCGCCGGAAGGCGACGTCGTCCGCCCCGTTGACCGTGAGGCGCACATACGCGAGCGCGTCCTTGATCTCCTTGCGCTCGTAGAAGCGCACGCCGCCGACGATCCCGTACGGGGCGCGCGCCCGGCGCAGCGCGTCCTCGAGCACTCGAGACTGGGCGTTCGTCCGATAGAAGACGGCGACGCCGTCCCACGGCACGCCGTCGCCGCGCAGCGCGAGGATCGTCTGGGCGACGAAGTTCGCCTCCTCGTGCTCGTCCCAGGCGCGATAGACCTTCGGCAGGTCGCCCTCGGCGTTCTCGGTCCAGAGCGTCTTGTCCTTGCGCTGCTGGTTGTGATCGATCACCGCCGAGGCGAGCGAGAGGATGCGCTGGGTCGAGCGATAGTTCTGCTCGAGCTTCACGACGCGAGTGCCGGGATAGTCCTGCTCGAAATCGAGGATGTTCCGGATGTCCGCGCCCCGCCAACGATACACCGACTGGTCTGGGTCTCCGACGACACAAATGTTCCGGTGCTCGCCGGTCAGAAGACGGATGATCCGGTACTGGGCGCGGTTGGTGTCCTGGTACTCGTCCACGAGGACGTGGCGCCAGAGCCCGCGGTACCAGGCTACCGCCTCGGGGACCTCCTCGTAGAGCCGCACGGTCTTCAGCAGCAGGTCGTCGAAGTCCACGGCGCCGACGGCCCGCAGGCGTTCCTCGTAGCGACCGAAGACGAGCGCGATCTTCTCCTCCCACGGCCCCCGCGCCCTCTGCTTGGCCTCCTCCACGCCCATCATGTGGTTCTTCCAGTAGCTGATTCGCTGGGTGACGGCGCCGGGCGTCGTCGAGCGCTCGACCAGCTCCAGCTCCTTCATGCATTCCTTGACGAGGCTTTCGCGGTCGTCCTCGTCGTAGATGACGAAGTGGGGCGGCAGCCCGATGTGTCGACCGTGCTGACGCAGGATGCGCACGCACGCCGAGTGGAACGTGGCGATCAAGGGCGCCCGGATCCCCGCGGGCAGGAGGAGCGCCTCGACGCGGCGGGCCATCTCCCCCGCCGCCTTGTTGGTGAAGGTCACCGCCAGCAGATTCCGCGGCGAGAGTCCCCGAGCGCCGGTGAGCCAGGCGATCCGGTAGGCGATGACGCGCGTCTTGCCGCTTCCGGCGCCGGCGAGCACCAGGAGCGGTCCGTCTCCCGCCGTGACGGCCTCACGCTGCGGGGGATTCAGATCGTCGAGGAGGCGCTCGAGCTCCGAAAGCACCGGTCGATTGTACCGGGCGATCGGTGCCTCGCCAATACGAAGCCGGGCGCGGCCGAGCGTGCTGCGGCTACTCGACCGTGACGCTCTTCGCGAGGTTCCGGGGCTGGTCCACGTCGCAGCCGAGCCGCACGGCGATGTGGTACGCCAGGAGCTGCAGCGGGATCACCGTGATCAGCGGCGCCAGGAGGTCGGCGCAGGCCGGCACCTCGATCACGTGCTGGGCCTTCGCCGCGACGGCCCGGTCGCCGGCGTGAACGACGGCGATGACCTGGCCGTCGCGGGCGAGGACCTCTTCGATGTTGCCGAGCATGCGCTCGTACGAGCCGTCGCGCGGGGCCAGCGCGACGACCGGTAAGCGGTCGGCGATGAGGGCGATGGGACCGTGCTTCATCTCGCCGCCGGCGTACCCTTCGGCGTGGATGTAGGAGATCTCTTTGAGCTTGAGCGCGCCTTCGAGCGCGATCGGGAACTGCAGCCCGCGGCCGAGATAGAGGAAGTCGCGCGCGCCGGCGAGCTCGCGGGCGATCGCCGTGATCTGGCCGTCGAGCTCGAGCGTCCTCTCGACGAGCCGCGGGATCTCGACGAGGTCGTGGATCCGCTTCTTGACGTCCTCGGCGGTCATGGCACCGCGCTGGCGACCGAGCCAGAGGCCGAGCAAATAGGTGGCGACGATCATCGTGGAGAACGCCTTCGTGGAGGCGACACCGATCTCCGGACCGGCATGCATGTAGAGGACGCCCGTCGCCTCGCGCGCCAGGGCCGAGCCCACGACGTTCGTGATCGCGAGGATCGGGCACCCCTTGAGCCGGGCGGCCTTGACGGCGCCGAGCGTGTCGGCGGTCTCGCCCGACTGGGAGATCGCGACGACGAGCGTCTCGGGGCCGACGAGCGCGTCGCGATACCGGAACTCGCTACCGAGGTCCACCTCGGCCGGGATGCCGGCGAGCCGCTCCATCATCGTGCGACCCAGCATCGCGGCGTGCCACGCCGTCCCGCAGGCGACGAGGACCACGCGCTCGATGGCCCGCACCGTGTCGGGGGCGAGGTTCACGTCCGGCAGCACGACGTTGCCCGTCTCGGGGGCGATCCGGCCGCGGAAGGTGTCGGTGATGGCCCGCGGCTGCTCGTGCATCTCCTTGAGCATGAAGTGCCGGTAGCCGCCCTTCTCGGCCATGATCGGGTCCCACAGGATGCGGGCCGGTGCTCGACGAACGGGCTCCCCCTCGAGGGTCGACAGCTCGACGGAGTCGGCCGTGACGACGGCCACCTCGTTGTCCTCGAGCACGACCACGTCCCGCGTGTGCGAAAGGATCGCAGGAATGTCCGAGGCGACGAACATCTCGCCCTGGCCGAGCCCCACGACGACGCTGCCGGCGCCCTGCTTGGCGGCGACGAGCCGGTCCGGCGCGGCCGCCGAGACAACCCCGATCGCGTACGAGCCGGCGACCTCTTTGAGCGCGGCTTTCACGGCCCGGTCGAGTCGCCCCGTGGCCGCGAGGTGGTGCTCGATCAGGTGGGCGACCACCTCGGTGTCGGTCTCCGACTTGAATCGGTGGCCCTCGGCGAGGAGGCGCTCTTTGATCTCGAGGTAGTTCTCGATGATCCCGTTGTGGACGACGACGAGCGTGCCCTGGCAGTCGGTGTGGGGGTGGGCGTTCTCCTCCGACGGCCGGCCGTGGGTCGCCCAGCGCGTGTGGCCGATGCCGAGCGAGCCCGTGAGCGGCCGCTCACCGAGGACGGCTTCGAGCATCTTGATCCGGCCGGCGGCGCGCCGGACGTGGAGCGTGCCGTCGTGGAGCACGGCGATGCCCGCCGAGTCGTAGCCACGGTATTCCAGTCGCTTCAACCCTTCGAGGATGATGCCGACCGCGCTCTTGTCGCCGACGTATCCAACGATTCCGCACATGGCTAACCTCGATGCTCTCCGGGTTTCTTCGCCTTGCGCGCCGCCCAGCCGTCCTTGACGACCTGGTGGGCGCGTCCGACCGCAAGGGCTCCCGGTGGGACGTCCTTCGTGATCGTGGAGCCCGCGCCGATGTAGGCGCCCTCGCCGACCGTGACGGGCGCCACCAGGCTCGTGTTGGTCCCGATGAACGCGCGGTCGTCGATCCTCGTTTCGTGCTTGTTGACGCCGTCATAGTTGCACGTGATCGTCCCGGCGCCGACGTTGACGCCCTCCCCGACCGTGGCGTCGCCGACGTAGGAGAGATGCGGAACCTTCGACCCGCGGCCGATCTTCGACTTCTTGAGCTCGACGAAGTTCCCGACCTTCGCTCTAGGGCCCACGTGCGACAGGGGCCGCAGGTGACAGAACGGGCCGAGCGTCGCCGCGTCGTCGATCATCGACTCGCGCAGCACGCAGTACGGCAGCAGCGTCACGCGATCGGCGAGCCGGGTCGAGCTCAGATGACAGCCGACACCGATGACGCATTCGCTCCCGACGACCGACTGCCCCTCGATCACGACCTGAGGATGGATCGTCGTGTCCGGCCCGATCGTGACGGTGTCCTCGATGTAGGTGCTGGCCGGATCGAGGATGGTCACCCCGTCTTCCATCAGCCGGTCGAGGATGCGGCGGCGCTGGACCGCCGCGACCGCCGCGAGCTGCTTGCGGTCGTTGACGCCGGCGGCCTCGCCGGGATCGGAGGTCAGGAGCGCGTCCACGCGCGCCCCGGCGCGGGACAGGACGCCGATCACGTCCGTCAGGTAGTACTCGCCCTGGTCGTTGTCGGCGCGGACCCTGCCGAGCGCCCGCCACAGCCGCCCGGCGGCGAAGCAGTACACCGAGGTATTGATCTCGGCGATCTTCTTCTCCGCGTCGGTCGCGTCCCGGTCCTCGACGATCCGCTTGACGCGTCCCCCCTGCCGCAGGACGCGGCCGTAGCCCTGAGGCTCGGTCACGACGGCGGTCAGCACGGTCGCGGCGGCGTGGCTCTTCCGATGATGGGCGACGAGACGCTCGATGGTCTCGACGGACAGCAGCGGCATGTCGCCCGGCAGGACGAGGATCGTCCCCTCGCCGCATTCGGGCTTGGCCTGCAGGACGGCGTGACCGCTGCCGAGTCGCTCACGCTGGACGACGGCGCGGACGTCGGACCCCGCCAAGGTCACGACCTCGTCGGCGTTGGGTCCCACCACCAGCACGATCCGGTCGGCGAGAGCTCGCGCGGTACGGAGCGGATAGGCGATGAGGGGACGGCCACAGAGCGGGTGGAGCACCTTGGGCTGCCGCGAGCGCATCCGCTTGCCTTCTCCCGCAGCGAGCACAACGGCCGTCAGTCGATCCATAGCGTGACGTTCATTCTACCCCGGGAGCGGCGTCGGCGTCCCGCCCCTGGGGCGGCCCAGCCATCGATCAGCGGCGGTTCGCGCCGCAGGCCGTCGCGGGGTCGTAGTGCGAGCCGCAGGCCCGGGGGCTGGGCCCAGGCTCGAGGCGAGCTATCCCAGGGGCCGCGCCGGCCGAGACGCGGCTAATGAAGGGATGTGGCGAAGGTGAGACAGTAGGCGCTCCATTCTAGCCGGCAGGGGCGCGGAGCATTCGATCACTTTCCGGAAAACAGGATGGATGAACCCGAGCGCCGCGGCATGGAGGGCGTAGCCGTCGAGGCCCGGCACCGGGACCGAGCGTGACCGGCCGTACACGTCGTCCCCCACGACCGGATGACCGAGCGAAGCCAGATGGACACGGATCTGGTGGGTGCGGCCCGTCTCGAGTCGAACCTCGACGAGCGTGAAATCGGAGAAGCGCTCGAGCACCCGATAGCGGGTGACCGCCCGCTTGCCTCGGCCCGCCGGGCGAACGGCCATCTTTACTCGGGCCGTCGGATGGCGCCCGATCGGTGCGTCCACGACCCCCTGGTCGGCCCGCACGCGCCCGTGGACGACAGCGAGATAGCGACGCGTCACCGTCCGGGCGGCGAGCTGGGTTACGAGCGCGTCGTACGCCTTGGCGGTCTTGGCGACGACGAGAAGTCCCGACGTGTCCTTGTCGAGGCGGTGCACGATCCCAGGGCGTCGGCGCCCGCCGACGCCGGCGGTGCCGGGCGCGTGAGCGAGAATCGCCGCCGCGAGGGTCCCAAGGGCCCGTCCGGCGCCCGGATGGACGACCATGCCCGCCGGCTTGTCGACCACCAGCACGTGGTCGTCCTCGTAGACGACGGAGAGGGCGACCGGCTCGGGCGCCAGCTCCTCTTCCACGGCCGGCGGGACCTCGATCTCGATCCCCTCGCCGCCGCGGAGCCGATGCGCGGCCTTGACCACGGCGCCGTCGACGCGGACGAGCCCGCCCCGGATCAGGGTCTGCAGCCGCGCCCGCGAGAGCTCGGTCAGCCGGTCGCTGAGCCAGCGATCGAGCCTGGCGCCGGCCGACGCGAGCTCGACCGTGAGCACCGTCACGGCTCAGACGGAAGTGGAGGGTGACCGATCGACGAGCACCACGAGCGCCAGGACCATCACGCCCACCGTGATCGCCGAGTCGGCGATGTTGAACGCCGGCCAATGCCAGCCGCGGAAGTGGACGTCGACGAAGTCGACGACGGCGCCGAAGCGCATTCGATCGATCAGGTTGCCGACGGCGCCGCCGAAGATGAGGCCGATCGCGGATTGCTCGCGCCATCCGCCGCTGGGGAGGATTCGTAGCGCAACCCGGAGCAGGACGCCCAGCGCCAGCAGCGAGAGCAGGCCCACCACCCAGCGCCAGCCCGTCGGGACGCCAGCCAGGAGACCGAAGGCGAGACCCGGATTCATGACGAGCGTCAGCGCGACGAGGCCCTCGACGACGACGACGGGGAGGCCCGGCGTCAGGCGGTCCAGCACGATCAGCTTGACGACCTGGTCGAGGACCACGACGACACCGGCGATCGCGACGACGCGGGCGACGCGGCCTCGCGGCGACCGCTCAGCTCGGACCGCCTGAACCATTGAACTGCTCGCCTCGCGGCGACCGCTCAGCTCGCACTGCGGCTGCGGGCGAGGACGATCGGGACGCAGCGCTCGCAGAGCGAGGGATGCGCCGCGTTCTCGCCGACGCGCTCGCTCCGCATCCAGCAGCGCTCGCACTTCTCCCCACGCGCGCGGTCGACGCCGATGACGAGGCCCGGGATGTCCTGACTCTCGTAGGTGACGCTCGCGCGGGCCGCCGACCGCTCGAGATCCACCCGCGACACGATGAAGAGCGTCGGCAGGAGCTCGCGCTTGGCCCGCAGGAGGGCCGGCAGGTCCTCGGGGGCGTGCGCGATTCGCACCGCGGCCTCGAGCGAGCTGCCGATCAGCTTCTCGGTACGCGCGGTCTCGAGCGCCTTTGCGACCTCGCGGCGCAGCTCGAGGAGCCGATCCCAGTCGCGCTTGAGCCCATCGTCGAGCCACTCGCGCGGCGCCTCGGGAAAACGCTCGAGGTGCACGCTCTCGGTGCGGACGCCGGGCAGGTAGCGCCACGCCTCCTCGGACGTGAAGGTGAAGATCGGCGCCAGGAGCCGCGCGAGCGCGGCGAAGATGTCGTGGCACGCCGTCTGCGCCGCCCGCCGACGCGGGTCGTCGGCGGCCGAGGTGTAGAGTCGATCCTTGATGACGTCGAGGTAGAGCGCGGAGAGATCGACGGCGCAGAAGTTGTGCACGCTGTGGAAGACGGTGTGGAATTCGTACTCCTCGTAGGCGCGCCGGACACGGCCGATGAGGCGCGCCAAGCGGTCGAGGATCCAGCGATCGATCTCGTCCAGCCGCGCGTAGGACTGCCGGTCACGCGCCGGCTCGAAGTCGCCGAGGTTGCCGAGCAAGAATCGAAACGTGTTCCGGATGCGGCGGTAGGCGTCGGCCAACCGGTCGAGGATCTCCGTCGAGACCCGGATGTCGTTGGTGTAGTCCTCCGCCGCCACCCAGAGCCGCAGGACCTCGGCGCCGTACTTCGGCAAGAGCTCCTCGGGAGCGACGGTATTCCCCACCGATTTCGACATCTTGCGAGCTTCGGTGTCGATCACGAAGCCGCACGTGAGCACGCTCTTGTAGGGGGGCGCCCCGCGCGTGGCCATGGCCTCGAGCAACGAGGAATGGAACCAGCCGCGGTGCTGATCGGAGCCCTCGAGGTACAGCTCGGCCGGCCACCGGAGCTCGGGATGCGTCTCCAGCACCGCCGCGTGACTACAGCCCGAGTCGAACCACACGTCGAGGGTGTCCGTGCCCTTGCGGAACACCGACCCGCCGCACTGGCGACACCGTGTGCCCGGCGGAAGCAGCTCTTGCTCGCCGCGGAGGTACCACTCCTCGATCCCGCGGCCGCCACCGAAGATCTGTGCAACATGCTCGATAACCGCCTGCTCGAGCAGCACCGTCTCGCAGCCGGCGCAGTAGAAGGCGGCGATCGGCACGCCCCACACGCGCTGGCGGGAGAGCGTCCAGTCCGGTCGGTGCGCGATCATGTTGAAGATGCGCTCCTCGCCCCATGCGGGGATCCAGCGCACGTCGCGTCGGATGGCCTCTAGTGTGCGCGTGCGGAGGCCGTGCTGGTCGAGGGCCACGAACCACTGCTCGGTGGCGCGGAACAGCGTCGGGTTCCTGCAGCGCCAGCAGTGGGGATAGGTGTGGTCGATAGTTTCCTCGGCCACCAGGGCGCCCCGATCGCGGAGGAGATCGACGATCCTGGGGTTCGCCTCCCACACCGTCATCCCGGCAACGTGCGCCACGTCGGCGACAAAGCGTCCGTCGTCGTCCACCGGGTTGTAGATCTTGAGCCCGAGGGCCCGTCCGAGCTCGTAGTCTTCCTCGCCGTGGCCCGGGGCGATGTGAACGAGCCCGGTGCCGGTGTCCATGGCGACGAAATCGGCTCCTGCGATCTGTCCGCGACGATCGATCCAGGGGTGGCGGTAGATGCTCCCGACGTAGTCCGAGCCGGGCAACTCCGACCCGACCGGCCCGAGCTGGACGCGACCCTTCGCGGCTCTCTCGAGCACGAGGCGATACTCCTCGAGCCGCGCCTTGGCCACGACGTGGACCTCACCGGTCACGTCGAGGGTGACGTAGCTCTGCGAGGGCTGCACCGCGATCGCGAGATTCGCCGGAAGAGTCCACGGCGTGGTCGTCCAGATCACGGCGAATGCCTTGCGTCCCTTGAGCTCGGCCGTGAGGGTCGGCGGCACCGTCTCCAGGGCAAATTTCACGTACACCGAGGGCGTGCGCTGCTCCTCGTACTCCACCTCGGCCTGAGCGAGCGCGGTCTTGCAGTACATGCACCAGTGGACGGGCTTGAGGCCTCTGTAGACGAGGCCGCGTCCGACCAGGCGGCCAAATTCGCGGGCGATCACCGCCTCGTAGGCGGGCGCCATCGTCAAGTATGGATTGTCCCAGTCGCCGAAGACGCCGAGCCGCCGGAACTCGTCCCGCTGGATGTCGACGAAGCGCCGCGCGTACTCGCGACACCGGGCGATCTTCTCGACGGGGTTCATCGCCTGGCGCACGTCGACACCGGGCCGGTCGAGACCGAGCTCCTTGTCGACCTGATGCTCGATCGGCAGGCCGTGACAATCGAAGCCCGGCACGTACGCGGCGTTGAAGCCGAGCATCGTGCGCGACTTCACGACGATGTCCTTCAGCACTTTGTTGAGGACGTGGCCCATGTGAATGTGGCCGTTCACATACGGTGGGCCATCGTGGAGGATCCAGGGGGGCCGGTCCGCGCCCGCCTCGCGCAGGCGCTTGTAGATTCCGAACGAATCCCACCACGCGAGCATTTCCGGCTCGCTCTTCGGCAGGTTCGCCTTCATCGGGAAGGCGGTTTTCGGCAGGTTTAGCGTGGCCTTGTAGTCCATGACCCGGAGCGTCATGGTACCACAGCGCGGTCGGGAGCTTACTTGGGTGAGAGCGTCACGACACCCTTCGCCGCATCGATGTTCACGTTGAACTGGTCGAGGAAGTCGCGTCCGAGCAGCCCATCGCCCACCTCCGTCGTGGGCAAGTTGTACGCGCCCACGGGCATGCGTCCGACACGCGCCTCACCCACCTCGAGACTATCGACGAGGACGAATTGAACCTGCTCACTTCCCGTCGCGCCCACGATCTGGCCCGTGGTCGTCGGCCCCGCGATCCGGACACCGGCCGCCTGGAGCGCGCGGGGGCTGATGAGCGTCCGATCGGCGCCCGTATCGAGCATCAGCTGGGCTTCTGCGTTGCCGTTGATCTTGACGTCCACCATGATCCGCTTGCCAGGGACGAAACGGACCGTCGCTTCGCCCGACGCGGACTTGGCGCCCGTGGCGGAGGGGCCGCCCGGGCCTGGCGCGGGCGCATTCTTGAGGCCGAGCGGGACCGCCCGTGCGCGATAGCGGTCGGGGACGCTGTCGATCCCGTCGGTGAAGTGGGGCACGCCGTTGTCGTCGACCCAGCGATAGATCTGGGCATCGGCGCGCCCCGACTGCCAGAGCACGAGCAGAACGGCCACGAGGAAAAGCGCCGTCCGTCGCATGCGCCGATCATACCGCACACCGCAACAGACGATACACGACCATTTCCGCCGCACCTGCGACCTCGTTGCGCTCCAGGCGGACCCGGTAGACGGGCCGGAGAATGTCCGTGCTCGAGGCGAGCCGCGGGAACCACGCTGGAAAGATGATCACGTACTCGGGACACGTCTCCGTCACGTACCGCAGGACGCCGGGCTCCCCCTGCCGTCGATAGGCAATGATCTCGGGCGTCACGAGCCCCATGAGATCGATGACCTCACGGCGTGAGAAGTACGCGATCGCCCCGATGTCGTTCACCGCGAGCCGCACGGTCTTCGGGAGGTGCTCGTCCACCCAGCGCCCAAGATGGACCTGCATCGCGTTGATGTTCTGCACGCCCCACGCGTACCGCGTCGCAGCCGGCACGAGCGCGATGACCGAGATCGCAAGCCACACCACCACCGCGACCGTGCCGATCCAGGTATTGCGCAGGGGGCCCGGGGGCGCGAGGAGTTGGACCTCCTCGTCCCGTCCGCAGCTCGGAGAGCTGCGATTCGGGCGAGTGGGTGACAGAGCCGATTGCGTATCCCCCATCCCCTCGCGCCCCCGGGCCCCGAAAGCAACCGCCAGCGTGAGCATCACGAGCGGGAGGAGGTGGATCGAGTAGCGGCCTTCTTGAAACGCCGGCCCGCGATAGGGCGCCAACAGCGCCATGCCGAGCGGGTGCACGACGAGCGCGAGCGCGACCACGCCGAGCGCGGGGCCGGCGCGACGCCACACCAGGACGAGCCCTGGAACGAGCGCGATAGGCAGAAGCCAGTGCGTCGTGACGAGCCAGGCGATCCATTCCGTGAGGAACGCCCATGGCCGCCAGACCCAGGTGAGGGCCGACGGCTCGCGGACGCCGCCGAGCCAGCCGACGAGGCCGCCTTCGACCTTGGCTGCGGCGGTGGCGGGATACACGGTGCCCGCGGTCCAGAGGCTGAACAGGACCGCCGGCGTCACGGCCACGATGGTCACGAGGGCGAACGTCGCGACTCGGCGGAACGTCACCGGGCGAGCGGCGACGAAGAGCGGGATGAGCAGAAAAGATTCCGGCCGCGCCAGGACTGCCAGCGCCGCGCACGCTGCCGTCACCAGGGGGCGATCGTGCCCGTGCGCCAGGAGGGCGGCGGCCGTCAGGAGGGCAGCGAGCGAGACCTCCATTCCGGATAGCGCACCCCAGGCGACTGGCCCGGTCCAGAGGAGCGCGACGGCCGCGATGAGCGCGACCTCGGCTCGAGCCCCCCAGGCGAGCGCCGCCCTCCGGGTGAGCAGAGCTGCGGCGAGAACCGCGGTCGCGCCGAGCGCCTTGGCCATCCCGAGTGAGGGCGAGGCCACGACGGCGCCCGCCGCGAGCAGGAGCGTCCACAGCGGCGCCGTCGATCCGGCGATCGGAGACCCCGGGTTGAAAGAGAAGCCCGCGCCCTCGGCGATGTTACGCGCGAAGTGCAGGTGGATCCAGGAATCGTCGAGCGGGAATCCAGACGCTCCCGCGATCTGCCTCTCGCGCGCGACGAAGAGGACCAGCGGGAGCAGCGCCGCCGCGACTACGAGGAAATCATCGCGCCCCCGCCGGGCTCGCGCCGCGAGACGCTCACCTCGGCCTGGCATGCGCGGCGCTGACGGCGCGGCGAGGGGGCTCTCCGCGAACGAACGTGTAGTCCTCGTACTCGATCGACTTCCGGCCGAGCGGCAGCACGTAAAGGTAGCGGCCGTAGGGGATCTCGATCTCGACGAGGCCTTCAGGCCGCACGGTCGTCGGGCTCCAGTGGTCGACGAACCAGACGAGGCGCTCCACCGAGGCCGGCAGGTGGATCTCGGTTTCCGGGATGATCGTCATCGTCGACGACAGACGCGACGCCCGAAAGCCGGGGACCAGGCCGCCCACGTGGAGCTCGTAGACCGCGTAGGCGGGCAGGTAGAACATCGCGTGTCGGAACCAAGGGTACGAGCGGGAATTGCCCTGCTCGGTGATCACGGCGGTCTCGGCGGAGGCGTAGAGCCCGCCGATCGAGTCGACGAATCCCCGGACGACGTCTTCGTGCTCGCGCAGGGCGGCGGCCGTCCGGCTGAAGATCCAGTCGAACGCCTCATCCTGCGCCTGGCGGACCCAGTCGGGCCGCGGCGTATCGAAATCCCGAGGCGCTGGCCGCGCCGACACGAAGAACGAGCCGTTCACGAGAACGACGAGCACGACAACGGCGGCGGTGAGGGCCACGCGCGCCCGGGGATGGGGCAGCGACTCTCCGGCGTGCGCGAGCGCCGTCACCATCACGCGCGAGAGAAAGATCACCAGCGCCGGGAGGAACGTCAGGACGTAGCCCGCCTGGCCGAAATGCACGAGCGTGCAGACGATCACCGACGGGAGCGTCCACCAGAGCAGGAACCACTCCCGTGACCCCCAGCCCTCGCGGCGGACGTACCAGGGGGCCAGGAAACTCGCCGCCGTCAGCGGACCAAGCGCCACCAGCACCGACTCCAGCAGATAGCGCGACATCCGTAGCGTGACCTCGAGCGCGCCGCCGACGATCGACGTGGGCTTGACGACCGAATCCGCGAGCTCCACCGATGCGGCGACGTATCGCTCGAGGCCGCCGGTGAGCCAGATCATCGGGAGGAACCAGGTCAGCACCGAGGCGCTCAGAATGGCGAGGCCCACCGCCACGACCCGGAGCCGCCGCACGCCGAGAGCCACGCACCCGAGCCAGAGCGGGAACAACAAGACCAGGAGGGACTGGCGCATCCCGCCCGCGACGCCCAGGTACCAGGCGGCGAGGTACGCGTCGCTCCGGCTGCCGTTGAGCGCGCGGAAGGCGAAGTACGCGACCGTGGACGCGAAGAGGGCTTCGCCGGCGTAGGTGAGCCCGACGGAGCCGTAGAACCAGAAGAGCGGGCTCACCGCCAGGAGCGAGGCGGCAGCGAGCGCCGTCGTCCGGTCGTAGACCGCGCGGGCGAGGTAGTACACGACGAAGGTGGTGAGCCCGCTGAACGCGACCGCGAGCGCCACGTAGGCCGCCGTCGGATCGTCGAGCCAGGTGTTGACGATCCGGCCGAGCACGACGTAGAGGATGTAGCCCGGCGGGTGGGGCTGGTGCTTGAGGACGTCGTATTCACGGAGGGCGAGCGCGAACTGCACCGCGTCCCAGTTGTAGAGCAGACGCGCGCGGTATGGGAGCCGGGAGGCGATCGTCAGGAGGGAGAGAGCCGCCGCGCAGAGGAAATCGAGACGCGAGGTTACGTCTTGTTCTCCTCTGGCTTCTTCGTCGCGGCGGTGGTGTCCTCGGTCTTGGCCTCGTTGACGCCCTTCTTGAATTCCTTGACGCTCGAGCCGAGCGAGCGGGCGAGCTCCGGTAGTCGGTTCGCACCGAAGAGAATCAGCACGATGACGAGGATGATCAGCAGTTCCTGGTAGCCCAGCCCAAACATGGGGAACTCCTTTCCAACGACGCCCACACCTTACTCTCCCCCTACCCCGCGCGCAAGATCCGCCTTTCCCCGACGCGGGCGGTGACCCGGCGCTGATCGAAGAACTCCAGGAGGGGAATGGCGTACTTCCGGGAAATGCCGAGCAGGTCCTTGATGTCCCCGGGGCCGATCTCCTTGCGCTCGCGCAGCAGTGCCACGAGCTTCGTCTGGATCGCGTCGAGGGCGCGAGCATGGAAGAAGAGCGATTCCTTCACGCGCACGAGCGTCCCGGCCTGCACGAGCACCTGGAAGAGCTCGTGCTCCTCGTCACCGACGAGCCCGGCCTTCCCCAGCGCCTCCTCGGCGCTCGGCGGGGCGGCCTCCGCCCGCAGGAAATCCTCTTCCAGGCGATCGACGATGCGTCGCTGCTCGGGCGACAGACGCACTTCGTGGGCCGCGAGCCGGACCTTGTCACGATCGGTCTTGACGGTGCCCTCCGCGGCGAGCGACGTCAGGAGGAACGCGAAGACGCGCTCGTCGGCGCCCCCCGCCCGGCCGCGGAGCTCCTCGCGGGACATCCCGGGCTTGAGCGGGTTCGCGCGGTGGAACGCCGTGAGCGCCTCCACGACGAGCGTGCGCAGGCCTGCGAAGCTGTCGGGATGGATGAACCAATCGCGGTCCACCGCGATCACCCGGCCGGCTGGCTGCAGGGCGTCGAGAAGGCCGCGGAGGCGCTCGGGACCGAAGGGCACGCGGCCCGCGAGGGTGGCCAGCCGTACGCCGGCGGCGCCGACGTGACGAATGTGCTCCTCCAGGACCGCCTCCGGGCTTCCCGTTTGCAGCAGGGTCAGGTGGGCGACCAGCGCGGGGGCCTTGCGCTTGAAGCGCGGCGGGTCGAGGTCGAGCAGTGTCCCGCCGCCGATCGTGACGATCGGCGAGTAGGAGCGCACGACGAACCGGTCGCCGGGCCGCGCGACCAGCGGCGCTTCCAAGCGGAACCGCGCAAACGCCGTGTCGCCCGGTACCAGCTCCGGCCGGTCGAGCAGGAGCGTGCGCGCCATGATCTCGCTGGTCCCGACGTGGAAGCGCACGCGCGTGCGCGACTTGATCGCGCGCGGGGCCTCCGGGAGGAGCTCGAGCGTGCCGTCGACGAGGAGCGAGGGGACAAGCGTGCCGGGCAGACCGACGACGTCGCCGCGTGCGATCGCGGCCCGCTCGAGTCCCTGGAGGTTGATCGCCGTGCGCTGCCCGGCCCGCGCCGAGGCCACCGGACGGCCGTGCGTCTGCAGACCGCGGATCTTCGCCTCGGCCTTCTTCGGATAGACCTCGACGCGTTCGTCAGCGGCGAGCGCGCCCGCGGTGAGGGTCCCGGTGACGACCGTGCCGAACCCCTTGACGGTAAACACCCGATCGATGGGCAGACGCGGAAGTTGATCGATTCCCCGCTCGGGCACCGCCGCCGCCAGGCCGCGCAGCGCGGCGCGGAGGTCGTCGAGCCCCCGGCCCGTCTTCGCGGACACCGGCAGGATCGGCGCGCTCTCGAGAAACGTCCCGCGGACCGCCCCCGCCACGTCCTCGCGGACCAGCTCGAGCCAGTCGGGCTCGACGAGATCGGCCTTGGTCAGCGCGACCAGCCCGCCTTTGATGTGCAGCAGGGTGCAGATCGCCAGGTGTTCGCGCGTCTGTGGCATTACGCCCTCGTCCGCCGCGATCACCAGCATCGCGAGATCGATGCCGCCGACGCCCGCCAGCATGTTCCTGATGAAGCGCTCGTGGCCCGGGACGTCGACGATCTCGATGGTGAGCCCACCCGCCTCCTCGAGGAACGCGAAGCCCAGGTCGATCGTGATGCCGCGAGCCTTTTCCTCGGGCAGGCGGTCGGTGTCGATCCCGGTGAGCGCTTTCACGAGCGAGGTCTTGCCGTGGTCGATGTGCCCGGCCGTGCCGACGACGACGTGCTTCGGCGTCGTCGCCGTCATAGGCGAGCCGCCGCGGCCGTCAACGCCGCGGCGAGGACGGTCACCTGCGCGGGCAAGACGGTCCGGCAGTCGAGGAACAGACGGTCGTGGACGATGCGGCCGACGACCGGTGGATCACCCGCCCGGAGCACCTCGTCGAGCCGCATCGCGGCTGCCGCGCTCGTCCCGACGGCGAGCGCCGCCGTCGGCAGCTCGACCGTCGGCAGGGCGCCGCCGCCCACTTTGGCTTGATCGTCGACCAGGCTCACGCCCAGACGTGTCCGCACCTCCGGGGGGAGTCGCCGCAACACGCGCCGCGCGCGGCTCCGCACCGCGGCGAGGGGCTCGGTCAGCATCACGAGCGTCGGCACCGTCTGGAGCGCCGTCCCCGCCTCGTAGGCATACAGGGTCGCCTCGAGCGCAGCGATGGTGAACTTGTCGATTCGGAGCGCCCGGTTCCAAGGGTTCTTCTTGAGCTGGGAGACGATGGCGCGCCGGCCGACGACGATGCCGGCCTGGGGGCCGCCCAGAAGCTTGTCGCCGGAGAACGACACCAGGTCGACCCCCGCGGCGACGGTCTCTTGCGCGGTCGGCTCGTGAGGGAAGCCCCACGGGCGCAGATCGATCAGCGAGCCCGAGCCGAGGTCTTCCATCACCGGAACGCCCCGCTCGCGCCCCAGCTCCACCAGCTCGCGGGACGATACCTCGGCGGTGAACCCGACCACGCGGTAGTTGGAGGTGTGCACCTTCAGGAGCAGCGCCGTGTCGGAGGTGATCGCGTCGGCGTAGTCGCGCACGTGCGTGCGGTTCGTCGCCCCGACCTCGCGCAGCACGGCGCCGCTGCGGAGCATGATATCGGGGATCCGGAATTCTCCGCCGATCTCGATCAGCTCGCCTCGGGAGACGATGACTTCGCGACCGTGGGCGAGAGTCTCGAGCGCCAGGAGCACGGCGGCGGCGTTGTTGTTGACGACCAGGGCGTCCTCGGCGCCGGTCAGCCGCTGCAGCAGTGCCTCCACGTGACTGTAGCGTGAGCCGCGCTCCTTTCGGGCGAGATCGAGCTCGAGATTCGAATAGGCGGTGGCGACCGCCGCGAGCCGCTCGAGGGCGAGGGGGCTCATGAGCGCCCGGCCCAGGTTGGTGTGGAGCACGACGCCCTGCGCATTGATAACCGGCCGCAGGGAGAATGTCCCGACGCGCCGGGCGCGCTCCACGACGCGCGCCGACAGGGTCTCGATCTCGCTCGGCGCCGTCCGCTCTTCGAGGACGCGCGCCCGCTCCTGACCGAGCACCTCCCGGACGAGCGCGGTCAAGCGAGCCCGCGTGATTCCGCGGACCTCGTCCTGGTCCGCGAGCCGGCGGAGGAGTTGATCGACCGAGGGCAGGTTCCGGAGCGCCGCCGTGCGGTCAGCGCTCACCGAGCGCGGCCTCGACCTTCTGGCGGACGCGGGCGACGACTTCCTGCGCTTCGTGCCGCCATACCTGGGCCGTCCACTTCGCGTCACTCGACTGTCGCCCACGCCGCACCGCGTCCTCGACGAGCCCGGCCCAGAGCTCGTCGAGGTCCGCCGGCGACAGGCCCTGTCCGCGCAACGCGTGCGTCCACTCGGCCGTGAGCTCCTCGATGAGCCGGTCACGCTCCGCCGCCAGACGACGCGCCTTCCGGATGAGATCGGCCAGCCGCGACGGCATCGCCTACTCCTTCACCAGCTCACGCACGGCGTCGAGCAGATTGGCCTCGAACCGTCCGGTCGACGCGCACTGGTAGACGGGCGCCGAGCGTAGCTTGCCACTCGACCCCTTGCGATGCATATGCGTCCGCATCTTCGAATTCACCTGGACGCGAGTCCACGTGCCGTTCGGCTCGGCGAAGAGCGTGAAGGCCACCAGAGCCTCGCCCTCGAGGCGATCACCCCCGACCCGGCCGCAATCCGCGTAGACGCCGATCGGCGCGACGAAGTCGTCGGAGGCGATGACGCCGGAATCGCGCGCGATCGCCCGCAGCGGAACGTTTTCCCTGGCGAGCGCGCGCACGAGAGCCGCCCAGGTCGCGTCGTAGCGCGCGGCGACCTCGGCCTGGTAGGGCGGCGGCGCGAGCGGTGACACGTAGAGTCCGGAGCAGCCGCCGAACACGACGGTGACCGCCGCGAGGGCCGTGAGCCGGGCGCAGACGGCGGAAGGCCCGACCCCGGCGGGAGCCGACACCGTCCGGCTACTTGTGGTGGTCGATGCCACGGTAGGCCTCGATGAACCGGGTGATGCGCGCCTCGTCGAGCTCGTCCAGGGTGTCGATTCGCGTCCACGCCGTCAGCGCGATCCGGTGCTTCATGCCGGGATAGGGCGCGAGAATGACCTGCTTGTCATACCGCTGCACGATCGCCTTGAGCGTCGCGACGATCTCGGGGCATTCGCAGTTGTACTGCACGAGCACACCGCCGTCCTCCAGGTTGTGCACCTGGAGCTCGCGAACGATCGGCCGCGTGTGCACACCCCATGGCGCGATGTACGGAAGGTGTGGCCCCGAGGTCGGGGGATCCGAGTTGTACGATTCGTGAGGCGACTCGGGGCCCGCGATGTGAAGGTTGCCCTGATCCGGCAGTTGCGTTCCGGGCAGGTTCGCCTGGGCGCGATAGGCGAGATATCCGACGACGATCGACGCCAGCACGGCGGCCGTGACGGCGACGACGGTCCGCCGTCGCCGCGGAATCCGCCGACGTGCCCGTGCCTGCCGCTCGTCCTTGGCCATGTCGCTCCTTTGGCGGAAGCGTATGGGAGTCGAACCCATCGACCGTTTGTCTAGAACGGTCCACCGGATTTGAAGTCCGGGAGGCCCACCGGGTTCCTAGACGCTTCCGACGCTACAATGATGCTCCGTCGAAACGGCAAGAGTTTACCACCGGATATCGGACGGGCCGCCGCCCTGCTACGATAGGGTGCGAGGTGACTCCGCTGAAGCGAATGGGGCCGCGACCAGGCCGCACGGCGGCGTCTCCGTGGGCGCTCGGCGCGCTCTCCGTGCGAGAGTTCGGCCAGCGAGTCTGCCAGCAGTTCTACCAGGACGAGATTCTCGACCGGGCCGCCGGATTCTCGTACTATTTCGCGTTTGCGCTGGTTCCGACCCTCCTGTTTCTGACCACGCTGCTGGGGCTCCTGCCGATTCCCGACCTGATGCCCCAGCTCATCGGGTACGCCGACCGCGTGTTGCCGGGCGACGCGGCCTCGCTACTCCGCAAGACGCTGGCGGAGGTCGTCAGCGGCGCGAGCGGGGGCCTGCTGTCGGTCGGCGGGCTCACGGCGCTCGTCGTGGGTTCCAGCGGCATGCTCTGGATCATGAAGGCGCTGAACGCGGCCTACGGCATCGTGGACAACCGGTCCTGGTGGCGGAAGCGGCTCATCGCGGGCGCGCTGACGCTCGGCCTCTCGCTCTTCACGCTCGCGGCCATGCTGCTGCTCGTTTTCGGCGGCCGCATCGGCGAGGCGGTCGCAGAGTGGGTCGGGCTCCCTCAGGCGTTCACGCTGGCCTGGAAGCTGCTCCAGTGGCCCGTGGTGATCCTTCTGGGGCTGACCGGCCTGACGCTCGTCTACCACTTGGCCCCGGCAGCGGACCGCACTTGGTCCTGGATCACGCCGGGCTCGACCTTCGCAGTGGCGTCGTGGCTCGTGATGTCCCTCGGCCTCCGCTTCTACGTCGGACACTTCGGCCACTACAACGCGACCTACGGCTCGATCGGCGGCGTGATCTTGCTGATGCTCTGGCTTTACTGGAGCGGCGTCGCGCTGCTCGTGGGCGCGGAAATCGATTCGGTGATCGAGCGGGCCATCGCCGAACGCAACACGGAGCCGGCGAGCCGGGTGGCGGCGCTGGCGACGGTTCCGCGGGACGCGTAGCGATTCACGGGGCTTGGGCCGCCGCCCCGCGCACACTCCCACCCGCGAGGGGGGGAAAGATCGTGACGACGTCGTGCGCCGCGAGCGGCGTCTCCGATCCGACATCGCGACCGTTCACGAGGACGACACGAGCGAGCTCGGGCGGGATCCCGAGACGGTGCGTGACGTCGGCAATCGTGCATCCGTCGGGAAGGTCGAGCTCGGCGACGCCGTCGCGACCGTGAGGAGGGAGAAAAGCGGCGAGGGTGGCGAAGAGGTGGACTTCGACCCTCACCGGAACCCGCCCTGTCCGTCGAGTTCGACGGATGGGCTCAGAGTCGTGACTCGCAGCCGCTCGCCCGGGCGAATCGCGTCTCGGTTGTCGAGATTGTTCCAGCGGACGACGTCGCTGATCGACACCCCATACCGCTTGGCGATCGAGCCCACGGTGTCCCGCGGGCGCACAACGTGCACGTCGGCGTCGTCGGCCGCGCGACGGCCCGCGCCATTGGCGGAGACAGTCTTCTTCCGGGGCGCGAGCGCCGCCAGGATGCTCTCCCGCGTGCCCTCGGGGACGCGCACTTCCCAGGTCGTGCCGGGAGGAGTGACGCCTCGGACCAGGACGGGATTGAGCGTTCGCAGTGTCTGCAGGGGAATCTCGGCTCGCACAGACAGTTTCCGGAGATCCGTGGAAGGCGGGACCGTCACTCGTTCGACCTCGGTCGTCGTCGCCTCGGTCAGCTCGAAGCCGTACTGGCCGGGGTCGCGTCCGATCAGGGTCGCGGCCTGAATGGCCGGAACGAAGTCCTTGGTTTCCCGCCGCAGAAATCGGCTTCGCGTCAGGTCCCAGAAATCCCCAGAGCCGGTGGCGCGCATCGCCTTGTCTACCTTCACTGCGCCGGCGTTGTAGGCCGCCTGGGCGAGCTCCCACGAGCCGTACCGTACGTGCAGATCACGCAGATACGCGGCCGCTGCCACGGTGGACTTCTCGGGATCGAGGCGTTCGTCCACCCAGCGGTCGACGCGCAGGCCGTAGAGACGCGCAGTCGGCGCCATGAACTGCCAGAGCCCCTTCGCACCCACCCGCGACACCGCCAGCGGATCGAACCCGCTCTCGATCATGGCCGTGAAAGCGAGATCCTCGGGAAGCCCCTTGGCTCTGAATGCGCCGCGAATCATCTCCAGATACCGCCCGGATCGCCGCAGCCAGAGCCCGACGAGATCACGGCGACTGGAGGTGAAGCGGTCAACGAAGAATTTCACGTGATGGTTCATCGCCACGGGATACGAGGCTTCCACGATCCGAACTCCCTGGAGACGGGAGGACTCGGCGAACGCGTATGCCCACGGGTCGAAATCCGCAGGTACCCAGACCGACGCGTCGTCCTGAGAGCTGGAGTCATCGCGCTTCGGTTCAGCCGACGGAGCCGGTCGCGCCGGGTCTTTGACAGTCGGCGGAACGGCAGAGAGCTCAAAAAAGTCGGACGGAGACGATTGCGGTTCGGCGCTAGCGGGCCAGGGGGCGCCCGGAGGCAAAATACAGGACAAAACAGCCGTCAACGCCAGGAAACTGGCTCGAATCGCCATAGTTGGAGGAAACGTAACTAATTTGTATCATGTGTGTTGCCCGTCGGTCAACGGGGGATGGTGGAGCGCGTGCACGAGCTTGAAAACTTGAATATCGGCCAAATTTCCTACACACTTAGCGGCAGAATAAATGCCTCGCAGAAGTCGTCCTAAGGGCAGTAGGAAGCTTCCAACCCTAACCTGTAGCGGAGGAGTGACCAACGTGAAGAGATCTGTGGCGCTACTGATTGCACTGGTATTCGGAATCGGAGCCGTCGGAATTGCCGTTGCGCAGACGCCGACCCCCGCTCCCGCGCCCGCCCCCGCGCCGGCCACGACCCCGGCGCCGACACAAAAGCCCGCGGACGCGAAGCCAAAGCCCGCCGAGATGAAGATGAAGGCCAAGAACGCCCAGGGCACCGTGAAGTCGGCGTCGCCCGACAGTGTCGTGGTGGCCGGCAAGGAAAAGGCCAAGGACACCGAGTGGACGTTCGCCGTCGATTCGAAGACCGCCATCAGGAAGTCCGGAAAGGCGATCACCGCCGCCGATCTGAAGCCTGGTGATCAGGTCCAGGTCCGCTACATGGACCACGAGGGCAAGGCGACCGCCGTCGCGATTCAGGTCAAGCCGGGGGCCAATGCGGCCAAGTCCACCGCACCGCCAGCCGAGAAGAAGTGAAGGAGTAGGTCGGCTTCGGCCGGACGCCGGCCTAGCGGCCGGCGTCCGGTGCGCGCTCTTCGACGACCCCCGCGAACCAGGCGCTCCGCTCCGTCAATTCCACGTTTTGCGAGCCCCCGCCGGTGATCGTGACCTCGCGCAGCCATACCGTGACCCGCTGATAGCCCGTCAAATGCGTCCCGGGCACGTAGACCCCTCGCTGCTTCGAGGCGTGCCCGGCCGAGTGCTTGTCGATCTTGACCGAGTAGGTCGCGAGGAGCAACCAATCTCCTGCAGGTAGGCCGCCCACCGAGAAACGTCCCTCGGAGTCGACCACGGTGGCCATGACCAAGTCGGCCGCCCCGGACTCCCACAATTCTTTCTCGTACGCCCGCCGGAGCGTCAGGATCGCTGGCGCCGCCGCGCGGAAGTCGTTTGCCGAGGTGCGAGCCGTCCGCTTGATGTCCTCGAGTTTCCGAAGCACTTCGGACGACCGGGGAAGGAGTGTCACTGCGGTTCCGGCGAGCGGCCGGTCGGCGACGTCCGGCCGGCGACGCTCCTCGTAGACGCGCCCTGTCACGCTCCCCACCGCTCCCGCGGCAGCCGCGGCTCGATAAGGCTCGGTGAGGGCATCGACGGCCTCGACCGACGCGACGCCCGCGACGAGGAGCCCAAGGGCCAGCACCCGGCCGATCACGGTCCGGCCCCGGTCGGCGACGCCGGTTGAGTGCGCCAGCGATCGTGAACCCACAACCACTGTTCCGGGGCGACGCCGATCGCCGCCTCGATCGTCGCTGCGCAGCGCTGGGTGAGCGCGGCGACGTCCCGCTCGCTGTCGCTCGAAGTGCTCGTCGACAGCGGCGGGTGGATCACGAAGCGGTGCCGCCCGACGCTTTCGCGATAGATGAACATCGGAAGCACCGGGGTCCGCGTTCGCACGGCCAGCGCGGCCAGGCTCCTGGACGTCGAGGCCGGCCACCCGAAGAACGAGACGAACACGCCCTCACGCCGAGAGGCATTCTGATCCAGGAGCAGAGCGACCAGCCGGCCTCGCTTGAGGGCGCTCAACACGGGCCTGAGCGCTCCGCGCTTGTCGATGAGCTCGATGCCAGACCGCCGCCGCAGCCGGTCCGCCACCGCGTCGAGCCACGGTGAGTCGAGCGGTCGCACGACGACGGCCGTCGGGACGCCGACCAGCCGGTGGGCGAAGGCGAGGAGCTCCCAATTCCCGAGATGGGCCGTGAGCACGAGAGCTCGGCCGTACCTCTCCATCGCATGCTTCAGATTATCCAGGCCGTCGAGGGTGATCCCCTCGAGCGTCCGCTGCGGGGGCTCGGTCAGCGCCGTGCACAACTCGATGAACATCAGCCCGAGGTGCTGGAACGACGCCCGGCAGACTCGCCGGCGATCCGTCGCGGCGACGTTCGGGTACGCCCGCGCGATGTTCGCGAGCGCTACGCGGCGGCGGCCGGCGAGCGTGACGAAGGCGAGATCTCCCATCCGGCGGCCCAGCCACGCCGCCGGCCGCCGGGGCAGCGACGCGACCGCGGTCGCGAGGGCGGAGCAGATCAGGCTGACCGCCGCCGACGCTCCCGGACGATCTCGACGACGATGGGAATGACCGACAAGACGATCACGACGACGACGACGACGTGGACGTAGTCAGCGATGTTCGGGATCGCCCGACCGAGGAGGTAGCCGGCCCACGTCATGCTGGTCACCCATCCCACGCCGCCGGCCACATTGTAGAGAAGGAACTGGCGATATTCCATCTGGCCGACGCCGGCGACGACCGGCGCGAACGTCCTGATGATCGGGACGAAGCGGGCGATGACGATCGTCTTCGCCCCGTGACGGGCGTAGAACGCACGCGTCCGCTCGATGTGGCGGGGGTTGAACAGGAGCGACTTCGGCCGCGTGAAGAGCCGAGGGCCGATGCTGGCGCCGATCGCGTAGCCGACACTGTCGCCCGAGACCGCGGCGACGATGAGGAGCCCGTTGAGCCACCAGATGTTGAGCCCGCCCGCCGCCGCGACGAGCCCCGCCGTGATCAGGAGCGAGTCGCCGGGAAGGAAGAAGCCGACGAGGAGGCCGGTCTCGGTGAAGACGATGCCGACCAGCGCGACGTAGCCGCCCCAGCGGACCAGATCGTCGAGCGAATACGCTCCGCTGAGGAGGCCGGAGAGGAACTCCACCTGCGCTACTTGGCTCGCGCGACCGCGCTCACTCGCCCCGCCGGGGCGCCTCCGGCGGGCGCGGCACTCCGAATCCGCATGCCGTAGAACGAGCGCCAGACGAACACGATGGACAGCGCGAAGAAAACGGCGGCCAGACCTCGGCTCAGCAGAGGCCCGCTCTCGGCCGTCAGCGTGACCGCGAGCTCCACCGCCAGGAGGCCGAACAGCGTCGTGAACTTGATGACCGGGTTCATCGCCACCGACGAGGTGTCCTTGAACGGATCGCCGACCGTGTCGCCGATGACGGTGGCCGCGTGAAGCGCCGTGCCCTTTTCTTTGAGGTCCACCTCGACGATTTTCTTGGCGTTGTCCCAGGCCCCGCCCGCGTTGGCCATGAACACCGCCTGGTAGAGCCCGAAGAGCGCGATCGACATCAGGTAGCCGATGAAGAAGTACGGCTCCAGGAACGCGAAGGCGAGCGTCGAGAAGAACACGGTGAGGAAGATGTTGAACATGCCCTTCTGCGCATACTGGGTGCAGATCTCGACGACCTTCTTGCTGTCGGCCACCGACGCCTTCGTCGCGCCCTCGAGCCTGATGTTGGCCTTGATGAACTCCACCGCCCGGTAGGCGCCCGTCGTCACGGCCTGCATCGACGCGCCGGTGAACCAGTAGATCACCGCGCCACCGGTGACGAGTCCCAGGAGGAACGGTGGATGGAGGAGCGAGAGCTTGTCGAGGTTCTGCGTCAGGCCGTGTGTCAACACCACGATGATCGAGAAAATCATCGTGGTGGCCCCGACGACCGCCGTGCCGATCAGCACGGGCTTGGCCGTCGCCTTGAAGGTGTTGCCGGCACTGTCGTTCTGCTCGAGCAGGTGCTTGGCCGACTCGAAGTTCACGTCGATCCCGTGGTCGCGCTTGAGCGCTTGCTTCACGTTCGGAACTTGCTCGATGACGGACAACTCGAAGACCGACTGCGCGTTGTCGGTGACGGGGCCGTAGGAATCCACCGCAATCGTCACCGGTCCCATCCCGAGGAAGCCGAACGCGACCAGGCCGAAGGCGAAGACCGCCGGCGCGACCATGATCGCGCCCAGGCCCACCGTGCTCACCGTGTACGCGATCCCCATGAGGACGACGATGACCATGCCCAGCCAGTAGGCGCTGAAGTTCCCGGCCACGAGCCCCGACAGGATGCCGAGCGAGGCGCCGCCTTCCCGCGCCGACGTCACGACCTCGCGGACGTGACCCGACTCGGTGGAGGTGAAAATCTTTACCAGCTCGGGAATGAGCGCGCCCGCCAGGGTCCCGCAGGTGATGACCGTCGAGAGCTTCCACCAGAGGGTGCCGTCGCCGAGGTCGGGGATCAGGACCCACGACGCGAAGTACGTCATGAGCACTGAGACGATCGACGTGAGCCACACGAGCGAGGTGAGCGGGGCCTCGAAGTTCATCCGCGTCGCGCTGCCGTACTTCGCACGCGCGAGCGTTTCATTGAGAAGGTACGACACCCCGCTCGCCACGATCATGAGGACGCGCATCGTGAAGATCCACACCAGGAGCTGCCCCTGCACAGCGGGCTCCGTCACCGCGAGTAGGATGAACGAGATGAGGGCGACGCCGGTGACACCGTACGTCTCGAAGCCGTCCGCGCTCGGGCCCACCGAGTCGCCCGCGTTGTCGCCGGTGCAATCGGCGATGACGCCGGGGTTGCGCGCGTCGTCCTCCTTGATGTTGAATACGATCTTCATGAGGTCCGAGCCGATGTCGGCGATCTTCGTGAAGATGCCGCCGGCGATCCGGAGCGCGGCCGCGCCGAGCGACTCGCCGATGGCGAACCCGATGAAGCACGGGCCGGCGTAGTCGCCCGGGATGAAGAGCAGGATGCAGAGCATGAGGAACAGCTCGACGCTGATGAGCAGCATGCCCACGCTCATGCCGGCCTTGAGCGGGATCGCGTACACCGGGAACGGCCTGCCCGCGAGGCTGGCGAAGGCGGTGCGCGAGTTGGCGAAGGTGTTGATCCGCATGCCGAACCAGGCGACGCCGTAGCTTCCCCCGATGCCGACGAGGCTAAAGGCGAGGATGATCAGGACTTTCGTGGCGTCGAACTTCAGCAGGACGCCGAAGTAGAGCACGATGATGACGCCGATGAACGTCTCGAGGAGAAGCAGGAATTTCCCCTGCGTGATCAGATAGGTCTTGCAGGTCTCGTAGATCAACTCCGAGATCTCGCGCATCGACGGGTGCACGGGGAGCCCCCTCAGCTGCACGAAGATCACGATCCCGAACAGGAGCCCGAGCGCGCACACGACCAGACCGGTCATCAGCAGCGTGCGGCCGTTCATCCCGCCGACCGTGACCTGCCCGAGGTCGGGGACCTTGAGGTTCGCTTCGCTCCCGCCCGTGTGCTGGCTCCCGGCCGGTCCCGCCGGCGACGCGGCCAGGGCGTCGGGAGCAAACGCGAGACCGCTCAGCGTCAAGACGAAGAGCAGCACGAGGTGGATCGTGAGAGTCGAGCGAACGATCGCCGAGTGCGCTTGATCCATGCGGTGGGCTCCTTCGGGTGGAGAGATCATCGCAACTGTACGCGACGCCGTCGATAAGTGTCAACGAAAACCGTCCCCGCGGGGCCGCCAAGTGCCCGAGTTGACACGCTTTGCGGGCGCTCGTACGATTCAAGCTGGGATGGACGACGAGTCCGCCGACCGCGATGTCCACTGCGGATAGTGCCGAGCTCGAGCCAAACCAGCGCACGATGACCTGCCCGACCTGCGTGACTTCCGCGCCCTGGCTGAGAAACCCACACCGGCCCTTCTGCTCCCTCGCCGGCCGCCTCCTCGACCTCGGCGTGTGGTTCGACCAGGGCTGCCGCGTCCCCTTCGACGAGCGCGGTGATGTTCCGTAAGACGTCCGGGTCGATTCTCTGCCCTTCCTGCGGGAGGCTGACGAACGCAGACGCGCCCGTCTGTCTCGTCTGCGGCCGGCGCAACCCGGGCATGTGGGGGTTCGCCGGCCCGTTGCGAGCGGTCTTCCGCTCATGGAACTTCACGAACGCCGTGACGGTCGCGTGCGTCGTGCTCTACGTCGCGACCCTCGTGTTCGACCCCGCGGCGGCCCTCCGTCCGCGCGGCATCTTCGACGTGTTCTCGCCGAGCGACCGCGCGCTGTGGGCTTTCGGTGCGGCGGGCGCCATCCCGTGGAGGGCTGGCCACTGGTGGACGGTTCTGACCGCGATCTACCTGCACGGAAGCCTGCTGCACATCCTTTTCAACGTGTTGTGGATTCGACAGCTCGGGCCAGCGGTGAAGGAGATCTACGGCCCGGCCCGCCTGGTCGTCATTTTCACCGTGTCGGGCGTCGCCGGCTTCGTCGTGTCGAACATGGTGAACGTGTTGTTCACCGTCGGCGCCTCGGGCTCCATCTTCGGGCTCCTCGGCGCGATCATCGCGTACGGCCGGAAGCGCGGCGGCGCCTTCGGCCGACTGGTGCTGCAGCAGTATGGGCAGTGGGCGCTGGTCCTCTTCATCTCGGGGTTTTTCCTGGCGGGCGTGAACAACCTGGCCCACGCCGGGGGCTTCGTCGGAGGTTTCGCCACGGGGCTCGTCCTGTCACTGGCGGAACGGCGCGCCGAGACGACCTTCGACTGGCTGCTCGCGACCGCGGCGATCGTCCTCACCGTCGTCGGCTTCGCGCTGGCCCTCCTGGCTGCGTTCACGGGTTGACCGACCGACGACGAGCCCGAAGGGCTGGAACCCGCGGGGCTACCGTGTCGGGGGCCCGAGGATCACGGAGGTGGGCGCGGTTGGGGCACGTTTGATGGGTGTCAGGAGAAAGGCCCGCGTCCGGCGATCGTGGAGTCCGGTGCCAGAGATCTGACCCGCATCGTTGATGGCCGTCGCCGTCGTCAGCATCCAGCCGGCGCCGGTTGGGACGCGCGTATTGAGGTCGCTCATCGAGCCGTTCCTCCAGACGACGGCGCGCGATGCGCCGTCCGCCGCCATCGACTGGCCGACGACGTGACCCGAAGCGTTGATTCCACTGGCCCTGCTCGCCGCGTCTCCGGGCAGGGTCCCGAGATCCACCATGGCGCCGCCCTGCCAGATGAAGGCGCGCGACGTCCCGTTTGCCGCCGTCGACTCGCCGATGATCTGGTCGGAGACGTTGATGGCGCGCGCTCGGCTCGAGCTGTCACCGGGCAACGTCCCGAGGTCCAGGGTCTGCCCGTTCTGCCAGAAGAACGCGCGGCCGTCCCGCTCACCGACGATCTGACCTCTGTCGTTGATTCCGTAGGAGCTGCTCCTCGAAGAGTTGGACGGGCTCAGGCCGACATCGGTCACCACGTCGCCTTCCCAGCGATACGCCTGCACGACGCCGCTCACGGTTGCCGCGGCGCCGGCGACCCCGGTGGCGCCGTTGATGCCATAGGCGGCGGTGGTCAAGTGGCGCTCGTCGAAGCCGCTAAGCGGTCGCATGGACCCGTTCTCCCAGAGGAACGAGCTCATGCGCTCTGCGAACTGTGGTCCGTCGGCGTTGATTCCTCCGTAACCGATCACCTGTCCCCGATCGTTGATCGCGGTGGCATAGCTGTACGTCCCGCCCACCAGGGTCCCGAGATCGGCCATCGCGCCGGCGCGATACATGAAGGCACGCGTCTGCCCGACGCCATTCTTGGACCAGCCGACGACCTCGCCGCGGCTGTTGATCGCCGCAGCCTCGCTGGAGTCGCCGCCGAGCGTGCCGAGGTCGATCACAGTGTAGGTTTGGGCGACCGCCGGCAGGACCGGGGCGAGCACGAGCCCCACCAACGCGACGAGGGGCTTAACGAAGCGCATGCGCCGCCGTACCCGCACGATAGCGTCGGCGAGCGGAAGGAGAATCGGGAAGATCCCGGAGAAAGAGCGCGGCCGATCCCGCAAAAAGCACGAAGGGGGCCATGGTGGCCCCCTTCGATGATTTACCCCGGCAGCGACCTACTCTCCCGCGCCGTTACCAGCGCAGTACCATCGGCCCAGGAGGGCTTAACTTCCGTGTTCGGGATGGGAACGGGTGTGGCCCCTCCGGCAATGCCACCGGGAATCGAACTCTCGCGGCGACGATTTGCCGCCGCGCCGAGCACGGAGACTCTCGAGCGTAGCCAGACGCTGCACTCGCACATTTCAGGAACGACAGAGAAAAACCGTGGTCAAGCCGCACGGGCGATTAGTACCGGTCAGCTGAACGCCTCACAGCGCTTACACCTCCGGCCTATCAACCTCGTAATCTACGAGGGCCCTTCAGAGGGCTTACGCCCTGGGAGGTCTCATCTTCAGGCGGGTTTCGCGCTTAGATGCCTTCAGCGCTTATCCCTGCCGGACATAGCTACCGAGCGATGCTCCTGGCGGAACAGCTCGCACACTAGAGGTCCGTCCACCCCGGTCCTCTCGTACTAGGGGCAGCTCCCGTCAAACCTC
>QHSU01000067.1 GCA_003220535.1 Candidatus Rokuibacteriota bacterium
AACGACACCCTCACGGTGTTCGACCTCGACGCGCGTCAGGCGATCGCCCACCTGCCGATGGCCAAAGGCGCGGACGTCGTGATGTTCGATCCAGGGCTCGGCCGAATCTATGGGGCGTGCTCGAGTGGTGCAATCTCCGTATTTCAGATGGACGATCCGGCCCATTTCCGAAAGCTGCAGGACTTCCCGGTGGAGCCGAAGATTCACAGCCTCGCGGTCGACCCGCGGACCCACCGCCTGTACGCACCGGCGGAACAAGACAAGGGCCGGCCCGCATCGAAGATGTTTGTCTTCGAGGCCGTGACCAATTAGGATTCTCCCCCCGCTGCTCGCAGTTCTGCTCATCCCGACATCAGCGCTGGCATACCGCCCGTTCGTCTCCACCGACGCGGCCGTCGCCGATCCGAGCGAAGTCGAGATCGAGCTCGGCTATTTCAACCTTGAGCGGACGCGCCGGGAAAACACGATCGCCACGCCGAGCATGGTGCTCAACTACGGCTTTGCGAAGAACTGGGAGGCGGTCGGAGAGTTTCGCATCGAGGCCAGCCCTGAGCTCGAGATCACCGACCCGGGACTGTTCTTGAAGGCGGTACTGAAGGAAGGGATGCTCCAAGAAAAAGAAGGCGTGAGCTTTGCGATTGAAGCCGGGCTGCTACTGCCGTCGACTCTTCCTCACGAGCATGGCGTCGGAGTCCAGGCGATCGGTATCGTCAGCGGACAGGTCGCGCCCGTCACGGTGCATGTGAATGGTGGCGGCGGCCTCGATCGAGACGACCGACACGCCTTTGCGATCTGGGGTGTCATCGGCGAGCTGCCGGTGCATCCGAGGCTCCGGCTAGTCGCTGAGGTTAACGGCGAGAGTACGCAGGGCCAGCGGCCGAACAACTCAGCACTCCTCGGCGTCACCTGGCACCCGACGTCGAAGAACGTGTTTCTCGACGCTGGGGTCCGGCGCGGCATCAGTCGGGCTGCGCCGGACTGGCAGTTCACGATCGGTCTGACGTTCGGCTTCTCCCTTCCGACGTCGTCGCGGCAGTAGCCAAACAATGGGATCGCTACGGCGATGAGTACAGGAACGCCAATCGACGACTGTCAATAGTTTAGCGGTCGACCGCAGTGGATTCTCAACCGCTCGAGGCATCGACGGTAGTCTAGCCTGGCTGGTCCCGGTACACCGCCGCACGATGTGTGTCCGGCAGGAAGGCGTACACGGTGTTGCGGACGGAGTCGAAGCCGATGGTGTGCGCGCCGCGTTCCGTCGGGACGCTTTCAAGACGGCGCATCGTCCGGGTATCGAAGACCTCGATGACTCCGGGATCACCGATCGCGATATAGAGATGCCGGAGCGCGGCGTTGAGGAAGATGACGTCCGGCACGCCACTGATCGCATGCTCACTCCGAACCTCTCCGGACCGCGCATCGACCACGAGCAGAACCTTCCCGTCGCAAGCGCAGAACAGACGGCGCGTCGTCGGATCCAGCTCGAGTCCATGGGGGCCCACCGCTGGCATCGGAAACGCGTCAGCGAGCCGCGTAGGGTCGGCGCTGTCGACGACAACGATCTGCGGCGGATCCGCGACGTTCACGTAGAACCGTCCGCTCTCAGCGTCGACGACGGTCCACCGCGTCCGGCCCGGAACGGGAATGTTGGCTATGACCGCCCGGCTACTGACGTCCACCAGCGAGACAGTGAAAGACCCTCGACGCGATGGATCGCCGACGTTCGCCGCGAGCAGCAGTCGATGATCCGTGGCGTAGGCGAGACCGTTTGGCCCGACGCCGACCTTCACCCTGGCCACCGCCTCGTCCCGGGCGGGTGAGAAGATCCCCACGGTGTTCTCCCCGCGATTGGAGGTGAACACCAGATCGTGCGTCTCGGAGACCAGCGCTCCGGCGACTCGCGACAGGTTCGGGATGGAGCGGAGGTAGGTGTCGGTCGCGCAGTCGATCACGTCAACCATGTCGTTCGCGGTGTGGGCCACATAGAGCAGCCCCCTCCCGCCATGGACGGCCGCGTGGTCGAACCCACCCGGCGTCCCGTGCGGGGGAAGGTCAACGTAGCCGACGTGTTCCAGCGCCATGCGCTGCTCGTTCGGCCTGCCGGCGGTCCTAGCCGTGTCGAGAGCCGGCGACGTTCGCGCGACAGTAAGCGTACAAGGCGTCGTACGCGGGGAATTGCCGAGTCATGTTGTCGTGGTCGTCCTTGGCGATGGCCTGGAAGCCGGTGGCCAGCGCGTACAGGCCCGCCGACTCCGGCGTCAGCTGACGCGCGTCGGTGTCCGCTCCGCGCACAATGAGGGCCAGAGCGCGGAGCGCCGGATCCTCGAGCCTTTGCTTCTCCAGGAACGCATCGAAAGAGCAGCGCTCACCGACGTGTCCGAGCTCCACCCCCGGAACGTCGTAGGGGATGGCCCCTTCACGCTCGGCAACCGCCATGACCTGGTCTGCGGGCACGAAGAGGAACGTCGGATCCTTGTCGATGAACCGCGCGATCAGCCACGGACAGGCGATGCGGTCGACGCGCGCCCTTTCACGGGTCACCCATTTCATCAGCAATCTCCTTTCCTATTTCGCCTTGACGCTGTTGGTCTGGTCGAGCGCGGCCTTCAAGCCCTGGGCGAGTTTTGCCGGGTCGTCGTTGGCCCAGAAGTGCATGTAGAAGAGCCGCGGCGTGTCCATGAGCCCGTGGTTATGGAGTGCGGTCACATCAATACCGTGCTGCCGCAGCGCCTTGGCCACGGCGTTCACTTCCTTGTCGATGAGCACGAAGTCGCCCGTGATCGCCGCTTTGCCATCCGCGGTCGGCTGGAAGTTCATCACCGTCACCACGCCCATGGCGGGCAACAACGGCTGCCCCATCCCGGTGATCGCTTCCGCGCGGGCGACGGTGACCTGGAAAACTCCGCCGCCGATGTCTCTCCCCTGACGGCCGAGCGCCTGCTCGATCTGCTTCGTGTCGAGCGCGGGGCCGCCGGCGGCCGCGGCCGCCGGCGGGCCGCCCAGGGGCGTCCCGCTGGCGGACAAAGCCTGGCGCAGCGCCTTCGCCATCTGAATCGCGTCGCCATGGCCCTCGTAGTGCATGTACATGACGTGCGGTGACATCTCGTTGAGGTGATTGTGAACGGCGGTGACCTCGAGCCCGCCGCTGAAGAGGCCGGACATCACCGCGGCCACCTCCTGGTCGAGCAAGACAAGGTCGCCCATCACCATTGCGCGGTCGCCCACCTGCTTGAAGGCCGCGTAGGATCCGAGTGCAAACCCGGCCTTGACCGGAACACCTTTCACGGTGACCGCGAGGTCGGTCCGCGGCATCCCGACGCGGAAGACGTCGCCGGGCTGTAGCTGGCCCGACTTGCCGAGCGCCTGCTCCACCGCCTTCCAGTCGGGGTCGGCGGCGCGCGCCCCGCCCGGTGCGACAACGATCACGATGAAACCGAAAAAGGCGATCGCGCACTTCAACGCCCGCGATCTCATGTTCATTGGCCGCCCCCTTTCGAGCCACGAATGGCGAGGTCGTCGAACGCGGTAACCGAATCGGCTTTGGTCCAGAGCCCGACGCGCCCGGATTTGAACCGGGAGTCGCGATGGTCCAGGTACAGCTTGCCGTCAAGCCACGCTTGCATGTGGTCGCCCACGGCCACGAGGCGCACGCTGTGCCACTGGCCGAGCGCAGGAGCTTTCACGGTGGCCGTCGCGAGCTGCCGCCGGCCTCGGTCGTAGGAGTAGAGCCGGAAGTTATCCTCGAGTGCATTCGCGCGGACAACGTAGTACTTACCATCGGTGAACCGGAACACGATGCCGCCCGATGCGTCCTCCCGGCCAGCGACTGGCTTGAACTTCATCGAGACATCGACGTCGCTGTACGGCCCACCCGGCGCAACGATGACGTTGAACTGGTTCTTCGTCGCCCGCTGTACCAGCACTTTCTTGCCGCTGGGCGCACCCGCCATCTCCTCCACGGCCCATTGACCGTCGACCGTCGTCCAGCTCTCGATCCCCTGGGTCTCGAAGGCGAACTTTTCTTCCGGAACGTTATCAGCCACCTTGATCTCCGTCACGCCCGCGAGGGCGGGCTGGCCACGCGTCACGCCAAACGTGCCGAGCGCTGCCAGCGCCCCCCTGAGCAGGCCACGTCGTGACATCGTCAGACTCTCCGTCCCTGCCTCCCACATCCGGCTCCTCGGAGCGGCTTTCACCCCGTGCCTTCACTGGCGTGGCGAAAGCGGCCTACGTCTTCTTCTGCTTCAAGACCGAGTGGAGACCGTCGAAGATGGCCATGCCGCGCTCGAGAAGCTCTTGATCGTCCAGGGTGGCCTCGGCGAGCGCACGGATGGCCAGATCCACGCCCGTCGACTCGTTTCGGCTGAACTTGCCGTCATGCAGGTCCGCCTCGTGGACGATCTCCGCGATGACCTTTACCCGCCGGTCCTTGAGCCCGAAGCGCTTGACCAGCGTCTCGAACGTGCAGTCCTCCCCGTGATGCCCGAAATCTGCGCCGAGCACGTCGAAGGGGATGCCCTTTCGGGCGGCATCGGCCGCGTCGGCGAAGGTGAACTTCGCGTCTGGATCGCAGAAGCGCTTGATGAGCCAGGCCGACGCGATGCGGTCGATGTGCGGCCGGGGCCGCGTCACCCAGGTGCTGCCCCGCGCGGGCAGCGACGTGCGATGGCGTCCGCCGATCGCGCGCGGTCGCGTCTCCGCGGCCCGCAAGCGCTTGGCCGTCGTCTCCCAGAGTGCGCGGGCGCGCTGGCCCGTCGGTGCTTCGAGGTAATCGATGGACTGTATCCGGTCCAATTCGCGCTTGAGCCCATCGAGCCTGGCGCGGAGCGCCGCGACCGAGCCGCGGTGGTTCGTCCGGTAGCGATCGATCTGCGCGAGGATCTCACGGCAGCCCTGCACCACCGCCTGGTATTCCGCGCTTCGGACTTTGTGGAACAGTGCCGCGATCTCCTCGTCCGTCATCGTCTCGACGCGATCGACCCGGAGCAGCGTCGCCTCGCCGCGAAACGATTGGATCTCCTGGACGAGCCACTGGAACAGCTCCGTCGTCTCCGGAGTCTCCGGCAGGATCCAGCCGGCGCCCCGCAACCGGACAGCGCCCATGCGCTGAAGCTTCCGCCAGACTCCGACGCGGTGCCGGGTCGGCTTGGGTGGCAAGGTCGTGAATAGCGTCAACCAGCGCATCGGTTTCACAGTAACGCTTGCTACATTATCAGTCAAGCGTTACACTCCCCGGCTGGGAGGATCCGGCGATGGAACCGGAAAAGACGAACCACCGCGTGCCGATCCGTGATCTCGTCCGTTACTACCTGCGGCTCGGCCTCCTCGGTTTCGGCGGTCCCGTCGCTCTCGTGGGTCAGATGGAGCGCGAGATGGTCGGCGGTAAGGGCTGGGTGACGAAGGAAGAAATGCGTGAGGGCATCGCGGTCTGCCAGTCGCTCCCGGGCCCGCTCGCCATCCAGGTCGGCATCTGGCTCTCCTACCTCCGCGGCGGCTTCTGGGGCGCGTGGGCGGGCGGCTGGGCGTTCATTCTCCCGAACTTCATCATCGTGGCTGCGCTGGGCGCCCTCTACGTCCACTTCGGCGGCCTGCCGTGGGTCACCGCGATCTTCTACGGCGTGAGCCCCGCCGTCATCGCGCTGATCCTGCATTCATGCTACCGCTTGACCAAGCTCGGCATGGACGACTGGCTCCAGTGGGCGCTCGCCGCCGTCGCGTTCGCCGTCACGCTCGCTGTTCGGGCCGAGGTGGCGTGGATCTTCCTCGCTTCCGGAGCCGTCGGGATCCTGTACTACGGCTCATTGTTCCGCGCGCGGGCGTCTGCTTCCACGACGTCCTCGCTGCTGTTGGGCCTCCCGCTCTTGGCCGGAGGCGGCGGAGACGTCCCCCTGGGCGCGATGCTGGGCAAGCTCTTCACCTTCTTCCTGAAGGCCGGCTCACTCACCTTCGGGAGCGGGCTCGTGATCGTCCCCTTCCTCGAGAAGGGCCTGGTTCAGCAGACGGGGTGGCTGAACGAGCGCGAGTTTCTCGTCGCCGTCGCCATGGGGATGATGAGCCCCGGGCCGGTCGTCATTACGGCCACCTTCGTGGGATACCTGGTGGCCGGGTTCTGGGGCGCCCTGGTCGCGACGATCGGCATCTTCCTCCCATCCTTTCTGCTGGTCCTCATCGTCGCGCCGGTGCTCGTGCGCTACCGCACGAACCTCAACGTGCAAGGCTTCATCAAGGGCGCGTACGGGGCAGCGATCGGGACGATCCTCGGCGCCTGTGTCTTGCTGGGCCGCATCGCCGTCGGCGATTGGCTCACGGCGCTCGTCACCCTCGTGAGCCTCGTCGTGCTGTTCCGCTGGAAGGTCAGCAATCCCCTGCTCATCGCCGCCGCGGCCGCGATCGGGCTGATCGCGTTCCCGCTGCTCCAACCGACGTGGGTCTTCGTGAAATAGGAGCCCGACATGAATGGTCGTAAGCTCGTCGAGAACTGGAAGGACGTCGCGGCTCAGTTCCTCAAGATCGGCGCCACGGCCTACGGTGGCCCCGCCATCATGGGCATCATGCAGGCCGAGCTCCAGGAGAAACGCCAGTGGGTCTCCAAAGATCGATTCGTCGAGGGGCTCTCGCTCGTCAACATGCTGCCCGGCGCGACCGCGGCGCAGCTCAGCATCTTCCTGGGTTACGCGCGCGGCGGATGGTGGGGCGGGCTGCTCGGTGGGCTGTGCTTCGTGTTGCCGGGGTTCTTCGTCTTGCTGGCGTTGACGATGGGCTACGCCGCGATGGGCGTCTCGCCCGTTCTGCGCGGCGCGCTCTACGGGCTGGGTCCGGTGGTCATGGGCATTTATCTCGTCGCCGTCTATCGTCTGGGCAAAGCGGCCATGAGCGCCCGCTCTCAAGTCTTGATCGCCACCGCCGCCGCGGTGGCCGCTCTCACCAGCCCCCTCGGCGTGGCCGGGATCCTGCTTCTCGCGGGCGGTGTCGGGCTCTGGCTCTTTCACTCGAGGAAGCTCGGCGTGACGGTCCTCGTGTCGCTCGCGGCGAGTCTGTCCGTCGTGCACATCGTCGCGCGATCGGCATCCGTTCCCGGCGTGGTTGTGGCTCCCGGAGACCCGCCCGCAGCGAGCCTCTTGCAAGTCGGCGCGTTCCTCCTCAAAGTGGGAGCGCTGACGTTCGGCGGCGGCCTTACGATGATCGCGTTCATGCAAGAGCAAGTGGTGGGCCAGTTCCACTGGCTCACGCCTCAAGAGTTCATCGACGGGCTGGCCCTCGGCCAGTTCACGCCGGGACCGATCCTGATGGTCGCGGCGTACGTGGGATACAAGGTCGCGGGGGTCGCCGGGGCCGTGGTCGGTGGCGCGGCCGCCTTCCTGCCGTCGTTCGTCATGATGCTGGTGATTCTTCCGGCGCTCGATCGAGTCAGGAAGCTGGTGTGGACGAGAGCGGCGCTGAGGGGTATCGCGCCGGCCGTGATCGGGGTGCTCGCCGTCTCGCTCGTGCGGCTGGCGCCCTACGCCCTGCCCGACCTCTTTGCCATCGCCACGCTGGTGGCGACGGTGGTCATCCTGATGGTCTGGCGGGGGGCGACGCTGAAAATCATGCTTCTGGGGGCCGTCCTCGGGATCACGCGGAGCCGGCTCTTCTCGCTTCCAGGGGCGAAGGCAGTGCTATCCACCGTCACGCGCGCGTGAACGGTGCGGAGGAGACCATGGTCACCCAGCAAGGGAAAGTCCTTTTCGTCTGTTTGCATGGCTCGGCCAAGAGCCTCATCGCCGCCGAGTACTTCAATCGCCTCGCGGCCGCGCGCGGCCTCGCCGCGAGGGCGACGTCCGCTGGGACCGAGCCCGATGACGAGATCCCGCCGCGTGTCGCCCAGGGACTGCGGGCGGACGGCATCGACGTCGAGGGTCGCCGACCACGACGCCCCACGCCGGCCGACGTCGAGGGCGCGGCGGCCGTCGTGACCTTCGCCTGCGACCTCGGCGAGCTGGCGTCGCGCGCGCCACGAATCGAGCGCTGGGACGACGTGCCGGCGGTCAGTGAGGACTTCAAGCGTGCCCGTGACGTCATCGTCGCGCGCGTCACCCGGCTCCTCGAGGACCCGACGCTCGGAACATGACGAATCCGTGTTGGTGACATAGACCGCCGCATGTTCGGCTTTCTCTGGGAGATGCGGCCGTACTTCCGCCAGGTCGCGGGCCAGCTCGCGCTGGGATCCGTGGCCGGCATCGTCATGAATACCGCCGTCGTCCTGCCGGCGATCCTCCTCGGCCGCGCCATCGACCGAGCGTTCTCCTGGGAGCGGGGCGACGCCACGGCCGCCGATGTCGGCTGGGCCGCGCTGGCCTTCGTGGGCGGCACGTTGCTGACCGAGGTGCCGCGCATCGCGAAGCGCTGGTGGCTCATGACCGCCAACGCACGGATCCGCGCGAACGTGCGAGCCGACGCGTTCCGCGGGGTCCTGGCGTGGCCGATGGCGGACGTGCAACGGACGCCGCTGGGCGACCTGATGGCCCGTATCATCGGCGACGTCGAAGTGCTCGGCGTGGGCGTCCGCGAGTTCACCATCGAGATCTGGGACACCGTGCTCTTCTCCCTTTCCTTCATCGTGGCGATGCTCGCCTTCGATCCGAGCCTCACGCTTCTGGCGCTGCTCCCGGCGCCGCTGGCCATGGTCCTCGCGCACGCCACGGGCCGCTGGGTCGCTCGGCGAACCACCAGGGCGCGTGAGGCGAGCGCCGAGCTCACCTCGGCGATCCAGGAGCATCTCACGGGTATCAGGGTGCTGCGCCTCTTCGGTCGGGCCAGTGCGTCGGTCGAGCGGATCGCCGGGCTGTCGGACCGGTTCGCAGCAAGAAACTTGAGCCTCGCCCGCCTCAAAGGAGGCTTGCAGCCGATCTACACGACCTTGATGATCGCGGGCGTCGTCGTGATCGTCTGGAAGGGCAGCGAGCGCGTCGTCGCCGGCGTGATGACCGTCGGCGTCTTCGTCGCGTACCTCGAGCTGTTTCTTCGCTTTGTGAACCGCGGCCATCGCATCCCCCAGCTCGTGAACTCGGTGCAGAGCGGTGCGGCCGCGTATGCCCGTCTGCGACCGCTGCTCGCGCCGGCTCTCGGGGTGTCGGGCGAGCCTCGCGTCGCTTCCTTCCGAGCCGGGCACATCGCCGGGATCGCCCGGACCGCGGTCAGGCCCACGGCCAGGACGGGAGGCCCCGTCGCTGTCTCGCTACGCGGCCTGACCTTCCGGTACCCGGGCGCCGAGGGTCCAGCGCTGCGGGGGCTGAACCTCGACATCCCAGCCGGGTCTCTGGTCGGCGTCACCGGGCCCGTCGGCTCCGGCAAGAGTGCGCTGGCGCGGGCGATCCTGGGGATCCATCCAGTCCAGTCAGGAACGGTGCTCATCGATGGCCGTCCCCTCTCGAAGCTCACACCAGAGGAACGGCGAGGGCTCATCGGATACCTGCCGCAGGACGCGCTCCTGTTCTCCGGCTCGCTGCGGGAAAACCTCACGCTGGACCGAGGCGGCGGGCCGCACGACGACCCACTGCTGCTGGAAGCCGTGCGGCTCGCGACGCTGGAGGAAGATATACTCGGGTTTCCGCGCGGGCTCGACACGGAGATTGGCGAGCTTGGCGTGCGCATCTCGGGTGGCCAGCGCCAGCGAGTCGGCCTGGCGCGCGCGATCGCCGCCGCCGCGCCGGGCTTGCCGGGGCTCCTGGTCCTGGATGATCCCTTCTCGGCCGTCGATGTCACGACGGAAGCCCGCATCGTCGTGTCGCTGAAGCGGGCGTTCGGCGCGGGCGCGCCGCCCCGGGACCGCGTCACCACTATCGTGTGCTCGCACCGCCTGGCGGCGTTTCCGCATGCCGACCTGGTCGTGGTGCTGCAAAACGGCAGGATCGAGGCATTGGGCACCCACGTCGAGCTCGTGGCCGCATCCGGCCTGTACGCGCGCATCTTCCAGGCCCAGCTCAATGCCGAGGTGGTGTCCGCAGATGGGGCGCGTCGATGAGTGGATTCGCCCTCACTCGTGATGAGGGTGCCGGCGACGCGCGCTCGCTCGCCGGAAACCTGGCGAGCCTGCTGCAGCCCTGGCGGGTCAGAGCGACGGCCGTCGTGCTGTTCGTGCTCGCCGCCGCGTCCTTCGAGCTCGCGCCCCCGTTCATCATTCGGACGATCGTCGACGACCATCTGATCGTTGGTCGATCGGCTGGCCTGCTGCTGCTCGCGGTCCTCTACCTCGGCGCCAGCGCGTCCGTCCAGGCGATGACGTTCCTCTACAGCTACCTCGCCGCGACGATCGCTCAGGGCGTGCTCAGCAGTCTACGCGTCCGCCTCTTCGCGCATATCCAGCGGCTCCCCATCAGCCACATCGACCGAACGCCGGTGGGCGACGTCATCAGTCGCTGCACGTCGGACGTCGAGGCTCTGGACACCGTGTTCTCGTCGGGCGTCGCCATCCTGGTGGCCAACCTCGTGCGACTGCTGACCCTCACGGTCGGAATGGTCATCCTGAGTCCACCCCTCACCCTCGTGGCCGCTCTGGTCGCGCCGCCGTTGGTGGTCACGCTTCGCTTCCTGCAGGTGCGTGTCCGCCAGTCCGAACGTGCGACTCGCGTCGCGATCGGGGCGCTCACGGCTCGGCTCCAGGAGAATCTGAGGGGCATCGAGGTCATCCGCGCGTTCGGGCGGGAGAGCGAAGCGGTCGGAGGATTCCGGCAGGTGCTCAGCGCTGCGCTGACGGCTTCGAACCGCGCGACGCGCTACTCCGCCCTGTACACGCCTGCGACCGCCATCCTGTCAGCGCTGGCGGTCGCCTCTCTACTCTGGGCCGGGACGCGACAGACGTTCGACGCCTTTGGCATCTCACTCGGCACTCTGGCGGCGTTCCTGATTCTCCTTCAACGGGTCTTCCAGCCGATCACGGCTCTGGGCGAAGAGTGGCAGACGGTCCAAGGGGCCATGGCGGGCGCCGAGCGCATCTTCGCGACCTTGGCCCTGGCCCCCGGGGACCCAGGGTCGATCACGATGCACCCGGGGAACCGCAGTGAAGGGCCGCCGATTCACCTCCGCGACGTCGTCTTCGGATACGCTGAAGGCCAGCCGGTGCTGCATCGCACCACGCTCGTGGTCAACGCGAGCGAACACGTGGCGTTGGTTGGGCGTACCGGCGCCGGGAAGACCAGCGCCCTCCAGCTCTTGGCGGGGTTCTACGCTCCGTGGGCCGGCACGGTGCGTGTCGCCGGTCGCGATCCGGCTTTGCTGGAAGAATCGGAACGCAGAAAGCTCCTGGGCGTGGTGCCTCAGGTGGTGCAGCTATTCTCGGAGACGGTCTTCGACAACCTCACTCTCGGGGATGCGTCCGTGCCCGAGGCGGCCGTGTTCGAAGCCGCCAGGATTGCCGGCGCCGACGCGTTCGTTCGAGCGCTCCCGATGGGTTATCAGACGCTGCTCAGCAGCAGTAGCGGCGGCCGGGGAACGCAGCTATCCGCCGGTCAGCAGCAGCTGCTCGCCCTGGCCCGGGCGCTCGTGCACAAACCAGCGGTTCTGCTCCTGGACGAGGCGACCGCCGCGATCGACGGTGTCAGCGACGCGGCATTTCGCGCGGCGCTGCGACAGTGGGTCTTGCCTGCAGGATGCGCCGTTCTGACAGTCGCGCACCGGCTATCGACCGCCATTGAAGCCGACAGAGTTGTCGTCCTCGAAAAGGGCTATATCGTGGAAGAAGGCACTCCCAGCGAGCTCGCCGGCCGCGCCGGGCGCTTTGCGGCCCTCCTCGAGCTGGAGGCCGCCGGCTGGGATTGGCGATCGGGTCCCTGAGCCTGAGGCTTTCCCTGGCCCCGGACGAGACGATCAGCTCTCGGCTGACCGTGTCGTTCGTGTTTGCGCGTCACTTCACTTCGAGATTGTGACCAGCGTCACGGCATTGACCAGGCTATTGGCGAGCACGAAGTTACCGTCCCGCGTGACCGAAGTGTTACGCACGATGTTCCCACCACCCGGGATCGTCCAACTCTGAAACCTTTCGGTCTTGGGATCGAAGCGCACGACCGTATTCGGGGTCGTCCCAGACTCGCTGTACCAGATGATGTCGTTGATCGCCGAGATGCCGTAGGGCTCGGATTTCGCTCCGCTCGGAGACGACCACTCGGTCACCTTGCCGGTTGCGGGATCGAGCCGACCCAGATAACCGCGCGAGAAGTCGCTGTACCAGACGATATCGTCGCTGGTGATCGCGATGCGCCGCGGGCGGGAAGCCGAATCCGGCAATGGGTACTCGCGAATTTCCAGGGTCTTCGGATCGACGCTCCCCACTTTGTTGGCGCCGAACGCAACGTAAAACACTGTGCCCTTCGAATTCACCGCCATGCCATAGGGGCGCGACTTCGGTGTGGGCGGCGTGAGCAGCTTGATCTCACCCGTTTTCGGGTCGAGCCGGCCCACCCGGTTGGCATTCTGAGCCGTGAACCACAGGATCCCGCTCTGATCGAAGATCAGCGTGTGCGGATCCTTTACGTCTGGGTCCGGCATCTTGTACTCCGTGACCGCACCGGTTTTCGGGTCGAGCTTGCCGATCAACGCGCCGGCGTTTCCCGTGTACCAGATGTTGCCGTTCTTGTCCTCATCCAGACCGTGCGGTCCGGAGTGAGGCGTCTTGAGAGGATATTCCTTGAAACGGCCGGTCTTCGGGTCGAGCCGACCAAGCGCATTGGTCATCTGGCCCGTATACCAGAGCGATCCGTCCGCCGTCGCCAGCGGATCGTGCGGCCGCGACCCGGGTGTGGGCACTGACCACTCCTTGATCGAGACCTTGGCGGGCCCAGGGATCACGACGCCGGCGGGCTTGGTCTTTTCTGGGAAGTTCTTGATCAAATACTCCGTGACCGTGGCGACCTGATCCGGCGGCACGCTCACTCCGTGGTTGGCCATCATCCGCATGACGGTGCGCCAGCCCTCGGCGGTGTATCCGCCGCCCAGCCGAGCGTGAAATGGATGGCAGCTATTGCAGCTGGCCGCGACCACCTCTTTGCCCTTTCCTTCGGGTAGCTCCTGGCTCCAGGCGGGAAGGGCCGCCCACACTAACGCGGCGACGGCCCAGGACAGCAGTGATGTCTTCGACATAGGTCCTCCGTCAAGAAAGGACTCGGCCCACCGTCGTGAAGGCAGCTTCATGGTCGGCCTCTCGAGCCGAGTCGCTTGGGGTCGAACATGGTTCGTGGCCGCCTCCGTTGGGATGGTGCGGGGTCAGAGTCACGGAGGGATTCTAGCGATGGGACTACCCGAGCGCAAATATCGGCTCATTTGCCCATCGCCAGGTCCCGCCTGACGCGCGATAATGCCCGACATTCGAACCACACCGGGAGGGCTGCATGGCCAAGAAGATCCTGTTCGTCGGCGCCGGAGCCATCGGAAGCTACATTGGGGCCTTTCTCTCGCGCGCGGGTCACGACGTGACGCTGGTCGATCCCTGGGCGGAGCAAGTCGAGGCCATCCGCAAGAAGGGCATCTCGGTCACGGGGCCGCACGACCCGTTCGAGGCGCGACCCGCCGCGGTGCACCTCAACGAGGCGCAGCGCTTGCCGCGCGACTTCGATCTCGCGTTCGTCGCCATGAAGGTCTACGACACCGCCTGGGCGGCTCAGGTGGCGCTCCGCCATCTGAAGCCCGAGGGCTTCATCGTCGCGTCAGAGAATTGCTGGCCCGACCCGATCGTCGCGTCCGTGGCGGGCGCCTCGCGCTCGCTGGGACTGGTCATGTCGAAGATCGGCGTGGCGCTCTGGAAGCCCGGCCAGGTGGAGCGCGGCGCGGAAAAGGGCCAGGGCACCGGTCACGACGTCTTCCGCGTGGGCGAGCACGACGGGCGGGTCACCGCGCGCGCCACCGAGGTGGCGGAGATGCTCAAGGTGATCGACGGATCGCAGGTGACGGAGAACCTCTGGGGCGAGCGGTGGGCGAAGCTCTGCGCCAACGCCATGGGCAATCCCGTGCAGGCGATGTCCGGGCTCGGCTCGTTCGAGATCGCCTCGAGCGAGGTCGGCCGCGCGATCACCATCCATCTCGCGGCGGAGTCCGCGCGGGTCGGCCTCGCCCTCGGCTACCGTGTGCCCAAGTTCAACAGCACCACCGCCGAGCAGTGGGCGGCCGCCGACCGGCGAGACGTCTACGAGTCCCTGGACCGGATGCTCACGCCGACCACGGCGAGCGGGCGCAACTGGCGCTCCTCGATGGGGCAAGACGTGACCAAGGGCCGACCGACCGAGATCGACTACATGAACGGCCACGTGGTGGCGCAGGGTCGCCAGCAAAGCGTGCCCACGCCCGTCTCGGCGGCGACCGTCGACGCCGTCCGCGAAATCGACGCCGGCACGCGGAAGCCCGAGGCCCAGAACATCGAGAGGGTCTTGCGACGCGCCGGTGTTTAGCGCGATGCGTCGGCTTTCACCGGCAAAGAGAGGAATGGCCCGACCGCTCGCCGCCGTGCTGCTGCTCTCGATCTGCGCGCTCGTGGGAGCCGTCACGACCGCGGATGCGGCCGGGCCCGATGGCCAGGTGACGTGGGCGTTCCACGTCACGCTGGCGCCGCGCTGGCTCGACCCGGGCGAGACGGAGTCGGCCATCACGCCGTTCAAGATCCTCTACGCGGTCCACGACGCCCTGGTGAAGCCGATGCCCGCCGGCCTGAACACGCCGAGCCTGGCGGAGTCGTGGTCGATCTCGCCCGACGGCGCCACCTACGAGTTCGTGCTGCGCCAGAACGCCAGGTTCCACACCGGAGATCCCGTCACCGCCGACGACGTGAAGTTCTCGTTCGAGCGTTACCGCGGCGGAGCGGCGAAGCTCCTCAAGGACAAGGTCAGGGAGGTGCAGGTCGTCGACGCGCGGAGGGTCAGGTTCGTGCTCAAGGAGCCCTGGCCCGACTTCATGACGTTCTACGGGACGACCGCGACCGGCGCCGGCTGGATCGTGCCGAAGAAGTACATCGAGAAGGTCGGCGACGAAGGCTTCAAGAAGCTTCCGATCGGCGCCGGTCCCTACAAGTTCGTCAGCTCCACCCCGGGCGTCGAGATCGTGCTGGAGGCCTTCGAGGGGTACTGGCGGAAGGCGCCGAGCGTCAAGCGCCTCGTCTTCAAGAGCGTCCCGGACGAGACGACACGGGCGGCCGGGCTCAAGCGCGGCGAGTTCGACGTCGTGTACTTCCTCACCGGTCCCGTGGCCGAGGACGTCCGGCGCACACAAGGGCTCAAGCTCACGGCCGTGCGGAGCAACGCCGTCTTCTTCCTCGACTTCACCGAGCAATGGGACCCGAAGTCGCCGTGGCGCGACCGGCGCGTCCGGCTCGCCGCGAGCCTCGCCCTCGATCGCAAGACGATCAACGAAGCCGAGCAGCTCGGCTTCGCCGGCATCACCGGGAACATCGTCCCGCGACACATGGAGTTCGCACTGGCCATCGACCCGCACCCCTACGACCCCAAGCGGGCCAAGCAGCTCCTGCTCGATGCGGGCTACCCGAACGGCTTCGACGGCGGCGATCTCACACCCAACCCGCCCTACTTCTCGATGGCCGAGGCGGTCTCCAACTACCTCGGCGCCATCGGGATCCGGACGCGAGTCAGGACGATGGAGCGAGCCGCCTTCCTCTCGACCTGGGGGGAAAAGAAGCTTCGCGGGATCGTGATGGGCGTCCAGGGGGCGGGCGGCAACGCGGCCACGCGGATCGAGGGGCTCGCGACGCGAGACGGCCGGTACGCCTACGGCGTGCTTCCAGAGGTCGAAGACCTCTTCCAGCGCCAGGCGCGAGAGGTCGACCGGAAGAAGCGCGAGGAGATGCTGCACCAGATCCAGCGCATCCTCCACGATCGCGTGATCTTTGCGCCGATCTGGGAGAATGGCTTCATTCGAGGCGTGGGACCGAGGGTGGAGGAAGCGGCCCTGACCCTGATCCCCGCCCATCCGTACTCGGCGCCGTACGAAGACGTCCGGCTCAAGTCGCGATGACTTCGACTATCAAGTCGTAGAGGAGACAGGCCCATGCGCTATACGCGAATTTCTGCCGACTGCCACATCGACCTGCCCTGGATCCCGCCCGACCTCTTCACGGCGAACGCCTCGGCGGAGATGAAGGAGCGCATGCCGTACGTCACCGACGGGCCGGATGGCCCGTACTGGACCTGCAAGAACGGCACGTCGTTCGGACTCATGAACGGCGTCGGCCCGGCGGGGCAGAAGTTCGTCCCGGGCTCGCACTACCGCGTGGACGTCATGGCCTCGACCGGGCTCTACGAGGACGGCAAAAAGGGCATCCGCCGGCCGACCGATCCGACGCTGCGGGTGAAGGACATGGACCGGGACGGCGTCCAGGCCGAGGTGATCTACGGCATCCTCGGCGCCGCCACGCGCCTCAACGACCCGGCCGCCGCCAACGAGATGTTCCAGATCTACAACGACTGGCTGAAGGACTTCTGCAGCCACTATCCGGATCGGTATATCGGCCTGGCGTGTCTGCCGTACGGCGACATCGACGCCGCCGTGAAGGAGATCTATCGCGTGGCCAAGCTCGGGCTCCGCGGGATGGAGCTGTCCTGCTCGTGGGACATGGAGCCCATGTGGCATCCCGTGTGGGAACCCTTGTGGAAGGCGGTCAACGACGTGAGCCTGCCGTTGCACTTCCACACGTTCCCCGCCCTGCCGCCCGGCAAGCTCGACATGCAAAAGGGCCTCACGCGCCGCAGGGCGTTCTTCACCGTGGTGTCCGGCTTCCAGATGAACCTCGTCAACATCCTGGCCGCCGTCATCGGCGCCGCCGTGCTCGAGCGGTATCCCAACGTCCGCATCTCGTTCGGCGAGAGCGGGATCGGCTGGATCCCCTACGCCCTCGACCGGATGGACTTCGAGTGGGAGGACCGCTTCCGCGATCTCGGCCTCACGATGAAGCCGAGCGACTACTGGCGCCGCCAGTGCAAGGGCACGTTCCAGTTCGATCGCATCGGCACCAAGCTGATCGAGGACATGGGCGTCGAGACGCTCATGTGGAGCTCCGACTACCCACACGGCGACGGCGTGTGGCCCGAGTCGTCGAAGTACATCGACGAGCAGTTCGACCACCTGCCGGCCGACGTCACGCACAAGATCACGTGCGAGAACGCGGGCAAGTTCTACGGGCTGCTGTAGGGCCCGGCTGATGGATCGGGCGACGAGGCCGGGCGCCGGCTGGCTCTGGGCGCTCGTGCTGGTGGCGGCCATGTGGACGGGCGCGGCGCCCGCCGAGGCGGCCGAGATCAAAGTGCTGAGCGCGGGCGCGGTGCGCTCGATCATCACCGAGCTCGCCGAGGCGTTCCAGAAGGAGACCGGGCATACGGTCACGCTGAGCTTCGCGACGGTCGGCGTCAACCGCCAGAAGCTCACGGCCGGCGAGCCGGCGGATGTCGTCATCATGACCGACGTGGCCATCGACGAGGTCTCGAAACAGGGCGCCGTCGTCGAGGGCACACGAACCGACATCGCGCGTACCGGCATGGGCGTGGCCGTGCGCGAGGGTGCCCCGAAGCCCGACATCCGCAGCCCGGAGGCCCTCAAACAGACGCTGCTGTCGGCGAAGTCGCTCGTCTACGTCGATCCGGCCCAGGGAGGCACCAGCGGCATCCACTTCGCCGGCGTGCTGCAGCGGCTGGGGATCGCCGACGCGATGAAGTCGAAGACCACGCTGGTGCCCGGTGGCTACCCGGCCGAGCTCGTCGCCAAGGGCGAGGTGGAGCTCGTCGCCCACCAGATCAGCGAGATCCTTCCAGTCAAGGGGGTAACCCTCGTCGGCCCACTCCCGAAAGAGCTGCAGAAGGTCACGGTGTACTCGGCCGGGCTCGTGACCAGGGCGACGGCGCCGGACGCCGGGCGCGCGTTCATCGCCTTTGTGGCGCGCCCTTCCTTCAAGGCGAAGTTCGCCGCGGCGGGCCTGGACTACCGGGAGTGAGGCGCACGCCCGTCGCCAGGTGTCGGAAACCTTTCCATGATACAGGCCTGATGGTTTGGGACTCCCCAAAAAACAATAACTTACGGGCTGGTACAGGACATGCTGTCATCTACCTGGAGCGTCGGCTTGACTAGCGTCGGCTTGACTGGGGAACGTTACACCTGGAAGGACCGTAAAGGAGCCATAGCGTGATGCTAAGAGTTGCCGCTCTTCTCGCGAGCCTTCTCTTCTGTGCGTCGTCGGGGGCCCAGGCCGGAACCATCCTCGTCTCGGGCGACGTCAATATCGGCAACGGGATCGACGGTAGCTTCGGAGTGCCCATTGGCAACAACGGTGTGTTCTTCAGAAATGTCCTGGGCGCCGGGACCAGCGTGCTGTTCCAGACCGGATTCTCCGATGGCTCTGCGGGTTTGGCCTACACATCGATCGCCTCGCTGTACTCGGGCCTGCCGGGCGTGACTGAGACGACGATCACGACCGCGCCCACCGCGGCTCAACTGACCGGAGTCAGCCTCTTCCTGAGCGCCTTGCCCTTGACCCCGTACTCGGCCGCCAACCTGAGCGTGCTGGCGTCGTATCTGGCGAGCGGCGGGACGGTGTTCTTTCTCGGCGACAACAACAGCGTGGCGGACCTCATAACCGCGGACAACAACATCAATGCCGCCCTGGGGGCGCTCGGCAGCAGCGTGTCACTCGCGCTGAATAACCTCGACGTAGGCTTCCAGACCGCGGTTGGCGGACAGATCCTGGCCAACGCCCTCACGGTTGGTGTCAACAGCTTCGTCTACTCGGCGGTTTCGGGCGTGGCGGGTGGCACTGCGCTGTTCAACACGCTCGAGGGCACGCCATTTGTCGCCGTGACGACGACCCAGACGGCGTCGGTTCCCGAGTCCGGCTCTTTCGCGTTCATCGTCGCTGGGCTGCTCGGCTTGGGGTTCGCGCATCGGCGGAGGGGGCGTCGCTAGCCGACGCGGAAGCTGCCCTACCGTCGGAAAAGTTGACAGGTTCTTCCACCCCGGTGCCGGCCTCGACATGGCCGGCGCCGGGGTCCTGACATCCTGATCCCGCCGCAGTACCAATCAGCTCGACACGGTGTGGCTGGCCGAAGAGCGGTCAGCGGCGGGCGGCGCCCTGCTGCGGGTCGAGCCAGTCGCGCAGGCCGTCGGCCAGCATGTTGAAGCCGAGCACGGCGGTCAGGATGGCGAGGCCCGGGAAGACGACGACCCAGGGCGCCTGCAGCATGAAGCCGCGCCCGTCGGAGAGCATGAGCCCCAGCGACGGGGTCGGCGGCCGGACGCCCACGCCGAGGAAGGACAGCGCCGCCTCGACCAGGATGGCGATCGCCATGAGCACCGATGCCTGGACGAGAAGCGGCGTCACGCAGTTCGGCACGATGTGACGGAGCACCAGGCGCGGCGCCGTCGCCCCCACTGCGCGCGCGCCTTCGACGTACACTTCGGCCTTGGTCGCGAGCACGGCCGCCCGGACGACGCGGGCCACGATCGGCACGTACACGATGCCGAGCGCCAGCGACACGAGCAGGACGCCCGTGCCGAACACGCTAGTGAGGGCGATGGCCAGCAGGATCGCCGGGAAGGCCATCAGGATGTCGAGTGGCCGCATGATCAGCTGGTCGACCACGCCTTCGGCGTAGCCGGCGAAGAGCCCCAGCGGCAGCCCCGCCAGCACCGCCATCACGACCGACGCCAGCGCGACGCCGAGCGAGACCCGGTAGCCGTGGATCACGCGGCTCAGCACGCTGCGACCGAGATCGTCCATGCCGAAGGGCTCGACGGCGGTCGGCGCTCGCAATGCCAGGGCGCTCGCGATCGCCGTCGGGCTGCCCGGCAGCACGAGCGGTGCCGCGAGAGCGAGCAGGGCGAGCATCACGACGATGGCGAACCCGGTCACCGCCACCGGCGACGTCCCGCGCAGCCTCATCGCCGCCGGAGCCGCGGGTCGATGAGGCCGTAGAGCACGTCGGTCAGGAGATTCACGACCATGAACATCGCCCCGACGACCAGGAGCCCGCTCTGCACCACCGGGTAGTTCCGCTCCAGCACCGCGTCGAGCGTCATCCGCCCGAGTCCCGGCAGCGTGAAGATCGTCTCGACGACGATCGCGCCGCCGAGCATGTAGCCGACCTGGAGGCCGATCACCGTGACGATCGGGATGGCGGCGTTGGGCAGCACGTGCCGGACGAGGATGGCGCGCTCGCCCAGTCCCTTGGCGCGCGCGAACTGCACGAACGGGCGGTGCACGACATCCAGCACCGCGGCGCGGGTGAGCCGTCCCAGCGCCGCCGCGCGGCTCGCTGCCAGCGTAAGCGTGGGGAGCGCCAGGTGCCGGAAGTTTTCGAGCGGGTCCTCGGCGAAGGCCACGAAGCCGCTCGAGGGCAGCACGCCGGCCGCCAGGGACAGCAAGAGGATCAGCATGATGCCGAGCCAGAAGTCCGGGATCGAGATGCCGACGAGTCCGACCGCCAGTGACGCGCGGTCGGCCGGGCCCCCTCGCCTGGCACCGGCCAGGAGCCCGAGCGGAACGCCGATCAGCGCCGCGGCCAGCGCGGCGAGCGCGGTCAGCTCGAGCGTGACCGGGAGGCGATCGACGATCATCCGGCCGATCGGCTCGTTCTGGCGAAAGTCGATGCCGAAGTCGCCGTGCAGGACCCCGCCCAGCCAGCGCACGTACTGCTGCGGGAGGGGCTCGTCGAGATGGAAGCTCTCGCGCATCGCGTGGATGCTCTCGGGTGTGGCCTTGTAGCCGAGCACCACGACGGCGGGATCGCCGGGGATCACGCGCATGAGACCGAAGACGAGCACGCTCATGCCGAGCAGCAGCGGCGCCGCCAGCGAGAGCCGCCGGACCACGTAGGTCAGCGACGACATCGAGGGCGATCAGGCCATCCAGACGTCCTCGAACCGGAGCTCCAGTGAAGCCAGCGGAACGACGCCGTTCACGTTGGGCTTCGTCCAGTATCGCTGGATCTCGTTGCTGAAGACGATGAGCGAGCCTTCCTCCTGGAACCAGCGAACGAGCTCCGGATACATCCTCTTGCGGGCGGCCGCGCTCGCGGTGGAGCGGAAGGCGTCGAGCCGCCGGTCGGCCTCTTCCGACTTGAAGCCGGTGAAATTCCACGCCGAGGTGGAGTGCTGGAGCGGGTTGTAGAACATGTCCGGGTCGACGGTGACGCTCCACCACGCTCCGGCGATCTCGAACTTCTTGCCCACGAGCGCCTCGAAGTACTGTCCGGACTCGAGCGGCTGGACTTCGAGCGTGATGCCGATCCTCTTGAGCTGCTCGCGCAGGATCTCGCCGGTCTTGACCAGCACCGGCACCTGCGACTTCACGAGGTAGGTCAGGGTCAGGCCGCCGGCGGCGCCGGCGTCGGCCATGAGCTGCCTGGCGCGCGCGATGTCGGGGCCGCCCTTCTGCGCGTTCACGCCGGTCGACCACGGGCTCGGCTCGGGCGTGGGCTCGGCCGTGACGACGTGGCTACCGAAGTAGACGAGCTTCACGATCTCCGCGCGGTCCAGCGCCCACCCGATCGCCTGTCGTAGACGCTTATCGTTGAGCGGCGGCTTGCTCGCGTTGAGCATGAAGAAAAACGGAAAGTAGGGCCGTCCGGGCGAGGCCTTGATGTCGCGGGCCCGTTCCAGCTCCGGGATGCGCTGGGGCGGGACCGTCTGGATCCAGTTGAACCGACCCGTCTGCAGCCCGGTGAGCCGCACGGTGTCGTCGGCGGGCGCATAGAAGATGATGCGGTCCAGGTACGGACGGCCCGGGCGATGGTACTTTTCCCAGCGCTCGAGCGTGATGTGATCGTCCTTGACCCATTCGACGAAGCGGTAGGGCCCGGTGCCGATCGGAAAGAGCTTGGGGTCCTTTTCCTTCAGCGCCTTCTCGTTGACGATCTCGGTGGCCTGGGCGAGAAGGGCCAGGAGCGGTCCGCAGGGCCGGCTCAGATGGAAGCGCGCCTGATACTGACCGACCGCCTCCACGCCCTCGATCGGCGCGAAGAAGATGCGCATCGGCAACTTGTTCTTCGGATCGAGGATGCGGGCGAAGGTGAACGCGACGTCGTTCGCCGTGAACGGCTCGCCGTTGTGGAACACGGCGTTGTCGACCAGGTCGAAGAGCCAGGTCTTGTCGTTCTCCTGCTTCCAGGACTTCGCGAGCCCGGGGATGAACTGGCCGCTCTCGTCCACGTAGACCAGCTTGTTGTAGACGTTCTGGTAGACCTGCAGCGAGGAGTAGAGCTGGGCGTAGCCCGGGTCCATGTTCACCGGCTTGTCGACGGTGGCGACACGGAGCGTGCCGCCGCGCTTTCCCTGCCCCTGGGCGGCCGCCGCGCGGATCCCCGGAGCCCCGACGAGCGCGTCGATGTGGCCCCCGATGTCGAGCTGGGCCCCCACGCCCACCCCCGCGCCCACCGCGAATCCACCAGCCCGGTGGAGCCATTGACGCCTCGTGATCGCCTCGCTCATCGCCCGTTCCTCCCGAAGGCTCCCTCGTAGGGCACTCCATCCTTCACGACAAGACTCACGCGCCGCAGCGCCGCGATGTCCTTGAGCGGATCGCCGTCGATCGCGATCAAGTCGGCGCGCTTGCCGGGCGCGATCGTCCCGACCTGGTCGTCGATGCGGCACGCCTCGGCTCCCCAGCGGGTGCCGGCCAGCAGCGCGTCGCGCGGCGGCACGCCGAAGCGGACGAGCGTCTCGAGCTCGATCGGCATCAGGCCGTGCATGCTGTCGGTCCCGCACGCGAAGCGAATGCCCGAGGCGAGGTGCCGAGGAAAGCTCTCGGCCACCACCCGACGGGCCCAGCGCACCTTGTCCATGATCGCCGGGCGCTGCCCGTCGCCCTGCTCGATGCCGGTCGGATGCATGAAGATCGAGAACGTGCAGATGAGCCACACGCGGCGCTCGATCATCAGCGCGATGTCCTCGGCGCTGGCCAGCAAGCCGTGCTCGATGGTGCCCACGCCCGCCTCGACCGCGAGCCGCAGACCCGCCCCGCCGTGGGCGTGAGCGGCCGCATAGGTGCCGGCCCGTTCCGCCTCTTCCACGGCGGCGCGGATCTCGTCCCGCGTGTACGCGCTCGACGTGGACATGGCACCTGGCGAGCTGACGCCGCCCGTGACGAAGATCTTCACGTGGTTGGCGCCGCGCCGGAGGTTCTCGCGCGCGCCGCGGCGCACTTCGTCGACGCCGTCGTAGCTCGCCAGCGCGCGACCGTGGCCGTTGTCGGCGGCGAGGCCCCGGCCGGCCACCAGCAGGCGCGGGCCGACGATGACACCCGCCTCGATGGCGTCGCGGACGTCGACGTCGAGAAAGTGCTCCTCGCCCATGATCCGCATCGTCGTCGTCCCGGCGGCGAGATCCGCTCGCAGGTTGACGGTCGCGGCGAGCGCCTGGGGCACGGGCCCGCGGCAGAGCTGGCCGATCTGGTCGCCGAGGGCGGGCACGATCGAGGCGTGGCTGTGGCAGTCCACGAGCCCGGGCATCACGAAGCGATTCGCGAGATCGAGCGCTGCGGCGCCTGGCGGAACCGCCGCGTGGGCGGCCGGCCCGACGGCCGCGATACGGCCGTTGTCGACGACGACCAGTGCGTCCCGGATCGGTGCCGAGCCGGTGCCGTCGAACAGCGTGCCGCAGCGGATCGCACGAATGCTCACGATCCGCGCACCCGGTCTGGCCCGTGCCGCGTCATCGGTCTTCGCCGCCTCCGGGCCACGAGTATACGCGGACTACACGAGCGGGGTGGAGCGCTCCCCACGAGTGCGACGGATTTCGCGTGGGAGCGAACGCCGTGGCATGCGGCCCAGATGGCCTGGCCTCGGCCCGAGACGGAGCCCTCGCCGAGCTCGGCGTAGCTGATCGAGCCCGCCGCACGGCGTTGGCGGCCTCTTTCAGATAGGCGAGACGCAAGAGGCTCCCGACGACGTCGCTGCCGTACGCGGGTGATCTGCGTCAGCGGCCGAGCTCGCGGACGACCGCCCGCCAGAGGGCGCCCGTCTCCACGACACCCGGATCGACCGGCAGCTTGCGCACGGCGGTGTGCACCATGACCAGCCGACTGTCCGGATCGACGTAGATCGCCTGGCCGCGCACCCCGAGGAACGCGAACATCCGGCGCTCGTCGGGAAAGATCCAGGTCTGATAGCCGTACCCGAAGAACGGCGTTGCGGTGCGCGGCCGAAGGTGCGGCTGGTCGGCGCGCACCCGCGTGGCATCCTGGATCCAGGCGGCCGGGATGATCTGGCGGCCGCGCCAGTTGCCATCGTGGGCGAGCAGCAGGGCGAGGCGCGCATAGTCGCGAAGGACCGCGTTGAGGCAGCAATACGTCGCCTCCTGACCCGCGCGATCGACCAGCCAGGTGGCGTCGGCCTCGGCCCCGATCGGAACCCAGATCTTTTCCCGCAGATAGTCGGCCACCGGTCGTCCAACCGCGCTGGTGAGGACGAGGCCGAGCACCTGGGTCTCGACGGAGGCATACGAAAACCGGGTGCCGCTCGGCGCGACCCGCTCGTTGAACGGTGTCACCGCACCGACGCCGCCCGAGCCGCGCTGCATGAACGTGTCAGCGACGAGTCGCGAGACGTCGTCCCCCGCCCGGTACTCCTCCACGAAGCGCACGCCCGAGGACATCTGCAGCAAGTGACGCAGCGAGGTGCGCCCGTACTCGGTCCCGGCGAGGGACGGCACATACGTGGCGGCGGGATCGTCGACCGAGCGAATGCGACCTTCCGCGATTGCGATGCCGACGAGCATCGACGTCACCGTCTTGGCCATCGACCACGACGTGAAGCGGTTCGTGTCGTTCCGGGCGTACTGATAACGCTCGACGAAGATCGTGTCGTCGCGGGCGACGAGAAGTCCCGTGGTGGGATTGCTCGCGAGATACTGGTCCAGGGTCAGGGTCCGCCCCTGGTACTCGTAGCGGAGCGAAAGCTCCGAGCCGGCGCGCTCGAGCCGCGACGTCGTAGTGGCTCGACGGATCGGCCGGCTCTGGAAGATCTCGTCGAGATGACTGTGGGAGCCGACCAGGAACGGGATGCGAAAGAAGCTCGTGCGGTCGCCGATCGGATAGCCGCGGCTCGCACCATACGCCTCCGCGTCCGGGCCGTCCTGGCCGAAGTGGGGCGCGGAGGCTGGCCGCCCCCACAACGCGCACCCGGCGAGCGCAGCAGCGAGCGCGACGGCGGCAACGCGATGGGCCGTCGTCACCGCGTTTCGGCCTGGACCCGGATCCGGTGGCCCTCGTGGAGCAGCACGATGCCGTTCTCGAAAATCTGCTCGACCACGGCGCCGTTGTCGAGTGCCTGGCCCTCGAAATACCTGCGGCCGCTGAGGTACACCATCCGCTCCTTCGGGTCGGCCGCCCAGACCAGCAAGTCGATCTTGAATGGGGACTCTCCCTCGTCGGGCTGGGTTGGCGGAGCCGGCGCCGCCGACACCTCGGGGGATGGCGCCTGGTGCCGGTGACGCTGCGGCGAGGGTTGCGCGGGCAACGGCTCCGGCGCGTTGGCCAGCGCCGGGGTTGTGGGTCGCGGCTGGGCCGGCGGTGCAGCGCGGGCGCGTGCCGGCGGAGCGACCGCCGGCGGCGTGCCGCCTTCCCCAGAGCGCGCCCGGCCGGCGAGCTCGGCGGGGTTCGTCTCTGACGGCCGGGTCTCCGCGGCGGACGCCGGCCCCACGGGCGCCGGCGCAGCCGGCGCGGCCGTCACCGTCGGCGCCTCCGTCTTCTCGACCGCGGCAGGTCGAGGCCCGACGATCGCCAGACCCCACGGACGGGTAACGACGAAGGCCGCGCCGATCACGATTCCGAGGGCATTGATGACGAGCGCGACGCTCACGAGCCATGGCCAGAGCGGCCGCCGGGTTGGCGCCACCGGCGGCGCGGGCACCTGCGCGACCGTCGCCTCCTCGGCTTGCCGGACCTCCTCGGCGTGGCCGCGAGCCTGGAAGCCGGACACTGCGAGCGCCTCGCGCGCCGCCGCGTGCACCGTCGGCTGATCCACCGTTGCCCGCCGCTGGGTGTGCGCGCCGCGCAGGGCGCGATCGCAGATGACATTGATGAGTCGTGGCACCCCACCCGAGAGGCGATGGACGTCACGGAGCGCGTCGATCTCGAAGATGTCCCGTACGGCGCCGGCCAGCCCCAGCCGGTGGCGCACGTAGGCGTACGTCTCGGCCTCTTCGAGGGGCAGCAGATGGTAGCCCGACGAGATGGGCTCTGGCAGCTGATGCAGCTCCGTGCGGCCGAGCACCTCGATCAGCTCCGGCTGTCCGATCAGGATGACTTGCAGGAGGTTCTGCCCGTCGGCTTCGAGCTTCGTGAGGAGGCGAACCTGCTCGAACGCGCCGACGCCCAGGTTCTGGGCTTCGTCGACGATCACGACCGTCCGTCGCCCGCCGCCGTGGGTGACCAGCAGATGACGGTAGAGGGCTTCGACCAGCTTCGTCCAGCTGGACTCTTGGCCCTCGTGTTTCACGCCGAGCTCGTCGCAGACAGCAGCGAGGAGCTCCTCCGGCGTGAGCACAGGATTGAGGATCAAGGCCACGTCGACGCCTGGCGAGAGCCGATTGAGGAGCAGGCGACACACCGTCGTCTTGCCGTTGCCGGCCTCGCCGGTGAGATGCACGAACCCACCCGGCGCCTGAACGCCGCCGAGCAGGTGCGCGATCGCCTTCTCGTGGCGGGTGCCCAGGTAAACAAAGCGGGCGTCGGGCGTGTTCGAGAACGGCCGTTCGCGGAGACCGAAGTGCGCGAGGTACATCACGAGCCCTCAGGGACTGAGCAACGAGTGGCTCCAGGCGATGACGGACCGGACGTCCGTCGCCGTGCCCGCGACGACGGATTTGGTCAGGTTGCGAAGAGTCTCGAGGCACTGCTCCATCCCGTTCTGTCGATCCTCGGGCCGCGGTTCGATGGCTCGCATCACGAACTGCTCGAGCGCGGCCGGAATCTCCGGGCGCATCCTCCTCAGAGGCGCTGGTGCAGCCCGGAGATCGCCGGCCTCCTCGGCCCCCTGCCTGGCAGCGGTAGAGGGCGCGGAGCCGGTCAGCATCGCGTACAGCACCGCCCCGAGCGTGTAGATGTCGGCCCGATCGGCAACATTGTCACCCTTGAGCTGCTCCGGAGCGGTGTATTCCGGCGCAATGAGCCCGGCCTGCGCGACGCCCGAGGCCGTTTCCCGAAAGCGGGCGACCCCGAAGCCCGTCAGCTTGATCCGATGGTCAGGCCCCACAATCATGATGTCGTGTGGCTTTAGATTGCGGTGGGTGACTCCCGCCTTGAAGGCGGCCGCCAGGCTGTTCGCGATCTGGCTCGCCAGGCGCAGCGCGGGACCCAGCTCGAGGACGCCCTCGAGTCGGAGCAGCTCGGCCAGGCTCTCGCCCTCGAGACACTCCATCACGATGAACACCCGGCCCTCGTCGGTCCGGTCGACCTCGTAGACGCGGACGATGCTGGAAGGGTTGCTGGCCGTCGCGAAGCGGGCGTCCCACCAGCACTGCTTCACGAGCTCCGCGTCCCAGTGGAGCTCTTTGAGGAGAAACTTGACGGCGACGTTGTTGCCGGTGGCGAGCTCCTCGGCCAGGTACACCGGGCCGAGGGACCCACCGCCGAGCTTCCGGACCACCCGATACCGTTTCGAGATCGTCTGTCCGACGAGCGGATCCGCGTTGAGGTCGTCTAGAGTGGTTCCGTCCACTTGGCAGACCGCGGCACGGTGGTCATAGATCCGGCAGCAATCGGGACAACGCTTCATCGTGTCTACTCCACCCGCCCTTTCCGTCCTGCGGAACTAACCAGCCCGGGCTGGAGGCACACGAGTATAGCGGAGGCGTCATCGGGAACCGGGGCTTCTTCGAGCCCGTCGATGCCAACGTCCGAGCGATTACTCCGGTGCCGGCAGCTCCACTCCGTAGTCCCGGCGGGCCGCTTCCGGCGAGATATATCCGTCACGGATGTCGCGGTGCAAGGCCTCGCGATCGCGTTCCGACGGCGAACCGTAGCCACCACCCCCGCCGGTCATGATGCGGACGACCTCCCCGGCCGCGATGGCGTGCTGGGTGGCTTTGCGCACGTGTCGCACGGTGCCGTCGGGCGAGGTGATCTCCACGCTGTTGACGGCACCGTCCTTCCCGCCCCAGAGCCCCCAGGGCGGCGTCGCCTTGCGCTCGAGGCTGAAGGTGATGAAGGCCGGCAACAGGAAGTGGTAGTCGCGCTCGATGCCGAGGCCCCCGCGGTAGCATCCGGCGCCACCCGAGTCCTGGCGCAGCCCGTAGCGGGTGATGCGAATCAAAGGAAGGCGCGACTCCACGACCTCGACCGGGTTATTGCGCGCGGTGGAGCCCGCGAAGATGATCATGGCCGACTCGCCGTCGAAGGTCGGTCGCGCTCCGGTGCCGCCCGCGTTGAGGTCGCCCTGGATGAACAGCTTGCCCGTCTCCGGGTGAGTCCCGAACGCGATGGTCGGCATCTGGTCGCCGTAGGAGCCGGCGGGAACACCATCGGGCATCGCCGGCGCGAGCGCCCGCAGCCCCAGGTCGAGCAGGAGATTCACCGGGACGTAGTACCGCGCGGTCGGCGCCGGCTCCTGAGCCGCCAGCACCGAGCGCGGCGGGATCAGGACCGTGAGCGGGCGGAAGCAGCCTTCGTCCACCGGGTCGAGTGGCGTCGTCAGGCACTTGATGAGCATCCGGCAGGCGCTGATGGTGATGGCGTCGCCGCAGTTGAACGGTCCCTTCACCTGGTGATCGGAGCCGGCGAAATCAACACGCATCGCGCCGTCGCCGACCGTGATCGCCATCTCCACGCGCACGGGCCGGTCCAGGGTGATGCCGTCGTTGTCGAAGTGGCCGACCGCCCGATATACGCCGGCCGGAATCTTCGCCAGGGCTGCACGCGTGCGGCGCTCGGACTGCTCCATGTACACGCCAGTGGCCTCGAGCACCGTGGCGCGCCCGTACTTGGCGAGGACTTCACGGAAGTACGCGTCGCCGGCCCGGCACACCGCGAGCATGGCCTGGATGTCCTTGAGCGTGCCGCTCTCGATGCGGATGTTGCCCCCGATGATGCGCATCACTTCTTCGCTCAGCTCGCCGCGGCTCACGAGGCGGACCGAGCGGAACCGGAGGCCCTCCTGCCGAAAGTCGGTGGACCCGACTTGCATCGAGCTCGGCACGGGGCCGCCGACGTCGGTCCAGTGGGCCTTGACCGACACGAAGCCCGTGAGCTGTCCTTCCCAGAAGACCGGAGTCGTCATGGCGACGTCGTTCAGGTGGTTGCCGTTGCCCGTGTAGGGATCGTTGTGGATGAAGACATCGCCCTCGCGAAAAGCCTCGAGCCCCCGGTCGGCGATGGTCGCCTGAATGGGGAACCCGAGGTGACCCTGGAAGACCGGCAGCCCGACGCCCTGCGCGATCATCTGCACGTCGGGGTCGAAGATCGCACAGCCGAAGTCGAGGCTCTCGCTGATGATGTGGTTGTACGCGGTCTTGATCATCGTGATCCGCATGCGCTCGGCGGCGGCATTGAGCGCAGCGCGGATAACCTGGACCGTTATGTGGTTGATCGGGGTCGTGGGCTGCAGTTTTGGTCAACGTCGGGGGAGCGATGCTCGCTCCGCCCGACACCCCCCATCGCCTCGACGGCGTTCAGATGAATCATCAGGCAGCCGTGGTCCTCGATCGAAAGTGTGTCGGCGGCGTCGATGATCGTGGTGGTTCCGGATTCTTCGATGGCGGCCGGCCCCTGGAGCTGATCGCCCGGAAGCAGGCTTTCGCGTTGGAATACGCGGTATTCGATGGCATCGCCTGCGAGAGTGGAGTAGATTTTGCAAGTTGCGAATGGGGGGGTGCCGGTCGTGCGGCGCGCGAGGGTGGGGAGACGAGGATGGTCGAGGGGGAAGACGACGGAGAGCCGGAGGTTCAAGAGCTGGACCTCGATGTCCGGCGCCGCGTAGCCGTATGCGCGCTGGTGAGCGGCGTCGAACTGCGTGCGAAGCGCCGGCCAGTCAGCGAGGCCTGCCAGCGCGATCGTCACCGTGTGCTCTTGCCCGAGATAGCGAAGATCCGCGGCCCGGTGCACGACGGGGGCACCGGCTCCCGGCAGGATCGATTCGATCTCTCGCTGCATCTCTCCGTACCGCGCCTCCGCCCAGACGGCGTCGGTCCCCTCGAGCGGCTCGAGAACCGTCCGGACGAGGTCGTGTCGGAGGTCCGTCGCCAGCATTCCCCAGGCGGAGAACGTCGATGGCGACGGCGGAACCACCACACGAGGGATCCCGAGCTCCCGCGCGATGGCGACGGCGTGGAGTGGCCCCCCGCCTCCATAGGCCAGCAACGCGTAGTCGCGCGGATCGAGGCCCCGCTCGGTCGTGATGCTCCGCACGGCGAGCGCCATCTTCACGTCCGCCAGCCTGACGACTCCCGCCGCCGCGTCGGCGCGGGTGAGCCCGAGCGGCACCCCGACCTTCTCGTCGATCGCTCCCGCGGCCCCGGCGAGATCGAGCGGCATCGTGCCCCCGAGGAAGCGACCGGCGTCGATCCGGCCGAGCACGAGGTTGGCATCGGTGACAGTGGGCTCGTCACCACCCCGCGCGTAGCACACCGGCCCGGGATCCGCGCCGGCGCTGTGCGGGCCGAGCGCCAGGGCGCCGCCGGCGTCGATCCAGGCGATCGTCCCACCGCCGGCGCTCACTTCTTTGATGTCGATCACGGGGATCCGCACGGGGTGACCGTCGACGTGGTATTCGTCGGTGGTCTGGAGGAGACCGTGCTCGACGATGGCGCACTTGGCGGTCGTCCCTCCCATGTCGAACGAGATCAATCGATCAGCCCCGAGGGCGCGCGCGAGGCTCGTACAGCCCGTGACACCCGCCGCGGGTCCGGACTCCATCGTGTGCACGGGCTTCGACCGCGCGGCGGCGAGCGAGAACGCGCCGCCGTTGGACTCGGTCACCAGGAGCTGGCCCCGGAAGCCACGACCGGCGAGCCCCTGCCCGAAGGCGCCGAGGTAGCGGTCCATGATCGGCTGGATGTACGCGTTCACGACCGTCGTGCTCGTCCGCTCGTACTCGCGCCACTCCTGGCTGATCCGGTGCGAGGGCGAAACACTCGCACCCGGAAGCTCGGCCGTGACGATCTCGGCCGCGCGCTGCTCGTGGGCCGGGTCTCGGTAGGAGAACAGAAAGACGATCGCCACCGACTCGACGCCGTCGGCGAGCAGGTGCTGGGCCGCCGTCCGGACGGCGGCCTCGTCGAGGGGCACCAGGACATCGCCGGTCGCGGTCAGCCGCTCGGGCACCTCGCGACAACGACCGCGCGGCACGAGCGGCGTGGGGCGCCGGTAGAGCACGTCGTACATCTTCAGGAAGTTGCCGCGGCCGATCTCGAGCACGTCTCGGAATCCCTGCGTGGTGATGAGGCCCGTGCGTGCCCCCTTCCGCTCGAGGAGCGCGTTGATCCCGATCGTGGTCCCGTGGATGACGAAAGGGCAGTCGGCCAGGTGTACCCCGGCCTGGTCCACGCAGCGCAGGACACCCTCGAGTAGCTCGCGAGGGGTGCTGAGCGCCTTGGCGGTGACCACGGTCCCCGTCGCCTCGTTCAGCGCGACGAGGTCCGTGAACGTGCCACCGATGTCGACGCCGATTCTCACAGCCACGTCAGTGCTCCTTACGGATGAGCGGACGATGGAACGGGGGCTTGCGCCGCGAGGGCCGGACGGCGCCCTCGCGGCGCAAGCCCCGCGTGGACTCTCTCTACTGCAGCGGCGAGAAGGCGGCGGGTAGGAGGATCTTGTTTTCCTGCGTGATCAGCCGGTCGCCGCCGCCCGGCGGCGGCCACACACCCTTCTTCCTCGCCTCTTCACGCACTTGCATGCGCTGGTCCATGCTCGGGTAGCCCCAGATGTGGACGAACCCGTTGGCCTTGCCGAACTCGACGCCACCGGCCAGCACGACGGGCGAGAGCTTCGAGCGCTCGCCGATCTTCGACTCCCAGCCCTTCGCGGTGTCGGGCAGCATACCGGGCTTCAGCGTGTAGTAGCGCAGCTCGAAGATCGGCCCCATCTTCCCGTGCGGCTCGGGAATGAACGAGAACGGCACGACGACTTCCGAGCGCATCGCGCGGATGAACTCCTGGATCTTCGGGGGCCAGTTCGTCTCTTTCGACGCTTCGCCCCGGACACGCGCACGATCTGCGAGGTCCTTGTACCCCCAGATGTGAACGATCTCGTTGAGCGGTCCGATCTCCGTGTGCAAGAAGGCCGTCAGCTCAGAGTACTTCTTGCGGTACTGGTAGGCGTCGCCGAAGCGCTTTTCGACTTCGGCCAGGCTGCTGGGAGCGATCTGGTAGGTGCGGATCTCGTAAATCACGTGCGACTCCTTTCAGCGGTGAGGGTTCGCGGCCCCGCACAGAGCGGGTAGGGCCTTCATTAAGCCCGGAAAGCCGGCCCCGTCAACTGCTTTCGTAGGGCGCTTCTGTCGAATCCTCGCGAGCCCTGCACCATGGGGCGCGCGAGTGGTAGAGTCTTGGCCACGAAGGGCAGTGCGAGCCGCAGCGCGTCGTGGGGCTGGGGCCCCGCCGTGCGAGGCGAGCCTATGAATCAGCAGTGCCTCGTGGGCTGGGGCCCCGCCGTGCCAGGCGAGCTTACAAATAGGAGGTCGGCCATGGTGAACCCGTCAGGACTCACGCACGTTTACGTCGGCGCGGCGGCGCGGATTCCCGGCGCGCTCGGGGGGATTTTCCGGCAAACCGTGGGCAGCGACCACTGGGAGTTGCTCGGCAAGGGGTTGCCCGAGCGAGCGGACGTCCAGGCGATCATCATTCACCCGACCGATCCCAACGTGATCTTCGCGGGGTCTCAGGACGGCCCGTACCGGAGCCGCGATCGCGGGGCGAGCTGGGAGAAGCTCCCCTTCCCGGACTCGGGGCTGGAAGTCTGGTCGATCCTCATTCATCCACGTGATCCCCAGACCATGTACCTCGGGACCTCTCCGGTGGCTGTTTACCGCAGCGACAACGGTGGGGATTCCTGGCGAAAGCTTCCGGGCGTGAACTCGCCGGGGCGGGTCAAGATGGGCTTCCCGTGCCGTGTCACCCGGCTCGCGATCGACCCGACGTATCCCGACGAGATCTACGCAGGACTCGAGGTCGACGGGGTTCTGAGAAGCCGCGACCGAGGGGAGACCTGGGAGGATGTCGGCCACGACCTCGTCAAGCTCGCCGAGCGTCCGCACCTCAAGAGCCGGATCGCGAGCGACACCGAGAACGAGGGCATGCTCGACTCGCACGCGCTGACCGTGTCGAGCGCACAGCCGGGCACCGTCTTCCTCGCCGTGCGCATGGGCCTCTTCCGGAGCGCCGACCGTGGCAAGACTTGGGAAGACATGGAGATCGGACGCTTCTCGCCGCTGACGTACGCGCGTGACGTGCAGGTCTCGCCCCACGATTCCAGAACGCTGGTCGCCGCTCTGAGCCCCGCCGCGCGAAGCAAGGACGGCTCGCTCTATCGCAGCGACGACCTCGGGCAGACTTGGCGGCGCATCGACCACGGCATCAAGGCGGAAAGCACGATGATGGCGGTGTCGCTGCACCCACGAGATCCCGATCAGGTCTACAGCGTCGCGCGACAGGGGCAGGTCTTCGGCACCCGGGACGGCGGCCGGAGCTGGAAAGAGTGGCGGCTACCGGAGAAGGTTCAGGACATCTACGCCGTCGCCTGCGGCTGAGCGGCTCGGGGGACAGCGCTCAGGGTTTCGCGGCGATCACGATCCGGTAGCCGAGGTCCATCTCCGACCGGTCGAGGAGGTCTCCGTGGCGGCGCACCCACGTGCCGTCCGCCAGATCGCGGCGGAGCCGGTCCAGGCCGGGCTCGAGGTCGCGAAGTTTCGCGAAGGTCGAGATCGCGCCGCGGACTCCCACATCCAGGTAGGCGTGCGGCCGCCGCCAGTAGGCGCCGAGGAACCCGTCGACGCAGTCGTGGGGAATCGGCAGCGGGTGCACCTCGACACGCCCGAACGCGCGCTTGAAGGCCTCGATCGAGGGAAAGATCGGACGATCGAGCTCCACGATCTCGGGGAAGTAATCGTCCACCAGCCAGAAGCCCGACGTCGACGGGTCCCAGGTCACGACGACGATGCGGCGCCGGGCAACGCGCGCCAGCTCGTCGAGTCCGCGCGCCTGATCGGGCCAATGATGCACGGTGAGGATCGCCAGCGCCGCGGCGAATCCGTCGTCGCGGAACGGTAGCTCGGTCGCGGAGGCCTGCACGACGGGCGCGCTCCCGGGGCGCCGCTGGTGAATCATCGTCATCGCCGGCTCCACCGCGACGACGGAGCGGTCCGCGGGCTCGTAGGAGCCGGCGCCGGCGCCCACGTTCACGACGGTCTCCGCCCGGCTCAAGGCGCGCGTGATCGCGAGGTCGAGTCGCGGGTCGGGGCGCCGAAAGTCCCGGTAGCCGACACCGATCCGGTCGTACAGCGCCGTCATCGCCGGGCACGGTGCTCGATCAGGCGGGCGCGAACATCGGGACCGGCGGCCCGCCGTCGGTCGGCTTGAAGACCACCTTCACCCGCTGACCGATCCGGATGGCGTCGAGGTCGCAGTCGACGATGTTGGTCATCATCGTGACGCCTTCCTCCAGCGTCACGTACGCGATCGCGTACGGCACCGGCACCCGCCGCATGACGCTGTAGGAATAGATCGTGCCGCGGCCCGATGCGGTGATCCATTCCGTTCGGTCGCTCGCGCAAAAGGGGCAGATCGCCCGCGGATAGTGATGGGCCTGGCCGCACGCCGCACATTTCTTGAGCATCAGCGTGCCCTGAGCGGCCGCATCGAAGAACGGCTTGATCTCCGGATTCACCATGGGCGCCGGATACTTCCGCTCCGTCGTACTCATCGCTCTACTCCCGGCCCATGATCAGCGTGGCGCTGCCGTGGCGCGTGCCGAGCGAGCCGCCGGTCCCGTGCGCCAGCGCCACGTCGCAGCTCTTCACCTGGACCTTCGGGTGGGCCTCGCCGCGGAGCTGGCGCACCGCCTCGACCACCTTCGTCAGTCCGCCGCGGTTGGCCGGATGGTTGTTACAGAGCCCGCCCCCGTCGGTGTTGAAGGGCAGCCGGCCGACGCCCGAGATCAAGTTGCCGTCGGCGACCAGCTTGCCGCCCTGGCCCTTCGCGCAAAAGCCGAGGTCCTCGAGGGTGATGAGCACGGTGATCGTGAAGCTGTCGTAGATCGACACGTACTTGATGTCGGCGTGCGTCACTCCGGCCTCGGCGAACGCCGCGGGCCCCGACCAGACCGCGCCGGAGTAGGTCAGGTCGATCTTGCCGCCCATCTGGTGCTTCGGCGCCTCGCCGGCTCCGAGCACCTTCACCAGCGGACGCTTCAGGCCCCTGGCGATCTCGGGCTTCACGACCACGATCGCGCCGCCGCCGTCCGTGATGACGCAGCAGTCGAGCCGGTGCAGCGGATCGGCGATCATCGGCGAGTTGATGACTTCCTCGACCGTGACCACTTCGCGCAAGAGCGCGTGCGGATTGTGCTGGGCGTGCTGCGAGGCCGCGACCTTGATCCAGGCGAGCTGCGCGCTGGTGGTGCCGTACTGGTGCATGTGGCGCATCGCGGCCATCCCGTACTGATTCGCCACGGTGGGACCGAACGGGTATTCGAACGGCGCGTCGGGCGAGGCGGCGACCGGGGCGCGGGGCACGGTGCCGGTGGCCATGCCCTCGGCGCGGGGCCGGCCGGCGAGCGTGATCAGCGCGACGTCGCACTTGCCCAGGGCGATCGCCTCGGCGGCGTGCGCGACGTGGATGACGTAGGACGACCCGCCCGTCTCCGTCGTGTCCATGTGCCGGAGCTTGAGCCCCATGTAGTCCGCCATGGAGAGCGGGCCCAGGCCGGGCGCGTCGCCGGCGCAGAAGTAGCCGTCCACGTCGTCCTTGGTCAGGCCCGCGTCCGCCAGGGCGCCTTTCGCGACCTCGGCGTGGAGCTGGGCCAATGACTTGTCGTCAGCCTTGCGCGTGGGATGCTCGTAGATGCCCGCGATGCACGCCTTGCCTTTGATCGTCATCTGCGCCTCGCCCTCCTCATCATTCGTGGCCCGCATTCTACTCTACCCACGGCGAGCCGCGCGTCATGGTCTGGCTCCCTCACGGGACTCCCGCACACACTGCAATGTGCGCAGGTCCTGCTCGACGAACCTGACCTTCATCGGCCCTTGTGGCGTCTCGATGATCCAATGCGTGTTCGACTTTCTGACGGACTTGCAGAACCCCGTCGCCCACTTCGGAAGATTCTCGGAATTCGAGACGAACCGATACACGTCGCTCGCCGGACGATTGACCGATACACTCAACGTTCGAGACGCAATCGTCATCGCCATCGAAGCTCTCCTGAGGAGGCGCGCGCATGCTGGAACCGTTGGTCGCTTATCTCCACTATCTCAGCATCATACTCACCGGCGGGTTCCTCGTCGGCGAGCTCGTCGTATGCCGACCCGGATTGACCTCGGAGCAGGCGCGCCGGCTGCCAGTCATCGACATCGTCTTCTTCGTCTCCGCGCTCGCCGCGCTCGCGACCGGCCTGCTCCGCCTGTTCTTCTACGCCAAGGGCGTCGAGTTCTACGTCGGCAACCCATTTTTCTGGGCGAAGATGGCCCTCTACGTGATCATCGCGACGCTCTCGATCAAGCCGACGCGCACCTTCATTCGCTGGAAGCGCACGCTCGCGGGGAGCGGTGCCGCTCCTTCGGGCGACGAGATCGCCGGCGTGCGACGCTTCATCCACATCGAGCTCGGACTGCTGGTGCTCCTGCCGCTGATGGCGGTGCTCATGGCACGCGGCATCGGACGCTGAGCGTCCGTCGAGCGCACGAACGTGGCACGATCGCGCTACACTGCCGGACGCGGGAGGTTTCTATGCGTGTCCTCGTGACGGGGGCGCAGGGTCGAAAGGCGCAGATCGCGGCGGTCGACGTCGAGCCTTCCCCCAGCCTCGACGGCCTGGTCGAGGAACTGCGCAAGCACGAGGCCGAGCCGCTGGCGCTCTACGACGACATGGGCAGCGCAGACGCCCCCGGGCGGGTCGTTGGTGACGCCATCGGTCGATTCGGCGGCTTGGATGGCCTCGTGAGCAACGCCGGCATCAACCGGCCCGGACCGCTCGTGGACTACTCCGTCGAGGACTGGGACCGCATGTTCGCCGTGAACACGCGCGCGACATGGCTTTTGGCGAAGGCGGCTCACCCGGCGCTGAAGACCTCGCGGGGGGCGATCGTCGCCGTGGGATCGATGTCCGGCACGAATGCGCACGCGAACCTGGGTCCGTATGGGCCCACCAAGGCGGCGGTCATCATGCTGGCGCGGGTGCTCGCGCAGGAGTTCGGGCGAGACGGCATCCGCGTCAACACCGTCTCGCCCGGCATGGTGCGCACGGGGATGACGGCGCGAGTGTACGCGGACCAGAGCGTCGCCGCCGAGCGCGACGCCCTCGTGCCCCTCGGGCGGGTCGCGACGCCGGAGGACATCGCCGACGTCATCGCGTTCTTGCTGGGTCCCGACGCGCGCTACGTCAACGGCCACGACCTCGTCGTCGACGGCGGCGTCAGCGGAAACTTCCTCGGACGCCTGCCGGGGACCTCACAGATCACGCGCAGCTGAGCGGCTTCTCACGGATCCGCGCACACGAAGTTGACGGCGTCGTCGATGCTGCCGGAGCCGACGTGGCGCGCGACGCGCGGATACGGGCAGAGGGGCCGCGTGCGCGTGACCTGGTCCCCCTCGACGCGCGCCGCCGGGATGGTCTCCGGCGCCACACCCCCCTCGACCCAGTTGATCAGGCTGGTCATCGCATCGAAGCGGTCGGTGCCGACGCCGCCCCGACAGTGGAACATTCCCGGCACCAGGAACAGGCGGAAAAAGTCCCGGGTGTCGGGCCCGTTCGTCGCGACCGCCTTCTCGTAGTAGTCGATCGCCATGAACGGGGTCAGGGCCGTGTCGGCCCAGCCGAAATACATCAGGAGCTTGCCACCCCGGTTGCGGAATGTGGCGAGGTCCGGGTCGGCGGCGTTGAGGAGCCGGCGAATGTCGCCCGTGCGCTCGGGATCCTTGTCGAAGTCGAAGGTCGCCCAGTCGTAGTTCGGATCCGCCTTCCCGAACGCCATGTACCTCATGAACGATTCGCTGTAGGCGAGCTGCAACGACTTACCGCCGTCGCGTCCGATCAGCCACCGGTCCCAACCGCTCGAAGGCTGGGCTTCGCCGAACGACGAGGCGCCCGCTTTCTCGGCGCCGATCGGCTGGCCGGGAAAGTAGGCCTTGCCGTCCTTGACCACCCCGCCGTAGATCTTCTTCAGGGCTCCGGCTTGCGCCGCGGTGACGCAGTTCGCCGCCGGACTGCCGGGGCATTTGGGCAAGTCGCGCGCGGGGTCGAAGGGGCAGCGCCGCGGGTCGTCGATGACGCCGTCGACTCCGCCGCACTTGGCGTAGACGACGTCCGCGACGAGCTTCAGCGTGTCCAGGGTCAGCGGCCCCTGGCGCAGCGCCCGGGCGTTCCAGAGGCCGGCGATCGTGGTATCGACGAAGTTCAGCACCGGCGCGCCGGCGACGATCCCGTCGAAATCGCCCGGGAATCGCTGCGCCGAGATCAGCGCCTGCCGGCCCCCGGTCGAGCAGCCGTCCCAGTACGAATAGGCGACCGGGCGATCGTAGTACCGCGTCGCGATGCCCTTCGCCGTCATCGCCGTCAGGTGCACCGCGCGGAACGCATAGTCGGTCACCTTCTGCGGGTTGAGGGCGAAGCTCGCCAGCGGCTCCTGCGTCGCGTCGTGGCCGGAATTGGTGGTGGCGGTGGCGAAGCCGTGGCGTAGCGCCGTCGCGCGGATCGCGGCTCGCGGCGGGCTGTCCGGAGACTCGCCGGCGAAGCCGCCGTTGCCGTTCATGTAGAAGCGGCGGTTCCATGCGGCGGGCATGTTCACCTCGAAGCGGATCTCCGACGCGATCGTGCCGGCCACGCGACAATGCTCCGGCACGCCGTCAGCCGCCGCGACGACCTCGGCGGACTGGATCGACACGCTGCCGGCCGTCAGACCGCGCATGTCGCGGCAGGCGATCTGCGGTTTCACGGTCGCCCTGGAGAAGTTCAGCGGCGATTTCGCCGCGTCCACGAAGCTCGAGCGGTTCTGGGCCGCCGCCGGCGTGGCCAGCGCGAGCGCGGTGAGCGCCGCGGCGATGACCGATGCGGACCTCCGACGTGGCATTCGAGCGTCCTCCTTCCCCGATTGTCCGTCCGGCGCCGCCGATTCGTCACGCCGCGCCGCAGCCGGTTGACCTTCCGGCGGCTCAGCCGCCGGCTACGCCTTGCGTGTTCACGTAGAGCGCGTAGAGCGACTGGCTCGCCGCCATGAAGAGCCGGTTGCGCTTGACCCCGCCGAAGCAGAGGTTGGCGCAGCGCTCCGGAAGCAGAATGCGGCCGATGAGCTTGGCGGACGGATTGAAGATCGCCACGCCGTCCAGCCCATCGCCCCCACCCCAGCCGCACCAGAGGTTGCCGTCCGTGTCGCAGCGCATCCCGTCGGGAACGCCGTCTCCGCAATTCACGAACACGCGGCCGTTGGCGAGCCGCGTCCCGCCGTCGACGACGTCGAAGATCCGGATCTCGCGCGGCACGGCGCCGCTGACGACGACGTACAGCCTCGACTCGTCGGGCGTGAAGCAGAGACCGTTGGGGCGAGGGACGTCGCCCGTCACCACGGTCGGCTGGCCCGTCACGCCATCGACCCGGTAGACGTTCGTCGGCAGCTCGGGGCTCGCGACGTGGCCTTCGTAGTTCCCGAGGATGCCGAACGGCGGATCGCTGAACCAGACCGAGCCGTCCGACTTGCAGACGACGTCGTTGGGCGAGTTGAGGGGCTTGCCCTGGTAGCGGTCGGCCAGGACGGTGATGGTGCCGTCGTGCTCGGTGCGCGTCACGCGCCGCGCGTCGTGCTCGCAGGACACCAGGCGGCCCTGGCGATCGCGCGTGTTGCCATTGGTGTTGTTCGAGGGCTTGCGGAAGATGCTGACCACACCCGTCTCCTCCTCCCACTTCATGATCCGGTTGTTCGGGATGTCGCTCCAGAGGAGGAAGCGTCCATCACCGAACCAGACCGGGCCTTCCGACCATCGAAAGCCCGTGGCGAGGCGCTCGACGGCCGCGAGGTTGAGCCGGTACTGTGCGAAGCTCGGATCGAGCACCTGGACCGCCGGGTCCGGATACCTCACGGGGCTGCCGTGCCAGCGGTCCTCCATAGCGCTCCTCTCGACAAGCGGGTGTAGGATTTTCGAACGCTCGGAGTCTAACAGGAGACGCCACGAGACCTACGTGAAGAACCTCGTCCCGCACGACACCCTCTACAACCACGGACGGATGCAGGAGGTGTGGCTGGACAAGTAGGCGGGCCCCACGGTAGGTTGGACGACATCACGTGACGAGGAGAGCGCCATGAGCGAGACGCCGAAGCTCCTGCTGCAAAAGGACGGGCCGATCGGCTGGATCATCTTCAACCAGCCCGAGAAGCGCAACGCCGTGAGCCTGGAGATGTGGCAGCGCATGCCCGAGTACGTGCGCGACCTGGCCACCGACGACACCATCCGCGTCGTCGTCCTGCGCGGCGCCGGCGACCAGGCGTTCGTGGCCGGCGCCGACATCTCGCAGTTCAAGGAGCGACGGCGCAACATGGCCGACCAGGAGGAGTACAGCCGGATCTCGGCGACCGGCCAAGACGCGCTCGGCACCCTGACGAAGCCGCTGCTCGCGATGATCCACGGCTTCTGTATCGGCGGCGGCGTCGGTATCGCCATCGGCTGCGACATGCGCATCGCCTCCGACGACGCCCGCTTCGGCATCCCCGCGGCGCGGCTGGGCCTAGGCTATCACTATCGCGGTATGGAAAAGCTGATGAAGCTCGTCGGGCCCGCGTACACGAAAGAGATCTTCTTCACCGCCCGGACCGACTTCAGCGCCCAGGACGCGCTCCGCATGGGGCTAGTGAATCAGGTCGTGCCGAAGGCCGAGCTGGAGAGCTTCACGCGCAACTACGCGCTGACGATGGCGAAGAACGCCCCGCTCACGCTGCGCTCGGCCAAGGCGACCGTGGAGCAACTCGTGCGCCCCGAAGCGGAACGCGACCTGGCGATGCTGGAAAAGCTGATCGCCGACTGCTTCAACAGCCAGGACTACCAGGAAGGCGTGAAAGCGTTTTCCGAGAAGCGTCGCCCGCAGTTCCAAGGCCGGTAACTGCGGCGCCGGACGGCAGGCCATGACGACGCAAAGCCTCAAGATCGACAACGCCCGTTTCGTCCTCACTGTCGATCGCGAGCGGCGGATCGTCCAGAACGGCTCGATTCTCATCGAAGACGGGCGCGTGAGCCGCGTGGGCAAGGCGACGACCTTGGCCGGCGCGCGGGCCGACCGAGTGATCGACGCCCGCCATATGGTGGTCACACCCGGGTTCGTCAACGGTCACATGCACATCAGCTACGCCCACGCGGTGCGGGGCATCTTCCCCGACAACCTGGGCAGCCCGCTCTCGCACGTGTTCAAGCTCCAGATGGCCATGACCGAGGAAGAGGAGTACCACACCACGCTGCTCGGCCTCGTGGAGCTCCTGAAGAACGGCACAGTCTGCTTCGTGGATCCGGGCAGCACCAAGTTCCCCGACGCGTGCCTGCAGGCGTACGAGGACGCCGGCATCCGCGTGATTCTCGGCGACTGCGTGACCGACCGCGAGGCGCCCTTTCCCTTGCCCCGCTTCGCGACCGATGAGGCGGTCAAGCGCACGGCGGCGTTCCTCGACAAGTGGCACGGACGTCTCAATGGGCGACTGCGGGCGTGGGCCATGCCGTTCTCGCCGGAGACGTGCACGGCCGACCTGCTGCGCGCGCTGAAGCGGCTCGCCGACGAGCGCCAGACCGGCCTGACCTTGCACCACGGCAGCGGACCCCAGGCCCGCAAAGAATATCAGGCTCGCAACGGCCGGAGCCCAACGGAATACCTCGAGTCGATCGGCGTGCTCGGACCGAACGTGGTCCTGGCCCATTCGCTCGGCCTGGATGACGCCGAGATCGAGTGCCTGGCGCGGACGGGGACGACCGTCGCGATGTGTCCGGTCACCGCGGCGAAGGGCGCGCGCGGGGTGGCCGAGCACGGGCGGATGCCCGAGCTCCTCGCGAAAGGCGTGAAGGTCGCGCTCGGCTGTGACTCTCCCAATAACTCGAATCACCTCGACATCGTGCGCGCGATGAACATGGCGGCGATCCAGTACAAGGACGCCCGCCAGGACATGCGGCTGATCCCGGCCGAGTCGGCGCTCGAGATGGCGACGCTCGTCGGGGCGCAGGCGCTCGGCGTGGGCGATCAGCTCGGTTCGATCGAACCCGGGAAGAGGGCGGACCTGGTGCTCTTCGACACGCAGCGACCGGAGTGGCAGGCGCTCTTCAACCCCGTCAACAACCTCGTCTACAACGCCGACGGCCGCAGCGTGCACACGGTCATCGTCGACGGCCGGGTGGTGGTCGACGCCTATCGCCAGTCGTTCGTGGACGAGCCGCGGCTCTTCGCCAAGGTGCAGGAGATCGGCGAGAAGCTCCAGGCCCGGACGGGCACGTCCTTTCCGCGCTCCCGCTGGCAGATTATTTGAGATGGGGGGCCTCAAAAGGCGGCTCTCACCCGAGAGTGTACGGATGACCGTCCCGTTTGAGGGGCGGGTAGACCCCCGCTAGGTCCGTCCTGACGCCCCGGTGCTTTCGGCCGGGGCGTTCGTATGTCCGTGCGTCTGGAATATCGAGCTGCCGAGGGGAAGCTCGAGCGCCCCGCTCTTGCGGCCGAACTGCTTGCGCTCAAGGTTAGAGTCATCGTGGCCCCAATCACACCCGCCGCTCTGGCCGCCAAGCAAACGACCAAGACTATCCCCATTGTCTTCGCTTTTGCTGGCGATCCGGTTGGGAGCGGGCTCGTCACCAGCTTTGCGCGGCCGGGCGGCAATGTCACGGGGTTGGCTAGCCTCTCCCGGAGCTAGTCGGCAAGCGTCTGGAACTGCTCACACAGGCCGTTCCGAAGCTCAGTCGGGTTGCTGTCCTCTGGCAGCCTGGTGGCCTCGGCGAACGCACGGAAAAGGACATGCTGAAGGAAGCAGAGGTCGCTGCGCGGGCGCTGGGGGTGCAGCTTCAATTCGTTGAGGCGCGGGGTCCCGCGGATCTCGACAGGGCCTTCTCGGACATGACCAGGGCGCGCGCAGGCGCTCTGACTGTGTTGTCGAGCGCCATGTTCTTCAATGAGCGCAGACGCCTCGTGGACCTCGCGGCCAAGAACCGGCTGCCGGCAGTGTACGCATTAAGGGAGTACGTCGATGTCACCGGCCTGATGTCCTACGGACCGGACTTTGCTCATTTGCATCGGCGCGCCGCTACCTACGTGGACAAGATTCTCAAGGGCGCGAAGCCCGCTGATCTCTCCGTGGAGCAGCTCACTAAGTTCGAGCTGGTGATCAACCTGAGGACGGCGAAGGCGCTCGGCCTGACGATCCCGCCGTCGGTGTTCGGGCGGGCGGACCAAGTAATCGAGTAGCGCGTGCTGGCCCGCGCGAGCTCGTGCCCCGGTGCAGTCTCGGCCGGGGCGCTTCTGAGTCAATCGGCGGCGGTGGGGATACCGCCGGCGAGCTGGCGAGCGACGAGGTGGGCGTAGAGGTCGCCCCGGGTGATGAGCTCCGCGTGGCGACCGACCTCCACCACCCGGCCGTGGTCGAGCACGACGATCGCGTCCGCGTCGCGCACCGTGGAGAGGCGGTGGGCGATGACGAGCGTGGTCCGGTCGCGCGCCAGCCGCTCGAGCGCCGCGCGTACGGCGGCCTCGCTTACCGCATCGAGGTGCGACGTCGCCTCGTCCAGGATCAGCACGGGCGCGTCCTTGAGAAAAGCGCGGGCGATCGCCACGCGCTGACGCTGGCCGCCCGAGAGTTGTGCGCCGCGCTCGCCCACGACCGTGTCGAGCCCGTCCGGCAAGCCCTCGACCAGCTCACCCAGCGCCGCGCGCCCGATGGCGAGGCCGAGCGACGCCTCGTCCGCGTCGGGGCGGGCGAGCAGGACGTTGGCGCGGAGCGTGTCGTTGAACAGATAGGTGTCCTGCGCGACCAGCGCGATCCGGCGGCGTAGCTCGTCCAGCCCATACTGGCGCAGGTCGTGTCCGAACAGACGGATCACGCCCGACTGCGGATCCCAGAAGCGCAGCAGGAGACTGGCGACCGTCGTCTTTCCGGCGCCCGACGGCCCGACCAGCGCAACGGTGCTGCCGTCGGGGATCCGGAGCGAGACTCCGTCCACGGCTGCGCGCGGCCGGCCCGGATACGCGAACCGAACGTCCGCCAGCTCGATCGCGATGGCGCCCCGAACCGCTATGCTCGGCACGCCCGGGCCGTCGGTCACCGGCACCGGCTCGGCCTCGACCGCGCCGAGGCGGCGGGCGGCGCCCAGCGTGTCGGCGAGCTGCCGACCCACCTGGGCTACCTCCCACAGCGGCACGAACGCAGAGAGCGCCAGCAGCGTCAACAACGGCAGCGTCCCCGCGTCGAGCCGTCCCTGGTGGGCGAGCCACGCGCCGATCGCGATCACCGCGAGGCCGCCGAGCCCCGTCGCCGTCTCCTGGAGCGCGGTCTGGCGGGCGAGGTCGCGAAGGAACGGCAGGCGCAGCTCGTAGAAGCGGCTCGCCTTGGCGGCGAGCGCCTCGCCCCAGGTGGTCACGCGTCGGTAGGCGACGATCTCGGCGAGGCCCTGCACCGTGTCGACCACGTGAGCGTTCAGATCGCCGGAGGCTTCGCGCGCACGCGAGCCCAGGTGGTCGATGCGGGCGCGGCCGAGCACGGGCACGAGCGCCGTATACAAGAGGAAGGGCACGAGCACGAGGACCAGGGCGGCGCCGAACGCGCCGAGGGCCACCAGGACGGCCGCCGGCACGAGCACGGCGACGAACGCCGGCGTGATCGTGTGGGCGAAGAAGTACTCGATCAGCTCGACGTCGTGGGTGGCGGCACCCACGAGATCGCCCGACCGCCGTCGCGTCAGGTACGCGGGCGCGAGCGCGTCGAGCTTCTTGAACACGCCCAGCCGCATGTCGGTGAGCAGCCGGTACGCGACGTCGTGGGCCAGCCACGACTCGACCCAGTGGAGGGCGCCGGCGAGCGGAGCCACCACGAGCAGGCTCGCGATCAGGGCACCGGCGGGCTCGCCGCGCTTGACGGCGCGGACCGCCAGCGCGCTGAGGACGCCGACGCCGATCAGTGCCGTCACGCGCGCCACGCCCAGCGCGAACGTCAGCGTGAGCTGGCCCCGGTAGCCGCGCGTCTTGTCGATGAGTGTGCGCAGGACGGCGCCCCAGCCGACGGCCTCGGCGCCGACGATCGCGTGCGCGTCGTCCGACGCCTCGACGCCGGCATCAGCGTTGGTGCCGTCCCCGTCGGCCGCGAGCGCAGTCGGGCGGGCGCCGACGGCGACGGCTCCCGCGCCATCCCGCGCCTGCCCGGCCATCAGACGGGCGTAGACGCCGCCCCGGCCGAGCAGCTCGCCGTGCGTGCCCTGCTCGACCAGCCGTCCCTGGTCGAGCACGAGGATGCGGTCGGCGCCCACGACACTCGAGAGACGGTGGGCGAAGACGAGGGTGGTGCGGCCTCGCATGAGACGATCGAGCGCCGCCTGGATCAGCGCCTCGCTCTCCGCGTCGACCGACGAGAGCGCCTCGTCGAGCACGAGGATCGGCGCGTCGCGCAGGAGCGCGCGCGCGATGGCGATCCGTTGGCGCTGGCCGCCCGAGAGCCGCACACCGCGCTCGCCCACGACGGTGTCGTAGCTCTGGGGGAGCCGGAGGATGAACTCTTCCGCGTTCGCGGCGCGGGCCGCCGCGCGCAGCTCGTCGGCGCTCGCGTCCGGCTTGCCCATCCGGATATTGTCCTCGACCGTGCCGTGGAAGAGCCACGTCTCCTGGCTCACGAGGGCGACCCGGGCGCGCACCTGCTCGAGGCTCAGCTCACGCAGGTCGCGCCCTCCCATGTCGACTCGCCCGCGGTCCGGATCGTGGAAGCGGAGCAGAAGCCGGGCGATCGTGGATTTCCCGGACCCGCTCGGTCCGACGATCGCCACGCGCTCGCCCGGCCGGACGCGAAAGCTCAGGTCGACGTGCGTGGGGCGCCGGGCGCCCGGGTAGGAGAACGTCACGGCTTCGAAGGCCACGCCGGCGTCGGTCGGATCGGGGCCGGGCGGCCGGTCGTGGACCAGGGGCGTTGCGTCAAGAATCGCGAAGATCCCGCGGGCCGCGGACAGCCCGAGCATCCCCTGATGGAGGAGGATGCGAAGCTCGCGCAGCGGCCGGAAGACTTCGACCCCGAGCATCAGGATAACCAGCAGCGCCGGCAGCGACATCGCGCCCGCGCTGACGCGCCAGGCTCCGAGGGCGAGGGCGACCGCGGCGCCCACCGCGATGCCGGCGTCGGTGATGCCGCGCGCCAGTGTATTGCTCCCGAGAACCCACATCGTGCTCTTGAACAGCGTGTGGGCGCGCTCCTCGAGCTGACGCGCGCGCGCGGCGCTCTGGCCGAAGGCCTTCAGGGTCGCCAGCCCCTGCACCGCATCGAGGAAGTCGGCGCCGAAGGCCCCGTAGGCGCGATTGCGCGCGAGGCTCGCCTGGCGGTCGCGACCGTGCCAGAGGGCGGGCGCCAGCAGCACGCCGAACGCCGCCACCAGCAGCACGAGCGCCACGGGCAGGTCCACGAAGGCGACGAACGCGAAGATCAGCAGCGGAGTGAGAGCGGCCACGAAAAGCTGGGGGAGATACTGACCGAAGTACACCTCGAGCTGCTGCACGCCCTCCACGAGGGCGAGCATCACGTCACCGGTGCGGGCGCGCGCGAAATGGGCGGGACCGAGCGCCGCCACCTGCGCGTAGAGCGTCTGCCGCAACCGCTCTTGCACCCGGGCCGCGGTGTGATGCGAGACCATGGTGCGGACATAGTCGAGCGCGCTGCGGCAGGCGAGCGCCACCGCGGTGAGCGCGATGGCGGGGGTGAGCGACGCGAGCGACTCGCCGGCCAGCACGCGGCCCAGGAGCCAGCCGAGAAGTGCCAAGCGCAAGATTCCGGCGGCAACGGCGGCGAGGCTGACGAGGACGGTCGCGGCGATCCGACCGCGGACACCCGACGTGAGCGCCCAGAGCCTCGGGTCCAGGTACACGCGGGCTAGCCTAGAGCCTATTCCAGATCTTGGGAAGAGTGAGATGAGCAACCCAGGCGACCGTCGCTTGCCACCAGAGCCCGGACCAGGTCGGCCGGGCGCTGTCGCGACTCACCTCTCCCCGGAGCGATTGCCGAAGCATCGAATGGAACGCGCCGCGCGCCTCGGCCTCCCGGAGACGCTCCCTGATCAGGTAATGCGCCAGATATTCATTCTCGTGCATCGCGTGTCCTCCTGAGGTTAGAGTCGCGCCTCGGCCGGTGGCGCCCCAGCCCGCGACGGCCTGCGGCGCGCACCACCATTTAGAGTCGCGCCTCGGCCGGCGGGGCCCCAGCCCCGCGACGGCCTGCGGCGCGCACCACCTTGCAGCGCCAGTGCACCACCACCGGGTCGGCGGCGGAAGCCGCCAAGTGTGGATCGCCCCGCTCCGGATTCGAAGCACGTCCCACCCGCCGAGTTGCTAAGCTGGCGCGGTGCAGTGGGACGACCTGCGCGTCTTTCTCGCCGTGGCCCAGGCCGGCAGCCTGCGGCGGGCTGCGCGTGTGCTCGGCTTCGGTCAGCCGACCGTCATTCGACGCCTGCGTCAGCTCGAGCAGAGCCTGGGCACGCGCCTGTTCGAGCGCACGCCAGATGGTCATCGCTTGACAAAGTGGGGCCAGCACTTGCTGCCGATGGCTCAGGGCATGGCCGACGCCGCGACCGCCATCGATCGTCGTCGGATGGCCTTCGGGGATGACGCCGGGGGCGTCGTGCGCGTGTCCGCTGGAGAGTGGACGGCGCGCTTCCTCGCACCGCACCTGGCAAGCTTGAGCGGCAGGCATCGTGACCTCACAGTCGAGCTGGTGGAGAGTCACGTCGAGCCCGATCTCGATCGGCGGGAGGCGGACCTGCTCATTCGGCACGGGCTGCCGGCTCGCGGACACCTCGTGCGAGTCGGTCTCGGGACGATCGGGGCGGCGATCTACGGCGCGACGAGCCTCGTCGAGACGCAGCCGGCGGCGCGCTCCGACGCCCGATGGCGCTCGTGCCCGTGGGTGGCCTACGATGCGCCGCACGAGTATTTCCGTTCGATGGCCTTCTTGATGGGGCATCTCGGAGACCAGCGGCCACGGGTGCGCGCCTCGCGATTCTCGCTGCAGCTCGAGGCGATCCGGGCGGGAGCCGGTCTCGGAATCCTGCCTTGCTTCGTCGGTGACGCGGACCCGGCGCTCGTGCGGCTCACGGCGCCCATCACCGAGCTCAGCGCCGACTACTGGCTGCTCGTCCATCCCGACCTCAAGACCGTCCCGCGCGTGCGCCTCCTGAGCGACTGGATTCGCGCGGCCTTCAAAGAAAGCCGGCCCGCACTCCAGGGACTGGGCCACGCGCGCCGCTCGTCATGACGGTCTCGACGGCGCTCGCGGGTCGCGGATAATGGGCCTCTCGGAAGGAGGCGACCGGTGACGAGACGACGGCTCTTCCTCGTGGTGGCCGTGGCGTCTCTTACGGCCCTGACGTCGCCGGCGGGCGCGCCGGCGCAGCCGCCGCAGCGCGGCGGCGTCTTTCGCATCGGCGCGCCAGATGCGCCCGGCCTGGACCCGCACCAGATCGACAACTTTCTGTCGCAGACCTACGTCAGCCTTGCCTACAGCCATCTCGTGCGGTTCCCCGCGGGCCCCGAGCAGACCAGCTCGACCGACTTCCGGATCCTTCCCGATCTCGCCGAGAAGTGGGACGCGTCGAAGGACGGCACCCTCTATACCTTTCACCTTCGAAGGGGCGTGCGGTTTCACAAGAAGCCGCCGGTGAATGGCCGCGAGGTGACCGCGGACGACGTCAAGTACTCGCTCGAGCGCTTCAGGGAGAAGTCACCCCGCCGGGCGCGCTTCGATCCCGTGCAGTCGATCGACGCGGTGGATCGTTACACGGTGCGGATCGTCTTGAAGGAGCCCTTCGCGCCGTTCCTGAACCACCTGGCCAACGCCTCTCACACGGCCATCGTTCCACGCGAGGCCGAGGAGAAGTTCAGGGACTTCAACCACCCGGACGCGGTGATCGGAACCGGGCCTTTCGTGCTCAAGACGTATGACCGCGGAGTCAGGCTCGTCTTCGACCGCAATGCCGACTACTTCATCGCGGGGCTCCCCTATCTCGACGGCGTCACCGTCGAGATCGTTCCCGATCAAGCGGCGCGCCTGGCGTTACTTCGGACGGGCAAGGTCGAGCTCGCGCACTGGTGGGGATGGCTCAGTCCGGAAGACGGCAGAGCCCTGAAGCGCACGAACCCCGAGATGGTGGTCACGACGATCATGATCGCCGACCTCGCCCAGATCTACCTGCGGACGGATCAACCGCCCTTCAACGACGTCCGCGTCCGCCGGGCGGTGTCGCTGGCGATCGACCGCAAAGCCTGGAACGAGGCCTTGCTCTTCGGCGAGGGCTGCATCGACTCCGGGCCGGTCCCGTGCGCGATGACGGAATGGAAGCTCGACGCCTCGAAACTCGACGACCCTCAACGGAAGTATCTGCTTGGCTACGACACTACTGAGGCCAAGCGACTTCTGGCCGAAGCCGGTTTCCCCAAAGGCTTCGCCACGCCCGTGTTCCACTGGCCGGGCTTCGCGCCGCCGTGGCGCAGCTACTACGATCTCGCGGCCGATCAGCTCAGCCGAGTCGGGATCACCGCAGAGCTCCGGCCGGAGGAGCTCGGCAAGTACTCCACCACCACATCCCTCGGCAAGTTCGAAAAGATGGCGATGGGCCCCTATGGCGCCAGTGTGACCGAGGTCGACGACTTCCTTTACGCGCTCTTCTTCTCGCGGTCGCCGTGGAACCGCAGCCGCGTGAACGAGGCCGACCTGGACCGGCTCCTCCTCGCCCAGCGCCGAGAGCTTGATCCGAAGAAGCGCCGCGAGATCGTCCACGAGATCCAGCGCTATCTCGCCGACAAGGCCTACTACGTTCACCTGCCCATGTACCCGCGGTACATCTCGCACCCGCCGTACGTGAAGGGATTCAAGCCTCACGACGGCTTTGATCTGGGCCGCCGCCTCATGTACACGTGGATCGAGCGCTCGTCCAGATGAACCGGCGGCCCGCTGACTCGAAGAGGGGACGGTCTTGCCTGGTCGCGGGCATGGTGTGTCTGGGCTCCTGGCGTCGGCGGCGGCCGCGCCGGCGCAGCAGCCCCAGCGCGGAGGCGTCTTCCGCATCGGCGTGCCCGATCCCCCGGCGCTCGATCCGCACCTGGTCGTCAACTTTCTCCCGCAAACCGTTGCCAGCCTCGCCTACAGTCATTTGCTGCGCTTTCCGGCCGGCCCCGAGCAGACGAGCTCGACCGATTTTCGGATCTTCCCCGACCTCGCGGAAAAGTGGGAGTACCGGAACCCGACGACCCTGGTGTTCTCCCTGCGCAAGGGCGTCCGGTTCCACAAGAAGCCGCCGGTGAACGGCCGGGAGGTCACGGCCGACGACGTCAAGTACTCGCTCGAGCGCTTCTGGACGAAATCGCCCATACGGGCGCGCTCCGACCCCTTGCAGTCCATCGACGTCGTCGACCGCTACGCCGTGCGTATCGTCCTCAAGGAGCCCTTCGCGCCGTTCCTGAACCATCTCGCGAGCGCCGCCCACACGGCCATCCTTCCGCGCGAGGCCGAAGAGCGATTCACCCGCCGTACGTGAAGGGGTTCAAGCACCACGACGGGTACGATCTCGGCCGCCGCCTGACGTATACGTGGATCCAGCGCTCCCCGTGACGCGGCGAGCGCGCCGACCATGGACTTCGGACTCTTCTACTACTGTCAGGGCCGCGGCGTGCCGCATGACCAGGCCTATGCCGAAATGCTGGAGCAGATCGCGCTGGCCGAAGCGCTCGGCTTCGGCGAGTGCTGGTTCGCCGAGCACCATTTCGAGCGCCGCGGCGTGCCGACCTACTGCTGCGCCGTGTCGTTCGCGGAGATCTGGGCCGGTGTCCGCCCCGGCGAGGAAGCGGTGACCGAAGCGTTCTTCCACACGCGGGGCGAGGTCGTGCTCGACGCGGTCGTCGGGCGCCGCGCGGGCGAGTATCTGTCTCGTTATTCACGATCGCACGGGGTGCAGATCGCGGACGCGCTGGTCGCGGCCGCGGCCAGCACGGCCGGCCTTCGCCTGTGGACGGTCAACCGGCGCCACTATCCGATGACCGACCTCATCTTCCAGAGGGGTGACCGAGCGCCTTCGGGATCAGGCCCTGCCGACGTAGCGCGTGATGTGATACGGCATGTGCGCGAGCCCCGGGCAGAATCGGCCAACGACGGCGGCCAACTGCTCGTAGAGCTCCTTGCCCGGCGCGTTGACGCGGGCCAGACGTTCGCGCGCGGCCTCGGCCTCGCGTGCGAGCGCGGCGACGTCGACCGTCGTCAGCCGGCGGTCCTGCACGATCATCCGACCGCCGATCATCACGTGGGTCACGGCGCCGCCATCCTCGGTGTGGACGAGCTGATTCGTCGGATCGTTGAGCGGGATCCAGTTGACGTGGCCGAGGTCGAGAAACACGATGTCGGCCTTGTAGCCGGCTGCCAGCCGACCGATCCGACCCTCGAAACCGAGCGCCCGCGCGCTGCCCTCCGTCGCCGCGAGCGCGACCTCGTCCGTGGTCACCCAGCGCTCCACGTCCGGGCACTGCGCCTTGGAGACGAACGAAGCGAGACGCATCGCCTCGTACATGTTCAGGTTGTCGGAGCAGTTGGCGCCGTCGGTCCCGAGGCCCACGGTCACGCGATGCTCGAGCATCGCCCTCATGTCCGCGAGACCGTTGCCGAGCCGCATGTTGCTGCCCGGATTATGGGCGACGGAGGCGCCGTGGGCGCCGAGCCGCTTCATGTCGTCCGCGTCGAGCCACACGCCGTGGGCGACCGTGAAATGCGGGCCGAGCACGCCGAGGTCGTCGAGGTGCGCGGTGAGTGTCTTGCCGTAGCGCTGGAGCCCGACGATCGCCTGCACCTTGGACTCGGCGACGTGGGTGTGCATGCCGACGCCGTGCTCTCTGGCGAGGCTCACGCAGGCGCGGATGAACTCGTCCGAGCAGTGGTGCGGGATCGTCGGGGCGACGGCCAGGCGCACCTGGTCGCGGTCGAGCTTCCACGCGGCGAGCGCCTTGCCCATGTTCTCGATGCTCGTCTTCCACGGCGCCGGCCGTAGCTTCTCGACCTCCTGCTGCATCGCCGGCGGCAACATCGGCATGAGGCCGGGAATCGCCTCGAAGAACGTGCGGTCGGCGACCATCGGCGCCACGACCGCACGCATCCCCACCGCCGCGTAGGCGCCGCCGACCGCCTCCAGCCCTTCGAGCGTCGGCGCTGGCCACTCGAACGCGAGGTCGTAGCAGGCCGTGCAGCCCTTCAGCACCATCTCCACCGCGCCGAGCTTCGCGCTCAGCTGCTTGTCCGCGAGCGCGCGGCCGCCGCTGAGCCACGGTCCGGCGGTCAGCAAGAGCTCGAGGGTCCAGCGGTCGCCCATGCCCTTGGCGAGGTTGCCGTGGGCGTGCGTGTGGGCGTTGATCAGCCCGGGCTGGAGCAGCTTGCCGCGCGCGTCCACAACGGTCGCATCCGCCGGCGCCGCGAGCCCGGGCGCGCCGATCTCGGTGATGGTGTCGCCGGCGACCAGGACGTCGGCGGCGTCAGCCCGGTGAGCGCGGGCGTCGAGGACACGGCCCCCACGGATGATCGTGGCGGCGCTGGAACTGACCGTCATGCGACGCTCGGCTCAGCGCCGAGCTTTCGCGTCCCGGATGGCGCGCCAGACGCGCTCGGCCGTCACCGGCATGTCGAGGTGTCGCACGCCGAGCGGCGCCAGCGCGTCGTTCACCGCGTTCAGCAGGGCGGGCAACGCGCCCACCGTGCCGGCCTCGCCGACACCCTTGGCGCCGAGCGGATTCACCTGCGTGGGCACCTCGTGGGAATCGACGTCGAAGGCGGGCACGTCGTCGGCGCGTGGCATCGCGTAGTCCATGAAGGACCCGGCGAGCAGCTGGCCTGTCGTCGGCTCGTAGGCGAGCTGCTCGAAGAGCCCCTGGCCGAGGCCCTGGACGACGCCGCCGTGGATCTGCCCCTTCACGAGCATGGGGTTCACCATGCGCCCCACGTCGTCGACGACGCAATGGCGGACGATGCGCACGGCGCCGGTCTCCTCGTCGATCTCGACCTCGCAGATCTGCGATCCGTTGGGGAACGTGACTGCGGGCGGCGTGAACGTCGCCTCCTCGCTGAAGCCCGGCTCCATCCCTTGGGGAAGCTGGCGCGGCTGGTAGGCGGCGCGCGCGACGTTGGCGAACGTCACGCCGCGGTCGGTGCCCGTCACCGTGAACTTCCCGTCGCGATGCACCACGTCCTCCGGCGCGGCCTCCAGCAGACGCGCGGCGATCCGGCGGCCGCGCTCGATCACCTTCTCGGTCGCGCGCGTGACGGCGGAGCCGCCCACGGTGAGGGCGCCCGAACCGCCGTTGCCGCGCCCGGCGCCGAGGGCGTCGCTGTCGCCCCAGAACACCTGGATGCGCTCGGGCGGCACGCCGAGCCGATCGCTCACGATCTGGGCGAAGGCCGTCTCGTTCCCCTGGCCCATCGACGTCGAGCCTGCGAACAGGGACACGGAGCCGTCGGGATTGACCCGTAGCTCGGCGGTATCCGGGTTCATGGCCGTGTAGGGCCCGCCGGCGACCTCGATCGGGTTGGCGATGCCGAGACCGCGCAGCTTGCCGCGCTGGCGCGCCTCGGCACGCCGCTTCTCGAACCCCGCACGGTCCGCGAGGCCGAGCGCCATGTCCATGCCGAGGCCGAAGTCGCCGCAGTCGTAGGTGAAGACCAGGCCTGTCTTGAATGGCATCGCCGTCGGCGGAATCAGATTGCGGCGGCGCAGCTCGACGGGATCGATCTTGAGCTCGAGCGCCGCCACGTCGATGACGCGCTCGATGGCGTACGTCGCCTCCGGGCGGCCGGCGCCACGGTAGGGTCCCGTGGGCGTCGTGTTCGAGAACACGCCCGTCGTCTGGACGTGGATCGCCGGCGTCGTGTAGACCCCGGCGACGCCACCGACGTTGTTGGTGCCCGGGCCCGCGCTGCGCGGCGTGAGATAGGCGCCGACGTTCAGCGTGATGGCCACGCGCAGGGCCAGGAATTTTCCGTTCGCGTCGAGCGCCAGCTCGGCGGTCGAGACGTTGTCGCGACCGTGCTCGTCGGTGACGAAGCCCTCGCGCCGTTCGGACGTCCACTTGACCGGCCGTCCCAGCCGCTTCGCCGCCCACAGGACCAGGGCGTGCTCGGGATAGACGCCGCTGCGCATCCCGAAGCTTCCGCCCACTTCCCCAGTGACCACCCGCAGGTGGCTCTGCGGCACCCGGAAGATCTGGTCGGCGAGCAGTGCGCGCAGGCCGTGCGGCGCCTGGATCCCCGTGTGAAGCGTGTAGCGGCCCGAGCGCCGGTCCCATTCGCCGACCGCGCCGCGCGGCTCGAGCGGCGCCGCGGCCACGCGCGAGACCACGAAGTCGAGGCGCGTGACGTGGGTAGCGCTCGCGAACGCGCGCGCCACCGTGTCCTTGTTGCCCGCCTCCCAGACGAAGGCCACGTTGTCGGGCGCCTCGGCCCACACCGCCGGCGCGCCCGGCCGCGCGGCGTCGGGCGTCGCGGCGACGGCCGGCAGGGGATCGTAGTCGACCGTGACCAGCTCCGCCGCGTCGACCGCCTGATCGGGAGTCGCGGCGACCACGAGCGCCACCGGGTCGCCGACGTGGCGCACGCGGTCGCGGACCAGCGCCGGCCGCGGTGTCGCGAACGCCGGCGATCCGTCGCGCCGCTTGCGCGTCTTGTCGGTCGGCAAATCGCCGAGCCCGTCCGCCGCGAGGTCGGCGCCCGTGAGGACGGCGAAGACCCCCGGCGCTCCGCGGGCGTTCGCGGTATCGAGGGACCGGATCCGCGCGTGGGCATGGGGCGAGCGGACGACGACGGCGTAGGCTTGGTGCGGCAAGCTCACGTCGTCCGAGTAGCGCCCGAAGCCCTGGATGAGGCGCGGGTCCTCCAGACGACGCACGGACTGTCCGATGGCGAATTTCTCGACGGTCACCAGATTACTCATGATGGTGCGGCAGTATACGCGAGGTCACGAGCCGCGGAAAGAGACGCCGAGGTACGGCTCAAGAAGAACTGACGGCGGCGACGATCTCGCTGGCAAACCGTTCGAGCTGCGTGAGATCGTCGTCGCACGTCGCCAGGACCATGTCCTGAACCCCGGCGGCTTCCAGGTCACGGACACGCTCGATGATCTCCCGCGTCGTGCCGAGAAAATAGGACTGCTGGAGGTTCTCGAAGGTCCGGTGAGTGCCCATTACCCGCTCGAAGACAGGCCGCTGGAGCCTGAGCGCCTCCTCGCGATCGGTCGTGTCCACGAGGTGAGCGAAGTTCAGGTGGCCATAGCGTAGCGAATTCGGGTCGCGCCCGCTCTGTTTCAGATAGGCGCGGATCGCCTGAACGTCCTGCTTGACCATCTGCTGGCTGCCGGCCGCGCGGGCGAGCCACCCATCGGCGCTCGCGATCCGAGCCAGTACCGCCGGGACGATGTAGGGCTTGTCCGGAGAAAGCCCGGTCTCGATCTTGGAGCCGCCACCGACCCAGAGCTCGGGGAAGCGCGGCAGCGAAGGCTCGATCGACACGTGCTCGAATCGGTAGTAGTGTCCGGCGAAGCTCACGTCGCGGCGGGTCAGCAGTATGCGCAGGGCCGCGATCATCTCGTCGGTGCGGCGGCCACGCTGGCCGAGCCGCATGGCGAGGGTCTCGAACTCGTGCTGGTCCCAGCCGGGCCCTACGCCGAGCACGAAGCGCCCGCCCGAGAGGTGCCAGAGCGTCTGGATCTCACGGGCCAGCGTCACCGGATGGTAATAGGGCAAGATCAAGAGCCCGGTGGCCAGGCGGATGCGCGTGGTGACGCTGGCGGCGTGGGCCAGACAGAGGAGAGGCGACATCCACACCGTGCCGTAGAGACCGGGCGCCTCGAGAAAGTGCTCGGCCACCCAGAGCGCGTCGAAGCCGAGGGACTCGGCCTTGCGGGCGAACTCCTTGACGCGCGCGGCCTGGTCGAAACCGAGATCGCGCCCGGCGAACGTCGGGAGGTAGACGCCGAATCTCAATTGGGCTCCCCTCGTCGGCTGCCGCCACCCTAGTCCACGCCGAAGTCGTAGACCTGGCTCACGGCGCCACGTCCGTGGGTGATGACGAACGCATACTCCCCGGACGGCAGGGGCTGGCGGGGCGTCAGTCGGTAGAGCCCGCGTGAGTCCCGCTCCGCGTCAACGTCCACCTGGTCCTCGCTCCGGATCCCGAACGTCTTGGTTCTGCTGAACCGAGTCGACAACCCGCTCGCGATCTCGAGATTCCGGTCATTGTGATCGTCGCCAGGCTTGAGCCGCACCAGCGGAGCCTCGTCCGGCGCCCAGGCGCTGAGGAACACCGGTTGACGCTCCGAGGTCCGGTACTGAGCCTTCTTGCCCTTGAGGACCAGCTCGCTCTTGCTGGAATAGAAGGCGCGGTTGCTCTCCCTGGAGGAGGAGCCGGCCATGAGCTCGACATACCGGTTGCCACTGACGTGGAAGATGCTCTTGCGCTCCTGAAGGCCGGCCGCGCCCGGGACCGCCGGGCCCGCCGGGGCCGCCGGGACCGCGCCAGCGCTCCCGGCCGGTCCGGGGTGGCTGACCATCGCCTCGATGATCGGGTCCGACAGCCCTGCGCTCTTGAGGCCGATCATCGCCTGGGTGCTGACGTCGAACTTCGTTTGACTCGCGCGGATCTTCGCGATGATTACGGAGTCCGACAGCCCGGCCTTCTTCATGGCGACGACCGTGTCGTTCGTCAGCACCTCCTCCGCTGCGTGGAGCGTCGCGTCGCGCGTCAGGACGAGCAACGTCACCGACACCGCCACGAGCACGAGCGTGGCACGGAATCTCGTCGCGTCGATCATCAGGAGCTCCTCCCCGGCCCGCCGGGAGCCGGACCGATTGCGACTTATAGAGGCCGTCTCGATCGGTGTCAAGAGCGTCGTCGCCGTGATGGGCCCCGAACGTGGCGCACGTTGACAACGTCGCGCCGTCCTCCTAAGGTCACCTGCGTGCCCATCGACAACATTCAGGTGCGTCGGGCCGTCAACCGGGCCATCGATCGTTGGCCGCGCATCCGTAGTCTCGTTCTCCACCACGCCATCTCAACGACGCACGCTCTCAAGAGGTGTGGCTGAACCGGGAGGGCGTCGCCGAGCGCGGCGGCCGAGGAGGGGTGACATGGAAGAGCGGGTGACGTTCGTTTCCGACGGCTTGAAGCTCACGGGGGTGCTGCACGTGCCCGACCGACGCGGTCCGCGCGAGCGCCGGCCCGCCTTTCTCGTCCTGCACGGGTTCGGCAGCAACAAGGACAGCGGCGGCAGCGTGGCGACCGCGAGGATGTTCGTGGATCTCGGCTACGTCGCGCTGCGGTTCGACATGCGCGGCTGCGGCGAGAGCGAGGGCGTCCGCGGGCGCGTGATCTGCCTCGAGCAGGTCGAGGACACCAGGAGCGCGCTGGGGTTCCTGGCGACCCGGCCCGAGATCGATCCCGACCGGATCGGGGTGATGGGCGCGAGCTTCGGCGCCGCGGTCGCCGTCTACACCGCGGGCGTGGACCAGCGGATCGCCGCCTGCGTCTCGGCCGGCGGCTGGGGCGACGGCGAGAAGAAGTTCCGCAAGCAGCACGAATCGCCCGAAGCCTGGAAGCGATTCAGCGCGATGCTCGAGGAGGGCCGCCGGCGCCGTGACCGGACGGGCGAGTCGATCAGGGTCCCGCGATTCGACATCGTGCCGATTCCGGCGGCCCTGCGGAGCAACGTGGCGTCGGGCTCGATCATGGAATTCCCGTTCGAGGTGGTCGAGAGCATGTATGCCTTCCGGGCCAACGACGTGGTCGGCAAGATCTCACCGCGGCCGCTCTTGCTCCTGCACCCCGCGAACGACTCCGTCACGCCCACCGAGCAGTCGATCGATCTCTTCCGGCACGCGGGCCAGCCCACGGACCTCCACCTGGTCGCGAGTGTCGACCACTTCGTGCTCTCGGAGGGGAACACGCTGGTCGTCACGCTCGTGCGCAACTGGCTCGACAAGTACTTCCCGATGCCCGCCGGATCGAGATGAGCGAATCGGCCCGTGCGGCGGCGGGCGCGTCGGCCGTCACCATCGCGGCCGACGCCCTCACTCGTTTCACGCGCGATGTGTTCGTACGGGCCGGGATGTCCGACGTGGACGCCGCCACCGTGGCCGACGTCCTCGTCTGGGCCGATCTGCGCGGCGTGGATTCCCATGGGGTGTCGCGGATTCCGATGTACCTACGGCTCATCGACGACGGCGACCTGAACCTCACGCCGTCGATCAAGATCCACACCGAGACCGTGGCCGCGGTGCTCCTCGACGCCGACCGTGCCGCCGGCCCCATCGCGATGACCATGGCGATGGGTGCGGCTGTGCGCAAGGCGGGCGACGCCGGCGTCGGGCTCGCCCTCGTGAAGGCGACCACGCACACGGCGGCGCTCGGCTACTACACGCTGCTGGCGGCGCAGGAAGGCATGGCCGCGATCGCGCTGGCCGCGTCGGGGCCCTTCATGGCGTATCACGGCACGCGCGCGGCCGGGGTGTCGACGAACCCGATCTCGATCGCGGTTCCCGGAGGCGAGCGTGGGCCGGTGGTGCTCGACATGTCGACGGGCGTGGTCGCCCGCGGGAAGCTCGTTCAGGCCAGGAAGATCGGCCAGCCGATTCCGCCGGGGTGGGCGCTCGATCGGAACGGCAATCCCACGACCGATCCCCAGGAGGCGCTGATCCCGCTGCCGCTGGGTGGCCCCAAGGGATCGGGCCTCTCGTTGATGATCGAGCTCATCACGAGCCTCATCGTGTCGAACCCGATCATCGCCGAGGCGCTCGAGGGCTTCGCCGACGGGAGCCGGCATCGGCAGAACGGCCTGGCACTCGCCATCAACCTGCGCCGGTTCGGCGATCCGGCGGCGTTCCGAGCCGAGGTCGACCGTCTGATCACGGCGCTGAAGGCGCTGCCCCACGCGGCCGGCGTCGGCGAGATCTTCATGCCGGGAGAGCGCGGGAGCCGTACCCTCGCCGAGCGTCTCCGAGGCGGCATCCCCCTGCCCCGCGCGATCGTCGAGGAGCTCCGGGGCGTGGCCAGTCGGTTCGGCGTCACGATGTTTCCGTCAACGCTTTAGCGCGTCCGGGTTCGCGACGTTGATCGGCTTGCCGCTCGCATAGGCGAGGATCTGGTCGAAGATCCCGGTGAACATGTGCTCGAGCCCGTCGCGCTCGACGTACCCGAGATGGGGCGCGCAGATCACGTTGTCCATCGCGAGCAACGGATGCCGGCCGCCGAGTAGCGGTTCTTCCTCGTAGACGTCGACGGCGGCCATCCCCGGTCGGCCGGCGCGCAGCGCGGCTTCGAGCACGCCCGGCGCGATCAGTCCGGCCCGGCTCGTGTTGACGAGGAGCGCTGTCGGCTTCATGCGCGCCAGATCGGCGGCCGTGACGATGCCGCGGGTCGCGTCGATCAGCCGCAGGTGCAGCGACACAACGTCCGACTCCGCGAACAGGGCGTCCTTGCTCGCCGCGACGGTCACTCCGTCGGCGCGAGCCTGGGTGCTGGAATGCTCGCGGCCCCATGCCAGCACGCTCATGCCGAAGGCCTTGCCGTAGCCGGCCACGACCGCACCGATCTTGCCGTAGCCGTAGATGCCGAGCGTCTTGCCGCGAAGACCGATCCCGATCGGATAGGCCTGCCACTTGCCAGCCTTGAGCGCCGCCATCTCCTGCGGGATCCGCCGAAACGCGGCGATGACGAGCCCCCAGGTCAGCTCGGCGGTCGCATACGAGGGCCGGCCGGGACCGGTCTGCGACGACACGACGACGCCACGCCGCGTGCACGCCTCGACATCGACGTGCGGATAGACTCCCGCCTGGCTGATCAGCTTGAGCTTGTCCAGGCGCTCGAGCAGCGGCGCGCGGATCGGCGTGCGCTCGCGGATCAGCACGAGCGCCTCGGTGTCCTTGAGTCGCCCGGCGAGCGCGTCGACGTCCTTGGTGTGGTCGTTCCAGATCGTCACCTTGTGGCCGGCGACCTTGGCATAGCACGCCAGCGTTCGAATCGTGTCCTGGTAGTCGTCGAGGATCGTGATGTTCATGTCCGGTCGCTCCATCCCTGGTCGGCCTTCACGGCGAGGAACTCACCATTGCCCACGGGTACGAGACTCGTGACGAACGCGGCGTCGGTAGAGACCAGCGCGACGAACGGCGCCATCTCGGCGGGATGCGAGGTCGCGTTGTCGACGACCAGCAGCCCTCCGGGCCGGAGCACGCGCTTGAGGTCGGGCCACCATTCCGGATACGCCGAGCGCTCGGAGTCGAGGAAAACGAGATCGAACGCGCCGTCGGCCGAGCGCTGGAGCAGGCGGCCGGCATCGTCCTGAACGAGCGTGATGCAGGCGGCGAGGCCCGACCGGGCGAAGGTCGCCTTGGCGAGTCCGATCTTGTAGTCGGACACCTCGACCGTGGTCACCGCCCCGCCGATCGCCCGCGCGGCGCTCGCGAGCCAGAGCGTCGAGTAGCCGTTGGACGTGCCGATCTCGAGCACGCGCCGAGCCACCGCGGCCCTGACCAGCACCGCCAGGAACTCGCCGGTGTCGCGCGTGATGTTGAGCATCCGGTGCGGCCGCCCTGTCGTGGTACCGTCATTGGCCTTTCCGAATTGCTCCAGCTCGGTCAGCAGCTTGTCCAGCGGATCCGCCAAAGAGTCCTCCCGCGCGACGACACGAGAGCGTAACACGGTCGTCGACCCGCGGGAGATTGCCTTCCCGCCTGCCCGCGTGGGACAGTAACGAGCCATGAAGCTCCGCGCCCTTGTCCTCATGGCCGCCAAGGCGCTCGGGCTGACCATCCCCCCAGACACTCCTGGTGCGGGCGGACGAGGTCATCCAGTGACTGCCGCGAGCTAGCGGCACCGGGAGCACACCTGCATGCGCATCGACAGCATCGAGGCCATCCCGATCGAGATCCCGCTGAAGAAGAACTTCGGCGGCAGCACGTACAACGTCCTCACGCGCTGCACCGTCATCACCCGCATGCGCACCGACGGTGGCCTCGTCAGCGAGGTCTACAACGGCGACAACCGCGAGCATGGCCGGCAGATCGTGCGGCTCATTCGCGAGACGCTCACCCCGCTCGTCCGGGGCATGAGCATCTTCGAGAGCGAGCGCATCTGGGAGGCGATGTTCGCGCTCAGTCACACGAGCCGCGACCGGAAGGTGCTGCTCGAGGCGATCGCCTGCGTGGACTGCGCGCTCTGGGACCTCGTCGGCAAGGCGCTGGGCAAGAGCGTGTGCGCCCTGCTCGGCGGCTATCGCCGGAGCCTGCCGATCATCTCCATCGGCGGCTACTACATGGAAGGCAAGACGCTCGCCGACATCGGGCGCGAGATGGAAACCTACCGCCGGGCCGGTATGGCCGGGTGCAAGTTCAAGGTCGGCGGGCTCGAGCCCGAGGATGACGCCCGGCGCGTCGAGGCGGCGCGCACGGCGGCCGGTCCCGATTTCATACTGGCGGTCGACGCCAACCGCGGCTGGTCGGCCGACGACGCCGTGCGATTCGCGCACCTGGTCGAGGCGCTCGACATCCGGTGGCTCGAGGAGCCGTGCCACTGGCACGACGATGCGGCGATGATGGCGCGCGTGCGGCAGGCGACGCGCATCCCGATCACCGCCGGCCAGTCGGAGATCACGAGCCACGGCGTGCGTCGCCTGGTCGACGCGGGTGCCGTCGATCTCGTCAACGTGGACGCCTCGGAGTGCGGCGGCGTCACCGAGTGGCGCCGCGCCGCCGCCCTGTGCGGCGTGGCGGGTGTGCGGATGGCGCATCACGAGGAGTCACAGATCTCCCAGCAACTGCTTGCCGCGGTCCCGCACGGCACCTACGCCGAGTGCTTCGCCGACCCCGAGCGTGATCCGGTGTGGCAAACGATGTGGGCGAATCGACCGCCGACCAAAGACGGGATCATGGAGGTCACGCAGGATCCCGGCTTCGGCTTGATCCTCGACGAGGGCCTGGTCCGCCAGTATCGCGTCGACTAGGTCGACGTGCGGGATCGTGCCCCGAACGTTACGCCGGCGCGGCGGCCCGGACGAGCGCCAGATGATCTTCGACCGTATCCTTCGCGGTGATCGCGCGGATGACGACCTCGTCTACGGCCCCATGCCACTTGCCGAGGCCCTTGCGGATCGCGTCCCGGCTCTCGGCGGCGATCGCCGTCTCCACCGGCTTCAACCCCATGCGCTCGAAATTGGCCCCGTAGGCCGGGATCGCCGCGTACCTTTTCGCCTCCTCCTGCAGGCGGTCGCCCGCCGCCGAGCCGAGCGCGACGCGGACGTACGCGAAGAGCTTCGGCGGTTGCCGGCGCGCGGCGGCCGCGCCCTCGCGCACGCGCTCGGCCGAGAGGCGCGCGTACTCCGGGGTCAGCCAGTTGAAGAGCACGCCGTCGGCGAGCTCGCCGGCGAGGCGGCACATCTGAGGGCCGAGCGCCGCCACCACGAGCCGCGTCGACAGCTGCCGCCGAAGCTCGGCGATGCCGGCCCGCACGCGCTTGAGCGCCTCCGGGTTCGGGCTGCCGACCCCGAGGAGCAGGCGATCGAGTGGAAGCGCGTTGGCCTTGACCCCCTGGACGATCTGCTCCGGCGCACGGGTGTGGAGCGGGATGACGCCGATGCCGAGCTCGATGCGCTGGGTCTCCCGCGCCGCCTGGGCGAGCGCGGCGAGCCCGTCCGTCGAGCCGGGATGATTGACCCAGAAGGAGCTGTAGCCGAGCCGTTCGGCCTCGCGCGCGGAGGCGCGGATGATCTCGGGCGTGGTGCCGGCGAACACCGCAAAGCCAAGTCCCATCACGAATCTCCTCTTCAACTTCGGTCGGTGCCAGGCGACGTCGCGCAGTATACTCCTGCGTGATTGTCATGACCGGGCCCAGCGACTCGACGCGGACCGACGCCGGGACCATCACGGTGATGGTCACGTTCTTCGCCGACCTGCGGCGCTTCCTGCCACGCGGCGCCGACGGGCCGCAGCGCTACACGGTGCCCGGGGGCGCCACGATCGACGACCTGCTCGCGATGATCGGCATCGCGCCCGACGCCGAGGTGACCATCGCGGTGGACGGCGAGCAGGTGGCGCGGGAGGCGCCGCTCCACGAGGGCGCCGAGGTCATGCTCTTGAGCCCGATGGAAGGTGGATAGGAGAGACGCCATGGACCGCTACGGCTACTGGAACAAGATCCTGCACGTCGATCTCTCCGCCCGCAGCACCTGGATCGAGGAGCCCGGCGACGCCTTCTTCCGGCGTTATGCCGGTGGGCGCGGGCTCATCGGCCACTATCTCCTCAAGTACGTGCCCAAAGGGGCCGACCCACTCGGTCCGGAAAACATTCTCGTCATCGCGCCCGGCGTGCTCACGGGCGCGCCGGTGCCCGGTGCCGGGCGCCACAGCGTCGGCGCCAAGTCACCGCTCACCGGAGGCTTCGGCGAGTCGGAGTCCGGCGGCTACTGGGGCGCCGAGCTCAAGCGCGCCGGCTGGGATGGGATCGTCTTCCACGGCGTCTCACCCACCCCCGTCTATCTCTGGATCAACGACGGCGCCGTCGAGATCCGCGACGCCGCGCATCTCTGGGGCAAGATCACCGGCGAAGTCGAGGACGCGATCCTCGCCGAGCTCGGCGACCCGCGCATCCGCATCGCCCAGATCGGGCCGGCCGGCGAGAACCTCGTGCGCTTCGCCTGCATCGCCAATGAGCTGAACGAGGTCGCCGGCCGCACCGGGATGGGCGCCGTCATGGGCTCGAAGCGGCTCAAGGCCATCGCCGTGCGGGGCAAGATCCCGGTGAAGATCGCCGATCAGCCCGGGCTCATGACGATCGCCAAGTGGGTCTCGGGCACCATGGACGAGAAGCACCGCGCCTTCCACGAGTTCGGGACCGGCGCGGCGATGCAGGGCAAGAGCCTCGAGGGCGGCATGCCCGTGCTCAACTACCGCCTGGGTGCCGCCGACACGATCGCGAAGGTGGATGCGATCGCGGTGCGCGACCAGGTTCGCGTCAAGATGGGGGCCTGCTACGCGTGCTCGGTGCGCTGCAAGAAGGTCGTCCACATCGAGGAGAAGGAAGAAGCGGCGCGCGCGGCGGCGGAGAACGTCTACAAACGACGGGCGCGCGTGGCATTCGATCCCCTCGGCCGCTACAGCGTCGACCCGCGCTACGGCGGGCCGGAGTACGAGTCGCTCGCGTCGCTCGGCGTCAACCTGGGCCTCGACGATCTCATCGCCATTTGCAAGTCGAACGAGATGTGCAACTACCTCGCGATGGACACGGTCTCGCTCGGCGCCACGCTCGCGTGGGCGATGGAGTGCTTCGAGAAGGGCCTGCTCACGCTCGACGACACGGGCGGCGTGCCGCTCCGTTTCCACGACGCCGCCTGCGTGATCAAGCTAGTGGAGATGATCGCCTACCGCCAGGGTATCGGCGACCTGCTGGCCGAAGGGTCTCAGCGTGCGGCGCAGCGGCTGGGCCGGGGCTCCGAGGCGTTCCTGACGACCGTGAAGGGCATGGAGATGGCGATGCACGACCCGCGGCACATGCCGGTCATGCGCGCGTCGTATCTGCTCGCCCCCACCGGCGGCGACCACATGCGCCAGACCAGCAACCGCAACGGCCTGCGCAACCAGATCGGGCTCTGCCACTTCCTCGCATACGAAGACGACCAGTCGCTCCAGATCCTCAAGACGGTCACCGGCTGGGATATCACGCCCGAAGAGATGGTGACGACGGCGCATCGCGGGCTCACGCTCGCGCGCTTGTTCAACTTGCGCGAGGGCATGAGCCGCGCGGACGACCGGCTCCCGGCACGATTCAGCGATCCCCTGCCCAAGCACGTGGGCGTCACCCGCGAGCAGCAGGACAAGATCGTCACCGACTACTACGTCGAGCAGGGCTGGGACCCGGCGACGGGCGTGCCGACGGCGGACACCATCCGCGCACTCGAGCTCGAGACAGACACCCTGCACGTTGGGTAGCGAGCTGTGGACGGCGATCGCCATCCGCTAGCGTCTCGCCACGCTTGAATCCCGCTCCGCCTAGCGCTCACCGTCGCGTCCACTCGAGGCGGCTGATGACGAGTGAAGACCTCCGGATCGAGGACGATCCGCGTCACGAGGATATCGCGCTGCTCGATGCGCGGCTTTACGAGTTCAACGCGGCCGCGAGTGGCGTGCACGACGGACGCTCGCTCGCCGTGTTCGTGCGCGAGGCCGACGGGGCGATCGTGGCGGGTCTGCACGGGTGGACCTGGGGTGGGACCGGCTTCGTGCAGGCGCTCTGGGTCCGAGAGGATCTCCGCCGGCGCGGTCTCGGCAAGCGGATCCTTGCTGCGGCCGAGGCGGAAGCCGTCCGTCGCGGTTGCCATCAGATGCACCTCGACTCTCACAGTTACCAGGCCCCAGCGTTCTACCGCCGGCTAGGCTACGAAGTGATCGCCGAGCTCCCGGGCTGGCCCGGGACCGACACCAGGGTCTTCCTTCGCAAGCGGCTCGCCTGAGGGTCTAGCTGACCATCGCGAACGTCCGCTCGATGTTGGCGAGGACACCGGTCCGCCACGGCCGATACTCGCCGTACACGGAGAACGGCTTCTCGTATCGCGGCGCCAGCTTCGCGGTGACGCGCTGCTTGACCTCGTCGAGCGTGGCGCCGGTCGCCGCCTCCTGGCGGACGGCCTCGACCATGTCGTGGACGTAGCTCCGGAAGGTGCCGAGCCACTCGCGGCCGATCACGTTACCGTGGCCCATGATGATGTGGGTGAAGTCGAGCTGCGCCAGACGGTCGAGCGTCGCCGCCCATTCCTCGGGGTAGCCGTCGCCCATGAATGGCGTCCAGCCGATCATCGCGTCGCCGGTGATGACGACCTTCTCCTTCGGGAGATAGACGAACACGTCGCCCGCGGTGTGGGCGCGGCCCAGATGGAGTAGATGGATCTCGCGGTCGCGCCGGTAGAGCTTCATCGTCTGCTCGAAGGCGATCGTGGGCAGCGCCGGCTTGAGGGCCCGCACCTCGGCCAGGTATGACTCGGCCAGACGAAGATCGGCCTCGAGCTTGGCGCGCTGCGTCGGATTCGCGGCCTGGATGTCGGCCTTGAGCTTCGCGATCTCGCCAGGGACCTGGCGCACGTGGTCCTGGATACGCTTGAGCCCCTTCATGAGCATCGCTTCGCGCGTAATCTGGTTGGTCACGATCTCCGCGCCGGGATAGGCCGCCGGATACACCTCGTTGCCGTGCCAGTGGTCCCAGTGGAAGTGCGTGTTGACGACGTAGCGGACGGGCTTGCGCGTCATCTCGCGCAGCCGCTCGATGATCACCCGGGCCGCCGACGGCTTCGAGTGCGTATCGACGATCATCACGTCATCGTCGTTCTCGATGATGGCCGTGTTGCAATTCACCTTGTACGCTGGTGCCGCCACCGCCGCGTGGACGCCGTCGGCCACCTTCGTGATCTCGAATCGCGCATCTTCGCCACCCGGTCCCTCGTGACCACAACAGTCCATCGAAAGGTCTCCTTGTCCTCTGTGGGTCTCGGTCTGCGCGGGCGCTCAGGCCCGCCTGCGCGACGAGCCTAGCGCGAACAGGCCCCAGCTCGCCAGCACCACGACCGGTGCGGCGCCGAACGGGACGACGTACGAGCCTGTCAGGTCGTAGAGGAAGCCGGCGGCGGCGGGGCCCACCGCCGCCCCGCAGCGCCAGCCGAGGTTGAGCACGCCCAGGATGGCGCCGAGCGCGCGGGTCCCGAACACTTCGGGGACGGCCTTCGCGAGCATCGTGTCCGCCGCGGCGAAGCCGACGCCGAGCACGACCAGCGAGCCCAGCAACGCCTCGTGCGATGAGAGCCAGAGGAGCGCCAGCAGCGCGAGCAATTGCAGGGCGTAACCGAGCCGAATCGTCGTGAAGGTGCCGATCCGATCGGAAACGACGCCGGATGCGATCCGCCCGCTGACCGCGCCGATGCCGTAGGCGGTGAGCGCCAGCGACGCCCCGGCCAGGCTGATCCCCTGATCGTGGGCGAAGGGGACGATGTGGACGGAGATCATCAGCGCGAGGCCACCGAGCAGGAGCCACGAGACGTTCAGGCACCACTGGCGCGGATCTCCGAGCGCCTCGCCGAGCGTCACGCTGGGTCCGGCGGCGGGCGTCGCGGCGCGCGTAGCCCGCGCGCGGGGCTCGGGCGCCTCACCGGCGCCTGGCAGACGCACGGTCAGCGCCGCGAGCATCGTGACCAGCCCGCAGACGATCCCGAGCAGCGCGTAGGCGGCACGCCAGCCCACCATGGCGATGAGCCACGCCGACAGGGGGCCCGCCGAAATGTAGCCGAGGTTAAATCCTACCAGCACGAGGGCCAGCGCGAGCCCCCGGCGCTCGTCGAACCAGCGCGTGACGGTGGTGGTGGAGAGCAGGTAGAAGCTCGACATGCCGATCCCCCCGAGCACTCCGACGAGGAGATAGAGCTGCCACAGCGCGCCCACCGTGGAGACGAGCGCGAAGGCCGCGCCGGCCAGGACCACCGTGACTACGAGCATCACGCGGGGCCCGTGACGATCGGCGAGGGCGCCGATGCCGAAGCCGGCCAGCCCGCCCAGCAGCAGATTCACCGACAGCGCCGACGAGATGGCGCCACGGCTCCAGCCGAACGTCTCGGCGAAGACGGGGAGAAACACGCCGTAGGCGGCGAGCGGGGTCGAGACTCCGTAGGTGACCGTGAACAGCGCGGCCACGATCAGCCAGCGGCGGGAGGCCGGGCGCACCCCGAGACTTCTACCACAAGTTCCAGCTACGGTCTCATCGGTTCAGCGAATCGCTGCGCAATCATCGGGTTAGCCGACTGTCGACTTGGCGTCGACCTGGCGAGGTTGCGCCGTGGTTGCGGTGGGTTGCCTAGTCCGCATGGGACACCTCCACGCCGAGAGGGAGAACGCGGCTGCCCTACCCATCACACGCCATCCTTCACCAGCAATTTCCGGAGAAGCCTCGCCGCCTCCTCGGCCTCCTCCCACCTCGCGAATCCCCTTGCCCCGTCGACATGCGTGAACGTGCCGGTCTCCGGATCCCAGCTGACGAGGCGCGGGATGAAGAGGGCGGAGGGAACGTCGAGGACAAGCGTGAGCCAGATCACGCGCCGCCTCGCGGCAGCAGCACGAGGATGGCCAGCGTCCGCATGAGACGCCTCCAGGGTCGTTCCGGTGGGCGAGGAAAAGGACACCATTAAGGAAGATCCGTGCCAGCGATGCCGGCCTGGGCTCCTCGCTGCGTTCCCAAGGGCTTACCGCCGAACCGCACGGAGAGGTGGTGCAAAGTATTGCCGGAAGGCGCGCGGGTCCTTGCACATATAGGGGAGGCGAAATGCCCTCTCTGTCCTGGCCGGCTCCCGCCACGACGTGTCGCTCATGCGCGGTTTCGCTCAAGGTCGACGGGCCCGGGCCTTCGTCGGGATCGAGCAGGCACTCCAGACGCCACGTGAATTCGCGACGCTGATCGCCACGTAGTAGAGGTGGCCCGGGGTTAGCCCAGTCAGCCTGAGCGCTGCCAGGGGCGGACGCGCCCGGCCGGGGCGAGCCCGATCATGCTTTTCTGAGGGGCTCGATCTCGACGATCAGCTCACCGCATCGATCTCGGCTAAGCACGATCCGCTTGTCGGGCTGATCGCGCATCGTCTCGGCGACGCGATTCGTTCTCAGCATATGCAACACAGTGTGCTCCTTGAAGTCGTTCCAGATAGGGCGGCAGATTTCGAGCTGGCGCTCGACATCCCCCTCGATCACGGGGAACACGGGCGCGACGGTGGTTGCATGGTCGCTGGGTGGGGGGACCTGGGCGGTTGGGAATGCCGCCTTGAGGTATTCGGTGATCTCCTCGTGCTCTGCCATCAGGCCCCCTCCTTCCCCAGCCCCTCGAAGACGCCCTCGATGTCGGCGGTGTAGGTGCCCCAGTTGTCGCCAATGATTCGGAGCGGCTCGGCGAGGCCGATCATGCGCGTCACGCTCTGTTCGACACGGTGCCGCAGGACTTCGCTCTCGGGTTCCGGGGATTCAGGCTGTTGGCGTGCTATCGTGAGTTTGCTCACAGCATCTCCGTTCACGGCTAAGGGTGTGGGCCATACCCCGGCTATGCCAGTCGCGCGGGGGCGCTGTTCGACTTCAGTCCACGAGCTCTGAGACCTTCACGCGGAGCGCCTTTGCAATCTTTCGGAGTCGGCTGAGCGGCGGATCGTGGCGCCCCATCTCGAGCCGAGACAGGTAGGCTCGGCTCACGCCGGACTTCTGAGCCAGCGCCTCCTGCGTCAGCCCTTGTCGTTCCCGAATTCGTCGAAGTCGCACTGCAAATCTCTGAGGGGACATGTTGCTATCTCACAAGTAGCAAGTCAATAGGGGACCGCCAGCCGGCGCTCCAGCGTCAAGGGGTTCGGTTATTCGCATTCGAATACGGATGCTGCTGCATGGTACCGCGGGCGGCCCTCGCTCTGTATCGGAACGGAGCCACTTGACGACCGGCGAAGCGACCGAGCCTGCCTGGAACGGCTCAGTGTAGCGGGCCAATGTGGAGTGGCATTCGAGCGGTGGGTGACGCCCCTGGATCCAACCGACGTACGCACGGACGCGGCGCGGATACGATCGTCGTGCAGCACGATCCGATGCTCTAGAACGCCGGCTGAGCCATTACCTGGTTCGTACTGGTCTTCGCGGCCGGCCGTGATACGCGACCAGGACCCGCATCGCGTCGTTTCTCAGAAATGCGATGTCAGCATGAGAACACTCACCCCTCCCTCGTGCTCCAGCGTGACACTCGTAGACGCTCCGATGGCCTCTCGTGAATACGGTGTCCGCAGACCAACTCGCAGCGTTCCGGATATTTAGCTGCGGTCGCCTTAGAGCGAGAGATGCAATGGCATCTTCGGTGCACCAGCGGCTGGCGGGCGACCTTCTACACAGCCGGATGAAGCACTCGCCAACGAGCGCGACAGGTACCGGGTGGGAGCGGGCGCCGTGGCACGCGACGCAGGGGCGTTCATGGGAGCCGCTGAGGACTAGCGGGGAGGGCGGACGATGATGCGCGTTAGGCCCGAGTTCCATCGGAGGGGAAAGGAGGACTATGTGAAACGTTCCCGCAGACTTCATTCGCTTGCGTGGTTGGTTCTCATGGCGACGCTCGTTGCGGGGTTGACAATCTCGCTCAAGACCGCGCGGGCGGAAGTGCCCAGCAGACCGCCGACCTTCAGCAATCCGTTGAACATCAATAACGCATTCTTTCCATTCCAGCCGGACGGACTGAAGGTCTATGCGGGTAGCGATCACGGGACGAAGGTCAAGGCCATCGACCACTATCTCACCGCAACCCGGACGTTCAGATTGAACGGCAAAAACGTCGCTTGCCACATCCTGGTTGAAGAGGCCTATGAAGACGGCGAGCTGGTGGAAAGGTCGCTCAACTACTTCGCCCAGGCCGATGACGGCGCCGTCTATTACTTCGGCGAGGTCGTGAACATCTACGCCAACGGCGTCATCGTCAGCCACGAAGGAAGCTGGCTCGTGGGCGGCGCGACGCTCCCCTCCGACCCGCCTGGGATAGGAAACGCCCCCAAACCCGGCCTGTTCATGCCCGCGAACCCAGAACTGGGCGACGTGTTCAAGCAGGAGGACCTGTTCCCGATCGTGGACGAGACGGATGAGGTCGTGGGCACTGATTTGGACGTGCTCGTCCCCGCAGGGAAGTACGACGGCGCGATTGCGATAAACGAAAGCTCGCGTCTTGACCCGGCCACGGAAATCAAATGGTATGCGCCCGGCGTCGGCGTGGTGAAGGTGCAGGCCAAAGGCGAGACGTTGCGGCTAGAGTTTTCCACGTTGGGCCAGTCGCAGGATAAATGACGCCGCCATTGGTGGCGGCCAGGCGCTTCCGACTCCGGACCAGAAGCTCTAGGTTGCGCGTGAGGCGAGCACGGCTGTCGAGCAGACGGCAAGGGCTCTGTTCATACAGACGGTTGCCCGCTTCGACGAGCGGGACGCTGTCTACGGCTTGGTTCATCTCATCAGCCCCGGAAGCAATCCGCCTCATTCGGCCCGCGAGACCTTGCCTCAGATCTTGTCAGCGGCCATACGCACCTCTGCCCTCGGTGTCGTCGGGACCTGACCGCCAGCATCCGCGCGCATCTTTACGGCTGTACGATACTCCCGGCGGAAGTGCGCCAGAGAGCCTTTGCAGCACGCGCGGCGGCCCAACGCCTCGTGAAGCGAAGCCGCGAACCAGGCGACACGGCGGATGTGCTGACGCGAGAGGCCGAAGCTGCGCTCGCCTCGCTTCGCGAGGCCATGCGGCAATCGCTGCCTCGCGACCCCCGATAGCGACCCTCTCCGGGCCTCCTACCACGTGCCAGCGGTCGATAAGTTTCGCGCGCTGCTCGCGACATTCACCGTGACACCGAAGCAGTAGCCACTCGGCTCGACCGTGGGCACCGGTGATGCTGCGCGCCCGGCCGCTATGCGGGTGGTAGTCGAATTCCAGGAACTGTAAATCTTTTCACGGATTGACAGCGCGCCGCCGCGTGCTACATAGGACGGCACTTTAGATCCTTTGGGCTTCCGGAAACGAGGTGCCGCATGCGGATACTCGGCAAGCGAGAGGCGAGTCGCAATCGCGAGTCGCTCGTTCGGCGCCTCACAGATTGGTGGGCTTACCTGCTGCTCGGCGGGGTCGGGCTGATACTAGGCGCGTTCATTGTCGACGTGGTCCTGGAACTTGACCTATACGTCGTGCTTTCGGGCGCCATCCTCGCAGCTCTCACTGTCGGCATTTTCCGGCTTCTACGGCGTCTCCGGAAGCCCGAGTGAAACCGCGGCCCGAGAAGAAGCCCAGTCTGCACCACATCCTGCCGATGGAACTTCAGGTCGGCGACCGACTCGCAGACGAGACCGGCGAATGGGAAGTCATCGGCCGGCCGTACATGTCAGCCGGCGGCAAGAACGCGCACGTTCGCGTCCGGTGGGTCGACGCGCCCACCGTCTCCGAGGTCTGGACCTGGGGCGCGCATGAGCGCGTCAGCGTGAGGCGAGCGACCGCCGAGGAGGGCAAGCAATGATGCGCGCGCTGCGCGAATGGCCTCACTGCTCGTCGCGCTCTGTATGCTCACCTCGGCTGCGATTGCTCACGGCGCGTCCTCTTGGGTGGTGTGGGTCGTAAAAGGGGAAGGAAGGTTCCACATTCCCTTGTTCACCCACGAGACGGTTGAGTCATGCAACGCGACGATCGACCCGCAACGACCGACAGCCCGCGCGTGGGTGCTGTGGTGGCGATCCACCCAAGACTGGCGGGTGATGGCCGCCTACGAGACGCGCGACGGAGGTGAGGCGAAGGCGCGAGCGCAGACATCAAGGACCGCCGAGTTTCTTCGACAGCTGAAGGAAGAAGAGAAGAGCGTGCTTGGCGGAAAGACATTGCCAGACATCCCGGTAGCTTTTGACTGCCTCCCCGACACGGTGGACCCGCACGGGCCGAAGGGGAAGTGAGCCACCACACCAGCGGAATGGAGTAATCGCCCACCAGCGCCACCGGGACGGGCCGGGAGCGCACACCGTGGCATGCCGTCCAGGGTGCGGTGTGGGACGCGTTGAGGCGAACCCATCGCGCCGAACCGCGATGACGCTGCTAGCGCCACAGCGATCTGCCGCGATCTGCAACCGCGTGACCCGCAAGATCACGCGGGGCTTGATGCAGGGAAACACCTACCACAAGTTCCAGTTGCGGTCTCATCGCTCCGGGACCCCAAGCCCCGTGCTGGTGACCAATCTCGTCAGCCCCCGGCCCGTGCGGGTCACCATCCGGAAATACAGTGCGACTAAGCCATTGAAATGGAAGGGCCGATGCGATGGCAGAGAACCTGCACGCCAATTCGACTAACGTGAATACGCTGTCCCGCCGCCAGCAGATGCCGTTCGCAATCCTGTTCGTCGTCCTCGTGCTCCTCACGTTCTCGCAGCGCCGGCTGGCCGAGCTCGACTTCGACTCGACCGGCATCGTGCGGATCGAAAACGACGAGAAGCCCGAGGGCGATGAAATTTTCAACCGTCTCGTTTTCATCGACGACACGACTGCTCCGCGGGCACCTCAGGCGGGCGAAGCCTGCCACGCTGGCCTCGTCTCGCTGGAAGCATGCTCCCTTGCTCTCGTCACGCTCCGCCTCTCGGAGCCCCGCGCTCCTCCGTCTTCGCTCCCGCCCGGCGCCTAGGAACGCCCCCGCCCCTCGAGGCGGGTGCACGTGACTGCAATCTGGAAGGAACCTAAACGACAAGGGAGAACTGTATGATTCGGTTTTGGAACAAACGACATCTGAATTTCGGAAACCAGCGCGGCTTCACTCTGATCGAGCTGATGATCGTCGTCGCAATCATCGGCATCCTGGCGGCCATCGCCATCCCGCTCTACGCCAACGTTCAGGCGCGGGCGCGGATCGCCAAGGCCCAGGCCGACGCGCGCGCGCTCGCCTCGGCGATCTCCATCTACGCCGCCCACATGGGCGTCGTGCCGGCCAGCGGCAGCGCAGGCCTCGCCGCGCTCACAACCGTCGCCGTCAACTCCCTCAGCCAGTCGGCCGGTCCGTTCATGGCGCAGATTCCCAATCCCCCGGCTGGCTGGACGAGCCCATATGCGTTCGCCAGTGACACGGCGTCCGGCACCTTCGTGATTTCCGCGATCGGTGACAACACGACCGTCCGCCTGCCGTAACGGATCAACGTCGCAACGCCCACGGGGAGCGCGGGTCCTCCCCGTGGGTCTCTCCCCGAAGAAGGCGTCCCCCACACTCGCCGTTTTCATCCGTGCTGGACATGTCGGGTGCGCTGTCGGTGCCCGGGCATCGCTGTCCTCGCCGCCTGGTTTGGTGTATAACAAGGGCCCGTAGTTCGAACACCAACAAAGGAGAGACCCGATGGCCCAGTTGAAGATCCCGCTCGACGCTCAGCGCTTCTCCAAAGGCCTGACCTGGAAGGACTACATGGCCCAGATGGGCGACACCCGGGCCCGCACTGAGGACTACTACGCGAAGTCGGCGCTGACCGACGACGAGCGGAAGTTCTTCAGCGGCATCAACCAGGTCAAGTACGCGATGATGCTGGCCGAGAACTGGTGCGGCGACGTCCATCGCAACTCACCGCTGATCGCGCACATCTGCGAGGCGATGCAGGGCTGCGACCTGCGGGTCTTCTTCCGCGACAAGGAAGCCGACCTGCGGGACACCTTCCTGAACAACGGCTATCAGTCCATTCCGGTCATCGTGTTCTTCGACAAGGACTGGAACGAGATCGGTCGCTGGCTCGAGCGCTCGCATGCGGCGACGGGCAAGGCGGCCCAGATCCGCGCCAAGACGGTCGACGTCGCGCCAAAGGACCAGGCGGACGCGGCGATGAACGAGATGCGCAAGCAGGTCGGGGACGCGTACGTCGCCCCCGGCGGCCCGCTCTGGCGCGCGGCCGCGCAAGAGATGCGGCTCGTCCTCGAGCAGCGGCTCGGGCTCGCGGCCAAGAAGTAGCCCCGCCACCAGCACCGGCGCCCGCGTCGTCTCACGCGGCGTGCCGCTGGCGAGACCGCTCGCCAGGGCACGCCGCGGTGTCGGCCGCACGAATCGCACTCGCACGTCACCCATCGCGGCGGCCCGCGAGCGCGTACGCCTGGTCGATGAGGCGTACCGCCCGCAGGCAGTCGTGGACGCTGGCGGGTGGCGGCGCGCCGCGACGCCAGTGGTCGAGCACATCGCGCAGGGCCGTCAGCGCGAGCGGCTCCGCCGGCTCGCCCGCCGTGGTCTCCTCACCGCTCGGCGTCGTCAGCCGAAGCGTGCCGTCCTTGAGCACCAGGAGCGCGTCGCGCCAGGCGATCTTCCATTCGCCGTCCGTGCCGGCGCGCGGAAACGTGTTGCCGACCTCGATCGTTCCCAGAATGCCGCCGGCGGAGCGCACCAGGACGGAGGCATAGTCCTCCACAGCCGGGCCGAGGGCACGCGCGCTGAGCTGCGCCCCGGTGACTTCCGCTTCCTCGCCGGTGAGGAACAGAAAGAGGTCGAGGCCGTGGGGGCCCAGATTGCGAAGGCAGCCGCCGGCGGCGTCCTTCGGATCGAGCATCCATGTGGCGTCCCAGGCGAGATATCGCGCGGACGTAGGCCGGTTCAGGCGGAAGTAGACGTGCGACACGGGGCCGAACCTGGCTTCGGCCAGCAGCGCGCGGGCGCGCGCGGTGAACGGCTGATAGCGCTGGATGAGCGGCACGGCGACGAACGCGTTCTTCGCGGCCGCCCGGTCGGCGACACGACCCACCTCCGCGGCGTTGACACCCATCGGCTTTTCCATCAGGAACGGGTAGCCGTGATCGAGCAAATGGAGAGCGGTCTCCGCCATGATACTGTGTCGTCCGAGCGCGATCACGAAATCGGGTCGCGTCTCGCTCAGCATCCGCGGGTAATCGGTGAAGATCGGCGGCTCGCCGAGCTCGGCGGCCCGCTTGGCGGCGATCGCCGCGCTCGAATCTTGAAGCCCGACGAGCTGCACGTCGGGCATGCCGATCAGATGGCGTAGATAGGCGGAGTCGTAGAGCGAGTGCCAGTGACTGACCCCGATCGCCGCGACGCGGACGGACACGGGGGAAGGATAGCAGGGACAGGAGGGATCCATGCGCAGCATCGACGTTCATGCCCACTTGACTCCGCAATGCTTCTGGCAGGCCACCGAGAAGGGCGGCGACTGGCACACGCTCAAGCGTGAGAAGGACGAGCGTGGACAGGAGATCGCCGTCATCGGCGGCCGGCGGCAGGTCCTCCCCCCACGCGCCAAGTGGACGCCCGAAGAACGTCTCGCCGACATGGACTCGCTCGGCGTCGACGTGCACGTGGTGTCGCCCTACGTCGGTTTCTACAACTATCAGCTCGACACGCAGATCGCGGCGGCCACGGCGCGCGCCACCAACGACGAGATCGGCGCGATGACGCGGGCCTGGCCCACGCGCTTCGCCGGGCTCGGCACGCTCCCGATGCAGGACGTGAAGACGTCGATCGCGGAGCTCGAGCGCTGCATGACCCAGCTCGGCCTCAAGGGCGCCGAGATCAACGATCACGTCAACGGCCGGACGCTCGACGAGGCGGAGTTCCGGCCCTTCTGGAAGGCGGCCGAGGAGCTGGGCGCTCTGATCTTCTTCCACCAGGGCGGCGAGACGCTGGTGAGCCCGCGGACCAAGCGCTACCACCTGCCGAACACCGTCGGCAATCTGGTGGACCGCGCGGTGACCTTCGCGACGCTGGTCTCGGGCGGCGTCATGGACGAGTGCCCCGACCTCAAGATCGTCCTCGGCCACGGCGGGGGCTACACCTGTTACGGGATCGGACGCATGGACCGGGGCTGGCAAGTTCGCCGGGAAGCACGCGCCAACATCAGCCAGCCCCCGAGCGCCTATCTCCGGCGCTTCTACTACGACTGCATCGTCTACACCGAGTCGGCGCTGCGTTTCCTGATCGACACCGTGGGCGCCGACCGCGTGGTGTTCGGCACCGACTGGCCCTACGACATGGCGCTCGACTGGCCCGTGTCCTGGATCCTCAGCCTGACGACGCTCACCCAGGACGAGAAGGAAGCCATCCTCTGGCGCAACCTGGAGCGGCTGCTGAAAATTTGAGAGCGGCTACCACTTGCCGGTGACGCCGCTGTCCTCCGGCGTCTCGCCGCCGGCATCCCCGGAGTCGCCGCCGCCGCGGGCCCACGCGATCACCTGCGACAGGAGAATGCCGCCGACGAACGCGGCAGCCGCCCACGCCAGACCGCGGCGTCCGCTGCGACCGAACGCGATGATGGCGCCGACGAGGACCAGGGCGCCGGCGGCGATCGTCGGGATCAGCCACCACGGCTGGGGGGTCGTGGGCAGGGCGAGCCCGCGGCCCATCGCGTCGAACCCGTGCACTCCGTCCACGATCCCCTGGGACAGATCGCCGCGTCGAAACGCCGGAAGGATCAGACGGTCCATGACCTCTCGGACACGGCCGTCGTGGGCGCCGCCCCACGCGGAGCCGAGCTCGATGCGCGCCAGACGATCGTCGGCCGCGACGAGCAGTAAGAGCCCGTAGCCGCGTTGGTCCGCGTCGAGGTTCCACGCCTTCAGCATCTCGGACGCGTACCGCTCGATCGCATAGCCTGCCGCGCGTTGCGAACCGAGCGAGCGGATGGTCACCACGGTCACGGGATATCCGCGGTCGCGGTTGAGCGCGGTCGCGATCCGATCGATCTCCTGACGATGTGCCGTGGTGATGAGCTTCGCCTCGTCGAGCACGAAGCTGCCCGCGGGCGGCGGGGTCGGGAACGCCACCTGGCTCACGGCGTGCCCGGCCAAGGGCCCGGCCACGAGCAGGCTCGAGAACAACACCAGCCGCACGACAGCGTGCCACTTACGATCGTGGGGGTGATGGTGTGTGGTCATATGACCACCATAGATGGTCCTTGAGCGGACACCAAGGAACCTACCGGGCCCGACGGATAGCGGCCGGCGATCGGAGAAGCCCTAGGTCTGGAGCCCGACCGATCGTCGGATGCTGTCGACGAGCGTGCGAAATCCGCGATCGCGGTCCACGAGGTCGTCGTCGAGGAGCGCCACGTCCCCCGGCCCCCGCGCGCCAAGGCCCAACGCGACGGCGCGCTGGATCTGGCGCTGCTCCCAGACGCCCTTGCCGGTCACGAGCTCCGAGCGTCCGGCGGCCTTGAGGAGACCGAGCGCGACCGCGTCTGTGGCGACGGGGTCGCCGCTGGCCAGGACCACGTTGGTCCGGACGCTCTCGCCCGACCACGGGCCGCCCGACACCATGCTCTGAAGACCGTCCACCACGAAGAGGTGCGGACGCACGGCCAGGTTGAGCTCGGCCACCACGGGCTCCCAGGCGGCGCCGCCATAGGCCCAGGGCTTGTTCTTCCCGTGGACGCACCCGACGGTATTCTTCAGCGCGCAGCTGAAGCTGGCGTTCCGGTGCGTCTTGATGATCGGCACGCTGATCAGGCACTCGGCCTCGTGGACGGCCTTCGCCACGTACACGGTCGTCGCGTGCTCAGCGGCAGGCTGGCGCACTTCCACCCACTCGCCCTCGTCGAAGGCAAGCAGCGTCGCGCCGACCTCGGTTGCGACGCGAGCGATGCCGGTCTGCTCGAGGTTCGGACGGCTCGGGAGCGACAACACCGCCGACATGTCACCGACCGCGATCGGTCTGGCGCCGGCCGCTCTGGCGAGCTCCGCGACCGCTCGGACGACGCGAGGGTCTGTGGTGGTGGGCGGCGGGCTCCCCGAGACGACGTTGGGCTTCACGAGGGTCCTCCGGCCGCGGAGGCCGAGCCGGTCGATCCCACCGATCAGCTCCACCGCGCGACGCACCATGGCCGGCACGTCGTCGCCGTGCACGATCGCCACGAGACTCTTGTCGCCCGCGCGGAACGGATTCGCGACCGGCGGCGGGGCCGACGCCGGCGTGGCTTCTGGAGAGAACAGCATCTGCCGGAGCATCTGGCGGCACGCGGGGATCGTGATGCCGAGCGCCGCCAGCCCGGCCAGGGTCAGCACCGTCCGCCGAGTGAGCTTCATGACGCCCCGGCGGACGGTGGCGCGCCCGTGCTTCTCACCCGCCCTATCGCCAGTCGTCCACCGAGACGGTCTTCGCGTACGACGCGCCCATGATGCGCCAGTAGCCGTTGGTCTCACCGCCGACGACCACGACGTGGATGTCCTCGCGCTTGTACATCTGGATCATCTCATCGGGCGCGGCCTTGAGCTTCGACGCCCACGGCTCTTCGCCGAACGTGGCGCGAGGGTAGAGATAGTTCTGGACGAGCTGGTAGTCCCAGAACTCGCCGGCCGTCATCCGCGCGTTCTCGTAGACCCAGTCGATGAGCGCGTCCTTCTTGGTGAACCCACCCCGGTCGATGAACTGGCGCGCGGTGATGGGATCGAGCACGAAGACCGGCGGGATGTGCGGGTCCATGCCGCGCAGCATGTTGCGGACGTGCTCGCGCCAGTGCTTCTCGCGCAGCCCCAGTGTGTAGGCGGTGGCGCGGCACCCGCCGAAGACGCTCACCGTGCTGTCCGTCGGACGGAAGCCGTGCTGAACGTGGAAGGGCTCCCAGGGGCTCCGCTCCTCGTTCTCTGGGAAGGTGATGCTGTTGTAGGCGTAGTTGTTGCCCTGCGAGCCCATGTAGGTGAGTCCGGGCACCGAGCCGCCCTGGAGATTCTGCGAGAGCAGGCCGTAGGCGCGGCCGATCGTCGCGTTGGCGTGGTTGTAGGGCGCCAGCGCTCCGGTCCCCGCGTTCATCTTGATCTCGTTGCGGATCGGACCGTTGACCACGGCCATGGCCGCCATGGAGCTGGTCGTGCTGCCGCGCGCGCTCACGCCGGTCGCCGCAAGGGCCAGGACGACCGGAAAGTACTCAGGCCGCGCCCCGGCCATCACCGCATTCACCGCGACCTTCTCGACGGTGTACTCCCAGGCTTCGCGGAAGTGCGTCGGCCGCATGCGTCCGACGACTTCGTCGGGCTTGCGGCGCGTCGCCGCCAGCATGGCCGCCACGCGCTCTTCCGTTGGCAGCACGATCGGCAGGTAGTCCGTCCATCGGTTCTCCATGAACAGCCGGTGAAGGTTCTCCTCGGTGTCCGCCTCCACGAGCCGCGGCGTAGACCGGTCGTACTCGATCGTCCCGACGCCCTGGCCGTCGAGCGGCGTGGTGAGCCCTTCGATGACCTCTTGCATGACCGGACGTCCGGTGAGCGGGTCCTTCCCGTCGACGTAGGCGCGCAGCTCGCGCGCGGACTTGCCCATGACCGGCTGCGGGACGAACACCTGCCGGAGCTCGGCCATGCCGTTCACGGCGGCTACCGACCGGACCACCCGATCGAACTTGTCGGTGTGCATGGCGACGGTGGGAACCCCGTACTTGGCTTCGATCGTCATCGCGTGCGCGGCGACCGCCGGCGCGCAGGTGCTTCAGTGGCCGACGCCCACGATGGCGGCGTGCCCCTTCGCCTTGATCTCCTCCCAGGTCGTCGGGTCGTCGAGGAGATACACGCTCGAGATCGGCTTGAAGACGGTGCGCACGCCCGGCAGGTGCTCGGCGAACCATGCCTGCATCTGCTTGAGGAAGACGTCCGAGTCGTCGAACCGGCAGTCGACCAGGTAGACGGTCTTGCCATCGAGCGTGGAGAGGCGCGGCGCCAGTGGCTTCTCGAGCACTTTCGGCGCGAAGCCCATCGGGTTCAGAACCGTGATCCTGTCACTGGTGCTCATGCCGATCCTCCCGTGAAGAACGTCTCAGCCCGGTGACCCCTTCTTAGCACCAATCTCGGACCATCGCCAACCTGCAGCACGCGCGGCGTCCGGGCGAATGTGCCTCACGCCGCGTCCGAGCGAATGCGCTTAGTCAGTGTCGCGACGACCCGCCGAGCCGATTCGGCTCCCGACGCCCAGGCCCCGTGAATCGCGCCGTACGTGTCGATCACGCAGGCTTCACCCGCGAAGAAGATGCGACCCGCGACCGGATGCGCGAGCACCGACCGACAGTGGGCGAATCCGGGTCGGGCGGCGGAATACGATCCCCTCGCCCAGGGATCGCTGCTCCACGCCGTCGCCGTACTTCGCCGGATGCGACGCCCGAGGTCGGCTCCGAAGAGCCCCACGAGCTCGTCGTGGGCCGCCGTCACCAGCGCCCCGTCGCGCTCGAGCTCGCGCGCGTAGGTGCCGCCGAAGTAGGCGAGCAAGACCTCCTGTCCCGCCGGGCGCACCGAGAAGCTCGTGGTGCGCGCGGTGCGGTCGCTCGCGATGAAATTGGTCGTGCCTTCGAACGGCATCGCGCCGGGCTCGAGCTCGAGGAATACCTTGTTGGCCACGCCGAGGGTCAGGCCCGCGAACGCCTCGCCGTACTCCGGCGGCAGCGCTGGCACGAACCCGGGCTCGTCACGCGCGAGCAGCGTCGTCGGAACGGTGACGACGACGGCCCGACACTCGATCGAGCCCTGTGCGGTCGCCACGCGCACGCGATCGGCGTCCCAGTCGATCGCCGTGACGGGGCACCCGAGAGTGATGTCGAGCCCGCGGGCCGCGCTGGCCACGACCGTGCCGAGGCCCTCGGCGACGGCCCAGTTGATCTCGGATTCGTCGCTGGCCGTGTAGTCGACGGTCGAGAGCTCCGGCGTGTCGACGCCGCACCACCAGCTCATGATGGCGTCGAAGAGCGGCCGGAACTCGAGGTCGGCGGGCAGAACCGTCGACGCCGGGACGTCGCGCCCGGACGCGGCGGCCGCCGCGATCGCGTCGACCGCTCGGTTCCAGTCGCCATCCCAGCGCGCGCGCCGCTCCGCGCTCAGCGGCTCGCGGCCGATGCGCTGTCCCCAGTCGGGCGGGCGTTCGAGCACGGTGAACCGGTGCTCGCGCGCGTACGCAGTCCACGGGTTGCGCTCGGCCGAATGGAGCCACGCGCACCCCCGATCGATCGGCAGGCCGAAGGTCTCGCGATCCGTCCACGCCCGTCCACCGACGCGGCCGCGCGCCTCGAGCACGCGCACTGCGAGATCGGCCCCTGCGAGCGCGCGGGCCGCGGTGAGCCCCGCCGCGCCGGCCCCGACGACGACGACGTCTAGCATTGTTTCATTGCGCTCGCCTCGGCCACCGATGCGTCGTCGTTGACGTCGATCGCGACCCGCCGGATCGGGAGCTTTTCCGTCTCGATCGCCTGGTCGAGCTCGGTCGCGGTGGAGGGACTTCGCACGCCGGCATAGACGTCGTGGCCCAGGCGCGCGAAGTGAACCACGGTCGCGAGACCGATGCCGCTGCTGCTACCGGTGACCAGGACGACGGACATGGAGAAACCTCCTGGGCGACGATAGCACGCCAGGGGAATCCCCCCTCGAGGGTCGGGCTGGTAGCGTCGGAAACCTTGACGGTTTTTCGGGTGCACGCCGCCGCGGGATTCGTGCTCGTCGAACGCGACGCTGCGATCGCAGTTTTCTTTCGCGTGGTTCCCTCGGCACGTTCGGACGCCGTGCGAGCCGGTACGTCGCTTGCACAGTCCCCGTCGCCCGAGGTGTATCTGCAAGCAACTGGAAACTATTCGGACACCTGAGGGGGCGGCGGCCAGAGGCGACGTTGAAGAAGCGCGCGACGGCGGTACGGGTTTCGGGCTGGTCACTGGTCGCCGTAGCCCTGTGCGCGCTGTTCTTCGCCGGCGTTGGCAGCTCGAGCCCAACCACCAGTGACGTCGCGGCGCCGGACGCTCGCGGGAAGAGTTCCGGAAACTCCAACCCAGCCCGAGCATCCAGGAAGCGTCGATCCAGGAACCATCGAACCCGGAGCCTTCGATCGCGTCGGGCGCCGAGACCCATTACGCGGCGGTCTCGCCGCTGGACCACGCGCTGAGCATCAAGTTGGACGGTGCCGCTCCCGGCGGTGGAATCAGCCGAACCGCATTGCCGATGCCGGGCGAGGTGTCGCCGGTCCAGCTAGCGGATTCGAGCTCTGCAGGCGCGGACCCGACCGGACCCATGACGGCCGACATGCCGCTCAGCTCGTTCTCACAGAACGACCCCGGCCTGTCCAACACCAGCTGGCCCTCGGCTTTTTCGCCGGGTGGAGGCGGAGGTGGAGCAGGCGGTCGTGGCGGGGGCGCCGGCGGCGCGCAGACGCCCGGTCTGCCGGCGACCAGTATGGACGCGTTCACGCTGATCCCCGGTGGCGCGCCCGCAGGAGACCCGGTCCCCGAGCCCACGGCTCACGATCTCTTCCAGCTCGCGCTGGCGCTCGCCTTGTGGCTGGCGTTCCGCCGTCTCAGCGCCTGAGCGCCGTCAACGCTCCTTCCTCATCTCGGTGAACACTTCTTTCGCCGTGAGCATCGCTTCGCGGATCAGCGGTACGCCGACGTAACCGGAGAGGTGCAAGAGCACCTCGATCAGCTCGTCTTCGCTCCATCCCTGGCGGCGCGCCATGCGGAGATGGATGGCGAGCTCCGGCGTGCGCGCGGTCGCGGCGTCCGAGACGACGCAGATCAGTGTCCGCGTCTTGAGGTCCAGCCCCGCACGCGTCCACAGCGCGCCGAAGACCGTCTCGGTCGCCAGGTCGATGAACTTCTTCATGATTGGATCGGCGTACGCGGTCTGGTTGACGCGCTCCACGTACGCGTCGCCGAGAAGCTGGCGACGCAGCTCTTTGCCCTTCTCGTACATCTCGCTCACGGCCATGATCGACCTCCTTGGATTAGAGTCGCCCCTCGGCCGGCGGGGCCCCAGCCCCGCGACGGCCTGCGGCGCGCGCCACGGATTGGAAAGATTGGCCGGATTGTATGTCATTCGCCGCCGTGTCGTGCCCGCTGCACGCCGTCGCGGGGCCGTAGTGCGAGCCGCAGGGCCGCCTGGGAGCGGGGCCCCAGGCCCGAGGCGCGACGATCAACTGTGGTAGCCTCACCGGAGGACGAAGGGAGACTTACCGACGTGAGAGTCGCGACCTGGCAAGGCGAGAGCCGATTCACCCTCGACGACGCGCCCGAGCCCGTCGCCGGGCCGGGCCAAGTCGTGGTCGCCGTCCACGCCGCCGGCATCTGTGGCACCGACGTGCATGCGACGCAGGGGCTTTTTCCCTGGAAGCCGCCGCTCGTGCTCGGCCACGAGTACACCGGCGTCGTCCGCGCGGTGGGCCGTGGGGTGAGCCGGAGCCTCGTCGGGCGCCTGGTCGGCTGCGAGCCTTCCTACGGCTGCGGCAAGTGCGCGGAGTGTGAGGCCGGTCGCGTGAGCCAGTGTCCGCAGTGCGTGCGCGTCGGCGGCTTTGCCGAGCGCGTCGCGTTGCCCGCGCGCAATGTCCACCCCCTGCCGCGCGGGCTCGATCCGGTCACCGCGGCGATGACCGAGCCCGCCGCCTGTTGTCTGGCGGGCCTCGAGACGTTTCGGATGCCGCGTGGCGCGACGGTGCTCGTCATCGGCGGAGGCATCATGGGGCTCGTCACGATGGTGCTGGCCCGCCGCCGCGGCGCCAGGCGGCTGATCCTCTCGGATCCGATCGAGGAGCGACGCCAGATCGCACGGCATCTCGGCGCCAGCATGGTCATCGATCCCGTTCACGAGAATTTGAGAGACAAGGTGATGGAGCTCACGGGCGGGCGCGGAGCCGACGTCGTCTGCGAGGCGGTCGGCAAGCCCGAGCTGGTCGCCGAGGCGGTCGGCATGACCAAGCCCACGGGATTCTTCCAGCTCGTCGGCGTCAATCCCAAGGGAAGCCGGTTGGCGCTCGACCTCTGGGACGTGCATTTCCGCGAGATCAGGATCGGCGGCGCCTTCGGCCGCGGCACCGCGTATCGCCGCGCGCTCACGCTGATGCCCAAGCTCGGTCTCAAGCGCCTCGTCACGGCCCGATTCCCGCTGGAACAGATCGGTGAGGCCTTCGCCCACGCCGCCGCCGGCCACGGCGTGAAGACCATGATCACGCCAGCGAAAGCGTAACCCGGCGCCCCCCGGAGCCATGACCACCACGGTCCGTCGCCCGCTCGAAGGCATGCTCGTCCTCGACCTCGGTCAGATCTACAACGGCCCGTACTGCGGCCTCCTGCTGGGCTTCATGGGCGCCCGCGTGCTCAAGATCGAGGCGCCGGAAGGCGACATCGTGCGTCGCCGCAAGCGCCAGGTCGAGCCCTACCCGCTCGTGATGCTGAACTCCAACAAGGAGTCGGTGGTCCTCGATCTCAAGCACCCCGACGGCAAGGCGCTGTTCCTTCGCCTGGCGCGCACGGCCGACGTCCTCGTCGAGAACTTCGCCGCCGGCGTGATGAATCGTCTCGGCCTCGGCTGGGAAGTCCTGCAGAAGGAGAACCCACGGCTCGTCTACGGGAGCGGCACGGGATTCGGCCTCTCCGGGCCGTACCGCGATCTGCCGGCGATGGACCTGACCATCCAGGCGATGAGCGGCATCATGAACGCGACCGGCTTCCCCGACCGGCCGCCGGTGAAGGCCGGGCCCGCGGTGTGCGACTTTCTGGGCGGCGCCCACCTCTTCGCTGGCATCCTGGGTGCGCTCGTGCAGCGCGAGCGCACGGGGCGGGGACAATTCGTGGAAGTCGCGATGCTCGACGCGGCGATCATCGCGCTCGCCAGCGCGCTCGGCGTCTTCATGGACGGTGACACGTCGGTGCCGCCGCGCACCGGCAACCGCCATCCGGCGCTCGCGATGGCGCCCTACAATGTCTACGAGACCCGCGACGGCTACATCGCGATCTTCACGGCATCGGATCGTCACTGGGAGAGCATCACCAAGGTGCTCGGGCGCGAGGACCTGCTGACCCACCCCGACTACGCGACGACGCCGGGGCGCGCGGCCCGCGTCGACCAGATCGACGCGATAGTCACCGCCTGGACGCGCCAGCGTACGAAGAACGACGTGATGGCGATCCTGACCGAGGCCCACGTCCCCTGCGCGCCGGTGCGCACGGCCGCCGAGGTGGTCGACGACCCGCACCTGCGCGCGCGGGGCGTCTGGAAGGAGATCGAGCACCCTCGCCGCGGCAAGACCAAGGTGCCGGTCTCGCCGATTCGCCTGCACGGCGCCGAGCCGGCGACCATCGCGCGCCCGGCGCCGCTCCTCGGCCAGGACACCGACCGCGTGCTGGCCGAGCTGCTGGGCCTCGCCAAGGACGAGCTCGCCGCGCTGCATGCCGCCGGTGTGATCGAGCCCGCCAAGACCTGACGCCCTCGCGAAGCAAGACTCGCGGCTCGGCACGGCCACTCGAAGGGAGAACAGTCATGGAGCTCGCCGGACAGGTCGCAATCGTCACCGGCGCGGGCCGGGGCATCGGACGCGCCACCGCGCTCGAGCTGGCCAGGATGGGCGCGGACATCGTCGTCGCCGAGCTGGACCGTGACGGGGCCGAGCGAACGGCCGCGGAGGTGAAGGGCCTGGGGCGACGCGTGAGCGTCGTACGGACCGACGTCACGTCGCGCGCCGATCTCGCGGCGATGGCGGAGCGCGCCCGCGCCGAGTTCGGGCGGATCGACGTCCTCGTGAACAACGCCGGGATCTATCGCGCCGCGCTCCCGCTGGACGTCACCGAGGAGCACTGGGACGCGATCATGAACGTCAACGCCAAGGCGGTGTTCTTCGCCAGCCAGGCGGTGCTGCCGACGATGATCGTGCAGAAACGCGGCGCGATCGTCAGCCTCGCGTCCATGGCGGGCAAGATCGGCAGCCGCAACAACCTTCCCTACAACGTGAGCAAGGCCGCCGTCGTCAGCATGACGAAGAGCCTCGCCCTGGCCCACGCGGCCGACGGGATCCGGGTGAACTGCGTCTGCCCGGGCTTCGTGGAGACCGACATGTGGAGGAACGTGGCGCGCGAGCAGGGCGCGCTGATGGGCATCACGCCCGAGGAGTTCACCCGCCAGCGCGCCAGCGCCGTGCCGCTCGGGCGGATGGAGCGTCCCGAAGACGTCGCGAACGTGATCGGCTTTCTGGCGTCGAGCAAGTCGGGCTACGTGACGGGCCAGGCGCTGAGCGTCGACGGCGGCCTCGTCATGCACTGAGCCGCCGGCCAGCCGGCGGCGCCATGCTCAGTTGCCCATCACCAGCCCGCCGTCGACGTTGAGCGCCTGGCCGGTCATGTAGTCGGAGTCGGGGCCGGCCAGAAACGCCACGACGTTGGCGACGTCCTCGGGGCGCTCCGGACGCCCGAGCGGGATGCCACGAATTCTCCGCTTCCATGCCTCGCCGGCGCCCAGCCCCTCGAGGGCGCCCCATTCCTGGTCGATCTGCTCCCACATGGCCGTCTCGACCGCGCCCGGGCATACGCAGTTCGACGTGATGCGCTCGCCGGCGAGCGCCTGGGCCGCCGAGCGCGTGAGGCTCACCACGCCGGCCTTCGAGGCCGAGTAGGGCGTCAGCAGGTGATTGCCGCCGCGATACGACGCGATCGACGCGGTCTGAATGAGCTTGCCGCGGAGCTCCGAGCCGGGCATGAGTCCCTGCTGCAGCATCCGCCGGCTCACGGCCTGCAGGACGAAAAACACCGCGCGCAAATTGACGGTCATCACGCGGTCCCATTCCTCTTCCGTCACGTCGAGCATGGGCTGCAGACGGATGACGCCGGCGTTGTTGAACAGCACGTCGAGCCGGCCCCAGCGCCGGTAGGGCTCGTCGACCATACGCTCGATGTCCTGGCGTCGCGTGACGTCGGCCCGCACCGCCAGCTGCTCGAGCTCGGCGGCCACCTTCTCGACGCCGGGGTCGAGGTCGGCCAGCACCAGCCTGGCACCGTCGGCGGCGAGCCGGCGCGCGCACGCCGCACCGATGCCGCGCGCCGCACCCGTGATGAGCACCGTCCGTCCATCCAGTCGGCCCATCGTCGCACCTCACGATTAGGTGTATATACAGAGGTCCTGGCAGACATTCCAGAGGGAGTGAGCCCAACGACGGAGGAGACGACCATGGCGTTCCGCAGGCGCCCGACCCGCGGAAGACGGCGGAGTGGTACGTGAAGGCCTTCAACTTCAAGATCATGAGCGAGGAGACCCGCGTTTTCGGCGATCGCTTCATCCGCTGCCAGAGCGAGGACGGCGGCATGGGCGTGAACATCTCGGGGGCGCGCACGGGTGAGCGCCTGGGCCCGGGCGACGCGAGCGCCCACCACGGGCTCGAGCACTTCGGATTCGACTCGACGCACCTCGAGACCGACATCAAGCGGCTGGAGGGCTTCGGCGCCCGCCTGCTGGAGGGGCCGATCCAGATCCCCGACGGCCCACGGATCGCGTTCATGTGGGCGCCCGACGACGTCAGGGTCGAGCTGATCGAGCCGCGGAAGTCGGGCCCCTCGGGCGGCTGCTGAGGCGATCGCCATCGCCCGCGCTCGAGCGACGAGGGGCGCTCGTGGCCCGAAGGGCGCTCGCGGACGCACGCGCGGCCCCGCACGGTTGCGACTGACCCATCTCGGTGCCGCTGGCTGGGAGATCACGGACGGTCAGCGAGTCATCCTGCTGGACCCTTATCTCTCCCGCTTGCGGTACCGAGCGCGGTTCGGTCTCCTCGACACGCCCGAGCTGCCGGGCGACACGCGCCGTGTGTTCGGGCCCGACGACGACTTGGTTTCCGACACGGCCGCCGTCGACGCACGCATCACGCGGGCGGATTTCATCCTGATCTCGCACTCCCACTTCAATCACTCGCTCGACATGCCGTACATCGCACGGAAGACCGGCGCGACGGTCGTCGGCACCGAGAGCACGACGACCCTCGCCCGCGCCGGGAGAGTGCCGGAGCCCCAGCTGCTCACCGTGCGCGGCGGCGAGGACTACGATTTCGGCTCGCTCTCGGTCAAGGTCGTCCCGAGCCTTCATTCCGCGCTGAACGGCAAGCACTACTACGACGGGCGCGTCGTGCCGCGCGACTTCCGCGGCCCGCGGCGCATGGACAACGACGTCGAGGGCGGGACGCTCGCCTATCTCCTTCGTCTGGCGGGCTATCAGATCCTCTGGTTCGGCTCGATGAACTTCCTCGAGCGAGAAGTGCAAGGGCTGCGCCCGGACGTGGCACTGATCGCCGCCGCGCGGCAGCGCCTGGAGATCTACGACTACACCGCCCGCCTGATACGCGCGCTCGATCGCCCGCCCCTGGTGTTCGCGACCCACTGGGACGAGCAATCCCTGCCTTACGGCGCGCCCCAGGACCAGCGGCTTCGCGAGGTCGACGTGTTCGTGGAGGAAGTCAAGGCGGTGTCGCCGCGCACTCGCGTGGTGGTTCCCAGACATTTCGAGGCTCACGTGCTCGAGCCGAAGAGCCGGAGCCGCGAGAAACGCTAGGAGCGATGGAGCACTCGCGCCTTGAAGGTGGGTGACGCGTCGAAAGTCGCCCCGGTCGACAAGCTGAGCCTCGTGCTGGTGGCGCTGTTCGCGTTCGTGTTCCAGGGTGAGCGGCCGTCCTCGAGAGAGTGGATCGGGATCCTCATGGTCGGAGCAGGCGTCCTGATCCTCGGATTCAAGCGATGAGCCCAAACGTTCACGAGCCCGCGCTCGGATACGGATCGCCCGCGCTCCGGAGCGCACCGAGCGCGGCGTCGACGACGGCGGGTGCGGTCGCCAGCGGAGTGCCTCCGACGCGGTAGGTGTAGTAGTGCGTGACGGCGCCGGCGTCGAGCCGCGCGAGCAAGTGCGACCCGTTCTCACCGATCAGCAGCAGCACCCGGCGGGTCCGGCAGGCGCTGGCCACGCACCCGGTGACCGCGACGTAGTCCGCCCCGGCGACGCGAACCATCTGCGGCGGCCCCCCCTTTTCGAAAAAGGCCGCCGCGCCTTCGGCGACCTGCCCGCGCGCCGGCGAGGCGGGCGTCCAATCCGCTCCGAAGAGAGCGGGGAGCTTCTCCCGAAGTTCCGGATTCTGGATCACCTCGCTGGTCGTGCCGCCGTAGGCGGCCGCCCCCACGCTTCCGAGCAACATCTGAGCAGGCGGCGACGAGTCGGGCGCCGACGCGGTCGTGCAGGCAGCGGAGAGGATCGTCAGGCCACAGAGGCATCCGTGGAGCAGAAGGCGGCGCATAGGAGTCCTCCTCTCCCTCAGAGTACCGCCGACGCCCGAAAGCGTGGAGCTCGATGATGAAAAAATTCCTACCCACTATGTGCAGTGCGTTGCAACGGCACAGAGCTCGATGCGCGGCCAACTATCTAAAGGTACAAGCGTTCGGGCGCGACGACGGTTGGCATGAATTTCGCCTCTCCCCAGAACGGTTCGGTCGACACTGGCGTTCAAGGAGGGCGGCGACATGGACACCCTGGCTTCCGCTGAGACCGTCTACTGGGCCCTCGACGGCGGCATCCACCACGTGCCGTGCGGCCATCGGATGGTGCTCGTAGCCCGACACCCGGACGAGCTGGATTTCTCGTGCCTCACGTGCGTTGCGCTGGTGAAGCTCCCGCTGTCCGTGGTCTCGCGTATCCCCGTCGCGACATGAGCCCAGGGCCGCGCGGCGTCTAGTACGCGCGGCCGAAGATCGCGATCTGCTTGGCCGGCCGGCCGGTGCCGATGCAGACGCCTTCCCCGCCCGGCTGCTCCAGCGGGATGCAGCGGATGGTCGCCTTCGTCTCCTCCTTGATCGCCGCCTCGCGATCGGCGTCGCCCGACCACCAGACGCGACAGAAGAGACCGGTCTCGATCGCCTGCTTGAACTCGTCGTACGTCCGGGGCTCGGAGGTGTTGGCGCGCATGAACGTCAGCGCCCGCTCGTACATCGACTTCTGAATCGACTCCAGCATGGACGTGACCGCGCCGGTGAGCCCTTCCTCCGGCGCGAACGACTTGCCCGCCTTCCCCGGCGTATCCCGCCGCGCCAGGACCACCGAGCGCTTCTCGACGTCGCGCGGGCCGATCTCGATGCGGAGCGGCACGCCGCGCATCTCCCAATCGTTGAACTTGAAGCCTGGCGTCACGCCGTCGCGCTCGTCGAGCTTGACGCGCACGCCGCCCGCCACGAGCTGCGTCTTCACCCGCCCCGCGGCCTCGAGCACCGCGCCGCGCTCGGCGTCGGTCCGGTAGATCGGCACGATCACGACCTGGTGCGGCGCGAGCCGCGGCGGCAGGATCAGCCCCTGATCGTCGCCGTGCACCATGATGATCGCGCCGATGAAGCGCGTGGACAGCCCCCATGACGTCGTCCAGCAGTGCTGCAGCTGGTTGTCGCGATCGAGGTACTGGATGTTGAACGCTTTGGCAAAGTTCTGGCCGAGATTGTGCGACGTGCCGGCCTGGAGCGCCCGCTTGTCGCCCATCATCGCCTCGATCGTGTAGGAGTGGACCGCCCCGGCGAACTTCTCCGCGGGCGACTTGATACCGGGGATCACGGGCACCGCCGCTTCGTTCACGGCGAAGTCGGTGTACACGTCGAGCATCTGGCGCGTCTCGGCCTCGGCCTCGTCGTAGGTCGCGTGGGCCGTGTGACCCTCCTGCCACCAGAACTCGAGCGTTCTGAGAAAGAGCTTGGTGCGGAGCTCCCAGCGGACGACGCTGTTCCACTGGTTGATCAGCACCGGCAGATCGCGGTACGACTTGATCCACTGCGCGTACGCGTGGCCGACGATCGTTTCCGAGGTCGGGCGGACGATCAGCGGCTCGGTCAGCTCCTCGCCGCCGCCGATCGTGACCACGGCCAGCTCGGGCGCGAACCCCTCGACGTGCTGCTTTTCTTTCTCCAGGAACGACTTGGGGATGAAGAGCGGAAACGCGGCGTTCACGTGACCGGTCGCCTTGAAGCGCCGGTCGAGCACGCCCTGGATGTTTTCCCAGAGTGCCCAGCCGTACGGCTTGATGATCATGCAGCCGCGCACCGGCGCGTAGTCGGCCAGGTCGGCGCGCAGGACGAGCTGGTTGTACCACTCGTTGAAGTCCTGCTGGCGGGTCGGCAGGCTATCGGCCATTCAGTGCCTCCGCGGCGATGCGATGACTCTCGAGCAAGCCCGGCACCCGCTGAGGATCCGTGCGCCCCCAGCCGCACTCCGAGGCCACGCCGAAGCGCGGTGCGAAGGGGCGGGCGGCGTCGATCCGGGCGAGATCGCCCTTCCGGTCGTCGTAGTGGACGAGGCCGAGATAGAGCGCGGCGTCGCCGTACCCCTCCAGGTTTTTCAGCGGACGGAAATACGCGTCGTCCGTGCGGTCTTTGGGTACCGGCAAGTGCAGGAAGTCGACCGACCGCGTGACCGCGCGCCGCACGTCGCTGGCCATCTCGACCATCACCGCCAGGTCGCGCGGCTGCACCAGGTGCTCGTCGGCCGGCGAGCCGTAGCAAAGGTGATACCCCATCTCGACGGCGGGCGGCACGGCCTCGCCCAGGCGCGCGAGCTCGGCCACGATCTGGCTCTTGTAGTCCGCGGGGCGGTGCTCGAAGAAGTTCTCGTAGATCAGGACCTCCTGGCAGACGTCCCACTGGATCGAGAGGTGCTCCGCCGGAACCGACGCGAAGATCTCGTCACGTGCCCGCGCGAGGGACCGCTCGTACACCGGGATGTAGGCGTCGCGCGCCTTGTGGCTGACGTACATGTAGGCGCTGGCCATCGGCGTCGGCAGACACACCTGGAACCTCACGCCCTGGGGAATGACGCGTTCGGCCTGCAGCTTGCGAAACACGTCCCAGGATGCGCGCGCCGCCGGCGCATAGCCGGTCTCGAACGAGACGGTCTGGGGATCGACGCCGGCGCGAAAACGCAGCAAGGGCATCTCGCGGATGAGCTTGCCGTCCCACTGCCGCAGCGCGAACGGCGGAACCGTCGGGTCGACCTCCATGGCCCCATGGTTCTTCAGCATGATGCTCTGGAAGAAGATCCAGCGCCGGCGATCGCCGGTCTCGCCGTCGGGCATGCGCGCCAGGTGCGGACCGAGCGCTCCGGCCACCGTGCGAAACACCGCCTCGGCGTCGGCCAGCGGGACGCTGCCGATCAGGTGCGCGCCGCCGCGACGGCGGGCCGACGTCGCCGCCATCACCTGGCTCCCCGACGCATCAACGCCCGCTCCGCCATCACAGGCGCTCGAGGATGTGCAGCCCGCGCCCGCGGTCGATGAGATAGAGGAGCCCGCGGTCGTCCACGCACACGTCGTTGCTGGAAACGCGCGTCGAGCCCTCGGGCACCGGCGGCAGGAAGTGCCCCACCTCGCGCGGCGCGTGCGGGTTGGCGATGTCCACGATGCGCAGGCCCCGCGCGAACCAGGTCACGGGAATCTCGGTGCCGGTGACCGTTTCGCACGGCTGATGGCAGCCCGTGAACTCGGGCTGAGGCGTTCCGTCGATGTCTACCTGGAAGCTCGCGAAGGGCACGGGCTTGCGCTCGTCGGTGATGTCCACGAGCCAGAGGAACGCTGGCGGCCCCTGCGAAAGCTTCGCGACGTCCTCGTCGGCCACCAGCATGATGCGCCGGCCGTGAAGCGGAAACGGCAGCGGCAGCGCCGTGTGGGTCGGCGTCAGGAAGGGCGGGCTCCAGTCGAGCCCGGAGACGAAGCGGGGCTTCGCCAGAGCTTCCACGTCGAGGATGACGAAGCCGCCGTGCCAGTAGCTGACGTAGAGCCGATTGCCCAGACGAATCGGATGATGGCAGCGATGCTGCCGACCCGACCACGTGGGCGTCTCGCCGCCAGCCGTCCACTGCCCGGGCATCCACCAGCGGCCGACTTCCTGCGGTCGGCCCGGGTCGTGCAGGTCCAGGATCATCACGATGTTGCCGACGTAGCCTTCCATCTCGGGCGAGATGTAGGCGTAGCGCCCGTCGAAGGTGAAGCGGTGCACGCCCGTTCCGCCGCTGCGCCAGAGCGTGATCTCGCGCGGCCGGCTCGGCGTCGACACGTCGTAGATGCCGAGCCCCCGGGGCGGGTTCGACGCTGACGGCTGCCCGCCGTGGGCCTCGCGGTTCACGAGCATGAGACCGTTGGCCGCGCGCACCTTGTGCGAGTGCGTCCCGGGCGGCACCTCGATCGACGCGATCTGCCGCGGCCTGGCCGGGTCGCTGACGTCGACGAGCGTCGTACCGTGAGGCGCCTTCATGTGCGCGATGAACGCCACCCGCCCGTCGACGACCACCTGCCCCCCGCCAGCGCAGTCGAAGTACCCGACCTGCTTCACGCCCTTCGCGCTCGCGCCGTCACCGCTCATGTCGTGTCTCCCTCGAGGCCCGCTTCGTCACGCCGCCGCGACGGCGGGGCGAATATTCTCCGCGACCAGTCCGAGAAGCTCCAGCATGCGCGCGAGCTCCGGCCGGCGGAACTCCACGAGCGCGTGGCGCACGCCCAGGCGCTTGTACTCGCAGAGCTGATCGATGACGGCTTGCTGGCCCTGGGCGAGCAGCTCGTCGCTCAGGCCGAAGCGCATCGAGATCTCGATCGTCTCCCACGGGCGCCCGTGCACGTCGGCCGCCGTGCGGAGCAGCGCGAGGCCGTCCCGAAACTCGGCCATGCTTCTCGGCGAAGCGTGCCAGCCGTCGCCGAGGGTCACGACCCGCCGAAACGCGGCCGGGCTCGCGCCCCCGACCCAGATCGGCGGATGCGGCTTCTGCACGGGCTTCGGCGCGAAGCCGACATCGCGGAACCGGAAGAACTCGCCCTCGAACTTCGGAGCGTCGGACGTCCACAGCTCTTTGAAGACGCGCAGGGCCTCGTCGGCCTGGCGACCGCGGGCATGGAAGGGCGCACCCAGGATCTCGAGCTCTTCCTTCCACCAGCCCACACCGAAGCCACAAATGAGACGCCCCTTCGACAGCGCGTCGATGCTCGCGAGCATCTTGGCCATGAGCACGGGCTGGCGATGGCCGAGGATGAAGACCGACGAGCCGAGCCGCGCCCGCGTCGTGCAGACCGCGGCCGCGGCGAGAGCCGTCACGGCCTCGAGGTACGGCCGCTCCGGGGGATGCGGGAAGCTGCGGCCGCGCCCGTAGCCGGTGCTCACTCTGGGGATGACGACATGGTCGCTGACACAGAGCGAAGCGATGTGCTGCCGCTCGGCCTCCCGCGCGAACGTGACCAGTGCCTCGCCCATCGCCTCGGCCGCTTGGGTCGTCGGGAGATGACAGCCGATCTCCATGACCAGGTCCTCTCTCGGCTCGCTCGGATGTGCTCGCCGCGCAGTGTACCAAGACTCCGCGGGCCGGACTGGCGTATAGTACTGCGCCATGGCCCAATCAAAAGAATTCCCACGACCGTTCGCGACACTGCCCGAAATCCGCCGCGCCGCCCGAGCGCGGCTCCCCCGCGAGGCCTGGAATTTCGGCGACGGCGGCAGCGAGTCGGAAGCCACGCTGCGCCGCAACCGTCGGCATCTCGACCGCCTCGCGATCGCGCAGAACGTCCTCGTCGACGTCCGCGAGATCGACCTGCGCACGAGCCTGCTGGGCGTGCCGCTCTCCTCGCCCGTCGGCGTCGCGCCCATGGGCGGCCTCGTCCTCTTCCATCCCGAGGGCGACGTCGAGATGGCGCGCGGAGCCGGCAAGGCCGACACCCTCCAGTGGCTCTCCGGTGCCACCGGCTGGCCGGTCGAGGACGTCGCCAGGGCCGGCGGCGCGCCGCAGATGTTCCAGCTCTACCACCACGGCGACCGCGGCTGGGTGGGCGAGCTGCTCAAGCGCGTCGAAGCGTCCGGCTACAAGGCCGTCGCCCTCACCGTCGATACGCAGCACTACAGCCGACGCGAGCGCGACATCCTCGCGCGCTGGAGCCCGCGCAAGGCCATGGAGATCGCGCCCAACCCGCGCGGGCCGTTCCACGACTACCAGATGCGTCTCACCTGGGCCGATGTCGAGTGGCTGATGAAGACGACGAAGCTGCCGGTGGGGCTCAAGGGCATCATGACCGTTGCCGATGCCCGCCGCGCCGTCGAGATGGGCGTGCGTCTCATCTGGGTGTCGAATCACGGCGGGCGCCAGCTCGACCACACGCAATCGTCCATCGAAGCGCTGCCGCCGATCGTCGAGGCGGTCGCCGGGCGTGCCGATGTCGTCGTGGACGGCGGCTTCTCACGCGGCACGGACGTGATCAAGGGCCTGGCGCGTGGGGCGAAGGTGGTCATGGTCGGACGGACCGCGCTCTGGGGTCTCGGGGCCGACGGCGCCGACGGCGTCGCCCGCGCCTTCGAGATTCTCCGCGAGCAGATGCATATCGCGATGGGGCTCTGTGGCCGTACGAAGATCGCCGACCTCAAGCCCGACCTGATCTTCAGGGCGGACTGAAGAGGGCCGATCGAAGAGGCAGTCCACCCAGCCGCTGGTCAGATGGAGGTGACGTGATGGCGAAGCAATGGACGCGTCGGCAGGTTCTGGCCCAGATGGGCATCGCGGCAGCGGCCGTGCACACCCTCGATCCCCACGAGCTCTGTTGTACCGTCGCCGCGCACGCGCAGACGGCGGACAAGGACCTCTTCGAGCTGAAGAAGGTCGCCGACGGCGTCTACGGCGCCATCGCCGCGACCCGATTCAAGGTCAACTGCAACGCCGCGGTGATCATGACCGACGACGGCGTGATCGTCGTCGATTCCCACTCCAAGCCCTCGGCCTCGCGCGCGATGTACACGCAGATCCAGGGGATCACCAAGAAGCCGGTCATCAAAGTCATCAACACGCACTTCCACTGGGACCACTGGCAGGGCAACGAGTCGTACGCGGCGACGAACCCGAAGCTGGAGATCATCGCCTCCCAGCAGACGAAGGAAAACTTGACGAAGCCGGACGCGGGCGTGGGCGGTGTCCCCTACATCGAAAAGCAACTGGCGGCATTGCCCGGTGAGATCGACAAGCTGAAGAGCGACATTCAGAAGGAGTCGGATCCCGGCAAGAAGAAGAATCTCGAGGCCAACCTGCAACAGGCCGAGTCCTTCATGCAAGAGCTCAAGCAGATGAAGCCGGCGCTGCCGACGCGGACGGTCACCACCACGGTGACGCTGAAGGAGCACGGCCGCGAGATCCAGCTGCACGTGCTGGGTCGGGGCCACACCAACGGCGATCTCTACATCTATCTGCCGAAGGAGAAGGTCATCGCCACCGGAGACGCGCTGATCGACTGGATGCCGTTCTTGAACGACGGCTACCCGGAAGACTGGGTGCAGACCCTGACCGCCGTGGAGAAGCTCGACTTCACGCACATCGTCCCCGGCCACGGCGACGTCCTGCCCAAGAGCCATCTCACGTTCTTCCGAGGCTATCTCACCGACCTCATCGCCGCCGTGAAGAAGGCGTCTGCCGACGGCGCCACGCTGGCGGAGATGCAGACCAAGATCGGCGACCAGCTGGCGCCGAAGTACGAGGCCGGGATGTCGAAGTATCCGGTCGGGCGGTATCGCGACCGCATCGGGCAAAACGTCGAGATGGTTCACAAGAAGGTCGTCAACAAGGCCTGAGGATTCCATGGCGACGACAGCCGCGGTCCTGAACGAGTCGGTGCCCACCGCCGAGTACGCACGCCTGGAAGAGCGCATCATCGCGCGCGACCAGAAGGGCGCCAGCGACGTGCTCTACCGGCTCATGAAGCAGGGTCGCCCCGTGACCGAGATCACGCGCGAGACGGTGCGCATCCACGCGCCGTACACGCACGTGCCCTATCACCAGCGGCTCGACGACGGCGTCGTCAAGTTCGTGAACAACGATCACTGTCTGTTGAGCGAGCGGGTGGGCCTGCCGCTCGCGTCGATGATCTGCCCCGAGCTGCGCCTGCTGCCGATGGCGCAGACCGTCTGGTACATGCCGACCGGGCTCGATCCGTGGAATCAGCTGATCGGCAAGGCCCCGGGCCACTACACCCGCCTCTACGACATCACGGTGCACACGACGCCGCCCGCGCCCGAGGCGCACTGGCCGGACCAGGAGCCGTTGCAGATCGACGGCACGCTGCGCGAGCGCCTCAACCACTGGTTGACGCTCGTGCAGCGCGGCGACGTGCTGCAGTCGTACCGCGTCTTCCTCGGACTGATGCAGGACGTGCCGAACCGGCGGCACGTCCTCGCCCATCTCGCGTTCGCCGGCCTCATCGACGTGCAAGACCGCATGTGGCACAACCGCTCGTACACGACCGGCCACAAGGGCTACCGCGCGCGCGCCACCATCGAGCTCGGCGAGGCCATCGGCTGGGACCAGGCGCATCACGTGCTCTACGCCGGCGTGCCCGACATCGCGGTGGGTCCGCGCTGGTATTCCGGCTACGAGCTCGGCTGCAACGTCGTCCAGAACCTGCTCGACGGCCGCGACCAGGAGCTGCTCCGCCAGGACACGCCGCTCACACCGGCCGAAGAGGCGATGCTGATCGACGTCATCACCCGCCAGCGCGAGTTCTCCGTCGTCGACGCCCTGGTGGCGCTGCTCCAGGCCGGGCGCGGCGCACGTCGCATCCTCGACGCCATCCAGATCGCCGCCGCCCAGGTCATTCTCGAGACGGGCGAGCCGAACAACTACTCGATGGCCCAGCACGGCTACGAGTACTGCAACACGGTCGGCTGGTTCTACGACACCTTCGACCACCCGCACCGCCTCAAGCTTCTCTTCGTCGCCGCGCTCTTCATCAACCGTGGCGCCGAGCACCAGGCCAACACGCCGGGCAACGGCCGCCGCACGATCGCGCCGCCGGCGGGTTCGGAGGCCTGGTCGTCGCGCCAAATTCTCGAAAGGCTGGAGCGGGCGCTGCTGGCGCTCAGGCCCGAGGAATCAGTAGACCTGACCGCCGCGTATCTGAAGGGTGGCTACGACCGCGCGCCCCTCGTGCAGACGCTGGCGACCGCCGCCTGCAAGATCGGGAACGACCCGCACAACCAGGAGCTCGGGCTCTGCACGCTCGAGGACTACCTGCACACCAAGGCGCACGACCGCGACCGGCTCTTACTGGCGAGCGCGCAGCACACGGCGGGACACAAGAAGTACGGGGATCCGCTCGAGGCGTATCGGCGCTTCGCGGAGGCGATGGAGCTGGACGGGCGCTAGCTGGTTCGTGCGGGCCTCGGCTACTTCGCCGCCTGCTCCTTGATCTCGACGATCTTACGGTCGCGATCGCTCGCCAGGCGGTCCCGGTCGCGGGCCAGCTCGCTCTCGAGCTTCTCGACCTCTTCGCGGGTCTGCGCTTTGTGGAGCGCGTCCCGATGGAGAATCTCGCGCTCGGCCATTCTCGCCTGATAGACCTGCCGCGCCTCGGCGATCGCCGCCTTCTGCTGGTCGGACAGCGGGCGCTCCTCGACCCCGGCCTCGCGGTCCTTCTGCCGGAGGCGCTCCATTGCGAGCTCGTACGCGCTCTTGGGACCGTCGGAGGGCATCGCAGCTAGTGTAACCCGAGACGGCACGAGAGCTCCGCCACGACCTCGAGCCGATTTGTTCGAGGGCCCGGTCGCGAGTCGGAGCTCAGTCAGCAATCTGCCCCGGCGAGAGTAAGCTGAGCCCGGGGCAGCCCCATCATGGATGTGCTGGTCACCGGCGCCACCGGCTTCGTAGGAGCGAATGTGGCGCGCCTGCTCGTGGCCGACGGTTACCGCGTCCGGGTCTTGGCCCGCCCGGCCAGCAGCCTGAGGGCGCTCGAGGGCTGCCCGGTCGAGCTGCGGCGCGGCGATGCCCTCGAGCCCGACTCCGTGGCCCGGGCGATCACGGGTTGTGCGCGGGTCTTTCACGTAGCGGGCGACTACCGGCTCTGGGCCCCCAATCCTGGCGAGATTTATCGCAACAACGTGGACGGTACGCGCACAGTGCTCGAAGCCTGCGCGCGGGCCCGCGTCGAGCGCGTGGTCTACACTTCGAGTATCGGCACGCTTGGCCTGCCCAAGGACGGCGGGCCCGCCACCGAGACCACACCCGTGAGCCTCGACGACATGATCGGCCCCTACAAGCGCTCCAAGTTCCTCGCTGAACGCGTGGCCGAGGAGTACGCTGCCCGGGGGCTGCCCGTCGTCATCGTCAACCCGAGCGCTCCCTTCGGGCCGTGGGACGTCAAGCCCACACCCACCGGCCAGATGGTCCTGGACTATCTCCGCGGGCGCATGTTCGCCACCCTCGACACCGGCCTCAACCTGGTCCACGTGGCCGACGTCGCTCACGGGCACCTGCTGGCCGCCTCGAGCGGGCGCGTGGGAGAGAAGTACATCCTCGGCGGCGAGAACCACTCGCTGACCGAGATCTTCCGCATGCTCGCGCGCATCACCGGCATCCGCGCTCCACGCGTGCGCATGCCCCATGCCCTGATCTATCTGATCGCGCTGGCAAGCGAGGGGCTCGCGCGCGCCACGGGCCATTCGCCGCGCGTGCCGCTCATCGGCGTTCGCATGGCCCGCAAGCACATGTACGTCAGCGCGGACAAGGCCGTGCGGGAGCTCGGGCTGTTGCAGACACCGGTCGAGCAAGCGCTGCGCGATGCCGTAGATTGGTTCATCGGCCACGGCTACGCGCCGTCGCCGCCGGCCTATCGGCCTCACGCCGCCTGAACACGCACGGATGTTCGTCGCCACGTCCCGCCGCACACCGCCCGGCCCCAGGGGCTATCCGCTCGTGGGCGCGTTCCCAAAAGCGCGGCACGATCCCCTGGGCTTCTTCACGGAATGCGCGCGGCGCTACGGTGACGTGGTCTCCATGCGGCTCGGCGTGCATCACGTCTATCTGCTGAGCCATCCTGACCACGTCAAGCACGTGCTGCAGGACAATGCCCGCGCGTATGCCAAGGGCCCGACCGCCACGCGCGTGCGGGCACTCTTCGGCGATAGCCTCACCATGATCGACGGCGACCGCTGGCGCCAGCGGCGCCGGCAGGTCCAGCTCGCCTTTCAGCCTGGCCACCACGGGCACTTCGCTGCCGTCGTCACGCGCGCCGCCGCCGAAATGCTCGAGCGCTGGCGGCGCCTGGCCGATCGCACCGAGCTCGTCGAGGTCGTGAGCGAAATGCGCCGCCTCACGCAGACGATCATCATCCGGGCGTGCTTCGGCCAGCTTCCCGCCGGCGAGGTGGAGACCCTCAGCGAGGCGATGGATGCAGCCGTAGGCTACGTGGACCGCCAGCTCTGGAGCTCCGTCGGCTGGCTCGAGCTGCCCACGCCAGCCGGCGTGCGCTATCGGCGGGCCGTCGGTGTCATCGACACCCTCGTCTCGCGAAAGCTGAACGAGGCCCGTGGTTCGGCTCCTCCGCCGGGCTCTCTGCTCGCCGCGCTCCTGGAATCACCGGTGGCAGCCGGCCGCGAGCCATTCACCGACGCCGAGCTGCACGACGAGCTGAAGACCATTCTGATCGCGGGCCATACGACTACGGCGAGCGCGCTGGCCTGGACCTGGTATGTGCTCTCAGACCATCCCGACGCGATGGGACGGCTCGTTGAAGAATGCCGCGCGGTCCTGGGCGGTCGGGCCCCGGGCATGGAGGCTCTCCCGCGCCTCGGCTACACGCGCCGAGTGATCGAAGAGGTCCTCCGACTCTATCCACCGACCTGGCTCACCGCGCGCACACCGATCGAGGATGACACGCTCGGCGGCTACACCATCCCCACCGGCGCGCTCGTGCTGTTGAGCCCGTACCTCACCCACCGTCATCCGGCGGTCTGGGAAGCGCCCGAGCGCTTCGACCCCGAGCGCTTCAGCCCCGCGCGCGCGGCTACCCACCCGGCCTTCTCTTATTTCCCCTTTGGCGGTGGCCCCCGCCGCTGCATCGGCAGCGGCTTCGCCACCGCCGAGATGCAGCTCATCGTCGCCCACGTGGCCCAGCGTTACCGGCTCGTGCTGCTGCCCAGTGCCCGCATCGTTCCCGCGGCCGGTCTCACACTGCGTCCAAGCCCGGCGGTACCGGTAGAGCTCCAGCGAACAGGTGATGATTGAAGGCGGGTAGTACCTTCCTTACATCCGGCGCGGAATCGCGCAGGTAGTGAACAGATCGGACTACCGCACGACGCGCGCCCGCCAGCGAGCGAGGGGCGCCGGCGCCCACCAGTTCCAGCGGCCCAGTAACCGCATCGTGGCCGGCACCAGGAGCATGCGCACGACGGTGGCGTCCACCACGACGGCGATCCCCATGCCGATGCCGATGGCCTTGATCACCACGAGGTCGGCCAGGGCGAAGCCGAAGAAGACAGCGGCCATGATGGCGGCCGCGGCGGTGATGAGACGGCCGGTACGCTCGAGCCCCACGGCGACGGCCAGCGCGTTGTCGGCGCTCCGCTGGTACTCCTCGCGGATGCGCGAGAGGAGCAGCACGCCGTAGTCCATCGATAGGCCGAACGTCACGCAGAACATGATGAGCGGGGTACCGCTTTCGATGGGGCCGGGCGTGAAGTTGAGCCAGCGGGCCAGGTGGCCGTCCTGGAAGATCCACACCAGCGCGCCGTACGAGGCGCTGATGGACAGGAAGTTCATGATCACCGCCTTGAAGGGGAGCAGGAGCGAGCCCAGGAGCCAGAACAGGGCGAGGCAGGTCGCGGCGACGATGATCGCCACCGCGCGCGGCGCATGGTCCCGCACCAGGCCGGTGAAGTCCAGGTCGAACGCGGTGTGGCCGGTGACGAGCACGCGCGCGTCCGCCACGGTGCGCTCGGCGCGGATCCGCCGAACCAGCGCGTGCGCCGCGTCGCTCCCGGCGGCGTGCGGCGTGTGCAGGACCAGGATGGCGATGTGCTGGCCGACCGTCTGCGCGAGCGCGGCCTGGATCATCGGCGGTCGCGCGTCGGCGGGCATGACGGCCAGCGCCTGGTACTGGGCCCGCGTGATCGCCGGGTCGAGCGTCACGAAGCTCTCCACACGACTCACGTCCGGCTCGCGAGCGAGGCGCCGGCTGTAGTCGTAGAGCCGGTCGATCCGCGGCGTCGTGAGCGGTGAGCCCTCGCCGTAGTCGAGGACGACGAGGATGCGGTTCGTCTCCTGTCCGGGGAACTCACGGCGCAAGATCTCCTCGCCCCGTCGAGCCTCGGCGCCGGGCGGCAACATGCCGATGTCGGTCGCCCCGAGCCGGATCCGGGTGAAGGGAGAACCCAGCAGCAGGAGCGCGGCGGTCACCGGGAGCAGGATCTTCCAGGGATGGGCCATGACCATTGCGGTCAGTCCCCTCCAGAAGCTCTGCGCCGTCCGGCCCTGGCCCGGCCGGAGCACCGGCCACGCATCCACTCTGGGCCCCAGCACCGCCAGCAGGGCCGGCAGGAATGTCAGGCTATAGAGCACGGCGAAGGAGACCACGATGGTGCCGCAGAGCCCGATGGACCCGAGGTTCCCAAGGCCGAGCGCGTAAAGGCCGAGCAGCCCCACCGCCACTGTGAGGCCGGAGAAGAAGATAGAAACGCCCGCCGTCCCCAGCGTCCGGCCCAGGGCGTCGGCGACGGAGCTCTGGCGGATTTCTTCCCGGAAGCGGCTCACGATGAAAAGCGAGTAGTCGATGGCGACCGCCAGCCCGATCATGGTCACGACGTTGCTCGCATAGATCGAGACGGAGCTGACACGGGAGAGCAGCCCGGTGCCCGCCAGGCCCCCAGCCACGGCCAGGAGCCCGACGCCGAAGGGCAACGCTGCGGCCATCACGGAGCCGAAGGCCAGGAGCAGCAGCACCGGAACCACCGGAAGGATCACCGTCTCGGCCCGCCACACGTCACGGCGAGTGGTCTCGGTAAAGTCATGATGGAGAGCGAGCGCTCCCGCCGCGACCACGCCGAGCACGTCGGACCGCACGAGCGGCCGGAGCTGGGCGTAAGCCTCGCCCCCCTCGGCCGCGAACACCATCGACTCCACGGCCGAGCTATAGCCCCGCAACTCGACGGACGCCCGCGTGTAGCGGCCGTCTCGCGACACCCGCTCGGGGTCGACGGGGGAGATGTCCCACGCCGTGCGTACGGCCGCGACCCGGGGATGGTCGCGCAACGGCGCGAGGGCTCGGAGGACCTCGGCGCGGACGGTGGGGTGCGAGGCGGGCAGCGTCGGGTGCCGGAAGATGAGGTGGAAGGCCAGGGGGCGCGCCGGCAGGTCGCGTTGCATCCGGTTCAACGCCTGGCCCGATTCGGTCTCAGTCGGAACGAGCGTGCTGTCGAACCGTCCTCCGTGGCCCATCAACCAAAGGGAGACGCCCGAGGACAGCATCGACAGGACGAGGACGATCCAGCGGCGGCGATGGACGAATCGCCCCCAGGACGTGAGCAGTTCACACCCGATCGGCCGGCGGGTCTGGGAGGTCCGCCGCGCGCCGGAGCCGAGCCTCGGCGTCCGTGATGTGCGAGCCCCCGCGCAAGATGCTCTGGGCCATGCTGAGCATCGAGTAGCCGTTCCGGGCCTCGGCCTGGAACCGTTCCGCAAAGGCTCCGCTCCTGATGTCCTCGAGCACCCGGCGGAACCGCGCGGCTATGTCCTCGCGGTCGATCTCGATGGCCCGCGTGAGCCCTCCAAAGATCGCCGTCGGGCCGTGGTCCCCGGAGGCCCGGAGGAACCCCGACGTCCGGAAGCCCTCGAAGACCGTTTCCATCTCGCCCGACATGTACATTTCCATCACCAGGGCCTCAGCCGGGATCCCCCCCTCGCGGCCGACCTCGAAGGCGATGATGAGAGCCGTGCCGAGCAGTGGGCCGATGGTCTGCTCCACGAACAGGTCGAGCGCCGACTCCGTGGCGGCGGTCATCTCGAGCGCGGCGGGGCGGAGGGCACCGAGCGCGTCAGCCAGCCCGAGCATGCGGCGGTGGGCGCGACCGCTCCGGTCGGCCTCGACTCCGATGCACGCCCAGAAGCCCTGGCCCGCCAGGTACCGCGTCCGTGTCGCGCCGCCGGCCATGCGGGGCGCGACCAGAAGCACGTCCACCGTCTCCGGCGGGCGGACGAGGCCGAAGGCCAGGCTGTAGCCCGAGCCGAAGGCGACGGCGGTTCCGGGCCGTAGCTCGGGAGCGACGTCACGGGAAAAGACCTCGGGGATCACCTCGTCGGGCAACAGCACGAAGACGATGTCGTCGCCGGCCGCGGTGGCGAGCGGAACGACCTCGAAGCCGTCGGCTCTCGCGCGGTCGGCGTACTCGTCGTCCCGGTTGCCGACCCGGACTTTGACGCCCGAGTCTCGGAGGTTCAGTGCTGCGCTGCGTCCCAGGTTGCCGTACCCAAGCACGGCGACCGCCTCACCATCCAGAGCGCCGGGCGGCGCGTCGCCGGTGCGGTACACCTTCACGGGAGTCTGTCCTGGCGTGTCATATCGTCCGGTTTCGTGATTGACGGGCTTGTCTAGCGTCGCGCACCAATTGTAGCGCATCGGGCGGTCCGATGAGCGGGTTGCCTGCCGCTCCTGGTCGGTCGGTAGCTCGACCACGTCGCGGCGTGATTGAAGAAGTTTCGACAGGCCCTCAAATACGAGGGGTGTCGCGGGCCGGATTTGAAACCGACGCCGGACAGCGGATCATCTGCAGAGCGCGTCTTAAAGCGAGAGCGACTACCCTGCCTCGTGCGAGGACGGGAAGCGCTACCGCGTGTTCACGAACGCCAAGGGCCGAGTCGTCGTGGAGAAGCAGTAGCCCGAGCTCTCACGACGTCCCCGCTGACCCGTTCAGCGAGCGACCGTCTGCTCGATTCGCCAGACGGGACCCTTGACATACAGCGGCCCGTCACAACGCACGAAGGCCGGGACGTCCTCGGTCAGGATGACGCACTCTTGGTCGGCCGGCGCCATCCCCATGACGGTGGCGAAGAAGCGGAGGGCCGCGCCCAGCTTGAGTTTCAGCGCATAGCGGGTCGGGATCTGGGCCCTTCGTGCGGGAAACCCGCGGCGGGTCGCCGCTGCCGCTGCAGATCTTCATGGGAACGGCGGCACGAATGGTGCGGCTGCTGGCCACGCCCTTGAGGAGCGCGCCCGGGCCGACGCGGCGCTGGCCTTCGCCGCTTCGATCGTGGAGTCCTCGGACGACGCCATCATCGGCAAGACACTCGACGGCATGATCACGAGCTGGAACGCCAGCGCCGAGCGGCTCTACGGATACTCGGCCCGCGAGGTCATCGGGCGGTGGCCGATCGGGATCACGATCCCGGAGGACGCTGCCGCAGACCCTCCCGCGGGTCGGACGCGGTGAACGGGTCGATCACTACGAGACCGTCGGGGTCAGGAAGGATGGGCGGCGCGTCCACGTGTCCGTCACGGTGTCGCCGATCCGGGGCGCGGGCGGGAGGATCGTCGGGGCGTCGTTGATCGCCCGTGACATCACGCACCGCAAGGAGGCCGACGCGGCTATCCGGGAACGGGACACTCTCCGGTATGTCGCCAGCCTCGCCGCCGCGGCTGCGCACGAGATCAACAATCCACTGGCTGCCGTCATGGGACAGGCCGAGCTCCTGGCCGACGAGGTAGACGCAAAGGGGCGCGGGCGTATTGACGAGATCCTGAAGGCCGTTTCGCGGATTCAAGAAACCGTCACCCGGATGGAGCGCGTCACCCGGATCGAGCTGACCGAGGAGGCTCAGTATCTGCCCGAGATGCTTGACCTGAGCAGATCGAGCGCGCCAGGATCCCCACTGCACTAGCGGGCCCGACGCCTGGGAGCTAGTTCGTGTTCGGATCCTAGTCAGCTGACGCGCACGCACGGCAGCGCCGCCCTCCCCGTCTTCCTCCTGGCTGCGGGTTGCGCCACAGAGGAGCGGACATGAGCCTGATCGGACTCATCATCACGCTGGTCGTGATCTGGCTGTTACAGGCGTTCGGTGTCCTTGGCTCGTTGCACGGCCCGCGCATTCGGTAGCGCGAGCTGGAGGGCGCTCCTCGGGATTGGCAATTGTAAGGCCCTGAAGTTGCGCGCCCGGCGCGCGCGTCGTGCGCTCTCATCCCGCCGCGTGCAACCATTCTCAACCAGCGGCCGCACGCAGACACCGCCGTCAAGTATCCTGTGGTCAATGTGAGCGCGAGCGTTCACGATACGGAGCAGCAACGCCCGGTCGATCGCAAGACCGGACGATCGCGGCAGCGCCCGACCGCGGAAACGAATCCTACAGGCCGGCGCCTCGCGACTCTCTCGTTGACCGCCCTGGGCGTTGTCTACGGCGATATCGGCACCAGCCCTCTCTACGCGTTCAGGGCATGCTTCAACACCAAGTACGGGCTGTCGCCTACTGTCCTGACGGTCTACGGCGTGCTCTCGCTCATCGTCTGGTCGTTAGTCCTGGTCGTGAGCGTCAAGTACCTCATCTTCGTTATGCGTCTGGACAATCACGGCGAGGGCGGTATCGTGGCGCTGCTCGCCCTGCTGCGACAGAAGCGCCGTCGCGGCCTCGTCGTCGCGCTGGGACTTTTCGGCGCCGCCCTGCTCTACGGCGACGGTGTCATCACCCCGGCCATCTCCGTGCTCAGCGCCGCTGAGGGTTTCGAGGTCGCCACGCCGGCATTCAGACCCTACGTACTGCCCGCCACGCTTCTCATCCTCTTCTTGCTGTTCTTCTTCCAGAAGTACGGGACCGCGAGGGTGGGCGGCGTCTTCGGTCCGATCATGCTCGTATGGTTCGCGACAGTCGCGACGCTCGGCGCCCTCGAGATCGTTCGCGAGCCATCGATCCTGCGTGCGCTGAACCCATGGTACGGTGCTCGGCTCCTCTTCGATCACGGCGCTTCTGGCTTTCTGGTGCTCGGCGCGGTTGTGCTTGCCGTGACCGGGGCGGAAGCGCTGTACGCGGACATGGGGCACTTCGGCCGCACCCCCATTCGCCTCGTCTGGTTCGTGATCGTCCTGCCCGCGCTCCTCCTCAACTATTTCGGGCAGGGCGCGCTGGTCCTGCGCATCCCCGACGCCGTCCAGAACCCGTTCTACCTCCTCGCGTCGCGTTCCTTCCTGTATCCGCTCGTCGTGATCGCGACGCTCGCCACCGTCGTGGCATCGCAGGCCCTCATCTCCGGCGCCTTCTCTCTGACACAGCAATGCGTGCAGCTCCACTACAGCCCGCGCGTCTCGATCGTTCATACCTCACGCTCGGAGGTCGGGCAGATCTACATTCCTGAAGTGAACACGGCCCTGATGATCGGCTGCCTGCTTCTCGTCCTCGGCTTCAAGTCGTCGAGCGCGCTCGGGGCCGCGTACGGCGTCGCCGTGACCGGGACGATGACGGTCACGACGGTGTTGTTCTACGTCATTGCACGCCAGCGCTGGCACTGGTCGGCGCTGCGGGCCGGTGCGCTGGGCGGAGCGTTTCTCACGATCGACCTCGCGTTCTTTGGCGCCAATGTCATCAAGATCGAAGACGGCGGCTGGGTGCCGCTCGCGATCGGCGGCGGCGTCTTCCTCCTCATGAACACCTGGCATCGGGGGACCGAGCTCTTCCGCGGATTCCTGGCTCAGGCCGCGGTTCCGATGGATCGCTTCATCGACGAGGTGGAGCGGACGAAGCCACCGCGCGTGCACGGAACAGCGATCTTCCTGACGCCCGACGTCGACGGCGCGCCGCTGGTCCTCCAGCGCCACCTCAGGTTCAACAAGGCCCTCCACGAGGAGGTGATCCTGCTCTCGATCATCACGGAGGAGATACCCGACGTGGACCACGACAAGCGCGTGACGACCGAGGCGCTCCCGCAGGGATTCCACCGGGTCAAGGCGTACTACGGTTTCATGGAGCGGCCGGACGTGCAGGAGATCGTCGCCATCTGTCGTGACCGCGGCCTCAACGCGGCGGCGGCGGAGACCACCTACTATCTCGGCCGTGCGGAGCTCTTATCCACCGGCCCGGCTCCGATGATGCGGTGGCGGAAGTGGCTGTTCAGCCTCATGTCGCGCAATGCAAGTGCGGCGACCGACTTCTTCAACATCCCGCCAACCCGCGTCGTCGAGCTCGGCGCGCGCATCGAGTTCTGAGGGAATCCAGCTACACGGTTTTCCCAAATCCCTATCGCTTTTCTCTTGGCGCGCCTCGCAAGATATCCGAGTCCAGGATGAAGTTCTGGCCCGATGGCAGCATCATGACCTGGATCTTGTCGCTCAGCTTTTGAACCATGGCGTACCGCACGAGCTCCGGAGTGAGCGACGCAGCCAATTTTCTGTTCGCCTCTGCTTCCTTCTCCGCGCGGAATAGAATGGCGCTGCCTTCCCCTTTGGCCCTTTCGATGGCCTGCTGGGCTTTGTGCTTTTCGCCCTCGATCTTTTGTTGCTCTTCCAGGGCGCGCTGCGTCGCGATCTGTTTATCCTCGATCGCCTTCTTGAACTCCGGGTTGAAGTCGATGTTGTCCAGAAGCAAATCGACCACCTCGATCGAAAAGGGGGAAAGTTCCTTCTCCAGTCGTTCCCGGACGGCCTTCCTGATGTTTTCGCGGTTGGGTGCGATCTCGACGCTCTTGTATTTCACGGTTTCATCTTTGAAATTCTGAATGACCCTCGACTCGACCAGGACATTGAAGAAGTTGGGTCCGACGGTCCGATAGAGCTGCTGGATGGTTTGGGGAGAAACGCGAACGTTGAGACTCGCTCTGACGAACACGTCCTGGCTCTCTTCGCTGAAGGCGTTGAGCTTATCGAACACGCGACGCTGCACCTGGATGTTGGCAAGCATGACGTCGCGCCACGGCGCCACGAACTGGAGCCCCTCGCCGATTTGGCCTTTGATGCCGCCAAATTCATAGACGACCCCTATATGGCCTGCCGGCACTTGGTGGACGGACGCGTAAAAAGTGCTGAAGACCATGAGTGCCAGGATGAAGAACCCTCCCGGTCTTAGCAAACTGGCCAGGTAAAGCATCTTGGATTGCCTGTCGTCGCGGATCTCTGGCAGAGTTCTTTTGGCCGTGAAAAGGAGCGCCGCGATCACAGCAAGGATGAGCATCCAGATGATATACGACACAGGCTGCTCCTCTCTCAGACTGCCAGGCGGTCCAGCTCACGAAATCAACTGACCAGACAATGGATCTCGTGTGGGCCGGGATTTTCGCTATGGAGCCTCCGAGTGCCACCCATGGGTACCGCCCGCCCCGCTCCTCGTCTCCCGCCGGGGCGTCCGCTCGATCAGGTCGGATACCAGGTGAGTCGGTCGCTGCGCCGGAGAATCTGCCTAAACAGGCTCCACGTCAAGGGCTCTCGGCCAGCGGCCGCGCTCACCTCACCAGCTTCTCCGCCCTCACCCCGATCAGCCGAATCTTCGTTCCCCGCGGGTTCTCCCGATGATCCAGGAACGGCAGCAGCAGCCGCTCAGCGGCTGCATACAAAGCCTCCTCCCTCACCATCTCCTCCCCCGGCGTATGAGACCGGGTCAAGGTCCGAAAGTGCGCAAAGCGAACTGTGATCGTGACGGTACGAAGCGCCCGGAACCCCTGGCGCTGGAGCCGAGTGAAGACCTCCCCCACTAGCGCCCGCACGCGCCCCAGAATGAAGTCGGCGTCCAGCGTGTTCACCTCGAACGTCTCCTGCTCGCCGACGGACTTCGGCTCCCACTCGTTCGAGACCGGACTGTCCGAGAGGCCGCGCGCCTTGGCGTGGAGATCCTCGCCCCAGCGGCCGAACCAGTCGGCGAGCTGGCCGATCTCGAGCCCGCGCAGGTCACGAACGGTGCGAATACCGCGCTCGTGCAGCTCGGCCTCCGTCTTGGGACCGATGCCAGGGATGACGCGGATGCCCATGGGATCGAGAAAAGGCTGAACCTCCTCGGGCAGCACGACCGTCAGGCCGTCCGGCTTCTTGAAGTCGGACGCGATCTTCGCGACGAGCTTGTTGGGCGCGAGGCCGACCGAGCACGTCAACCCCTCGCGCTCGGCGATCTCACGCTTCAGCGCCCGCGCACGCTCCATCGCCGCCTCGAAGCCGCCGAGCGACGAGAGATCCAGATACGCCTCGTCGATGCTCGCCTCCTCGAAGGCGTCCCCGGCAGACGCCAGGATCGCCATCACTCGCTCGGAGACCTCGACGTAGAGCTTGCGATTGCCGTGGACGAAGACGACCTCGGGCTCGCCCGTGCGGCGGGCGGCCTCGGCGAGCTTCCAGGCGCGCGAGATGGGCATGGCCGAGCGGATGCCGTAGCGCCGGGCGGCGTAGCTGGCGGCCTCCACAACGCCGCGGCCGCGGCCCTCCTTGGGGTCGGCGCCGACGACAACAGGTTTGTCGCGCAGGGTGGGGTTGTGGTGCGCCTCGACCGAGGCGTAGTAGGCGTCCATGTCCACGTGCGCGATGATTCGCACGCGCGAAGCGTACCTCAGCGCGTACGGAGCCGGCGGGCGATCTCGTCCATCGGTCGCTGAAGCTGTCCCACCAGATCCACGACGGCGCTGATGGCTCCCGCCATCGCGATCCGCTCGCCGCGTAGCCTCTCGAGCTCGCCCTGGAGCGCGCCGAGGCTGCGGCGCAGCTCGCCGAGCTCTCCCTGGAGCCCCTCGCTCTCATGCTCCTTCGCCACGAGGCTCTGGCGGAGGAGACCTTGACGTTCGATCGGCGCGTTGAGACGCTCGAGGTCGCTCGGCGGCCGTCGTGACCGCGCCCGCTCTACCCATCGGTTGAGCCGGTGGAAGAGCCTCCGCACGCGAACGCGCTTGTCGCGGGCGCCACTCGCCTCGACCTTCAGGAGATTGATGACATCCTGGATGAGCGGCCGCTGCTCCGGCTGCTTGTCGAGCGCCTGGGCGACGATGCGCTCGATCGATCCGGGCACCTCGCGCCGCCGCAGGCGCATCGGCTCCGGCGTCTCCGCCAGATGCTTCGCAAGAACGGACTCGCGCGTCGACGCTCGGAACGGCGGCACGCCACAGAGCATCTCGTAGAGGATGACGGCAAACGCATAGACGTCCGTCTTCTCGCTGACCGGAGCCCGGCGGATCTGCTCGGGCGAGCGGTACTCCGCAGGCGGCTTCGCGGCGATGACGCCGTCCGGCGCTCGCGCGTCGCGCAAGCCGGCCAGCTCGACGTCCATGAGCATGACGTGCCCGTCCTCGAGCACCAGCACGTTGCAGGGGCGGAGCGCGCCGTGGACCAGGCCCATGTTGTGAAGCGTCTCCACCGGTCCGCTCAGGTCGAGCGCCAGGCGAAGGGCGGTGCCGACGTCGAGCGGCCCCGCCGACAGGATCTCGCTCAGGCGCCGCCCGGCGACGAGTTCCATCGCCGCGAAGAGCCGGCCGTCATCCGTCTCACCGAACTCCCGCACGCGCACCAGCCCCAGATGGGATGTCGAGGCCGCGACGATCGACCGGCCCACGCGCTGGATCGCCTGCGCGTCGTACGACGGGCCGACGAGGCTCCGAGGCAGGAATCGGATCGCGACCCGGTGGCCGGTCGCCTCGTCGTGGGCCAGACACACCTGTCCGAAGGCGCTGGCGCCCAGCTCACCGACGATCCGGTAGCGGCCCTGGACGCGCAGACCGATCGGAGCGCGGTCGTTGGGTCCGGCGACGGGCGCAGGTGTCGCACCCGCCGGATCCTTCCTGACGTCTCGCGCGACTGTCGCCGGGGCCGTCGGTCGCGCGGCTCCAGGTCGAGGGCGGAAAACGGGGTCACGAGGCTTGGCCGGCCAGATGAGCCTGATCGTGCCGAGGACCAGCAGGGCGCACGCCCCGGTCAACGCGACGAGAATCAGCTCTGCTTCGCTCAGCATCCGACCTACTGATCCTTTGGATCGTCGGTGATCGCCGTGAGCTACGAGCTATCGGGGTCGAGCCAGGTCAGACCGAAAGCCGTGCCGGGGAGAATAGCCGGTTCCAGCCGGAACGCAAGCGGATTCCTAGAGCAAAGGCCTCGGGAGCTACTAGTCCGACTCGTTCTGGGACATGCGCTTGAGGGCCTTACGCCTCTTCTTTCGTGCCTGAGCCGACTTGCGCTTGCGCTTGACCGACGGCTTCTCGTAGTGCGCGCGCCGCTTCATCTCCTGGAAGAGGCCGTCCTTGAGCATCTGCTTCTTGAGCTGCTTGAGGGCAGCCTCGATCTGGTTGTCGAAGACCTCGATCTTCACTCAGGGAACCCGGAGGTGACGCGTCGACCGATGGGGATGGAACGGTACCGAGTTGTCGACGACGTCCATGAGCCTGAGCCGCTTCGATCCTTGCTCGATCGCGCTGGCGATCGACGGGAAGGTCTCGTACGACTCCTCGACGAGCTCGCCCGCGTAGTTGACGATGCGCCAGCGCCAGAGAGGATCCTCCGGGGTCGAGAACGCCACGACTTGCACGGGGCCGCTCGCGCCTACCACCGACTCCGGCTGAACCCGCCGCCGCTCCGCGAGCCGCCGCCGCTGCGCGCGCCGCCGCCAAGGCCCGCCGGCTTGGCGAGTTCGACCTTCAGCGTCCGACCGTCCAGCTCCTGGCCGTTGAACTTCTTGACGGCCGCGTCGGCCTCGTCGGCCGTGGCCATCTCTACGAAGCCGAATCCGCGTGAACGCCCCGTCTCGCGGTCCGTCACCACCGCCGCCGATTCGACGACACCCGCCTGGGCGAATACCTCACGCAGCCGCTCGTTGGACGTCGAGAAAGACAAGCCTCCGATGAAAAGCTTCTGAGCCATGACCCACCTCTGAGAGATCTCCCGCGGTTGACGACACTCCCTGGTACGCGGAAGACTGCGCCAGAGTCGTGGTCTGGTGAAGGAGGGGTCCACGATGAACCAACGCCACGGCCAGACTGGCTCAGTGTGACACGTTTCTTCCGAGGCTGGCGGTTTATTTCGCCGCGGTAGAATTGGCCGGTGCGCTTCCGTAGCTTTCGTAGCTTCCGCGGGCGGCTCGTCGTCGTCTTCGTCGGGCTGTTCGCGGTCATCCAGGCGACGAGCTTCCTCGTCGTCGCGGCCGCCGTGCGGGCGAGCGCGCGCAACGAGATCAGTGAAGAGCTGCGGCTCGCCGGCACCTTGTTCGTGCGGCAGCTCGAGTCGCGCAGCCAGCAGCTCGTCGCGGCCACCCGGCTGCTGACGGGCGACTTCGCGCTGAAGACGGCCGCCGCGACGGCGGACCAGGCGACCACACGCTCCGTCCTCGAGAACCATCGGCAGCGGATCGAAGCCGACGTGCTGATGCTCGTGTCGCCCGAAGGCACCGTGGGCGCCGATACGCGCATGCCGGGCCGGCTCGGGGCGCCGTTCGCGCTCCCACGCCTCCTGCAGGACGCGGAGCAGACGGGCGAGGCCTCGCGCATCGTCGTGATGGACGGCGCTCTCTACCGGCTGGCCATCGTGCCGCTGCTGGCGCCCGTCCCGATCGCCTGGGTCTGCGCGGGATTCGCCATCGACGATCGCACCGCGGCCGACCTGCGGCGCCTGACGGGGCTGCACGTCTCCTTCTTCCACCGTCAAGGGCGCGACTTCGCCGTGCATGCGTCCACCCTCGACGGCCCCGACCGGGACGAGCTCCAGCGGGGACTGACGGCGATCCGCAAGGCCGGCGTCATCGACCTGCGCGGCGAGCCGCACGTGATTCGCGTCGAACCGGTCGGCGACGAGATCCTCGTCGTGCTCCAGCGGCCCCTGGCCGAGGCGCTCAAGCCGTACGCGGGCCTCTTCCGCACCCTGCTCGCAGTCGGGGCCGCGGGCCTGCTGCTGGCGCTCCTCGGGGCCATCGTCGTCGCACGGCGGATGAGCCATCCCGTGCAGGCACTGGTGAGCGCGGCGCGGAATGTGGCCGCCGGCGATTTCGGCGCGGCGGTCGCCGTGCGGCGGCGCGACGAGCTGGGCGAGCTCGGCACCACGTTCAACGTGATGCTCGCCGGCCTGCGCGACCGCGAGCGGGTGCGCGCCGAGCTCGAACGCGCCGAGCGGCTCAAGCGCTTCTTCTCGCCGCAGCTCGCCGAGCTCCTGTCGGCCGGCGACGAGTCGATGCTGGCCTCGCACCGGCGCGAGATCACGGTGCTCTTCTGCGATCTCCGGGGGTTCACCGCCTTCGCCGAGAAGGCCGACCCCGAGGAAGTCATGCGGCTGCTCCGCGACTACCACGGGGCGGTCGGGGCGCTGATCTCCCGGTACGAAGGGACGCTCGAGCGTTTCACCGGCGACGGACTCATGGTGTTCTTCAACGACCCCGTCCCCTGCCCCGACCCCGCGGCGCGCGCGGTCGGCATGGCGATCGCGATGCGCGACGCCGTCCAGCGGCTGCTCGACGAGTGGCGCCGCCGGGGGAACGCGCTCGGCTTCGGGACCGGCATCGACATGGGCTACGCCACGGTCGGACGCATCGGGTTCGAGGGGCGGTTCGACTACGCGGCCATCGGCACGGTGACGAACCTGAGCGCCCGGCTCTGCCAGGAAGCCCGCGACGGCCAGATCCTCGTCTCCCAGCGGGTCTACGCCGAAGTCGAGAACCTCGTCGAAGGCATCGCGCTCGACGCCCTCACACTGCGCGGCTTCGCTCGACCGCTCATCGCGTTCAGCGTGCTCCGACTGCGGGGCGGCGAGCCCGCGCTCACCAGGCAGCCGCGGGTCAAAGAAGAGACCGGATGATCCGACCGGCATGATCCGACCGGCACTCGCGGCCCTGCTGACCGGGCTGACGCTGATCGCTGCGGGCGGTTTCGGGGAGGCCCAGGCGCGTTCGGGCCCCGTCGAGGCCGTGGTCACTGACGAGAAGGGCAAGCCGGTCGAAGACGCCGTGGTCTCCCTGACGTCGCTCGGGGCGCCGGCGCCGGCGCCGCCGCCCGCGAAGGTGATCGTGGACCAGATCGACAAGGAGTTCGTCCCCTTCGTGCTGCCGGTCTACGTCGGCTCATCGGTGAGCTTTCCGAACCGCGACAACATCCGGCACCACGTCTATTCGTTCTCGTCGCCGAAGAAGTTCGAGCTGCCGCTCTACATCGGCACGCCGGCCGCGCCGATCGTCTTTGACAAGCCGGGGGTCGTCGCGCTCGGCTGCAACATCCACGACTGGATGCTGGCCTACATCTACGTGTTGACGACGCCCTCTTTCGTCAAGACGGCTGCCGACGGCAAGGGGCGTCTCGAGGGACTCGCGGCCGGCGCCTACGAGGCGCGCGTCTGGCACCCGCGGCTGCGCGTCGACACCGAGAAGACGGCGAAGCCCCTCACGCTCGCCACCGGCGAGCCGGCGCAGGTGGCGTTCGTCGTGTCGCTCAAGTCCGAGTGGCGCATCCCGCGACGAATCGATCCCTACAAAGGGTCGCCGAACTAGCGACAGTCAACCCATCGCTTGACTATCAATCAGTACGTTGATAGTCAGGCCGTGTCGCGCCATGTGCAGGTCCTGGTGCAAGCCGGCCTCGTGCGGCAAGAGCGCACCGGTCGCGTCGCGCGATGCAGCCTGGACGTCGGCGCGATGTTCGCGGCGGCGGTGTGGATCAACGAGTACAGCCAGTACTGGCAGGCACAATTCAACACGCTGGCCCGGTGGCTCAAGACCCTGGACCGTAGCCGACCGAAGGCCGGTCGCCGGCGACGAGGCGCGCGATGAAATACGCACAGGGAACCCGACAGCTCGTGCGATATCGCCAGCGAATCGCCGCGCTCCGGCAGAAGATGCCACGATCGGTACGAGGATCGGCCCGTCATCGCTGGAACCGGGCTGAAGCCACCCGCGACGAGGAGATGACCGCGGTGGTACGTGGGGTCTACCGCGCTAACGCTCCAGCCACGTGTGCATCAGCCGGTAGCCCAGCCCGTAACCGTCGTGGTGGCGGAAGCCCTTCACCGCGGGCTGGTGGGCGATGTACTGCGGCTGCCACGGCAGATAGACGTAGTAGGCCTTGTCCACGAGGTAGCGCTGGATGTCGTCGACGATCTCGCGGCGGCGCTTCGGGTCCATCTCACGACGCTGGGCGATCAAGAGCTTGTTGAGCTCGGCGTCGGCGACATGGCTCCGGTTGGTGGGCACCTCGGGGAAATGCACGCCGTAGAGCCAGTCGTCGATCTCGGTGTACGGGGTGACCGGCGCGATCGCCATCTTGTCGAATTTCCCGAGCGCCGTCGTGGTAACCCACTTGCCGTACTCCTCGGGCTTCAGCTCCACGGTGATGCCGATGCGGCTCAGGTTGTCGGTGACCAGATCGTAGTAGCTCCGCCACGGCGGGCTGAAGCCCGGCCAGTGATAGGCGGGCGTGGTGAAGCCCTTGGGGTAGCCGGCCTCGGCCAGGAGCTTCTTCGCCTCGGCCAGGTCGTAGCCGACGAGATACCTGGTCTTGGCCGGGTCCATCTTCGAGAGCTCGAGCTTCCATTCCTTCAGCGCGCAGGGTACGGGCCCGGAATCGAGGCAGCCTTCGCCGTAGAGCAGCGAGTCGTTCCACGCCTTCCGCTCGATGGCCAGCGACACCGCGCGCCGCACGCGCACGTCGTTGAAGGGCGGCTGATCGGTGCGGAAGTAGATCATCGCCTGGCCGATGACCGGCGTCAGGGTCATGGGGATCTCGGGGTTGGTCTTCTGGAGCGAGCGGCCCTCCTCGACGGCGGCCCACGCCCACTGGTGCCCGAGATCCACCTTGCCGGCCCGAAGGAGTGACAGGCGGGTCGAGGCGTCGGGAGTGATCTCGATGACGACGCCGTCGAGGTACGGCAGCCCCTTCATGAAATAATCGGGGTTCCGCTCGAAGACCAGCCGCACGCCCTTGTCGTACGACTTGAGAATGAACGGCCCCGTCCCGATGACCGCCTCGGGCCGGTTGTAGTCGCCGAACTTCTGTTCCACCTCGCGCGGCAAGATGGCGGTGTACGTCGAGTTCGCCAGGTGGTTCAGGAACGGCGCGTAAGGCTCCTTGAGGGTGATGCGCACCGTGTAGTGGTCGACGGCTTCGATCGACTGCACGGGGTCGAACCGCGTTCGGAAGGCGGACTTGGCCATGAACCGTTCGAGCGAGAACTTCACGTCGGCGGCGGTCATCTCGCGTCCGTTCACGGGCGGCTTGTTGTGGAACTTCACGCCGCGACGGAGGTGGAACGTGTACACGGTGCCGTCTTTCGACACCGTCCACCGCTCGGCCAGGTCGGGCACGATCGAGAAGTCGGTCGGGTGCGTCTGCTCAGGGCCGTGCGGGAACCGGACGAGCTGGCCGTAGGCGAGGCTCACGTGGGTGTGGGTGAGGAAGCTGATGTTCAGGTGCGGATCGAGGCTCGGCGCCTCGCGCTCGGCGATGCGCAGGACGCCGCCGCGCTTGGGCTGCTGCGCGACGGCCGCAGGACCGAGAGCGAGAAGCGTCACGGCGAGCAGAACCGCGACGAGCGCACGGCGCCGGGTCATGGACGGGCCTCCCATCTCTGGCCCCATTGCTCTTCGAACGTCACGTCTTCTACCGGACGTCGATTGGTGGGGCCATACAGGTTCTGTGAAGCCGGGTAGCCCAGCGGCAACAGCGCGGCCGTGTCCACGTTCTCCGGGATGCCGAGCTTCGCCTTGATCTCTTTCTCGAAGCCTCGCCGTGGCCGGGTCGTCAGCACGCTGGCGAGCCCCAGACCGCGCGCGGCCAGGAGCATGTTCTGGACGGCGGGGTAGACGCTCGCGCCCCGGTTGATGTCGCTCGGCGAGCCGTCGTGCTGAAGGCAACACAGGATGAGCACCGGCACCTCGTGAAGATGCTCGGCCAGGTGGTTGGCGGCCGCGTCGTTGCGTGCCATGGTCCTGGCCTCGGCCTCGTTCTTCGGCGGCGCGTGGACGGGGACGGCGGTGTTGCGGTATCGCTCCTGGATCCAGCGCTTCGTCGCCCCGTCCTTGATGACGACGAAGCGCCAGCGCTGCTGGTTGCCGCCGCTGGGCGCGCGCGTGCCGGCCTCCAGCACTTTTGCGCACGAGCGCGTCGGGAATCGGATCGGGACGGATGTAACGCAGGGCGCGCTGGGTGTACATCGCCTCGAAGAGGCCGAGCTCTTCAGCCATATCGCTTCTCCTCCCGAAGAGAGTCCAGAGAGGGCCGGTCGCGATCAGTCGAAGATGATGCCGCCGTCGACGTTGAAGGATTGCCCGGTGATGTTGCGCGCGCCCGGCGACGCGAGGAACACGGCCAGGGCGGCGATGTCCTCGGGCTCGTTCGGGCGCCCGAGCGGGATCGCGGCGTTGCGCCTCCGCTCCATCTCGTCGACCGTGACGCCCTCCGCGGCGGCGCGCGTCCGCAGATTCTCGTCCGACAGCGCGCTGATGGTGGTGCCCGGGCAGATGGCGTTCACGTTGATGTTGTGCTGGGCGAGCTGGAGCGCCGCCAGGCGCGTCATGCCGATGACGGCGCCCTTGCTGCCGGCGTAGATCGCGTTCGAGGCGCCGGAGAACCCCTTGCCTGCGATGGAGGCGATGTTCACGACCACGCCGCTGCGCCGGGGGATCATCTCGCGCGCGACGCGCTGCAGGCAGAAGAAGACGCCCTTGCCGTTGACCCGCATGATGCGGTCCCAGTCCTCTTCGGTGAGATCCATGATGTAGGCGCGGCGCGTGACGCCGGCGTTGTTGACGAGGATATCGACCTGGCCGAAGGCGTCGACGGCCTGGCGGACCATCCCGTCGATGCTCTTGAGGTCGCCGACGTCGGCCCCGAGGGCCAGGCCCTTGCGGCCGAGCGCGCTGACGGCGTCGGCCGTCGCCTTGGCGGCCCCCTGCTCGAGGTCGACCGCTACGACGTGCGCGCCGCTCTTCGCCAGGGCCAGCGCCGTCGCGCGGCCGATGCCGCGCGCGGCGCCGGTGACGATCGCGACACGATCGGTGAGCGACTGGCCCGGGTCGGCCATCGCTAGGCTCCGGGCGGCGTCAGGAGCTCGGGGATCACCCACTTGGCCGGGCGGCCCGCGGCGACGCGCTGGATGTTGTCGAAGCCGTTCCGGAACCGCGCCGCCCAGTTCTCCCAGGTCGGCCCGGCCGAGTGTGGCGTGAGGGTGACGTTCTTCAGCGCGTAGAGCGGATGATTGGGCTTCGCCGGCTCCTCGACCAGCACGTCGAGCCCGGCCGCCAGGATCTGCCCCTCCGTCAGCGCCTTGTGAAGCGCCGCCTCGTCGACGACCGGCCCGCGGCAGGTATTGATGAGGATCGCGCTCTTCTTCATCATCGCGAGCTCGCGCGCGCCGATGAGCTTCCGCGTGCTCTCGTCGAGCGGCACGTGCAGGCTGACGATGTCCGACGTTCTCAAGAGTTCGGTGAAGAGGACGAAGCGGACGCCGAGGGCGTCTTCCTGGTCCTCGGTGAGCCGCGCGATGTCGTAGTAGATGACGTTCATGCTGAACGCGTGCGCGAGCCGGGCGACCTTCTTGCCGATGTTGCCGAAACCCACGATGCCGAGCGTCTTGCCGTGGAGCTCGAACACCCGCGAGTCGAAGTGGTTGCCTACCCGCCACTTGCCGGCGACCACGTCGTTGTGGAACACGACCAGCCGCTTCAGGACCGCGAGCATCAGCATGATCGCGTGCTCGGAGACCGCGATCGCGTTGGCGCCGCCGTTGTTGGCGACCGGCACTTTCGCCTTCCTCGCCGACTCGATGTCGACACGGTCGTAGCCGGCGCTGAGGAGCTGGACCAGCTTCAGCTTGGGCGCCGACCGGAAGAACTCGCCGCCGATCGGGCGGCCGAGGCCCATGACGAACTCCGCGTCCTTGACGGCGTCGTAGAACGCCGGCGTGTCCTGGTCGACCACCACGAGCTCGAAGCCGGGAGGCGTCAGCGACTTCGCGATGTCGAGGATCGCGTCGGGTTGCTTGGGAATGAAGAGGATCTTGGTCGCCATGTCCGGCTCCTTTTGCGGTTTGACGAGGCGGTTACGCCAGGGGGACGGTTGCGGTCACGCAGATCTGGGTGCCGAGGACCCGCGTCGTGTGCCCCTTGCCCGTCGTGTCCTCGACCAGGCGGGCGTCCCCCGGACCGAACACGTGCTTGGATCCGTCGCCGAGCCCGATTTCTAGCTGGCCGGAGAGAATGATGACGAACTGACGCCGCGGCGCGGGGTGCCAGTCGAGAAACTGCCCGACGGGCCACTCACGGAAGGTGATCTGACTCGCCGGCAACCCCTTCAGCCAGTCGGGCTTCGCCTTGAGCTCGATCGTCTCGATGTGCGCCTGCCCGTCGCTGCCTGCGTAAAGCCGAAACGTGCCCATCGCGTCCTCCCGTCGTCGTTGTCGGAACGGAGGGGATGCTAGCATAATTCCAACGATGACCGGCCGCATGCCGGGACCGACGTCCCACACGTTTTTCTCCCAGCGTCTACGGCTCCACTACGTCGACTGGGGCAACCCCACGAAGCCGCCGCTCGTGCTCCTGCACGGGGGGCGCGACCACTGCCGGAACTGGGACTGGGCGGCCGCGGCGCTCCGGGACGACTGGCACGTCATCGCGCCCGACCTGCGCGGCCACGGCGACAGCCAGTGGTCGACCGACGGCAGCTACGCGCTGGCCGGCTACATCTACGATCTGACGCAGCTCATCCACCAGCAGCGCCTGGCGCCGGCCGCGATCATCGCCCACTCGCTCGGCGGCCAGATCGCCCTCCGCTACGCCGGCATCTATCCGGACACGGTCGCCCGGCTCGTGGCCATCGAGGGTCTGGGCCCCTCGCCCGCGCAACTGAAGCGAGGCGCCACCAAGACGATCGTCGAGCGCATCGACGAGTGGATCGACGAGCAGCGGAGCCTCGCCGCGCGACTTCCCCGTCGCTACGCCTCGATCGAAGACGCCTTCCGCCGCATGCAGGAGGAAAACCCTCATCTCACCGCGGAGCAGGCCCGCCACCTGACCGTGCACGGCGCCAACCAGAACGAGGACGGGACCTACAGCTGGAAGTTCGACAACTACGTTCGGGCCTGGCCGCCCTACGATATGCGGGGCCGCGACATCCAGCTGCTCTGGTCGCGGATCACCTGCCCAACGTTGCTCTTGTATGGCAAGGAGAGCCGCGCGGGCAATCCCGCCGAGGACGGGCGGGCGGCGCACTTTCGCCACGCGAGGGTGCTCGGCGTCGAGGGCGCCGGGCACTGGCTCCATCACGACCGGCTGGACGAGTTTCTCCGGATCGTCCGGAGCTTCCTCGCGCAGTGACAGACGAAGCGACATTCGTCACGTTCTTGATCGCGCACCTCTATCTGGCGGTGTTCCTGGCGAGCGCGATCGACGCCACGGGTGTTCCGTTTCCGGGCCGAATCATCCTCGTCTTGACGGAACGTTCGCGACAACGAGTCCCGAGGTGGCATTCGCGATCGTCGCCGGCGCAGTGGGCGCGCTCCTCGGAGACCATGTCCTGTACCTGGCGGGCAAGCGCGGCGGCGCGTCGCTCCTCGCGCTCTATTGTCGGCTCACCCTCAGCTCGGATCGATGTGTCGAAGATACCGTGAAGTACTTCCGTCGGTTTGGCGCGCTGGCCATCATCCTCGGCCGCTTTTCAACCAGCGTCCGACTGTTTGCCGCAATCCTCAGCGGATCTGGCCACATCGCCTATGCCCGCTTCCTCGTCTATGACCTTGTCGGTTCGCTGGCATACACGGCCCTGTGGGTCGTCGCTGGCCATATGTTCGGCGACCAGGTGGTCGCGATCCTCCAGTGGCTGGGACGACAGCGGGCCATCATCCTCATCGTGCTCGCCGCGGTTGTCATGATCGTGGCGCACCGGGCGTGGCGGCGGAGGCGGTATGGCGCCGCGCGTGCCGCCTCAATGGATTATTAACGTTGCGACGGGGCCCCCGACACAGGCATCCTCCCTGGCAAGCACTGAGGGCTCGGGCCTGAGGCCCGAGAGAGAGGGAGGGCGCCGTGGCACAACGGCTCGAGGGGTTGGGGCGGTTGGCCGTCCTGATCCTGCGACTCTACCTCGGCTTCGTCTTCGTGATGCACGGATCTCAGAAGCTCCTGGGCGCGTTCGGTGGCGCCGGGGTTTCGGGCGTCGCCAGCATGCTCGCGAAGCTCGGCATCGAGCCGAGCGTTCCCTTCGCCTGGGTCCTGTCGATCACCGAGTTCGTCGGCGGCATCTGTATCTTCCTCGGTTTCCTGACACGCTTCTGGGCGGCGGGGCTCGTGATCGACATGTCGGTCGCGATCATCAAAGTGCACTTCGTCAACGGCTTCTTCTGGGGCAAGAGCGGCTTCGAGTTTCCCATGACCCTCGGGGTGGTGGCCCTGACCATCTTGTTAACGGGGCCCGGCGCGGTGTCGGTCGACCACGCCACCGGAATCGAAAAGCGCGCGACCTGAGCCGCGCGGACGAACAGCGCACGCCCGTGGGCCCCCTGCTGGAAGCGAGGGCGATCAGCCGGAACTTCGGCGGGGTTCAGGCGCTCGATCGCGTCGATCTGACCGTGAACGCCGGAGAAGTGCTGGGGCTCATCGGTCCTAACGGCGCGGGAAAGACCACCCTGTTCAACGTGATCTGCGGCCTCCCGCCCACGGCGGGCCACGTGCTCTTCAAGGGCGAGGACATCACGGGCCTCGCGCCCGATCAGATCTGCCGGCGCGGGATCGCGCGCACCTTCCAGCTCACCCGCCCATTCGCCGCGCTCTCGGTTCGCGACAACGTCGCCGCGGCCGTGCTGTTCGGTCGAAACCCCCGGCAGATCAGAAGCCTCGACGACGCGCGCCGAGCGGCCGATCCCATCCTGAGCTCGGTCCAGCTCGACGGCCGCAAGGAGGCTCCGGCGGCGGATCTCTTGTTCTCGGAGCGTCGCCGGCTCGAGCTGGCCCGGGCGCTGGCGACGGGCCCCGAGCTGTTGCTGCTCGACGAAGTCATGGCCGGGCTCACCGTCGCCGAGACGCAGGAGATCGTCGAGATCCTGAGCGCCCTCAGGCGAGAGCTCTCGCTCACCGTGCTGGTCATCGAGCATGTCATGAAAGTCGTGATGACCGTCTGCGACCGGATCGTCGTGCTCAACTACGGCGAGAAGCTCGCCGAAGGCACGCCGGATCTGGTCGCCGGCCACCGAGCGGTCATCGACGCCTACCTCGGGGTGGCCGGTGCTTAGAGTCCACGACATCGACGTCTTCTATGGCGTGGTCCCCGCGCTCCACCGGGTTTGCCTCGAGGTCGAAGCCGGCGAGACGGTGTGTCTGCTGGGACCGAACGGCGCGGGAAAGACCACGACGGTCAAGAGCATCATCGGTCTCCTCACACCGCGGGCCGGAAAGATCTCGTTGAACCAGGCGGATATCACCGGGCTGCCTCCGCACCGCACGGTCGGGCTCGGGATCAGCCTCGCCCCCGAAGGCCGGCTGCTCTTCCCGGACATGTCGGTCGAAGAGAATCTCGAGCTCGGCGCTTCGCCGCCGCGAGCGCGCGCCCAGAAACGGGAGGCGCGGGCGTGGGTCTATTCCTTGTTCCCGCGCTTACAGGCCCGACGCGGCCAGCCGGCGGGCACGCTCAGCGGCGGGGAGCAGCAGATGGTGGCCATCGGCCGCGCGCTGATGGCGAAACCGCAGCTCTTGATCCTGGACGAGCCGTCGCTGGGGCTCTCGCCGCTCCTGGTCCAGGAGCTGTTTCGCGTCTTGAAGACGCTCAACGAGCAGGGCATGAGCATCCTGCTGGTGGAGCAGAACGTCGTGCAGGCCCTGAAGATCTCCGATCGCGCCTACGTGCTGGAGTCGGGAAAGATCGTCATGCAGGGCACCAGCGCCGAGCTGCAGAAGTCCGATACCATCAGGAAGTCCTACCTGGGAATCTGATCCACGCCGACGGAGGACCGAGATGGACATGAGATCTCACACACTCACGGTGGGCCTGATGCTGTTGATCGGCGCGCTCTTCGCCGGCTCTCACGCCTTCGCTCCCGCCGCGCGCGCGCAGGCGCGCGAGATCAGGATCGGGGGCACGATCGCGGTCACCGGCACCTTCTCCGTCGAGTGGGGACCCACCGCCAAGAATTTCATGGACGAGTGGGCGAAGATGATGAACGAGCGTGGCGGCGTCTTCGTGAAGGAGGCGAACGCCAAGCTCCCGATCAAGCTCATCCTCTACGACGACGGGAGCAGCGCCGACCGCGCGGTAGAGCTCTACGAGCGGCTGGCCACCACCGACAAGGTCGACTTCTTCACCGGCCCCGCGACCAGCCCCATCACGATCAAGGCCTCGACCGTCGCCGAGAAGTACGGCATCCCCATGGTCACCGCCGAAGCCAATAGCCCGGCGATCTTCGCGCGTGGCTTCAAGTGGCTGGTCGGCGCGGACCGGCCGGCCCCGCAGTGGGCGGAGGACTACTACGCGATGGTCAAGGCGCTCATGGATTCCGGCGCCATGCCGCGCCTCAAGACCGTTGCCGTCATCCAGGAGAACACGCCGCACACGATGGACGTGGGCTGGGGCGGCGTCAACCGCGCGACCATCGCCGGTCTCACGGTCGTGGCGACGGAGACGGTGCCGCCGAGCGCCACCGACTTCTCGGCGATCATCGGAAAGCTGAAGGCAGTGAACCCTGACATCATCTACGTCGCCACCTGGGCCGGGACCGCGGCCGCCTTCGCCAAGCAAGCCTTCGAGCTCGGGCTGAAGCCGAAGGAGCTTCACATTCCCCACAGCACCATCACCGAGAAGTACTACTCGATGGTGGGCGCGAGCATCGGCGAAGGCATCACCGGGACCACGCACGAGGCGATCTTCAAGAAGGGCGACAAGGACGCGTACTTCGCGCTGCGCAAGCGGGTCGGCCTCAGCGGCTTCGAGGCGGGATGGACGTCGCTCCGCTTCATCGCGCTCGAAGCGCTGACGAAGGCCATCGAGCGGGCGGGCAGCCTCGACCGGGCCAAGGTGATGGCGGCGCTCCGCGATCTCAAGTACGAGACCCTGCACGGGCAGCTCGCGTTCAGCTTCGGCATCGAGGTCGCGGGGAAGAAGGTCGACGGGGTCGGCAACAAGGTCGTCTTCCCCGCTCAGTGGCAGAACGGGAAGATCGAAGTGATCTGGCCGGCGGAGGTCGCCACCGCCAAGTATCGGCCGCGGCAGTAGCCGGACGGCCGATCGGCGATCATGGCGCGCGAACTCGAGCTGATCATCAGCGGGGTGTCCCTGGGCGGGCTCTACGCCCTGGTCGCGTTCGCCCTGTCGTTGACGATCAGCACGACGCGCGTCCTGAACGTCGCCCACGGGGTGTTCTTCGTCTGGGGCGGCGCGCTCTTCGTCATCTTCTCCCAGCGCCTGAAGCTCCACCCTGCGCTGGCCCTCGTGCTCCTCACTGCGTGCTTCTTCGTGCTGGCGCTCCTCTTCCAGTGGGGCATCGTGCGCTCGCTCCTGGGGCGCAGCACGCACCGGCTCCTGGTGGGCAGCATCATGGCGACCTTCGGGCTCGGCTTGTCGATGGAAAGCGCGCTCGGCTACACCTGGGTCACGTTCGTGGATCCCTATCCGGTGTTCACGTCGCCCCTCGCCATGTTTCCGGTGTCGCTCGGCGGCGTCTCGCTCTCGGGGAGCCGGCTGGTGATCCTCGGCTTCGTGCTCGTGATGGTGACGAGCTTCCATCTGTTTCTCCAGAAGACCTTCCTCGGCAAGGGCGCCCGCGCGATGGCCCAGAACTTCGACGGCTTCCTCGTCATCGGGCTCAACCCGTATCGACTCTCGATGATCCTGTTCACGCTGGCCATCGTGGCCACGGCCATCTCGGGCGCGTTCTATGTCCTGGCGGTGCCGCTGAATCCGTACGAGGGGTTGCCGCTGACCCTCAAGGCGCTCACGGTCGTGATCCTGGCGGGCGTCGGGAATCTGCCGGCCACGCTCGTCGCGGGCGCCGTGCTGGGGCTCGCCGAGGTCACGACGAGTCAGTTCCTCGGCGCCATCTGGGCGCCGGCCGTGAGCCTGACCATTCTCTTCCTGGTGCTCGTGCTCAGGCCGACGGGATTCTTCGGAAAGGGCGTCTATTGAGCCGGCCGAGCCGACGGGCGACCGGCGTGACCGGCGGCGCCGTTGCGCTGCTGTGCGCGCTGCCGCTCGTGCTCTCGTCGACCTGGCTCCTCGTGATGTTCTTGAGCTTCGTGTGGCTGATCCTGACCGCGAACTACGACGTGCTCGACGGCTTCCTCGGGCACATCAACCTGGGCCAGGGCGCCTTCTTCGGACTCGGTGCGTACGTGGCCACGATCTTGCTCAACGTTCCGAGCATTCAGCAGCTCGGCCCGCTCACGCACGTGATCATCGGCGCGGCCGCCCTCGCCGCCGCGGCGCTCTTCGCCGCCCTGATGGCGTTGCCCCTGTTCCGGCTCAAGGGCCTCTACTTCGCGATCGGCACGCTGATCCTGATCTTTCTGCTCCAGGTCCTGGCACTGAACCTCGGGCCGCTGACGGGCGGCTCCTACGGGCTCTACGTGCCCCCCGCGTTCTTCCTGAGCACGTTCGCCGGCTACTACCTGGCGCTGCTCATGGCGCTCGCTTCGGTCGGTCTCAACTTCTACCTGTCCCGGAGCACGCTGGGCCTGGCTTTTCGCTGCATCAAGGAAGACGAGGTCGCCGCCCACAGCGTCGGGCTCAACCTCATGAAGTACAAGACGCTCGCCATCGTGATCGCCAGCGTTCCGAGCGCCGCCGCCGGTATACTCTTTGCTCTGAACTCCGGATTCATCGACCCCAACATCGCGCTCGGAGTGGAGCGCAGCCTGCTGCCGCCGCTGATGGCCCTCATGGGCGGCACCGGCACGGTCCTGGGACCGGTGTTCGGCACGGCCATCATCAGGGTCCTCGAGACCGTTTTCTTCCACTACCTGAGGCTCCCGGTTCCGTCTATGCTCTTCTTCGGGATCACGCTGCTGGCCGTCGCGCTGTGCATCCCGGAGGGGCTGATGAAGTCGCGGTGGGTCAAACGGCTTCAACCACGAGGAGGAACTCGATGATGACCTCGAATGGCGATCGCTTCAACGTCGGTGGTGTGCTCCTGCCCCGGCCCTTCAAGATCCGACGGCTCGGCCACTTCGGCTTCAACGCGGTCAAGATGGCCGAGTCGCTCGAGTTCTACCGGGGGCTGCTCGGCTTCAAGCATTCCGACGTCCTGGATTTCGGCAAGATGCCGTGGGCGCCCAAGGGCGTCGACCTCGGCGACACGCGCGGCTACTTCATGCGCTACGGAACGGATCACCACGCGTTCGTGCTCTTCAACAAGACGGTGCTGGACCATCGTCCGGACCGAAAGTTCGCGCCGGAGGTGACCGTCAACCAGATCACCTGGCAGTGCGGCAGCCTCAAGGAGATCATGGACGCTCATACCTATTTCCAGAGCCAGGGGGTGCCGATCCAGCGCGTGGGACGGGACATGCCCGGGAGCAATTGGCACGTGTACGTGTACGACCCCGACGGCCACACCATCGAGCTGTACTACGGCATCGAGCAGATCGGGTGGAACCAGCTGAGCAAGCCGACCGAGATGTACTATCGCGGCTTCCGCGAGAAGCCCTCGCTGCCGCAGGTGTCCGAGATCGCCGAGGTCGCCGAGGCGCTCGACAAGGGCATCGACGTCCTTTCCGGCAACCGCACTCGCGAGACCTTGCCCGAGACCTACGACGTGGAGGGCGTGCTGCTGCCGCGGCCCTTCAAGATCACCAAGATCGGACCGGTGGGGCTCTTCGTGGCCGACGTGGCGCGTGCCGAGGCGTTCTACTGCGGGCACCTCGGCTTCGTGAAGAGTGAGGAGACGACCTACCGCGGTGCGCGCTGCGTGTTCCTGCGGGCGGGCGCCGAGCATCACAGTGTCGGGCTCTTCCCCAAGGAGCTCCGGCCCACGCTCGGGCTTTCCGAGCACACGAGCTGCATGTCGTTCGGCGTCGAGGTCGGCAGCTACAGCCAGCTGCGCCAGGCCGTGTCGTTCCTGAAATCCCACGACGTGACGTTCGTCGACTCGATCCCGCCCGAGCTCTATCCTGGCGTCGACTACTCGGCGTTCGCGCTGGATCCGGACGGCCACTGCATCCAGCTCTACTACTACATGGAGCAGGTCGGCTGGGACGGCGCGGTGCGGCCCGCCGGTCAGCGGCGCGCCGTGAACGGTGCCTGGCCGGAGACGATCGAGCCGCTCTCGGACACCTACGTCGATCAGGTCTTCCAGGGGCCGCTGGGTTAGGCTTCCCGCGACGGCGATTTCGAGACGGGCGAGAGGGGGCATCGCATGAAGTTCGGATATTTCACGCTGACCGACAATCCGCCGGCCTACGGGCCGGGCCGGCGCGATCCCAACCGGTTCGTGCTGGACGTGGTCGAAGAATGCGTCGAGGCCGAGGCGATGGGCTATCACAGCGCCTGGGTCCCGGAGCACCACTTCGGCCGCTTCGGCGTGCTCCCCTCGCCCACGATGTTGCTGACCCACATCGCCGCGCGAACCCGGACGCTCAAGCTCGGACCCGCCACGGTCGTGCTCCCCATCAATCACCCGTTGCGCATGGTCGAAGAGTTCAACCTGCTGGATCTGCTGAGCGACGGGCGCGCCGTATTTTCGGCCGGGCGCGGCTACGACCAGGGCGAGTACACGCCGTTCGGGGCATCGTTCGCGGACAGCCGCGCGGTGTTCGACGAGCAGATGGAGTACATGATGGCGGCGTGGCGGCAGTCTCCCTTCGAGTTCCACGGCCGGTACTACGCGACGCCGGAGCCCCTCACGATCGTCCCGCGGCCCCTGCAGACGCCGCATCCCCCTGTGTACGTGGCGTGCTTCTCGAAGCCGTCGATCGAGCTGGCCGCCCGGTTGCGCGTTCACACGATCTTCGCCCCGTTCGCGGCCGCGATGCTGTTCGGCTCGATCCAGGACGCGGCCCGCGAGAGCAAGCGTATGGCCATCGAGGCCGGCCACCCCGATCCGAAGGTCATGTGCAGCTACTTCGTGTCGGTCGCTCAGAGTCCGGCCGAGGCCGACCGGGCGCGCGAGCGCCTGCTGCACTACCTGCACAGCGTCCTGCCGGTCTTTCCGAGCGACCGAAGCACGGCGCCGCCCCACATCGCCTACTTCGTGGACATCGTCGAGCGGCTCAAAGCGATGAAGCCGAGCCAGCTGGGCGATCGAAGCATCGTCACGGGCGACGTCGAGCACTGCATCGAGGTGCTCAAGCGGTGCGAGGAGGGCGGTCTCTCCGAGGTCATCCTCTACTTCAACTTCGGCGAGCTGAGCCACCGCGACACGCTCGCGGCGATGGAGCGCTTCGCCAGGGACGTCATGCCGCACTTTGCCGAGAAGAAAGAATCGGTCGCGGCAGGGAGGGCGTCATGAATATCGGCTCGAGCCGTCCCGTTGCGCAGGTGGGCAACGATCCGAAGCTCGTCGCCTTCAGCCAAGCCGCGCATCGCAGCGGCCTGATGCCGGGCTGGGAGTTCCAGGGCGGCGTGTCCGACGCGCCGGTGCCGGCCGAGCAGGCGTACCGCTGGAGCTGGGCCGAGGTCCTTCGCCCGATGATGGTGAAGGCCTACGACGTCGTGGACCCGGTCAAGGCCGAGCGGCGCAACCTGATCATGGCCAATCCCGGCCTCGGGCGCGCCGCGACGACCCAGACCCTGATCGCCGCGATCCAGGGCGTGTTGCCCGGAGAGATCGCCCCCGCGCACCGCCATACGGCTGGCGCGCTCCGGTTCATGATCGAAGGCCGCGGGGCCGCGACGGTCGTCGACGGCGAGCCCTGCTACATGGAGCCGGCGAGCCTGATCCTCACGCCTCAGTGGTGCTGGCACGATCACGCCAACGAGACCGATCAGCCCGTGATCTGGCTCGACGTCCTCGACGTGCCCTTCATCATGGGGATCAACCAGTGGTTCTGGGAGCCGTTCCCCCACGAGATCCAGCCCCGATCGCGTCCGCGCGGCGAAAACCTCACGCTGTTCGGAGCCGGCATCGTCCGGCCCGCCGGCCCGCGCGTCCACGACGGCCCCTCACCGCTTCTCGTGTATCCGTGGGATCGAGCCGAGACGGCGCTGACCGAGCTGGCCGACCTCGACACGAGGGACGGCGGCGTGACCGTCGAATACAACAATCCCGTGACGGGTGGGCCCGTGCTCCCGACCATCGCGTGCTTCGCGCATCGGCTCCGGCCCGGCGGGCTGACCCGTGCGCGCCGGACGAACTCGAGCGCGATCCTGCACGTCGTCCGCGGCCGTGGCCGTACGATCGTCGGCGATCAGAAGCTCGAGTGGGAGACGGGCGACTGCCTGGCCATTCCCCACTGGACCTGGGTGCAGCACGAGAACCGCTCGGCCACCGAGCCCGCCTTCCTCTTCAGCGCGACCGACACGCCGATCCTCGAGGCGTTCGGCATCTATCGCGAGGAGCTCGCCCGGGCAGGCGCCTGATGAAGTTCGGCCTCAACTTCTTCCCGTCGTTCCGCGCGAGCGACTACTCGACGGCGGAGTACTTCGCCCAGTGCCTGCGTCTGGCCGAGCGCGCCGACCAGCTTGGCTTCAACTCCGTCAAGACCGTCGAGCACTACTTCTTCGATTACGGCGGCCACTCGCCGAACCCGGTGGTGCTCCTGTCGGCGATCGCGGCTCGCACCCAGCGGATCCGCCCCATCACCGGTGCGGTCATCCCGGCCTTCAACAATCCGGTGAAGCTCGCGGCGGAGCTCGCGGCGCTCGACAACATCAGCAACGGCCGCCTCGACGTGGGTTTCGGCCGCGCGTTCATCCCGAAAGAGTTCGAGGTGTTCGGCGTCAGCATGGACGAGAGCCGCGCCCGCTTCGAGGAGGGCATCGACATCGTCACCCGGCTCTGGACCCACGACCGCGTGTCCTACGAGGGCACGTTCCATCGCTTTCGCGACGTCCATCTGATGCCGCGTCCCGTGCAGAAGCCCCACCCGCCCATCTGGGTCGCCTCGGTCGCGTCGGTCGAGTCGTTCATCTGGGCCGGTCGCCACGGCTACAACGTGATGATCGTGCCCTACGCCGGCAGCATCGAGAAGGTGCGGGACATGGTTCGCGCCTACCGCCAGGCGTGGCGCGAAGCCGGCCACCCGCCGGGCAAGGAGCAGGTCCAGAGCTCGCTGCATTGCTACGTGGCCGAGACTCACGAGGCGGCGGTCGAGGGCGCGCGGCCGCGCGTCGAGCGCTACATCGAGGTCTTCACCGAGGCCGTGAGCTCGTGGGCCACCCACCAGTCGGGCCAGTACGCGAACTACAGCAAAATGGTGGAGGCGATCGCCCGGACGACCATCGAGTCGATGCTCGCCGACCGTCAGGCGCTGATCGGGACGCCGGACGAAGTGATCGAGCAGCTCCAGTACCACGTCGACGTCTTCGGCGACTTCGAGCCCTCGATGCAGGTCAACTTCGGTGGGATCAGCGACAAGGAAGCGCTGCGGACTCTCGAGCTCTTCGCCAGCGACGTCATGCCGAAGTTCCCCTTGCCGACCGCGCGTCGGTAGGCCACGCTCGAGGCGGCCTGACGAGTCGCGATTCTCGAGCCGTCGGACGCAGCGCCGTGCTGTGGGAGAAGACTCATGGCCGTCCGGATCAAGATCGCCGTCTATACCAACAGCGACGACGCGTTCGTCGCGTGGGCTCCGAGCGCGGCCATTCCGGGGTGTCGGGGGTTCTTGTTGGAGCGGGGGCGCAAGACCGGCGCCGGCCAGAAAGTAGAAATCGTCGAGAACCGCGTTGGGTTCAAGAAGGACAAGCCCAAGTCCGGCGATCACAAGCCGTCGAGCGAGTGGCCGTTCCAGCGGTTCACCTGGACCGACCATGCCGCCGACGTAGGCAACCAGGTCCGCTACCGAGTCACCGCGATGATCGACGAGGGCAGCGGTCGCCCGTACACGAAGGGCCCCGCGAGCCCGTGGACCCGCTGGGCGAAGCTCTCGCCCGACGCCGGCGGGGGCTTCTCGTGCTTCTTCAATCGCGGCCTGGCCCTTTCGCAGTTCGTCGCCCGGTACCTGAAAGCCAAGAAGCTCACGCCGGCCAACTTCAAGGCCCAGCTCAAGAAGAGCGTCGATCCGAAATTCCGAGCCTTTCTCGAAGGTGATCTGGGCGCCAGGCTCGGCGCGATCTTGACGGATGCCCAGGGCGGCCACGCCGAGCTCCACGCCGCCTTGTACGAGCTCGGAGACGAAAAGCTCGAGGATGCGCTGATCGCCGTGGCGGCGCACCTGCACCTCATCCTCGCCAATGGGTCGGACAAGTCCGGCGACGGGAACGCCGCGGCGCGCCAGCACTTGAACGACAAGGGGGTCCCCACTATCGATCGACTGCTCAAGTCCAAGGGGCTCGGCCACAACAAGTTCGTGGTTCGGTCGGACACGGGTGGTCCGCGGGCGCTCTGGACGGGGAGCACCAACTGGAGCACGACGGGGTTGTGCACCCAGATCAACAACGCGCTGCTCATCGACCACACCGGCGTCGCCGCGTTGTATCGGCAGCAGTGGGAGCTGCTGAAGTCCGCGTCGCCGCCCGCGCTCGATCCCGCCGGGTTCCCCCCGGGGCTGGTCGCCGCCAACGACACGCCCCACACCTTCACGGTCGGCGGGGCGGACGTCACGGTGTGGTTTTCCCGCACGTCCGACGGGCGCGATATGGCGGCGCTGCGCGACGTCATCCGCTCGGCGAAGGACGCGATCCTGTTCCTCATGTTCACTCCCGGGAAGCAGGGCCTGCACACGCTGGCCGGCCAGCGCGCCAACGAGAAGGACATCTACGTCCGCGGCGTGGTCAGCACGCTCGGCAACGAGCCGGGAGACAGCGACAAGAACGTGCTCGACGTCCGCCTCGTGAGCAGCGACACGAAGTTCACGCCCGATCGCTACACGATCGTGCAGCCGCAGGGGATCGACGTCGCGCTCGGGCCGTGGATCGGGGAAGTCACTCGCCGGGATTTCCTGTCGCAGATCGGCCACGCGATCGTGCACTCGAAGGTGCTGGTGATCGATCCGCTGTCGAAGAATCCGGTGGTCGTGACGGGAAGCCACAACTTCTCGGCGCCGGCGAGCGAAAGCAACGATGAAAACCTCGTCATCGTGCGCGGTCAGAAGAACCTCGCCATCGCGTACGCCGCCCATGTCATGTCGGTGTACCAGCACTACCGCTATCGGTCGTACGTCCGCGAGATGCTGGCGCAGGGCAAGACCCCCTGGGGCAACCTGGACGACGACGATCAGTGGCTGAAGGACGAGCTGAAATCCAAGGCGCTGGAGATCGGCTACTGGACGTGACGTCGCGCGTACCGTCGAAGCGCGTGGTGTATTCTTGGCCGCATCCGGGGAGGGTCTCATGAACTACGGAGTCGTCCTGCCGATCTGGCAGCTCACGGTCGCCGAAGCCGAGTCGCTGGCGGTACGCGCGGAGGAGCTGGGCCTCGACGGCGTCTTCGTGCCCGACCACATCCTCGCCAAGCCCGCCACCACGCAGCACTACGGCGGCCATTGGCCCGACCCGTTCTCGCTCCTCGCCTATCTCGCCGGGCGCACGCGGCGCATTCGTCTCGGCGCCAGCGTCATCGTGCTGCCCTACCGGAGCGCGCTCGTGGCGGCCAAGGCGGCTGCCACCGTGGACCAGGCGTCGGGCGGGCGCTTCATCTTCGGCGTCGGCGTGGGCTGGGACGAGGCCGAGTTCCTGGACCTGCGCCTGCCGTTCCGGGAGCGCGGCCGGCTGAGCGACGACTACATCCGGGCGATCAAGGCCGCCTGGACCAGCGACGTGCCGGAGTACAAGGGCGAGTACACGAGCTTCAGCGGCGCCACGTTTTCCCCTCGTCCGGCGCAGCGGCCGCACCCGCCGATCTGGGTCGGTGGCTCGCCCGGCATCGTCTCCGGACCGGCCGTGCGTCGGTGTGCGACCCTGGGCGACGCCTGGCATCCGCTGGCGCTCAGTCTCGACGACATCGAGAAGGGCTTCGCGACCTTGCGCGACCTCGCCTCGCGGAACGGCCGGCGCGATGCGCTCGGCCTGGCGCCGCGCAACCCGCTCGACCTCACGGACGCGCCGAAGGGCAGCGGCCGCGCCGCCTTTCAGGGCTCGGTGGCCGAGGTCGCGTCCGACATCCGCCGCGTGCAGGCCCTCGGCGCCGCCTGGACGACGTTCGACCTCCCACGGGCCGGCGTGTCGGCGATGGCGCGCGCCATGGAGCGTCTCGCCCGCGAGGTGAAGCCGGCCGCCGCGTAGGACGTCAGTCCCTGACCTCGGGAAAGAGATTGCGGGTCGGCGCGTGGGCCTTCTTCCACACCAGAACGCTTCGCACGTAATCGATGACGACCTTGCCCTCCTGCTGGATGCCGCGCGTGCGCACCCGGACGACGCCCCGCTGCGGGTTCGAGCGCGACTCGCGCGTCTCCAGCACCCGCGACTCGGAGTAGAGCGTGTCGCCGGCGAAGAGCGGATGCGGCAGCTTGACCTCGTCCCAGCCGAGCGCCACGCCGTTCTCGCTCACGTCGGCCACGCCCATCCCGGTCACGATCGCCAGGGTCAGCGTGCTGTTGATCAGGCACTTGCCGAACTCGGTCCGCCTGGCGAAGTCGCTGTTGAAGTGGATCTGGTTCGTGTTACTGGTGAGCAGGGAGAACCAGATGTTGTCGGCCTCGGTCACCGTCCGACCGAGCCGGCATCGGTAGACGTCGCCGACGTTGAAGTCCTCGAAGTAGCGCCCTTCCCACCCGGGCACCACGGGCATCACATCGCTCCCTTCGTCCGGACCGACGGCGCCGGTGCCAGCCCGACGGTCGTATCGGCCAGCACCTCGCGGTGGCCGATGCCGAGCGTCTTGATCCATCGCTGCTGTCCCAACGTGAGCGCGATGAAGAAGCCGAGCTCGACCAACTCGGGGTTGGAGAAGTGCCGGCGAAGCTTCGCCCACAGCGCGTCGTCGGCGAGGTCGGCGTTCCAGACGATCGCGCTCGCGTAGGTCAGGGCGACCTTCTCTCGCTCGGTGAACCTGGGCGAATCGGCAAAGTGCAGGAGATCGTCGTACTTGTCCTCGGTCAGCCCTTTCCGTCCGGCCTGGACGGAGCGCTGCACCCCTCAGTACTCACACTCGATGGACTTGGAGACGTAGACGCGGCAGAGCTCTTTGATCGCGTGATCGCACACCCCTTGCCGGAACGTGAGCTCCCATGCCTGCGAGAAGGCGCGGATCACGCTTGGACAATTCGCACGGATCGCCTGGCTCTCTGGCCGCGGCGTGCCTTCCTTCCGCGCGCGCTCCAGATAGCCTAGAATCTCCGGGTCGGTCACCGTGGACGGGTCGACATAGGGAATGTGCGGCATCGGTCCTCCTCTTCTTTCTAGGCGCGCCCTAGGCGCGCCTCGGCCGGCGGGGGCCTTTCTAGAGCTCGCCTCGGGCCTGGGGGCCCCAGCCCCCGGGCGGCCCTGCGGCTCGCACGACGGCCCCGCGACGGCCTGCAGCGCGCACCGCCTCTAATCCCAGACGCTCGTGCCGCCGAACCGGCGCTCCCAGCGGGGAATCACCTCTTTGTTGTAGACGTTGTCGGGCACCTCGCCACGCAGCGCGCACAGGACCGACTCGGTCGCCCACTGGATGCCCGGGCCGAGCCCGCTCCCCACGTTCGAGGAAACCATGTGAGGCGACAGCAGCACCTTATCGCCGAGGTTGCGCAGCTGACTGTCGAGCGCCAGCGGCTCCTCCTCGAAGACGTCGAGCGCGGCGCCGCCGATCTGGCCCTTCAGCAACGACTCGATGAGCGCCGGCTCCTGCACGCACAGGCCGCGCGAGGTGTTGATGAGGATCGCGCCCGGCTTCATCAACGCGAGCTCGCGAGCGCCGATCATGTGCCGCGTCTCACGGGTCAGCACGACGTGCAGGCTGACGACGTCCGACTCGCGGAGCAGCGTCGGGAGGTCCACCCGCGTGACGCCGTGCTCGGCGAACCGGCTCTCGAGCACGTACGGGTCGGTGGCCAGGATGCGGAACTTCCACGGTCGCAAGAGCGTCGCGACACGGCTGCCGATCCGGCCGAGACCGATCAGCCCGAGGGTGATCCCGGCGTAGCCGTCGCCACGGGAGCCGATGTAGGTCCCCTGCAGCTTCGCATCCCTCCAGCCTCCGCCGTCCTTCAGATGCCGGTCGCGCTCCCGAGCCTTCTTGAGCATGGTGAGCATCGCGGTGACCGTGCCCTCGGCGACGCCGCCCCAGTTCGACTCGGTCGGGCCGTGACAGACGAGGATCCCGAGCTCGGTGGCGGCCTCGACGTCGACGTCGTCGACGCCGATCGTGTACTTGGCGACGACGCGGAGCGCCCCCGAGCTCTCCATGATCTTCCGACTGATGGGCACGTTCCGGATGGACGTCCCCATGAGCGCGTGGCAGCCGACCGCCATGCGGACGAGCTCGGGCTCGCTGTTGCCCTGCGGCGTGTCCCAGGAAGCCTTTCCCAGGCGCAGCTCGCACCCGTGCTCCTCGAGCTTCTTGTGGCTGTCACGCGCATCGTCGACCGGGGCGAAAATGAAGATCTTCGCGGCGCTCATCGGAAGAGCCCTCCTCGCGGGTGCACCTTGCCATTATCCATCGCGTCGGCCAGAATCCGGGTGGCTCGGCCCTGGGTCACGAGGTAGCTGATACCGGGCGAGGGACGAAGCTGTCAAGGGGCGCACGCCGGGGGTGCACCCGAGGGGTGCACCCGAGCGTGCGCCCGAGGGGTGCACCCGAGGAGGGCGCGATGGTCGGGTTCTCCGTGAACGACGCCGACGGCCACATCACCGAGTCGACCGAGCAGCTCCGCCCCTACTTCGACGGGCAGCACGGCGAGCGCGGCCGTTGGGTCGGGCGCCGCTCCTACTACCCCGAGGACGGGTGGGACCGCTCGCTCGGCGGCACGCTCGGGAGCAACGTGAGCGACGCGAAGAGCTGGCTCCGCATCATGGACGAGGGCGGCCTGGAGACGACCATCCTCTACCCGACGGCGGGGCTCGCCATCGGCTGGGTGCGCGAGCCCGACTTCGCCGTCGCGCTCTGTCGCGCCTACAACAACTTCGTCCACCAGGAGTTCCTCACCGTAAGCCCGCGCCTCAAGGCCGTGGCGCTGCTCCCCTTCCAGGACGTGTCCGAGGCGGTGAAGGAGTTGCGCCGGGCGGTCACCGAGCTCGGCATGTCGGGCGCCTTCGCGCCGGCGGTGGGACTCCGGCTGCCACTCGGACATCCCGAGTTTCATCCGATCTATGCGGAGGCGGAGCGGCTCGGATCGATGGTGGCCTGTCACGCGACCGTGCGGGGCCCGCACTTCTTCGGCGCCGACGGCTTCGACAAGTTCATCGAGGTGCACACGCTGTCGCATCCGGTGGCCCAGATGATCCAGCTCACCGGCATGATCTTCGAAGGCGTGCCGGAGAAATATCCGAACCTGCGCATCGGCTTCATGGAAGCCGGCTGCTCCTGGCTGCCGTTCTGGATGGACCGCATGGACGAGGAGTGGGTGAAGCGCAAGGTCGAGGCGCCGCTCTGTCGCAAGAAGCCGAGCGACTACCTCCGCTCGGGCCAGCTCTTCTTCGCCGCGGAGGGCGACGAGAAATCCGTGCCGGAGGTCGTCCGCCGGCTCGGCAACGACATCATTTTCTACGCGAGCGACGTGCCCCACTGGGACCACGACTATCCCGACAACGTCCGCGAGCTGGCCACGCGCGAAGATCTGAGCGTCGAGACTCGCCGCAAGATTCTCTACGAGAACACCCGCCGGATGTACGAGCTGGCGCCGGCGCCGGAGATCAGGGTCGGGCGGTAAGCAGGTCCCCGCAGCCCGCTCGCACGGCCCAGTACTCCCACGCCCGCCACATGGCCGGGTCGTCGGGCTTCATCGACGCGTGCGCCTCGATCTCGCCGCGGGACAGCGCCTTGACCTCGCCGAGCCGCATCGCCTCCGTCAGAACCCGAGCGTTCAGCGGCAAGTAGACGGACATCCGAATGGCCTCGGGCAGCGAGCGCGCGGCCGCGGCGAAGCCGTGCCCGCGCATCAAGACGACGCGCTCGGCGCCGAGACCGCGCGCCAGATCGCGTCCCTGCGCCATGTTCACCACCAGGAGATTCGTGTCACCGAAGCTGTCCCGGATGTCCCACACGGGGATGCGGGCGCCGATGAAGCTCGCCATGTGCACGACGGGTCGCAGCGGGGTCGTCGAGACGGTGAACGGCAGGACCGCCTCGGCGTGGGCGTGCACCACCGCCTGGACCTCGGGCCGCGCCTCGTAGATCGCGCCGTGAATGAACCGCTCGAGGTACGGTGGGCGGGTGTCGCCGCCGATCGGTTTGCCCTCGAGATCGAACTCGATGACGTCGCCGCGCTCGACGAGCTCGGGAGCGCGCGAGCGCGACAGCAGGTAGCGCGTCGGGTCGAGCGGATGGCGAACGCTGACGTGGCCGTACGCGTCGACCACGCCCTCGTTGGCGAGGATACGGTTGGCGATCACCACGTCGCGGAAGGCCTTGTCGAGCACACTCTGTGTCATGGCATCCCCGTCCGCTCAGCGAAAGTGACGGCCCGACGTCGCGTCGGGCACGGTCAGCCCGAGCCCCTCGATGAGCGGCGCCACCTCGGCCATGTACTCGGCCCGCGCCCCCTCGTTCGAGCGCCGTTTGAGTCCCCAGTGCTGGTAGCGGGCGGCCCGCCTGGAATTGGCGAGCCCGAACATGTCGAGCCCGCGCGGATACCACCGGTCGAGCGCCGCCTGGGCCTCGGCGCGTCCCTCTTCGGTCCGCACCATGTCGCGGAGCTTCACCAGGCCGTAGCCCACGTGCGTCTTCTCTTCCTGGATGATCTTGGGCAGCGCGCGATCGAGCGGTGCGTAGGAGCAGCCGACGAACTCTTCCAGCTGGTACTGGCCGACCCGATCGATGAGGAAGCCGAACACGGCGACGTCCGCCCACGTCGGCATCGCCTGCCGGAACGCCTCGAGATCGCGCCGCGACTTCTCGATGTACATCAGCTCGGAGGCGTCCTCGCCCAGCTCGTTGAGGAGCCGGTTGATCTTGCGGAAGTGGTCGATCTCCTCGCCCGCGACCTTGGCCAGCATCCACTGGTCGTCCGCCGACGGCGCCGCCAGGAGCCACTGGTTCACGTAGAGATGCGGCCCGCCGATCTCGCAATCGGCCTGGATCCGCAGCACGCGCTTGAGCAGGGCCTGATACTCGGCCGGCATCTTCGACGCGTCGTGCGCCTCGACCTTGTCGCTGAACGGGCTGTCCGCGGTCATGACGGGGACCCCTTCGGGCAACGCTTGACACTGCGCAAGATCATCTCGACGTAGCGGTCGGCGATCGCTTCGGGGGCGAGTCGACCGTTGTCCGAGAACCAGGTCGCCACGCCTGTGCACATGGTGAGAATCGCCATCGCCGTCAGCCTCACGTCGGACACCTGGAAGACGCCGGCCCGGACGCCGGACGTGAGGAGACCGCGGAACACGCGCTCGTACTCGTCGCGGCGGGTGAGGACCAGCCGCAGGTTGGCCTGGGTCAACGAGCGCAACTCGCTCCCGCTCAAGAAGGCCTCGTGCTGGCTGTCGGTGTGGAAGAGCACGTGGAAGCGCACGGCCGCGCGCAGCCGCGCCTCGGGGCCCTCGACCGCCGCCACCGCGCGGCCCACGCCGGCCAGCAGGTCGTCGAGCGTGCGGTCGAGGATCGCGAAGAGGATCTCCTGCTTGGACGCGAAGTGGTAGTAGAGGCTCGCCGCCTCCATGCGGAGGCCGCGGGCCAGCGTGCGCATCGAGCTGCCGTGGTAGCCGCGCTCGCGGAAGAGGGCGGTCGCCGCGCGCAGGATTCGCTCGGAGGCCGTGACGCGCTCGTGCGCGGCGACGATCGTGGCCATACCTATCTAACGTTCGTTATGTACCCGGCAAGGCGCCCCCTTGTCAAGGGCCGGCGTGATAGCATCCCGGCCGAAAGGAGCCCGTCGATCGACTTCCTCCACGCCAGCGTCACGGGGCTCGTGCAGGTCTTCGCGTGGCCAACGTTCGGGCTGATGCTGATCGGCATGGCCCTGGGCTTCGTCGTGGGCCTGCTGCCCGGGCTGGGCGGGCCGACCACGCTGGCCCTCATGCTGCCGTTCGTCTTCAAGATGACGCCGGTCGAGGCGTTCGCCTTCCTGCTGGGTATGCTGGCGGTCACCGCTACCACCGGCGACATCACGTCGATCCTGTTCGGAATCCCCGGCGAGCCGACGACGGCCGCGACCATCGTCGACGGCCACGCCATGGCGAAGAACGGCGAGGCCGGGCGGGCCCTCGGCGCGGCGATGATGAGCTCGCTCATCGGCGCGGTGTTCGGCGCCCTGGTCCTCGGGCTCGCGATTCCCGTCGTGCGGCCGCTCGTGCTCACCCTCGGCTCGCCGGAGTTCTTCATGCTGGCCCTGCTCGGCATCACCTTCGTCGCCTCGCTGAGCGGCGAGGCGCTCGTGAAGGGGCTGCTGGCCGGAGGGCTCGGCCTCTGGCTGGCCACGATCGGACTCGATCCGGTAACCGGCATCCAGCGCTACACCTTCGGTCAGCTCTTCCTCTGGGACGGGATCGGGCTCGTCCCCGTCACGATCGGCTTCTACGCCGTTCCGGAGCTGATCGAGATGGCGATCGCGGGGTCGAGCATCGCGAAGCTCGACGTGGGCCGGGTGGGCGGCGTGTGGGAAGGCGTGCGCGACACCTTCCGGCATTGGCTGCTCGTGATTCGCTGCAGCGCGCTCGGGACGTTCATCTCGATCATCCCAGGGCTCGGCGCCGCGACGACCCAGTGGCTCGCCTACGCGCACGCCGTCCAGAGCTCGTCGGGCCGGGAACGATTCGGCAAGGGCGCGGTGGAAGGCGTGCTCGGCCCCGGCGCCGCCAACAATTCCTCGCTCGGCGGCAGCCTGGTCACGACGGTGGCGTTCGGCGTGCCGGCGAGCGTCGCCACCGCGATCCTCATGGGCGCCTTCTTCGTCCAGGGCCTGGTGCCGGGACCGGCGATGCTGACGCCGGCGCCGAAGGGACACCTGGCGGTGACGCTGGCGATGGTGTGGACCATCGTGATCTCCAACATCCTCACGGTCGCCGTCTGTCTAGTCTTCATGGGCCCGCTGGCCCGGATCACCCAGATCCGCGGCACGCTGCTCGTGCCGTTCATCATGATCCTGGTCTACGTCGGCGCCTTCGCCGAAAAGAACGTCTTCGAAGATCTCGGGGTCGTCCTGGCGTTCGGGGCGCTCGGCTGGGCGATGTCAAAGCTCGACTGGCCCCGGCCTCCCCTGCTCCTCGGCCTGGTTCTGGGCCCGCTGGCCGAGAACCGCCTCTTTCTTTCGACCGACAACTACGGCGCGGCCTGGCTCGTCCGCCCGGGCGTGCTGATCATCCTCGGCGTCATGGCCGTCGGCCTAGTCGTGCCGATCGTGCGAGAGCGCCGGAGTCGACGGACGTCACCCGTGATCAACGCGCCGGCGGCGCCGGCGCCCGGCCTGCGGCTCGACGCCGCGACGATGTTCAACCTGGGCCTCGTCGTCCTCTTCGCGGCGGCGCTCTGGCAGAGCCGCCACTTCGACGCGCGCGCCGGGCTCTTTCCGTGGACGATCACCACGGTCTCGCTGGTTCTGGCAATCGTCCATGTCGTCGGCGAGCTCACCGCGCGGCGGCGCGTCGCGAGCGCGCCCGGGTCCCCGGCGGACGCCGGCGCCTCGTCAGACTGGACGTCGCGGCGCACCGCGGCGATCTGCGGATGGATCGTCGGGATGTACGTGGCGATCTGGCTCCTCGGCTTTTCGCTGGCCACGCTGCTGACGACCCTCCTCTACCTCAGGATGGCCCGCGAGCGCTGGCGAATCAGCCTCGCCCTGAGCCTCGCGGGCTTCGCGTTCGTGTACGGGCTCTTCGAAAAGGGCCTCGGCGTGCCATTCCCGCCCGGTCGCCTGCTGGTCTGGCTCGGCTGGGGGAGCTGAGCCGCCCGGGCCGATGGCGCTCGCGGTCGTGATATAAGCGGTACAACCGTCGAGAGGGAGGAGACGCCGCGACGTGGGTTTTCGAGTCACGCTCCGGCCCAGCGGGCACGCCTACGAAGTTCCCGACGGTCAATCCGTGTTGACGGCCGGGCTGGCGGCGGGCTGGAGCCTCCCGTACAGCTGCCGCGCCGGCACCTGCCGGACGTGCCGCGGCCGCATCCTCGAGGGCACCGTCGACTACGGCAGCGTGCATCCCACGTATCTGCCGGACGCGCACAAGGCGATGGGGCTGGCGCTCCTGTGCAAGGCGACGCCGCTCAGCGACCTCGTCGTCGAAGTCCAGGAGCTCTCGCTGCAGGCGGTGAAGCCGACGATCGTTCCCTGCCGCGTGCGCCAGATCCAGCGACTGGCTCCGGACGTCGCCGTGATCACGCTCAGGCTGCCGATGAACGAGAACATGATGTTCGCGGCGGGCCAGTACGTCGACTTCCTGCTCGCCGACGCCAAGCGCCGTAGCTACTCGATCGCGACGCCGCCCGCGCCCGAAGGCGTCACCAACATCCAGGTCCACGTCCGCCACACGCCGGGCGGGCTCTTCACCGACCGCGTCTTCTCCGGGCTGAAGGAGGGCGAGATCCTCCGCTTCGAGGGGCCGCTGGGCACGTTCTATCTCAGAGAGGAAAGCGCCAGGCCCATCGTCTTCCTCGCCAGCGGCACCGGCTTCGGGCCGATCAAGGCGATCATCGAGTACGCGTTCCGACGGAACGTGACGCGCCCGATGACGCTCTACTGGGGCTGTCGTGCCCGGCGCGATCTCTACCTGCTCGACCTCCCGACTGGCTGGGCCGCGGACCATCCAGGATTCAGCTTCGTGCCGGTGCTGTCGGACGCGGAGCCGGACGATCGGTGGGCCGGTCGCACGGGCTTCGTGCACCGCGCGGTCATGGCGGACTTCCCCGATCTGTCCGGCCACCAGGTCTACGCCTGCGGCGCGCCGGTGATGGTCGACGCCGCGCGCCGGGACTTCACCTCGATCGCGGGCCTGCCGGAAGGAGAGTTCTTCGCCGATGCGTTCCTGACCGAAGCCGATCATCTGAAGGAGGACCTCCGATGAACATCACCGATGCCGCGTTCGAGCCGAAGAACCAGACGTCAGTCGTGAGGCCGTACGTGCTCTCGCACGGCACGCTCGAGTGCTACAACCTCAGGGACTCGCGCACGTTCTACGAAGAATTCCTGGGCCTCGAATGCGTGCGCCACGCCCGGCCGGCCATGGCGGTCCGGTGCGGGCTGAAGTTCCACATCGTGTGCGTCGAGGTCGGCCCGGCCCTGCACCCGTGCAACGTGCTCAACCACTGGGGCGTCGACGTCGGCAGCCGCGAAGAAGTCGACCGCGTCTACCGGCAGGCCAAGGAGCTCAAGGACCGGTTCAAGATCCGACAGATCCTCGACCCGGTCGCGCAGCACGGCGTCTACTCGTTCTACCTCGAGGACCTGGATCACAACTGGTGGGAGATCCAGCACTACGACGGCTTCCAGCACGACGACATGTTCGAGTTCGGCGACCGCTTTCCGGCGGACGAGGACGCCGGTGGCGAGAGCCTCAAGGAGCTGGAGGTGCGGACCTCACAGTGAGGCGGATTTGAGCCAGTCCATCAGAATGGCGCGCTCGTGCTCTCGCCGCACCAGGGCCGTCACGTTCTCGTCCCGACGCGCCATCTGCCAGGCCGACGGGCCGTACTGCCGCAGGAGGTCTCGCCACCGCGCGGCGTAATAGCGATACGGCCATCGGGCATCTCGGCACGCCGGGTACATGCGAGCCAGGGCCTTCTTGGACGGGAACACGGTCTTCATCAACAGGGACGCCTTCTCGGGAATCCGGCTGACGCCCCACATTTGCGCAAACCGCGCCGACACCGAGACGGCGGAGGTCCGGCCGAGGATCTCCGCCCGGGCCAGCGCGATCAACCGCGGCTCGAAGCCACCCGGCTCGAGGGCGGCCAGCGCCCGAGCCGGCACGTCGGCTCCCAGGAGCTGCTGGGCGAGATGCAGCGTGAGACAGACGTACTTCTCCACCCCCCAACGGCGGGCGCGCCGCTGAAGCTGCTCCCAGTCGATCGCCCTGCCGCAATGCCGGATGGTCTCCAGGATGTCCCAGCAGCCCCTCAGCCCGAGCACGAGCTGGTGATGGAAGGCGGTGTGCAGACAGAGATGCAGGAGCAGATCTTCCGGGGACAAGACCAGCACGTCGACGCCGGCGATTTTGGCCCCTCGGGCGCGTCCCCAGAGCCCCTCGACGTCGATCGCGAAAGGCTCCGTCGGGCTCTCGATCGTCCAGTGAATCTCGATCGGAGCTCCGCCCGGCTTGGCCAACGGGTGCAGATGCTGGCACGTCGAGTAGTCTTCGTCCGTGTGAGGCTGCTCGCGCTGGGAATAGCCCATCGCGAACAGCTTCGCCTCGACTCTCGCGAGGTCACGTTTCCTGACGAGAAGATCGACGTCGGTCATCGGCCGGAGGGAGATGTCACCGTAGACGACCTCCGCCAGATAGGCGCCTTTGAGAACGATGACGTCGATACCGTCACGACGGAGGGCGCCGAGCACCTCGGCGAGCTCGCGGTAGAGCCGCAGACTTTTCACGGCGTTGCCGATCGCGAGCTCGCGCAACCGCTCTGCGACGCGCGGCGGAACCTCGGCGCGGCGGCCGGGCGCCTGGACACGGCGGTAGAGCAGCGGCGTGATGCCCTGCCGGGCCGACTCCCGAATCACGTCGCCCCACTCGCCCTCTGACAACGGGGGCAGCTGGTCGCCCGGCCCCACGCCGAGGCAGTGGAGCAGCACCTCGCCCGCCGGCTCTCGATCCATTCTCATGCCTCAGAGCCCCACCATCGCGTCAGCGGTATTGTCGAGCCTGGGTTTCGTACAAGCGTCCATACCGGCCCCCCTCGCGCACCAACTCGTCGTGAGTACCGCTCTCGACGATTCGCCCGTCGCCGAGCACGTAAATCCGGTCGGCCATCTTGACCGTCGAGAGTCGATGGCTGATGAGGATGGTGGTCCGGCCCTCGGCGAGCCGCCGAAACTGCTTGAACACCTCGTATTCGGCCTTCGCATCGAGCGCACTGGTCGGCTCGTCGAGCACGACGATCTGCGCGTCGCGCATGAACGCCCGCGCCAGGGCCACCTTCTGCCATTCGCCGATGCTGAGCTCTTCGCCGTGGTCGAACCACTTGCCCAGCATGGTGTCGTAGCCGTGCTTCAGTCCCCTGATGACCTCGTCGGCGCCCGAGCGGCGCGCCGCCGCGACGATCCGATCGTGATCGGCCGCCGCCTCGACGTTGCCGAACCAGATGTTCTCCTTGGCCGTCACCTGGTACTGGGCGTAGTCCTGAAAGATGACTCCGATCTCCCGTCGCAGCGCGGCCGTTGCAAAATCGCGGACGTCGACGCCGTCGATGGTGATGGCCCCCCCCGTCGGGTCGTAGAGACGGCACAAGAGCTTGACCAGGGTCGTCTTCCCCGAGCCGTTCTCGCCCACCAGCGCGATGCTCTCGCCCGGACGAATGGTCAGCGAGACGTCCTGCAGCACCTCCCGCGTGCCCGTCGGGTAGTGGAAGGTGACGTGGTCGAACACGATGCCGGTGCGTAGGGGCCGGGGCATGGGTTTGGGGGCTGGCGGCTCGAGGACCTTGCGATCGAGGTCGAGGAACTCGTAGACGCTCCGAAGGAACAGGTGATCCTCGTAGAGACCCGCCAGACCGGTCAGCATCTCCCGGAGAAAGTCCTGGCCGCGCTGAAACGCCTGGTAGTACATCACAAGGTCGCCGATGGTGATCGCGCCCTGCACCGCCCGGTAGGCGATGAACGCGTACGCTCCGAAGACCGCGAGGATCAGGCTCGACTGGCCCGCCAGGTCGGCGGCGCAACGTCGGGTCGCGAGCCCCAGTCGCTCGCGGCGCAAGCGGGTCCGCGCGTCACGGAATCGGCCTCTGAACAGCGGCCCCAGATCGAAGAGCCGGACCTCCTTGGCGTGGACGATCCCCGTGAGGAGCCAGTGGAAGTACCACGCCCGCCGCTCGGCCGGGGTGTTCTGACGCTGCCAGCGATAGACCTGCCCGGTGTATCGGGCGCGCAGAATGACGCCGGGAACCGCCGCCGCGAACAGGATGACCGCGACGCCCCAATGGAACGAGAAGAGCAGCCCGGCCATCACCAGGAGGGCGATACTGCTTTGCGCGACCTGGATCAGCCCGTTGAGGATGTGGGTCGGCCGAAACGACGCTTCCTGGAGCGCGCGCTGCAGCGTGTCGTGGTACTGCGAGTTCTCGTAATGCTCGAGATCCACTTCGACGGCCTTGGCGTGGAGAATGTCGTGCATGTGGTCGGTGACGGCCTGAGCCTGCCCCTCGCTGACGAACCCCGCGAGCGACCGGCACACGGCGCTCACCAGAGCCACCGCGCCGGCCAGGCCGACGAGCGCCGCCACCCGTCCGAAGGCGACGGCCTTGTCGGCAATCGCCGTGGCCACCGCGTCGACCACGAGCTTGATGAGGTAGAGCGTCAGCAGCGGGAGCGCCGCCTGAACGACCAGCAGCGCCACGCTGGCCACCGTCCAGCCTGGTCCGCTTTGCCAGACGAGCCGCAACGTCCGGCGCAGCTGGACGATCACGGGAACACGCATCAGTCTCATAGCGTTCTCGGCCGCGGGTGCGTGGCGTTCATAACGAGGGCTCGTTCACAACCAATGCACCCGGCTATACCGAAGCGCTCAGCGCCGACCCGGCGCGCAATCGGCGGCGGCCGCCTTCACTGCGAGCGCGTCGTCGAAGCCTCGCTCTCGCGCCAGGTCGTCCTCGACGAGGCTCGCGACGTCGCCGAGCGCCCGGAGCTGCCGGGGCCTGATCAGTCGGTGGACGCTCACGCTGTTCACGAGGGTCGCGCACTGCCGGAAGTGCGAGGCTGCGGCTTCGCCGACCTGGAGCAAGCGATCTCCGAATCGAAAGCCATACCAGTGGGGCATGAGTGCGATCAACGCCTCGTGAGGCTGAAGCGGCTCGATCGTCGGGCCCGGGCCTTCGCCGAGCAGGTAGATGCGTCGGAGCGGGAGACGTCGGTAGGAAAACCCCCGGATCGCCCGTCGGGCTCGCTTGTCGAAATCGGGGTGGATCTGCGGCAGTGCCTCGGGAGCTTCTCCCAGCGACGCCACGGCCTCGGGCCAGAGCTTGAGCTGGGGAAACCCCGGAAACACCGTGGAACACTCCGGGCTCACGGCGATCGCGGTCAAATCGTCCGCCACGAGGGCGCATCCCCGGGCATGGAGGGCCGCGGCCAGAGTGGACTTCCCCCACCCCGACCCTCCCGTGAAAGCGACGGCGCCGCCTGCGCTCTCCACGGCGCTCGCGTGCAAGACGAACCGCCCCCGCTGATGGAGCAAGAGAGCAAACGCCGGCCCCAGGATGGACAGGCGAAGCACCCGCTCGTCGGCGCCGGGGACGGGGTCGACGATGATCTCGCGTCCGCGCCGAACCAGGCACGTCCCCACGTTCGCGAGTGAACGGCATGCCTCGTCGGCCGTCGCCCAGAAACCGTCTCCCTGGGCATCCAGTTCCAGGGGTGTTCGATCCACCTTCCCGAGGCGCAGGACTACATCCGGCGCTGCCTCGCCGACGCCAAGCTCCGGCAGCGGCAGCTCGGACTGGATGCCCAAACCATACGCGACGTAGGAATACACCTCTCGTATCTCGCCCTTATCGGCGCAATCCGCTCCAGCTCGAGGGATGTCCTCAGCTGGCGTTGGAGATCGGCGCGCCCATGAACAGGAAGCCGTCGGACAGACCAAGCTTCTTGTTCTGATCGGCCGTGATCTCTTCCACGGTGCCGTGCACGATCAGCTCGGGCGCAACGTAGACCTTCTTCTCGCTCTTTTGAGTCTTCATGGCTAGAAATCCTCCGGTGTGTCGATCTCGAACGTTAGTGTGTCCTTCACTCTCCACGACGGCCCCGAGCGGCCGGTGTTGCGCGCACCTACTGCCTTCCCACCTCCTTGACGGGTTGCGGTGCTCATGCCGCCAGGCCTGTCCGCCGCAGCCAGAGGGCCAGGGTGACTGCGCTATAAACGGTGAGCGCATCGTCCTCGGCCATCGGCTGGGACGCGTATCGGCGATACGCGTCGCGCAGGGCGGAAACATCGACGTAGTCCTCGATCACCTGCGGATCGTTGACGATCACGTCGTCCAGAAGATCGCGGTCGCGGTCCCAGAGCCGACGCTTGAAGTTCGGGCTCAGATCGGCCTTGCCGACCCGCCAGCGGACTGCGTCGGGAAGGATCTGGTCCATCGCGCGGCGCATGACCACCCGGGTCCATCCCTGGTGAAGCTTCTGCTCGGGGGGTAGCGCCAGGCAGAACTCCATCAACCGACGGTCGAAGAAGGGGTAGCGCGGCTCGAGCGAGAACGCTGCGGCGGCCTTGTCCCCGACCTCCAGCGCGTAGGGAAGCAAGGGCGAGGTGAGGCCGCGCCAGTGGCCGTCGCGTGCGGTGCGCGCCGACGTGTGCTCCTGCTCGCGAAGACCTCGCGCACGCTCGGTGAGCCCGACGCGCCGCGCGAAGACTGGATTGATGGCGGTGTTGCGTCCCCACGATGGGCCGGTGCGCTTGCGCACGGTCCGCCAGACCTGCCGCAGGGGCTCGGGCACCAGCGGCTCGAGACCGAACTGCCAGAGGATTCTCCGCGGCGAGGCGTGGTGACGACTGGCCAGCGCCATGACCTCTCGACCCAAGGTCCTCACCCTGCCGGCGCCGGCCAGCTCGCTCAGATAGTCCAGGCCGTGAGAAACCGTGGTGTCACCGTCGACGCCGTCGAGCAGCGTGCGAACACTCTGTTGATGCGCCGCGCGGTAGAGCGCCCAGTGCATGTACAGGTTCGGCGCGAGGAACGCCTCGTCTTCGTGCCAGAAGACCCGGTCCAGCTCGCTCAAGGGGCTCAGGCGGTCAGCGTGCACATAGTGGGGCGTGAGCCCGCTCATGGCCAGGACGGCCTCCATGAAGGGGCGCTCGTCGATCTTCGGAAGATCCGACGCCGGCAGACCCGGAAAGATCGCCGAGAAGGTGTGCAGCCGACGGCCGTCCTCTGCGAGCACCCGGCGCGCCGCGCCCACGATGGAAGACGAGTCCAGCCCGCCGCTCAGCAGGCTCCCCACCGGGAAGGCGCTGCGCAGCCGGCAACGCACGGCGTCGGTGAATTGGTCGCGAAACGCGTCAGCGTACTCGTCGTCGGAGCGCAGCCGGATTTCGCGGGACGGGTCGAGCCAGCAGTAGGGCTGGACCCGCGATTCGCGGCCGCGGACAGTCATGCTGTGACCGGCCGGAAGACGGAGGATGTCCCGATAGAGGGTGCTGGTCCGGTCTTCGAAGATCCCGGCGAGGTAATCCGCCACTCTCACCGGGTTGAGGCGGCGCGGAACTTCCCGCGTGCTGAGGAGCGCCTTGATCTCGGAGGCGAAGATCAGGGCCCGGGCCGACTGGTAATAGTAGAACGGCTTGACGCCGCAATGATCGCGCGCGCAAAAGAGCGCCTGCCGGCGCTCGTCCCAGATGGCAAAGGCAAAATCGCCCAGGAGTCTTTTCGGAGAGTCTTCGCCCCACTGCTCGTACGCGCGAAGGATCAGCTCGCTGTCGGTGATCTCGCCGTGCGACCACTGGGCGAGTCCGAGCGCGGTGATGAGCTCATCGCGGTTGTCGATCCGGGCGTCGGCGGTGATGACCAGGTCGCCCTTCTTGCCGGTCAGGGGCAGCTGCTCGTGGAGGGATTCCGGCGTCGTCCAGAGCATCCGATGTCCCAGACCAACCGGCCCGATGTGCCACACGCCGGCACCGTCCGGGCCCCGGTGGGCGAGGCTTTCGGTCATCCGCTCCAGATCGGCGCGGTCGACGGGCTGGCCGTCCCTGCCGTAGAACCCGACGATGGCGCTCATCGCGTCTGCGCATCCAGCGCGAGCAGCGGCGTGTAGCGCTCGAGCTCTGACTCGGAACCGCCCGTCACGACCCGGCCGTCGGTCTCCATCCACGCGTGGGCCCGGACCTGTCCCCGGTCGCCTTTGGCGACGCCCAGACGAAGACGGGCCGGAAAGCCCCGCCGCACGAGCAGGAGCTGCGCGGCCAAGGCCTGGGGCAGACATGGTCTGACCCCGAGCACATACGGGCTTGTCACGCTCACGGCCCAGGCGATCCGGTCCGGCGAGAAGAGGCCGGCGGCGACGGACGGGCACGGCGCGCGATCGAGAAGCCGCCACAGCGTTCTGAACGGGAGCAGCCGCAGTCCAAGCCTGATCGCGGCCAGAAAAAGCGCCGCCTCGACCAGCAGGCGCCGGTCGGTGGCTGAAAGCGTCAGGAATCTACGCAGCCGTTTCATCCTTGACCTTGATGAGCGCTCTCCCCGCCAAGTCTCGGAGCAGCACAAGCAAATCACGCTCACAGAGGCTCGGGTCGACGTCGAATTCCTCCAGGATCGCATCCCGGATTTCCGACACGTTCCTTGGCTCCTGGACGAGGCTCCAGACTCGCGCGCCGACTTCATTCAGGCCGTAGTACACCCCAGCCTTGAGGTCGAGAACGACCGCCTCTTCGGCCATGCTGCAGGAGACCTGCTCCTTGGCCGCTACAATCGTGGAACGCCCCGAGAGTCTCTCCATTCTCGAATACTCCTCAGTCGGCGATAACGCCGTGGCGATAGCGCCTGTAATGAGCTCCGTTCTGTTTCCGGTAATTCAATCAAAGAGCTACGCGTCAATCGCTGTACCCGGTCTCCAGAATCGGCATAAAGCGACGCAACCCGCGTGCCACGCGAAGGTGCCGCTGGAATGGCGTATTCGTAACGCTCCGACGGGTCGAATGGACAACTTCCTGCCCAGAAGCTGCAAGATCTTGCATGGCTGTGGTGCCCGCTTCCCATCGTCGACTCTACTTCCAGAAATTGGTCGATGACCGCGCGGCAGGCGAGCGCGACGGCCGTAAGCGCGGGACGCGTGCGCACGCAACCGAAACCCCTTGTCCGGCGGAGGACCGATGCTTACGCTGCACAGCACCTGCGGCTATAAGAAATGAGCGACGCCGTCGCTGCTCGTCTGGTGGTACACGCCGATCGCCGGCTGGCGGAACGGGTCCGCGACCTGGCCGGCCAGCGGATGGTCTTCTTCGCCGGACTCCCGGGCACGGGCAAGAGTCTCCTCGTTCACCAGCTCGTGCACCTCGCCGGCGCCGCCGGGCGGACCGTCCACCTTCTTCAGTGGGACGTGGCGCGGCCGGTCTTCGAGGCCAGCCCGGCCGGTCAGCGCTATCCGCTCGCCGACGGCGTCACCCATGCGGTCATTCGGAGAGCGGCAGGGCTCTGGGTGCGCGCAGCGCTCGTCCAGTGGAACGCGCGCCATCGGCAGCCCGAGCACCTCCTGGTCGGCGAAACTCCCTTCGTCGGTCACCGGTTCATCGACCTGGCCCGCCGAATCGACGACGACGCCGAGGCCATACTGACGGCGTCGTCGTGCCGGTTCGTGATCGCGCTACCCTCGCGTGAGGTCCGGGGCTTCCTCGAGGCCCGACGCGAGCGCCGCGCCGTCCGTCCTCTTCATCCGCGCGAGCGCGAGGATGCGCCGCCGCACGTGCTCCGCGACCTCTGGGCGAATCTCGCCGAGATCGCCCGAGGGCTGGAGCTCTCCGCGTCAGCGGCCGTGACGACCGGCTCTGGCTCACCGCCCGTCCGCGTGGTCGGCGGCGAGACGGTGCCCTACGATCCGGTCGTCTACGCGAGGGTCTACGAGCGGGTGCTACGGCATCGCAACGCCGAGTGCCTCGCGCTCGACGTGATCCTGCCGACCGAGCAGCTCTCGGTCTACGACTTCGCCGTCGCTTTGCACGACCTGACGCCGACCGAGGCGGAGGCCGAGACGTTCATTCGCGAGATCGAGCGTCGCTACGCGGATCCGGCGGCGCTCGAGGGCGAGGTCGCCCGGTGGTGGGAGACATGACTTGCTCGCCGTGGAGACGTAGGCTAGCTTCTCGTCCATGATGCGCGCTCTCCTGACGACCCTGACGCTCCTGACGATCATCGCGCTCGGCTCGAGCCCCACGCCGCAGGCCGCTGCACTGAGCTATCCGAACGGCCCCATCACCCTGGTGATCCCCCTGGCGCCCGGGGACGCGACCGACATTGCCGGCCGGGCCATGGCCGACGAGCTCGCCAAGCTGCTCAAGGTGGCCGTGGTCCCCGTCAACCGGCCCGGAGCCGGGATGGTGATCGGGACCGACAGCGTCGTCAAAGCCAAGAAGGACGGCTATACGATCCTGTTGACTCCGAACGCGGCCGTCGTCTCGGCCCGGATTCTCAACCCCGAGTCGGCGACGTACGATCCCCTGAAGGACTTGACGCCTCTGGGATTGACCACGAGGACGCCCATCCTCCTCGCGGTTCGAGAGGACGCCCCGTACAAGAGCTTCGCGGAGATGGTCGACTTCGCGAAGAAGAACCCCGGGAAGGTCCGCGTGGGCACGGTCGGGACGGGCTCGGTCGGTCACCTCAACGTCGAGATGATCAACGCGCTCACCGGAGCGGGCCTGACCATGGTGCCGTTCAAGGGCGGAGCGCCTGGTATCACCGCGCTGCTCGGCGGGCACGTCGAAGGCGGCGCGTTCTCACTCGGCGCGCTGAGCAGCCACGTGAAAGGGGGCGCGGTGAGGGGGATCGTCGTCTCGAACACCTTCCCCGGCTTCTCGGAGATCCCCACCTTGACCCAGCTCGGCCATCGCCAGAACCTTCTCGGCGTCTGGCTCGCGTTCTTCGCGCCGGCCGGCGTGCCGGCCGAGGTGACGAAGACGCTGGTCGCCGCCATCGAAAAGGTTGCGAAAAATCCGCTGGTCGCGGCAAAGCTCGTCAGCTTCGGCATCCTGCAAGACTGGACACCGCCCGAGAAGCTCGTCGCCGAGATCCGCGAGGAGCATCGAACCGTGGAGGAGCTCGCCAAGAAGGCCGGGCTGGTGAAGTAGACGGCCATGTCGCGCGATCTGGTCAGCGGTGTCTTCTGGCTGGCCGTCGCGATCTTCGCCGCCGTCCAGGGACTCGCCCTCAAGCTCGGCAGCCTCCACCACCCCGGGCCGGGATTCTTCCCCTTCTGGGGCGGCGTCGTGCTGGGGCTCCTCTCGGTCGTCCTGATCGTCGGCTCGTTCCGGCGAGGCGTGGTCGGCTCACGGCTCCGTCCCGAGTCGTCGAAGCCCCTGGTGGTGATCGGAGCGCTCCTCGCCTATCTCCTGCTCCTGGAGTCGCTGGGGTTCGTGGCCGTCACGTTTCTCTTCCTGTTGCTCCTGTTTCGCCTCGAGCGGCGAAGCTGGACGTTCAGCGCCGTCTCGGCGGGGGCCGGCGCGTTCGCGTCCTACGTGATGTTCCAGCTCTGGCTGAAGACCCAGCTCCCGACCGGTCCGTTCGGGTTCTGAGCGTGGAGATCTTTCGCGGCGCTCTCTACGGCTTCCAGGTCGCGCTCGAGCCGATCAACCTCCTCTACTGCTTCGTCGGCGTCTTCATCGGCACGCTGGTCGGCGTCCTGCCGGGGTTGGGGCCGGCAGCGGCCATCGCGCTCCTGCTCCCCTCGACGTATGCCGCCTCCCCGGTCGCCGCCATCATCATGCTCGCCGGGATCTACTACGGCGCGATGTACGGCGGCTCGACGACATCCATCCTCGTCAATATTCCGGGCGAGGCGGCGTCGGTCGTCACCTGCCTCGATGGTCACGCGATGGCCCGTCAAGGACGAGCCGGTGCGGCGCTGGGCATCGCGGCGTTCGGGTCGTTCATCGCCGGCACGCTGAGCGTCGTCGTTCTGACGTTTCTGGCGCCGTTCCTGGCCCGGGTGACGCTCAGCTTCGGTCCGCCGGAATACTTCGCCCTCATGGTCCTCGGGCTGACGCTGCTCACGTACTTCGCGCGCGAGTCGATGGTGAAGGCGCTCATGATGGCGGCCGTCGGCCTCCTCTGCGGCACCGTCGGTCAGGACACGATCAGCGGCCGATTCCGGTTCGCGTTCGGGATTCGGACGCTCGAGGACGGCCTCGGGCTGATCCCCGTCATCATGGGCCTCTTCGGAGTCTCCGAGGTGCTCCTCAACCTCGAGCGCCGGGAAGAGACGAAAGAGATCTTCGCGCCTCCCACGCGCGGCCTCTTGCCCACGCGGGACGACTGGCGGTCGTCGGCGATGCCGATTCTACGCGGCTCGGCGCTGGGGTTCTTTCTCGGTATCCTTCCCGGCGCCGGCGCCATCATCGCCTCCTTCGCGTCCTACGCCGTCGAGAAGCGAGCGTCCAAGCACCCCGAGCGGTTCGGCACGGGCGCGATCGAAGGCGTGGCCGGACCCGAAGCGGCGAACAACGCCGCGGCCGGCGGCGCCTTCATCCCCCTGCTCACCCTCGGCATTCCCGCGAACGCGGTCATGGCGATTCTCCTCGGGGCGCTCATGATCCACGGGCTCCAGCCCGGCCCGCTCCTGGTCAAGCAGGCCCCCGACGTCTTCTGGGGGATCATCACCAGCATGTACATCGGCAACGCGATGCTGCTCGTCCTGAATCTGCCTCTCATTCCGCTGTGGGCCCGGCTGCTGCGCGTGCCGTACACGATCATGTTCCCGTTCATCCTCTTGTTCTGTCTCATCGGCGCCTACAGCGTCGGCAACAACGTCGGCGACGGGATCGTGATGTGGGGCTTCGGGATCGTCGGCTATCTGCTGAAGAAGTTCGACTACGAGGGCGCGCCTTTGATCCTGGCCATGGTGATCGGCCCGATGATGGAAGAGGCCCTGCGTCAGTCGCTCATCCTGTCGACGGGAAGCTTCGCCGTGTTCGCGACCCGGCCCATCTCGGCCGGCTTCCTCCTGGCCTCGGCACTGCTGCTCCTCCTGCCCCTCGTACGGCGGAGTATAAGAATTTCCGACATGTAAGATCTTCGACGGCGTGTAGGAATGACGGGTAAGAATTTCAGGCCACGCGCCGGGCCGCCTCGACCGGAGCCGCGCGCAGCACGAAGACCGGAACGTCCGCCGTGCGGAGCACGGCTTCGACCACCGACCCGAAGAGCAGGCGGCGGAGACCGGTGCGACCGTGTGTCGTCATCGCGATCACGTCGGCCTGCATCTCCGTCGCGGCGGCGATGATCTCGTGGGGAGCCTCGCCCGAGCGCACGGTCGTGACCACGCGAAACCCGTCGAAGGCGGGCGTCGCGGCGACGGCGCGCAGATACTCTTCGGCCTCCTTCCGCTTTCGCTCCATCACCGGCGTGGTGTGTTCGCCCGCCGGGGTCGTGTCATCGATTGCCGCCGGCGAGACGGTCGGCACGACGACACGAATCAGAACGAGCTCCATGCCGAGCGGGTACGCGAGCCGAAGGAACACGGGCAGGATCGCTTCGGCCACCATCGAGCCATCGAGCGTGATGAGCGCGCGTCTGAACTCGAATCCGACCGCGTCCAGTGGATTCATGTTCTCTCCCGTCGCCTATGGTCACGACCCCGTGATCACGCCGCACGCGATGCGCGCCCCTGCGCTACCCGCCGGGTCGGTCACGTAGTCGTCGGCCCGTTCGTGAACCACGAGGCTCGCGCCGTCGCTGTCGAGCAGACGGGTCGGCCCGCCGTTGAGCGACACGCGGCGCAGCACGATTTCGATCGTTCCCTCTCGCCGGTCCGACATCTGGACGTTCGGCAGGTCGCCCGCGTGGGGGCCCTGCGGGTTGTCGCGGCCGTGCTGCTTGCTCATCGGGTTGAAGTGACCGCCGGCCGACTCGAAGGGCGGCTCGCACCTGCCGACGGCATGCACGTGGAAGCCGTGCTCACCGGGCGGAAGTTCCGTGAACCTGGCCGAGATCTTCACCCCTTCGGGAGTGTCGACGAGCGTCGCACCTCCGACCTTCGTGCCGCGCGCGTCCTTCAGCTCGGCGCGTGCGGTCGCGGCGTCGACGACCGGGACGACCCAGAACCAGCACATCGCAACGACGGCGGCGAGTCCGGCGCGCGGTCGCATCAGGTGAATCACTCGTTGCCGCATGAGGTTCCTCCCGTACGCGCCGCGAACTGCAACGGCGCCCTGCGGTGCGGGAGAGTGCAGGTCTCATGCCATCGACGGGCCACCGCTCAGGGCGCGAATCAGGCGGAGATCGTCGAGGACCAGCCGGGGCAACAGAAACCGCCGGCGGACGTAGGCCCGGCCGGCCTCCCCGAACGCCTCGCGGGTCGCGGTATCCTTGAGAAGCTCCGAGATCTTTCGAGCACAATCGTCGACCGTGTCGACGAGAAACGACTGATAGCCGCCAGGGATCTGCATGCGGATCCCCGGTGTGTTCCCGGCGACGATGGCCTTGCCCTTCCAGAGTGCCTCGGAGACGACGAGCCCGAATCCTTCCTTGAGGGATTTCTGCACGACGAGGTCAGCGCCGCGCTGGAACACGTTGACCTCCATGTTGCCGACGCCGGTCATATTGGTGAGGACGAGGATGTTCGGCTCGCCGGCGGCGATCTCGTTGACCTGCTCGAGCACGCCCCAGCCTTCGGGATCGTCGCCGGCGAGCGCTCCGATGAGCACGAGCTGGAGGTCCGGGACTTCTTCGCGGGCGAGGCGATAGGCCTGGATCACTCCCAACGGGTCCTTCCACGGATCGAAGCGCGACACCTGCAGGATGACCGGATGCCGGAGATCGACCCCCTGATCGGTCATGGCTCGACGGCAGATCTCGTCGTCGATGGGCATGTTCTTCGTGCTCAACGGATCGATGGCGGGCGCGATGACCGCCAGACGTGGCACGCTGAGGCCCGGCGGAACGAACTCCCTGGCCGTGAACACCACCGCGTCGTGCTCCTGGACGAATGGCTGCAGGAACCGCCAGACCTCCGGGTTCGGGCTCGAGGTGTCGATGTGCGAGCGCCAGATCCAACGCTCGCCGGAGCGGCGCCGGAAGTGGCAGAGCGCCGCCGGCTGCGGGTCGTGGACGACGTAGACGTCGTAGTCGTCGCTGAAGACGTCGGCCGCCTCCTGGTTCTGTCGGAGGTAGAGCTCCTGGATCGCCGGCGTGAGGTCGAATGGGCCTCCCTGCAGCGCGTTGTGGAAGCCCTTGGTGACGCCGAAGAATTCCTTCTCGCCGCGAATGATCCGCCAGTGCACATGCAGGCCGAGGTCCTCGAGCAGCGGCACCTCGCGCCCGAGAAGCTCGGCGACGCCACCGCCGGCGGCCGTGGAGTTGACGTGGCAGATGCGGACCCCACGGAGCGTGCCCGCCAGCTCTCGCAACTCGTCGAGGAGCGACGCGTCGACATACTCGCGGTAGCTCTGAAGGCTGCTCGACTGGGTCCCGTGATGCCGCCCGATCACGACCCGCTTCATCGTTGACCCCAGAGTACCTGACGGCTCCGGCGCCTGCGACGCCCAGCGCGGGCATCTTCCACCCTTCTTCGGGGTCTGGCGCGTACACCTGTGCGACGATGGCGAGCCCACGGCCCGGACACGCGAGGTCGGAGTGGTGTTCCTTCCCATCGCGCTGACCCGCGGCTCACGCTCTGAGAGCCCAGCCCAGTCCGCCGCTCAGCCCGCGGCGAGACGCGCGCCGGTGTCGCGCACGGCATCGACCAGCGCCACGATGTCGGCTTCCATCGTGGCGTAGTGGAGGATACATGCGCGCAGCGCGAAGCGACCGCGGAGCGTGGTCTGCGTCAGGAAGGCCGCGCCCGAGATCTGCACGTCCTCCATCACCCGCTTGTTGAGGCGGTCGAGCGCACCGTCGTCGGCGCGCAGCCGCGCGGGCGCATAGCGGAAGCAGACGATCGAGAGCTCGACGGCGGCCAGCCGCTCGAGATCGGGTGCGGCGTCCACCAGCGCGGCGAGGTGCCGGGCGAGCGTCAGATGTCGCGCGATCAGGTCGCTGACGCCGTCGCGCCCAAGGTGCTGGAGCGTCATCCAGAGCTTGAGGGCTCGGAAGCCTCGGGTCTGCTGGATGCCATATTCGGAGTACCACGGCAGCCCGCCGAACCCCCGGTCGATCTCGGTGCGCAGATAGTCGGGGACGAGGCTGAACGCCCGCCGCAGGAGATCGCCGTCTCGGACGAGGACCGCGCCGCACTCCACCGGGACGGACAGCCACTTGTGAGGGTCGAGCACGACCGAGTCGGCGCGCTCGAGCCCGGCGTAACGCGCTCGGTGGGTCGGCACCGCTGCGCCCACCGCTCCGTAGGCGCCGTCGACGTGGAGCCAGAGCCGCTCGGCGGCGCAGAGGTCGGCGAGCTCGGCCAGGGGATCGATGACGCCCGTGCTCACGGTGCCCGCGCTCGCCGCGACGCAGAACGGACGCTCGCCCGCGGCACGATCGGCGGCGACGGCGGCGCGAAGCGCGCCGACGTCGAGCCGGTGGTCGTCGTCGGTGGCGACTCGGTGGATGGCCTCGACGCCAAGACCGAGGATCTCCGCGGCCTTGTGGATGCAGCTGTGTGCGTCCTGGGTCACGTAGATGCGCAGCCTCGGACGCGCCCGCTGGAGCCCGTCGGTGCGCACGTTCCATCCGTCGTCCGCCGCCGCCCGGTGGCGGGCGGCCGCGAGAGCGACGAGCGTCGCCGTCGAGCCGCCACTCGCCAGGAGCCCCATGCTGCCCTCGGTCGGGAAGCCGATCAGCTCCATGAGCCAGCGCACGGCGGCGCGCTCGACGTAAATGGCCGCGTGGTCGCCGCCGGCACAACTCGGATTCAGCGCGGCCGCGAGGAAATCGGCGAGCACCCCGACCGGCGCGGGCGGCGAGTTCACCCAGCCGAAGAAGCGCGGGTGACCGTTGCCCATGGCGTGCGGGAGGACGGCCGTCCGGAAGCGCTCGAGCAGCGCCTCGGGGCCGATTCCCCGCTTCCCGAGGGGCTCCTGCATGAGCGCCGCGCGCTCGCCGGCCGTCATCGGCTGGAAGACGGGGCCCGCGCGGACGCCGGCCAGATAGTCAGCCACGAGATCGACCGCCGCGTGCGCGAGACGGCGAAAGCGCGCGGGGTCGAGAGCCGGAGGCGCGGTCTCGTCGATCGGGAAAGTCGTCATGGCGTTCGTCTCCTGACGCGCGGCCTCCGGCGGCGCGGTCGGACGGGAGCGCGATGGCGGCCCAGTTCCATCGCCAGGTAGTAGACGCACGGCTCCTCGCCCGGGTTGGCGAAGCCGTGGCGGCAGTCTCCGGCGTAGTAGATGCTGTCGCCGGCCCGCAGCACGTGCTCGACGCCGTCGAGGGTGAGGCGCAGGACGCCGCGCTCCATCGCGAGGTATTCGCGCGAGCCCGGTGCGTGCGCGGCGAACTCGCCGGCATCCACTCCGCCCGGGATGGTCGTGCGCATGAGCTCGAACTCCACCCCCGGCAGGACGGGCGAGAGGATCCGACGTTCCCAGCCCGAGGCGTCGTGCGCCGTGTCGTGCTCGCCGCGGCGCAACACGATCACGCGCGTCGCGCGCTCTTCGCCGAGCAGACGCGCGATGCTGGTGTCGAGCCCCGTCGCGATGCGATCGAGCACGAGGACCGTGGGCACCTTGCTTCCGCGCTCCACTTCGGACAGCATGCTCCGGCTGACGCCCGTGCGCCTTTCCAGATCGTGGAGCGAGAGCCGCCGCCGCAACCGCTCCAGGCGGAGCCGGGCGCCGAGCCCGGCCATATCCAGCCCCCCCGCCCTCTTCGGCCTCCCTCCGCGCCCACGGTCTACCATAGAAGACATAATACTCTATAGTGGAATCCTCGAATCGGGGGGGGATCGCTAGCTACTTCACGGTGCGAAAATGAGCGCGGACAGCCGCTCGTCCTGGCATGATGGCGCCGTTCGAGAGCGCGCCTCGTTCGCTTCTCGTCTTTCTGCCTGCTGGTCATCGGACGAGCCTCGGGACCATGCCCGGCGGCCCCGCGCGGCCGAGGACGTGGAGGTTGTTCGCAATCACGCCGAGCCCGACCCAGC
>QHSU01000087.1 GCA_003220535.1 Candidatus Rokuibacteriota bacterium
CTTCACCGTCTCGCCCGACTTCGGCTACCGCAACTGCGTGCGCAACGTCCGCGACACGACCGGGCTCGACCTCACGAGCCTCAAGGCCGCGCTCTCCGGCGCCGAGCCCGTGCGCCCATCGACGATCGAGGCGTTTGAGTCGCACTTCGGCCTCAAGCGGATCATCTCGCCCTGCTACGGCCTCGCCGAGGCGACGCTGGCGGTCGCGATCTGGCCGCGGGGCGTTCCGCTCAGACTCGACGCGAGCGGGCGGTTCCTCTCGGTGGGTCAGCCGTGCCGCGGCGTCTCCGTCCGGATCCTGGCGCCGCGAGACGAGGGCACCGCCGAGCGCCCGGTGGGCGTGGAGGGCGAGATCTGCGTGAAGAGCCCGGGGGTCATGAAGGGCTACTACAACAACCCCGGCGCCACCGCGAACGTGCTCATGCCCGAGGGCTGGCTCAGGACCGGCGATCTCGGCTTCGTCGACGCCGAGGGATTCCTCTACGTGACGGGCCGCCTCAAGGACATCATCATCCTCGGCGGCGAGAACATCGTGCCGGCCGACATCGAGGACGTCGTCGATCGCGTGGACGGGGTGCGCTACTCCGCCGCCGTCGGCATCGACAGCGAGCGGACGGGCACGCAGCGGCTCCACATCGTCGCCGAGGTGCGGAGCGAGACCGGATCGCCCGACGACTACCACGGTCTCGTCCGCGAGATCGCGCGCCGGGTCCATACGGCCCGCGGCTACCGGCCGTCGCGTGTGATCCTCGTCCGGTCGAGCACGATTCCAAAGACCTCCAGCGGCAAGATCCAGCACTCGCGCCTGGCGCAGATGATCCAGGACGACGCGCTCGGCGAGCGCATCGTCTACGGCGAGGTGTAGCCGTGTACTTCGGCTGCCATCTCCCGGTGTACGGGCCCGCGGCTACCCGCGCGGTGCTGCTCGGATTCGCGCGGCGCATGGAAGCGCTCGGCTACGACTCGCTCTGGGCGAGCGACCACGTCGTCATTCCGTACGCGATCGCGTCGCGCTATCCCTACAGCCCGACGGGCGACTTCCCCCTGTCGCCGACCACCAGCTTCCTCGAGCCGCTGGTGGCGCTCGGGCTCGTGGCCGGGGCGACCGAGCGCATCAGCCTCGGCACGACGGTGCTCGTCCTGCCCCATCGCCATCCCGTCCTCGCCGCGAAGATGCTCGCGACGCTCGACCACCTGGCGCCGGGCCGCGTCATCCTGGGCGCCGGGGTGGGCTGGATGAAGGAGGAGATCGAGCTCTTCGGGGTGCCCTACGAGCGGCGCGGCGCCTGGAGCGATGAGGCGATCCGGATCATGAAGGCCTGCTGGCGCGACGAGCGCGTGAGTCATCGGGGCGAGTTTCTCGGCTTCGAGGCGCTCGGTGTGGCGCCGAAGCCCGCGCGCGGCGCCATCCCCGTCTGGATCGGCGGCCACACCCCGCGCGCGCTCCGTCGGGTCGCCGAGCTCGGCGACGGCTGGCACGCCGCCTTCCCGAGCGCCGAGAAGATGAGGGCCGGCCTCGCCGAGCTCGCGGCGGCGTGCCGCAAAGCCGGACGCGACCTGAAGTCGCTGACGATCAGCGCTCGCGTGGGACTCCCCGCACGGCAGGACGCCGACGCGCTCGTTCGTGAGGTCCGCGATCTCGCCGAGCTCGGCGTGAGCCACGTCATCCTCGAGTCACGCGTCCGCGACCTCGACGACCTCACCACGATCTACGAGAAGTTCGCAAAAGACGTCCGCTCGAAGATCTGAGATGCTCGATCCGCACCTCTATCTGCTCTTCCTGACCGCGGCGGTCCTGCTGACTCTCGCCCCCGGGCCCGATACGATGCTCGTCCTGGGCGCCAGCCTGAGCAACGGAGCGCGCGGCGGGCTACTCGCATCGGCCGGAATCATGACTGGCTTGCTCGTTCACATCGCGCTGGCCGTGGTTGGCGTTTCGGCGCTGATCGCGGCCTCGCCGCTGGCGTTCGACGTGCTCCGCTGGGCCGGCGCCGCCTATCTGATCTGGATCGGCGTCCCGCTACTCGTGCGTGCCTGGCGAGAGCGGCGCGCTGCGCCGGCGCCGATTTCGGCGCGCGTCTACTGGCAAGGGCTGGCGACGAACGTCCTCAACCCCAAGGTGGTCGTCTTCTACGTCGCCTTCCTGCCCCAGTTCGTCTCGCCCGAGCTCGGCCACACGACGCTACAGCTTCTGGTACTCGGCCTGAGCCACTGGCTGATCGGGCTGCCCTATCTGGGCACGGTCGCCCTGGCGAGCGGCGCCGTCGCCGGCTGGCTCCGGCGCTCGCCGGGCCTGCGCCGCGTCCTCGATGGCGTCTCGGGAGCGGTCTTCGTGGGACTGGCGCTGCGCCTGGTGCTGGTCAAGCGCAAGCCGGCGTAGCGCTCACGGGCGCAGGCGGGCCGAAGCGTCTCCAGGGACGACAGCTACCAGGTGCTCCCAGACGGCGGAGGCGGCCGCACCGAGTACGCCGGCGCTCGCGGCCTCGGCACCATCAGCGCCGATGACCGCTCCGCTCACGGCGCTCTCCGTCGAGGCTCGTTTCGGAGTCGTCCCGGTTCGCAGCGCCGCCCACTGGCGGCACACCGCATCGTCAGCGAGTGCAGCCAACTAGCGGCCGACTTGGTGTTTCAGAAGAGCGGCACACCGGACCGCGGGTGAGCACGCACCCGTGGTTCGGGGTGAAATCTCACCCGTCGCGACGTGTCCTATCTGGGCGCGGTCGCGACTCGTCCCAGAACCACTTGTCGCATGAACGCGCCCACCAACGGGTCTGCGTAGACGCCGAACGCGTCGGCCAGCGTGCCACGAAGGCCGCTGCGTGTTTCGATCGCGTAGAGGATCGACATGTCTCCCGGGTCCGAGACACCTTCGAACCGGTGATACTCCGAAACCGTCACCTCCTCCGCGCGGAACACCTTCCCGCTGTCGACGGCGCCCAGTCTTCCGTTCACGACCGCGAAGTGCTCGGTGAATCCTCGCCCGGCGAGCTCGTCCATCGTGCCGGCCAGGGTCGGGACCTCCGTGGCATCGGTCATGACCCGTCACGATCCCTGACGCGACCGATAGGGCATCGGCACGTACTCGACCGCCGGGCGTGTGCGCGTCGGCTGGGGGATGAGACTCATGAACTGGTAGACCTCCTCGGGCACGTCCGTGCTCACCGAGAGCCCGAGCGACTTGGCCTCCTCGGCCATGATCGGATAGTCGTGGGTCCAGGTGCCGGTGGCCAGCACGACCGAAGGAGACGGACGGTGGAACGGCCACCACCACTGAGCTCGCCCGCCGCTGGCGCCGATGAGAAACGCGCCGACCAGGACGACCGCGGCCCAGAAGAGGATCTGTCCCGAGCGCCCGAAGAACCACACCTGCCATCGCCGCATCGTGTGCTCCCTGCCCCGCCGACGGGGCTCGTCTCCCGTGTGCCCCGCGCCTACTGGCGCTGGACTCGCCGTGCGAGCCAGCGCCAGGTCGGATCCTCCGGTCGCTCCAGGGCCAGCTGGTCCAGCACCGCGTACGCAGCGCTCGTCGCCTCGGTGAGCCAGCGTGCGGTCTCGCCCCCGTGCCCTCGCACCGCCTCCAGCGCCGAGCGGCAGACGATCTCGGCCAGCTCGTCCGGGGCGTCCAACTCACGCACCACGCGGCAGGCGGCGCGTACCGCCGCCTCGACCGCATCGCTGACTTCTCGCGCGCCGAGCGGACCGCGCTCGATTCGCATGACCACCATCTCGCGCACCGTGATGTGGACGCCGCGCGTTGGCACGCCCGCCCGCAAGAGCCCCGCGAGCTCCGACGCCACCGCCTCCTCGAAGGGCCTCACGGCCCGGGCTCCACGCGCAGCCCGTCGCCGCCGGCGTCCACGCGCACGGTCCCGCCGTCGCGGAGCTTCCCGGCAACGATCAGTCGCGCGACCGGCGTCTCGACCTCCCGCTGAATGGCGCGCTTCAACGGGCGCGCGCCGAAGACGGGGTCGTAGCCGACCTTGGCCAGGTAGCTCTTCGCCGCGTCGGTGACCTCGATTGTGATCCGCCGGTCCGCCAGGCGCCGCCGCAGCCCCTCGAGCTGGATGTCCACGATCTTCGCGAGCTCCGCTTCCGTCAGGGCGCGGAAGACGACGACCTCGTCGACGCGGTTCAGGAACTCCGGCCGGAAGTGGCGCCGGAGCGCCTCCAGCACTTGCTCGCGCATCCGCTGGTAGGTCCGCTCGTCGGCGCCGCGCATCTCGAGGATGAGCTGGCTGCCGATGTTCGACGTCATGATGATCACGGTGTTCCTGAAGTTGACCGTGCGGCCGTGGCCGTCGGTCAATCGCCCGTCGTCCAGTACTTGCAGCAGCACGTTGAAGACGTCGGGATGGGCCTTCTCGATCTCATCCAGCAGGACGACCGAATATGGCTTGCGTCGCACCGCCTCGGTGAGTTGTCCGCCCTCCTCGTAGCCGATGTATCCGGGTGGGGCGCCGATGAGTCGCGCAACGGTGTGCTTTTCCATGTATTCGGACATGTCCAGGCGGATCATGTTGTCTTCGTTGTCGAAGAGCGTCGCGGCCAGCGCTCGCGCCAGTTCGGTCTTCCCCACGCCGGTGGGCCCGAGGAACAGGAAGGAGCCGATCGGACGCTTGGGGTCCTTGATGCCGGCGCGGGCTCGCACCACGGCGTCCGCGACCGCGCGCACGGCCTCGTCCTGGCCCACCACGCGGCGATGCAGCTCATCGGGAAGGCGCAGGAGCTTCTGCATCTCGCCTTCCATCAGCTTCGACACCGGGATGCCTGTCCACCGGGAGACGACCTCGGCGATGTCCTCCTCATCGACCTCTTCCTTGACGAGCCGGCGGCCGCTGGTGCTCTGGGCCTGGGCCTCGAGCTGCTTCAGCTCGCGCTCGAGCGCGGCGAGCGTCCCGTACTGGAGCTCGGCCGCCCGCGAGAGGTCGCCGACGCGCATCACCTTTTCGATCTCGACCTTCGTCTCCTCGATACGCTTGCGGAGCTGCCGCGGGCGCTCGATGCTCGCCTTCTCGGCCTCCCACTGGGTGCGCAGGGTCTGGCCCTTCGCCTGCAGGTCGGTCAGCTCTTTCTCGAGCTTCTCCAGCCGATCGCGGGAGGCCGGGTCGGTCTCTTTCCGCAGGGCCTCGCGCTCGATCTCGAGCTGCAAGACGCGACGGCTGATCTCGTCAAGCTCCGCCGGCATCGAGTCGATCTCGGTTCGAAGCCGCGCCGCCGCCTCGTCGACGAGGTCGATGGCCTTGTCCGGCAGGAACCGGTCCGAGATGTAGCGGTGAGAGAGCACCGCGGCCGCCACCAGCGCCGCGTCTTTGATCCGGACGCCGTGATGGACCTCGTAGCGCTCCTTGAGCCCGCGGAGGATCGAGATCGTGTCCTCGACCGTGGGCTCGTCGACCATGACGGGCTGGAACCGCCGCTCCAGCGCCGCGTCCTTCTCGATGTGCTTCTTGTACTCGTCGAGGGTCGTCGCGCCGATGCAGTGGAGCTCGCCGCGCGCCAGCAGAGGCTTGAGCAGATTGCTGGCGTCCAGGGCGCCCTCGGCAGCCCCCGCGCCCACCACGGTGTGCAGCTCGTCGATGAACAGGATGATCTCGCCCTGCGCGTCGGTCACCGCCTTGAGCACCGCCTTGAGCCGCTCCTCGAACTCGCCGCGGTACTTGGCGCCGGCAATCAGCGCGCCCATGTCGAGCGCCACGATGCGCTTCTTCTTCAGGCCCTCCGGCACGTCGCCCCGCACGATCCGCTGCGCCAGGCCCTCCACGATCGCGGTTTTGCCCACGCCTGGGGGGCCGATCAGCACCGGGTTGTTCTTGGTGCGGCGCGAGAGGATCTGGATCACGCGGCGGATCTCCTCGTCGCGGCCGATGACCGGGTCGAGCTTGCCCTGCTGGGCGAGCGCCGTGAGATCACGCCCGTATTTCTCGAGCGCCTCGTAGGTGCCCTCGGGCGTCGGGCTCGTCACGCGCTGGCCACCCCGGACGGCGGCCGCCGCCTCGAGAAGCTTTTCGCGCGTCAGGCCAGCGGCGCGGAGCGCCTCGGCCACCGTGCCGTCCTTGAGGTCGGCGAGGGCCAGCAGCAAGTGCTCGACGCTCACGTACTCGTCCTTCATGCGCTGCGCCTCGGTCTCGGCGCCGTTCAGGAGCTCGTTCACGCGCGGCGCGATGTACACCTGGCCCGCGGGCGCGCCCGGCCCCGAGACGCGTGGCAGGCGTTCGAGCGCCTGCTGGAGCCGTTGCACGAGCGACTGCGGGTTCCCCCCCGCCTTCTCGACGATGCGCGGCGCGACGCCGCCGTCCTGGCTGAGCAGCGCCACGGCGAGGTGCTCGACGTCGATCTGAGCATGGCCCCGGCGCTGGGCCAGCGCTTGCGCTCCCCGGATCACATCCTGCGCCTTCTCGGTCAGTCGGTTCAGGTCCATGGCCGTCGCTCCTTGGTGGCGCTGTCACGTTCCATGCGCTCGAGCTGGTCGACGAGGTCCACGATGATGGCGGCCCCGGTGAGGTTCACGCCGAGATCGCGGTGCAGGCGTAGCATCCGTCGGAGTCGGGCCGCCGTCCCCGCCGAGAATACCGGGGCCGTGAGGCCATGCTCGTTCGCCCTGAGCGCCGTCGGCTCCACGAGTCCGAGGCCGACCAGGCGCGCGAGCGTCGTGGGGCTGACCCCGGCCGCGGCGGCGAGGGCCTCGCTCGAAAGGAATTCCTCGGCTCGCTGCGAGGGCCCGACGATCGCAGCGTGCAGTGGTGTCCGGGGCGCGGTGCGCACGATCGCTCAGCCTCCCGCCGGCCGATCGGCCGGGACCGAGGCGCGCTGCTTCAACGTCTCGTACGCCTCCCGCTCGGCCGAGCTCGGGCGCTCGGGGATGACGATCCGCGCGACCGCGTAGAGGTCGCCACGCGTTCCATCCGCGCGCGGCAACCCGCGGCCGCGCAGACGCAGGCGCCGCCCACCCTGGGTGCCGGCCGGCACCGTGAGCGTCACCGGGCCATCGGGTGTCTCGATCCTCACCTCGCCTCCGAGCACCGCCTGCCACGGCCAGAGCGTCAGATCCATCTCCAGATCGTCGCCGGCTACTCGATACCGCGGATGCGGGATCAGGCGCAAGCGGAGGTAGACATCGCCCGGCGGGCCGCCGTTCACACCCTGGCCCCCCTGGCCCGCCAGGCGCAAGACGGTACCTTCGCGCGCCCCGCGTGGAATCTCCACGTCGAGACTCCGGCCGCCGTTCAACGTGATCCGGCGTCGGGCGCTGTGGAGCAGCTCTTCCAGCGTCACCGGCAGCTCGGCCTCGATGTCGTTCCCCGGGATCGTGACCCGCACACTGCCGCGCCCGGCGCGTCCGGTGGACCGCCCGAAGAGCGAGGCGAAGAAATCGCTGACATCGCCGAAGTCCTCCCACTCCGCGGATCCGGCGGGACCTCGCTCGGCGCCGGGCGGCGGCGTGAAGTCCATCCCGCTCTTCCAGTTCGCGCCGAGGGCATCGTACTTTCCACGTTTGTCGGGATCGCTGAGGACCTCGTAGGCCTCGTTGATCTCCTTGAACCGCTCGGCGGCCCGCGTTCGCTCGGCGGCGGGCTGGAGGTCGGGATGGTGTTTGCGCGCGAGCTGGCGATACGCCCGCTTGATCTCGTCAGCCGTCGCCGTGCGCGGCACGCCCAGCACCTCGTAGTAGTCACGGAACTTCACCGCCACGAGGCGGCCGCCTTCCGAGGTGTCGCGACGACGACCTGGGCGGGACGGAGCAGCTCGTCCCCGAGTCGCCAGCCGCTGCGGACCTCGCGCACGACGGTTCCCGGCCCGACGTCGTTCGACGGGACGGTGGCGACCGCCTCGTGTAATCTCGGATCGAACGGCCGCCCGACGCTCTCGATCGGCTCGGCTCCGGCCTCGCGCAGGGCGGCGATGAACTGCCGGTGCGTCGCGGCCATGCCTTCGTAGAAGTCCGGGTCGGTCGACCCGGCGGCGAGGGCCCGCTCGAACGAGTCCAGCACCGGCTCCGCCTCGTCGAGGGCATGACGCTGGCGCTCGACGTCGTCCTCGACGGCTCGCCGGCCGGCGTCGGCCTCGGGTCCGTGCATCCCATCATCCGTCCGCCGCATACGTCCTCAGCGTGTAGACTCTCATGGCCTCGGTCGCCCTCAGGGCTTCTGGTCGTCGACGTTCTTGAATTCGGCGTCCACGACGTCGCCGTCCTTCGGCGCCGCCGATCCCTGTTGGCCGTTGCCGGGGCCGCTCCTGGTCTCACGATACATCGCCTCCGCCAGCTTCTGGGACGCGCGCGTCAGGCTCTCCTGCGCGCGCCTGATGCCTTCGATGTCGTCTCCCTTCAAAGCCTCCCGGGCGTCGGCGAGCGCCTGCTCGATCGCGGTGCGCTCGGCGTCGGTGATCTTCGCTCCGTGCTCGGCTAGCGTGCGCTCGGTCGAATACACGAGTGAGTCGGCCTGGTTGCGCAGCTCGATCTCCTGGCGGCGTCGAGCGTCCTCGCTCGCGTTCGCCTCCGCTTCCCTCACCATCCGCTCGACTTCCTGCTTGCTCAGGCCCGACGAGGCGGGGATAGCTAGGCCATCAGTCCCTTGTCGCTTGTCACGAACAGCCGCATGTCTCACGCCGCCACGAGGTGGTCTCTCGGCGCGGCGACGTCACTAGAGAGCTCTACAGAGAGGGCTCTACAGAGTTGACTCAGGCTTGGCCTTGGGGGGTCGTTCCGGAAATCAAGTGAATACCTGAAACCGGGGACGGAAAGACCCTGACGCCGTCGAGATGGCGGGCGACTCCGATTTTCCCGCCGAGCTTCGCCCAGTCGTGGGAGGGACCCGCCGGCGCCTCGTGTTGCTCAAGCGCAAGCCGGCGTCCCCGCGCTTCACTCCCGTCGTGGCGCGATCGGGATCATACTGACGGGCAGTGTCGGATCTGCGTCAGCTCGAGACCGTCATTGTGCTGCTCGTCGCGGTGCTTGCTCTCGTCACAGTCGCCCGCCGCGTGCTGATCCCCTATCCCATCTTTCTCGTGGTCGGCGGGCTCGCCGTCGGTGTCGTGCCGAGCGTCCCGATCGTGCGCCTCGATCCGGATCTGGTGTTCGTGATCTTTCTGCCGCCCATCCTGTGGGCGGCCGCGTACTTCACGTCGCTGCGGGACTTTCGGGCCAACCTCCGGCCGATCACGCTGCTCGCGGTGGGCCTGGTGCTGGCCACAACGATCGCGGTCGCCGCTGTGGCGCGCGTCCTGATACCTGGCATGAGCTGGCCGGTGGCGCTCGCCCTCGGGGCCATCGTGTCCCCGCCGGACGCAGTCGCCGCCACCGCCATCGCCCGGCGGCTCGGTATCCCCTATCGGATCGTCACCGTCCTCGAGGGCGAGAGCCTCATCAACGATGCCGCGGCGCTGGTGCTGTACCGCACGGCGGTCGCCGCCGCGGGCACCGGAGCTCTCGTGGCCACGCAGGCCCTCTGGCAGTTCGCCCTGGCTTCAGCGGGCGGTGTCCTCATCGGCCTGATCGTGGGCATGGGAGCCAGCCGGGCGCTCCGTCTCACGGACGACAGCCTGGCCCAGACCGCCATCACGCTTCTGGCGCCCTATGCCGCCTGGGTCATCGCCGAGCGAGCGCACACCTCGGCCGTGCTCGCCTGTGTGGTCGGCGGCCTCTATGTCCGTCAGGGCTTCAGCGCGCTGGTGGCTCCGGCCACGCGAATTCAGTCGCGAGCCGTCTGGGATCTGCTCGTCTTTCTCCTGAACGGGGTCATCTTCATTCTGATCGGCCTCCAGCTCGGCGCGATCCGCGAGACAGGTCTCCCGGGGAATCTCGGCACGATCATGTGGCGGGGCGCCCTGATCAGTGCCGCCGCCATCGGCGTCCGCCTCGTCTGGGTGCCGCTCGCCGTCGGGATCCCGCGGCTCGTCAGTCCCTCGCTACGACGGCGAGACCCCATGCCTTCCTGGCGTCAGGTGCTACTGGTCGCATGGATCGGGATGCGCGGCATCGTCTCGCTGGCCGCCGCCCTCGCCTTGCCGGTGACGACGGCGTCGGGCGCGCCGTTTCCGTTCCGCGACGACATCATCCTGCTCACCTTCGCGGTGATCTTGTCGACGCTCGTCCTGCAGGGGCTGAGCCTCACGCCGCTGGTCCGCGCCTTGAACCTGGACGAGGACCGCACGCTCGAGCTGGAGGAAGCGCGCGCCCGGGAGGAGGCGGCCCAGGCCGTCCTGGCCCGGCTCGATCAGCTCGCGACCGCCTCATGGCCGCTTCCCGCGGACGTCGACCGTCTTCGTGCGATCTACACCCAGAAGGTGAGGCGGGCTTCGCCGCTCGACGTGGGCGACAGTGAGGCCGCGGCCCGGGCCCAGGCGGCCTTTCGCCGGCTCCGCCAGGCGACGCTCATCGAGGAGCGCCGCACCCTGATCGCACTCCGCGATCAGGGCGCCATCAGCGACGAGATCCTCCACCGGCTCGAGCAAGAGCTCGATGTCGAAGCGATGCGAATCGGGCTCGGGGAGGCGCGCCTCGACGACTGATCGGGGGACGCCCTGAGTCCGGGTGCGCCAGCGGCGCCGTCAGGCCGCTGAGTGCCTGATGCGGTGGCTCAGATCTTTTCGCCGAGCTTCGCCCAGTCGTCGAGGAACTTCTTGAGCCCGATGTCGGTCAGCGGATGCTTCATGAGCTGCTCGAGCACCGCGAACGGCATCGTCGCGACGTGGGCGCCCGCCTTCGCGGCGTCCACGACGTGGAGCGGATTGCGGATCGACGCGGCGAGCACCTGCGTCTTGTAGCCCTGGACGCGGTAGATCTCGCAGATGTCGCGGATGAGGTCCATGCCGACGTGGGCGATGTCGTCGAGACGCCCGAGGAACGGGCTGATGTAGACGGCGCCGGCCTTCGCCGACAGGAGCGCCTGGGTCGCCGAGAAGCAGAGCGTCTGGTTGACGCGGATGCCCTTGCCGGAGAGATACTTCACCGCCTTGAGGCCGTCCTTGGTGAGCGGGCACTTCACGACGGCGTTCGGCGCGACATGGGACAGCTCCTCGCCCTCCTTGACCATCCCCTCGAAGTCCGTGGCGACCACCTCGAGGCTCACGTCGCCGGGGACGATCGCGCAGATCTCCTCGACGAGCGGCCGGAACGGACGCTTCTCTCTGGCGATCAGCGAGGGATTGGTGGTCACGCCGTCCACGACACCGATCGCCACCCCTTCCTTGATCTCGCCGATGTTCGCCGTGTCGAGAAAGATCTTCATCACGCCCTCCTCAATGATCTATCGCCAATCGATAGCCGGGCTTGGGTCATTGTCGCTCGACCCTCACGCGCGTTCCCGCGCTGAGCTTCTTGAAGACGCGGGCGTCGCCGATGACCTTGCCCACGACGTTCACGGGGCTCGCCGGACGGATCTCGTCGCCACGGCTCATCGGCGTGGGGCCGAAGAAGATGCAGAAGGCGCGGCCCGGCGGCCAGTAACCGAGATCGCCAGCGTCGACGACCTCGCGTGGCGACTCGAGCGCCGCCGTCACGCCGATCCCGAAATACACCTCGTCGCCCCACGTCTCTCCCGGCGCCTCGAACGGCAGCGCCTCCCAGATCGCGTGCGCCGTCTTGGAGTCGTTGAGGCGCGCTGTCGCCGACACCGATCCCGCGGTGATCCGGATGGCGCGATCCATAATCTATAGCCGCGCCTCGGCCGGCGGGGCCCCAGCCCGCGACGGCCTGCGGCGCGCACTACCAAACCCAGGTTAGGCCGCCGCTCGGACGCGTGTCAAGAACTGCGCCCGGCCTCACAGGCTTCGCCGGTAGTCGGCGAGCGCGGCTTCGAGGGCCGCGCGATCGGCGACCGCCGACCACCCCTCGCCTTCGACCGCGAGCGAGCCGGCGCAGGCGGCGGCGGCCGCGGCCTCCCACGGGTCGCCGTCGCGCTGATACTGGATGAGGAAGGTCGCCGCGAAGACGTCGCCGGCGCCGGTCGGGTCGACCTCCCGGGCCGGTCGCGGGTGAATCTCGTAGCGCTCGCCGTTGACGAAGAGCAGCGCCCCGTCGCGGTCGGCCGTGAGGACGCCGACGGGCATGCGCTGGAACCACTCGGCCACCACGCCCTCCTGACCCCGGATGTCCTCACGGCTCAGGAACAGCGCCTGGACCGATTGCAGGAGACGCTCGGGCGATTGCCAGGCGCGAGGCACGACGAGCCCATCGGAGGTCGCGTGGCGCAGCCATCCCTGCGCCGCCGCGCCCACGGCGCCGTCGGTGAACAGGGTCGCGATCATCGGGTCGACCTCGTCGAGCACGGGGGCCAGTAAGGTCAGCGGGGCCGCCCGCCAGTCGTCCGGCACGTCGGCCATGGTCAGTGGGCCGGCGACGGCGCGGACGTGGGACACGCGCCCGCCGGGGTCCAGCCGGTGCTCGAACCGGCTCGTGTCGGCGGCCGGGACCGTGACGACCTCGATCTTCGGCGGAATCAGGTCGAGCGGAAAGTCGTCGCCGTGGCTCGTGAGGAGCCCGACCGAGAGCCCGAGCCGGTGCGCCGTCACCGTGGCGAAGAGGGCCGCCCCGCCCGGGCGCGTGGCTTCGCCGATGCGGTCGAGGGTCACGTGTCCGATGGCGACGAAGTCAGGCGCGCTCACGCCAGGGCTAGAGGTGGAGCTCCTTGGCGATGATCTCCTTCATGATCTCGCTGGTGCCGCCGCCGATCGTGAAGAGCCGGACGTCGCGCGCGAAGCGCTCGATCGCGTACTCGCGCATGTACCCGTAGCCGCCGTGCAGCTGCACGCAGTCGTAGGCGACGCGGTTGGCCATCTCGGCGGTGAAGAGCTTGACCATGGACACCTCGCGCACCGCCTCGCCGCCGTCCGCGTAGTGCTGGCACGCCGCATAGGTGAGCCGCCGCCCGGCCTCGATGAGCGTGGCGAGGTCGGCGAGCTTGTGGCGCACGATCTGCTTCTCCGAGAGCGGCCCGCCGAACGCGTGGCGCTCGCGGACGTAGGCGATGGTGTCCTCGAGCGCGCGCTCGGACATGGCGACCGCGTGCAGACCGGCCACCAGGCGCTCGCGCTGGAAGACGCGCATGACCTCGTAGAACCCGACGCCTTCGCGGCCGAGCAGGTTCTCGGCGGGCACGCGCGCGTCCTGGAAGGTGAGCTCGGCGGTGTCCGAGGCGAGCATGCCCGTTTTCTCGAGCGTGCGGCTCACGCTGAACCCCGGCGTCTCGCGCTCGACCAGGAACATCGAGATGCCCTGGTGGCGGCGGGTCGCCTCTCTGGCCTCGACCCGGGCGGCGACGAAGTAGAGGTCCGCCAGGGCGCCGTTCGTGATGAACATCTTCGAGCCGTTCAGGACGTAGTGGGTGCCGTCGCGGGTGGCCCGCGTGCTGATCGCCGCGACGTCGCTGCCGCCGCCGGGCTCGGTCACCGCGACCGCGCAGAGCTTCTCGCCGCGGCAGATCGCAGGCAGGTATTTCTCCTTCAGCGCCTCGCGGCCCGTCCAGTAGAGGTGGGGCGAGGCCATGTCCGTGTGGACGCCGACGGCCATCGCGAACGAGCCCGAGCGCGACCGCGCGCACTCCTCGTGCAGGACCGCCGTCGTGAACAGGTCGGCGCCGGCGCCGCCGTACTTCTCGTCGTACTCGACGCCCAGGAAGCCGAGCTCGCCCATGCGCGGCCAGATGGTCTTCGGGATGCGGCCGGCGGCCTCCCACGCCTCGACGTGCGGCATCACCTCCCGCTCGACGAAGGCGCGCACCGTCGCGCGGAACATGTCGTGATGCTCGGCGAAGACTTTCATTCGGCGTCTTTCGTAACGAGCGGAGCAGATCGCCTAAGCGGGCTCGGCGCCCCACCTGGCCTTGACCGCCTCGCGGTCCACTGTCCCATCGGCGGTGCGCGGCAGCGCGTCGGTGAACGCCACCGCGTGCGGGCGCTTGAAGCGCGCGATCTTCGAGGCGACGAAGTCGCCGACCTGCTGGGCGGTGTATCGGTCGGCCGGCCGGACTTCCACGACGGCCTTGATGGCTTCGCCCCACTTGACGTCGGGCACTCCGTAGGCGCACACGGCGCTGACGCCGTCCATCTGGACGATGACGGACTCGACCTCGGCGGGATACACGTTCTCGCCGCCGGGCTTGATCAGCTCCTTCTCCGGCTTGCGCCGGACGTAGTAGAGCCAGCCCTCGTCGTCGAAGCGGCCGACGTCGCCGGTGTGGTGCCAGCCGTTGCGCAGGGTGTGGGCGGTCACGTCCGGCTGGCCGAAGTAGCCCTGGAACACCACCGGCCCACGCACCAGGATCTCGCCGGGCGTGCCGACGGGCACGTCGCGATCGTAGTCGTCGACCAGCCGCACCCGACACAGGGGGATGGGCTTGCCGGCGGCTCCGGGCCTGTCCCGCACGCGCTGGATGCTGACGAACCCGCTGGTCTCGGACTGACCGAAGCCCGTCCAGAACTGGGCCTGGGTCTCTGCGTGCAGGCGCTGAATGGTCGGGGGCGCGTCGAGGCCCGAGACGTGCGTGAGGCTCGGCAGCTTGCTGCCGAGCTTGTGTGCCGCGTCCAGCAAGTTGGCCAGCACCGGTGGAAAGTCCGAGACGTGCGTGATGCGATGGGTGTCGATCAGCCGCACCGCTTCCTCCGCGTCGAAACGGGCCACGACGACGCTGGCCCCACCCGCATGCATGTGCGCCACGAGATTGCCCAGCGCCGTGATGTGGAACAAGGGCAGTGCCAGGAGGTACCGGTCCGCCGCCGTGAAGCCGAGGGCCGCGACGACGACGAGCGACGCGGTGAGGACGTTCGCGTGCGTGAGCACGGCGCCCCGCGGGATCACGTCGACCGCCGCCGTGGAGATCACCGCGAGGGGATCGTCGCTCGACACGTCCGCGGCCGCCGGCGGCACGCCTTCGCGGTACAGGCTGGACAGGGCCCGGAAGCCCGACGCCGGCGCATCTCCGAACTGGTACCAGTGCGTGATGGCGTGCCGCGTGCGGGGCCACTCCCCCACCACGGGCAGGGTCGAGGCGTCCGCCACCATCATCGTGGGCGCCGCCCGCTCGACGACTCGCTCGACTTCCTGAGCCATGAGCCGCCAGTTGATGGGATACGCGACGATGCCCTGGCGCGCGCACGCCCCGTAGAGGTCGACGTAGGTCACGTCGTTCTGGGCGAGAATGCAGATGCGATCGCCTTTGGCGAGGCCCAGGCTCGCCAGCCCGGCCGCCAGCGCGTCGGCTCGCTCGAGAAGCTGGCGGAAGGACCACTGCCGCGGTCCCTGGATCAGCGCGGGCGCGTCGCGAGAGAGCGCCGCGCCGCGCGCCAGCATGTCGTAGACCGTGAAGGACTGGGCGCCCATCCGCCTACTGGCCCACGATGTCGGCCTTCATGGGGCCGAGGGCGCCGAGCAGCTCGCTCTTCTCCTGGGCGCCCACCTTGTTCTTGTCCATCGCCTTGACGAGGTTTTCGACGGTCGCGTTCCACTCGGCCTCGGTGATCTTCATGCCCTGGTGCGTGGTCTTCATGTCGCGGCCGAGGTAGGAGCATGGCCCGCCGGTCGCGTCGCAGATCTGGTCCGAGAGATTCGACTTCAGCTTCTCGATCTCGGGTCCCTTCATGTCCTTGAACCTCGTGTTGACCCGGCCGTCGCCGGCCATGTTGGTGACGAAGTCGGCGACGACGATCGCGATGCCCTCGCGCCCGCCCAGGCGCTGGTAGAGGGTCGGCGGCGCGTCGCCCATCGTCGCGCACGCGGCGAGGTTCAGCATTACGATGAGCAGCACGAGCCCCAGTCCGATGCCGCCGCGGGTCACTCGCATAGCGTTCGCCCCTCTCAGGAGAGCCAGCGTTTGCGACGCTTGTAGTGTTTGACGTCCCGGTACGACCGGCGGGCGCCCACTTCGGTGAGGCCGAGGTAGAACTCCTTGATGTCCGCATTTTCCGTGAGCGCCGCCGCGGTGCCGTCGAGCACGATCCGTCCGTTCTCCATCACGTAGCCGTGCTCGGCGATGGTCAGAGCTAGCGCGGCGTTCTGCTCGACCAGCAGGACGGTCAACTTTTCTTGCCGGTTCAGCTGCTGCACGATCCCGAAGATCTCTTCGACCAGCATCGGCGCCAGTCCGAGCGACGGCTCGTCGAGCAGCATGACGTGCGGGTCCGCCATCAGCGCGCGACCGATCACGAGCATCTGCTGCTCGCCGCCGGAGAGATAGCCCGCCTGGACGGAGCGCCGCTCCTTGAGTCTGGGGAAGTACCCGTACACGCGCTCGATCCCGGCCGCCACGCGCTGCCGGTCCTTCTGGATGTGCGCCCCCGCGATCAAGTTCTCTTCGGTGGTCAGGTGCTCGAAGACCCGCCGGCCCTCGAACACCTGCACGATGCCGCGCCGGACCACCGCGTGCGGCGGCAACCGATCGATCCGCTCGGTCTTGAACTCGATGGAGCCCTTCGTCACGTCACCGCGCTCGGACCGCAACAGGCCCGAGACGGCCTTCAGCGTCGTCGTCTTGCCGGCACCGTTGGCGCCGAGCAACGTCGTGATCCCGCCCTCGCGGACGCTGAGCGACACGCCCTTGAGGACGAGGATCACGCCGTCGTAGATGACCTCGACGTTGTTGAGAGTCAGCATGTGGGTCCGCTACTTCTTCGCGCCCGACTCCTTGATGTGCTTGGCCACCACATCCTGGTAGGCGGCGAACCAGTCGGTGACCTTCTCGAACTTCCCGCCCTTCACCTGCCAGATCTGCACGAGCCCGCCCCCTTCGTGGTCGGTCGGGGTGACCTTGAGCGGCGGGACCAATCCGCCCAGGGTGAAGTTCGAGATCTTCTCGAAGCCCGCCTTCGTGTCGACACCGGTGATCTTGCCGTCCGGCTTGGCCTTCAGCGCGTTGCGGATGGCCTCGACGTGCAGGGCGGCGACGAGCACGCCCCGGTTGTAGAAGACGGTCGAGGCCATTTCTTTGGGCGCCTCCTTGCCCTGCTTCTTGTACATCTCGCGAATCTCGTTCAGCACGGGATAGTCGGTGCCGACCCCGGCGAACTGCATCGCGTAGTAGCCCTCGGCGACGCCGAAGCCGCCGGCGCCATCGATGTTGGCCTCGGCCGCGCCCCACACGAACGACACGACCTTGCGGAGCGGGTAGCCGACCCGCTTGAACTCCTTGATCGATACCGACGGCGCCCCGCCGAACAGGTGGGCGAGCACGAAATCCGCGCGGAAGCGCTGCGCGATATCCAGCACCTGGGCGCCCATCTCGACGCCGGGGGGCGGAACCGCGAAGGTCTTGAGCTGGAATCCTTCCTTCGTCGCGAGGTCTTCGATGACCTCGATCGGCTCGCGGCCGGCCGGGTTGTCGTAGAAGATGTAGGCGATCTTCTTGCCCTTGAGAGTGCCGCCGAGCTGCTTCTTCACGAAGTCCACCGCGGCCGCGCCCTGCGACCAGTACGTGGCGGCGATCGGAAAGATGTAGGGGTAGCGGATGCCGTCGGCGGCCGCCGCGCTGCCGAAGCCGGGCGAGGTGCCGGGGATCCGATCCTCGGTGAGCTTCGCCGCGAGCGCGTAGATCTGCGGCGTGCCGTAGATGGCCATGGTCACGGCGCCGTCCTTCTTGTGCCGCTCGTAAGACTCGACGGCCGGCGGCACCTTGTACTCGTGGTCGATCTCGAGGGCCTTGATCTTGTGGCCCTCGACGCCGCCCTTGGAGTTCACGAGAGCGATGTAGTCGTGGAAGGCCGGGCAATAGACCGTGCCCACGATCTGGGTCGGTCCGGTACGGTCACACTGCACGCCAATCACGATTTCGCTCTTCGACTGAGCATAAGACGGACTCGCCATCAGCAGGCTGCCCGCCGCCACGATCAACGCTATCGCGATGGCCAGAAACTGTCTCATGTGCACTCTCCTTGCTCGCGCACTCAGTACGCGAACGGCCAGACTCTGAAATAGCTTCGGATGTTCCGCCAGAGACGGTTCAGCCCCTCGGGCTCCACGATCAGAAAGAAGATGATGAGGGCGCCAAACATCATGAGGCGGAGGTTGGGAATGAGGTTGAGCACGGTCTGCTGAGTGAAGAAGACCCCGCCGAAGGCCTCCATGGCGTAGCGGATGACGATGGGCAGCAGGGTGACGAAAATGGCCCCGAAGATCGAGCCCAGCACGGAGCCGAGCCCGCCGATGATGATCATGGCCAGGTAGTCGATGGACACGCCGATCTGGAACTGCTCGTAGTTGGCGATGCCCAGGAAGTACGTGTACAGCACCCCGGTGCCCCCGGCGTAGAACGACGAGATGGCGAAAGCCAGGAGCTTGTAGCGGAAGATGTTGATGCCGATGATCTCGGCGGCGATGTCGTGGTCGCGGATCGCGATGAACGCGCGTCCCACCCGGGTGCGCATCAGGTTCATCGTCCCCACGATCGCCAGGACGACGAAGATGAGGAGGAAGTAGTACATGTGACGCTGGGTGTCGAGGACCATCGGGCCCAGGCGCGGCCGCGCCACCTCGATCGACGCCTGCACGCCGCCACTGATGAACGTCACATGGTTGATCGTCCATTCGATGATGAGCTGACCGGCCAGCGTGGCGATGGCGAGGTAGAGGCCCTTGATGCGCAGGGACGGGATGCCGACGATGGCGCCGATCAGCGCCGCCATGAGCCCGCCCGCGAGGAGATTCACGGGCCACGGCGAGCCCAGGCGGTTGGCGAGGTTCGCAGCCGTGTAGGCGCCGACCGACATGAAGGCTCCGTGGCCGATCGACACCTGCCCCGTATAGCCTACGAGGATGTTGAGGCCGAGGGCGCCGATGACGGCGATCCACACGAGGCTCGCGACCGACAGGAAGTACTCGTGAAGGGTGAGCGGGATGACGACGAGGAACAGCACTGCCAGCGCCGCCACCGTCCAGCGCGCGATCGGCAGCGGATAGAACGCCATGTCCGCCGCATACGTCGTCTTCAGCACCCCGCATTCTCGATGAATCACACCTGTCTCCACGCGTCGAGCCCGCAGGGGCGCTGCGGGGTGGGGGGCAGCGCGACCACGCCGCACGCGTGCGCAGATCCCGTTGCGGCTGGGCTCCATCCGGGCGCACTCGCTCCGCCGCTCGCTCGGAGGGAACGGGTCCCGCTACCCCCCACCCCGCAGCGCCCCCACGGGCTCCACTCGTGCAACGCAGACTTACGACGTAGGACGGATGCTGTGACCGGTTCTAAGCGAGTCAAGGGAGGGCGGGGGGCAGAGCGGCGGGGCGTGGGGAGGGGTGCTGGGACCCGTTGCCTCCATGCACGCGGCGGACGCGATGCGCCCGGATGGAGCCCAGCCACAGCGGGTTCTGCGCACGCGTGCGGCGTGGTCCCCACACCCCGGCTCGGCGCGCACGCGGCCCCACGCATGAGCGGTGATGCGGTCAGTTCCATGCACGCGACGCGAGGGCTCGGGGCATGGGGGTGGCGCGGGGTGAGGGGTGCGGGGACCCGTTCCCTCCATGCGCTCGGCGGGCGTGCCGCGCCCGGATGGAGCCCAGCCGCAATGGGATCCGCGCACGCGTGCAGCGTGGTCCCCACACCCCTCACCCCGCGCCACCCCCGTGCCCCGAGTCCGGTGCGTGCGGTCATACGCGCTCGATGATGCGTTTACCGAAGATACCGTAGGGGCGAATCATGAGGGCGAGGATCATGAGGACGTAGGGCGCGAAGTCCTTGGTGCCGCCGCCGACATAGGGGTCGACGTAGCCGGCGGCGATGTTCTCGACGATACCGACGATGAGGCCGCCGATGATCGCGCCCGGAATGGAGTCGAGCCCACCCAGGATGACCACCGGGAACACCTTGAAGCCGACCAGCGCCAGGTTCACGTCGACGCCGAGCAGGTTGCCCCACAGGATGCCGCCCAGCGCCGACACGACGCCGGTCATCGCCCACGCCACGCCGAAGTAACGCTCGACGTCGATGCCCATGGCCATGGCGACTTGCTGGTTGTCGGCCACCGCGCGCATGGCGATGCCCTTGCGCGACTTCAAGAAGAACCATCCAAAGCCCGCCAGGAAGGCCAGGCTCACCCCGGCGCCGAGGAGCTGGATGGGCGGGATGAAGAGCGGCCCCAGCATGAAGGGCTCGTCGCGGATGGGCAGCGGCAAGGGCTTGGTCCCGGAGAAGATGGTGAACGGCCCGACGCCGCGCAGGATCGACGCCAGCCCGATGGTCGCCATGACCACGGCGATCACGGGCCGGCCGATGAGCCGGCGCAGCATGACGCGCTCGAGCACGAAGCCGAACGCGATCAGGCTCGCCAGCGCGAGCGTGACGGCGATCCACAGCGGCGCTCCCCAGACCATGAGGGCGCCCGCCGCCACGAAGCCCGCGATCATGACGAACTCGCCCTGGGCGAAGTTGATGGCATCGGTCGCCTTGTAGACGAGCACGAAGCCGAGCGCGATCAGCGAATACATCAAGCCGATCAGCACGCCGTTCGACATCAGGAGGAAGAAGAAGCTGAGGTCCTCAGACACGCGCGGTCATCTCCGGCCCGACGTCCTCGACGCGCACGCGCGACTTGAGGGTGGCCGTGCGGCCGTCCTCGTAGGTGATGCTCGCCTCCAGCTCCACCGTGTGACCGCCCGAGTAGAACGCGTCGATGACCGCAGCGTACTTCTCGGACACGAACCGCCGCCGCACCTTGCGCGTTCGCGTCATCTCGGCGTCGTCGGCCTCCAGGTCCTTGGTGAGAAGCAGAAACCGGCGGATCTGCGTGGCCGCCGGCAGCGTCTCGTTGCCCTTGCGGATCTCCTCGCGGATCAGCCCGCAGACCTCGGGCTTCTGGCTCAGGTCCATATAGCTCGTGTACGGAATTCCGCGCCGCTCCGCCCAGTTCCCCACCGTGTTGAGGTCGATGGCGACCATCGCGGTGACGAAGTCGCGCTCGTGGCCGAAGGCCACCGCCTCGCGGACGTAGGGGCTGAACTTCAGCTTGTTCTCGATGAACTGCGGCGCGAACGGCGTGCCGTCCCGGAGCGCGCCGACGTCCTTGGCGCGGTCGATGATGACGAGGTGGCCGCGCGGGTCCATGAAGCCCGCGTCGCCGGTGCGGAACCAGCCGTCGGGATCGATGACCTCGCGCGTCGCCTCCTCGTTCTTGAGGTAGCCCTTGAAGATGACGGGACCCCGTACCAGCACCTCGCCGCGATCGGCGATCTTGACTTCGATGCCCGGGCACGGGCGCCCGGCGGTCGTCGGATTGGCCTCGGCGCTCGGCTGCAGCGACACCAGGCCCGTCGTCTCCGTGGAGCCATACACCTGCTTGAGGTTGACGCCGATCGACCGGAAGAATCGAAACGTGTCCGGGCCGAGCGGCGCGCCGCCCGTCAGCGCCCAGCGGGCGCGGCGCAGGCCGAGCTGATCGCGGATCGGCGTGTAGACGAGGACGTTGCCGAGCATGCGCGCCAGCCGCAGGCCGAGCGGGATTGGCTTACCGTCGGCGCGCAGGATCTCGGCGCGCTCGGCGACGGCGCGGAAGCGCTCGAAGACCCATCGCTTGAGGGCCGGCGCGTCGGCAGCCTTCACCTGCACCGCCGTCAGCATGTTCTCCCAGATGCGCGGCGGCGCCAGCACGGTCGTCGGCCCCAGCTCGCGCAGGTCGCGCTGGACCGTCTCCGGGCTCTCCGGGCAGTTGGCGCAGAACCCCACCACGAGGCTGAGGAACAGCGTATAGGCGGCGTCGCCCGCCCACGCCATCGGCAGATACGCGAGGGCGTCGTCCTCCGGGCGGATGTCGTCGGCCTTGCGGAACGCCTCCGCGATGCCGATCGCGTTGGCGTGGGTGAGCATGACGCCCTTCGGGTTGCCGGTGGTGCCCGAGGTGTAGCAGATGATGGCGACGTCCTCGGGCTTCCCCTTCTCGATCTCGGCCTCGAAGTACGTGGAGTGCCGGGTCGCGAACGAACGCCCGAGCTCCTGGACGTCCTGGTAAGAGCGGAGCCAGTCGTGCTTGTAGCGCAGCAGGCCGCGCGGGTCGTCGTAGACGACGAGGCGCAGCGCCGGGAGCTGGTCGCGGAGGCCCAGCACCTTGTCCACCTGCTCCTGATCCTCGGCGACGATCACCGCGCACTCGGCATGATTCCAGACGAAGGCGAGCTCCTTGGCGATCGAGTCCTGGTAGACCGGCACCGGCACCCCGCCCAGGCACTGCGCGGCAACCTGGGCCCAGTAGAGCCGCGGGCGGTTGTCACCGATGACCGACAGCCGCTCGCCGCGCTTGAAGCCGAGTGCAGCGAGCCCCAGGGCGAACTCGCGGACCTGGTCGTGGTACTGGCCCCACGTCCAGGTCTGCCAGATGCCGCGGTCCTTCTCACGAATCGCCGGCCGGTCGCGCAGGTCGCGGGCGTTCCTCTGCAGCAGTCTCGCGAGCGTCGTCGCCTCAGCCACGGGATCCTCCAGCGCCGATGGTCTTGGTCTCGCCGAGATATGCCTTGATGACGCGCGGGTTCGCCCGCACATCGTCGGGCGCGCCCTCGGCGATCTTCTGGCCCATGTCGAGCACCGCGATACGGTCGGAGATGTCCATGACCACGCCCATGTCGTGCTCGATCAGGATCACGGTGACGCCCCACTCCTCGTTGACGTCGAGGATGAAGCGCGCCATGTCCTCTTTTTCCTCGTGGTTGCACCCGCCCATCGGCTCGTCGAGGAGCAGGACCTTCGGGTCGAGCGCCAGCGCCCGTCCGAGCTCGACGCGCTTCTGCAGGCCGTAAGCCAGGGACCCGGTCGGGCGCCGGCGCAGGTCCTGGATGCTCAGGAAGTCGATGATGTCCTCGACGCGCTTGCGGTGCGCAACCTCCTCCTTCTGCGCGAACCCCCAGTAGGCGAAGGCCCCCAGCACGCCGGTCTTCATGTGCACGTGCCGGCCGAGCATGAGGTTGTCGAGCACGGTCATGCCCCGGAACAAGGCGATGTTCTGGAACGTGCGCGCGATGCCGAGCTCGGCGACCCGGCTCGGCGCCAGGTCGGTGATGTCGCGCCCCTCGAGCGTGATGCGGCCGCTGTCCGGATGGTAGAAGCCGCTGATCATGTTGAGCACGGTCGTCTTGCCGGCGCCGTTGGGGCCGATGACCGACAGGATCTCGCCCTTCTGGGCTTCCAGGGACACCCGCGTCACGGCCTGCACGCCGCCGAACGCCTTGGACACTTCGCGGATCTCGAGCAGCGCGCTCACGACAGCCACCGCTTCCGCCGTCGGTAGTGCTTGACGTCGCGATAGCTCTTCCGCTGGCCCACGCCGGTCAGACCCAGATAGAACTCCTTGATATCCTCGTTCTCGCTGATCGTCCTGGCATCGCCGTCCAGCACGATCCGGCCATTCTCCATAACATAGCCGTGCTGGGCAACCTGTAATGCCATGGTCGCGTTTTGCTCGGCGAGGAGCACCGCCACCCGCTCCTCGCGGTTGAGCCGCCCGACGATGTCGAAGATCTCCTTCACGAGCATGGGCGCCAGCCCCATGGACGGCTCGTCGAGGAGCATCAGCGTCGGTCGGGCCATGAGCGCGCGGCCGATGGCCACCATCTGCTGCTCGCCGCCCGAGATGTACCCCGCCTTGAAGCCGCGGCGCTCGGTCAATCGCGGAAAGTAGTGGTAGACGACGTCGAGATCCTTCTTCGTCGACTGCCCGTTGCGCCGTGTGTAGGCCCCGGTCAATAGATTTTCCTCGACCGTCAGGTGCTCGAACACGTGCCGCCCCTCCATCACCTGGACGATCCCGTGCTTGACGACCTCGGAGGGGTTCTGCCGGTGGATCGCCCGCCCCTGGAACTCGATCGCGCCCTTCGTCACCTCGCCGCGCTCGGTCCGGAGGAGCCCCGAGATCGCCTTGAGGGTCGTGCTCTTGCCGGCGCCGTTGGCCCCGAGGAGGGCGACGATGCCCCCCTCGGGGACCGTGAGCGACACGCCCTTCAACACGAGGATCACGTGGTCGTAGATGACCTCGATGTTGCTGACCGCCAGGAGCGGTCGCGGTGTGGCGTCGGCCACCGGCGCGCCCTCACTTCTCCTTCGAGCAGTCGCGCATCGTGTAGCTGAGCTTCTTGCCCTCCTCGACGGCCGCCGCCTCGATCTTCGGCCGGACGACGTCGCGCATCGGCGCGATCCAGTCGGAGACGACGTTCCACTTCTTGCCGTCCCACTGCTGGATGAGCACGGGGCCGCTCCCCTCGTGATCCTCGCACGTCACCTTCACCGCGTGCGTGAAGCCCTTCATGCCGACCTGGTCGAGGCGCTGGTCGGTGAGGTTGAGGTTCTCGAAGCCCCAGCGGACCTGTTCGCCGGTGAGCGGTTTGTTGCCGAACTTCGCCATCGCGGTGCGGATGGCCTCGGCCGAGAACATCGCGTTGACGACGCCGCGGTTGTAGAGCGGCGCACCCATCTCTTCTTTCTTTCCGGTGCCCTTTCCCTTGTCGTAGACGTGCTTGAGGATCTCCGCGTGCGCCTTGAAGTTGGTACCTGGCGCGTGGAACGTCGCGCCCTTGTAGCCTTTCGCCCCCTCGCCGGCCGGGACGACGTCGGAGTCGTTGGCCGACCACCAGTTGCCGATGAGACGGTCCATCTTGAAGCCGACGGACGCCGCTTCCTTGATCGCGACCTGGTTCATGACGCCCCAGCCCGACATGAAGATCCAGTCCGGATTCAGCCGTCGCACCTGGAGCCACGTCGCCTTCTGCTCCTGCCCGGGATGGTCCACCGCGAGCAGTGTCAGCTCGAACTGGTACTTCCTCGCGAGCTCCTCGAGCGTCGGGTTCGCCTCCTTCCCGTAGGCGCTGTTGTGGAAGATGTGGGCGATCTTCTTGCCCTTCAGCTTCTCGACGCCGCCCTCCTGCTGACCGATGTAGCGAATGACGGCCGACGCCTGGCTCCAGTAGTTCGTCGGGAAGTTGAACACCCACGGGAACCACCGGCCGTCGGAGGCGGCGCTCATGCCATACCCCATCGAGAAGACCACCACCTTGTCGACAGAAGCCTTGGGGATCAGCGAGTAGGTGATCGCGGTGCTGTAGGGATTCACGAGCACGGGACTCTTCCCTTTGAGGCGTTCGTAGCACTCGACGCCCTGCTTGTTGTCGTACTGCGTCTCGCACTCTTCCCACGCGACCTTGACGCCGTTGATCCCGCCGTCGCGCTCGTTCAAGAGCGTGAAGTAGTCGACGAAGCCGTCGGCGATCGGAATACCGCTCGGCGCATACGGACCGGTCCGGTAGACGAGCAGTGGGATGAACATCTCCTTCGGTTGGGCGACGACCAGCATCGGCGCCGTGATCACCAGCGCCGCCAGCATCGCGATCGAGACGATCCGTACCCTCATGACGCTCTCCTTTCACTCACGCTCAATGGGGGAATGGCCAGAGCCGCAGCTTCTCCTTCGTGATCTGCCAGAGCCGGGCCAGGCCGCGCGGCTCGACGATCAGGAAGAAGATGATCAGTCCGCCGAAGACCATCAGCTCGATCTGCTTCTGGAGCGCGACGGGCAGTCGGAGTCCGACCGCATGCGGCGCGTTACTCAAGACGATCGGGACCAGCACGATGAACGCGGCGCCGAGGAAGGACCCCACGATGCTGCCCAGGCCGCCGATGATCACCATGAACAGGACGAGGAACGAGATGCTGATGTCGAACGCCAGCGTCTCGGCGCTGCCGAGATAGAGGAACACCAGCTCGGCTCCGGCCACCCCGCAGTAGAACGAGCTGATGGCGAACGCGAGCAGCTTCGTCCGCAACGGACGCACGCCGATGATCTCGGCGGCGATGTCGCGGTCGCGGATCGCCATCCAGGACCGGCCAACGCGACCGCGCACCAGGTTCTTGGCGACGAGGGCGAACACGGCGACCAGGCCCAGCGCGGTGAGGTACCGCGCCGACGGGGTCGAGTTCGGGCCGGTGATGAGGGCGCCGAAGAGCGTCCGGTCCGGGGCGGTGATGGTGCCCGACGAAGCGTAGTTGGTGAACCACGCGACCTTGTTGAAGAGCCAGAGGAGGAAGAACTGCGACGCGAGGGTGGCGACGGCGAGGTAGAAGCCCTTGATCCGGAGGCTCGGGATGCCGAACAGCAGTCCGACGGCTGCCGCGACGACGCCCGAGAGCAGGAAGACGACGATGACGTTGAGCTGCGGGAACGCCGTCGCCAGCTTGAACGCCGCGTAGGCGCCGACGGCCATGAAGCCGCCGGTGCCGAGCGAGAGCTGCCCGGCGTACCCGGTCAGCAGATTGAGGCCGATGGCCGCGAGCGCGTAGATCAGGAACGGGATCAGGACCGCCTGGAGCCAGTACTCGCTGGCGACGAGAGGCGGCACGACGAAGGCCGCCACCGCTGCCGCCAGGACGACGACGCGATCCTGAACGATCGGGAAGATCGCCTGGTCGCTGGCGTACGTCTCTTTGAACTGTCCGGCTTCGCGATAAATCACTTGGCGGTGCCCCACAGGGCCAGGCGGGCGGGGTGCGGGCGGGGTCGCTCGGACCACGCCGCACGCGCGCGCTGCTCCGGGGCGGCTGGGCTCCATCCGGCGGCGCCACGCCCGTCGCCGCGTTGAGGGAACGGGTCCGTTCGACCCCGCCCGCACGCCACCCGCCCGGCCCAGTGGGGTGTCCTTGGTCTGCGGCATGGATTCACGATTTGCATAGGCGTCACACGCGCTCGATGATTTTTTCGCCGAAGAGGCCTTGGGGTCTCACCAGCAGGAAGGCCAACGCGAGGACGTAAGCGAACCAGTTCTCGATGGCGCCGCCGACGAGCGGCCCCCAGTAGACTTCGCCCAGCTTCTCGCCGATACCGATGATGAGCCCGCCCACGATGGCGCCCGGCACGGACTCGAAGCCGCCCAGGATGAGCACGGGCAAGGCCTTGAGGGCGATCAGCGACAGGCTGAACTGGACGCCGCTCTTGGCGCCCCACATCAAGCCGGCCACGATGGCGACCACTCCCGCGATCGACCACACGACGACCCAGATCGTCTTGAGCGGGATGCCGATGGAGAGCGCCGCCTCGTGGTCGTCGGCGACCGCGCGCAGAGCCCGCCCGATCCGGGTCTTCTGGAAGAACAGCGCCAGCAACGTCACCAGGACCGCGGCCGTCACCGCCGCCGTCAGCTCGAGCTCGTTGATCTGCACGCCGCGCACGATGAACGATCGATCGGGAATCCCGATGTCGAGCTTCTTGACGTTGGCGCCCCACAGCATCTCGCCGAAGCCTTCGAGGAAAAAGTTCAGGCCGATCGTGGCCATGAACAGGATGATGTGCTCCTGGTTGACCAGCGGGCGCAGCACGAGCCGCTCGATCGCGAAGGCCAGCGCCACCATGACCACGGTCGTCACGGCGAGGGCGAGGACGACGGGCACGCGGCGCTCGAGCAGCCCGACCAAGGTGAGGGCCGCGAACAGCACCATCACGCCCTGGGCGAAGTTGAACACGCCCGAGGCCTTGAAGATGAGGACGAACCCGAGCGCCACCAGCGAGTACATGAGCCCCGCAAAGAGCCCGCCGATCAGCACCTCCACCAGAAACGCCGGCGATCCCGCCATGTCCTTGAACGGCGCGACGAACACGGCTTGCAATACGTCCAGCATCAGACTTGACCGCTTTCGAGCGCCGGCTTTGCCGGCGCAATCCTCTTCTGGGGGAGGCTCGGAGGGGGCCGTCGAGGCCCCCTTCGAGGGTCACTCATGCGCGACGCCCAGGTACGCGTCCAGGACGGCCCGGTCCATCCGAACTTCGGCGGGCCGGCCGTCGGCGATCTTGCGCCCGTAGTCGAGAACCACCACCCGGTCGGAGATGTCCATGACCACGCCCATGTCGTGCTCGATCAGCGCGATGGTCGTGCCGAACTCCTGGTTGACGTCGAGGATGAAGCGGCACATGTCCTCCTTCTCCTCGACGTTCATTCCCGCCATCGGCTCGTCGAGCAGCAGGAGCGTGGGCTCGGCGGCGAGCGCCCGGGCGAGCTCGACGCGCTTCTGCAACCCGTAGGGCAGACGGCCGGCCTGCGTCTTGCGGATCGCCTGGATCTCGAGGAAGTCGATGATCCGCTCCACGAAGGCCCGGTGCTCGAGCTCCTGGCGCTTGGCCGGCCCCCAGTAGAGCGCTTCCAGCAGGAAGCTGCCGCGCATCTTCAAGAGGCGTCCGGTCATGATGTTGTCGAGCACGCTCATGCCGCGGAACAGGGCGACGTTCTGGAACGTGCGGGCGATCCCGAGCGCGGCGACGTCGGGGGGCGAGAGATGCGTCCGGTCCTTGCCGGCGAACGCGATCCGGCCCTGGTAGGGATGGTAGAAACCGCTGATCGCGTTGAGCAGCGTCGTCTTGCCGGCGCCGTTCGGGCCGATGATGGCCACGATCTCTCCGCGCGCGACACGGAGGCTCACCTGATTGACCGCGATGAGGGCGCCGAACCGCACGCTCACGCCGTCGACCTCGAGCAGCGGCCCCGAGGGCCCCGGCCGGCTCACGGGGCCGCCTGCGCGGAGGAGACGTCGTGGATTCTCACGTCCGCGCGCATCATGCCGGAGCGGCCGTCCTCGTAGGTCACCTTCGCCTCGACCTGGACACGGTCCCGCCCGGAATAGAGCGCCTCGATGAGCGGCGCGTACTTCTGCGCGATGTACCCGCGACGCACCTTTCGGGTCCGCGTGATCTCCTCGTCGTCCGGATCCAGCTCCTTGTGCAGGATCAGGAATCGCCGGATCTGCGCCCCGCGCAGGACCTCGTCCTCGGCGAGGCTTCGGTTCACGCGCTCCACTTCACCCTGGATCAGCGCGTAGACCTCCGCCTTCTGGGCCAGGTCGGTGTAGCTCGTGTATGCAATGTTCCGGCGCTCCGCCCAGTTCCCGACGGCCGTGAGATCGATGTTGATGAACGCCGTCACGCACGGCCGCCCCTGACCGATGCAGACGGCCTCGCGGACGTAGGGCGAGAACTTGAGCTTGTTCTCGAGAAACTTGGGGGCGAACATCGTCCCGTCGGCCAGGTGGCTCACGTCCTTTGCCCGGTCGATGATCTTCAGGTGGCCGTCCCCGTCGAGGAAGCCGGCGTCGCCCGAGCGGATCCAGCCGTCCTCGAGCGTCTGGCGCGTGGCGTCGGGGTTCTTGGCATAGCCCTGAAAGACGCCCGGACTGCGAAAGAGCACTTCTCCTTCGTTCGAGATGCGGATCTCGACGCCGGTGATCGGCGTCCCCACGGTGTCGAGCCGGACGTCACCGTCCCGCTGGATGGTGACGAACACGCTGGCCTCGGTCATGCCGTAGAGCTGCTTGACGTTGACGCCCAGCCCGCGGAAGAAGAGGAAGATCTCTGGGCCGATCGCCTCGCCGGCCGTGTACGCGCGGCGCACGCGCGACAGGCCGAGATTGTCCTTCAGCGGACCGTACACGAGGAGGCTCCCCAATGGATAGAGGAGCCGCTGCCAGAGGGGAATCGCTTGCCGGCCGAGCCGCTTGCGCTCGATGTCCTGCGCCAGGCGCAGGAAGAAATGGACGATCGCGCGCTTGGGCCGCGCGGCGTCCTCGACCCGGACCATGACTCCGGTCAGGATGCTCTCCCAGATACGGGGCGGGCCGAAGAAGTAGGTCGGGGCGATCTCCTTCAGGTCGGCGAGGACGGTCGCCGCGCTCTCCGGGCAGTTGATCGCGAACCCCACAACGATCGCCTGCGCGTAGGAAAAGATGTGGTCGCCGACCCACGCCATCGGCAGGTACGAGAGCACGTCCTCGTCCTCGCGGAGCCCCTCGAAGAGGGCCGCGTTGCGCGCCGTCGCGATCAGGTTCCGGTGCGAGAGCATGGCGCCCTTCGGCGTCCCCGTCGTGCCCGACGTGTAACAGATGATGGCGATGTCGTCCGCGGTGCCCCTGGCGACCTCGTCGTCGAAGTACGTCGGGTGGCCTACCTCGAACTTCCTTCCGAGTTCGCGCAGCTCGGCCAGGCTCACCAGACCCGGCTCGCCGTAGGCGCGCATGCCGCGCGGATCGTCGTACACGACGTGCTGGAGGTACGGGCAGCGGGCCCGCACGCCGAGGAGCTTGTCCACCTGCTCCTGGTCCTCGACGACGGCGAACCGGGCCTCGGCGTGATCGATGATGTACTCCATCTCTTTCTCGATGGAGTCCTGGTAGATCGGCACGGGAATGCCGCCCAGAGCCTGAACGGCCATCACCGCCCAGTAGAGCTGGGGCCGGTTGTCTCCGACGATCGCGACCCGCTCGCCGCGCGCGAAGCCGAGCGACCCGAGGCCGATTGCGATGAGGCGGGCCTCCTCGAAGTACTGGGACCACGTGGACGCCTGCCAGATCCCGAGGTCTTTTTCCCGGATCGCGACCTTGTTCCCGAGGCGGCGCGCGTTGAGTCGAACGAGCTTCGGAAACGTGTCGAGCTGAGGGTCGAGTGCCAGAGCGTCGTTGCTCTTCGCGACAGCCTCCAAATCGCCTCCGCGACGGTCGGTCGTACTCGCCCCTCACGACATGGGCAGGGCCGAACGGAGCCGGGGCCGTATCTGTCTCAGGCTACCTTCAGTTGAAGCCGGGTTCATGGCCTCGATACGGTGGCGAGAGTCTAGCTAACTGCTCGGGTCGTGTCAAGAAATTGTGCCGGAATAACACGAACTTACGACACGTCGTCTCTCCCTGAGGAACGTAGAGGTGCGCCGAGCTACTTCGCCGGGCCCTCGATCAGGGGCAGGCAGAAATAGAGGACGAAGGCCGCGCAGGCGAGGTAGACCATCCAGTGGAGCTCGCGGCCCCGGCCGCGGAGAAGCTTGATCGCAGCGTAGGTGACGAACCCGGCTCCGATCCCATTGGTGATCGACCAGGTGAACGGCATCACCAGCATCGTCATGAAGGCGGGAATGGCCTCTTCGTAGTCGTCCCACGGGATCTCGCGCGCGATCCCCATCATGAAGAACCCGACGATGATCAGGGCCGGCGCCGTCGCCTGGGCCGGGATGACGCTGGCCAGCGGCGAAAAGAACATCGCGGCCAGGAAGAGCACGCCCGTCACCACGGAGGCGAGGCCGGTCCGGGCGCCGTCGGCCACGCCGGCGGCGGATTCGATGTAAGTCGTGTTGCTGCTGCTGTTCGCGAGGCCGCCGAACATGGCCCCGAGGGAGTCGACCAGCAGCACACGATTGGCGCGCGGCAGCCGGCCCTGAGCGTCGAGGAAGCCGCCACGGCCCCCCACGCCGATGATCGTGCCCATCGTGTCGAAGAAGTCGCTCAGCATGATCGAGAAGGTCACGAGGACGGCGGTAACGATCCCGAGCGTCGCGAAGAACCCGAAATCGAGGTGGCCGAACGTCGAGAAGTCGGGCGCCTGAACGATCGCCGGCGGGACCCGGGCCGCACCGGGTGTCGCGAAGCCCTGGCCGCCGGCGACGAGCTCGTTGAGCAGGACGGCGATCACGGTCGTCCCCAGGATGCCGATGAGCAGGGCGCCGCGCGTCCGGCGCGCCATGAGCCAGGCGGTGAGGAAGAATCCGATCAGGAAGATCACGATCGGCAGGCCGCGGAACGTCCCGAGCCCGACCGGCAAGGGGCCCGCCGCGGGCTTCACGACCAGACCCGAGGTGAAGAAGCCGATGAAGGCGATGAAGAGGCCGATGCCGACACTGATCGCGCGCTTGAGCCCGATCGGGACGGCGTTCATGATCGCTCCCCGGAAGCGCGTCAGCACGAGCAGCGTGATGGCCAGCCCCTCGAGGAACACGACCGTCATCGCCTGCGGCCACGTGAGCCCGCGGCCGGCGACCAGCTCGAAGGCGACGACCGCGTTGAGGCCCATCCCGGCCGCGAGCGCAAACGGGTAGTTGCTGACGAGCCCCATCGCGATCGAAAGAAGGCCCGCGGAGAGACACGTAACGGTGAGCGTCGCGCCGAACGGCAACCCCTTGCCGGCGAGTCCCGGCACGCCCGTGAACCCGAGGATGATCGGATTCACGAAGATGATGTAGGCCATCACCATGAATGTCGTGAGCCCCGCGCGGACCTCGGTCGCGAGATCCGTCGAGCGTTCCCTGAAACCGAAGTAGCGGGAGAGGAGCCCGGCCATCTGCCGGGTGGGAGTCTACATCGAACGAAGAGCTATCGGTAGTCCCGTTGCGGATCGAACGCGGGTCCGAGGCTGACCTCCGGCGGATCCACCTGTTCGGCCGCGTCCTTGCCTTCCTGGAAGACACGCCGCAGCAGGTCGTCGACGCCCGCGATCGTGGGCTGGCGCAGCGCCGGGGGGTTCTCGCCGGTTGCCACCACCGAGGCGGGCACGAGCGCCAGGGCCAGGGCGAGGCGCGTCCCGGTCTTTATCTTCGGAACTTCTTGAAGTCGACCGGGCGCTTCTCGACGAACGCGTTGCGACCCTCCATCGCCTCATCCGTCTGGTAATAAAGGCCGAGCGCCGTGTGAGCGAACTGCGCCACGCCGGCCCGCAGCTCGGAGTCGACGTTGAATGACTGCTTGGCGAGCGCCAGCGCGGTCGGGCTCTTGTCGAGGAGCTCGGCGCACCACTTCTCCACCTCGGTGCGGAGGTCCTTGAGCGGCACCACCCGGTTGACGAGCCCCATCGCGAGCGCCTCTTGAGCCGAGTACTGGCGGCAGAGGTACCAGATCTCCCGCGCCTTCTTTTCGCCGACGACCCGCGCGAGGAACCCCGTGCCGTGGCCCGCGTCCACGCTGCCGACGCGGGGTCCGGTCTGGCCGAAGACCGCGTTCTCGGAGGCGATCGAGAGGTCACAGAGCACGTGCAGCACGTGGCCGCCGCCGATCGCGAAGCCGTTGACCATCGCGATGACGGGCTTCGGGATGTGGCGGATCGCGCTGTGCAGCGCCTCGACGTCCATCGGCCGCGTGGCTCCGGTGCCTTCGGCGCCGGGGGCGTAGCCGCCCTGGCCCCGCTCTTTCTGGTCGCCGCCGGAGCAGAACGCCTTGTCTCCGGCGCCCGTGAGCACGACGACACCGACGGACCGATCCCAGCGCGCGTCCAGGAACGCGTCGGTCAGCTCCGCCACCGTCGCCGTGCGGAAGGCGTTGCGCACCTCGGGCCGGTTGATCGTGATCCAGGCGACGCTGTCCTTCTTCTCGTAGAGGATGTCCGTATACGCCATGGGGCCTCCGACCGGCTAGAGCGCTTTTCGCAGCAGGTTGCCCAGCTCGCCGATGACACCGCGACGGAAGGTCAGGACGCAGACGACGAAGATCGCCCCCTGAACGACGGTGACCCACGCGCCGAGCTGCGCCAGATAGTTCTCGAGCGTCACCACGATGAACGCGCCGACCACCGGCCCGAACACCGTGCCGAGGCCGCCCAGCAGCGTCATGAGCACCACCTCGCCCGACATCGTCCAATGGACGTCGGTGAGGGACGCGAGCTGGAAGACGAGTGCCTTCGTCGCCCCGGCGAGGCCTGCGAACGTGGCCGAGAGCACGAACGCGAGCAGCTTGTACTGCTCGGCCCGGTAGCCGAGCGAGATCGCCCGGGGCTCGTTCTCCCGGATGGCCTTCAGGACCTGGCCGAACGGCGAGTGGATCGCGCGGTAGATCAGGAGGAACCCGACGAGAAAGATCGCCAGCACGACGAAGTAGAGCGTCAGCGTCTCTCTGAGGTCGAGCACCCCCAGGAGCGTGCCCCGCGGCACCGACTGGATGCCGTCCTCGCCGCCGGTGAAAGAGGCCTGCAGGCTGAAGAAGTAGACCATCTGCGCGAAGGCGAGCGTGATGTTCGCGAAGTAGATGCCCTTGCTCCGGATCGCGAGCGCGCCGATGACGACTCCGAGCGCGGCCGCGACCGCGGTCCCGAAGCTGATCGCCAGCTCCGGCGGAAACCCCCAGATCTTCGCGGAGTGCGCCGCGCCATAGCCGGCCGCGCCCAGAAAGACGGCGTGGCCGAACGAGAGGAGCCCGACGTAGCCGATGAGGAGGTTGAACGCGCAGGCGAACAAGGCGAAGCAGAGCGCCTTCATGAGGAAGACCGGGTACACGAAGAACGGCGCCGCCACGAGCGCGGCCGTCATCACCACGAAGGCGACGAGCTGGTGGATCGACACCCCCGTCATCGCGGGGACAGCCGAGCCCACGTACTCGTTCGCCGTCGCCGTCACGTGGTCCGCCCGAAGAGGCCCGCGGGCCTCACCAGCAGTACGAGCGCCATGATGACGAAGATCACCGTGTTGGACGCCTCGGGATAGAAGACCTTGGTGAAGCCCTCGACTACGCCGAGGGCGAAGCCCGTGACGATCGAGCCCATGATCGAGCCGAGGCCGCCGATCACGACCACCGCGAAGACGACGATGATGAGGTCGGCGCCCATGAGCGGGTTCACCTGGTAGATCGGCGCCGCCAGCACGCCCGCCAGCGCCGCGAGGCCGACGCCGAACCCGTAGGTCAGCGTGATCATCCGGGGCACGTTGATCCCGAACGCCTGGACGAGCGCCGGGTTCTCGGTCGCGGCGCGCAGGTACGACCCCAGGCGCGTCCGCTCGATCACGTACCAGGTCGTGAGGCAAACCACGAGCGAGAAGACGATGACCCAGGCGCGGTAGTTCGGCAGGAACATGAAGCCGAGATTCCGGCCGCCGGCGAGCTCTCGCGGCATCGCATAGGGCAGCCCGGAAGAGCCGTACTCGTGGCGGAACAGACCCTGGATGATCAGCGCGAAGCCGAACGTCAGCAGGAGGCCGTAGAGGTGATCGAGCTGGTAGAGGCGCTTGAGCATCGTGCGCTCGAGCACGATGCCGGTGATCCCCACGACGATCGGGGCCAGGAGGAGCGCCCACCAGTAGCCGAGCCCCGCCCACTGCAAGAGGAAGTACGCCACGAACGCGCCCATCATGTACTGCGCGCCGTGCGTGAAGTTGATGATGTTGAGCAGTCCGAAGATGACCGAGAGCCCCAGACTCAACAGGGCGTAGAACGCGCCGTTGATCAGTCCGATCAGCAGCTGCCCGAACAACGCCTGTGTCGGCACCCCGAAGATCGTCACGATGGCCTACGCTGCGACGGCCGTGGCTGGATCAAGGTGGGGAGGGGTAGACACAGAGTCGTTGTGACAGGGCTGGGGGCGGAGTGCGAGAGGGGTGCGCCGACCCGTTCCCTTCATGCGAACGCCGTGCGCGACGCTTCCAGATGGAGCCCAGACGCGAAGGGCCATGCGCACGCGTGCCGCGTGGTCGGCGCACCCCTCTCGCACTCCGCCCCCAGCCCGGCCGCAACGTGTCTACTTCTTCACCAACTCGCAGCCGCCCTGATCGAGCGGCCGGAATGCCTGCTCGGCCGGGATGGTCGCTCGGATCTTGTAGTAGTCCCACGGGTACTTCGACTCGGCCGGCTTCTTCACCTCAACCAGATATGCCGGATGGATCTTGCGGCCATCGATGCGGACCGTCCCCTTGCCGAAGAGCGGGTCGTCGGTCGGCAGCTCCTTCATCTTGGCGATGACCTTGGCGCCCTCGTCGCTCTTGAGCGCTTCGACGGCCTTCAGGTAGTGCAACGTCCCGGCGTAGACGCCGGCGTGGATCATCGTGGGATGGATCCCACGGTTTCGCTCGGCGAAACGTTTGGCGAACGCGCGCGTTTTCTCGTTCAGGTCCCAGTAGAAGGTCTCGGTGAAGGTCAGTCCCTGAGCCTTCTCGAGGCCGAGCGCGTGCACGTCGGTCAGGAAGACCAGGAGTCCCGCGAAGGTCTGGCCGCCCTTCACGATACCGAACTCGGCGCCCTGCTTGATGGCGTTGGTGGTGTCGCCGCCGGCGTTGGCCAGGCCGATGATCTTGGCCTTGGAGGCCTGCGCCTGGAGCAGGAACGACGAGAAGTCCTGCGTGTTGAGCGGATGGCGGACCTTGCCCAGCACCTTGCCGCCGTTCCGGAGGACGACCGCCTCGACGTCGCGCTCGAGGGCGTGGCCGAACGCGTAGTCGGCGGTGATGAAGAACCAGGTGTCGCCGCCGGTCTTCACGACCGCGTTGCCGGTGCCGTTGGCGAGCGCCCACGTGTCGTACGTCCAGTGGATCGTGTTGGGCGAGCACGCCTTGCCGGTGAGGTCGGACGTCGCGGCGGAGGAGACGATGAACGCCTTGCCCTTGTCGCGGGTGATCTGGTTGACGGCCAGCGCGACGCCCGAGTTGGGCACGTCGAGGATGAGGTCGACCTTCTCGGCGTCGTACCACTGGCGGGCAATCTGTGAGCCGACGTCGGCCTTGTTCTGGTGATCGGCGAACACGATCTCGACCTTCAGTCCCCTGGCGGCGGCGCCGGAGTCCTCGACGGCCATCCGCGCCGCGACGACCGAGCCCTGACCGGCCAGGTCGGCGTAGAGGCTCGACTGGTCGTTGAGGACTCCGATCTTGACGACGCCGTCGGAGATCTGCGCCTGCGCCGGACCCACGGCCAGGCTGAGCGCGACGATGAGGAATGTCAGGACGCGTACGATGATCATGCTCTCGGCTCCTTCGTCTATCGGCGCGCGGTGGCGGCCGTCCCGGGACTATACCCCGAGATAGTCGTGCAGCTTGCCCATGTTGGCGTCGAGCTCGCCGTTCGGGATCATGTCCACTACCCGTCCGTGCTCCATCACGTAGTGACGGTCGGCGACGGTGGCGGCGAAGCGGAAGTTCTGCTCGACGAGGAGGACGGTGAACCCTTCGCGCTTGAGCCGCCGGAGCGTGACGCCGATCTGCTGGACGATGACCGGGGCCAGGCCCTCGGTCGGCTCGTCGAGCAGCAGGAGCCGGGCGCCGGTTCGCAGAATGCGGCCGATCGCCAGCATCTGCTGCTCGCCGCCCGAGAGCGTGGTCCCGCCGGCTCGGAGCCGCTCCCGGAGATTCGGGAAGAGCCCGTAGATCGCGTCGACCCCGAGCCCGCCGGGCCGGACCACCGGCGGCAAGCGGAGATTCTCCTCGACGGTGAGGCTCGCGAAGATGCCGCGTTCCTCCGGGCAGAACGCGAGCCCGAGCCGCGCGATCCGGTTCGACGACAGGCCGATGAGCTCCCGGCCCTCCAGACGAACGGAGCCGCGCCGCTCGCTCACGATGCCCATGATCGACTTGAGCGTCGTCGTCTTGCCGGCGCCGTTCCGACCGAGGAGCGTCACCATCTCGCCGGCACGGATCTCGATATCGACGCCGTGCAAGATGTGCGACTCCCCGTACCAGGCGTGGAGATCGCGGACCTCGAGCAGCGTCTCAGGCATGGCCCGATCCCATGTAGGCCTGGATCACGTCCGGGTCCCGCGCCACGCTGCGGTAGTCGCCCTCCGCCAGCACCTCGCCGCGCGCCAGGACCGTGATGGTGTCCGAGAGATTCTCGACCACGCTGAGGTTGTGCTCGACCATCAGGACCGTGCGGTTCGCGGCGACGCGCTTGATCAGGGCCGAGATGCGCTCCACGTCCTCGTGCGCCATGCCGGCGGTCGGCTCGTCGAGCAGCATCATCTCGGGGTCGAGCGCCAGCGTGGTCGCGATCTCCAGGGCGCGCTTGCGGCCGTACGGCAGCTCGACCGCGGGCGTGCGCCCGAACGGCGCCAGGCCCACCGCCTCGATCAGCTCGAGGGCGCGGCCGTTCAGGCCGGCGAGCACGCGCTCCGGCCGCCAGAAGTCGAACGAGGCGCCGCGCTTGCGCTGCAGCGCGACCCGCACGTTCTCCAGCACCGAGAGGTGGGGGAACACGGCCGAGATCTGGAACGAGCGCACGAGGCCCAGCCGGGCGATGTCGGCGGGCCGCGACCCCGTGATCTCGCGACCGTTGAAGCGGATGCGCCCGCGCGTCGGCGTGAGGAAATGGGTCAACAAATTAAAGCAGGTCGTTTTTCCGGCGCCGTTGGGGCCGATGAGCGCGTGGATCGTCCCGCGGCGCACGCGCAGCCGCACGTCCTTCACCGCCACGAACCCGCGAAATTCCTTTGTGAGCCCGTCGGTCTCGAGGATGACGTCGCCCGCCATCTCAGGCCCGCGGGCCGGGCGGCGGATAGAAGCGCGCCTCCCGCTGCTCGTGCCAGGCGCGGTTGGCCTCGTCCATCTCCCACGACGTCACGCACTCGGTTTGCGCGTTCAGCACCTCCTCGAAGAGCGCGCGCGGGTCGTGGTGGAACGACTCGTGAAGGAGACGCTTGGTGTGGGCGATCGCGATCGGCGCTGCGCCACGCGCCTTGGCGATGACGGCCGCGAGCGTCTGGTCGAGCTCGGCCGGCGCGCACACCCAGTTGACGAGTCCGATCGCGCGCGCCTCGGCCGGACTCACGTGATCGTTCAGGAGCGCCAGCTCCTTGGCGCGGCCCACGCCGACGACGCGCGCCAGCCGCAGGACCGCGCCGTCGGGGACGAGGCCGTGGCGCGTCGCGCCGAGACCGAGAATGGCATCGTCGGCGGCCACGCGGAGATCGCAGGCGAGCGCCAGCTGCAAGCCGCCGCCGATCGAGTAGCCGTGCAGGACGGCGACGGTGATCTTCGGCATGTCTTCCAGGCGGTCGAGGGCGCGGTTCCAGTGCCGGTAGAACGCCGCGCCGATCGATCCCGCGGCGAGCGCGGTCCGGTCCATCCCCGAGCAGAACGCGCGACCGGCCCCCCGGACGACTACTTGCGCGATGCGCGCGTCGCCGGCGGCGGTCTCGGCGTGGTCGGCGAGGGCGGCGGCGAGCTCGGTGGACAGCGCGTTGAGGACCGTCGGCCGGTTCAGCGTGATCCAGCCGATGCCGTCCTTCGCCTCGTAGGTGACGGGCGAGAGTTTGTCGACCTCGCTCACGAAGTTGTACGATCACCGCGTGTCGTGTGAAAGTCAAGGCCGCCCCGTCGGGCCCGTGAAGGCAGTGCGCAGCCGCATCGCGCGGCGCGAGGCGCGTCTACCAAGGAGGCCACGTCCATGTCCGTGATCACGCGTCGCCGATTCGTCGCTGCGGCCCTCGCGGCGACGACGATTCCCGTCCCGGCGCGCTCCGCCCGCGCGCAGACCGCGGTCAAGATCGGGACCGCGGTGCTCGGCGACTACTCGATGGCGGGACCGGTGATCGTCGCCCTCGAGCAGGGCTTTTTCAAGTCCGAGGGGCTCGCCGCCGAGTTCGTGCCGTTTCGCGGCGGCCCCGATCTCCTCAAGGCGGTGATGGCCGGCGAGTGTCTCGTGGGGATCTCCGGCAGCACCGACATCCTCGTCTTCCGTGAGGCCGGCTCGCCGATCAAGATGATCGCGACCCACACCGAGGGGAATCATTTCACGCTGAACGTGGCGCCGGACGTCCAGCGGATCGTCGACCTCCGCGGCAAGGCGATCGGCGTCACCCGTGTGGGCGCGACCACATGGGTCTTCGCGCGCATGCTCGCCAAGAAGGAGGGCTGGGATCCCGACAAGGACATCCAGGTCGTCGGCCTCGGCGGCCTCGACGCCCAGCTCGCCGCCCTGGCGCGCAAGGAGATCGCCGCCTACGTCTGGGGCGACGGCGGCGCGGTGACCGAGCTCCAGGGCAAGTCCAAGGTGCTCCTGCGCCTGGATTCGGTGACGCCGAAGTGGATCAGCCAGATCCAGTACGCGTCGGAGGACGCGATCCACAAGCAGGCGGACGCGATCCGCAAGAGCCAGCGGGCGCTCTTCCGCGGGATCAAGCTCATGCGCGACAATCCGAAGGCGGCGGCGGAGCTCGTGGCGAAGAAGCTCGGCTGGACGCCGGAAGCGGTGCTCGGGGCCCATAAGATCTCGGGCCCGCTGCTACCCGTCGACGGGCGCATCAACGTGGAGGCGTTCGCGGTGATGCAGGACACGCTCCTCGAGCACGGCCTCATCAAGAAGAAGCTCCCGCTCGACGAGTACTACACGCGGGAGTTCACGCCCGTGAAGTTGTAGCGAGGGCCGTGAGTCCGGCTTGGACCGCAGGTGGCCTGCTGCAGAAGCGCGTGGCACCGGTTGGCCAGCCGGGGCAGGCTTGAGAGCGCGTTCGCGGTGATTCGCGCCTGGCTGATCGCGCTGCTGCTCGCGGCGGCGCCTGGAATCGCCGACGGTCAGGTCTTTCTGGCCTCGCGGTCGAACCCCGAGTTCACGCTTGGCCCGCTCTTCGTTCGGGCGACCGTGACGCCCGAGCTCGGCGCCGTGACCCTGGACGTCCTCTGGAGCCTCGTGATCCCGCCGACGACGAGCGGCGGCGCCATCGCCCAGGACCTCTTTCTGCTCTGGCCGAACTCGGTCGACGGAGATTCCACGGCCGGACCGCCCGATCCGGCGCTGGCCGCCTACGTCAAGACGCGCGGGTTCACGCCGATCATGGAAGGGCGCCTGCCGCTCTTCGCCCAGAGCCTCTACCGGATCGGCGAGGAGCTGCCGCCGGAGCCCATCCGCGGCGGCGCGCCCTTCGTGACGTTCGTCCGTCAAAGCGGCCCGCTCGGCCTCACAGCGCCCGTGACCTACGTGCGGATCCCCTGGACCCCGCTGCTCGCCAACCGGACCTTTCTCATGAACCTGCGCATGGAGCTGACGGACCTCGTCAAGCAGCGGAAGGCCACGTGGATCGAGGACGCGTTCTGGGGCCCGCAGCACTCGATCTCGGTGACCTTCAACGACGTGCGGCCGCGCGCCCTGTTCCCGGTGTACTTCGAGCATCGAGACCGCGTCGTCCGCCTCGCCGACGATCCCTCGCAGCTCATCGTCAACTTCCGCGACGCCGAGCACCTCAAGATCTACGAGATCTTTCCCCGCACGGCGGGCCGCCGGCGCAGCGAAACGCTCGAGTCGACCGAGGAGATCTCGCTCTTCCTCGACAGCTCGGAAGGCATCAGCCCCCAGGTCTTGACGGCGCAGTTCGGCTACTTCCGGGGCATGCGGTCCTGGGCGCCGGTCCTGATCCCGATCGTCTTCTTCATGCTCGGCAACCTGGCGATGCCCCTCTTCATGATGATCGCCCGGCGGGCTGGCGCGATGCTCGCGAGTCGGTTTCAGGTGGGACCGGGCGGCGCCACACGGCAGACGGGGGTCGTGCTCGCGCGCGACACGCTCGCGCGCATCGTGCCGGGGTCGACGACGTACCAGGAAGTCCTGCGGCTCGGCGGGCCGGACGCCGAGGAACACGAGCAGCTCACCGCCGCGCCCGGCCGACGCACGCTCGTCTATCGCGGACGCCGGGTCGTGCCTCAGGGCCGCCGCGGCCTCGGCTGGCTGGCGACCGTGAGTAGCTGGTCCGTCGAGCACCACGAGGTCGAGATCACGCTCGAGCGCGACGTCGTCACCGACGTGCAGGCGCGCGTGCGCCGCTCGCCGATCGCGCCGGCCGAGGCGGGCTGAGCGTTCGGGGCGAGTCGCCGGGGCCTTGACACGCATCGCAAATCCACCCCATATAGACCCCCACCGACGTCTCAACCCCACGCACCGCCGAGGGAGGCGTGACATGGCAGAGATGACCCGACGTGACGTGCTCAAGGTCGCGGCAGCCGGCGCCGTCGCCGCGCTTCCGGGATTGCCACACAAAGCGCAGGCACAGACGACCCAGAAGCGCGAGCTCGTGGTCGCTCAGGGCGGCGACATCGCATTCTTCGATCCGCACATGAGCACGTCGTCGAACGACATCCGTATCTCCTTCAACCTCTACGACAACCTCACGAGCCGGCGCCCGGACGGCAAGCTCGCGCCCGGCCTCGCGACGGAGTGGAAGCTCCAGGGCCAGACGACGTGGGCGTTCAAGCTCCGCTCGGGGGTCAAATGGCACAACGGTGATACCTTCTCCTCGGCCGACGTCAAGTTCAGCATCGACCGCTCGCTGGATACAGGCCTGAAGGGCAACCGCGTGAACACCGTCTTGACGACGGTCGATCGGGTCGAGACTCCGGACCCGGGCACCGTCCTCGTCCACACCAAGAAACCCGATCCGCTGCTGCCGGCGCGCCTGGGCTTCTACGGCGGACAGGTGATCCCGAGGAAATACGTAGAGGCGGTCGGCCCCGACACCTTCAACCAGAAGCCGATCGGCACCGGGCCGGTGCGCTTCGTGTCGTGGACGAAAGACGACAAGATCGTGCTCGAGGCCAACCCGGACTACTGGGGCGGCCGGGTCGACTTCGATCGCCTCGTGGTGCGGGCGTTGCCCGAGATGGCGCCCCGGGTGGCCGCCCTGCTCAAGGGCGAGGTCGATCTGATCACCCAGGTCCCGCCCGATCAGGGCGAGCGCATCAAGGCCAACGCCTCGACCGCGGTGAGTGGCGCGCTCTACGGTGGCCTCTACGTCCTCGCCGTGAACTCCAAGCGGCCGCCGCTCGACAATCCGCTCGTCAAGCAGGCGCTTTCCCTGGCCGTCGACCGGGGGGCGATCGTGAAGGAGCTGTGGCGCGGGCGCGGCATCGTCCCGAACTCGATGATCGCCAAGGGCGACAACCACTTCGATGCCTCCTTGCCCCCGCTCGCCTTCAATCCGGGCGAAGCGAAGGACCGCCTCAAAAAGGCCGGTTACAAGGGCGAGGAGATCATCCTGGAGACCACCGCCGGCTACCTGGCGGGCGACAAGCCCATGGCCGAAGCGGTTCAGGCCATGTGGCGGGACATCGGCGTCAATGCAAAGGTCGAGGTCTTCGAATATTCAGTGCGCGCGCAGAGGATCCGCGACAAGAGCTTCAAGGGGCTGTGGTGGTCCGACCCGACGTCGACCTTGCGCGACCCGGACGGCATGATGTGGCGGCTCCTGGGCCCCGGCGGGTCGCAGGACTATTGGCGGCATCCGGAGTTCGACGAGCTGGGCAACGCCGCCCGCTTCTCGGTCGACGAGAAGTTCCGCGCCGACGCGTACCAGAAGATGACCAGGATCTTCCTCGAGCACTTCCCCTGGATTCCCGTGATCCAGCCGTACGAGGATTACGGCCTTCAGAAATACGTGGAGTGGACACCCGATCCGCTCCAGCAGCTCGAGATCCGGCGCTTCAACTTCAAGTTCCGCCGCGCGTAGGCGACTTGCCGGGGCGGAGCCCGACGGGCTCCGCCCCGGTGCCCATGCGCGGGCTCCTTCCGTTCCTCGCCTCCCGGCTCTTCCGTGCGGCAGTCGCGCTCTGGCTCGTTTCCACCGTCGTCTTCATCGTCATGCGGCTGTCTGGCGATCCCGTCCCGCTCTTGCTGCCCCCCGACGCGCCGCGCAGCGAGATCTTCCGCGTGCGCGCCGAGCTCGGCCTCGATCGCCCTCTGCCCGTACAGTACGTCGTCTTCCTCGGGCACGTGCTCCGCGGAGACTTCGGCCATTCGATCCACTTCCGCCAGCCCGCCTTCCGCGTAGTGCTCGGCTACCTGCCGGCGACCTTCGAGCTCGGCCTGACGGCGTTCGCCCTCGCGCTGCTCGTCGCCGTGCCCATCGGCGTGGTCTCCGCGGTGCGGCGCAATACCCCCATCGACCACGCGGCCATGGGGCTGGCGCTCGTCGGCCAGTCGGCGCCGACGTTCTTCATCGGGATCCTCCTGATCCTGATCGTGTCGTTGAATCTCGGGCTCCTGCCGACCTCGGGCCGAGAGAGCTGGCGCCACCTGGTACTGCCCGCGCTGACGCTCGGCGCCTTTGCCATGGCCTCGATCGCCCGGCTCACCCGGTCGGCGGTGCTCGAGGTGCTCCGCGCCGACTACATCCGGACCGCCCGCGCCAAGGGCGTCTCGGAGGCGCTGGTCGTCACCAAGCACACGCTCAAAAACGCGGCCGTCCCGATCGTCACCATCACCGGGCTGCAGTTCGGCACGCTGCTCGGCGGCGCCGTGGTGACGGAGACGGTGTTCGCGTGGCCGGGCATCGGCCGGCTCGCGATCCAGTCGATCTATAACCGCGATTATCCCATCGTGCAGTGCACCGTGTTCCTCTCGGCGGTGCTCTTCATCGTCATCAACTTCTGTGTCGACCTGGTCTATGGCCTCCTCGATCCCCGCGTCCGCGCGAGCTGACCTGGCGCCGGTCGGGGCGCCGGCGCTCCACGCGAGCCGCGCGCGCCGGACCCGCTCGATGGCGCTCGGCGGGGGTGTGTTCGTCGTGGTGCTGATCGTGACGGCGCTGGCGGCGCCGGCGATCGCGCCGTACGATCCGATTCGCCAGTCGCTGCGGGCACGACTGGCGGCGCCCACGCTCGCCGCCGCCGACGGCAAGGCGCACCTGCTCGGCACCGACCACCTCGGGCGCGATGTTCTCTCTCGCACGATTTACGGGGCGCGGGTTTCGTTGCTGGTCGGCTTCGCGGCGGTGGTGGTCGGGGGACTCGTCGGCGCCACGCTCGGCCTCCTGGCCGGCTTCCGCGGCGGCTGGGCCGACAGCGTGATCATGACGCTCGCCGATGCCCAGCTCGCGTTCCCGTTCATCCTGCTCGCGATCGGGATCATCGCCGTGCTCGGGCCGAGCTTCTCCACCCTGATCGTCGTCATCGGGCTCTCCGGCTGGGTCACCTATGCCCGCGTGCTCCGGTCGCAGGTGCTGGTCCTGCGCTCATACGAGTTCGTCGACGCGATCCACGCCCTCGGCGGCTCGGTGGCGCGGGTCATCGCCCGCCACATCCTTCCCAACGTGCTCTCGTCGCTGGTCGTCATCGCGACGCTCGAGCTGGCCCGCGCGATCGTGCTCGAGGCGACGCTGTCGTTCCTCGGCCTCGGGGTTCAGCCGCCGACGCCGTCCTGGGGCGGGATGGTCCACGAGGGGCGGGAGTATCTCGATTCGGCGTGGTGGATCTCGACCGCGCCCGGGATCGTGCTCATGCTGACGTCGATCATCGTGAGCCGTACGGGGGATTGGCTCCGCGATCTGCTCGATCCGACCCTGCGGGGGGAATAGCGCGCGGAGTCGCGGGGCGCGGGTCTTCGTGTGTGTGCCGAGCGGGCCGGGTCCGTTCGATATCGAGATGGCTTGGGTCGCGATCGCGTGCGCCTTGCGCACGCGACGGCCCGGAGCGCCGCTGGCGGGCCGGACGTCGTCTCCGACGGGGCTAGGCGGAGGCTTCGGCGACCGGGATGCGCGCGAGGACGCAGAACGGGATCGTCACGGTCTCGGCGCACGCCAGGCAGTAGAAGTCGAGCTCGAGCCCCGCGCGCTGCCCGTGGAACGAGAGCCGCTGACCGCACCGGGAGTGGTGGAGCCCGCCGTCCAGCGCCATGTACACGGTCACGATTTCTGCCGCGACGTCCGACTTCATCGCCGTTTCCTCCTGCGTCCGGGAGAGAGCAATCCGCATTCCAGGAACGGCCGCGCGCCAACCCCTCGATAAATAAAAGCGCCCGGTGGCGCCAGGGCCCGGGTGCGCAAGAACTGGACGGCGAGCTGGGAAACCCTGGACCGGCCCTGATCAGCCGCGCCAGTGCGAGAGCCCGTCGTTGAGGCGATCGAGGGCCAGGACGATCGCGATCGACGCGGCCGACACGAGGCCGGTCGCCGCGAACAGCTCGGGAGCCTGGAAGCCGTTGGCGAAGGAGCCCAGGATGTGGCCCATCCCGCGGACCCCGGCGAACATCTCGACCACGAGGACCCCCAGCAAGCAGAAGACGATCCCGAGCCGCATCCCCGCGAGCACCGAGGGGACGATGGCCGGGAGCAGCACCTTCCAATAGAGCTGCCACGTTGTCGCGCCGAGCGACCGCGCCACGGTCACGAGCGTGCGGTCCACGTCGCGGACGGCGCCCATCACGAGCACCATGACCGGGAAGAGGCCGTGGAGCGCCCCGTAGAAGATCGCTGGAGACGTGCCGTAGCCGAGCAGGAGGACGATCCACGGCAGCACCAGGATCTTCGGGATGCCGTAGAGCGCGACCACGTATGGGGACAGCACCTCACGCAGGAGGCGCACCGAGCCGATGGCGACGCCGGCCGAGACGCCGAGCCCGACCGACAGCACGTAGGCGACGGCCGTCTTGCCGAGCGTGTCGGCCAGACCCGCGAGGGCGGGCCCGCCGGTCCGGAGGAGCGCCCGGGCGACGGCGCTGGGCGCCGGGACGAAGAGCGCGTCCACCCACCCCGCCCGCGCGGCGGTCTCCCACGCCGTGAGCCCCCCGACGAAGGTCACGAGCTGGAGGACGCGGACGGTCACTGTAGCGTGGCCCGTGAGGCCGGCTTGGATCGAGGGTGGCCTGAGATAGATGCGACCCGGCTCCGCATCGCCGCGTCTATTCCGTCCAGGCCCGCGCCCGGCGTTCGAGGAGGCTCGCGAGGACGTCGGAGCCGACGACCAGGACCAGCGTCACGAGCACGAGGGCCACGTAATCACCCATCCTCAAGAGGCCGTAGGCGTGGTTGATGAGGGCGCCCATGCCGGCCTTCGAGCCGAGGATCTCGCCGACGATGACGCCGATCACGCAGAGCGCAAGCCCGGTCCGCAGCCCCCCGACGAGTGTGAAGAGCATCGACGGCAGCATGACCCGGACGAAGACCGCCACCGCGCCCGCACCGTACGCGCGCGCGACGACGACGAGCTGCGGGTTCACCTGGCGGATCCCGGCGAGCACCGCCAGCGTGATCGGGAAGAAGCCCAGCAGGAAGCCGAAGGCGATCTTGGAGGCCGCGTCGAGACCGAAGAACAGCATCAGGGAGGGATACCAGACGACCGCCGGAACCGCGTAGAGCGCCGCGATCATGGGGCCCCAGGCGCGCCCGAGGACCCGGTGCATGCCGAGCATGAAGCCGCAGCCCAGTCCGGCTCCGACCGCGAGCGCGTACGCCGCCCCGATCTCGCGCACGGTCAGCAGAAGGCTCGCCGACAGCTCGGGATAGGAACGGAGCAGCAGGAGATCGCGCAACGCCGGGATCACCGCCGAGGGTGGGACGGCGAGCAGTGGGTTCGCCGCGCGCCCCGCGACCTCCCAGACCGCCAGGAGGGCGGCGAGGAGCCCGAGGCGCACGAGCGCGACCTTCACTTCATCGCCCTCAAGGACTCTTCGCGGATCTCGCTCCAGAGCTTCGCGCGGAGCGCCACCATCTCGGCCGACTCCATCGACCGCGGGTAGTCCACCGCCAGCTCCAGCACCGACTTGATCCGTCCCGGGCGCGCCGTCATGACGGCGACACGGGTCGAGAGGAAGAGCGCCTCGTGCAGGCTGTGCGTCACGAAGATGACGGTCTTGCGCGTGCGTCGCCAGATATCGAGGAGCCACTCGCCCATCAGGACGCGCGTCTGCTCGTCGAGCGCGCCGAAGGGCTCGTCCATCAGGAGGATCTTCGCGTCGAGCGCCAGCGCGCGCCCGATCGCCACGCGCTGCTTCATTCCGCCCGACAGCTCCCGCGGATACTTCTCGGCGAAGCCGGAGAGCCCGAGCGGGCCGAGCAGCTCGCTGGCCGTCCGGCGACGGCGCTCCGCCGGCACGCCCTGGAGCTCGAGGCCGAACGCGACGTTTTCCAGCGCGGTCCGCCACGGAAAGAGCCCCGCCTCCTGGAACACGGTCGCCGCGCGCCGCGGGTCCGGCCCCGTGACCGGCCCGCCGTCGACCGTCAGGCGGCCCTGGTCGGGCGTCACGAGCCCGCCGAGCATGCCGAGCAGCGTGGACTTGCCGCATCCCGACGGGCCGATGAGCGTGCAGAACTCACCTTCACCGACCGAGAGCGAGACGTCGTGCAGCGCCTCCACCGGGCCCGAGCTCGTGAGATAGCGCTTGGTGATGCCCTCGATGGCGATCAACTCACCTGATCGGGCGTTCACGTGAGCTGGAGGATCTCCCGGGCGATGACCATGCGCTGGATCTCGGACGTCCCTTCACCGATCTCGGTCAGCTTCGCGTCGCGGAAGATGCGCTCGACCGGGAACTCCGTGATGTACCCGGCGCCACCGTGGAGCTGCACCGCCTTGGTCGCCGCCTTCATCGCCGTCTCGGAGGCGAAGAGCTTCGCCATCGCCGCCGCGTGCATCGCCGGCCGGCCCCGATCTTTCAGGTACGCCGCACGTAACGTGAGCAGGCGTGCCACTTCGACCTCGGTGGCGACGTCGGCGATCATGCCCTGCAGCCCGTTGAACTCGGCGAGCGTGCGGCCGAACGCGGTGCGGTACCGCATGTACGCGACCGCCTGGTCGACCGCCGCCTGAGCGATTCCCACGCCCATCGCCGCCATCGCGATGCGTCCGCCCTCCAGCACGTTCATGGCCTGCACGAACCCGGTGCCCCGCTCGCCGATCACGTTGGCCGTGGGCACCCGGGCATCCTCGAAGATCAACTCGGCGGTGTCCGAGGCGTGCAGGCCGAGCTTGCGGTAGGGCTTCCCGCTGCTGAAGCCGGCCATGCCCTTCTCGAGGATGAAAGCCGAGATGCCCCTGGACTTCCGGTCCGGGTCGGTGCGGGCCATGACGACCACGGTGGAGGCGACCGACGCGTTGGTGATGAAGGCCTTGCTCCCGTTCAGGACCCACTCGCCGCCCCGGAGCTCGGCGCGCGTGGCGAGCGCGGCGGCGTCCGAGCCCGAGCCCGGCTCGGTGAGACCCCAGGCGCCCAGCACCTGGCCGCCGGCGAGCGACGGCAGGTATCGCCGCTTCTGCTCCGGCGACGCGAAGCTCGCGATGTGGTTGGCGCAGAGCGAGTTGTGCGCCCACATCGTGATGCCGACCGACGCGTCGCCGCGGCACAGCTCCTCGACGATGAGCGCGTAGGACACGTAGTCGAGCCCGGCGCCACCGAGCTCTTCGGGCACGAGGACGCCGAGGAAGCCGAGCGGCCCCAGCTTCGTCACGATCTCGTGGGGAAACTCGTGGCGCTCGTCGTACGGGGCGATCTTGTCGCCGAGCTCGGCCCGGGCGAACTCGCGGGCGACGTCGCGGACCTGCTGCTGCTCGGAGGTCAGGTCGAAGTCCACGCGCCTAGCCTCGGGGGCCGCGTCGCGCGCCGCTCTTCTTCAGGTGCTTGAACATCTCGATCTGACGCAGGCGCTTCTCGGCTTCCGCCTTGGTGCCGTACGTGCCCAACCGCCGACCGGACTCCGACAGCACCACGTATTTCCCGCCGACCTTCTTGATCATCGAGAGTCACCTCACTTCGGGGCGCTGGTTCAGACCGCCGCGCGGATGTGCTCGCGGACGAAGCGGACGATGTCCTGGGTCGAGGTGCCGGGCGTGAAGAGCTCCTTGACCCCCATCGCCTTGAGGGCGGCGACGTCCTCGGGCGGGATGATCCCGCCTCCGAAGACCGCGATGTCGCCCGCGCCCTGCTCGCCGAGCAGCTCGAGGACCCGCTGGAAGAGGTAGTTGTGGGCACCGGAGAGGACGGAGAGCCCGATGGCGTCGGCATCCTCCTGGATCGCGGTGGCGACGATCTGCTCGGGCGTCTGGTGGAGACCGGTGTAGATCACCTCGAAGCCCGCGTCGCGCAGCGCCCGCGCGACGATCTTCGCCCCGCGGTCGTGGCCGTCGAGCCCCGGTTTGGCGACGACGACGCGGATCGAGCGTTCGGCCATCAGGCGCCTCCTCCGAGCGCGGCGCGCAGCTTCTCGCCGACCTTCATGATCCGGTCGCGGTCACCGGGCACGAGCTTCCAGTCGAACCCCTTGCCGTCGTTGGTCCAGCGCGGGATCAGATGCAGGTGGAAGTGGGGCACCGACTGGAAGGCCGCCGGGCCGTTGGCCTGCAGTATGTTCAGGCCGTCGGGCTGGAGCGCCTTCCGCTGCGCCGTGGCGATACGCTTGGCGGTCGTGATCGCCGCCTGCAGGTCCGCCGGCTCGGCGTCGAAGATCGTCGCGGCGTGCGTCTTGGTGAGCACCAGGCAGTGGCCGGAGTTGAGCGGGTTGATGTCCATGATGCAGAGCGTCCGCTCGTCCTCGTAGAGCTTCAGCGAGGGGATCTGGCCGTCGCGGATCTTGCAGAAGACGCAGTCGTTCATCGGGGCGCCTAGACCGGAACCGTCCAGCCGCGGGTGTCCGGCGCCGTCCCGTACTGGATCCCGACGATCGCGTCGTAGAGCTTCTGGGTCAGCGGGCCGATCCTGCCTCGGTTGATCACGATCCGCTCGTTTTTGTACGCGAGCTCGCCGACGGGCGAGATGACCGCGGCGGTCCCCGTGCCCCAGACCTCGTCGAGCGTCCCCTGGCGCGCGGCCGCGGCGACCTCATCGATCGTCACCGGGCGCTCGCTGACCCGGAGCCCCCACTCACGCATCAGCGTCAGGGCCGAGTCGCGGGTGACCCCGGCCAGGATGGTTCCGCTGAGCGGCGGCGTGACGACCTCGTCGCCGATTTTCAGCATGATGTTCATCGTGCCCACTTCGTCGATGTACTTGCGCTCCCGGCCGTCGAGCCACAGCACCTGGGTGAACCCCGCGTGCTTCGCCTCCTCGGCGGCGTAGAGGGACGCCGCGTAGTTGACGCCGGTCTTCACGCCGCCCACCCCGCCCTCGACGGCGCGGACGTACTTGTCGACGACGAGGATCTTCACGGGATTCATCCCCTCGGGGTAGTACGCGCCGACGGGCGACAGAATCACGTAGTAGATGTAGGACTTCGCCGGCCGAACGCCGAGAAAGGCCTCGCTCGCGATGATGGTCGGTCTGACGTAGAGGGACGTCCCCACCGTCGCCGGCACCCAGTCTTTCTCGATCCCGACGAGCATCACGAGCGACTTCAGCGCGAGCTCGGGATCGAGCGGCGGGATGCACAGGCGTCGGGACGACTGGATCAGCCGCTCCACGTGCTTCTGGGGCCGGAAGAGCCGGACCTTGCCGTCCCGGCCGCGGAAGGCCTTGAGGCCGTCGAACACCGCCTGGGCGTAGTGGAGCACCGCCGCCGCCGGGTCCAGCGGGAACGGCCCGTACGGCTCGACCCGGGGATCGTACCAGCCCTTCTCTTCCTGGAAGTCCATGACGAACATGTGGTCGGTGAACACGGTCCCGAACGACAGCTCGCTGTCCTTGGGCTTGGGCTTCTTGGTCGTCGCACGGCTGATCCGGATCGGCTCACTCATCTCATCATCCTCTCACTGGAAGGAGTCCTGCCTGCGGAACACGTGCCGCAGGGACACTGCCTAAGCACCACACTTCCCTTCGCGGCGGCCGATCAAAACGACCCAGATGCTAGGCGGCGACTGAGAGCCCGACCGAGGCGTATGCCGCATACGCCGCAGGGAGGGCCGAAGGAGCCAACGACGCAGATGGGTCGTTTTCATCGGCCGCCCCCCTAGAAGATGATCGGCTCGCGGTACAGGCCGAACACCTGACGGTACACGTCCGAGATCTCGCCCAGGCTCACGTAGTCCTTCACCGCGTCGATGAGCACCGGCATCACGTTGCGCTGCTCGCGGCACGCCTCGGCCAGCTGTTTGAGCCGCCGCTCGACCTTCGTCGTGTTGCGCGCCGCCTTGACGCGCCGCACGCGCTCGACCTGCTCGCGCTCGACCGCCGCGTCGATCTTGAGGTAGTTGATCGGGCGCTCCTCCGCCATCACGTACTTGTTGACGCCGACGACCACTTTTTCCCCACGATCTTCCGCGAGCTGGTAGCGGTACGCGGCGTCCGCGATCTCCCGCTGCGGGTAACCCGCGTCGATCGCGCGGATCACGCCCCCCATCGCGTCGATCCTCCGGATGTACTCGAGCGCGGCCGCCTCCATCTGGTCCGTGAGCGTCTCCAGGTAGTACGCGCCGCCGAGCGGGTCGATCGTCAGGGCGGCCCCGGACTCCTCGGCGATGATCTGCTGGGTCCTGAGCGCGACCGTCACCGCCTCTTCGGTCGGCAGCGCCCACGTCTCGTCGTACGAATTGGTGTGGAGCGACTGCGCGCCGCCCAGCACCGCCGCGAGCGCCTGCAGCGCCACGCGCGCGATGTTGTTGAGGGGCTGCTGGGCGGTCGCCGAGACGCCGGCCGTCTGGGTATGCGTCCGGAGCCGCATCGACTCGGGCTTCTTGGCGCCGAAGCGCTCCTTGAGGAAGCGCGCCCAGAGGCGCCGCGCCGCCCGGAGCTTGGCGATCTCCTCGAAGAAATCGTTGTGGATGTCGAAGAAGAAAGAGAGCCGCGGCGCGAAGCTGTCGATGTCGAGCCCGCGGGCGCACGCGGCCTCGACGTACCCGAGCCCGTCGGCCAGCGTGAACGCGAGCTCCTGCACCGCCGTCGCGCCCGCCTCCCGGATGTGGTAGCCCGAGATCGAGACCGGATTGAAGCGCGGAACGTGCTTGGCGGTGAATTCGATCATGTCGACGACGATCCGCACGGCGGGCTCGGGCGGACAAATCCACTCTTTCTGCGCGACGAACTCCTTGAGCATGTCGTTCTGCATCGTGCCGCCGACGCGATCCCACGCGACGCCCTGCTTTTCGGCGACCGCCAGGTACATGGCGAGCGCGACCGACGCCGTGCAGTTGATCGTCATCGACGTGGTGACGTCGCCGAGCGGAATGTCGGCGAACAGCCGCTCGAAATCGTCGAGCGTCGAGATCGACACGCCTTCCTTGCCGACCTCGCCGCGCGCGCGGGGATGGTCCGCGTCGTAGCCCATCAACGCCGGCATGTCGAACGCCGTCGACAGCCCGGTCTGGCCCTGTTCCAGGAGGTACTTGAAGCGGGCGTTGGTGTCCTCGGGCCGCCCGAAGCCGGCGAACATTCGCATCGTCCAGAGCCGGCCCCGGTACATCGTCGGATAGACGCCGCGGGTGAACGGATACTCGCCCGGGCGGCCAAGCTTCTCGTCGGGCGACCAGTCGCGGAGGCTCTCGGGCGTGTAGAGCGGCTCGATCGGGATACCCGATAGGGTCTCGAAGCGCACCGGTCGCTCGGGCCGGCGCTCAGGCTCGGTCATGGCCACCTCGCAAGAGGTCCCGCCCGATCACGAGTTTCTGGATCTGTGACGTTCCCTCGTAGAGTTGCGTGATCTTCGCGTCGCGGAACGCGCGCTCGACCTCGTACTCCTTGATGAACCCGTACCCGCCGTGGACCTGGATCGCATCCGTCGTCACCTTCATCGCCGTCTCGGCAGCGAAGAGCTTGGCCATCGCGGCGGCGGTCGCGTACGGGCGGCCGGCGTCCTTGAGGAAGGCCGCCCGCAAGGTCAGGAGCCGGGCGCCGTCGATCGCCACCGCCATGTCGGCCAGCATCCACTGGACCATTTGGTGCTCGCCGATCGGCACCCCGAACGCCTTCCGGTCCCGGGCGTACGCCACCGAGCGCTCGTACGCGCCCGCGGCGATCCCGAGCGCCTGGGCCGCGATCCCGATCCGCCCCGCGTCGATCGCCGACATGGCGATCTTGAAGCCTTGCCCTTCCTCGCCCAGGCGGTTGGCCCGCGGGACGCGGCAGTCGTCGAAGACCAGCTCGGCGGTGTCGGAGGCCCGGATGCCGAGCTTGTCCTCCGTCTTGGCCACCGTGAAGCCGCGCGTGCCCTTCTCGATGACGAAGGCCGAGATGCCGCGATGCCCCTTGGCGCGGTCGGTCTGGCAGAAGACCAGGGCGAAGGCGGCCTCGCGGCCGGTGGTGATGAAGCGCTTGCGACCGTTGACCACGTAGTCCTCGCCGTCGAGGACCGCGAGCGTCGCCTGGTTCGTCGCGTCCGAGCCGGCCTGGGGCTCCGTGAGTGCGAAGCATCCCTGGGCGTGGCCGGAGGCGACCGGTCGCAAGAACCGCTGGCACTGGGCATCGGTGCCGTACTGGGCCAGCGGGGCGCCGTAGAGCGAGTTGTTGACCGACATGATGACGGCGTGGCTCGCGCACGCCCTGGCGATTTCCTCGAGGGCCACGACGTACGACACGGTATCGGCGCCGCTCCCGCCCCACGCTTCGGGGATCGTGATCCCCATGAAGCCGAGCTCACCCATGCGCTTGACCGTCTCGTGCGGGAAGCGCGCCTCCCGATCGATCTCGGCGGCGATGGGCCTGATCTGAGAGTCGGCGAACTCCCGCGCCGTCGCCTGGATCATCTGCTGCTCGGGGGTGAGGTCGAGCCGCATTACTTCTCCAAGAGTTTCTTGAACTCTTTCGTGAGCTCGGGCACGACCTCGAAGAGGTCGGCGACGATCCCGAAGTCGGCGATCTTGAAGATCGGCGCCTCCGGGTCCTTGTTGACGGCGACGATGACCTTCGAGGTCCGCATCCCGGCCAGGTGCTGGATCGCGCCCGAGACGCCGAAGCCGAGATAGAGCTTGGGTGAGATCGTTCGACCGGTCTGGCCGATCTGGAACCGGTGCGGCCGCCAGCCGGCGTCGACCGCGGCGCGCGAGGCGCCCACCGCGGCGCCGATGACCCGGCCCAGCTCTTCGAGAATCACGTAGTTCTCCGGCCCCTTCATTCCGCGTCCGCCCGAGATGACGGTTTCCGCCTCGGTCAGCTCGGGAAGGCCGGTGGAGACTTCCTCGCGCCGCTCGACGAACTTCATCTGAGCGCCGGGAGTCGCCACGGTCGGTCGCTCGACCGGCGCCGTTTTTCCCGGCTGGGAATCGGCGGGGCGAAACACGTTGGGTCGAAGCGTCGCGACCCACGGGGTCTTCGCCCACGTCACCTTCGAGAGCAGCTTGCCCGCGTAGACCGGGCGGGTCGCGACGAGCTTGTCGCCTTCCAGGGCGAACCGGACCGAGTCGGCCGCGAGCCCGACGCCGAGCCGCGCGGCGAGCCGGGCCACGAACTCGCGCTGGCGGCTCGTGACGGGCGCGAAGATCGCCTGCGGGGCTTCCTTGGCGGCGAGCTCGGCGGCGGCGGCCACCCAGACCTCGCTGCGGTAGGGCGCGAACGCCGCGTTCTCGAGCAGCAGCACCCGCGCGGCCCCCCATTCACCCAGCTGCTTCAGTCCCGCCTCGCTGGCCTTGTCGGTGAGCCAGACAGCCTCGACCCGCCCCGGGACCAGCCGCGACGCTTCACCGATGACTTCGGCCATGACTTTCTTCGGCGCGCCGTTTCGGTCGTCTTCGACGATGCACCAGAACGCGTTGGGCATGATGTCCTCTCGACTCCCCTAAATCGCTTTGGCGTCTTCGCGCAGAGCGCGGACGAGCTCCTTCACCGCCGTGGGCACGTCACCCTGGATGACGCGCCCCGGAGGACGCGGCGGCAGCGCCTCGAGCCCGACGACCGAGAGCTGCGGCGGCTCGGACACCCACCCGATGTCGGCTGCCTTGACGTCTTTGATCTCCTTCTTCTTGGCGCCCATGATGCCCTTCAGCGTCGGGTAGCGGGGCTCGTTGAGCCCCTTTTGCGCGGCGAGGACCGCGGGCAGCGGGAGGTCGAAGACCTCGAGCCCGCCCTCGACCTGGCGGGCAGCGCGGACGGACTTTCCGTCGGCGTCGATCGCTTCCTCCATGATCCAGTAGGCGCACGGCCAGCCGAGCAGCTCGGCCAGCTGCGCCGTCACGGCGCCCATGTCGTCGTCGATCGCCTGCCGGCCGCAGAGCACGAGCTCGGGCCCCTCCTGCTTGACGACCGCGGCGAGCGCCTTCGCCGTCGCGAGCGTGTCGGCCGCTGCCCAGACGGCGTCGTTGAGGTGGATCGCGCGATCGCATCCCATCGCCAGGCACGAGCGGAGCGTCTCTTTCACCCGATCGGGGCCGAGCGACACCGCCACGACCTCACCCTGGCCGCGCTTCTCCTTGATACGCAGCGCCTCCTCGACGGCGAACTCGTCGTAGGGGGAGACGATCCACGTGATACCCGTGGTGTCGATGGTCTTTCCGTCGGCCGCGATCTTCACCTGGGTCGCCGTGTCGGGCACCTGCTTGACGGTGACGAGGATCTTCATGACGTCGCTCCTTCGTAGTGGAGTTCGCGGGTGATTCGGAAGCGGTCGCCCGGGATGAAGACGCGATCGAAGACGACCGGCGCGCCGCCGGCGTCGTACGAGATGCGCTCGGACTCGAACGCCGGCTCGCCGGCGCGGCACCCGAGCTCGCGCGCCTCCCGACGGCCGAGCCGCACCGCCGAGACGGTCTCACGCGCGCGCGTGATGACGACGCCGAGCTTGAACTCGAGGACCTGGTGGAGCGGCGTCGATGCGAGATCGGCGCGCACCACCTCGTCGCCGAGCGGCAACGGCAGGAACGACCGCTGCAGGCTCATCGGGTGGTCGTCGACCAGCCGCAGCCGCTCGAGCACGAGCACGCGCCCCCGGGCCGGCAGCTTCAGCGCTTCCGCGACGCGCCGGTCGGCCACCGCGAAGGGCGTCCCCAGGAGCCGCGTCGCGACGTGCTCGCCCTTGGCGGTGAGGTCGCCGGCGAACCGGCGGAGCTGGAGGATGTCGTAGTCGATCGAGGGCGCGGCGACGAACGTCCCGAGCCCGTGACGGCGCGTGATGAGGTGCTCACGCTCGAGCAGCTCGAGCGCCTGGCGCAGCGTCATGAGCGTGACCCCGAAGCTCCTCGCGAGTTGGCGCTGGTTGTCGAGGCGCGCGCCGGGCGGCAGCTCGCCGTCCTGGATCCGCTCGCGTAGCGCTTCGGCGATGCGGTGGTAGCGCGGCACGCGACCGTTGAGCTTTCCGTTGGTCCCGACGCCGTTCATAGAACCTCAGTGTTCTAGAACTCTCTCGCGCGACTCAGGTCGCGGAAGCGCCGTCCACGGGGAAGAAACAGCAACGTCGAAGGGAACTTGAGCGCGCCGCGACGCCTTATCCTATCACCTTCTGACGGCGGTGTCGTCCGAAGTCGCGCTCACGCGTCAGGTGAGAGCTCCCGCGTGAAGCGAACGAGCCGCTCGAGCTTGCCGCGGCCAGCGCCGGTGTCGATCGAGCGAGCCGCCAGCTCGACGCCCTCCTTCAAGTCACGTGCCTTGCTACCCGCGACCAGCGCCGCGGCGGCGTTCATCAGCACGATGTCCCGCCTGGCGCCGACCTCTCCGCGGAGGATCGTGCGGATGATCTCGGCGTTCTGCTCGCGGTCGCCGCCGAGCAGCTCGGTGATCGCAGCACGCGGCAGGCCGAAGTCCTCGGGCCGCACGGTGAACGTCCGCACGACGCCCTCGCGGACCTCGGAGATGCGGCTCTCGCCGGTGTTCGAGATCTCGTCCAGGCCGTCGGCGCCGTGGACCACGAAGGCGCGATGCGTGCCGAGCTCGGCCAGGACCCGCGCGAGCGGCTCCGTGAGCGACGCCGCGGCGACGCCGATGACCTGGGCGTTGGCGCCTGCCGGGTTGGTGAGCGGGCCGAGCAGGTTGAAGACCGTGCGGATTCCGATCTCGCGCCGGGCCGTCATGACGTGCTTCATCGCTGTGTGCAGGAGCGGGGCGTAGAGAAAACCGATGCCGACCTCGGCGACGCAGCGCCCCACCTGTTCGGGGGTGATCTGGAGGTTGACCCCCAGGGCCTCGACGACGTCGGCCGAGCCGCAGAGCGAGGCGCCGCTCAGACCCGACATCGAGCGGTTGCCGTGCTTGGCGACCTTGAGCCCGGCGCCCGCCACCACGAACGCGGTCGCCGTCGAGACGTTGAACGTCCCGGAGGCGTCGCCGCCGGTGCCGCAAGTGTCGATGAGCATCTCGCGGTCGGTGCCGGTGAGCGCGGCCGTTTCCTCGCCACGCGTACGGACCCGCGCCACCTTGAGCCGCATCACCTGGGCGAAGCCGATCAGCTCCTCGACGGTCTCACCCTTCATCCGCAGCGCGGTCAGGAAGGCGGAGATCTGCGCGTCGGTCGCCGTGCCCGACATGATCGCCTCCATCGCCGCGGCGGCCTCGATGCGCGTGAGATCGCGCCGGTCGACGAGGACCCGGGTCGCTTCGGTGATGATCGGACTCGTCATGCCGGACGCCTCCTCCCCTGCAGTCGAGCCTTCAGAGTATCGCACCTGAGCCCCAGGGGGAGGACCTGCCCATGGATGTCGATTGGAGGTCGAGCTAGTCGGCGCCGCACGGTCCGGGCTCGCTCGCCCGGCGCTCTCTGGGGCTGGCTGCATCGAGGTCGTGCGGACCTCGGTCGGACTGGCTATTTCGTGAGGATCAGCTTGTCCGACTTCGTGACGCGCAGACGGTATTCCTGACCGTGGTGCACGATGACCACCTCGCGCTCGAGCTGAAAGAGCGCCGAGCTCTCGAGCCGGCGCGGGGGCGGGATGGCCGGCGCCGTCGACTCATCGCGCGCGGGCTGCACCGGGCGCCTCGGTTCGCGGGACTCCCGAGATTCGGTCAACCGTCTTCATGGTATTAGGAGGCCCTAATAAATAGCCCCCGAACGCTGCCGTTGTCAAGGGTCACCGGAGCAACGGGCTGTCGCTCAGAGACCAAGGTAGGCCTGCTTCACGTGGGGGCTCGCCAGGAGACTGGCGCGCGTCCCCTCGAGCACGATGCGTCCGTTCTCGAGCACGTAGCCCCGGTGCGAGAGCTGGAGCGCGCGGGGCACGTTCTGCTCGACGAGCAGAATCGTCGTGCCGCCGCCGTTGACCCGCTGGAGGGTCTCGAAGATGAGCTTCACCGCTACCGGCGCCAGCCCGAGGCTCGGCTCGTCGAGCAGCAGGAGCCGCGGGCGCGCCATGAGCCCGCGCCCGATCGCGCACATCTGCTGCTCGCCACCCGACAGCGTACCGGCGAGCTGGCGCTCACGCTCGCGCAGGCGGGGAAAGAGCGCGAAGACGAGCTCGAGCGCGTCGTCCCGCTGTCGGCGGGCGACGGCGCGGCCGCCGAGCTCCAGGTTGTCGCGCACCGTCATCGTGGGGAAGAGCTGGCGCCCCTCCGGCACGTGGGCGATGCCGCGCGCGACGATCTGGGCCGACCCGAGGCCGTCGAGCCGAACGCCCTCGAACTCGATGCGCCCGGCGCGGACGGGCAAGAGCCCGCTGATCGCCCGCAGCGTGGTCGTCTTGCCGGCCCCGTTCGCGCCGATCAGCGCCACCGCCTCGCCCCGCCGCACCTCGAGCGAGACGCCGGAGACCGCCGTCAGGTCGCCGTAGCCGGCCTCGAGCCCGTCAAGCCGGAGCAGCGCGGACATATTCCTCGCCCAGGTAGGCCTCGATCACCTTCGGGTGGTTGGCGATCTCGGCCGGCACCCCCTCCGCGATCCGCTCGCCGAAGCTCAGCACGACGATCCGCTGGGAGAGCGCCATCACCGCCCGCATGTTGTGCTCGATCAGCAGGATCGAAACGCCCGAGGCGTGGATGCCACGGATCAGCTGGATGATCGTTTCGATCTCCGTCGGATTGAGCCCCGCCATCACCTCGTCGAGCAGGAGCAGGGCCGGCTCGGTGGCGAGCGCCCGCGCCAGCTCGAGGCGTTTGCGCTCGGCCAGGGTCAGGGCGCCGGCCGCCACGTCCTGCCGGGCGCCGAGCCCCACCCGTTCCACCACGTCGCGCGCACGGTCGAGCGCCTCGGGCACGCGTGGGTGCAGGACGAGCGCACCCACCCTCACGTTCTCGAGGACGGTCATGCGCGGGAACGGCCGGACGATCTGAAACGTCCGCGCAAGCCCGAGCCGGCAGATCGCGTGCGGCGAGAGCCCCACGATCGAGCGGCCGCGAAAGTCGACGTCGCCCGCGTCCGGCGTGAGAAATCCCGAGAAGAGATTGAAGACCGTCGTCTTGCCGGCCCCATTCGGGCCGATGAGTCCGAGCATCTCGCCCGGATCGACCGTCAGGTCGAGCTCCGCGACAGCCAGGAGGCCGCCGAAGCGCTTGGAGAGCCCGCGGGCCACCAGGAGGCTCATTCGCTCAGCGCCCACCGCGGCGCGCCAGGAGCCGTCGCAGGCGCGGATACGCACCCTCGGGAAGGAACAGCACCACCGCGACCAGCAGCACGCCGTACGCGATCAGGTGCGCGCCGGGCAGCCCGCCCTGCCCGAGGTAGAGCCGCGAGAGCTCGCCGAGCGGCGTGAGGATGAAGGAGCCCAGGATGGGCCCAAGGAGCGTGCCCGCGCCGCCCACGATCGGGCGGATGATGATCTCGACCGAGAGCGGGATACCGAAGAGCGTGTTGGGCTGCAGGGAGAAGAGATAGAACGCGTAGAAGGTCCCGCCCAGACCCGTGAGGAAGGACGAGACGACCATCGCGAGCATCTTGTACTTGAAGGCGTTCACGCCGAGCGCCTCGGCCGCGGCCTCGTCCTCCCGGATCGCCGCCAGATAGACGCCGAAGCGGCGGCGCTCGATGGCCCAGGCGGTCGCCGTCGCCGCCAGCATGAGCGCCAGCGCGATGTAGTAGTAGGGGCGGCCGTCCTGGAACTGGAACTGTCGCGGGTCGCCGGTGAAGGTGATGTAGAGGCCGAGCGGGCCGCCGACGGCGTCGATGTTCGAGACCGCGATGCGGCACACCTCGGCGAACGCCACCGTGAGCAGCACGAAGTAGAAGCCGCGCAGACCGAAGCGGAAGCCGAGATAGCCGATGATCGCGCCGAGCAGCGCCGCCAGCAGGGCGCCGACGAACATGCCGGCCCACGGCGTGAGCCCCTTCTCGATCGACAGCATCGCCGCCGTGTAGCCGCCCACCCCGACGAAGGCGGCGTGGCCGAGCGACAGCTGGCCCGCGTAGCCCCCCACGATGTTCCACGCCTGCCCGAGGAATCCGTAGAAGAAGATCAGGATGAAGATGGTGATCGCGTACGAGCTCAGCACCGCCGGTAGCGCCAGCAGCACCGCGAGCGCGGCGACGACCGCCCATCTCACGACGGTCGCTTGCCGAAGAGGCCCACCGGCCGGAACAGCAAGATCACGATCAGGAGCGAGAAGCTGAACAGCTCCTTGAGCGAGGGCTTGAGGAACACGGCGCCGAGCGACTCGGCGAGCGACACCAGCAGGCCGCCGACGAACGCGCCGAGGAGGCTTCCCATGCCGCCGATGATCACGATGTTGAACGAGGTCACCGACAGGGACAGCCCGGTCGGTGGCTGGAACGGGAGGATCGAGGAGACCAGGGCGCCCGCGGCGCCCACGCAGGCCGCGCCGACGCCGAACGCCACCGCGTAGACGCGGCGCACGTCGGCGCCGATCACCAAGGCACCGTAGGTGTTGTCGGCGGCGGCGCGGATCGTCCGCCCGAGGTCGGTGCGGTAGAGGAACCCCCAGAGGGCTGTCGTGAGCGCGACCGCGACCACGAACGTCACGAGCCGAGCGACGTCCACGAAGACGGGCCCGAGCCACACGGTCGCGGCCGCGAGCGGCGACCGCACCCGCGTGGGCTCGGGCCCGAACGCGACCAGGGCCACGTTCTCCAGCACGAGCGCGACCCCGAGCATCAGGAGAATCTGCATCTCGTGGGGCGCGTCGATGATCCGGTCGACGAGCGCGCGCTGCACGAGGAGCCCGAGCGCGAAGAGCACGGCCGCGCAGACGATGAAGCCCAGATAGGGATCGACACCCGCGCCCGTGGCGAGGAGGTACGCGAGGTACATGCCCCAGACCATCATGTCGCCGTGGGCGAAGTTCACCACGCGCATCACGCCGAAGATCAGGGTGAGGCCCACGGCCATCAGGCTGTACACGCCGCCGAACAGGACGCCGCTGACGATCCCCTGCAGAACCAGCGTCAGATCCACGCCGACCCCGACTCAGGGCCGCAAGGGCGGGTCCAGTGGGGCGGGCGCGGTGCCGGGCGGGGTCGTCGAGACCCGTTCCCGCAACGCGGCGACGGGCGCACCGCGCCCGGATGGAGCCCAGCCGCCAAGGGTCTGCGAACGCGTGCGGCGTGGTCGAGCGACCCCGCCCGGCACCGCGCCCGCCCCACTGGACCCGCCCTCGCCGCCCTCGGTCGTCCTAAGCCTTGGGCCGCGGGAAGACGAATTTCTGCAGCGCGGCCTCGCGGGGCCAGACGGCGACGGGCTTCTGGCCCAGGATCTGGATCATCGTCGGGATCGCGTTGGCGTTGTCGCCGAGCTCGTTGAAGACGATCGGACCGCCGTACTGCATGAGGCCGCCGGCGTAGTTCGTCTTCTTCATAGAGTCGGCGATCGCGTCGGGATCGACGAGGCTCGCGGCGCGCTCGAGGATGTCGGCGATGACGAACACGGCGTCGTAGGAATAGCCCGAGTTCGTGTCGAACGTCTTTCCGCCCGAGCGTCGCCGGAACTCCTCGCCGACCGTGGTGGTCTTCGGGTTCTTGAAGTTCGGCCACGGCACGCTCGTCAGCACGTACTCGAGGTCCTGCTTGAGCTGGGCCAGCTGGCCCGCCTCGTAGAGGCCGGGACCGCCGGGGCCGACGATGCCCATCGTCTCGACCCGCTGCTTCGCGATCTCGGGAAGCAGCAGCAGCGCGGAGGCCGGGCGCGTGATCGGCGCGATCACGTCGGGCTTGGCCGCCTTCGCCCGCGACACCTCGGTGGCAAGGTCGGACGGCGGCTCCGGCCACGGAATGACCTCGACGATCTCCCACGACGGGTTGGCCGCCTTGTGGGCCGCCTGGAAGCCACGCGCCTGGTTCTGTCCGAAGAGGTCGTTGCAGTACATCAGCACGACCCGCTTCGGCGACACGTTGGCTTCCTTGAAGATCTCGATGAAGTACTGCACGGCCTTGCGGCCGAAGCTCGAGCCCGTCGGGAAGTTGCGGTAGACGTACTGCACCTTCTGCTCGCCGTCCCTGACCGACTTGGCGACGTTGGCCGTGATCGGATCGGCCGCGGCGATGTCGATGAGGAACGGGACGCGCTTCTGCTGGGCGACCGACACCATTGCGCTCGTGGATCCCGAGTCGAACGACCCCAGCAGCATCTGGGCGCCCTGGTTGACGACGCGCTCGGCCTCGACGCGACCGTTCTCGGGCTTGGTCTGCGTGTCGCCGACGATCAGCTCGAGCTTGATCCCGCCCTTCGCCTTGATGCCTCCGGCCGCGTTGACCGCACCGACCGCCATCTGAGCGCCGAGTCGGCAAGCCTGCCCCGGCTCGGCGAGCGCGCCCGTCATCGGATGAATGGCGCCGATCTTGAACGTCTTCGGTTGCGCGCGGAGCGGGAGCGGAAATCCCACGACGGCGGCGCCACCGGCAGTCGTCTTGAGAAACGTGCGACGGGTCAGTCGGTGCGTCGTCATCACGAGCCTCCTCGAAGTGGTCGGCGCATCACGAACGAGCGGGTGGCGCGCTCGGGGCCGTCGCCACGAAACAGCGCTGCGGCACCGGAGCCTCAGCCGCCCAGAAGCTCTTTGGCGATGATCATGCGCTGGATCTGGTTCGTGCCCTCGTAGATCTGCATGATCTTCGCGTCGCGCATGTACCGCTCCACCGGGAACTCCCGGGTGTAGCCGTACCCGCCGAAGATCTGGACCGCGTCCGTGGCGACCTTCATGGCGGCATCGCCCGCCCAGCACTTCGCCATCGACGCCTCGTAGGTGTTCCCCCGGATGCCCGCGTCGACCTGACGCGCGGCATGGTGGACCATGAGACGCGCGGCGTGCACCTGCATGGCCATGTCCGCGAGCATGAACTGGATGCCCTGGAACGCGGCGATCGGCTGGCCGAATTGCTGCCGCTCCTTCGCGTACGCCGCGGCGGCGTCCAGCGCCGCCTGGCCGATGCCGACCGCCATCGCGCCGGTCATCGGCCGGGTCATGTCGAGGGTCCGCATCGCGATCTTGAACCCCTCGCCCTCATCGCCGAGCCGCTGCTCGATCGGCACGGCGCAATCCGTGAAGTGGAGCGCCACCGTGGGCGAGCAGCGGATGCCCATCTTCTTCTCCTTCTTGCCGACCGAGAAGCCGGGCATGCTCTTCTCGATGACGAACGCGGTGATGCCCCGGGCACGCTTGGCCGGGTCGACGGTCGCGAAGACGGTGATGACGTCGGCGTGGTCGCCGTGCGAGCACCACTGCTTCGATCCGTTCAGGACGTAGTGGTCCCCCTTGCGCACCGCCGTGGTCCGGAGGCTCGCCGCGTCCGACCCGGAGCCGGGCTCCGAGAGCGAGTAGGCCGCCATGAACTCGCCGGTCGCGAGACGCGGCAGGTATTTCTTCTTCTGCTCCTCGGTGCCGGCCAGGAGGATCGGGAGCCCGCCCAACGGGTGCGCGCCGAAATTCGTGGTCGTCCCCGCGCACGCCCAGCCGAGCTCCTCGGCGACCAGCGCCAGCGCCAGGCAGCCCATGTTCGTGCCGCCGAACTCCTCTGGCACCCAGATGCCGAAGAGGCCGGAGTCGACGAGCGCCCGCATCGACTCGGTCGGATAGCTCTCGGCCTCGTCGTACTGCGCGGCATTCGGCGCGATCCGGTCGCGCGCGACTTTCCGCGCGAGATCGCGGATCATCCGCTGCTCCTCGGTGAGATAGAAGAGGTCGTTCATATCGGTGTCTCCCTCAGACGATCCGTCGCCGCTGGAGCTCCGCGAGCCGCTCGGGCGCCAGGCCGAGCGCTTCAATGTAGATCTTCTCATTGTGCTCGCCGAGACGGGGCGGAAAGCTGAGCGCGGGCGGGTCGCCGACCGGCGGGGCCGGCAGGACGAGCCGGAGGGCGGACCGCGGGTCGGTGACCTCCACGAGCCGGTCGGCGACGAGCGGATCGGCCACGACGTCGGCGAGCGTGTTGACGCGGGATACCGGGACGCCGGCGCGCCGAAGCGATTCGAGCGCCTCCTCGCTGCCGAGCTCGGCGAAGCAGGCCGCCAGCTCCTGATCGAGCCGCGCCACGTCGGCGATCCGGCCGGCGTTGGCGACGTACTCGGGCCGGCCGAGCCCCGCGAAGCGCGGCAGCGCCGTCAGCGCCGCCCACTGCTGGTCGTTCCCCACCGCCAGGAACACGTGGCCGTCGCGCGTCCGGTGCACGGCGACCGGGGCGAAGAACTGGTGCCGGTTGCCCTTCCGCGTGACGCGCTCGCCGAGGCTCGCGGAGAGCGCGATGGGCGCGACCATCCACGACACCGCGCTGCGCAGCATCGACACGTCGATGCGCGCGCCCTCGCCTGTCGTGGCTCGACGGTAGAGGGCCTTCACGACCTCGCTGTAGCCATGCTCCGCCGCCCCCAGGTCCACCATCGGCAGACCGAAGACGAGGGGCGATCCCTCGGCGTGTCCCGTCAGCTCCATGAAGCCGGCGCGTGCCTGGAGCACGGGGTCATACGCCGCCTCGTCGTGATCCGCGCCGAACCCCGTGATGCCGAGCCAGATCAGCGCGGGCTTCGTGGCCCGGAGCCGCTCGGGCTCGATCCCGAGCCGGGCGTAGCTCCGTGGGCGCTGGTTGCAGGCGAACACGTCGACGCGGAGCTTCACGATCAGCTCGCGCAGGAGCGCCTGGCCGTCGGGATCGCCGAGGTTGAGCGTGATGGCTTCTTTGCCGCAGTTGTTCGGCAGGAAGTAGCTGCGCATCGCGGGCTCGCCGAGCACGTCCTTGCCGACGAACCGGTTGGGGTCCGGGCGCTCGGCGTTCTCGACGCGGATCACCCGGGCGCCGTCGCACGCGAGCCGGTAGGTGAGGAACGGGAGGGTCGTGGCCTGCTCGAGACTCAGCACCGTGACGCCCGCCAGGAGCCCGCGCGCCATCAGCGGCTCCGTCGGGCCCCGCTCACCGCCGCGGCCGGCGATCGACGACACGCACGGCCTTGCCCTGAGGCCGCTCGATCTCGCCTTGCGCGCAGAGGCGGACGTCCGGGCTCAGCGCCAGCAGATCGTGCAGCTCGCGCCGGATCCGCGTCGCGACCGCCGGGTCGCAGGCGGGCCCGGCCTCGACGTGGATCGTCATGCGCTCGCCGCCGGCCTCCGAGTCGAGCACGATCTGGTACTCGTGGCTCACGCCGGCGTGCCGCAGGAGCGTCGTCTCGATCTGGCGCGGGTAGAAATTCACGCCCTTGAAGATCACCATATCGTCGACGCGTCCGCGAAGCCGGTCGAGCCGCAGCGCGGTGCGCCCGCAGTCGCACCGCGCGCGCGCGACGACGCGCGTCAGATCGTGGGTCCGATAGCGTACCAGCGGCAGGCCGGCGCGCGTCAGCGTCGAGATGACCAGCTCGCCCTCGGTGCCGTCCGGCACGACGGCGCCGGTCGACGGGTCGACGATCTCGGGGTGATAGTGATCCTCCCAGACGTGAATGCCCGCGCGCGCGGCGCAGTCGATACCGAGCCCCGGCCCGCCGGTCTCGGTCATGCCAATGATGTCGAACGTGCGGATGCGCAGCTCGTGCTCGATGCGCGCCCGCAGCTCGTCGGACCACATCTCCGAGCCGAAGATGCCGACGCGGAGCGACAGGGACGCGAGGTCGAAGCGCTCCTCGCGCGCCGCCTCGAGCAGGCGCAGCGGGTAAGTCGCGATCGCAGCGACGACGGTGGTCTTGAGGTCGCGCATGAGCCTCAACTGCAGGGTCGTCCGCCCGGCGCCCGTCGGGATGACCATCGCGCCGAGCTGCTCGGCGCCGTAGTGGAAGCCAAACCCGCCGGTGAAGAGGCCGAACGAGGGTGTGATCTGGATGACGTCGTCCCGGCCGACGCCGGCCGCGACGTAGCAGCGCGCCATGACCTCGCCCCACTGCGCCACGTCGGAGGCGGTGTAGGGATTCAGGATGGGGCTCCCCGTCGTGCCGCTCGACATCTGGACGCGGACGTACCCGGCCTCACGCGCGCACGCGAGCCCGTAGGGGTAGGCGTCCCGTAGCTCCTCCTTCGTGAGGAACGGCAGCTTTCGCCAATCGTCGAGTCGGACGACATCCTCGGGCTGGAGACCGCGAAGACGTCGCGCCCACGCCGGCTCGGCCAGAACCCGACCGAGAGTCGCGCGCATCCGTTTGTGGACGAGGCGCTCGAGGAGCTCACGCTCGAGCGACTCGACCTCGGGCTGCCACATCGTCACGGCCACCGAGTCTAACGTGCGGGTCGGAAGGCGGCAACGGGCCCGACCGCGCGTCGAGAGCGACCACTGCTCGATCGGCTGGTGCTTGGCCGGCTCTCCGAAGCGCCGGAGTCGCCAGAGACCATCGTCGGCGCTCAGCTCGGGGCGTGGCCAGCGCGGTCGAGGCCGAGGTAAGCGGTCTGGACGCGTGGATCCGCGGCCAGCGCCGCGCTCGATCCCGACGCGACCAGCCGACCAGTTTCGAGGACGTAGCCGCGCGACGCGAGCGCGAGCGCGCGTCGCGCATTCTGCTCGACCAGGAGCACGGCGACGCCGCCGTCGTTGATCCGCCGGATCACGCGAAAGATCTCGCGCGACAGCATCGGCGCCAGACCGAGCGACGGCTCGTCGAGCAGCAGGAGCCGAGGGCGGCTCACGAGGGCGCGGCCGATGGCGAGCATCTGCTGCTCGCCGCCCGAGAGCGTCCCGGCGGGCTGGAGCCGCCGGTCGCGGAGCACCGGAAAGAGCTCGAAGGCGGCGTCCAGCCGCTCGCCGAGCTCGGACCGTCGCACGGTGTGGCCGCCGACGAGGAGATTCTCGAGGACCGTGAACTCCGGGAAGATCTCGCGCCCTTCGGGAACGTGACTGACGCCGGCGGCGACGATGGCGTCGGCCGGTGCCCGCGTGATGTCCCGGCCCTCGTAGCGGATCGCTCCCCGGGTCGGCCTGACGAGTCCGGACACCGCGCGCAGCGCCGTCGACTTGCCCGCGCCGTTCGCGCCGAGCAGAGTGACGATCTCGCCAGGCCCGACCGTCAGCGTCACGCCCTCGAGCGCCCGCCGCTTGCCGTAGTAGACGGCGACGTCGTCGATCTCGAGCACGGGCGTCACCGCTCGTCCTCGCTTCCGAGGTACGCCTCGATGACTCCAGGATCGGTTGCGATCTCGCGCGGCCTGCCTTCGGCGATCTTGCGACCGTGGTCGAGGACGGCCACCCGGTCCGAGATCCCCATGACGAGCTCCATGTCGTGCTCGACGACGACGATCGCCAGCCCGCTCTCGTCGCGGAGCCGGCGAATGACCTCCATCAGGGTCTGTGTCTCGGTCGGATTGAGTCCGCCGGCCGGCTCGTCGAGCAGCAGGAGCCGCGGCTCGGCGGCGAGCGCCCGGGCGATCTCGAGCCGCTTCTGCACACCGAGCGGCAGGCTCCCGGCCTCGATGCCAGCGACGTCGTCGAGCCCGAACCGTGCCAGCAGCGCGTGGGCGGACTCACGCGCCCGTCCCTCCTCACGTCGGACCGCCGGCAGCCCGAAGGCCCCGCGAATCACACCGGCGCGGAGATGGATATGGCGACCGATGAGGACGTTGTCGATGGCCGTCAGCTGACGGAACACCTCGGTGTTCTGGAACGTGCGGGCGACGCCCCGCCGGGCGATCTGGTGCGGCGCCAGCGCGAGCAGGTCGTCGCCGCGGAACGTGACCCGGCCACGCGAGGGACGGTAGAGGCCCGTGATCACGTTGAACACGGTCGACTTGCCCGCGCCGTTGGGACCGATCAGCGCGAAGATCTCGCCCTTCGCGACCTCGAAGCTGAGCCCGCTCAGCGCGTTCAGGCCACCGAAGCTGATCGAGAGATCGTCGACGCCGAGCACCGCCCCTACTCGGACTTGAGCCAGTCCGTCAGCGGCTTGAAGCGTCCCTTTTCGACGCGCACCCACAACCCCTGCTTCTGGGTCTCGTGGTCGGGCCCGATCGTCAGCGGCGGAAGAATGCCGCTCTCGAATCCCTTGACGGACTCCAGCGCCGCGATCAGCGACTCGCGCGTCAGGTTCCGGCCCGCGCGCTTCGCGCCCTCCACGAAGAGCATCCCCGCGAAGTACCCGGCGAGCGAGTAGCGATTCGGCTCGTTCTTCGGGAAGTACCGTTGCATGTGCTCGCGGTAGAGCCTGACTCCGGGCAGGTCGGAGATCACCGGATCGGGCCAGAGCGACAGTCCCTCGACGCCTTCGGCCGCGTCGGTGGCGAGCGCCAGGTACCGCTCGTCGGTGAGCGGGCCGGTCGAGACCATGAGCGTGTCGGTCCAGCCGATCTTCTGGCGCTCTCGCAGCGCCTGCGCGGCCGGACCCGGCACGAGCACGAGGAACGTCACCTCCGGCTTGGCCGCCTGGAGCTTCGCGATCTGCGCGCTCACATCGGTGACTTCGCGCTTGACCGATTCGGCGGCGACGAGCTTGAGCCCGAATCGCCCGAGATCCTTTTCGAAGGCCGTGAGGAACGACTTGCCGTACTCGTCGTCTTGATAGAGCACGGCGAACTTCTTGTACTTCCGCTGTCCGGCGAGATAGTCGATCATCATCTTCGAGGACCGATCGCTCAGCGTCATGCCCTGGAACACGTAGCGCCGAGCCCGCGTCACGGGCGAGCTCTGGTATGGAAAGAGCAGCGGCACCTTGTTCTCCTCGAGATACTCGAGCGTCGCGACGACCGGCGGTGACCCCTGGGGGATGATGATCGCGAAGACGCGGTCCTGCTCGACGAGCTTCTTGGTGTTGGCGACCGCGTTCTGCGGCCGGTAGCCGTCGTCGTAGTAGACAGTTCTGATCTTCCGCCCGTGGATCCCGCCGGCATCGTTGACCACCCGCAGGTAGAGATCCACGCCGAACTTCGTGATTTGCTCCCCCGTGAAGGCGAGTGGGCCCGAGAACGAGTTCGAACCGCCCAGAACGATTTCGGTCTCGCCGACGCCCTGCTGGGCGGCGACGGGAGGCGCGCTCAGCGTGACGGCCAGGAGCAGGAGGAGCATCGCGCGGGTGATCATCGGTCGTCTCCTTGTCGAGGGGTCCGAGGAGCGGACCCGGGGGTCCGAGGAGCGGACCCGGGGGTCCGAGGAGCGGACCCGGGGGTCCGAGAAGCCGACCCGGGGGTCTGTGACGCGAGAAGCGGGAGCCGGCGGAGCGCGCTCGCGATGCCACCCGGCATGAACAGCATGGACGCGATCAAGATCGCGCCGAAGATGAGCGGCCGATAGTTCTGAAAGCCGGCGAGCGAGTCGTTGAGCGTCGTGATGACCGCCGCGCCCACGACGGAGCCGAAGATCGACCCGAGACCCCCGACGATGATCATAGCGACGAAGTCCACTGACAGGAACACGTCGAAGGAGTCGGGCGAGAGAAACCCGACCACCAGGGCGAAGAGCCCGCCCGCCACGCCCGTGTAGAAGGCCGAGACGACGAAGGCGAGCGTCTTGTACGCCGCCAGATGGACGCCGCTCGCCTGCGCCGCGATCTCGCTCTCGCGGACGGCCAGGAGCGCTCGCCCGGTCCGCGTCCGCGTGATGTTGCGGGCCGCCGCGACGAGGAGCGCCCCGACCACCACGACCAGGTAATAGCGGGCAGTGTCCGTCGCCAATGCCCAGGGGCCGAGGTGCCCAGGCGGCACGTGGAGGCCGTCGTTGCCGCGCGTGAGCCAGTCGAGGTTCAGGATCGCCTCGACCACGACGAAGCCGAAGGCGAGCGTGGCCATCGCCAGGTAGAGTCCCTCGAGCCGCAGGCACGGGACGCCGAGCGCCAAGCCCACCGCGGCGGTGCCGAGGCCGGCCGCCAGGAGCGTCGCCGGAAGGGGCAGCCACGACGCACGGATCGCCAGGATCGCGGCCGTATAGGCGCCGATCGCCAGGAAGCCCGCGTGGCCGAAGGAGAGCTGATTCGTGTAGCCAGACAGGAGGTTCAGCCCGATGGCGACGATCGAGTTGACGACGATCAGGCTCGCCAGGAAGACGAAATAGCGCGGCGCGGCCCACGGCCAGCCGAGCACCACCACGGCGCCGGTCGCGATCGCGGCGCCGCGCATCAGACCTTCCGCCGCGCGACCCGCCCGACCACGCCCCCCGGTCGCACGATCAGGATCGTGATCATGACCAGGAACGGCACCGAGTGTTTGATGGACGCGGGCAGGTAGAGGGGGGCGAGGTTCTCGAGCACACCCAGCAACATGCCGCCGACCACCGAGCCCGGCATCGAGCCGAATCCGCCGAGGATGGCGGCGGTGAAGCCGTTGATGGCGATCAGCCCCATCTTCGACGACAGGAAGACGACCGGCGCGATCAGCACGCCCGCGGCGGCGCCCACGACGGCGGCGAGGATCCAGGACGAGGAGTAGACGCGCTCGACGCTGATCCCCATCAGCCGCGCCGCCCGCTGGTTCTGCGCGACGGCGCGCATCGCGCGGCCCAGGCGCGTCCACCGGAACAGCGCCCCGAGGGCGAGCATGAGGGCGAGCGAGGCCCCGATGATCCCGAGCGACAGCGGCGCCACGCGCACCGGGCCCACGACGAGCGGCCGGTTGGTGAAGAACGAGGGGAACGGGAACTCGTCATGGGTCCAGGCGAACCCGGCGACCGAGCGCAGCATCAGCGACAGACCGAGCGTGATGATCAGCACGTCGAAGTGGGTCGCCGAGATCGCGTGGCGGATGATCGTGCGCTCGAGGACCCAGGCGAGGACCGCCGCCGCGATGACCGCGACGAGCAGCGCGACGACGAGGGGCACGCTCAAGACCCGGAGCGCCGTCCAGCCGACGAACGTCGAGATCATCAGCATCTCGCCCTGCGCGAAGTTGAGCGTGCGGGTCGCGTTGTAGATGATCACGAGGCTGATCGCCATCAGCGCGTAGATCGATCCGGTGGCGAGGCCGCTCACCACGACGTGAACGAGCGCCGCTGAGGTCACGACGTCTCGAAGCGACACGCGGGCGCGCCCATGGCGACGCACGAAGTCTCGAGGACTTCCAGCGACTGGCCGAGCGCCGCCGCCACGAGCGATTCGAGGACGCCCCGGATCAGGTGGCAGACGGGTCGCGCCGAGGGCCCGTAGGCCAGGGCGACGGGCGAATGGCGCACGCTCACCGCGAGCTCCGTCGCGGTGAGGCGCTCGAGCGTGAACTCGCCCCAGCCGATCTCGCCCCCGACCCGGAGCAGCCGGCGCACGCGATCCTCCGCCCGTCCGTCCAGCACCGCCGTCGCGCGCGCCCCGCCCGCCCGGCCGCCCGCGACGATGCACGCCGGCGCGCGCTCGCCGAGCGCCTGCTCCACGGCCTTCTGGAGCCCCACCAGCGTTTCGGGCCGGATCAGCAAATAGCGAGAGCCGCCGAGCGTGAGCCCTCCATTACCGTCGGCCGTGAGCCCGGCGAGAGCCGTCACCGGACCACCTTCGCCCACATCGGCGACTCCCAGCCTTCCCGGAGGAACGCGCGGATCTCGCGACGGCTGAAGTCGCCGAGCCCGAGGTTTTCGAGCGCTCGCCCCCGACCGGAAAGCTCGCGCCCGAGGAGTGCCCGAAAGATCAACAGGAGCCCCGAGACTCCCGGCGTCTCGGCGCCGGCCGCTCGGCCGGCGGACTCGAAGAGCGTGAGCCCGAGCGCCACGTCCTCGGTCACGTACCGGTGCTCGAACGTGAGCGTCTCGCTCCAGAGGCCGCTGGCGACGAGCTTCGCCCTGGCGCCGCTGCCGTAGAGCCCGTGGGCTCCGCGCGCCTCGTCGTAGTAGGTCGCGAGCTCATAGTGGGGAGCGGGATACCCCCAACCCTGCCGCGTCACGACGCGCTCGGCGTCGACCACGTCGATCAGGCGCCGGACACTCGGCGTCGTGCCCGCGGCATGGATATCGAAGCGCCCGCCGTCGATCGGCCCGGCGTTCAGGAGCACGAGTGGCGGGTGCATCACCGGCCCTGCGTTCGTGAGCGCGGCGTCCAGCGCGTCGACGCACGGGCGGACGGCCGGAAAGAGCTCGGCCAGTCGGGCGACCGTCCTCTCGCTCCGCGACGCGGGAAAGACCCCGAGGGGCAGATTCGCGGCGCGCACCGGCGCCGACACCGCTGCGGGCCCGGTCTTACGCGTGAGATACGGTAGCGTCCCCGTCTCCGCGAGGGCGTAGGGCAGCGCCGCGCCAGCGCGGGCGAGCGTGCGGGCCATGGCGTAGCTGCCGAGCGTGCCGGGCGTGAGCAGGATGATCTGGCCCTCGCTCACGTGCGGCGCCAGGCGCTTTGCCAGGTCGTCGTGGCTCGTGGCCGGGAGCGCGGCGATCACGATCTCGGCGCCGGCGACGGCCTCCGCGAGCTCGGTCGTCGCCCGCGCGAGGCGGGCTTTCCCTCCGCGCCCCTCGGCGGCGAGGGCGATCGTGGGATCGGCGGCGAGCGGCCCCAGGGTCTGCCGCGAGCGGCTCCAGAGGCGAACGCTGTGGCCCGCGAGCGCCAGGTCCGCCGCGGTCGCGAACCCTCCGTGGCTTCCACCGAGGATCGCGATGTTCATCGGCTCACGTCGTGGGGGAACATCACGCGATGGCTCCCGTCGCGTGCAGCTCCGCGATCTTCACGTTCGAGTACTTGAGCACCCGCGCCAGGATCTCGTTGGTGTGCTCGCCGAGCCGCGGCGGCGGCGCCACTTCCAAGCCCATCGCTCCATCCATTTTGACCGGGGTCCCGAGCGTCGGGATCTTCCCGTGGCGCGGATGGTCCATCTCCACGACCATGCCGCGCTGGCAGACCTGGGGATCCGACAGCACGCGGTCGACGCCGAGGATCGGGGTCGCCGGCACGTTGGCGCTCTGAAGACGCTCGAGCCAGTCCCGGGTCGTCCGGGTGCGAAAGGAGGCTTCGACCAGCGGCATCAGCACGTCGCGATGGAGCACGCGGTCGCGGTTGGTGGCGAACCGCAGATCGCGCTCCCATTCCGGGTGCTCGACCGCGCGGCAGAACAGCGGCCAGAATTTCTCGGCGAAGATCGCGACGATGAGATGGCCGTCGCGCGTCTGGAGGGCCGAGTACGGCACCACCGAGGCGTGCCCCGAGCCGAGCGGGCTCGGGGTGCGCCCGTTCGTCCAGAAGTACTGCGCGATATAGGTCAGGAGCGACACCTGGCAGTCGAGGAGTGAGAGATCGATGTGGGCGCCCTCGCCGGTGCGCTCGCGCCGGAACAAGGCGCCGGCGATCGAAAAGGCGCCGAACAGGCCGCCGGCAAGATCGGCCATCGGCAGCCCCATGCGGACCGGCCGCCCGCCCGGCTCGCCGGTGACGGACATCGCGCCACCCATGGCCTGCAGCGCCAGATCGAACGCGGGCCAGTCGCGGTACGGTCCCTCCTGCCCGTACGCCGAGACGGAGCAGACGATGATCCGCTGATTGAGCGCCCAGAGCTTCGAGTACGCCAACCCGAGGCGCTCCATGATGCCGGGCCGGAAGTTCTCCCAGACGACATCCGCCTGCCGGACGAGGTCGTAGAGGACGTCGCGGCCCCGGTCACGCGACAAGTCGAGCGCCAGCGATTTCTTGTTCCGGTTGATCGCGAGGAAGTACGCCGACTCTCCGTCGGGCAGGAACGGCGGACCCATCATCCGCATCGGATCGCCGCCGTCCGGATCCTCGATCTTGATCACCTCGGCGCCCATGTCGGCGAGCAGCATCGAGCCGTACGGCCCCGCGAGCATGCGCGAGAGGTCCAGGACGCGAACGCCTTCGAAAAGCTTCATTTCGGCTCCCATCGCGGATGGTGCGTGGCTGCCCACTCGCGATCCACCCGCCTATCGAGCATCCCGGTCAACGCGTGTCGGGTCGAGGGATGGACCGCCGCCAGGACGACGTGGCCGGCGGAAATCTCGAAAGCCACAGCCGGTCGCTCGGCTCGAGCCTCGTCCGCTCGCCGAGCGTGCACCCGACGCGGCGACGATCCACGAGCGCGGGGCGCCGAGCGTACCCAGCACCTAGAAAACGACGCTCGCCCGGCGACCGGGGACTGGGAGCACGGATCCGGGTCGGCAACGCAGGAGCCATCAGCGGGAGACCACTCGCCAGCAACACAAGATACCCGAAGCCGAGCGCCCAGTGAAGCGCGGCCTCGGGCGACAGCCCTCACGAACGCCGCGCCTCCAGCGAAGCACGCACGCGCTCGGGTGTGATCGGCAGCTCGCTGAAGGGGACCCCGATCGCGTCCTTGATCGCGTTACGGACCGCGGCCGCGACGGGGATGACGCCCGACTCGCCGAGACCCTTGGCCCCGAAGGGCCCTTCGGCGTCGATCGACTCGACGAGCCGCACGACGATCTCGGGCATGTCGTCGGCCTTGAAGACCGCGTAGTCCATGAACGTCTGGGTCAGCACCTGCCCCTCGGCCACCACGAGCTTCTCGGAGAGCGCGTAGCCGAGGCCCATGTGGATGCCGCCGTGCACCTGCCCCTCGGCGGCGGCCGGATTGAGCGCGCGACCGACGTCGTGGGCGGACACGATTCGGCGGACCGCGACCCGGCCGGTATCGGGATCGACGTCGACCAGCGCCGCCTGAAACGCCGAGGTGTAGGCGGCGGAGACGTTGCCCTGGAAGTCCTTGTCGAGCATCGTGGTCGGCGGATCGTAGAACGCCTCGGCCACCAGCACGCGCCCACCGCCCCGGAAGTGCCCCGCCCGGGCAACGGCCTCGTATTGTAGCCGGCGCGGGGGATCGCGCTTGACGAACACCCAGCCGCCCTGCACGCCGAGCGCCGCCGCCGGCTCGTCGAACTGCGCGGCGGCCATCTCGAGCAGCTGGGTCCTCACCTTGTCCGCCGCCAGGCGCGCGGCGTTGCCGGCGACGAACGTCGTCCGGCTTGCGTGGGTTCCGACGTCCCAGGGCCGAACGCTCGTGTCGGAATTGATCACGTCGACTCGCTCGAGCGGGACGCCCAGCGTCTCGGCCACGATCATCGCGAGCACCGTTTCCGAGCCCTGACCGATCTCGCTCGCCCCGGTGATCAGCGTGACCTTGCCGAAGTCGTCGAGCTTCACGATCGCGCCGCACCCGTCCGAGCGGTAGATACGGGCGCCGCCACCGACGTGGAACATGCCGGCGTAGCCCACACCGCGCTTCCAGCCCGGGACCGGCGGCGGCGCGTCCTTCGCGATCTCCTCCGCCGTCGCGTCGAGACACTCGCGCATCGCGAACGACGTGAGGACGAATCCCTGAGGGTTGACGTCGCCCGGCTTCGACGCGTTCAGCCGGCGCAGCTCGAGCCGGTCGATGCCGAGCCGGTCGGCGAGGTCGTCCATCTGGGACTCGACCGCGAACGTGGACTCGGGGTTGCCGTATCCGCGCATCGAGCCCGAGTAGGGGTTGTTCGTGTAGACGATCGTCGTGTCGAAGCGCACGTTCGGCACCCGGTAGAGTCCCGCGACCGTCGAGAGCATCACGTACGGCGTCGTCGAGCCCCAGGAGGTGTAGGCACCGCTGTCGATCGTCACGTGCGCCTCGCGCGCGAGCAGGCGTCCGTCCCGATCGGCCGCCGTGCGCAGCCGGATCGCGCAGGGCTCGCGCGTCGGGCACGCGATGAACTCTTCGACCCGATCGAACTCGATCTTCACGGGACGCCGGGCCGCGCGAGCGAGCAGGGCGGCGATGACGTCGATCGGGTAGACGTCGAGACCGCGCCCGAAGTTGCCGCCGACCGGAGGCTGGAGCACGCGCACCCGGTCGCCACCGACCCCCAGCGCCTCGCCGAGGTCGCGCTGGTACAGGAACGGCACCTGGGTCGTCGTCCACATCGTCACGTTGCCGGCGGGGTCCCAGTCGGCGATCGCGACCATCGTGCCCAGGCACGCCGGCGTGACGAAGCTCAGCCGGTACGTGTCCTCGACCGCGACCGCCGCCTCGGCGAACGCTCCGTCCACATCGCCGTAGGCGAACCGGTAGCGGAGGTGGTGCCGGTTCGTCCCGAGCTCCTCGTGAACGAGGGGCGCGCCCGGCTCGAGCGCTTCCAGGGGATCGAACACCGCCGGCAGCGCCTCGTAATCGACGTCGATCAGGGTCAGCGCCTCCTCGGCGATCTCGGCCGTCTCGGCGGCCACCGCGGCGACCTCGTCCCGGATGCAGCGGACCTTGCCGCGCTTGAGGGCCAACTGGTCCTTGGCGAAGCCGATCGGCCGCTGCTCGACGTCCTCGGCCGTCAGGACCGCGCGGACGCCCGGCAGGACGCGCGCCCGGCTCACGTCCAGGCGGACGATCCGCGCGTGCGGGAGTCGCGTTCTCAATATTTTCCCGTGCAGGAGCCGCGGCAGCTCGAGGTCGTGCAGATAGCGCGTGCGGCCCATCACCTTGTTCAGGCCGTCCAGCTTCGGGGTCGACTTGCCAACGACGTCGAACGTCTGGGCCATCGTCAGAACTTCACGGCTTCCTTGTGCTCGCCGAAGACGTCCTTCATCGCCCGGGCGATCTCGCCGAGGGTCGCGTACGCTTTCACCGCCTCCATGATCGGGTACATGAGATTCCCCCGCCCGCGCGCCTCGTTGCTGATGCGGCCGAGCGCCGCCCAGACGGCGTCGTTGGCGCGCTCGCGGCGGATCCGCGCGAGCTTCGCCGCCTGGGCCTCGGTCGCCTTCGGGTCGAACGCGTAGAGCTCGACCTCCCGGTCGGCCTCGGCCGGCACATCGCCGACGTGACAGTTGACCGCGACCTTCGGGATCTCACCGGAGACGATCCGCTGCTCGTAGAGGTACGCCTGGCGGGCCACCTCGGCCTGGATCGCCCCGCTCTTGACGGCCTCGACGATGCCGCCCAGGCGGTCGACGTGGGCCAGCTCCTCGAGGATCCGCTTCTCCATCGCGCTGGTGAGCGCCTCCATGTAGTACGAGCCGGCGAGCGGGTCGACCGTGTCCGCGGCGCCCGACTCTTCAGCGCAGATCTGCATGGTGCGCAGCGCGATGAGCTGGGCCTTGGGGGACGGGATCGTGTACGCCTCGTCGTAGGTCGGCAGCGCCATGGTCTGGGCGCCCGCGAGGGCGGCGGCGAGGGCGATGTAGGCGCCGCGGACGATGTTGTTCTCGGGCTCCTGGACGGCGAAGGCCGAGCCCCCGCCGCCGATGAGGCTCCGGAACATCCACGACTTCGGATTCGTCGCCTTGAAGCGCTCACGGAGCATGCGCGCGTAGAGACGGCGGCCGGCGCGGAACTTCGCGACCTCCTCAAAGATCTTCCCCCAGGCGGTGAAGTTGAACGAGATCCGCGGCGCGAAGTCGTCGACCGACATGCCGCGCGCCAGCATCAGCTCGACGTACGCCGCCGCGATCGCGAGACCGTACGCCATCTCCTGCGCCGTCGTGCACCCGGCCTCGCGGATGTGGTAGCCGCACACCGACACGGGGTTGGAACGCGGGTAGTGTCGCGCCGAAAACTCGATGAGATCGGCGACGAGCCGCAGCGAGGGATCGACCGGGTAGATCCACGTGCCCCGTGCGATGAACTCTTTCAGGATGTCGTTCTGGGGCGTGGTGACGACGCGCTCGGCCGCGACCCCCTGCTGCTCGGCCACGGCGTAGTACATGGCGGTGATCGGCGCAGCCATCCCGTTGATCGTGAGCGAGACGCTGACGCGGTCGAGCGGGATGCCCCGGAACGCGTCTTCCATGTCGGCGAGCGTATCGACGGCCATGCCGACACGCCCGACCTCGCCCTCGGCTTTCGGATCATCGGAATCGAGCCCGAGCTGGGTCGGCAGATCGAACGCCACGTTCAGCGCATCCTGGCCGTGGGCCATGAGGTACTTGAACCGCGCGTTGGTCTCCGTCGGCGTGCCGAAGCCGATGTATTGCCGCATCGTCCAGAGCCGCTCGCGGTACATGTGCTTGTGGATCCCGCGCGTAAACGGGAATTCGCCGGGCCGGCCGATGTCGCGGTCGACGTCGACATCCGCCACGTCCTCGGGCCCGTAGAGGGGCTGGATCGAGAAGCCGGCGTGCGCTCTCAGGTCTTTCATGTCCGATTCCTCCCTACCGCTCGAGAAGCCGCGCGAGGATCGGGGCTCTCAACCCCGCGGCTCCTCGGTCGTCTCGCTCATCTTGCCCTGCCGGAACGCCTTCACGATCTCGGGGAGTGGCGTCCCCATCGGGAACACGTGACGCACGCCCAGCCGCTTCAGCGCCTCGACGTCACGCGGGGGAATGATACCGCCCACGACCACCGCGATGTCGCCGGCGTCCTGCGCCCGAAGCCCGTCGAGCACGCGGCGCGCGAGCAGCACGTGGGCCCCCGAGAGCACCGAGAGGCCGACGACGTCGACGTCCTCCTGGATCGCTTCCCGCACGATCTCCTCCGGCGTCCGCTTGAGCCCGGAGTAGACCACCTCGAGTCCCGCGTCGCGCAGCGCGTGGGCCACGACTTTCGCCCCGCGGTCGTGCCCGTCGAGCCCCGGCTTCGCGATGAGCACCTTCATGCCGCGCGAAACGCCGGTAGCCAGCGCGCGTTCCCGTTGGGATCGTCGGCCACTCTGAGCGGCGAGAACCGCACGGCCCCTCCGATCGCGATCTTCGCCGGCTCGGCGTCGACGAGGATCGAGAACACGCGGAGGCCGTCCACCTTCACGATCGCGAAGACGCGCGGCCCCGGGAAGCCGCCGGGCAATCCCGCGTCTTGAACGGTGAACGCATGGATCGTCCCCTCGCCCGACAGGTCGACCCAGTCGAACCGGTCTGAGCTGCACTCGCCGCAGAACGCGCGCGGCGGCCACGCCAGCCGCCCGCAGCCCGCGCACCGCGTCGTCGTGAGGCGCCCGGCGGCCAGCCGCGCGTAGAACTCGTGGAGCTTCGTGTGGTCCGCCGACTCCAGGGGGAACGGGTCGGTCGCCCGAAAGTAGGCCATGTCACGCGTCTCGCTGGCGTCGGAGCTGCCGCAGGAGCGCCCGCACCTTGGCGGTCTCGAACGCCTCGCGCCGGTCGCCGGCGTACTCGAAGAACCCGCGGCCTGTCTTGGACCCGAGCTCGTTCCGGGCGATCTTTTCCTCGACCAGCCGCGCCGGACGGAAGCGGTCGTCGCCGAGGGCCTTGGCCAGGAACCGGCTCGCGCGGTGCAGGATGTCCACCCCGCCCCAATCGATGAACTCGAAGATGCCGACCGTCGCGTAGCGGAAGCCCATGCCCGCGCGGAACGCGCGATCCACGTCTTCGGGCGTCGCGACGCCCTCCTCGACCAGGCGGACCGCCTCGTTCATGAGCAGCGCCTGCAACCGGGGCCCGATGAAGCCGGGCGAGTCGGCGCAACGCACGGGGACCTTGCCGAGCTTCTCGAGGGCGGCGATGGTCCGCTCGACGACGGCGGCGGCGGTCGCCTGGCCCGGCACCACCTCGACGAGCGGAATGATGTGCGCGGGATTGAGCCAGTGAACGACGAGGAAGCGCTCGGCGCCGCGGACCGAGCCGACGAGGTGCCCGGGAGAGATGGTCGAGCTGGTCGACGCGATGATCGCCTCCGGCGCCACGTGGGCCGACACGCGCTCGAGAACCTGGCACTTGAGGTCGATGAGCTCGGGCAGCGCCTCCTGGACGAACTCGCATCCGTCGAGCCCCGCGAGCCCGATCCGGTCCTCGAGTCGTTCGAGCGCCGGCGCGATCTCCTCGTTCTCGATCACGCCCTCCTCGGCCATCAGGCGGAGGTCGCGCCCGATCTCGCGACGGGCGTCGGCGAATACCGCGGCGGTCCCTCCTGCGGGCCGATCCTTGAGGTCCACGAGCGACACCTGGTGTCCGCCGAGGGCGAACGCGAGCGCGATCTGGCGCCCGATCCGCCCGGGTCCGAGCACGGCGACTCTATTCACCGGTTCGCCCCGCGACGGCCTGCGGCACGCGCGGCCACGCTCACGCCGAGTCCCGCCCATAGATCATGACGACGTGCTCACCCATCCCGCTGTTGTTGTGCGTGAGCCCCACCGCGGCGTCGGGCACCTGGCGGGCGCCGGCCTCGCCGCGGAGCTGGGCGAACACCTCGGCGGCCTGGGCGACCCCCGTGGCGCCCAGCGGATGGCCGCAGCCGATCAGCCCGCCCCGAGGGTTCACGACGATGTCGCCTCCGTAGTCGCTCCGGCCCTCCGCCACGAACGGCCCCGACTCGCCCTTGCGACAGAAGCCGAGCTCCTCGTACGCGATCAGCTCGGCGATCGCGAAGCAGTCGTGCAGCTCGGCGACGTCGACGTCGCCCGGCGTGACGCCGGCCATCCGGTACGCCGCCTGCCCGGCGCGCTCGAGCGCCGGCCAGTGGGCATAGTCCTCGTGCAGTGACGTCAGCTGGAAGCCATCGAGCGCCTGGCCGGTGCCCCGGATCCACACGGGCCGGTCGGTGAGCGCACGCGCGCGCTCCTCGGAGGCGATCAGCACCGCGGCGGCGCCGTCGGTGATGGGCGAGCACATGAAGAGGCGGAGCGGCGCCGAGATCATCCGCGAGCCGAGGACCTGGTCGAGTGTCGCGCCCTTCTGGAAATGGGCATTGGGGTTCTTCGCGGCGTGGGTGTGGTTCTTCACACCGACCGTCGCGAGCTGGTGTTCCGTCGTTCCGTACTCCGCGATGTGGCGCTGAGCGGCGAGCGCGAAGCAGGGCGGCGCCGTCAGCCCGAACGACGCCTCCCACTCGCGATCGACGCCGGTCCCCATGTTGAAGACGGCCTCGTCGCTCGTCGGCTGATTCAGCTTCTCGACGCCGAGCACCATGACGAGGTCGGCGAGTCCGGCCGCGATGAACGCGTATGCGTAGCGGATGCCCACCGTGCCCGAGGCGCACATGTGCTCCGTCCTGGCGCTCAGCGCGCTGGGCTTGATCCCGAGAGCCTCGGCGGCCATCGACGAAATATGGGACTGGAAGGCTGTCCGCTCCGGCATGACCGAGCCCACCACGAGACCCTCGACGTCTCTCGGCTTCACCGCCGGCATGGCGTCGAAGCACGCCTTTCCGGCTTCCCAGATCAGGTCGCGATAGCTCGCCCTCCGCACGCCGAACTTCGTGACGCCGGCCCCGACCAGTGCGACCTTCCTCACACCCGCCTCCGCATGAGCACGCTCGTCTCGTAGGTGCAGACCACCTCGGCGCGCTGATTCTTCACCGTCACGTCGAAGGTGACGACACCGCGATCGGGCTTGGACGACTCGCGCGCCTGCTTCACCGTCATCTCGGTGTGAAGGGTGTCGCCGAACTTGACCGGCGCGGTGAAGCGCACCCTGTCGAGTCCGAGCAGCGCCAGGGCCGTCCCCTCGAACCAGCCGGAGAGGTTCTGCTGGCCGTTGGAGACCGCCAGCGTCAGGATACCGTGGGCCACGCGCTCGCCGAACGGCGTTTCCTTCGCGAAGACGGCGTCGGTGTGGAGCGGATTGAAGTCGCCCGTGAGCCCGGCGAAGCGCGACACGTCGCCGCCGTCCACCGTGCGACGGCCCGTCGCGAGCACCTCGCCCACCGTGAAGTCGTCCCAGTAGCGTCCGCGTGATGGCATCGTCCCTCCCCGTAACCAGGTCCCGTGCCGTCCAGGCTTCAGGCGAATGCCCCGCCCCGGTCCCAGTCGAGATCGCGCCCGATGATCAGGCGCAGGATCTCGGAGGTGCCCCCACCGGGCAGGAGGAACCGCGCGTCCCGAAAGTAGCGCTGGACTGGATACTCCATGGCGAGCCCATAGGAGGCGAAGATGCGGGCCGCCTCGTCGGTGATCTTCACCGCGGTCTCCGAGGCGAACAGCTTCGTCATGGCGGCCTCGCGCGTGATGGTCCGCCCCGCGTCGAGCTGCGCCGCGGCCTGATAGGTCATGAGGATCGCCGCGTGGAGCGCGGTCAGCATGTCGGCGAGCTTGAAGCCGATCGCCTGGTGCTCGGCGATCGGCTTGCCGAAGGCGATCCGCTCCCGAGCGTAGGCGAGCGCCGCCTGGTACGCGGCGCGCCCGAGGCCCACCGAGATCGCCGCAGTCATCACCCGGATCTCCGAAAGAATGCCCCCGATCTTCTCGACGCCGCCCGTCTCTCCGCCGAGAAGGTGCTCGACCGGCACCTCGACGTCCTCGAGGAGAATCTCTCCGGTCACGGAGGCACGCACCGACATCTTGGCGATCGATTTCCCGAGCGTGATCCCGCGCATCGCCCCGCGGTCGAGGAGGAAGAGCGCGATACCGTTCAGGCCCCGCTCGTCCGACGTCTTCGCGGCGACCGTCAACAGGTCCGCGACCGGCGCGCTCGTCACCCACGTCTTCGTGCCGCGCAGCACGTACCGGTCGCCGCGCCGCTCGGCCCGCGTCGTGATGCCCGCGACGTCGGATCCGGCATTCGGCTCCGTCAGCGCGAAGGTCGCGATCAGGTCACCGCGGAGCGCCGGCACCAGGTAGCGCCGGCGGAGATCCTCCGAGCCATACTTGTAGACGAAGTAGGTGCCCATCAGCGATTGCATCGCGGCGGCGGCGGCCACCGATACCGAGCCCCGCGCCAGCTCCTCGACGAGGAGGCAGTACGTCACCATGTCCGCGTCGGCGCCGCCGTACGCCTCCGGGTAACGCAGCCCGAGGTAGCCCAGCTCGCCGATGCGTCTGAAGAGCTTGGTTGGGAACTCCGCCCGCTCGTCGATCGCCTCCGCCGCCGGGACAACCTCCGCGTCGACGAACCTCGCCACCGCCTTTCTGAACTCTTCCTGCTCCGTGGTGAATCTGATCATTGGAGCGGGGGCCTTGAGGCCGGCTTGGACCGAGGGTGGCCCGAGACAGACGCGGCGTGGCTCCGGTCCGCGGTCAACCCGTGGCTCCGCTCCGGCGGACAACCCTTCGGGGGGCGTGAGACGAGCTCGACCCGGCTCCGGTCTGCAGGCAACCCGTGGCATTGGACTCCACTCATTGCCGGCTCCCGCGACGGAGGTCGCTGGTCGCGGCCTCGTCGACCGACAGGTCGGCGCCGGTGCCGACGATGACGACGCCGTAGGCGCTTCGCGCTGCCTCGACCGATACGTAGTCGTCGAGCACGTCTTCGAGCACACGCCGGGGATCGCGCTCGAGCGGGTCGCCGTAGCCGCCGGCGCCCGCCTGCTGGAACGAGACGACGTCGCCGTACGCGAACTCGCGCGACTGCTTGCCGTGGACGACCTGCTCGCCCGGCCCCGGGTTGATCACCGTGCGACCGAGCTTCCCCGGCTTGCCGCCGCCGAGACCGTAGGGCGCGAACTTCTGCCGGTCGGAGAGATTCGTCAGCTTTCCCTCGTCTGCGAGAAAGCGCAGATCGCGGCGGATACCGCAGCCGCCCCGGAACGTGCCGGCGCCGGCGGAATCGCCGATCAGCTCGAAGCGCTCGACGATCAGCGGCTGGTTGGCCTCCTGCGCCTCCACCGGGATGTTGGAGGCGTTGAACGCCCACGACATCGCCTCGCAGCCGTCCTTTGCCGCGCGGGCTCCCGTTCCCGAGAGCACCAGCTCGTAGGCGACGAACCGCCGCTGCCGCGCGCGGTCCCAGCCACCGAAGGTCGGGTTCGCCATGTGCGAGGCGGCGGCCGCGACCCGGTCGGGGAGCGCCGGCGCGAGGGCGCCCAGCACCGACTCGAACGTCCGATAGCAGATGATCGCACGCGGTCCCCCACCGGCGGGGGGCCGCGGATTGAGGAACGAGCCCTCCGGCGCCGTCACGGTGACCGGCCGCAGCGCGCCCTCGTTCATCGGCCCCAGCGGATCGGTGAGGCACTTCACCGCGGCGTACGAATAGGAGCGCGTGTAGTTGATGTACGAGTTTATTCCGGACGCGGTCTGAGGGCTCGAGCCCTCGTAGTCGATGACCATCGAGTCCCCGTCCACCGTCACCGCGACGGCGACACGGAGCGGCTCCGTGCCGGGGCCGTAGTCGTCCATGAAATCTTCGAAGCGGTAGACCCCGGCGGGGATCCGTCGAATGGCGGCACGCATGCTGGCTTCGGTGCGCGCGATGATGTCCTCCATGCCGGCGAGGAGCACGTCGCGGCCGTAGCGCGCCGCCAGATCTTGCAGTCGCCGCTCGCCCACGCGGAGGGCGCTCCGCTGGGCGCGGAGGTCGCCGAGGACCTTGTCCGGCGTGCGCGTGTTCGCCGCGATGATCCCGACGATGCCGTCCTGCTCCCGATACTCCCGCCAGACCTTGGTCGGCGGGATGCGGAGCCCTTCCTGGAAGTAGTCGAAGATCCCTTCCACGCCCTGGCTGCCGGGCCGCTGACCGCCCACGTCGGTGTGGTGAAGGATATTGACGGCGAAGCCGACCAGCGCGCCGTCGTGGAACGCGGGCTGGGTGACGAAGAAGTCGGGCAGGTGCCCGGAGCCGAGGAGCGGGTCGTTCAGGAGGATCGCGTCGCCCGCACGGAGCGTCTCGACCGGATGCGCCGCGAGCGCGTTCTGCACCGCGAACGACATCGCCCCCATGTGGCCCGGCGAATACGGGCCCTGAGCCACCATGCGCCCCTGCGGGTCGAAGACCGCGACCGAGAAGTCCTGGCCCTCGCGCGCCTGCTCGGAGTACGCGGTCTTGTGCACGGTCGTCCCGATCTCGACGGCGATCGACTGGAGCGCGCCCCAGATGACCCCGAGCGTGATGGGATCGACCCGACTCATGCCGGTCGCGTCTCCGCGAGGAGGTTCGCGTACGCGTCGACCGTCGCCGTCACGCCCGGCGGCAGCACGGTCGTGGACTCGCGCTCCTCCACGATCGCCGGGCCGGTGAGCGACATGCCGGCGCCGAGCGTGTAGCGGTCGTACACGGGCGTGTCCACGTACCCTCGCGCCTCCGGAAAGTACGCCCGGCGCATCCCCTTGCGGCTCGCGTCCCCCGAGCGCGTCGGCGCCTTGGCCAGGGCGATGCGCGGGGCCCCGCCGACGGCCGAGAGCTTCCACGTGACGATCTCAACCGGCTCGGCCGGGTTCGCGTAGCCGTACCGTGCGGCGTAGACCTCGTGGAAGGTGGCGCGCAGCCGCGCGAGCGCCGCCGCGTCGAGGCGGCCGGGCGGGACCGGCACCGTGACCTCGTAGCCCTGGCCGACGTAGCGGGCGTCGGCCGAGCGCACGACCGTCACCTCGCCGGCGACGGCGGACTCGCGGACGACCTCGATCGCCTGCGCGACCATCTCGCTGTACATCGCGTCGACGAACGTGGAATCCGCCGCGTCGAGCCGCCGCACGGAGGTGCGCGCGACGTCGAACCTGACCTCGGCGGCGAGCAGGCCGATCGCCGCCGTCACCCCCGCCGCGGCCGGCAGGATCACGCGCGGAATGCCGAGCGCGTGAGCGAGCCGGCAGCCGTGAACCGGACCCGAGCCGCCGAAGGCGACCAGCGTGAGGTCGCGCGGGTCGCGGCCCCGCTCGATCGATACCACGCGCGTGGCCAGCTCCATGTTGGTGTTGACGATCATGTGGATGCCCCACGCCGCATCCTCGAGCGACAGGCCGAGCGGACTCGCGACGCGCTCTTCGATCGCGCGCGCCGCGGCGCCCGGCTCGAGCGTGATCGAGCCACCGGCGAAGTAGCCGGGGTTGATGTAGCCGAGCACGAGGTCGGCGTCCGTCACCGTCGGGCCGACACCGCCCCGCCCGTAGCAGACCGGACCGGGCACCGACGACGCGCTCTCCGGCCCGACGGTGATGACGCCGAGCCGGGCGTCCGCGATCGAGCCGCCGCCTGCGCCGATCTCGACGAGGTCGATCGCCTGGATGTTCATCGGCAGCCCGCTGCCGGGCGCGTTGTTCACGCGGTGGAGCTCGAAGGCCGTCGTCGTCGAGGGCCGGCCCGCTTCGATCAGCGCGAGCTTGGCGGTGGTGCCGCCCATGTCGAAGGCGATGAGGTCGCGGCAGCCGGTGAGCTCGCCGTAGACGGCCGCCATCAGGGCGCCCGCGGCGGGCCCGGACTCGATCATCCGGACGGGATATCGCTGCATCGCCTCGGCGGTCGCGATCCCGCCGGAGGACTGCATCACGAAGAGCCGTCCGCGGTACCCGCGGTGGCGCATGGCCGTCGCGAGGCCGCGCAGGTACTCGCGAATGGCCGTCATCACGTAGGCGTTCACCACCGTCGTCGAGGTCCGCTCGTACTCGCGAAAGGTCGGTGAGACCTCGTGGGACAGCGTGACCGTGACGTCGGGCGCTTCCTCGGCGACGAGGGCGGCCAGGCGCCGCTCGTGGGCGGGATTCAGATACGAGTGCAGCAAGCAGATGGCGAGCGTGGTCGTCCCACGGGCGGCCAGCTCCCGGATCGCCCGCCGGGCGTCGGCCTCGTCGAGTGGTGTTCTCACGGTGCCGTCGGCCAGGATCCGCTCGGTCACTTCCCCGATCAGTCGGCGCGGGATCAGGGGCGCGGGCTTCTCGATCTGCAGGTCGTAGACCTGGTAGCGCTTCTCGCGCCCGATGACGAGCACGTCGCGGAAGCCCCGCGTCGTCAAGAGCCCCACGCCGCGCGCCTTGCGCTCGATGACGATGTTGGAGCCGAGCGTGGTGCCGTGGATCGCCTGCGCCACCTCGCTCCACGGCACGCCGCCCTGCGCGATCAGCTCGTCGAGGCCGGCCAGACACGCCTCGGACGGGTCGGGATACGTCGTGAGCCGCTTGCCGGCGGTGAGCTCGCCGGACGGCGACTGGAGCACGAAGTCGGTGAACGTTCCGCCGACGTCGAACCCGACGCGGTAGGGCATTACTGCAGCGGGGACCGCGAGGCCGGCGCCGCCGAGGGTGGCCCGACGCAGGAGCAAGCCGGCACCGTCGTCAGCTCCGCCGCTCCGCGCGCGAGAGCACGATGCGATAGGGATACCGGCGGCCCGTCTGCCAGGAGATGGCGTGCTCGACGGGCTCACCGCTCGACGCGAAGTAGGTGCGCTCGAAGAAGAGCAACGGCGAGCGGGCACGGATCTGGAGGAGCTCGGCGATCTGGCGGGGCGCGAGCGCCGCGTCCACGACCTGCTCCATGAGCTTGATCGGCAGGCCGAGGATGCGCTCGATGGCGCCGATCAACGAGGTCTTGGAGAGATCCTCGTCGGACAGCGCGGTGCCGATCGTCAGCGGCATGTAGGCGGTCACGTGCTGGAAGGGCCCGGTCTCGGCGTGGCGCACCCCGACGATGCAGTAGGCCGAGGAGCGCGGCGGCAGGCGGAGCGCCTGCGCGATGTTCGCCGGCAGGAGCACCACCTCGCGCGACACGAACTTGAACCAGGTCTCGTTGCCCATCGCCATCATGTCGCCCACCGAGCCGATCACCCGGAGCTTGCGGTCGCCCCCGGCGGCGGGCGTCGCGAAGGTCCCGCGGCCGGCGTGGCGGTAGAGTCGCCCTTCCTGCACGAGCACATCGAGCGCCTGGCGGATCGTCGGGCGGCTCACCTTGAAGCGCTCGCAGAGCGCGTGCTCCGACGCGATGCGTTCGCCCTCGTCGCGGAGCTCGTGGCGGATGGCGTCGGCGATCTGCAGATACCGGGGAATGCCGGGACGGTAGTTCAAACGAGCGACCTCCCGCTGTCAGGATGTCTAGACACCTATCACCCCGAGCCCGTCGTCGTCAAATTCCCGCTCGCGACCGGTCCCGGCTCCGCGGCTATTCCCCCGAGAAGCGTCGAGCGTTGCCCATGTGCGGCCACGCGTACGCCTGGAGGTTCGCCAGCATCTGGCGGAGGTGATTCCGATCGTGGTGGACCCACTCGTGGAGCAAGTCGCCCACGCGAAGGTGGCCGACCTTCGGGTGTCGCCCGCCGCGCCCGAGCTCGGCGGCGCCGAGGCCGGTCACGAGGGCGACGCTCTCTCCACGGAGCGCCGCGAACTCGTCGGCCAGCGCCGTGGCGGCGCGCTCGCAGTCGCGCCGCGCGCCGGCGACCTCGCCTTGATCCCAGGTCTGGAGCGTCGGCTCGTCGCTCGCGAGGATGATGCGGACCCGCCCGGCGAAGCCACGGCGCTCGCTCTCGATGAGATGCCCGAGCACTTCCTTGGCGCACCACTCGCCGGGCGCCGGGTGCCAGGCGAGGACGTCGTCGGGCAGCGAGGCGAACTCGGCGCGGATCGTCGCGGCCGCGCTCTCCAGCAGGCGAGCGACCTCGTGCGGGGCCAGCGGCCTCGAGCTGGACGTCATCGGCGGATGAGCTCGCGGGCGATGACCAGGCGCTGGATCTGGTTCGTGCCTTCGTAGATCTGGGTGATCTTCGCGTCGCGCATGAACCGCTCCACGGGGTATTCGCGGGTGTAGCCGTAGCCGCCGAAGATCTGCACGGCGTCGGTCGTGACCTTCATCGCGGCGTCGGCGGCGAAGCACTTCGCCAGGGACGACTCGAGGACCGTCGTCACGGCTCCGCGATCGACGAGCGAGGCCGCGTGATGGACGAGCAGCCGCGCGCCGTGCACCTGCATCGCCATGTCGGCCAGCATGAACTGGATGCCCTGGAACGCGGCGATCGGCTGGCCGAACTGCTGGCGCTCCTTCGCGTAAGCCACCGCGGCGTCGAGCGCGGCCTGGGCGATGCCCACCGCTTCGGCGCCGACCGCCGGCCGTGAGCCGTCGAGGACGCGGAGCGCGAGCTTGTAGCCCTCGCCTTCCTCGCCCAGCCGATGCTCGACCGGCACCTCGCAGTCGGTCAGATGCAACGCCACGGTCGGCGATCCGCGGATCCCCATCTTCCGCTCGAGTTTGCCGAGGGCAAACCCGGGGAACGTCGGCTCCACGAGAAAGGCCGTCACGCCGCCCTTGCCGCGGCCGGGATCCACCGTCGCGAACAGGGTGATGACCGACGCCTTGCTCCCGTTGCTCACCCAGAGCTTGACCCCGTTCAGGACGTAGCGGTCGCCCTTGCGGACGGCCCGCGTCGAGAGCGAGGCCGCGTCGGAGCCGGCGCCGGGCTCCGAGAGCGAGAAGGCGGCGGTGATCTCGCCCGACGCGAGGCGCGGCAGATAGCGCCGCTTCTGCGCCTCCGTGCCGGCCGCGACGATCGGCCAGCCGCCCGCGTACTGGACGAGATAGATGGTGGCGGTGGCCGCGCACGCCCAGGCGATCTCCTCGACGGCGAGGCAGAACGCGAGCGTCCCCATGTCGGTGCCGCCGTAGGCCTCGGGGATGTAGAGCCCCATCAGCCCTTGCTCGCCGAGCCGCTTGAGCGGCTCGGCCGGATAAACTTCGGCCTCGTCCACGTGGGCGGCCAGCGGTGCGATGCGGTCACGTGCGATCGTGCGCACGAGGTCGCGCATCTCACGCTGCTCGGCGGTCAGGGAGAAGTCATCGCGCATGCGCGACGACATTATCGACCAGCCGCCCGTCGCTGACAATTCTCGTCATGTCCGGGGACCAATTTTTGTATCGGAAAAATCCGGATACCTCGGCCGCGCGGCGCAAGTGCGCGAGATCTCGACGACCCGCGAAGCTGGCATCGACGGTGCAGTCACATGGCGCCATGCGCACGTCGGAGAAGGTCGTCGTCGTGATGCCGGCCTACAACGCGGGGCGTACGCTCCGTCTCACATACGAGGAGCTGCCGAAGGACACGGTCAGCCTCGTGATCCTGGTGGACGACGGGTCCACCGATGGAACGCTCGAGGTCGCCCGGCAGCTCGGCCTCGAGATCTTCGTCCACAACCGGAACTACGGTTATGGCGCGAACCAGAAGACGTGCTACGCGGAGGCGCTGCGGGCGGGGGCAGACATCGTGGTCATGGTGCACCCCGACTATCAGTACGATCCGCGTCTCGTCCCGCAGATCATCGAACCGATCGTCCGTGGGGAGGCCGACGTCGTGCTCGGCTCGCGACTCAAGAGCGGTTCGGCGCTGGCCCAGGGGATGCCCTGGTGGAAGTATTTCTCGAACCGCTTCCTCACGAACCTCGAGAACCGGGTGTTCGGTCTGTCGCTCTCCGAGTTTCACACGGGCTACCGCGCCTTCCGCCGGGAGGTGCTGGAGTCCGTGAACTTCGCGCTGAACTCGGACGGCTTCGTCTTCGACCAGGAGATCGTCGCGCAGGTCGTGGCGTCCGGCTTCCGGATCGCCGAGATCGCGGTGCCGACGCGGTACTTCCCTGAGGCCTCCTCGGCGAGCTTCTCGGCCTCGACCGCCTACGG